>NZ_CP129672.1:0-1200000 GCF_030505195.1 Comamonas testosteroni
CAATCTGGATTCGGCCCGCGCCAATCTGGCCGCCGCCCAGGCCGCAGCCGATGCGGCGCGCAAGGCCGTCACGGACGCCGTCATCACCAGCCCCATGAGCGGTCAGATCGCCCAGCGCTTTGCCCAGAACGGCGAGCGCGTCGGTGTGGAAGCGCGCATCGTCGAAGTCGTCGATCCAGGCAAGCTGGAAATCATGGCCCAGCTCGCTCCCGCAGATTCGGTACAGGTCCAGGTCGGCCAGATGGCCGCGCTGCAAGTGCCCGGTGCCCCCCAGGATATGACGGTCATCAGCGCCAAGGTGGTGCGCATCAATCCCAGCGCCCAGACCGGCTCGCGCACCGTGGCGGCCTATCTGGCCGTACAAGCGGACGAAGCCGCCAAGAACAATCGCAGCCAACGCTCTCCCCATTTGCGTCCAGGTCTGTTCTTGCAAGGAAGCCTACTGACCGGCAACGCCAGCCAACTGGCCGTCCCGCTGGCCGCCGTGCGCACCGACAAACCCCTGCCCTATGTGCAAGTGCTGCAAGCCGGCAAGTCGGCCGTGGCCGCGCCGGAGCGCGCCCAGGACATGGCTGACCGCACAGAGCTTCGCGTGATCCACAGGACTGTTGAGCTGGGTCGCCAGTCCGCCCATGAAGGCGCAACCTGGGTTCAAATCCTTAAAGGCCTGAATGCGGGCGACCGGATACTGGCCGGCAGCACCGGCGGTCTGCGCGAAGGAACGCTGGTCGAAGTGTCGAGCCAAGCTGCCGTTACGGCCCCCGACGCCAAGGCGTCGGATGCAGATCGCCCCGGGAGCCCATAAATGTGGTTCACGCGCATCAGCCTGAAAAACCCGGTGCTGGCCACGATGCTCATGCTGGCATTTGTGGTGCTGGGCATTTTTTCTTACCAACGGCTCAAGGTCGACCAGTTCCCGAACATCGAGTTTCCCGTCGTGGTGGTGACCGTCGAGTATCCGGGAGCCTCGCCCGAGATCGTGGAGAGCGAAGTCACCAAGAAGATCGAGGAAAGCGTCAACTCGGTCGCCGGCATCAATGCCCTGACCTCGCGCAGCTACGAAGGCACCAGCGTCGTCATCATCGAGTTCCAGCTGCATATAGACGGCCGCCGCGCTGCCGACGATGTGCGTGAGAAGGTCGCCGCAGTGCGTCCCACTCTGCGTGACGAGGTCAAGGAGCCGCGCGTCATCCGTTTCGACCCGGCCAGCACGGCAGTGTGGTCGCTGGCCGTGCTGCCAGACCCCCATGCCCTGCATGGCGAGACTGCCCCCGATGGCCAGAGCGTGACGCCGCCCGATGCGGTTGCACTGACCAGCTGGGCCGATCAGGTGCTGAAAAAGCGGCTGGAGAATGTGCGCGGCGTCGGCGCCGTGAACATGGTGGGAGCCACCAAGCGCGAGATCAATGTCTATCTGGACCCGCGGGCGCTCGAGGCCTACTCCATCACCCCCGAACAGGTTGCCCAGGCGGTGCGTGCCGAGAACCAGGACCTGCCCGTGGGGGCTATCCGCTCCAAGGCCCAGGAACGCGTGGTGCAGATCGATGCCCGCATTCAGCGCCCCGAGGAATTTGCCCGCATCATCGTGGCCTACCGCAACGACGCCCCGATCCGCGTCGGCCAGTTGGCCCGCGTGCAGGACGATGCGCAGGAGCTGCAGACCCTTGCGCTGTACAACGGCAGCCGCACTCTGCTGATGTCCGTGCAAAAGGCCCAGGACGAGAACACCATCGAGGTGGTCGACGGCCTGAATGCAGCCATCAAGTCCATCGCCCCCGAGCTGCCGCCCGGCGTGCGCCTGCAGGCAATTGCCGACAACTCGCGCGCCATCCGCGTGGGCGTGGACAACGTGCGCCAGACGCTGATCGAGGGTGCCTTGCTCACGGTGCTCATCGTGTTTCTGTTCCTGAACTCCTGGCGCTCCACGGTGATCACGGGACTGACGCTACCCATCGCGCTGATCGGTACCTTCCTCTTCATGTACTGGTTCGGCTTTTCCATCAATATGGTCACACTGATGGCGCTCTCGCTGTGCGTGGGCCTGCTGATCGACGATGCCATCGTGGTGCGCGAGAACATCGTGCGCCATGTACAGATGGGCAAGAACGCCTATCAGGCAGCCATGGAAGGCACGCAGGAAATCGGGCTGGCTGTGCTCGCCACCACGCTTTCCATCGTCGCCGTATTTCTGCCCATAGGCTTTATGGGCGGCATCATCGGCAAGTTTTTCCATGAGTTCGGCATCACCATCGTGGCTGCCGTTCTGATCTCCATGTTCGTCAGCTTCACGCTGGACCCCATGCTCTCAAGCGTTTGGCATGACCCGGCGATTCACGCCCATGGCGAGCATGGCAGCAAAAGCCTGTACGACCGCACGCTGGGGCGAGTGACGGCCTGGGTGGAGCGCATGAGTGACCGGCTCTCGGACTTCTACCAGGGCATACTGCGCTGGTCGCTGGCCCACAAGCTACTCACCCTGGCGCTGGCATTCGTTATTTTCATAGCTAGCATCGCGCTTGTACCTCTGCTTGGCACCGAATTTGTGCCCAAGGCAGACTTTTCGGAAACTTCGATCAGCTTCAACACCCCCGAAGGCTCCTCGATCGAAGCCACCGAAGCCAAGGCCAGACAGGTGACGGAGATATTGCGCGCCTTGCCCGAGGTGCGTTACACGCTGACCACCATCAACACCGGCAATGCCAACGGCAAGAACTACGCCAATATCTATGTGCGACTGGTTGACCGCCATCAGCGCAACCGCAATGTGGACGAGATTTCGGCCTACCTGCGTCCCAGGCTACGGGCGATTGCAGGCATCAAGCTCACCCATGTGGGCCTGCGCGAGGCCGTGGGCGGGCAAAAGCAGGTCGAGTTCTCACTCATGGGCCCGGATCTGGACGAACTGGCCCGCCTGAGCCAGATCGTGCAGGAGCGAATCGACGATATTCCGGGCCTGGTCGATTTGGACTCCAGCCTCAAGCCCAACAAGCCAATGGTCAAAATCGAGGTCCATCGCGATGCCGCGGCCGACCTGGGTCTGTCGATAGGCAACATGGCCAGTGCCCTGCGCACCTGGGTCGCGGGCCAGACCGTGGGCAACTGGAGGGCCAGCGACGACCAGACCTACGACGTGAACGTGCGGCTCGAGCCCGAGGCGCGCACCACGCCCCAGGACCTGGAGCGCCTGCCGTTTGCACTGTCTGCAGGAGATGGCGGCATGCGCATCGTGCGCCTAAACCAGGTTGCCAGCGTGGTAGACAGCACCGGCCCCAGCCAGATCAACCGCCGCAACCTCAACCGCGAGGTAGCCATCAACTCCAATGTCTATCTGCGCAGCACGGGCGAGGTCACGGCCGATATCAAGCAGGCGCTGGCCACCGTGCCCATGCCGCCCGGCTACAGCTACCAGTTCAGCGGTGCGGCCAAGAACATGGCCGAATCCTTTGGCTACGCGATTTCCGCGCTGCTGCTGGCCATCATCTTCATCTACATGATTCTGGCCAGCCAGTTCAAGAGCTTTCTTCAGCCCCTGGCGCTCATGACCTCGCTGCCGCTGACACTGATTGGCGTGGTGCTGGCCCTGATGATGTTTGGCTCGGCCCTGTCCATGTTCTCCATCATCGGCGTGGTCATGCTCATGGGTCTGGTGACCAAGAACGCGATTTTGCTGGTGGACTTTGCCATTCGCGCCCGTGAGCCCCGTACCAACGATGCCAGCGGCCAGACCGAACCGGGCCTGCCGCGCAATGAAGCGCTGCTGCTGGCGGCACGGGTACGCCTGCGCCCGATCCTGATGACCACGCTAGCCATGATCTTCGGCATGGTGCCGCTGGCCTTTGCAGTCACCGAAGGCTCCGAGCAGCGCGCCCCCATGGGCCAGGCCGTGATCGGCGGCGTCATCACTTCCTCGCTGCTGACCCTGGTCGTGGTGCCCGTGGTGTACTGCTATCTCGATGATTTTGCCAACTGGATGCGCCGTAAATGGTCTGGCGCCCCCTCAAAAAGCGCCGAGCCGCCGCAAGAAGCCTCCGAGGCTCGTAGAATCGATGGTTTGTCCTGATAAGTCTTTCCCCGGAGATACCATGGCCCTGCCAATGAATGCCCAAGTGGACCCGCGCGATGTGCACGCGCAGGCTCGTTTCAACATGATCGAACAGCAAATCCGTCCCTGGAACGTGCTGGACGAGTCCGTGCTGGAGCTGATGGGCAAGGTCCACCGTGAAGACTATGTGTCGCCCGAATACGCGAACATGGCCTATATGGACATTGAAGTCCCCCTGAAGGGCACTGCCGAAGAAGCTGCAGCCAAAGGCTGGCACATGCTGGCACCCAGGATCGAAGCGCGCATGCTGCAAGACGTGAAGATCAAGCCCACCGACCGCGTGCTCGAGATCGGTACCGGCTCCGGCTATATGGCAGCCCTGCTGGCCGCCCAGGCCAAGGAAGTCGTGACGCTGGAGATCGACCCCGAGCTGGCCGAAATGGCCCGTGAGAATCTGCTCAGCGCCGGCGTCAAGAATGTCGAAGTCAAGCTAGCCAACGGTGCCACAGCCTCCCTGGCTCAGGGTGCGTTTGACGTGATCGTGCTCAGCGGCTCGGTGGCTCAGGTCCCCGACGCCCTTTACGCCCAGCTCAACGAAGGCGGCCGCATTGCCGCCATCGTCGGTCACATGCCCGTGATGCGCTTCACGCTGGTGACCAAGAACGGCAACAACTTCGAAGTCCAGCAACCCTGGGATACCGCTGCCACACGCCTCGTGGGCTTTGAAGAGCCTTCGCGCTTCTCGTTCTAAACGCTTGTTGCGTTCGCCCTGCTTTATGCAACCGTCACTTCGGTGCATCCGGCAGGGCCTGTCTTTCAGTGTCAGGGCCTGCCCGCAGATTCGACGGCCGGCCACCAGGAGTTTTTATGTTGACCCAGGTCTTGCCCGCCCAGTTCCAGCAATGGCTGGCTTCTCATGCCGCGAACGGCGTCAAGCCCGTAGTGCTGGATGTGCGCGAACCCTGGGAAGTCACCCTGGCCAGCATTCAGCCCGGTGAAGGCTTCGAGTTGCGCTGCATTCCCATGCACGATATCCCCGGGCGCCTGCAGGAGCTGGACCCCGACCACCCCGTTGCCTGCCTGTGCCACCATGGCGCCCGCAGCATGAGCGTAGCGGCCTTCCTGGTCAACAACGGTTTCGAGGACGTGAGCAATATCACGGGTGGCATTGATGCCTGGTCGCTCAGCGCCGATCCCGGCGTGCCCCGTTACTGAGACCGTCCGGCATCCCCGCCTCCTGCCTGTTGAGTTCCCTGTTGTGATCGAGACCGCCCAAACCTGACATCTATGACCAAGCTGCCCAGGCCTCTGCAAGCCCCCTCCGCCCACGCGCTGCGTGCCATTTCCTTGGGAGTTCTGCTGGCATGGGCCGGCGCTCAGACACAGGCCCAGACCCTGTCGGAGCTGGTAGCACAGGCCCGTGGCTATGACGCTTCATGGCAGGCCCAACAAGCCGATGCGAGAGCGGCGGCCAGCCGCGCCGATCAGGCACTGTCCGGGCTGCTGCCCAACGTGGGTCTATCGGCGGGTGCCAACCGCACCCATGTGGACATCCATACCTCCGTGCCCCTCCCCGGCATGGCCAGCAGCTTCAACAACACGCAGCAGAACGTCCAGCTCAGCGCCCAGCAGCCGCTGTACCGTCCTGCCAACAAAATTGCCTACGAGCAGGGGCAGCGCGGCGTGGATGTGGCCCAAGCTCAGCTGGATGCGGCTGCACAAAACCTGATCGTGCGTGTAGCCCAGGCTTATTTCGATGTGCTGGCGGCCCAGGACAGCGTGCAGGTGGCCCAGTCACAAAAGCAGGCCATCAGCACCCAGCTCGAGATGGCCAAGCGCAATTTCGAAGTCGGCACGGCCACCATCACCGATTCGCGCGAAGCCCAGTCCCGCTTCGATCTGGTCACGGCCCAGGAAATCGCTGCGCAAAATGACCTTCAAGTCAAGCGCGTGGCCCTGGATCAGCTCGTGGGCCGCGTCGGCATTCAGCCCACACCGCTGGCTGCACCGCTGACCCTGCCCAGGGTGGAGCCCGACAATATGCAAGACTGGGTGGACAAGGCACTGGCCGCCCAGCCCCAGTTGCGCCAGGCCCAGCTGGCCCTGGACATTGCCAGGCTGGACACGCAGAAGGCCGAGGCCGGCCACAAGCCCACCGTGGACCTGCAGGCCGGTTATGTGGTCAACCGCTATCCCAACGGCTCCATGACTCCGTCCATTCCCCTGAGCTATCGCACCAACGCTGCCCAGATCGGCGTGGTCATGAACATGCCGCTGTTTGCGGGCTTTGCGGTGCAGAACCGCATCCGGGAAACCGTGGCGCTGGAGGAAAAAGCCCGCGCCCAGCTCGACGATGCCCGCCGCAACGTGGAGCAGGCTACGCGTACCACCTTCCTGGGCGTGCAATCCGGCCAGGCCCAGGTCAAGGCGCTGGAAGCCGCGCTCGCTTCCAGTCAGAGTTCGCTGGAAGCCAACAAAATGGGGTATGAGGTTGGCGTGCGCATCAATATCGATGTGCTCAACGCCCAGAGTCAGGTCTACCAAACCGAGCGCGATCTGGCCAATGCCCGCTATCAGGTGCTGCTGGGCCAGCTCAAGCTCAAGCAGGCTGCGGGCGTGCTGACAGATGATGATCTGCGCAGCATTGACAGCCTGACTTTGCCAGCGCCGGTCGTTCAAAAAGCCACGCCCCAAACACCCGCAGTACCTGCCCTACCTGTAGCGCCCCAACGCAAAGCACGTTAAGTAGCGAAACAGCTAGCGGGAACAATGGTGAAGCAATCGCTACTGAAACAATAGCTGTCAGCGCTTTATACAAAACATAATTTTGCTATTTCTTATCTGAAATACTTGCTGAATAAGCGCAAGCAGCTCTTATTTCAGGAGTTCATCAGCCGCACAATCGCATCCGCCGTAGCACCGGCTGCGCCGCGATGCTGCGCCATGAAGTCACGTGCTTTGGCGCTGGCGGCGTCCAAGTCAGCACCGTTCTGAGCCCAGGCCAGCGCATCCTGCACGGCTTGGGCCATATCGGCACTGCGGATGGCTGCACCGGCCTGCACGGCCAGCTCAGACGCCTGGCTGAAATTAAAGGTATGTGGTCCCAGAATCACGGGCGTGCCGCAGGCCAGCGACTCAATCAGGTTCTGCCCGCCCAGAGGCTCAAAACTGCCGCCCATCAACGCCAGATGCGACATGGCGTAGTACAGCGGCATCTCGCCCAAGGAATCGCCTAGCCATATAGCGTTGTCCAGCGCGGGCGGCTGCGCTCCCCACTGGCTGCGCCTTGATACCGCAAAGCCCGCATCCGCAATCAGCTGCGCCACTGCCTCAAAGCGCTGCGGATGACGCGGCACGATCAGCCATTGCACAGCCTGCATTGCTTGCGGCTGGCATTTAAGCTGCTCCAGCAGCTGGGCTTCTTCACCCTCGCGGCTACTGGCAAAGAGCACGACGGGCTTGCTCAAGCGCTGCTTCCAGCTCGCAGCCAGACTCAGCAAATGCTCGTCGGGCTGCACATCAAATTTCAGATTGCCCAGCACGGCGCTGACCTGCGCGCCCACATTACGCAGGCGGCGCGCATCTTCCTCACTCTGTGCCCAGACGGCTGCCAGTGCACCATAGGTCGGGCGCGAAATCGCCCCTATCTTGAGCGCCCCCGCTTCGGACTTGGCATTGAGCCGCGCGTTGGCCAGCACCAGGGGAATGCCTGCGTTGGCACAGCCTGCAATCAGATTGGGCCAGATCTCGGTTTCCATCAGCACACCCACGGCGGGGTGAAACTGCGCAATAAAGCGCTGCGTTGCGCCCAGCGTGTCCCAAGGCAGCCAGACCTGAACATCGCCTGATTGGAGAAGCTTTGCGCCCTCTTCTCGCCCCGTCGCGGTGCTGTGCGTCAGCAGCAGACGCATAGCCGGCATGCGCTCGCGCAAGGCCTTGATCAAAATGGCGGCAGCTCGGGTCTCGCCCAGCGACACCGAATGAATCCACACCCATCGGCCGCGTCCATCGCACCCCAGATCTGCAGGCTGGTAATGGCCGAAGCGTTCAGGCACGGCCAAGCCGTAGCCTGGCTCAGCCAGCGCTCTGCGACGCAACTTGCGCCGCAGCAGCGGCTGCACCGCCCAGGCCAGGGCACTGAACAGCGCACGGGCAAAGCCCATGGGAGCCGGTTTGGCCATACTGAAGTGCTGCTGCTATCAGTGCGCGGACGCGCCCACCTGGGCGTCAGGCTTGACGCGCTTGAGCAAGGCCAGCATCTGCGCTTCGATGCGCTGCAAGGCTTGCTGTGTATGGCCTTCAAAGCGCAGCACGAGCACCGGCGTGGTGTTGCTGGCGCGGATCAGGCCGAAGCCATCGGCCCAGTCCACGCGCAGCCCGTCAATGGTGCTGACCTGGGCAGGTTCAGCAAACTCCATGGCAGCAAGCGCCTGCAACTCGGCTGCCAGACGATGGGGCTCGCCTTCGGCACAGGCCACATTGAGCTCGGGCGTGGAGAAGCTGGTGGGCAATGCTTTGAGCAGTGCGCTGGGGTCGGTTTCGCGGCTGACGATTTCGAGCAGACGGCAGCCGGCATAGGTGCCATCGTCAAAGCCGTACCAGCGCTCCTTGAAGAAGATATGGCCGCTCATCTCGCCACCCAGCGGCGCGCCCAGCTCCTTCATGCGAGCCTTGACCAGCGAATGGCCGGTCTTGTACATCACGGCCTTGCCGCCGGCAGCTTCGATCTCGGGAGCCAGACGCTGGGTGCACTTGACATCGAACACGATGGAGCCGCCAGGCACGCGCGAAAGCACATCCTTGGCGAACAGCATCATCTGACGGTCGGGGAAGATGTTCTGGCCGTCCTTGGTCACAATGCCCAGGCGGTCGCCGTCACCGTCAAAAGCCAGACCCAGCTCGGCATCGCTGGTCTGCAGGGCCTGGATCACATCGCGCAGGTTCTCGGGCTTGCTGGGGTCGGGATGATGATTGGGGAAGTTGCCGTCGACTTCGGAGAACAGCTCGATCACCTCGCAGCCCAGCTGACGGAAGATGGCGGGCGCCGATGCACCGGCCACGCCGTTGCCGCAGTCCACCACAATCTTCATGGGCCGCGCCAGCTTCACGTCGCCCACGATACGGGCGGTGTAATCGGCCAGCACATCGGCCCTGCTGATCTGTCCAGCACCGGTAATCGTCCAGTCCTCCGTTTCCATGCGCACGCGCAAGGCCTGGATTTCCTCGCCATAAATGGCACGGCCTGCCAGCACCATCTTGAAGCCGTTGTAATCCTTGGGGTTGTGACTGCCCGTCACCTGAATGCCGCTGGTGCACAAGGTGGCGGCGGCAAAGTACAGCATGGGCGTGGTGGCCAGGCCGATGTCGATCACATTCACGCCCACCTCGGTCAGGCCCTGCATCAATGCGGCCGACAGCGCAGGACCCGACAGACGGCCATCACGGCCCACCGCCACGGTTTTCTCGCCGGCGACCAGCGCTGCCATGCCGAATGCGCGGCCGATGCCACGGGCGACGTCTTCAGTCAGTGTCGACGGCACAATGCCGCGAATGTCATAGGCCTTGAAGATGGAGGATGCAACTTGCACGACAGCTCTTTCTCGAAGTTTTTCAATTCCGTAGCGCCAGGCAGCGGACTGCGCGGCGTGATCGGGCGATTTTAGGCTGCAAACAGCAAGGCCCGCGCCTTGATGGTCGCAGGCCTTGAACTATAGATTCGCTGCAATCCCGGCGCGCCGCTCCGCCGGCGCTGGCCACGGGAGTGAAGCTGCGCAACAACCGTTGCGGAAGTTACAGACGCTGTTGCACCTGGACCAGGGCCGCCGGATCTTCCATGGTGCTCAGGTCACCGGGATCACGACCTTCGGCCACGGCCTGCAGTGCCCGGCGCAGCAACTTACCGCTGCGCGTCTTGGGCAAAGCCGTGACGAAGATCACACGCGACGGACGCGCAACCGCTCCCAGACGCGCGTCGACCAGCTTCATCACATCGGCTTCGAGGGCCTTGCTCAAGACCTCATCGGCCACCAAGGCAGCATCGCGCACCACGGCAAAGGCCAGCGCAGCCTGGCCCTTGAGATTGTCGGCAACGCCGACCACGGCCACTTCGGCAATCTGGGCATGGGCAGAGATGCTCTCCTCGATCTCGCGGGTGCCCAGGCGATGGCCCGCCACATTGATCACATCATCGGTACGGCCGAGGATGAAGTAGTAGCCGTCCTCATCGCGGATACCCCAGTCGAAGGTGCTGTAGATCAAACGACCCGGAATGCTCTTCCAGTAAGTGTTGACAAAGCGGTTGTCGTCACGCCAGACCGTCTGCATGCAACCGGGCGGCAGCGGACCTTCAATCGCGAGCACGCCCTTCTGATTCGCCTGGGTCAACTCCTCGCCGCTGGCATCATCGATCAGCTTGACGTTGTAGCCATAGACAGCCCGGCCCGGACTGCCAAAACGCGTGGCCTGCTTTTGCACACCGTTGCACAGCGTCATGATGGGCCAGCCGGTCTCGGTCTGCCAGTAGTTGTCGATGATGGGCTTGTTGATGGCCTGGCTGATCCAGGTCGCCGTGGGCTCGTCAAGCGGCTCGCCGGCCAGCCACAGGGCCTTGAGGCTGGAGATGTCGTAACGCTTGAGGTAATCCGCATCATGCTTTTTGAGCACGCGAATCGCCGTCGGCGCCGAGAACATGTGCGTGACCTTGTATTTCTCGACAATGCTCCACCAAACGCCGGCATCGGGGTTGACCGGCAGACCCTCGTACATCACCGTGGCCATGCCCGCAATCAGCGGCGCATAGATGATGTAGCTATGACCCACGACCCAGCCGATGTCGCTGGTGCAGAAGAAGGTCTGTCCTGCCTGGGCATCGAAGATGTGCGGCATGCTGGCCGCCAGCGCCACGGTATAGCCGCCCGTATCGCGCTGCACGCCCTTGGGCTTGCCCGTGGTGCCGCTGGTATAGAGGGTGTAGCTGGGATGGGTCGATTCCACCCAGACGCAATCCACCTGCGCATTCAGGTGCCGGGAACGCAAGGCCGACCAGTCATGGTCGCGGCCCGCCTTCATGGGCATTTCAGCCAGTCCGCGGTTGACCATCAGCACAGCAGCGGGCTGGTGACTGGACTGCCTGAGCGCTTCATCCAGCAAAGGCTTGTAGGCCACGACGCGGCCGCCGCGCGAGCCCGCATCGGCGCTGATGATGACCTTGGGCTCAGCATCATCAATGCGCGACGCCAGCGCGCCCGAGGCAAAGCCGCCGAACACCACGGAGTGAATGGCGCCCAGGCGCACGCAGGCCAGCATGGCAAAACAGGCCTCGGCAACCATGGGCATATATATCTGCACGCGGTCGCCTTTTTGCACACCCAGCGACTGCAGTACGGCGGCCATGCGATTGACCTCCGCATGCAGCTCGCGATAGCTATAGATCTTTTCGGTACGGGTTTCGGTAGAAATGGCGATCAACGCGTTTTGATCGCCACGCGCAGCCAGATGGCGGTCAATGGCGTTATGGCAAAGATTCGTTGTACCGCCCACAAACCATTTGGCGAATGGCGGGTTGCTGTAGTCACAGATCTGCTGCGGCTTGTGCTGCCAATCGACCAGCCCGGCCTGCTCCGCCCAGAAGCCGTCGCGGTCATCAATGGAGCGCTGGTAGAAATCTTCGAAATGCGTGGTCATGAATATGTCTCCTTGACTCTCCGTCGATTGCAGAGAGCTTTCTGAATTCATAATTATTCATAATGCGCTTGCCAAAAACTGACAGCACTTGACTATCGCACCAACGCCGCGCCAGAGCACCGGCCCCGAGCACGTTCAGTTCCTGGATCCTCCTAGAAGGACTCTTCTCGGATATCGTGTCCCCCCGCGCCATAGCGTCCGGCGTAGTGCTCCTGACTCCTCGGGGGC
Organism: Comamonas testosteroni; assembly: GCF_030505195.1. Taxonomy (NCBI): domain Bacteria; kingdom Pseudomonadati; phylum Pseudomonadota; class Betaproteobacteria; order Burkholderiales; family Comamonadaceae; genus Comamonas; species Comamonas testosteroni. The sequence continues at coordinate 11,954 of NZ_CP129672.1, forward strand.
CCCATGGAGACTGCCTGTCAAGCCGGACAGCGACTCCTGGGATCTGACTTCCACTAAATAGAAATGTGACGATCAACGCGCAGTCAAAAGAAAAAGCGCCCTAGAGGCGCCTATTTCCTGAAGAGCTGCAAGCGATTACTTGACCAGCGCCAGCATCTCCTTGAAGGCAGGGTCTTCGCAGGTGCGCAGCCACTCGAACATCACCATCTCGGTGGTCACCAGCTCGGCTCCTGCCCCGGCCAGACGGTCAAATGCCGCATCCCGGTTACGCTCGGTGCGCGAGCCGCAGGCATCCGTCACCACCCACACATCGAACTCGTCTTCCAGCAGCTCCAGCGCCGTCTGCAACAGGCAGACATGGGTTTCGCAGCCCGCAATCACCACCATATTGCGCTCGGGGGCCTGCTGCTGGGGCTTTTGCAGATGCTTGGGCAGGCTGCGCGCATTGCCGCCCTGCGGCTTGGCGGGAGGACGCAGCCATTCGCCCAGACCCTCCGGCACGGCGCTGAAATACATTTTCTCCAGCGTCTTCTGGCACAGCTCCTTCAGCTCCGCATTGTTGGCGCCAAGGCGCGAGGGGTTCTGCTCCGTTCCCCAGACAGGCACATCCAGCAGCTGCGCCATCCTGGCCAGCTTGACAGCATTGGCCAGCGCTTGCGCGCCTTCGTGAATGACGGGCATCAGCTTGTCCTGGTAGTCCACCAGAACCAGTTGCGACTCGGAAGCTTCTAACAACATGGCAAATCTTTCTTAAAACCGTGTCAAGCCGCTGCTAAAAAGCGCAGCGCTTGCGCAAGACAGGCGCGCGGCACGCTGAGAAAGCGTGTCACGTCGGCTGCAATCGATGGCGCTATTGTCGCTGCAAGCGCATGCTGAGGTGAAAAGTCCGTCAATGCAACGCCTTTTGCATGTCCATAACATGAATTGGTGCATTCCCGATCCGCATTCACCAGAATGGGGAAATTACGTACGGCAATACGCTGCAAATTTGAGAGCACCTCACGCAATAAGCTTATGCCCGCAGCTCACTTGCTGCGCCGCATCAAAAACCGAGAGAAAAATTGGGAATAGAGCCCCCATCCTACAAATGAACGTGTTACCCTCACGCCCCATGTCCCGATGGCTTATTGCACTTCTATTTGTCGGCGTTACCTCCGCGCACGCGGCGCCTAGCGAGCAGCGTGACGACGACATGGCCCAGTTGCTGGTCAACCGCGGCCTCATCACCCAGTTGCGTGAAGCTCGCCATTCCGTGGCCGAGAAGACGACTGACTTCGTGCGCGAAGCACGTCAGAACGTGGCCGAAAAAACCTCCGATCTGGTAGTGACGGCCATGGGCTTCCTTGGCGTTCCCTATCGCCTGGGCGGCACCAACGCAGAAACCGGCTTCGACTGCAGCGGTTTTGTGCGTGCCATCTACTCCCAGACCATGGGCAAGGTTCTGCCTCGCGTCTCTGCCGAACAGGCCAATGCCACTCAGCAGATTGACCGCAGCGACCTCAAGCCCGGTGATCTGGTCTTCTTCAACACCATGCGCCGCACATTCAGCCATGTGGGCATCTACGTGGGTGATGGCAAATTCATCCACGCACCGCGCACAGGTGCCAGCGTACGTGTGGAAAGCATGCAGACCTCCTACTGGGCGCGCCGCTTTGACGGCGCCCGCCGCGTCGAAGGTGCTGACGCCTCGGCCACCACGGCTGCTGCATATAGCGCCCTGGGCCCATTGCAGCCCTGATTCCGAATCGGGGCTTGACCAAAACGCCTGCTTTCTGCAGGCGTTTTTGTTTCGCCCTTGGGCCCCGATGTAGCCCATGCCTCTGTGTGTTTTCACGCAAGAGCCGCTCTCGCGCCTACATTCAGAATCGTCCGACAGAGTCGGACCGTCGGGCCGCGTAGAGTCACTTTTGTCAAAGCACCAACAGGGAACAGAATATGTCCATCATCGGAACCATCATCGTCGGCCTTATCGTCGGTTTGATTGCCCGGGCCATCAAGCCCGGCAATGACAGCATGGGCTGGATCATGACGATTCTTCTCGGTATCGTCGGCTCGTTTGTAGCTACCTATCTGGGCTCGGCCATGGGCTGGTACCAGCCCGGACAAACCGCAGGCTGGATTGCATCGGTCATTGGAGCCGTGATTCTTTTGTTTATTTATGGCATGGTGCGCGGTAAGGCCAACTGAATCTGAGTTCCGACCAAAAGGGGCCGACCAGCCCCTTTTTCTATTTCCGTCATCTCCTTATCGAATATGTGGAAAAAAGACCCGAGCTTCAGAAACCTTAGTGCGACCAGAGCGGAGCGCAAAGACATTGCCCAAGCCGCTGAACGGGCCCGCAAACTACTGAGAAGACGGGCACTCGTCAGCGCGGCCGCCAGTGCCATCCCCATACCCGGTCTGGACTGGGCTGCAGATGCCGCCCTGCTCGCACAGCTCTATCCGCGCATCAACCAGGAGTTCGGGCTGACGCCAGAGCAACTCGACCAACTCACGCCCAGCAAGCGCGAGCAAGTCCAGAAAGCCATCGCCATGGTTGGCTCCGTGCTGATCGGCAAGTTCATCACCCGCGACATGGTGCTGCGCCTCGGCAAAGCCATGGGTTTGCGCATGAGCACCAGGCAGGCCGCCAAATATGTGCCGCTACTGGGCCAGCTCGCAGCTGCATCGATAGGCTACGCGACTCTGCGCTATCTGGGCGAGCGCCATATTCAGGACTGTATGCGAGTCGTGGAAGAAGCCGAGCTGGACATTTCGGGCCGCTGGCTGGACGCCCGAAATCTGCTGCAACGCAATAGCGACCTGGTGCGCAGTTGGCAGCAGGATCGCGATTCCTGGCAACGCGACCGTGCGGACTGAGACAGCAACCTCCTCGCCGACAATGCACCTATGAACGACATCAGCCCCCAAGCCCAGCGTTACTGGCTCATGAAGAACGAGCCCGACGAGTACTCCATTGACCACGCTCTGGCATCCCCCGAACAGACCATCGCCTGGAATGGCGTGCGCAATTACCAGGCACGCAATTTCATGCGTGACGATATGCAGGTGGGTGACGGCGTGCTGTATTGGCATTCCAGTTGCGCCGAACCCGGGATTTACGGCATTGCCCGCATTGCCGGCAATCTGCGTGTGGACCCTTCCCAGTTCGACCCTGCGGACCCCTATTACGACCCAAAGTCCCAGACAGACAAACCGCGCTGGCTTATGCTGGATGTGCAGGCGCTGAAAAAGATCCGCCCACTGCTTATGCCAGAACTACGCGAGCAACCTCAACTGGCACAGATGCGCGTGCTGCAAAAAGGCAATCGTCTCTCCATTACCCCCGTGACCGAAGCCGAATGGCAATGCATTCAGTCTCTGCTGCAAGAGAGTTGAGGCTGAGCACTTGCATGCTCTTCCCGTCATAGCAAGCTGTGCTGATACCGGGCCGCAATGAATGCGATTTTCATCATAAGCAACCTAGGAAGTAACAAAATCCGATAATGCCGGATTTTCGTTGCTGCCCGATCCGAGGCTCAGCGGAGGTCAAGAACGGCCCCCTGCTTCGGCGTATATCCAAACCATTGACAACACAGTGGCAACCAAGCTGGGACTTATCTCTGCGGCACATTGCCACGCGCAGGCCGGTGCAGGTTCTGTGCCGGCTCTCTTGTTCTTGTAGAAGATGACTGCACCGACTGATCGCCCTCCCTTGGCAGCCTCGACCACCTCCCCCGCTCGCCTGCAAAAGACTCTGCTGCTATGGCATGTGGTCATCATCGGCCTGGCCTATATCCAGCCGATGACATTGCTGGACACTTTCGGCATGGTCTCGCGCGATTCGCTGCAGCATGTGCCCACCTCCTACTTTGTCGCCTTGCTGGCCGTGCTGCTGACATCGCTGAGCTACGGCCACATGATCCGGTGCTACCCCTCTTCGGGCTCTGCCTACACCTATGCGCAAAAGGCCATTCACCCCAATGTGGGCTTCATGGTGGGCTGGTCGTCGTTGCTGGACTACCTGCTCTCGCCTATGGTCAATATCTTGTTGGCCAGGATCTATCTGGCATCCATGTTCCCCGAGGTCAACCACTGGGTCTGGATCGTCGGCCTGACCGCGCTGATGGTCTGTGTGAATCTGCGCGGCATTCGCTTTGTCGCCCATTTCAATGGCTTGATCGTCTTCTTCCAACTGCTCATCATCGCCATCTTCACCTGCATGGTCTGGCGCGATCTGCATGCAGGCCGTAATGCCCTGGGCGCGATTGCCGAACATGGCGGCCAGGGCCTGTGGACGCTGTCGCCCTTCTGGAGCTCCCAGGCCGAAATCGGCGCACTGATTACGGGAGCCACCATTCTCTGTTTTTCGTTCACGGGCTTTGACTCGCTGAGTTCACTGGCCGAAGAGACCCACGACACCCGAAACACCTTGCCCAAGGCCATTTTTCTGACGGCGCTGATTTCCGGCCTGATCTTCATCATGGCCACTTATTTTCTGCAGCTCTATTTCCCCGGCAACCCCGCTCAGTACTTCGAGGCCGTAGACGAAACCCAGCCCGAGATCCTCTATCTGGTGGGCGGCGCGCTGTTCCGGTCAGTGGTGCTGTCCTTTGCCATCGTCACCGTCATGGCATCGGGCATCGCGGCTCACGCTGGTGTATCGCGCCTGATGCATGCAATGGGCCGTGACGGCGTGATCAACAAGCGCTTCTTCGGCCATATCAGCCCCAAGTCCTTCACGCCTTCCTACAACATTGTGCTGGTGGGCGCGGTGGCACTGACCGCTGGCTTTCTGAGCCTGGAATATGTGGTCGCCCTGATCAGCTTCGGCGCGCTGACGGCTTTCAGCTTTGTCAATCTGTCGGTGCTGGCTGAATATATGTGGCGCCAGGGCCGCTGGCACAGTCCAGGCGACTTGCTGCGCTATCTTGTCACCCCGGTGCTGGGCTTCATGAGCGTAGGCGCCATGTGGCTGGAAGTGGAGCCCAGCTCGCTGAGTTCGGGCCTCATCTGGGGCAGCATCGGCCTTGTCTATCTGGCCATCATCACCAATGGCTTTCGCAAGACCCCGCCTCAGTACGACGACTCGGCGGACTGATCCACCGGCCTGCATTTTCGGGTGGCGTGGCGTATTTCCCACAGGGCAATCTCGCCGTGCCCTCTAACATCCTTGAATCAGAGTCTGATCGACCGCCATGCCAAGGAGTTTGAGATTGCGCTGGAGCACCCCGTTCATGCTGGCCTGGCGTCGTGCCAAGACCACTTTTCCATCGCGGGCCAGGCTGGCCCTGCGTGATGCGATTGCTGCAGCACTGGCCAGCATGCTGGCCTGGGTCATCGCCCAGCAACTTTGGGGCCACCCCAAGCCCGCCTTCGCCGTGGTCACTGCCGTGATCTGCCTCGCACCCGGACTGCCCAGCCATCTGAAGCAGGCACGCAGTCTGCTCATAGGGTGCACCCTGGGCATCGTGATCGGCGATCTGCTGTGGCAGTTGCCCGAGCAGCACCTGTTGCTGCGCATGAGTCTCGGCGCATTCCTCTCCATCCTGCTCGGCGCCATCATCGGCCCCGCGCCCGTAGTGCCGATTCAAGCCGGGGTCTCGGTGATTCTGGTGCTGGTGCTCGGCCCCAGCATGGCGGGCGGAGCCCGTTTGCTGGACGTCACGGTCGGTGCTGCGGTCGGGCTTATCTTCAGCCAGGTGCTGCTGACCTCCAATCCCATCAAGGATATGGGCCGGGCCGCCTCGATCTTTCTCAAGCAACTTGCCAATGGCCTGGATCTCATTCTCAAGGCCTGCCAGCAGCAGAAAGCCGATGCAGCAGAAACCGCCCTCGGCCAGCTATCACTGGCCCATGAATCGCTGGCCGCCCTGCGCGCAGCTGTAGGCCAGGCCCATTCCTCGCGCCGCTGGTCCCTGCGCGGACGGCTCAATGCAGAGCGACTGGCCTTTGTCACCCGTCGCTATGACCGACATGCCGTACGTGTCTATGCCACGGCTTTGCTGCTGGCCGAGAGTCTGAACCGCGCCACTGCCCACACCAGGATGCCGCCGCCAGCTGCGATAGCCGACTACTGCCGCCGACTGACGCATGCCTGTCTGGATCTGGCCAACCAGCCAACCGTGGTAGCGCTCAAGGCTGATGATCCACTGGCGACCATGGATAGCTGCCCTGCATCACCTGCACCGACGGAACTACTTCAGCCCGAATGGCTGCTGGTGTACGAAAACGCCCAGCAACTGGAGCGTGCATTGCGCGCCCTTATCGGCTCGCGCGATGCGTGAAAAACATTCCCCCAAACGCATACCCATCAATCGCAAGCGGCCCTCAAATCAGAAGTTTGACCCGTCGCGCTTGTAAACCGTGCGCCCTTCCTTGATGGTCTCCAGCACCTGGAGATTGGAAAGCTGATGCGGCGGCACGGTCAGCGGGTTGTCCGAAAGCACGACCAGATCGGCCAGCTTGCCGACCTCGATGGAGCCCTTGCGGTCTTCCTCGAAATGCTGGTAGGCCGCCCAGATGGTCTGCGCCTTGAGCGCCACCCAGGGAGAGACGCGATGCTCCGGCCCCAGCACACGCCCTGAGCGCGTCGTGCGATTCACCGTGGCATCGAGCACACGCATAGACGATGGCAGGGCCACAGGCGCATCATGATGAGATGTGAACACCATGCCCTCGCCCAGCACCCAGCCTGTCGGCGAGATGTTCTGCGCGCGCGGATCACCGAGCACCGAATCATGGTGCCAGTCGCCCCAGTAAAAGGTATGCATGGGAAACAGCGACGGGAAAATGCCCAACTCCTTGAGCTGACTCACCTGGTCGCGTCGCAGCGTCTGACCGTGGATCAGCACCGGACGTACGGCACGCGCCTGTTCCACAGGGCCGCTGGCACGGACGGCAGCGATGAACTGATCAATCGCCGCATCTCCGTTGCCATGCACCAGAATCTGCCAGCCGTTGTGGATGGCCTTGGCCACCTGCTCGTTGACCCTAGCATCGCTTAGCACCCCATAGCCACGGTAGCCAGCCTTCTGGCCATCGGGCGGCACCAGATACGGCTCGGTCAGCCAGGCCGTCTTGCCCTGGGGCGAGCCATCAAGCGTGAGCTTGACACCGCCAATGCGGAAGCGATTGGTATAGCTACGGCTGAACTTGAGCTTGTGAGCCAGCGCGCCATCACCCAGTTGCAGTATGTCGGGATAGGACACCACGTCGATGACCAACCGACGCGCCTCGGCAGCCGCCATGTCCACGGCGATCGAGCCTACGTTGGAGCGACCGTCCTGCACCGTGGTGTAGCCGAACTCCAGATAAAGCTGCTGGGCTTTCTCCAGCCAGTCCATGGATTGCTCCAGCGTGAGATCGGGCATGACCCTGCTCAGACTGTCAAAGAAGGCGTTCTCCTCCAGCACCCCATTGGGTACCTGGCTGCCAGCACGGCGACGAATCACTCCGCCCTCGGGGTTGGGGGTGCCCGGACCAATGCCGGCACGGGCCAAAGCTGCCGAATTGAGTGCACCGAAGTGCCCGGACTGGTGAATCACGGCAATCGGCAGATCCCGGGAGACGGCATCGAGGTCATCCCGTGTAGGGTGGCGCCGCTCCTGAAGCTGGGAATCGTCATAACCAAAGCCGAGCACGATACCCAGCTGTTTGACCTCGGGCGAAGTCTTGATGTATTCACGCAGCGTCTGCTGCAAGTCGGCGATAGAGGCGTTGCCTCCGTCGGGCGGAGGCAGCAGATTGGCCGAAATGGCCTGCAGCCCCACGCCGCCGATATGGCTGTGCGGGTCCACAAAACCCGGAATCAGCGTGCGCCCCTGCAAGTCCGCCATGCGCGTGGCCGGACCGCGCAAGGCCTCCAACTCCTGAGCCGAGCCGATGGCGGTAATCACCCCGGCGCTAACGGCTACGGCCTCCACCTGAGGCTGTGCGTCATTCATGGTGAGAATCGGGCCGCCGTAATAGATCAGCTCGGCGGGCTTGACCACCGTCTTGGTAGGACGCGAAGTACAGCCCGCGAGCCAAGACGTTGATGACAATGCCGTCAGCGAAGCTGCGGTGGCGAGAAACTGGCGCTTTTGCATCATGAACCTCCACAAGACTGCAGCGTAACCGCAGTTCGAACTCTAATTGTGCTTGAGCGGGACCTCGAGCCCTCTGCGCCAGCTCAAAACAATGCATCAATTCGAGCTACAGCACTTACCCATCAAGAACTGTAAGCTCACAAATACAGAGCATCACTCACCAATCTCAGGCCCGAAAGCTGCTCCAGCAACGCCCCACTCCCAGCGCCAGCAGCCAGCCCAGCACGCACATGCTACCCGTCACCATCCACGTGAACTGCCAGCCGCCCATCTGCATGGCCACGGCCGCCACCAGCGGCGGACCCGCGAACTGCCCCACGCAAGACCATTGCTGCATGAAACCCACGGTGGTGGACACCGTGGCCTGGCTGGGCGCCAGATGCATGGCCGTTGTGAACAGGGTCGCCGGTATCAGGCCGCCCGTCGCCGAGAACAGCGCCACGGCCACAAACCGCAGCCACAGAGGAGCCAGCGGCTCGCCCCCGATCTGCACATAGGCCAGCAGCGCCGTCAGGCCCATCAGCACATAGCCGGTCTGCAGGCAGCGCGCAGGACTCCAGCCGCAGTGCAACAACCTGCCTGCCGCCACATTGCCCAGCATATTGCTGGCGGCGACCACGGCCGTCAGCAGGCCTGCCAGCTTGGCACTGAGTCCTGCTTCCGAATAAAGCGTGGGCAGAAAACCGACAATGCCCATCCACTGACCCGAATACACCATAAAGCCCAGTGACACCAGCCAGGGACCGGGGCTGCGCAATGTGAGCGCCAGACGCGGACGCCATCCCTCATCGGCAGTGGCTGCGACGGCTGCAGTTGCAGCAGCATCCGCAGGCACCATGCGCCAGACGGCATAGGCCGCCAAGGCGGAGGTACAGCCCAGTGCAAGCCACCAGGTCTGCCAACTGGTCGCCTGCAGCACCCAGGGTCCAAGCAGCAAGCCCATGGCACTTCCAATGGGCATATAAGAGCCCCACCAGCCCATGCGCGCCCCCAGTTCTGACGGATTGACGCTGCGACGAATCAGCCCTGGAGCAGGCATGGCAACCAGCAAGAATCCCAGACCTTCTAGAGCACGCAGCGCCAGCAGCCAGATGAAGTCTGTGGCCGCGGCCCCCACCATGCTGGACAGTGCCATCATCATCAGCCCCGTCAGCAGGCTGCGACGCAGCCCCCATTTGTCTGCCCCCAGGCCCACCACCAGGCCCAGCACCATGCCCGCCACCTGGACGGTGGAAAGCAAGAATCCAGCCTGCACCAGAGACATGCCCAGTTGCTGCTGCAACAGGGGTACGGCGGGCGGCAGCTTGCCCACATGCAGCGAAGCACTGACGCCCGCCGCGACGATAATCCATGAGGGGTTCAGACCCCGGCTAGTCACAGGCTCCACCACGTTGTCTCTTTTTCTCAGCTAGGTGATATGTCAACTATCTAGCATATGACAAAACATGAGGCCGATCGACAAGCGGGCTCGCAAGCACTGTCAACAAAGGCAGCGCTTAGCCCGGTCCGAGCAAGAACACGGCCGAGCCTTGGGGGGCCGGAGTGATCTGCAAAGCCGGCGAAGGTCAGAGTGCTGGTGGCCGTGGTGACGCAGGCACCAGCGATCCGGGAGCAGGAATGGGAGCGACGGGCATTGGTCTGGGTGCCGGCACGGGCAGGGACCGCCGCCAGCAACGCCATCTCCACCGACGCTGACGCTCTCCTTGCTCAAAGAATGTCCAGCGGCTGCTTGAAGCGCGGCGGGGGCGATACAGCATCAATCAGTGCCAGCTCCTCCGCACTAAGCCTGAGCTGCAGTGCGCAGACGTTGTCTCGGATATGGTCTGCCGAGCCGCTCTCGGGAATTGGCAGCACATGGCCGCTGCGCAGAGCCCATGCCAGAGCCACCACACTGGCGCTGACACCATGGCGACCACCGATTTCGGCCAGCAAACCCTGCTCGATCAGCTCACCATGTCCAAGCGGGCAGTACGCCATCACGGTCACGCCGTTGTTCTGGCACCAGGGCAGCAAGTCATATTCGATGCCGCGGCTGAAAACGTTGTAGAGCACCTGATTGACCATGCAGTTGCGACCACCCGGAACTTGCCACAGCTCCTGCATATCGTCGGTGTCGAAATTAGAGACGCCCCAATGGCGAATCCTGCCCTGCATCTTCAGGTCCTCGAACCCGGCTACAGTCTCGGCCAGCGGCGTATTGCCGCGCCAGTGCAGCAAATAGAGGTCGATACAGTCCACTCCCAGCTTGTAGGCACTGGCCTCGAACGCGCGCGTCACTCCCTGGCGGCTGGCATGCATGGGCAGCACCTTGCTGACCAGAAAAGGCCGGGGCCGACTTTGCGTCCAGTCACGCAGGACCTCGCCAATCAGTTCCTCCGAAAGGCCATCGCCATACATCTCGGCGGTGTCGATCACGCTCAGGCCCAGCTGCAATCCGGTGAGCAAGGCCGCTTTCTCCTCGCCCCAGCTACGCCGACCCTGGCCAAGATGCCAGCTGCCCATGCCCAGATTGGCATGCCCCTGCAAGAAAGATATGGCACTGTGCATATGACCGATCCCCAAGAAAATTCTTTAAAACATGCTGTTTGTCCGATATTAATGACGCTTTGCGCTATCAATCCTGCTACTTTTGTCAGCTCAGTTTGAGCCACGTTATGCTTCGCTTACGAATCAACGACGATGATTCGAATGCGTATGTGAAATCAAGTTCGCTATTACTAATAGCTTTCCTCAATAAATTCATAACACGGGAGTTCATTGAATGTTCAAGTCCATCGCGGCCGCCGTTCTAGGCCTGTCACTTTCTCTGGGCGTATGGGCCAAGGCTGACGCCACTGAGGAGTTACCTCCTGAAATCAAGGCCCTGCACTGGCAGGAAAGTGGGAAGGGAGAAATCGCCGACAAGGCCAGCGTCAAGATTCCATCGGGCTATGCCTTTCTCGGACAGGCCGACACGTCCAAGCTGCTGCAGGCATTTGGCAATCCGCCCAGCAGCGATCACTTTTTGATAGCCCCGAAATCGCTGGACTGGTTTGCCGTGTTCTCGTATGAAGACACCGGCTATGTGAAGGACGACGAAAAGATCGATGCCGACGACTTGCTCAAATCCATGCAGGCAGGCGACAAGGCCGGCAACGAACAGCGCAAGAAACTCGGCCTTGAAGCGCTGTACACCGATGGCTGGCAGGTGCCGCCTCATTACGACACTACCACCAAGCGACTGGAATGGGGCCTGCGTCTGCGGGGTGAAACGGGTGAAAAAAACGTCAACTACACCTCGCGCATTCTGGGCCGCAGCGGCGTGATGACGGCGACCCTGGTCTCCGACACCGCCACGCTGGCCCAGAACACCGATGAGTTCAAGAAGGTGCTCGCCGGCTTCGACTACAACAGCGGCCAGACCTATGCCGAATTCAAGAACGGCGACAAGGTCGCCGCCATTGGCCTGGGCGCACTGGTACTCGGCGGTGCGGCCGCGGTTGCCACCAAGAAAGGCCTGTGGGGTGCGATTGCAGGCTTTCTGGCTGCAGGCTGGAAGATCATCGCCGCCGCAGCGGTCGCGCTGTTCGCAGGCATAGGCAAATTATTGGGCCGCAAGAAAGCCGCTGAATAGCAGCATTCAATCAGCTGCGGCTACCCCCTGTAACCCCGCCCCGCGCATCGCTAAGATCGCGGGGTTTGTCTTGTACCGAAAGCAGTCTTGTATTTCACGATCTCCACGCAGCTGCAGGTAGTTCTGGCCATCGTCCTGTTCTATCTTTATGACGCGGCCTTGCTGCTCAAGCCCGAAGAGGGTTTGCTGCGCCCGCTACGCTCGGGGTGGCGGGCACAGTTGGCCAGCCGGGGCTTCGAGCTGCGTCAGAACCGCCTGCTATGGCTACCTGTTTTTGCGCTTCACCGGCCCGTGTACCGGCAGCGCTGGAGCGCCACACGGATTCATCTGCCCGGTGATGCGAAATTTTCCACGGCAGTGGAGGCACATGCCCGCAGCTTCAAAGCGTTTGCGCTGCCGCTGTATCTGCTGGCCGCGCTACTGTTTCTCGGTCTTCCCGCCGCCTTGCTGGTGCTTCATTCCGAGCTGATGCAGCTGACTGCACTGGCACTCATCTATCTGAGCACGGCCTGGCTGGGCTGGCTGGCCCTGCGCCATGGCAGACAGGGCCGCTGCGACCTGGACTTCGCGCTCTCGACGGCATTTCAAATTCTGCTGTGCCCCCCATTTGCCCTCAATGTCGTGCGCAAGCTCTCGCTGTCATATGAAATACAAGCCGACTTGCTGCAGACGGCCCAGACCCTCATGAGCGTCTCTCAGTGGCAAGACCTGGCAGCACAGGTGCAACAGCTGATGCAGCGCGAAATGGATGAAATTGCCGAACTGCCCGAATATGCGCCAACGCTTGCGCAGATGCAGCAGGCACTGCGGGTGCTGGAGCAAAACAGCGCTGGAAGCTGAACAGGCCCTCAGGCTGCCCCCACAATAGCGGCTTCCATCACAGCGACCATCGCGAGCACACCATGGCCTTTGCCGACAACCTCAAGCAACTTCCTTCCATTGCCCATATCTCCGAGCTGCAGCTGATCGACTCCGACGGCAAGCTGGCCGCAAGCATTCCGAATGCTCCCGGCAAAGCTGGCTCGGTCACCGTCTACAACGCGCTCTATGCCAAACATGGCAGCATCAACGTGGCTGCTGCCGAAGAAGGCCTGCAGCTGTTTGCCGAGCACACCGAAGACGCCAAGGCACGCCCCGGTGCGCATCCCAATATCGATCGACTGCTGGATGTGATTGCCAGCGGCAAGGGCTATGCCGTAACGGTGATTGCAGCCTGAGCGCCTTCAAGTCCTTTCTCTGATGGAGGGGCCTGATCTTGCTGCCGGGCCTTGCGCTGCCTGCGGCCAGAGGTCTTCGGGGCCCACGCACTGAACACGATTGCGCCCCGCGCGTTTGCCTCGATAAAGCGCCGCATCGGCCTGCTGCAGCGCGACGTCAAATGCATGCGAAGCGACGAAGGGATGGGAAACGCCAATCGTTGCCGTGCAAGTGACACAGCCATGCAGGCTGATGCCCGGTATCGCGATCTCGGCAATCGCCGCACGTATTCTTTCGGCCAATTGCGGAGCTTCATCTCCCTGCAGCCCCGGGCAGAGAACCACGAACTCCTCACCGCCCAAACGGCATTTCAGGTCGCTTCTGCGCGTGCTCTGCCGAATCACTTCCGCCACCCGACACAGCACAATGTCGCCGAACTGGTGCCCGTAGTTGTCGTTGATGCGCTTGAAATGGTCAATATCCACGATCAACAGGTGGACGGACACTCCCTTAGCAGCCGCGAAATGCGCCTCCAGCCCGTTGAGCAGGCCCCGCCGATTGAGCAGCTTGGTCAGCGGATCCTGTGCGGCCATGCTGCCGAGTTCGTCGGTAAGTCGTCGCAACACCAGCCAGACGGCGCCTGGCGGGATCACCGTGCCGAGGAAGGACATATAAATATAGAACACCATCTGAAAACGGCTATTCATGTCCAGGGCCTGCAAGCCGCCTTGCAGGATCAGCACGAACTTCATGGCATTGAGAGTGCAGATGCCGCCGATCAGAATGGCAAAGACCACCATCTCCACGACCATGTTCCTGGCAAAGCTGCGCATGCCCCGCAGCAAGGTGACCGTCATCCCCAGAAACAGCAAGGCACAGGCCCCGGCCAGCATGGCCTGGCGCGCCTCCAGACCCAGTGTCGAATGCACCAGCACCTGCGCCGCGCTATAGGTCAGCGCCAGAATCAGCAGTGGCCGCCACACCGGAGTGGGACGATTGAAGAAGCGCATCGCGCCCAGTGCATAGACCACCGGAGCACACAGAGTCAGCGTGTGATTGACGACACTCATCGCGCTCCAACCCGGCTTACCGCCCAGCAGCTGCAGCACATAGGCACAACCCAGCAGCAGATTGCCCAGTGCAAAGACCTCCATGCCCATTTTCCTGCCGGGCAACCGGCGGCTGATCAGCATGAACAGCACGCAAAAACACAGCAGATGCACGCAGAGCATGCCCAGGATGACGGTCGCAACCATGAAATCGCTCATATCCGGTAAAGACAGGTGCTACATGGCTCAGACCATGAAAACCGCCAGAGCTGCAGATCGACAAAGCCGGACTGGCACATGCTTTGTTCAAGCTGGTCAATCCGCACACGTAAATATTTGCAACTTTAACGTGTTATGCCGGCCCAAGATGTCAAAACCGATCAGGGCCGGCCGGAAAACCTGAGCGATGCCTGGCGCACCACCTCGGGCAATTGCTGCACCTGGGCATAGCTCTCACGCAGCCAGCTCGCATCGTTGCCGCGCTGCAGCACCAGGGCCAGCTCCTGCAGCGCGCTCTTGCCTGATGCCGGTGCATGGCTGGTGATGCGCTGCAGGGTCTGCCCTATATGCTCGCGCAGCGAAAGCTGCTCGCTGCTCGCTGGGTCCACATAAGTGCCGTCCAGCCCGAAGCGACAGGCCTGAAACCGGTTATAGGTATAGACCAGATAGTCGTCCTCACTGGGCTCAAAGGGCTGCTCGCTGAGGAACCAGGCACCCAGCGCCTGCACATAGGCCGCTAGCTGCGCAGCGCGATGGATGGACAGCGGCGTGTCGAAGACGCGCACCTCCACGGTGCCGAACTCGGGCTTGGGACGGATATCCCAGTAAAAATCCTTCATGCTGTGAATCACGCCCGTGGCCGCCATCTTGGCGAAGTAGCGCTCGAAGTCCTCCCAATGCAGGGAAAACGGCGCACGACCCGAGAGCGGAAATGCGAACACCGAGTTGAGGCGCGCGGAGTCAAACGCCGTGTCCTGGCCCTGCACAAAAGGGCTGGACGCCGACAGCGCAATGAAATGCGGGATATAGCGCGAAAGCCGGTGAAGCATCATCAACGCCTCGTCGGCACTGGGACAGCCCACATGCACATGCTGACCGAAGATGGTGAACTGCTTGGTCAGATAGCCGTACAACGCCGTCAGCTCCTTGAAGCGCGGCTTGTCGTAAATGCGTTGCTGGTGCCATTGCTGGAACGGGTGCGTGCCGCCACCGGCCAGCGCGATATTGAGTCGGTCGGCCGCCTTGACCAGGGCATCGCGCGTAACCGCCAGCTGCTCATAGGCGTCCTGTGCATCCTGACAGATGCCAGTCGAGATCTCGATCATGCTGGAGGTCACCTCCGGCACGATGGAGCCCGGCACCTTGGCATTCTTGAGCAGAGCCAGCATATCGGGCGCATATGGCGTCATATCGTAGTGATGGGTGTTGAGCAGCTGCAACTCCAGCTCCACGCCCAGCGTCAAAGCCTGCGATGGCGCGAATTCGCCCAGACCGCCGCTCTCTGACGCAGCCGGCTGACTTTGTTCTATCTCATGCGTCATGGCGCTTGCCTCCTCTTTGCAAGGCCGCTCGGCCCACACCGCGATGGGCATCGCCGCTGCGCCAAAGGGCGGTGGCGGCCAGCAGCACTCCCAGTACCTCGCACACCACAATCACCGGCAGGGCAATGGCCGCCACCTGCTGGGCCACGCTGGCGTTGAAGGCGGTCCATTGCAGTGCGATACCGGACAGCATCAGCAAAGCCAGGCCCGACAAAGCCAATTGCCCGCAAGCCACAGGCCACTGCCTGCGCCAGCCTATGCCGGTCCCCAGGCCCAGCAGCAAGATGGAGCCGAACTTCCCCAGAATTCTTGCCAGGACGACGCTGGCCACCACCGAAACCATGGCCCAAGACAGGTTCACCTGAGAGGCCATGCTGGCCACCAGCACGAACATCAGCAGATTGAGCATGGCATGGGCAGCCTGAAAGGCCTGGGGCCAGACCAGGGGCATGGGGCTGAAATTGCGCAACATCAGCCCAGCGACCACGAAGCCGAGCGCGGCCGAGCCGCCCCATTGTTCGGCCAGCAAACAAACCGCAGCCATGGCCGCCAGCAGATACAGGGCCGTGGTGTCGCTACGCGATGACTGCCAGCGCAGCACCGGCCAGAAGGCAACCGTGACCAGCAAGGCCCAGAACAGAGTCAGAAGCAAGCTCAGCAGCAAGCGTCCAAGGCCCGCCGTCGAGAATTGCAGGCCACCGCCCGCCGCTTGGGCGACCGGCACAAACACCACCGTCAGAACCAGCGCCCCCAGCAGCGCCAGCAAGGTGCTGATGGTGGCAAGAAGCAGGCTGCGATCGGTCACCGCACCGCTGGCACGCAGATCATCGGCAATACGCAGCAGCACGGCTGGCGAGGCCGCCATGGAAATCACACCAACGGCCAGCGCCACGGCCCAGCCCCAGCCCAGCGCCAGCAAGGTCGAAGCTACCACGGCCAGCGTGACCAGCGACTCGCCAAGGCTTTGCAGCAGCAACCAGGGCTGGCGCAGCAGCCAGGGCAAGGAGACCTGGGAGGCCGCCAGCAGCAGGCTGACGCCTACGGCCACCTCCAGCAGCAAAGCCGTGCTGCCCTGCAACGGCCAGGGCAGATCGCCAAACCCCACCCAGCCGGCCACGAGGCCGACCAGGGTGTAGCCCAGCATGCGCGGATAGCCGGAAAAACGGTAAACCATATGGCCAAGCAAGGCTGCGGCCGCTACGAGAACGCACCAACTCAGCAGCGGCGGAAAACCGGCAGGCCAGATGCCCGCCTCCAGATTGCCAAATGGCATAAAGCGCCCTCCTGTATCAAGACCCGTACAGTGCGACAAAGTCACGGCACCAGGGTTGGTGCAGGCAGCGTTGCGAAAGATGCGGTCAGCGCCGCTTGAAAGCCCGGACATGCGCCGGAATGCAACACCTGCTATTGCGCGACCAACTCTTCTCCAGAGGATCAAGGCGGTCACCACGCACGCTCCGTGGCCTGCTTGGAACACAACAGGCACTATCGCGGAGCGCTACAAACATCATAGGGGTGCCAGATCGAATGACGTTACAGGGTGTCAGCCTTCCGACATTTCTGTGTCCGAATGCATTGCTTGTTAGAGTTTTGCAAACCGTCCGAGCATGAAAAATGCCGGGCTCAACTCTGCGTAGACCCGGCATTGATTCATGTGAAAAGCCCTTCTGTCAGGCCGGTAGCTTGCCGCCCTTCAGCAGCGCTCCCACCAATTCCACCCAGTAACGCATGCCCAGCGGCAGATTGGCGTCGTTAAAGTCGTACTTGGGGTTGTGCAGAGAAGCGCTGTCCTCGCCATTTCCCAGCCAGATATAGACACCCGGGCATTCCTGCGCCATGAAGGCAAAGTCTTCCGAGGCCATGCTGGGCACCATGTCCCGGCGCACCTTGCCTTCGCCCAGCACGCCGGTCAGCACCTCGGCGCAGACTTCGGCGTGCCGGGGGTTGTTGATGGTTGCAGGGTAGCTGACGCGGTAGTCGAGATGGGCCTCCAGGCCGTGCAGCGCGCAGGTCGCGGCAATCGCATCGCGAAAACGTTGCTCGATGCGCGCGCGCTGAGGCATGTCGAAGCAGCGCACAGTGCCGCGCAGCTTGATGACTTCGGGCATCACGTTATAAGTATCGCCGGCGTTGAAGCTGGTCACGCTCAGCACGGCCGGCTTGTGCACCTCTTGCTCGCGCGCAATCAGCGCGGGCAACTGTGTCACCAGTTGGCAGGCCGCCAGCAGTGCGTCTTTGCCCAGATGCGGCATGGCGGCATGGCAGCCCTTGCCGGTCAGCGTCAGATCGAAGATGTCAAAGGCCGCCATCACGGCCGTGGAATGCACCGCCGCCGTACCCACGGGCAGGCCTGGCCAGTTGTGCATGCTGTAGACCGCATCCATCGGGAAGCGCTGGAACAGCCCGCCCTCTATCATGGCGCGCGCGCCACCTTCGTTTTCCTCGGCGGGCTGGAAGATGAAATGCACGGTCCCCGAAAAATCGGGTGCCGAGGCCAAAGCCTGGGCCGCCCCCAGCAGCATGCTGGTATGGCCGTCATGGCCACAGGCATGCATACGGCCAGCGTGCGTGGACGCATGCTCGCACTGATTGAGCTCCGTCACATTCAGCGCATCCATATCGGCGCGCAGGCCGATGGAGGGACCCGCGCCCAGGTTGCCCTTGAGCACGGCAACCACCCCCGTACCGGCCAGGCCGGTGTGCACTTCCAGACCAAAACTTTTGAGCAGCTCGGCCACGCGTGCGCTGGTTCGGTGCTCCTGAAAAGCAGTTTCCGGGTGACGATGAAAGTCATGACGCCAGGCTTGCAGCTCCTGCTGACCGGGCCATTTGATGGTGTTCATCATGGTCTTGCTCCGTTTTTACAGCGTGTGGACAAAGGTCTGGGCGATCAGGGTCGCGGCCAGGAACACGCCGGCATTGGCCAGCAGAGAAACCACGACGATGCGCCAGCCCAGGCGACGGAAGGCCGGGATGTCCTTGGCCAGCGACAGGCCCGCGAACGTGAGCATGGGCGTGATCATGGCCAAGAAATTGACCTTGCCCGTCAAAGCTGCCACTTCGGCGGCATAAGGCGTCAGCGGGAAAGTCATGGCCATGGCGATAAACGAAATCCAGCACACGGCGGGAAGAATGCGGCGCGTGCCGACATAGATCAGATCGCCGACAAACACGGCAGCAATGATGAGCAACACGCCGGGCAGCGCATCCATCACGGGCACCCCATGACCGATGCGGTTGCCGATCAGCACCATGGCTCCGACCAGAAGCCAGGAGGCGAAACGCATGCCCAGACCCAGCGCTGGCACCGGTGCCTGCTCTTCGTCCTTGGCTGCCGACAGATCCACGGCCTGCTGCACCAAGGCCTGCTTGCGCTTGCGGCCCAGAATCGGCTCCAGCCATTGATAGGTACGCAGGGCCAGGGGCAGCGAGATGAACAGCGTCAGATACGTGCCCACCGTCGTTGCGATCAGGTTGGCGGCGGCGGCAAAAGTGGCGATCTGGTCGCTCATTTCGGGATGCTGGGCAGCGATCGCGCCCACGGCGGCAGCCGTCATGCTGCCCGAACCCACGCCGGCGCCCATACCCAGGGCCAGTGGGTGGAAGATATTGAGGCTGGAGACAAAGCCGGCCAGCAGCGAGATGAAGATGGCACCGATCAGCGTGCCAGTGATGTACTCGGCCAGCACGCCGCGGCCTTCGGGCGAATCCATGCCGAAGCGCTCGCCGATGATGGCCAGACCCGGTTCACGACCGATGGAGAACGTCGCGCCGATCGCTTCGCGCTTGATGCCCAGCAGCAGGGCCACCGGCATGCCCAGGGCCACGCAACCGACCAGATTGCCCAGCTCCTGCAACACCAGACCCCAGCCGACCTCAGCCAGCTTGGGCAGCGAACCGCCCACCAGCAGGCCCAGCTTGGCAATGAACAGAAACAGCGCGCAGGACAGCACAGCGGCGGCCAGATTCTGGCTGTACAGGCTCAGTTGCAGCGGGCCCGGCATGCGCTTGCGCAACAGGCCCAGCACCAGGCCGATGAGCAGCGCCCAGATCATGGGCAGCAGCACCACCTTGCCCACGCCCAGCGCAATGGGCAGCGGCCCCAGCCACTCGGACAATGCCGCAATCACCAGCGCCAGTGCAAATACCTGCACCACGCTGCCCACATTCAACGCGGCCTTGGCCGGCTGCACCTCTGTACGCATCAACTTTCCTTGCGCACGACGGCCGCTGCCGACGCGCTGAAATAGCTTTGAACCCTGAAAATGGGCACGACCAGCCCAAGCTGGCGCTCACCCATGCGGGCGCTGAATATAACAATGCATTTATTGCATACGCATTCTTTTTCTGTTCTAAAAAAGTGAACATACGTATGAATACAGATGCAATTTGGCGACGACAATCGCAGCATGCCCGCCTTTCAAGACTCCCGCGCCCGCTATCTGTTTGAAGCCGTCTACTGCGGCTCTGTTCGTGCCGCAGCCGAAAAACTGGGCATCGTGCCCTCGGCCGTCAGCCGCCAGATCAGCCTGCTTGAAGAGGAGCTGGGCGTTGCCCTGCTGGAGCGTCATCGCAGCGGCGTGGTCCCCACCGAGGCCGGCCAGTTGCTGCTGGACTATCACCGCGAACATACGGCCCACCGCCACGACATGCTGGCCAAGGTCGATGCGCTGCGCGGACTGCACAGCGGCAGCGTCAGCGTGGTCAGCGGCGAAGGCTTTGCGCAGGAGCTGATCGACGGGCCGATACGCAATTTTCGGCAGCAATATCCGGGCGTCAGCATCTCGCTGGAAATCTACGGCACGACCGAGATCATGCGCCGCATTCGCGAGGACGCTGCCGAGATCGGCCTGGTCTACTACCCGCCCGCCGACAGCCACATCACCGCGCGCGGTGCGGCGCGCCAGCCCATGCATGCCATCGTCCACTCCCAGCACCCACTGGCCCGTGCTGACCAGACCTCGCTGCAAGAGCTCAGTCGATGGCCTATTGCCATGCTGCAAGGCGTGTATGGCATTCGCCAGCTCGTGGAATATGCCGAACACAAGGACAAGATTCACCTCAGCCCCGCCCTGACCAGCAATCTCATCAGCGTGCTGCTGGCCTTTGTCAGCAGCGGCCAGGGCGTGACCCTGCTGCCGCCCTGCTCCGTCACGGCCGAGCTGGCAAGCGGCCGCCTGCGCGCCATTCCCATTCACAACCCTGCCTTTCAGGATGCGGAGATGCAGCTCATCACCCGCACTGGCAGACATCTCTCGCCCGCTGCCAACCGCTTTTTGCTGTATTGCATGCAGGGCATTCAGGCGTTTCAGACCGACCAGAAGATCGCATAGTCAATGCCGATTGATCGAGATACTGCAATTTGTACAGCCTCTCGGTCAAAGGAGACAAACCGCAGCCCTCATGCAGCAGCGGCAGCCCCAACAGCCGCAGTGACCGAGCAGAACAGCCGCGTTTGAGGCAGATCAACACAGGCAAGTCTTCAGAGCCCTACCATCGGCAAGCCCTTGAATTATCTGCGAAGCCTGCTATGTTTTTTGGAATCAGCCATCTTATTGTCCCTACCACCGATCTGGAACGCGCCGCCAAGATGTGGCGTGATGTGATCGGCTTTGCCGAGGTAGGCAGGGGCGATGGCTATGTGGACATAGATACCGGCAGCGCCACGCTGCGACTGGCGCAGGTGAGCCGGGTCGAATCCAGCCTGTCGCTGCGCCTACAGGTCAGCAAGGTGCAGACCACTTATGACACCTTGCTGGCCGGAGGCTGCAGCACGCGCTACGCGCCCATGAAGACGCCAGAGCTGGAAGAAATGGCCTGCGTAAGCGATGGCGACAACCACTCCATCCTGCTGTGGCGGCCGCTGAGCGAAGACGAATGGGGCTTTGTGCCCGATCTGCCCAAGCAAGGCGAATGGCTGCCCGAGGCCGAGGCCCTGCTCAAACGCCTGCTAGCCCATGTGCCTGCCCTCTTTCGCATGCTGGCGCGGCGCAAGACCACGCGGGTGATTGAGCAACTGGCGGCAGAGGCCAAAAGCCCTGTGACCTGCGACTGCGTGATCAAGGGCTATATCACCGCATCGGCCAAGATCACCCGTTTCAGGCTGGTGGAGCCGCTGCGCGCCGAAGGCATCAATCCTCAGGACTATCAAGCAGAGTTTGACTATGAATGAAATATGCCGAAAGCCCAGTCCCACCAAGCCCTGCCAGCTATCATTCCAGGATTTTTCAACGCCATGGTGCAGATTGCGCTAGGCGTCTGCTTTAGACTGCCTGCAGCATGCAAACCAGTCTGGCTCTCACTCCTTCGCAACTGAGCGAATTCCTTCTCAACGTCGCCACCGTACGCCCCGTGTTTATCTGGGGTCCACCCGGAATTGGCAAATCGGCGCTGGTACAGAACTTTGCGCAAAGCGTGGGACTTGATTGCGTATCCCTGCTGGGCAGCCAGCTCGCTCCCGAGGACTTGCTGGGCGTGCCGCAGATCATTGACGGCGTGACCCGCTTCTGCCCGCCCGCCATGATTGCGCGCGAGCAGCCTTATTGCCTGTTCCTGGACGAGCTCAACGCCTGCAGCCAGGACGTGCAAAAAGCCTTCTACAGCCTGATTCTGGAGCGCCGCGTGGGCGAGTATGTATTGCCCGAGGGCTCCATCGTGATTGCGGCTGGCAACCGCGCACAGGACTCGGCAATTGTGCGCACCATGTCCTCGGCGCTGATCAACCGCATGATTCATGTGCAGCTCAAGGTCAGCGCCAGCGAGTGGCTGCAATGGGCACAGCAGGCCCAGTTGCACACGCTGGTGCTCGAATATCTGGCCCAGCGCCCTGACCATCTGTGGAGCCCGCCGCCCAAGCATGAAGAGGCGTTTTCCACGCCGCGCTCCTGGCATATGCTCAGCGACGCCCTGCTGTCCTATGGCGACGATTTGAATCCGCACACGCTGGAAGCCCTGAGCAGCGGCTGCCTCACGCCCCAGCATGCAGCGCAGTTCAAGGCCTTTTACAAGCTGGCCGACGACCGCCACCGCCTGGACGCCATCTTCAAGGGCGACGCCAACTGGCCCCATGCGCCGCAGGATAGAGATGTGCTGTATTTCCTGGCTCAGGCCTTCCGTGCGCGTCTGCTCAAGATCCTGCCCACCGACAAGCAGCAAAGCGGCGGCGAGTTGCAGCAAACCGTGCACCGCTCCAAGGCTATGCTCAAGGAGCTGGCCCAGATCAGCCTGGAAATGGCGCAGATCGTCACCTCTGAAAGCGACAGCCAGACCTTGCCCGCCTGGTATATGGTTGAAATCGTGCGCGACCTGCCACGCCTGGTGGAAGCACGCGAAGCGGCCAGAGCCTGATGGCCAAAGCCCCAACGCGCGACACCCCTGCCACCCAGGCCTATACGCAGGGCCTGGCCATGCTGCAGGCACACCCCATCTTTAGCGAACTCAGCCGCAGCCTGGGCTTTGTGCGCAGCGCCCAGTCATGCTGCCCTGCCCATGGCTGGGCGCAGGCCAGCCTCAACCACCAGCGCTTTACCGGCCAGATCGACATCCACCCCAAGCGCATGGCCAAACCCGAAGAATGGGCGTATTGCCTGGGGCGGGCAACGCTCAGCTACGCGCTGGAGCTGTTTCAGCGTGACCGCAGCCATTGGGCACAATGGAGCGCAGCCTGCGATGTGGTCACGGCCCGCTTCATCCAGACCATCAAGCTGGGCCGTCCGCCCGAAGGCATGGAACTGCCCGACGGACTGCCCCAGCGCGACGAGGCCCAGTGGTATGTGCAGTTCTGCGAACAAGGCATACCTTCCTGGGCGCAGGCCCTAAGCCTGGCCGGTCCCGGCCAGGGCGGCGCTCACCCCAGCCTGGCCCTGCCGGAGCAATGGCCAGAGCCCGCCTCCTCCACCAGCAAGCCGCAGCCCTACTGGCGCAGGTACGGCAACTGGCCCGAAATGTTTGCTGCGGGCCTGGCCCGCTCTGTGACCCAGTCCGTGGAAATGGCGGCGGGCGTGCGCCGCGAGTTTGGCCAGAGCCGCGCTGCCAGCAGCGCGCTGGACCTCGCACGCCACTGGTTCATGGACAGCTTTCCGCTGCTGGGCAGCATGGTCGCGGCGTTTGACATCATCGAGGACGCCAGCATCTGCGAGCGCGAGGACATCTCCGTCGCCGCCGTCGACGAGATGCTGCGCACCATCTACATCAACCCCGGCCCGCACCTGTCCGAGCTGGAGCTGCGTTTTGTCATTGCCCACGAAGTCCTGCATGTCGCCCTGCGCCATCTGCCGCGCCGGCGCGGGCGCGAGCCGTTTCTGTGGAATGTGGCCTGCGACTTCGTCATCAACGACTGGCTGATCCAGATGGACGTGGGCCAGCCGCCTGACATCGGTCTGCTCTACGACCCGGAGCTGCGCGGGCTCAGCGCGGAAGAGATCTACGACCGCATCGCGGGCGATCTGCGCCGCATGCGCAAGCTGCGCACCCTGGCCGGTGGCCAGGGCGACATGCTGGAGCGTAATGTGCGAGTTCAGCGCAACGCGGGCGACTACACCGATATCGACGAGTTCTGCCGCACCCAGTTGGGCAAAGGCCTGCTGCGCCATGAGCAAAGCGCACGCGGGCTGCTGCCCGCGGGATTGATCGAGGAAATCCGCGCTCTGCTGCAGCCGCCGATTGACTGGCAGGTGGAGCTGGCACGCTGGTTCGATCACCACTTTCCGCCCATAGAGACGCGGCGCAGCTATGCCCGCATCAGCCGCCGTCAAAGCGCTACGCCCGATATTCCCAGGCCTCGTATTCAAGCCGACAGCCGCTGGCTGGAAGGGCGCACCTTCGGCGTACTGCTGGACACCTCGGGCTCCATGGAGCGCCATGTGCTGGCCAAGGCGCTGGGCACCATCGCAAGCTACGCCGACGCCAAGGATGTGCCCGCTGCGCGCTTGATCTGCTGCGACGCTGCCGCCTACGACCTGGGCTATCTGCCAGCCGCCGACATTGCCCAGCGCATCGCCCTCAAAGGCCGTGGCGGTACCGTGCTGCAACCGGGCGTGGATCTGCTGCTCCAGGCCGACGACTTTCCCAAGGACGGCCCCATCCTCATCATCACCGATGGCCAATGCGACCAGCTGCGCGTGCCGCGCGAGCATGCCTATCTGCTGCCTGCGGGCCGCAGGCTGCCGTTTCGCACAGCTGCGCCCATATTTGTGATGGGCTGAGATTCAAGATCAAGCAATAGCTGTCTCGTGCAGCGCATGCCACAGCACGCCGCCAGCTGCGACTTCCAGAATCGCCGTGGAATAGCGCGCATGGCTAACGCCGGCCAGCATATGTGTTTCGCGGTAGCGCAGCGCGACATGTGAGCCCGCCTGCCAGATGGTTGTCAGCTCATCCACCACCATCTGCAAACCGGGCCTGGCGCCAGCAGCGCCCTCAAACATCTGCTGTATCTGGGCACGCGTCACGATCCGGCCGCCTGTGGTGACCATGCTGAAGCCTTCGGCAAACACCTGCATCAGCGCCTTGATAGCGGCTTGGGCGGCTTCGCCCTTTTGAGTAAAAACGGTCTGGATCAGCGCATGCACATCGTTAATGCTTTGTGCGGCAGCTTTGAGGTTCTGGTCGTTCATGCCTGGCTTTTTTTCAAGCTGTGTAAACAGGTCAGCGGCAGCAGCCCAACCAGGGCGGCGACGGCGAAGCTTGCGTGATAGGCCGCCAGCGCACCGGTATGCGGCTGCAGCAGGTTGAAGATCATCAAAAACAGGGCCGCGCCCACGCTGAATGCCATCTGGCGGTTGATGTTCCAGACCACGCTGGCCTGGGGCAGTTTCGAGCCGTGAAAATCCATCAGCGCCGTGGTTTGCGCGGCATTGGCAGCCAGACCGCCGCCCAGGCCCATCAGGGCATAGGCCAGCACCAGGGTTAGCAGATCGCCCGCGCTGTTCACTGCCATCAAGCAGGCAATACCCAGGCTGTGCAGCAGCAGACTGACCACAAACAGCGGCCTCGCCCCCACGCGGTTGTAAATGCGGCCACACATCAGCATGGCCAGCAGCGCGCCGCCGGCATAGACCAGCATGAACATGCCCGAGCGCTGGGCGCTCAGTGCCAGCAGGTCCTGCAGAAAAAACAGGCTCAGCAGATTGACACCGGTAAACACGCCGGGCACGGCGTAGTACACGGCCATGGACACCCGCAGGCGTGAGCTGCGCAGCAGGCGCAGCTCGACCACCGGGTCTGCCGCTTTGCGCCAGTGGCGCAGATAGAGCGCGCTGGCTGCCAGACCCAGCGCAAGACACAGCAGCGCCCGAACCCGGCCACGGCCTGCACCGTACAGCGACATGCCCATGAGCACAGCAGTCAGTGCCGTACCGATCAGCAGCAGTCCGGTCATATCGGGCTTGACAGCAACCGACGGCTCGAATGACTCTGCCGAATCGCGCACCCAG
The DNA here is from genome assembly GCF_030505195.1 of Comamonas testosteroni. Lineage (NCBI taxonomy): Bacteria > Pseudomonadati > Pseudomonadota > Betaproteobacteria > Burkholderiales > Comamonadaceae > Comamonas > Comamonas testosteroni. The sequence continues at coordinate 37,856 of NZ_CP129672.1, forward strand.
CACCAGGCCAGCAGCGCGGCAGCCAGGGCCAATGGAATATTGGCAAAAAACACCCAGCGCCAGGAACTGCTGTCCACAATCAGCCCGCCCAGTCCCGGTGACAAAGCCGGTGCAATCAGGGCCACGGCCATGACAAGGGTGGAGATGCGTGCACGCTCCGCCCCCTGAAACAAGGCAAAGGCCATGGCCTGCCCCACAGGAATCAGCAGCCCGCCGGCCATTCCCTGCACGAAGCGCCAAACCACCACGGCCGTAAAACTGCCTGCCATGCCGCAAGCCGCCACAGCCAGTGCAAACACCAGCATGGAAACTGCCAGCAAACGCCGCGCGCCCCAGCGGCCGGCCAGCCACGTGCTGATGGGAATCACCAAGGTCAGGCCCAGGATGTAGGCATTTCCCACCCAGGCGGTGTCCAGGCTGGCTGTCTCGAACTCGGCAGCCAGGCGTGGCAAGGCGACTGCAGGCATGAAGATATTGATGCAGTCGATAAAAAACCCGGTCAAAAACACCAGGGCAATGCGGTAACGGTAGCTCATGTCTTTCCTTTGAGCTGCACATAGTAGGCAGCGCAGTTGCCCGCGTCGATACCGCTATGCTTGATACTTTGTTTGATCAAACTGAACAATGGCCGCCACCACAAGCACTGCCATCCACACCCAGCTTCACCGCGTGCAGACTTTTCTGGCCGTGGTGGAACTGGGCAGCTTCACCAAGGCCGCCGACTACCTGAACATCAGCAAAGCCATGGCCAGCTTGCATGTAAAGGCGCTGGAAGAAGCCCTGTCCATTACCTTGCTGGTGCGCAGCACGCGGTCGGTGGCATTGACGGAAAGCGGCCAGCAGTTCTATGACGAGTTCAAGCAGATCTTCGGCCATATCGAAGCTGCATTTGACAATGCCCAGCACGGCAGCCGCCGCCTGCGCGGGCAGTTACGCATCAGCACCACGGCCGAGTTTGGCGAGCGCTATGTGCTGCCGCTGATCCCGCAGTTTGTGCAGCGCTACCCAGGCATTGCCATCAGCCACGATGCCAATTCCTCGCTCAGTGACCTGGTAGCCGAAAAGCTCGACCTGGTTGTACGCCTGGGCAGCCTGGCCGATTCCAGCCTCAAAAGCCGCAAGCTGGCAGATTATGAAATCTGGCTGGTCGCATCGCCCCAGTTGACTGGCCTGCAAGCCGTGCAGCGGCCGCAAGACCTGGCCGATCTGCCCTGGATTGCCAACAGTAATCTGGACAGCCCCACGCACTGGGTGCTGGAAGGCGCACAGGGCCAGCAGACCGAGGTGCAGGGCCGCACCGCCCACCAGTCCAATTCATCGAGCACGATTCGGGCGCTGGCACTGGCGGGCCTGGGTGTCGCCGTGCTGCCCGACTGGCTGGTGCAGGACGATGTGCGCAGCGGCCAGCTGCAGCGCGTGCTGCCCGAGTACGCCCTGCCCAATCAGTCGATTCATCTGGTCTTCCCCGGCAGCCGCCACCTGCCGCGCAAGACACGGGTGTTCATCGACTTTCTGGCCGAGCATCTGGTGTGTTGATTGCCCACAAAAAACTCAAGACAAAACAACCTCTGACGCTTACCCAGAAAGCGCCAGCAGCTATCAAAAACATAAAATTCATGCCATGCGGCTGCGCCCTAGCCTCGGGCGTGGCCGTCTTGCAATCCGCACCAATCCGGGACACTACTGTTTAGCAGCTAGGCTTGGTGCTTACTCTTTGAACGGAAGCGAATCCTTGAGCACAGCCACCCTCCCCTCTTGCCCCCAATGCGGTCTGGACAACACCTATCCCGATGGCGATCTGCTGATCTGCCCCGATTGCGCCCATGAATGGTCGGCCCATGCAGAAACCATTGCCGATGAAGACAACGGCCCCCGCATCATCAAGGATGCCAACGGCACGCCGCTGGCCGACGGCGACAGCGTGCTGCTGGTCAAGGACCTGAAGGTCAAAGGTTCCTCTACCGTCATCAAAAAAGGCACCAAGATCAAAGGCATTCGCCTGGTCTATGACAACGGCGACCATGACGTGGACTGCAAGACGGATCAGGGTCCATTCATTCTTAAATCCGAGTTTCTGAAAAAGGCCTGACGCGGCACTCCCCATCGCTGAACCCAGCGATCCACCCAACGCCCGGAGCCATGCCGGGCGTATCCGCTTACACAATGGGGCGGCTCAAAAGCTCTGGCAACCCGCTTGTGCAAATAAAAGCCCGACCAGCCTCTGCCCTGATCCCAAAGCGCTGGCCGTTACCAAAAACAGACTCAGCCACATCCGCCATCCGCAAATGAAACGGCTGTCTGTCCCCGTGCAACTACAAGCTCAGGGCGGCATGGCTTTCGATGGCGCACGCCATCGCCGCACAAAACTGCCGCCTCTTCCGCCGCCTTGCCATGGCAGGGCCGACCCTAAGGCTTACCCTCGGATGTCATGATCTGGCAATTAAATTGCGGCATGCGTTAAGTCCATTCAGGGCACCGGCCCTACATTGCCCCTCGAACTCCTTGATTTCTGCCCCTGCAGAGATCAAGACAGACTGATGCATACCCCGTGCGCAGCCAGGTCCAGGCCATGAAGGGCATTAGCAGGAAATGAACCGGCAACTCGAAGGCAAGCAAACCAATCACTGGTCACAGTCACCGCACTGGCCTGTAGAGGTCCTGGCACAAAGACTTGGCAGTCTATGCATCACAGGCTTGACGCTGTTGGCCTGCGCAGCTCCCCCCGGCATCAAGACAACAAAAAGCCCTGCCTAGCCCTAGCACCGCGGCTTGCAGCCTCTACGTCGTGATGCTTGCAACTCATGCAGCAGGGATCCTGCCCGTGCCCCATACCAACTTCCAAGAGACAAGCATGACCCCAAGAGCGACGACCATTTCGGGTGCAACGCCCAGGCAGGACACCAGCCATGGCATCGATGCAGACAACGCGCTGTATGCCAAGGTCAGTTGGCGGCTGCTGCCCCTGCTGCTGATCTGCTATATGGTCGCCTACCTGGACCGCATCAACATCGGCTACGCCCAGATCCAGATGAAGCAGACGCTGGATTTCGGCGACGCCGCCTACGGCTTTGGCGCAGGCCTGTTCTTCATCGGCTACTTTCTGTTTGAAGTGCCCAGCAATCTGCTGCTGGAGAAGATAGGCACACGCAAAACGCTGATGCGCATCATGCTGGCCTGGGGCGTCATCGCCACGGCAATGGCCTGGGTCTCCACTCCCATGCAGTTCTATGTCGCGCGCTTTCTGCTCGGTGCCTTCGAAGCCGGCTTCTTTCCCGGCGTGATTCTGTACTTCACCTACTGGTACCCCTCGGCACGCCGCGGCCGCGTGATCTCCATCTTTCTCTCTGCCGTCATGGCCATAGCGATTGCGGCCGGCCCGTTATGCGGCGCCATTCTCAAATATATGGATGGCATCGACGGTCTGCATGGCTGGCAGTGGTTGTTTCTCATCCAGGGCCCTCCCGCCTGCATTCTGGGTCTGATCCTCTACTTCTATCTGCAGGACAAGCCGAGCGACGCCGGATGGCTGACAGACACCGAAAAAGGGCGCCTGCAACACAACATCGCCAACGACAGCTGCCAAGTTGCTCACCATGGCGGACACGGGCACAAGGCGGCCCACAGCAGCGCCACTATGGGCCAGTTGCTGCGCGACCCAAAGGTCTATGCCCTGTCACTGGTGTATTTCATGATGCACGGTGCCACCTATCTGTTTGTCTTCTGGATGCCCACCGTGATTCAGGGCCTGGGAGTGCAGGACGTGCTGCATGTCGGCATCTATTCGGCCATTCCCTTTGTTGCGGGCTTCTTCGGCATGATTGCCTTCGGTGCCAGCTCCGACCGGTTCCGCGATCGACGCTGGCATTTGTTCATCGCCACCGGCATGGCCATTGCCGGCCTGATCGCTGCCCTGCAGATGCACGGCCATCTTGAGGGTTCGCTGATTGCCCTGGCCTTCACGCTAATCGGTCTGGCGGCCCTGCCCCCGCTGTTCTTTGCCCTGGTCAGCGACTATCTGTCACCGGCCGTGGCCGCCGGCGGCATAGCGCTCATCAGCAGCCTGGGCAACCTGGGCTCGGCCGCCAGCCCCACACTGGCCGGCCTGCTGACGCAATACACAGGCAACAAGCACTACAGCATCTATCTGGTGCTGGTCATGCTGATCCTCTCGGCACTGGTGCTGATGGTGACGTTGCGCGGCGCAAAGACCAGGCGGGGCTGAGCCATGCTTTAGGGAGGAGTCCACCAGGTGAAAGCCGTGCTGGAAAGCTCCGACTATCGGCCGACCTTCGCAGCGGTCGTTGACAACAGGTCGGCTCGCTGAGGATATGCCTGCGCGGAAAGCTTTGGTTTTTGCAAATGCCTATTCCGGAGACAAAACGGTGAACAACTCCCGCCAATTCCCGGGCGCGTGGCTGATCAGTTCTTTCAGCAGTACTTGCACGCGTTGTGCGACCTGGGAAACGCTCTCGCCTTCTGTCAAAGGACTATCACCTGCAATGATGCAAATATCTGCCTCGATATTTCCCATATCCGCCTCCCACCCGCTCGCCGATTCAAGGAGATAAAGCAAGTGATATTCGATTGAAAAGCCTGGCACCGTCGAATTACTCTGACATGCGTGGGACAAACTCTGGAACGTCAACATCAGGTCATGCCTGGAAAAGGTCCGACTTTCGAGGCTGAGTGACAGCGCTGATTCCCCAATAGCCTCGTAAGCCAACTCTCGCCAATAGGCTACATCGTGCTTTCCATCTGATTGAAGCATATGCAGGCTGGCATACGATGCCATCGCGTCCACATCATCGAACAACCGCGAAAGCACTAAGTCGCTACGAAAGTCGAATCCAAAAAAATAAATTACTCCGTCCAACACCAGCGATTCAATTCCACCTATGGCAGGAAGCCGCTCGCCGAACGCTAATACGCCCTTGGCTTCGGTATCGCCTGGTTCGCAGGCACGGCGCAACCATTCGACGGCTTCGGTCACATCGCCCTGCTGAAGAGTATGCAAGGCATCAAGATTGGATTGGGCTAGCTTGTTGCCCTGTGCTGCAGCTTTACGCCACCAAGCAACGGCTTGTTCTTCGTCTTTCGCAACGCCGCGACCATCCATGTACAAGGAGCCTAGATTCGCTTGAGAAACAGCATGTCCTTGCTCCGCCGCTTTGCGCCACCACACTGCGGCCTGGGCTTCGTCCTGGGTCACACCTTCGCCCTGTACGTAGCAAGCAGCAAGACTCGCCTGGGCGACTGGGTCGCCTTGCTCGGCTGCTCTACGCCACAAGAGCAGGGCTTGAACGTCATCCCGGTCAACGCCTAGCCCTGTCGCGTACATATTGGCGAGATTGGTTTGCGCCTCCGCATTACCTTGTTCTGCGGCCTTGCGCCACCAGGCCACGGCTTGAGCATCGTCCTGCCTCACCCCCCTACCCAGCCTCAACATTCCGGCGAGATTGATCTGTGCTATGACGTGCCCTTGCTCAGCGGCTTTACGCCACCAGCCTACGGCCTGCACATCATCTTGGCCAACTCCTCGCCCTGCTTCATAGACGCCACCAAGCCAGCTCTGAGCGATGGGAAGTCCCTGGTCCGCGGCTTTCTGCCACCAAGTTGCGGCCAGGGCATCGCTTTGGGGCACACCTTGGCCTGTTGAATACACGTACCCGAGATCGGACTGAGCTGCAACGTCGCCCTGTTCCGCGGCCTTGCGCCACCACGCCACCGCTTGTGCATCGTCCTTAGCTATGCCCAAACCATGCATATACATTGAGCCAAGAGCATGCTGGGACATAGCGTGGCCTTTCCTGGACGCTTTGCGATACCAAGTCACGGCCTTGGCATAGTCCTGTGCAACGCCATTCCCGTCCTCGTATCTACGACCGAGTTGATACTGCGCTTCAGCATTTCTGTCATTTTTCCCAAAGAGTCTAAGGAGACGGCTTAGCATATTGGCAAGGTCCAAAGTACATTTTTGATTTGATGCCCCAAGCTGGGGCAGAGGTGTCGGCGCGGCTGGTTGCTGTAGTGCAAGGCCGGGTTGCTGCTAAGGGTCAGGGAAGTACAGGCATTTCAATGCCATGCTTGTCTAGAAAGACGGATGGCTGCAATCGACCTTATATCTGTGAAGCAAACGGAAAGAAATCAGGTAATTCTTAAAATTCAGCAATACCCATCCTCATGAATGCCAACGATGCACTTGCTGTGCAGGGGGTCACTCGCAAAAGAAAAAGCAGGACTACATCAAAGCCTTCCCAGCTTTTCTGGACCTCTGCAAACAAGAGGATCTATCAGCGGCCCCTATCACTTACCTCAATTTAGGATTCAGAAGAGTTTTATCTTTCAATGAACGCCTCAAACTCCGCTGAGACTCAGCCAATAACCATCAGACACTGAAGTTCAGCAAAAAAGACCTCTGGCATTTATTTAGTAAGTTCTTATTGCTATTAGATTTACTCTTTGAGCTGTGCCTCGGTAAACGGATTGGCCTCATAACGCAGCCAGCCTGCCGCCACAGACTTGCCTCCAGCAGCGCCTGCGCTGCGGTCGTTGGGGTGCGAGCGCCCCTCGCTCACCACCACCTCGGCAAAGTCAAACGGGCTCATGCCCGAAATGCAAGCCACATTCACACCGTACTGATGCGGCGACGAGCGTCGCTGATGGAAGGTATAGATGCCGCAATGCTTGCAAAAGAAATGCTTGGCCTGCCCGGTGTTGAACTGGTAGAGCGTCAGCGCGTCCTGCCCCTGCAGCACCTCGATTCCGCTCAAATCAGCCGACACCGCCACGGCCCCGCGCATGCGGCAAAACGAGCAATTGCAGCGCCGCACGGTGTTCAGGCCGTCGCTTAAAAGAACGGTAAAACGCACTGCGCCGCAGTGGCAGGCTGCTTGGAGCGGTTGGGAAAAATCGAGACCAGAGCTAGGCATGGTTGTCTCCATCAAGGGGCGGTTTTGAGGCGAGCACTGAAATCAACAGCATCCAATATCGGTCAAATCAAGCTCAAGCGCATATTTATCAAGCGCAAGCAGCTATGAAGTTTTGAAGTTATGAAAATTTCCCGATCAGGAAATTTTTGACTTGTTGCAGTTGATTTGAATACATATTTCCCGCTCGGGAAATTTAAGGTTCATCGAGGAATTTCGTGGAGATAAGCCCGTTCGTTTTGTAATCTGATGGCAACGACACTGACATCGGAGAACAAATCAAATGCTGGACTCGAAGTTATTGCAGGCTCTTGGCGGCTGGGAGGGCTACGTGGTTGAACGTGTGCAGTGGCCCCAGGGCGATAGCCGCACCGTGTCGATTTATCTGAAGCCGCAGGCCAGCGTCATGCATTGCGAGCGCTGCGGTGCGCAGTGCTGCCAAGTCCATGAGACCACGACATGGCGCGTGCGCGATCTGGTACTGTTCGAGTACAGGGTGGTGCTGCATGTGCCGCGTCGGCGTCTGTGGTGCGATAGCTGTGGTGGCCCGCACCTGGAGAAGCTCAGCTGGCTCGTTCGCTACCAGCGCGTCACAGACCGTCTGGCGCAGGCGTGCAGCCAGTTGCTTCGCAGCAGCAGCATCAAGGCGGTAGCGGCCTTCTTCGATCTGGGCTGGCACACCGTCAAGTCCATCGACAAAGCCTTGCTGCTGGCCAACACTGCGCAGCCGCAATGGGATCAGATCGAGTACCTGGCGATGGACGAGTTTGCGCTGCACAAGGGCCATCGCTACGCCACAGTCGTCGTCGACCCCATCAGCCGGCAGGTGCTGTGGGTGGGGCAAGGGCGCTCACGCGAGACGGCCCGCCAGTTCTTCGAGCAGTTGCCCGCTGGCGTTGCCCAGCGCATTCGCGCAGTTGCTATCGACATGACTACGGCTTACGAGCTGGAGATTAAGGCACACTGCCCTAACGCCGAGATCGTCTATGACCTGTTCCATGTCGTGGCCAAGTATGGCCGGGAGGTTATCGACCGAGTGCGTGTCGATCAGGCCAACCTGCTGCGCCAACAGCCCTCAGCACGTAAGGTGCTCAAATCCAGCCGCTGGCTGCTGCTGCGCAATCGCAACAAGCTGCAGCCTCAACAAGCAGTGCAACTCAAGGAACTGCTGGCGGCCAATCAACCATTGATGACGGTATACGTCTTGCGCGACGAGCTCAAACAGTTGTGGTTCTACCGTCGTGCGACTTGGGCGCATCGCGCCTGGCGGCACTGGTGTGATCAAGCCCATCAAAGCGGCATTGCCGCACTGAGCACCTTCGCTCAGCGCTTGCAAAGCTACCTGCACGGGATCATCGCCCGATGCAGGCATCCGTTGAACACAAGTGTTGTGGAGGGCATCAACAACACCATCAAGGTCATCAAGCGCCGGGCCTATGGCTACCGCGATCAGGACTACTTCTTTCTGAAGATTCGGGCAGCATTCCCCGGTAATGCGCGATGAACCAAATTTAAAGCGCAAGCAGCCATCAAAATAAAAAAGGCAGCCCGAAGGCTGCCTTTGTTTTTGAACAGGTCCTGAGACCTGATCTCTACACCTACTTGCGCGCAGGTGGCACGTCCGTGCAGGAGCCGTGCGCCACTTCGGCCGCCATACCGATGGACTCGCCAAGGGTTGGATGGGGGTGGATGGTCTTGCCGATGTCCACGGTATCGGCACCCATTTCAATGGCCAGGGCGATTTCACCAATCATGTCGCCCGCGTGCGTGCCGACCATGCCGCCGCCCAGGATGCGGCCATGGCCGTGGGCTTCGGGGGAGTCGTCAAACAGCAGCTTGGTAAAGCCTTCGTCGCGGCCGTTGGCGATGGCACGGCCGGAGGCGGCCCAGGGGAACAGGCCCTTCTTGACCTTGATGCCTTGTGCCTTGGCCTGATCTTCTGTCAGACCCACCCACGCCACTTCGGGGTCTGTGTAGGCGACCGAAGGAATCACGCGGGCGTTGAATGCAGCGGAAGCCAGTTCCTTGTTGCCTTGCAGCTCGCCGGCGATGACTTCAGCGGCGACGTGCGCTTCGTGCACGGCCTTGTGCGCCAGCATGGGCTGACCCACGATGTCGCCGATCGCGAAGATGTTGGGCACGTTGGTGCGCATCTGGATGTCGACGTCGATGAAGCCGCGGTCGGTCACGGCCACGCCAGCCTTTTCGGCGCTGATCTTCTTGCCATTGGGCGTGCGGCCCACGGCTTGCAGAACCAGGTCATAGGTCTGAGGTTCGGGCACGGTGACGCCATCCTTGGCAGGTGCGAACGTGACCTTGATGCCTTCAGGCGTGGCTTCGGCCCCCACTGTCTTGGTGTTGACCATGATGTTGTCGAAACGTGGCGCGTTCATCTTCTGCCAGACCTTGACCAGATCGCGGTCAGCGCCCTGCATCAGGCCGTCCATCATTTCCACCACGTCCAGTCGTGCGCCCAGTGTGCTGTAGACGGTGCCCATTTCCAGGCCGATGATGCCGCCGCCCAGAATCAGCATGCGCTTGGGCACTTCCTTCAGGTCCAGGGCGCCGGTGGAATCGACTACGCGGGGGTCCTTGGGCATAAAGGGCAGATGCACAGCTTGCGAGCCTGCAGCGATGATGGCGTTCTTGAACTGAACGATCTTCTTGCTGCCGGTCTTTTCCTGGCCGGAACCGGTGGTTTCTTCGACTTCGATGTGGTTGGCCGAAACGAAGTTGCCGTAGCCGCGCACGACGGTGACCTTGCGCATCTTGGCCATCTGGCCCAGACCGCCGGTCAGCTTGCCGATGACCTTTTCCTTGTGGCCGCGCAGCTGGTCGATGTTCACTTCAGGAGCGGCAAACTTCACGCCCGCCACTTCCAGGTGCTTGACCTCGTCCATGACCGCAGCCACATGCAGCAGAGCCTTGGAAGGAATGCAACCCACGTTCAGGCATACGCCGCCCAGGGTGGCGTAGCGCTCGACCAGCACGACCTTCAAGCCCAGGTCGGCTGCACGGAAGGCTGCCGAGTAGCCGCCAGGGCCACCGCCGATGACGACCACGTCGCAGTCCATGTCCACGGTGCCGGCAAAGTTGCTGGCCACAGGGGCAGGAGCGGCAGCCACGGGGGCGGCCACAGGTGCGGGAGCTGCTGCGGCGGGCGCAGGGGCTGCAGCAGCCTGTGCAGGAGCGGCAGCACCGCCTGCGGCTTCCAGCGACAGTACGATGGAGCCTTCGGCAACCTTGTCGCCGACCTTGACCTTAATTTCCTTCACGACGCCAGCATGGCTGGAAGGAATCTCCATGGAGGCCTTGTCGCTCTCCACAGTGATGAGGGACTGGTCCACGGCCACGGTATCACCGGGGTTGACCAGCAGTTCGATCACGCCCACTTCGGCGAAGTCGCCAATATTGGGCACCTTGATATCGATGAGGCTCATATGCGCTCCTATCTTGGTTTTTGTCTCTGTGCCGCCTGATTCGCTCGGGCAGCTGAAAACGGTATTTCCGGGTTGAAGCCTGGCGGCTGACGCCTTAGCTCCAGTCAAAAGTCAGCAATACGGTACGGCTTTCAGGCTCGTAGAACAGCAGGGTTTCGGTGCCGCTTGCGGCAAAAGCATCGGCATTGGCACTGCAGATGAACTCGAAGTGCGCGCCGGTTTCTGGGTGGATGGGGTGAATACCATCATCCGTGCCGGTACCGCTCAGCAGCTCATTGGTCAGATTGCTCCAGTTGCCGCCCCAGGATGGCCCCCCCAGCACGCCGAGCAGATAGCGCCCGGAGGTGGTTTCGTAGCAATCGGTGCCTGGCTCATACAGTGGCAGCTTGGCAACCTCAGTGAAATCATCCCACTCGTTCGCAGCCTTCCAGCCATGGGCCAGGAAGTCCCGCCTGGCCTGCTCATATGCCGCGTGCTGGATTGCGTAATGCAGCTCCATCACATCGCACCATGAGTACTTGGACTCTTGGTACAGTTCAAACGGCGGCTCCACGCCCAGTTTGACCAGTTCACGATGCTGGGTGCGCACCTCGCGCCAGTCGAGCGATTTTTCCGCCCAGTCGGCCCTATCCTGCTCCAGCATGAAGTAGCGCCAGTCGCCCAGCAGCTCGTACCTGCCTTGTTCGTTGAGCTTGAAAGCCAGCCAGTCAGGCTTGAGCAGCGCGTTGCCAAACTCCTGACCGCCCCACTCCCCGACTTGCCCTTCGTAGGGCTCGCAAGGAGCGACGAGATGGATCGGCCCACTCCAGGCATCGTCGAGCAGCGCCAAGTCGATGCTGACTAGCGGCAGAAAATGCCGTGCGTACTTCTCGACCGGCTCGGCGAAGACGTCAGCCGCATCCGGAAAGGGCCGGATACCGGGGATGACGCCACGCAGGTGCTCGATGGGATGCTGTCTCAGGTTCTTCATCTCACTCATGGGCTGGCAAGGTGAAGCGCAAGGCATCTAAAAAGATAGCTGCTTGCGCATTTCAGATAAGCGCTACAGGCCGATTTCGCTAAAAATCGGCTGGCCTGTCAGCTGCTTACAGCAGGATGCGGCGGTAGTCAGCCAGCACAGCGCCCAAATAGGCGTTGAAGCGTGCGGCTGCTGCACCGTCGATGACGCGGTGGTCGTACGACAGCGACAGAGGCAGCATCAGGCGCGGCACGAACTGCTTGCCGTCCCACACAGGCTTCATGGCACCCTTGGACAGACCCAGGATGGCGACTTCAGGCGCATTGATGATGGGCGTGAAGTTGGTGCCGCCGATGCCGCCCAGAGACGAAATCGAGAAGCAACCGCCTTGCATGTCCGCAGCGCCCAGCTTGCCGTCGCGGGCCTTCTTGGCCAGCTCGCCCATTTCCTGGCTGATCTGCAGAATGCCCTTCTTGTCGGCGTCCTTGAGCACGGGAACGACAAGGCCGTTCGGCGTGTCAGCGGCAAAACCGATGTTGAAGTACTGCTTGTAGACCAGGGTGTCGCCGTCCAGAGATGCGTTGAACTCGGGGAACTTCTTCAGCGCAGCCACCACGGCCTTGATCACGAAAGCCAGCATCGTCACCTTGACATCACTCTTGGCCTTGGCGCTTTCGGCATTGGTCGAAACGCGGAAGGCTTCCAGCTCGGTGATGTCGGCCTCGTCATTGTTGGTGACGTGAGGGATGACCACCCAGTTGCGGTGCAGGTTGGCGCCTGAGATCTTCTTGATGCGCGACAGTTCCTTGCGCTCGACAGCGCCAAACTTGGCGAAGTCGACCTTGGGCCAGGCCAGCACTTCCAGAACGCCGACGTTGCCGCCGGAAGACTTGGGAGCCACAGCCTGCTGAGCCAGGGTCTGCACGGCACCGGCCATCACCGACTTGGTGAAGGACTGGATATCTTCTGCCGTGATGCGGCCCTTGTTGCCTGAACCCTTGACTTCTGCCAGAGGAACGCCCAGTTCACGAGCGAACTTGCGCACCGAAGGTGATGCGTGGGGCAGCTGACCCGAGGGAGCCACGGTGGGATTGTGCGCAGGAGCAGCCACAGAAGCAGATGCCACGGGGGCGGAGGCAACAGGAGCAGCAGCCACAGGTGCAGCGGCCTGAGCGGGTGCAGCCGCGGGGGCGGCAGCTTGCACAGGAGCGGCAGCGGGCGCAGCGCCCCGCACCGTGATCTGACCGACCACGTCACCGATGTTGACGGTGTCGCCGAGCTTGATGCTCAGCGCGGTGATGGTGCCGGCTGAGGGCGATGGAATTTCCATCGAAGCCTTGTCGGACTCGACAGTGAACAGCGATTGCTCAACGGCCACGGTGTCGCCCACCTTGACCAGCATTTCAATCACGGCTACGTCCTTGAAGTCACCGATATCGGGGATCTTCAGGTCCACGGTGGACGAGGCAGCAGGCGCGGATGCAACAGAAGCAACCGGTGCAGCAGCCACAGGAGCGGCGGCCACGGGCGCAGGTGCTGCAGCCACGGGAGCTGGAGCAGCCGCAGCCGGTGCAGGGGCCGCGTCAGCGGTTTCCAGCACCACGATCACGGAGCCTTCCTTGACCTTGTCGCCCAACGCGACCTTGATCTCTTTGACCACGCCAGCGTGGCTGGAAGGGATCTCCATGGAAGCCTTGTCGGACTCCACGGTCAGCAGGGACTGCTCGACCTTGATGGTGTCACCCACCTGGACCAGCACTTCGATCACGCCAACTTCGGAGAAGTCGCCGATGTCGGGGACTTTGATGTCTGTCAATGCCATGTTCGATATCTCCCGTTCTTAGGCGTACAGCGGGTTGATCTTGTCGGTGTTGATACCGTACTTCTTGATCGCTTCGGCCACGGTCGTGGCGTTGATCTTGCCTTCATCAGCCAGACCGCGCAGTGCAGCCACGACGATGTAGTGACGGTTGACTTCGAAGTGCTCGCGCAGCTTGGAGCGGAAGTCCGAACGGCCGAAGCCGTCGGTACCCAGCACCTTGTAGGTACGGCCCTTGGGCATGAAAGGACGGATCTGCTCGGCGTAGGCCTTCATGTAGTCGGTCGATGCGACCACCGGACCTGCATGACCAGCCAGCTGTTGCGTCACGAAAGGAACCTTGGCGGCTTCCAGGGGGTGCAGCATGTTGAAGCGCTCCACGTCCTGGCCTTCGCGGGTCAGTTCGTTGAACGATGGGCAACTCCAGACGTCGGCAGCAACGCCCCAGTCCTGCTCCAGCAGCTCTTGCGCCGCAAACGATTCGCGCAGGATGGTGCCGGAGCCCAGCAGTTGCACGCGCAGACCGCTCTCGGGAACCTTCTGACCAGGCTTGACCATGTACATGCCCTTGAGAATCTGCTCTTCCGTGCCGGCTTCCAGGCCTGGCATGGGATAGTTCTCGTTCAGCAGGGTGATGTAGTAGAAGATGTTTTCCTGGTTCTGCACCATGCGGCGCAGGCCGTCTTGCATGATGACTGCCACTTCGTGAGCGAAGGTGGGGTCATAGGACACGCAGTTGGGGATGGTGTTGGCCAGGATGTGGCTGTGACCGTCTTCGTGCTGCAGACCTTCGCCGTTGAGCGTGGTACGACCCGAAGTGCCGCCCAGCAGGAAGCCGCGCGCTTGCAGGTCGCCCGCTGCCCAGGCCAGGTCGCCGATGCGCTGGAAGCCAAACATCGAGTAGTACACATAGAACGGGATCATGACCCGGTTGCTATGGCTGTAGCTGGTGGCTGCAGCGATCCAGCTGGACATGCCGCCGGCTTCGTTGATGCCTTCCTGCAGAATCTGACCGGCCTTGTCTTCGCGGTAGTACATCACCTGATCCTTGTCGACCGGGGTGTATTGCTGACCAGCAGGGTTGTAGATACCGATCTGACGGAACAGGCCTTCCATACCGAAGGTACGGGCTTCGTCCACCAGGATGGGCACCACGCGGGGGCCGATGTTCTTGTCGCGCAGCAGCTGCGTCAGGAAACGCACATAAGCCTGGGTCGTGGAGATTTCACGGCCTTCGGGTGTGGGCTCCAGAATCGCCTTGAAGGTGTCCAGCGAAGGAGCAGTGAACTTCTCGTCGGCTTCCTGACGGCGGTGTGGCAGGTAGCCACCCAGAGCCTTGCGGCGCTCGTGCAGGTACTTCATTTCCGGCGTATCGTCGGCCGGCTTGTAGAAGGGGATGTCAGCGATCTGGCTGTCAGGAATTGGGATGTTGAAACGGTCGCGGAAGGCCTTGATGTCCTCGTCGCTCAGCTTCTTGGTCTGGTGAACGTTGTTCTTGCCTTCACCAATCTTGCCCATGCCAAAGCCCTTGACGGTCTTGACCAGCAGCACGGTAGGCTGACCTTGGGCAGTGTTGGCAGCGGCGAAAGCAGCGTAGACCTTCTGCGAATCGTGGCCACCGCGGCGCAGATTCCAGATTTCGTCGTCGGACATGTGCTCGACCAGCTTCAGAGCGCGGGGATCGCGGCCGAAGAAATGCTTGCGCACGTAGGCACCATCGTTGGCCTTCATGGCCTGATAGTCGCCGTCGTTGCACTCCATCATGATCTTCTTGAGCACGCCGTCCTTGTCCTTGGCCAGCAGCTCGTCCCAGCCCTTGCCCCAGATCAGCTTGATGACGTTCCAGCCAGAGCCGCGGAATTCACCTTCCAGTTCCTGGATGATCTTGCCGTTGCCGCGCACAGGGCCGTCCAGGCGCTGCAGGTTGCAGTTGATGACGAAGACCAGGTTGTCCAGCTTTTCACGAGCGGCCAGACCGATCGCGCCCAGGGATTCCACTTCGTCCATTTCGCCGTCGCCGCAGAACACCCAGACCTTGCGGTTTTCGGTGTTGGCAATGCCGCGGGCGTGCAGGTACTTCAGGAAGCGAGCCTGGTAGATGGCCATCAGCGGGCCCAAGCCCATGGACACCGTGGGGAACTGCCAGAAGTCGGGCATCAGCTTGGGGTGGGGGTAGCTCGACAGACCCTTGCCGTCCACTTCCTGGCGGAAATTCAGCAGTTGCTCTTCGGAGATACGGCCTTCCAGGTATGCGCGGGCGTAGATGCCGGGCGAGACGTGACCCTGGATGTACAGGCAGTCGCCGCCGTGGTTTTCGTTCTCGGCGTGCCAGAAATGGTTGAAGCCGGCCGCAAACATATTGGCCAGCGATGCGAAGGAGCCGATGTGACCACCCAGGTCACCACCGTCAGCGGGGTGCAAGCGGTTGGCCTTGACCACCATCGCCATGGCGTTCCAGCGCATGTAGGCGCGCAGACGGCCTTCGATTTCGAGGTTGCCAGGGCACTTGGCTTCCTGGTCAGCTTCGATGGTGTTCACGTAGCCGGTATTGGCCGAGAAAGGCATGTCCACGCTGTTCTGGCGAGCGTGTTCAAGCAGATCCTCAATCAGCTTGTGGGCATAGTCCGCACCTTCGCGGTCGATCACCGCAGAGAGGGCGTCCATCCACTCGCGCGATTCTTGTTGGTCCAGGCCGGCAGGCAAGCCAGCGCCTTTGGGATCAGTCTGAGCTGTCATTGTGAGTGTCTCCTTCGAGAGGGGGTAGCTTTATCACGAAGCAGTGAGTGCAGCGTCAACCGGGTGCGGCAAGCGCCACACCGCATAACGCATGGCACAGCACCTTCGGGTGCTCCCCGGATTAAACCGATTCACTGTGTCGATCGCTGGCAAGTTTCGCACATTTTTTTTGAATTTCAAATTGTGCTTTGTGATTTCACTATATAAAAAAATGCTGCAAATGCACATACAGTGAAGCCTCTATAGATTGTCTTTTACGCGACAGAAATAGTCGCAGATTCCACTAGGTCTCTCCCCTACACTGGAGGCATGCAAACAAGCAATCACGAACGAGAAAAAGAGGACGTAAAAAGCGCGCAATCCGTTGCATCCCCTGTACGCTGGTGGCGTAGCTGGTGGCGCAGCCTGTCGCCGACACGGCAGGATCGCTATGCCGCGCTCGCGCCGCTGGCATCGGTGCTGATGTTCATGGCTGCAATCATTGCGTCGTTCTGGTATTTGCGCACGGAAGAAGTGGATCGCGAGCAGGAGGCACTGCGCCGCGATGTGGAATACGCCCAGCAGCGCGTGCGCCTGCGCCTGTTGGAGCGCCAGGAGCAACTGATGCGCATGGCCCGGGACATCGGCAACCGCGAGATGCGCAAAGCCGACTTTGACGGCCACACCGAGGCGTTGATCAGCCAGTACCCCGAGCTGCAATCCATCACCTGGATCAACGACAAGCGTCAGGTTGTGTACAGCCAGTCCGCCCCCACAGTGGCCACGGATCAGCTGCGTGCCGTTGGCGAAGGCCTGCATCAGGGCGAAACCCTCCAAGCCTATGAACAGGCCCGCGAGATGCTGCAGCCCATCTATGTGCAGGAAAAAGCCCAGCCCAATGAGTTGCCGCCACTGCTGCAGCTGCACGTGCCCATCAGCGCCAACAGCCGCTACCAGGGCGAGCTGCTGGCCGAGTTTTCGGTCGACAGCCTGCTGCGCTATGGCACGCCCACGGAAGTGATGGCCCGTTACGCCATCACCATGCGCGATGCCGACAACCATGTGCTGGCCGGCACTCCGCTGGCACCGCGCAAGACGCCTACCGAGTTGCTGCACTGGCGTGCCATTGCAAATGAATACGAAGTGCCCGTCTCCCCCGTGGGCACGGCACTGATGATGCGCGCCCAGGCCTATCAGACTTCGCTGGGCGTTGTCGGCAGCGGCCTGTTCTGGCTGGTGGGCACGTTGTCGGCCATGACGGCATGGCTGCTGCTGGCCACCTGGCGCCACACGCGCCGCCGTCAGCGTGCCCAGGAGGCCCTGGTGGCCGAGACCAACTTCCGCCGCGCCATGGAAAATTCAGTGTTGACCGGCATGCGAGCACTGGATCTGCACGGCCGCATCACCTATGTGAACGCGGCCTTCTGCCAGATGACGGGCTGGAGCGAGAAGGATCTGGTCGGCCAGGTTCCGCCTTATTCCTACTGGCCCGATAACGACTACGACAATCTGCATTCCCAACTGCGTGAGGAGCTGTCGGGCAAGACCATAGTCGGCGGCTTTCAGGTTCGTGTGAAGCGCAAGAACGGTAGCCTGTTTGACGCTCGCCTGTATGTATCGCCGCTGATTGATGCCCATGGCCAGCATACGGGGTGGATGTCATCCATGACGGACATTACCGAACCCAACCGGATTCGCGAACAGCTTTCCGCCTCTTACGAGCGCTTCACTATTGTGCTGGAAGCGCTGGATGCCTCAGTTTCCGTGGCCCCTCTGGGCAGTGCCGAGCTGCTGTTTGCCAACAAGCTCTACCGCCAGTGGTTTGGCTCGCACACCGAAGGGCATCTGCAGCTGGTGGCCCAGGCCGGCAAGCTGCCGATTCGCCACCAGCCCGAAGCCGAGAACGAGGACGGCCTCATGGGCTTGCCCACGGACACACTGACTGCCGCACGCAGCGAGAACGCCGAAATCTTCGTGCCCAGCCTAGGCAAATGGCTGGAAGTCCGCTCACGTTATCTGAGCTGGGTGGACGGCCGTCTGGCCCAGATGGTGATTGCCACCGACATCACGCAGCGCCGCCTGGCCGAGGAGCAGGCGGCAGCACAGGCCGAAAAAGCCCAGTCCGCCAGCCGCCTCATCACCATGGGTGAGATGGCATCCAGCGTGGCCCACGAGCTCAACCAGCCCCTGACCGCCATCAGCAATTACAGCTCGGGCATGCTGACACGCCTGGAAAACGGCACTCTCACGCCGGAACAGATGAAATTTGCGCTAGAAAAGACGGCACATCAGGCCCAGCGTGCCGGACAGATCATTCAGCGCATCCGCTCCTTTGTAAAAAAGAGCGAGCCCAATCGCACACTGGCCCAGGTAGGCGAGATGGTGAGTGAGGCTCTGGAGCTGGCCGGCATCGAGTTGCGCCGCCGCAATGTGCAGTTGACCTCGCATATTGCTGAACGCATGCCGCCGGTAATGGCCGATGCCATCCTTATCGAGCAGGTTCTCATCAATTTGATGAAAAACAGTGCTGAGTCGATTGATATGTCCGACCGCCCGCTGGGTCAACGCAATGTGGAACTGCGCGTGCGCCCCCAGATCTATGAAAGCCTGCCGGGTGTGGAGTTCACCGTGGAAGACACGGGCAAGGGCCTGCCGCCGGAAGTGTTGGAACACTTGTTCGAAGCTTTCTTCTCCACCAAGAGCGAAGGCATGGGCATAGGCCTGAACCTTTGCCGCTCGATTGTCGAATCACATCAGGGTCGAATGCATGCCGAGAACCTCTACAATGGAAGCGAAGTCATTGGTTGCCGGTTCTCATTCTGGCTGCCGTTGGCAACGGGTGTGGAGACGACAACACTCACCACGACAAGCGAACCCATAAAGAGGACGATTGCATGAGTTTGATTCCCAAAAAAGGCACTGTTTACGTAGTTGACGACGACGAAGCAGTCCGTGATTCGCTGCAATGGCTGCTGGAAGGCAAAGACTACCGAGTGCGTTGCTTTGACTCAGCCGAGACCTTTTTGTCGCGCTACGACCCCCGTGAAGTTGCCTGCCTGATCGTCGACATCCGCATGGGCGGCATGACCGGCCTGGAACTGCAGGACCGACTGATCGAGCGCAAGTCTCCTCTGCCCATCGTCTTCATCACCGGTCACGGCGATGTGCCCATGGCTGTGAACACTATGAAGAAAGGCGCACTGGACTTCATCCAGAAGCCTTTCAACGAAGAAGAGCTGCTGGGTCTGGTCGAGCGCATGCTGGATCATGCTCGCGAAGCCTTTACCGGCCACCAGCAGGCCGCCAGCCGCGATGCGCTGCTGGCCAAGCTCACGGGCCGCGAAGCCCAGGTGCTCGAGCGCATCGTCGCCGGCCGCCTGAACAAGCAGATCGCCGACGATCTGGGCATCTCCATCAAGACCGTGGAAGCACACCGCGCAAACATCATGGAAAAGCTCAACGCCAACACCGTGGCCGACCTGCTCAAGATCGCACTGGGCCAGGGCCAGACCAGCGCTGCGGCCAAGGCGGCGGCTGCCGTCAATTAAGTGCTCCCCGCGAAATTGGAAGCCATTCCAATCGCGAGATAATCCAGGGAGCACTGGCCAGGCCTCGCGCTTTAGCCAACTCCTATTCTGATAGCTGCTAGTGCTTGTACTTCAAGGGCTAGCAGCATTTTTTATTGGTACTCCAGCAATGACAGCCCAACTCATCGACGGCAAAGCCCTCTCCGAACAACTGCGCAAGGAAGTCGCCACACGCGCGGCAGCGCTCAAGGTCAAGGGCATCACGCCCGGCCTGGCCGTGATTCTGGTGGGCGACAACCAGGCTTCCCAGGTCTATGTGCGCAACAAGGTCAAGGCCTGCGAAGACGTGGGCTTCCACTCGGTGCTGGAGAAGTACGACGCCTCCATGACCGAAGCCGAACTGCTGGCACGTGTCGAAGCGCTGAACAACGACCCCAGCATTCACGGCATTCTGGTGCAACTGCCCCTGCCCAAGCACATTGACGACCACAAGGTCATCGAAACTATTTCCCCCACCAAGGATGTGGATGGCTTCCACGTGGCCAGCGCCGGCGCACTGATGGTCGGCGAAGTCGGCTTCAAGGCCTGCACGCCCTATGGCTGCATGAAGATGCTGGAATCCATCGGCATGAAGGATCTGCGCGGCAAGCATGCCGTGGTCATCGGCCGCTCCAACATCGTGGGCAAGCCCATGGCCATGATGCTGCTGGCCGCCAACGCCACGGTCACCGTCACCCATAGCGGCACCGCCGATCTGGCCGCCATGACGCGCCAGGCCGACATCATCGTCGCGGCCGTGGGCAAGGTGGATGTGCTGACCGCCGACATGGTCAAGCCCGGTGCCGTGGTCATCGACGTGGGCATGAACCGCAACGCCGAAGGCAAGCTGTGCGGCGATGTCGACTTCAACGGAGTCAAGGAAGTAGCCGGCTACATCACCCCTGTGCCCGGTGGTGTCGGCCCCATGACAATTACCATGCTGCTGGTCAACACCATGGAATCGGCAGAGCGCGCAGCTGGCTAACTCCCTCCGAGCCGCTCTGCGGCTCCTCCCTCTCTGGCTATGAGCGACCGAGAGGGACGACAGCTTTGCTGCGCGGTGGCGCTTGCACACTACCCTGGCGCAAGTACGCTTCTGACCACAGGCTGACGCTATGAAGGCGATAGCAATAAATACCCTGAGAGCGCTTGATTTTCCCGACCTTGCCGGCACTTAATACAGCATGAGCAATCCACTTCTCGAATCCTCCTCCCTGCCCTTGTTTGACCGCATTCAGCCTGCGGATGTGGCACCCGCCATCGACACTTTGCTGGCCCGTGCCAGCGAGGCGCTGGAGACCGTGGTTGCACCGGACTTCCCCGCACAGTGGGAAGCCATCTCTGCCGTGCTGGATGTGGCGACCGAAAAGCTTGGCACTGCCTGGTCGGCCATCAACCACCTCAACAGCGTGGCCGACACCCCCGAGTTGCGCGCGGCCTATAACGACGCCCTGCCAAAAGTCACCGAGTTCTGGACCAATCTGGGCGCCGATGAACGCCTGTACGCCAAGTACAAGGCCATTGACCCGGCCAGCCTTAACAAGGAACAGCGTGCCGCCTGGGACCATGCCATGCGTGGCTTTGTGCTCTCGGGCGCCGAACTGCAGGGCGCTGCCAAGGAACGCTTTGCACAGATTCAAGCGCGCTCGGCCGAGCTGGCCCAAAAATTCAGCGAGAACGCACTGGACGCCACCGATGCCTTTGCCTACTACGCCAAGATTGACGAGCTGGACGGTGTTCCGGCCGATGTAATCGCCGCGGCCAAGGCCGCCGCCGAAGCCGATGGCAAGGAAGGCTACAAGCTGACGCTGAAGATGCCCAGCTATCTGCCGGTGATGCAGTTTGCCAAGAGCAGCGCACTGCGCGAGAAGATCTATCAGGCTTATGTGACCCGAGCTTCCGAGCAGGCCGAGGGTGACGGCAAACGCTTTGACAACACCGCAGTGATGAAGGAAATCCTGGCCCTGCGCCTGGAAGAGTCGCAGTTGCTGGGCTACAAGAACTTCGGCGAGGTATCGGTCGTACCCAAGATGGCCGATTCGCCCCAGCAGGTCACGGACTTTCTGCGTGATCTGGCGCAACGTGCCCGCCCCTATGCCGAAAAAGATGCGGCCGATCTGCGTGCCTTTGCCAAGGTTGAGCTCGGCATTGCCGACCCACAGCCCTGGGACTGGGCCTTCATCGGCGAAAAGCTCAAGGAAGCCCGCTATTCCTTCAGCGAGCAGGAGCTCAAGCAGTACTTTCCGGCCCCCAAGGTGCTGGCCGGCCTGTTCAAGATTGTCGAAACCCTGTTCGAAGTCTCCATCCGCCGCGATGAAGCTCCGGTCTGGAACCCCTGCGTGGAGTTTTACCGGATCGAGCGCTCCACCGAACAAGGCCCTCAGCTGGTCGGCCAGTTCTATCTGGACCCTCAGGCGCGCAAGGGCAAGCGCGGCGGCGCCTGGATGGACGATGTGCGCACGCGCTGGCTGCGCCCCGACACCCATCAGCTGCAAACACCTGTGGCCCATCTGGTCTGCAATTTCGCGTCCGGCGTGGACGGCAAGCCCGCACTGCTCACACACGATGACGTGATCACCCTGTTCCACGAAACCGGCCACGGACTGCACCACATGCTCACGCAGGTCAACGAGCGCGATGTCTCGGGCATTGCCGGCGTGGAATGGGATGCGGTCGAACTGCCCAGCCAGTTCATGGAAAACTTTTGCTGGGAATGGGATGTGCTCAAGCACATGACCGCCCATGTGGACACGGGCGAGGCCCTGCCCCGCACGCTGTACGACAAGATGATTGCCGCCAAGAACTTCCAGTCCGGCATGCAGACCCTGCGCCAGATCGAGTTCGCGCTGTTCGACATGTTGCTGCACACCGAGCACAACCCAGCAGACGACTTCATGGCGCTGCTAAACCAGGTGCGCGCCGAGGTGTCCGTGTTGCAATCGCCGGCCTACAACCGCATGGCCCACACCTTCAGCCATATCTTTGCCGGTGGCTATGCCGCTGGCTACTACAGCTACAAATGGGCCGAGGTCCTGAGCGCGGACGCTTATGCGGCTTTTGAAGAAACCGTGCTTGCTGACGGCTCACCCAACCCAGAAACCGGCCGCAAGTACCGCGAGTCGATTCTGGAAGCCGGCGGTAGCCGCCCCGCCATGGAGTCCTTCAAGGCCTTCCGTGGCCGCGAGCCGCAGATTGACGCGCTGCTGCGCCATCAAGGAATGAGTCAGGCGGCCTGAGTCTTCTGCTGCCGCTTCCCCCAAAGCGCCCTTCATGGGCGCTTTTTCATGCCGGCGACTGCGCGCAGAAGGCCTAGACTGACACTGACTGACTTGCGCACCGGGACCAGATCAAGACAGACCGCAGCCTGGCTGCAGACAGTCCTTCATGCAGGCTATGCTCTGCCCATTGGCGTTCGCGCCCTCAGACCTCTTCATTGCACTACATTGATCAAGATTGAGATGCCACGATCTTTTATTGCCCGGCCTTCGGCCGAGAAACCGACGTCAAGCAACGCCCTGCTGCTGATGACGCTTGTAGCCGCCTTTGCCGCATTGGCGAGCGGAGTCAGCTCGGCTCAGAATCTCTACCGCAGCGTGGGTCCCGACGGGCGGGTCACCTATTCCGACCGGGCCATCAGCCCCAACGCCAAGCCCAGCGCCGAAGCCGTGAGCAACGCCGATAGCCCGGCGTCTTCGGCCAACGCACAGCTTCCTTACGACTTGCGCCAGACTGCCAACCGCTACCCCGTCATGATTTATACGGGCAAGGACTGTGGTCCCTGCGACGAGGCTCGGTCGCATCTGCAAAGTCGCGGCATCCCGTTCAACGAGCGCACCATAGATACCAGCAGCGATGTTGCAGCGCTCAGAAAGCTCAGCGGACAGGACAGCCTGCCCTTTGCCACCATAGGCAACCAGCACCTCAAGGGCTTTGGCGCCGACAGCTGGGATCAGTACCTGAGCGCTGCCGGCTACCCCAAGCAGCCCCAGCTGCCGAAGAACTACAAAGCCCCCGCTGCCAAGCCCTTGACCGTGCCGGCACCAGCCGCTACCGATGCAGCCAAGCCTGCAGAGCGTCCCGCTGCACGCATCACGGCTCCCGCAGCCCCTGCCCCGGGCGCACCCAGACCCGACAACCCCGCGGGCTTGCGCTTCTAGGATTCAGGAATTTTCAATGAAATCAGGCTCTAACGCTTACGCATCAATCGCTAGCAGCTATCAATTTCACAAAGAATCACCTGCACAAGCAGGTGGCTTCTGGTAGCAGATTGCTGATTAGTATTCCAGCGTCTGCACGCCTTGCGCGGTTCCCAGCAGGCACACTGCAGCCTTCTGATGGGCAAACACGCCGACGGTCACCACGCCGGGCCACTGGTTGACTTCGGACTCGAAGGCCAGTGGCTCGGCGATCTTCAGACCGCGGACATCCAGAATATGCTGGCCGTTGTCGGTCACCAGCGGTGCACCATCCTTCATGCGAATCTGCGCCGTCACTTCAGCGCCCATGGCTTCGAAGCGACGCGCGATCTGGGCTGCCGCCATGGGGATGACTTCCACAGGCAGCGGAAAATTGCCCAGCACTTGCACGCGCTTGGATTCATCGGCAATGCAGACAAAACGCTGAGCCAGCGCCGCCACGATCTTCTCGCGCGTCAGCGCAGCACCGCCGCCCTTGACCATATAGCCCTTGCCGTCGATCTCGTCGGCACCGTCGATATAGACAGCCAGGCTGGTGACTTCATTGGCATCGAATACCTTGATGCCCAGGGCCTTCAGGCGCTCGGTACTGGCCACGGAGCTGGAGACGGCGCCAGGAATCTGATCCTTGATGGAGGCCAGTGCATCAATGAACTTATTGACCGTGGAGCCTGTGCCCACGCCCACAATTTCACCGGCGACCACATATTTCAGGGCAGCTTGTCCGACCAAAGTTTTCAGTTCATCTTGAGAAAGAGGTGCAGCAGATGTCGTCATGAGGGAAAATCCAGGTAATCCTGCGATTATCCCCATGTCTCTTATTCCTTACTCACTGACGCGTCCTATTCTTTTCGGCATGGACCCCGAAGCGGCCCACGACCTCACCATGAACTTCATGGCCAAGGGGCAAAACACCTTGCTCCAGAAAGCCTGGGCGCGCCCTCTGATCAGCGACCCCATCGAGCTGGCCGGCCTCAAGTTCCCGAACCGTGTGGGCATGGCCGCAGGCCTGGACAAGAATGCACGCTGCATCGATGCGCTGGCCGCCATGGGTTTCGGCTTTGTGGAAGTGGGCACCGTCACGCCCCGCCCCCAGCCCGGCAATCCCAAGCCCCGCATGTTCCGCATTCCTGAAAAGAATGCACTGATCAACCGCCTGGGCTTCAACAACGAAGGCCTGGATGCGTTCCTGGCCAATGTGCGTCGCTCGCAAGTGCGCGCCAATGGCGGCGCCATGCTGCTGGGCCTGAACATCGGCAAGAACGCCACAACCCCCATCGAAGAGGCCACCAGCGACTACATCAAGGCGCTGGACGGCGTGTACCCTCATGCCGACTATGTGACGGTCAACATCAGCTCGCCCAACACCAAGAATCTGCGTGCACTGCAAAGCGATGAGGCGCTGGATGCTCTGCTGGGTGCTGTCGCCAATCGCCGCGAACAGCTTTCCAGCCAGCATGGCAAGCGCACGCCGGTGTTTGTGAAGATCGCTCCCGACCTCGATGAAGAGCAGGTCGGCGTGATTGCGGCGACGCTGGAGCGCCACGGCATGGATGGCGTGATTGCCACCAACACCACCATCAGCCGTGATGCCGTCAAGGGTCTGCAGCATGCCGAAGAAGCCGGCGGCCTGTCCGGCGCGCCCGTGCTCGAAGCCAGCAACCAGATCATTCGCCAGCTGCGCTCAGCCCTTGGCAGCCGCTTTCCCATCATTGGCGTGGGCGGCATCCTGAGCGGTGCCGACGCCGTGAGCAAGATCCGCGCGGGTGCCGATGTGGTGCAGATCTACAGCGGCCTGATCTATCGCGGCCCCGACCTGGTCACCGAAGCAGCCCAGGCCATCGCCCATATGCACTGAGCTTGACGCGTGGCCTGGCCGCGCAAAAAGAACAGCCCGTCATGCCTGAGCCTGACGGGCTGTTCTTTTACGACCCTTCAGCCGCGTGTACGTTGCTGCAGTTTGAGGATCCAGGGCAGTGCTGCGCTGCCCCAGCGAATCAGCTTGCGTGGCCCCAGGACCATCAGCAAGCCACCAGCAGCCGCCGTTGCCAGCGGATGCAGGCGAACAAAAGACAGCAGTCGCTCAGGCAAGGGAGCCTCTGCGTCCACATGCGGAGTTTGCGTAGTGCGCAGGCCAAGCGCCTGCGCCTTGGCCGCAGCCCTGGCCTTGATGCGTGCACGTTGCTTAGCAATGCGCAAAAGCACCAGCTTCTGCTCGGCGGTCGCCTCATTCCAAAGCAGAGCATCCATGCCTGCGGGCTTGACGGGCTCCAACTCTGCGGATCGCGAATCGGGAGAGATGCCGTTCATGCTAAATCCTCTCCTTCAGCGCTTGCCAATCCGATTTGAGCTCGCGCCGCGTGAGCTTGAAAGGGCTGGAGAGTTGATTGACAGCTGCCAGCAGTCGCCACAACCCCAGGCCCCAGACCAGAACCCAGCCACCGACCAGCAGCCACGCCACCAACTGACGATGCTCACTATCCCAGAACTGCACGAGCACAGCCATGGACAGGACGATGAGCACGACCACGGTGAGCGCGCCCAGCACAATGGCCAATACCGCCAGCGCTTGCATGCTGCGCTTGTGCTGCTGCCACTCAAGCTGCGCAAGATCAACCCGATCTTCGGCCGCAATCGCGGCCTCGTTCAGATTGGCACGCCAGCGCTCCAGCAGGGAATCAAGACCCAGTAGTGAAATCAAATTCACAGGCACTTGTCCTTTTGCAGCTTAGCAATGCTTAGCGGCGACCCAGCATGAAACCCAGCAGTGCACCCACTGCCAGCGCGGCACCGGCGACGCGCCAGGGTTCGTCGTGAGCGTAACGATCCGCCACATCGGCAGCTTCACGTGCCTGACGAGCGGCATCCTGAGCGGCACGCACGGCAGACTCGCGCACGTTGGCCATGCCGTCGTCGATGCGCTGACGAAGCACGCCGATTTCAGGAAGCTTGTCCAGTTCACGGGCGGACAGCAGACCACGCAGATCGCTGACCAGTTTTTCCAGATCGTCTTGGGCGGTGGAAACGGCGTCGGAAACAGAGCGTGACATATCGATCCTTTCAATGTGACGAAATTGGAATATCGCATGCACTTGGTAGTGCACCAAGATAGCTGCGAGACAGCAAGCATCAGGGCCGGCCGCTCATAAAACCTGCAGCATGTGAACATCTTACAGAAAACGCACCGCCTCCAAGAAACTCCCGGGCCTGCAGCACTGTCGGACAGCAACGAAACTGCCTCATATCAAGGAATATAAAGCCACTCAAGGCTCCAAACCAATCTGTTTGCTGCAGCAGCCTTTGCGGTGGCGCAGCAGATCGAACTCAGCATGCGCTCAGGCACACCATGTATGCATAGCTTGATCTCCAGCACTTGCCGCCAAGTAACGCGGATTACATACGGCAACACACTGATTGCTTAACAGTTCATTAATAAAGTGACTGCATGCTCGGCGGCAAGTCATCTTTTTGCGAGATTTCCATGCAGAAAAATCTTGGGCAAGCGAAGACTTGACTCAAATCAAGTAACGCAAACGGCAACTTTCATATAGTCAATTAGACATAAAAGATATTAATTTAATACTCTTTTATGTTTAAGGCATCGGGGTCTTCTGGTGCCAGTGCGACGATGAAAGGAAGGGCCATGCCACTTCAGAAACGAGAACTCTCCGACTGCTCAACCAGCAACTCGGCCTGCACCTGCAGCACCCCATCCATTGCCCGGACACCTCAGCAGGCAGTGACGGCGCCCACCAAGCGCGGTTTCTTGCAGGACTTGATTGCCATGGCGGCCAGCTTCGGCGTTGCGGGCAGCGCCCGCGCAGCGCTGCCCGGCGACCCCAGCTTTCAGCCCTTACGCCGACCCGGCATGGAAGGCAAGCGCTTCGGCATGCTGGTCGATATGCGCAAGTGCATTGGCTGCCAGGCCTGCACGGTGAGCTGCTCGGTCGAAAACCAGCCCCCCATCGGCCAGTTCCGCACCACGGTGCTGCAGTACGAAATCGAGCAGGCCGGCCACACGGCTGCCGCCATGGTCAGTCTGCCGCGACTGTGCAACCACTGCGACGAACCGCCGTGCGTGCCCGTGTGCCCGGTGCAAGCCACATTTCAGCGCACCGACGGGATCGTTCTTGTCGACAACGAGCGCTGCGTGGGCTGCGGCTATTGCGTGCAGGCCTGCCCCTACGACGCACGCTTCATCAATCACGAAACGCAGACCGCCGACAAATGCACCTTCTGTGAACACCGCCTTGAAGCTGGCCTGCTGCCCGCCTGCGTGGAAAGCTGCGTGGGCGGTGCACGCGTGATTGGCGACCTGAACGACGCACACAGCGAAATCAACCAGCGCATCAATGCTCACAAGGACGAGATCAAGGTCCTCAAGCCCGGCATGAAGACCAAGCCGCATGTCTTCTACATCGGCCTGCCCGATGAGTTTGTGAACGGTGTCGATGGTCAGGCCTCGGTTCGCCTTGTTGCCGAACATCTGTGAATGGAGTGCCTTCATGCAAATCATTGAACTCCTGACCCCGGCCTACGAAGCAGCATGGCTGCCATGGGCCGTGCAGTATTTCTTTCTCGTCGGCATGGCCACGGGGGCCGCACTGCTGACTTCGGCCTGCGCGTTCGGCCCGGCCCGAGGCTTGCTCCAGCGCCTGCTGCCCACTGCCGTACTGGTGCTGGCCGTGAGCGCGATTGCCGCACCTGTGGCCCTGCTGGCCGACCTGCACCAGCCCGCGCGCTTCTGGCATTTCTATGCCCACCTCACACCCTGGTCGTGGATGAGCCTGGGTGCCGTGCTCATGCCCACGTTTGTCGGGCTGTGCGTGTTGATGTGCGCGCTGTGGTGGCTGGGCAAGCACCGGTTGATGCGCCTGCTGGTGCCTGTACTGGTGCTGTCCACACTCAGCATCGTGGTCTACACGGGCGCCGAAATCATGGTCATCCGCTCGCGCCCGCTGTGGAACACGCTGTGGGTACCGATCAATCTGACACTCAGCGGCTGGCTGGCCACCGTGGGCATGGGCTTTGTGCTCTACCGCTTTCTGCCCCAAGCCCTGCAGCCTGATGCGGCAGCCCTGCAAGGGTTACGCAATCTGGGCCTGTGGCTGGCCACCGGCCTGATTGCCAGCGCCCTGACCTGGGGAATTACCGGGATCGCGGGCCAGAGTCCTTCATTTGACATGGCGGTGCGCCTGTTCAATGAATTCCCAGTCTGGCGCATCTCCATGCTGGGCTCGGCCGTGTTTGGCGCAGCCGTGGTGATGGCCCTGCTGCGCGGCGAGCATCGTCTGGCAGCCAAAGGCTACACCCTGGTGCTGGGCGCAGGCCTGGCGGCATCGGCATGGGCCTTCCGCTGGGCACTGTTCATGGGCGTGCAGGGCGTGCCCAAGTTTGGCGCAGGCCTGTATCTGTACAGCATGCCTCTGGGCGGTGAAGGGCTGATGGGCATGCTGGGCATGGCTGGCCTGTGCGTGGCACTGGTTGCGCTGGCCACCTGGGCGCTGGAGCTGTTCCCGGCTCGCAAGCCCGCTAGCGCCGCCTAAAAATCAAGCCAAGTACGTATACAACGCAATACCCGCAAGCGCTAGCAGCTATCAAAACCATAGAACCGCTGCAGCGCTTGCCCTTCCCTCACTCACAGGGCAAGACCATGACTGACAAGAGACTCTCCCCCGAACAATCACAAGATACCGAGGCCGGCCACATCGATGCCGGTCGCACCGATGCCGGCCGCCGCCGCATGCTGCTGCGCGGCGGTGCCGTCGCAGGCGGTCTGGCTGCTTTTGCCGCCGGCTATGGCGAAACCGTGGCCAAGGGAGCCAAGGGGCTGATCACCGGCACCTCGGGCAAAACCACCCAAAGCGCCACGCGCGGCAACTCGCTGACGCCCGAATTCCGTATCGACCCCATCAGCGGCAAGCTGACGACCCAGCCCGGCCAAGTGGTCAGCCCCTCCTCGTGTCTGGGCTGCTGGACGCAGTGCGGCGTGCGCGTGCGGGTCGATACCGATCACAACCAGATCATCCGTATCGCCGGAAACCCCTACCACCCGCTGGCCACCACCAACCCCGCGCCCATGGAAACGCCAGTGCGCGAGGTCTACGCCATGCTGGGCGGCGACAACGGCCTGGAAGGCCGCGCCACCAGTTGCGCACGCGGCTCGGCCATGCTGGAGCACCAGAAAGCTCCGCACCGCGTACTCAAGCCGCTCAAGCGCGTCGGCCCGCGCGGCTCGGGCCAGTGGAAGACCATGACGCTCGAAGAGCTGGTTCAGGAAATCTGCGAAGGCGGCAACCTGTTTGGCGAAGGCCATGTTGACGGCCTGCGTGCCATCCGCGATGTGAAGACGCTGATCGACGAAGCCAATCCCGAATACGGCCCCAAATCCAACCAGTTGCTGCTGACCGAGGCCGCCAACGAAGGCCGCACACCGCTGGTCAACCGCTTTGCCAAACAGTCGTTCGGCACCATCAATGTGTCCAACCACGGCTCTTACTGCGGCCAGACTTACCGCGTGGGCACAGGTGCAGCCCTGGGCGACATCGCAGGCATGCCCCACGGCAAACCCGACTGGAAGAACTCACGCTTTGGCCTGTTTATCGGCACCTCACCCGCGCAATCGGGCAACCCTTTCCAACGCGTGGGCCGCGAGCTGGCCGAGGCCCGCTCGCGCGGCGAGAACACCTACCAATACGTCGTCGTCTCGCCCATGCTGCCCACCTCTTCCAGCGTGGCCGCGGGCAACAACAACCGCTGGCTGCCTGTGAAGCCCGGCAGCGACTTGGCGCTGGCCATGGGCCTGATCCGCTGGATCATCGACAACGAGCGCTACGACAAGCAGTTCCTGGCCCAGCCCGGCCCCGCCGCCATGGCCGCCGTGGGCGAAGCATCGTGGAGCAACGCTACCCATTTACTGATCAACGAGCCCAAGCACCCGCGCTTTGGCCAGTTCCTGCGCGGTGCCGATATCGGTCTGCCCATGCCCGAGCCCGTGGACGAGAACACTCCCGCCGAAGACGTGTATGTGGTGCAACTGGCCGATGGAACGCACGCCGCCCACACCGTGACCACACCTGCCGAGCTGATCGTGGAGCGCGAGTTCACACCTATCAAGGCCGCTGACGCTACCGAAGAGTCCGCCCCCATTCAGGTTTGCACCGCATTCGTCAAACTGCGCGCCGAGGCGCACAAAAAGACGCTGGAGGAATACGCCGCCCTGTGCAACGTACCCGTCAAGGAAATCGAAGACCTGGCACGCGAATTCACCAGCCACGGCAAGCAGGCCGTGGCCAACTCGCATGGCGGGACGATGAATGGCTCGGGCTTTTACACCGCCTACGCCATCGCCATGCTCAACAACCTGATCGGCAACCTCAACGTGCGCGGCGGCTGGGTCATGGACGCTGGCCCGTTCGGCCCCTTTGGCCCCGGCCCGCGCTACAACTTTGCGCAGTTTGAAGGGGCTGTTAAACCCAAGGGCGTGGCCCTGTCGCGCACCAAGTTCCCCTACGAGAAGACCAGCGAATTCCAGCGCAAAAAGGAAGCGGGCCAGAACCCCTACCCCGCCAAAGCGCCCTGGTACCCCGCGCCCGGAGGCCTTAGCAGCGAAATGCTGGCCGCCGGCATGCTGGGCTACCCCTACCCGGTCAAGGCGTGGATCAACCACATGAGCAACCCCATCTACGCCATGTGCGGGTTTGAGAACACGCTGGCCGATGCCGTCAAGGATGTGAAAAAGCTGCCGCTTTTCGTCTCGGTCGATCCCTTCATCAACGAGACCTCTGCCCTGGCCGACTACATCGTGCCCGACACCGTCACCTATGAGAGCTGGGGCATTGGCGCGCCCTGGGCCGATGTGGTGGCCAAGAGCAGCACTGTGCGCTGGCCCACCGTGGAAGCCGCCACCGCCAAAACGGCCGATGGCCAACCCATCAGCTTCGAGAGCTTTATCTTTGCCGTGGCAAAGCAGCTGGGCCTGCCCGGTTTTGGCAAAAACGCCATGTCCACCAAGGATGGCGAGCCGCTGGATTTGGAAAACGTCGAGGACTTCTACCTGCGCGGCATGTGCAATATCGCCTACCAGGCGGGCAAGCCCGTGCCTGAAGCCAGCGATGACGACATCGAGATCACGGGCCTGAAAAAGTGGATGCCCTCGGTCGAAACCCGCGTCAAACCCGAAGAAGTGCGCCGCGTCGCCATGGTCATGAGCCGTGGCGGCCGCTTTGACCGCCAGGACGACGCGTGGAAGGGCGACCAGCTCAAGCTGCAAGCCAAGTTCCCCGTCACCTTCTGGAACGAAGCCCTCTCCAAAATGCGCCACTCCATGACGGGCGAGCGCTACAGCGGCTGCCCCACCTGGTACCCCACGCGCCTGGCCGATGGCTCGGACATGCGCCAAGTGTTTTCCGAGCAAGACTGGCCGCTGACCATGACCAGCTACAAGTCCAACTTGATGAGCAGCATGTCCATCGCCGCCTCACGGCTGCGCCAGGTGCACCCGCACAATCCTGTGAGCATCAACAAGGCCGACGCGGCAAAGCTGGGCATCGCCAATGGCGACCACATCGTACTCAGCACCCCCGGCGGCAAACTCCAAGGCGTGGCCTTGGTACGCGCTGGTATCGCGCCCGGTGCGATCGCCATTGAGCATGGCTACGGTCACAAGCAACTAGGCACCGTGTCCCACAAGGTCGACGGCCAGCCCACCCATGCCAACCCGCAGCACGGCAATGGCGTGAACCTCAATGCTCTGGGCTTTACCGATCCGACCCGACCTGAAAAGGACAATGTATGGATTGACTGGGTATCAGGGGCAGTGGTCAGGCAAGGGTTACCAGTGAGAGTGAGAAAAGCTTGATTAGGGCCTGAAGCTCTGGCGGGCGATCGGGACGAAAAATCCCGTCGCTCGCATCTACCAGGGATGGCCTTGAAACGACTGCCAACAACCCGCTGCGATATCTTGAGCCTGCCGAGGAGCAACCGCATTGCTGCCCATTGGCTTGCAGCAAAAATCGAGGCCGGATTAGGGATTTGGTTTACCGCAACATTGGACATGGCAAACCGCAAGCCCCATTCCCGGATGACCGTCTTTCAGCTTCTATGAAAGCTCGAAAAATGGCAATAAATTCATGAAACACTATTCAATCAAATAGGAAAGTACATTCTTTACAATTAAAAACCACTCAATATTGGTATTTAAAATCAAAGAAAACAAGGTTTTTTCTTCTCCGGAAAATTTTCCGCATACAAGCATCAGAATATAGATGATTATATTGTTTTGAAAATTACACTTAAAAACAATATCTAAATTATCTGATTTCGCTTCATTGTTGATAGCAATGAAGTTATAAATTTCAATAAATTGCACAAATAGCAGCAGCAGATAAGCAAAATCCTATTTCGTGCCCAAACAAGGTATTTCTGTTTTCATCCGGCTTATTGAAACTGCCATTAACCGAATGAACGTTTTGGAACAGACCAGACACCTGCGAAGCCAAAACGCAACTTCGGTTGGCATTGATCACTGTGCAATGGCAAATGATCTTTCGCCTGAATTCATCCCGGTGGTCTGAGAACTCGCTGTTCAAAGGAATGATCATGAAAAAGTCTTTGATTGTCATGGCGGTTGCTGCCTTGGCTGGTGTGGCATCTGCTGCAACCAACACGGGGACCAATGCATCCTCGGGAACCTATTCCTCGGTTGCAAGCTCCGGCACCGGCAGCGCTGTGAGCTTCAATAGTGCGACGGCCAGCGCTCACGCAAGCGGCTTTGGAACCAGCACCGGTACAACCGGTTCCTGGGGGCCTGTGGCCTCGGGCCAATCGAATGTCGGCGGAAGCGCATCCACCACAGGAACTGTCACCAGTCTTGCTGCGACCAGCGGGGGAGGCGTTGCTGGCGGCTACGGAGTCACCAACGCCAACGCACATTCGGATGTAGGTAGCAATTACCTCGGCCACGCTCCCGGCAAGTTGGTCAGCGGTGGCGCCGGAGGCTACGCAAACTCGAGCACCAACAATATGGCAGGAACTGCGTCCATCGGCAATGGCATTGCGGTGGTGAACAGCGCGGCCCATACCAACTCCTACTTTGGCGCGAACTCGCAGGCGATCTCGGGTCCTGGAGGAACCTCGACCAGCAATAACTCTGGCGCCTCCTCTATTGGCAACGCGACAACTACCGGGTTCAGCCTGGGTACAGCCTTCGGAGGCTCCAATGGAGGCGGAACTTCGGGCAATGCTTACGGATGGGCGAACTCGGCTGCCAACTAGAGAAGGTCCGCGAACTCAGTTGTATTGCCCCCCCCGAGTTGAGGCCTCCCAAGTCAAGACTCGGGGACAAAGGAGAAACAGCATGAAAGCCTCAATAGCCTTGCTAAGCCTTTGTGTCCCTTTGTGCAGCTTTGCGCAGAACGCCGACAGCAGTGCACAAAGCCTCTCCAACTCCTCGTCCGTGGGAGCACAACAGAATCAGTCGGTCACCATCGTCAATCCGGTTGCTGCTCCGGCGGACAGTCGGTCTGTATCCACGATGGACAGCAGATCCACCTCAACTTCCGACCAAAAAATAACAACAAGCGGAACAACCACGCAGAACCTGAACAATACGGTGTCCGGGACGTCCAAGAACATTGTGGAGTACACAGGTACTTACACCATGAAGAACGTTCCCAGCGTGAACGGCCCAAACCTCACGACCAGCAATGACACCTGCATGGGCAGCAGCAGCGGCAGTGCCAACGGCCCTGGCTTTGGCGTGAGCTTCGGCACCACCTGGACGGACGAGCATTGCAAGCGCCTGAAAATGAGCCGTGAGCTCTGGAACAAGGGCATGAAGGCCGCCTCGCTGGCAATGGACTGCATGGATCCCGCCGCTCGCGTGGCACTGGAGATCACGGGCTCGAAATGCCCGCAATCCATGACTGCAGACGAGCGCCGCAACAACTACGGCCCGGATGCTTCGGCACAAGGCAGTCCTGCACCGTCTACCGAGCAGGCCGCTTCTGGCGCCGGTCTCGGACAGGCAATTGAGTCCAGGCAAACGGCAAGCTTCTATCCGAACTGACGAGCGCTCAAGCCAATCCCCACGGGCGGCACAAGGGCAGCATGAGCCTGGGCGAATTCTGTGAAATGCAGCAGCAATCCGTGCAATGACTAGAGCTTTGGTCCAAGGCAAGCCCAGTTGACGCAGCTGTGGAATTTCTGTCTCATGGAAGGGCAAATCCATACAAGCACTGAAGAGTACTGGCTGCGCTTTAAACCATGCCTCTGCAACCCCTCAGCCTGATCCATTGTGGACTGCAAGTCCTCCTGAATCCGCTCTATCCAGGCAGCCCCAATCTAGCGGGCTGCTGCGATACGCTAGCATTCTCTTTTGCACCTTGGCGCTCTGTCGCATCGTGCGGGATTTCTCCGCCTGCCCCTTCGAGATCCAGCCCATTTATCCGTCATGCCCATCTATGTTGCCCTGCTGCGGGCCGTCAATGTTGGCGGAACCAGCAAACTCCCCATGGCGGAGTTGAAGTCCATGTGCAAGGCCGAAGGGTTTGCGCAGGTACAGACCTATATTGCCAGCGGCAATGTGGTGCTGGATGCAGATTGCACTGAGCAGCAGCTCAAGTCGGCATTGGAGCGACGCCTGGCCAGTTATGCAGGTAAGCCCGTGGATGTCATCGTGCGCACGGCCCGGGAGATGACGGAGGTCCTGGCCAACAACCCCTTTCCCGAATCCCCGGGCAACCGCACTGTTGCCATCTTTCTCGATGAAGAACCACCTGCAGACACGCTGACCCAGATCAAGGGTCGCAAGGACGAACAACTGCAGTTGGGACGGCGCGAGATCTATGTGGCTTATGGTGCGCGAATGGGCAGTTCCAAGCTCAAGATTCCAGCAGCTGCCCAAGGTACTGCCAGAAATATCAACACGATTGCCCAATTGGTTGAAATGGCGACAGCACGCCATGAGATTGCGACGCGAAAAAAGCGCTGATACCCGCTTGAGCCGGTCGCACGCAGGCGGTGAAAGCGGCGCAGCCACCTGATACCTCATCCTTTGTCTTAGCTCAGGCAGGCTCTTTCTATCCACTCTTGCTCATGAATGCATAGTGTTCTGCCGCCGGTACCGGTCTGCGCGCACTCGAATGTATGGAGCCCTGCTCCGTGAAGAGAAAAGGATAGAAGCTCATGCAAGCATCATTGCCCATGCCGGCCACCTCGGTTTCCCAGCCTTCCCAACGCAAATCACGATAGAAGTCGCGCAGCCCCCC
Organism: Comamonas testosteroni; assembly: GCF_030505195.1. NCBI lineage: Bacteria > Pseudomonadati > Pseudomonadota > Betaproteobacteria > Burkholderiales > Comamonadaceae > Comamonas > Comamonas testosteroni. The sequence continues at coordinate 73,745 of NZ_CP129672.1, forward strand.
CGTGAAAGCCCATTGCACAAACGCCGTATGCCTCATCTCCAGCGATTCCCAGGCCCAGGTGTCTGGCGCTAGATAATGGATAGCCCCCAGATCCTCGCCAAGTGCCCCGCCATTGATGGCGAAGAATCCACCTACGGCATCGTCGGCAATCAGCAAAAATCCGCTGCTGCGCGCGCGATTCCACGCCGCGAGATCGCGCGTGAGCATGGGATGCCCCGAGCCCAGCATTCTGAGCCATCCCCCGTCAATGAGAACTCCACCGGTTCCATGGGCTATGGCACCCAGCGGCGAGCGTGTCGTGACCTGCAATGCAAGCAATACGGAGTCTCTCTGGGCCGAGGGAGGAAGACATTCGACAGGAACGCTCGCGTCCTGAGCCCAGGCTTGTATCAGCGACAAGGCCGGCTCGTCGCGCTCCAAAAGTTCTGCCAGTGCACGCATTGATCCCCCTTGATGCATAAGTCAATAACATCGGGATTCTGACATTTGATCCTGGTATCCAGAAGTCTCGTGAAAGGCTTCAAATCGATGCATGGCTCGACATTGACTTGATGGCTCATTCGCCAAGCATCGGCTCCAGCTGCTAGCTAACGCTTGGCAGTGTCTGGACTGCTTGCGCGGAATGAGGGTGTGACTGATTCAGACCTATGGTGCAGCCAAAGGGGTCAAGCAGCATTGCCGCAACCGCACCAAGGCTTGTGACAATAGGACCTCGGTACAAAACGGCCCCTCTTTGTTCAAGTTCCCATATCGCCTCCTGCAGATCAGCCACCGCCCAATAGACTGTCGCCCCGCCGACTCCACCTGGAGACTTACTGTCCTGCGGATGGAAACCAATCAGGCATCCTGGTGTCCTGATAAAAGCGTAGTGATGATTCTCATATTGCACCTCGGTCTGAAACAACTCGGCATACCAGATAGAAGCGGCATCAATATCTTGCACAAACAGCACGACGGATTCAATTTGCTTCAGCAACATAAGCTATCAAGGACTCTGCAAAACAGCGGTCCACAAATATAGCGCTGGCCTGGTGCTGAAAAGCAACCGATATGCAGAAGCTGAGATCGCGTGAGAAGCATGCCGCGCATGCATCCAGAAGCAATCGACCCCCGAGAATGTCTGCTTCCTCCTCACCCGCCATTGGGTGGCACTCTGAAGCCTGCCCCTACTCGCGCCTCGGCGCGCTCCAGCCAATTCCGGACTTGTGCCAGCCAGCGCCATGCGCGAGCCTGCCCAGGCCCTGCCGCTTCAAGCCTGTGAGTGGACGCTGCTACAGCTCCGTCATCCAATGCGTCATATCCCGCGCTGCGGCCTTCAATTCGATGATTTTTCATGGTCAGCCAATGGTCTTTGGCGGCCAAACATCTGTAAAGTTGAATGATCTGACCATTCAATTCAGAAAATCTGATTCAAAGTCCATGCGAAACCTGAATCTCGATCAACTGCAGACCCTAATTGCCATCGCCGATCTCGGCACCTTTGCCGCGGCAGCCCAGGCGCTGCATCTGGCACCACCCACGGTCAGCCTGCACATCAAGGAGCTGGAGGCTCGCATGAACGCCACGCTGTTGCTGCGCGGCAGGCGCCAGGCAGAGCTGACATCGGCCGGCCAAGTGTTGGTCCAGAAAGGACGCAAGCTGCTCGAGGCCGGCGACGACCTGATCGATCAGGTGCAGCGTCACGCCAGCGGCCGCGCCGGCCTAGTCAAGGTGGGTGTATCGGCCGGAGTCAATATCCGGCTGTTTCCGCTGATGCTCGATGCCCTGAGTCGTCACAACCCGGGCATTGACATCAAGCTGGAGGCTGTTGGCTCGGCCGACTCCATGCAGCGCCTCAAGGCCGGAACGCTCGATATCGGCCTGGTCGCCAGCCCGCAGGCGGAGACGGCCGAGATCATGCTCACGCCCTGGCGTAACGACCCTATGGTGGCCCTGTTACCCGCAGCCTGGGAGGTCCCCGAACGGGTCAGCCCCGAATGGCTGGCAAGCCGCCCCTGGGCCTGCTTTGCTTCCGCCACGCAGATGCACGGCCTGATTGCCGGCTGGTTCGGCCAGGCAGGCCTGAGTCCTCGCCCATTCATTGCTCTGACCTATACCGAGGCGCTCAAAAGCTTGGCTGCCGCTGGTCAGGCTGCAGCTCTGCTGCCGCTGGAGGCCATGGAAGAGCAGCAACAACAGAGCAGTGTGCAAATACGGCATCTGTCACCCACCTTGATGCGCCCCATGGCCATCGCCCATCGCCAATTGCCGACGCTGAACCCTGCGGTCGCCAGCGTGCTGGCGGTGCTGGCGAAGTTCGGCAATCAGGCAGCGGTATCCACGCCACGCCTTTCTTGACCTCAGCGCCGCACAGCCTAAAATAGACCACTTCAACTTTCCACCGAGGCACTTCACCCATGCGCCATTGATGCCGCCGTCTGATTGACGGCCACCTCCCCTCCTCCCAATCGCTGCCGCCCATATGTGCAGCCTGGGGATGTTAGGCATCAACCCATCGCATGGTTCTATGACAGAAGCTCGCCTGACGCTGAATGGCGTCACCTACACGCTGCCCAATGGGTGGCCGCTCTTTTCCAATCTTTGCTGCAGCTTCGGCTCACAGCGCACGGCGCTGGTGGGCCGCAATGGCGTCGGAAAAACCGTGCTGGCCCGCATCCTGGCTGGAGAGTTGTCTCCTGGCGGCGGCAGCGTGACACGAGCGGGCCGCATTCACTATCTGCCGCAAAACCCGCTGGCATCGCGTCCGGGACTGAACCTTGCTGCACTTGCAGGCCTGGGCGACACGCTGCTGGCACTGGAGCGCATCGAACAAGGCAGCTGCGAAGCCAGCGACTACGAACTGCTAGCCGAGCGCTGGGACATACGTCAGCAGTTTCAGATGCAGCTTGAACGGATCGGCCTGCCTCAGCTGGCACCGCAAACACCTGCCAGCCAGCTCAGCGGCGGCCAGGCCATGCGCGTGGCGCTGCTGGGTGCACAACTGTCCCAGGCCGACTTTCTGATTCTGGACGAGCCCAGCAATCATCTGGACGCTGCCAGCCGCTCTGCCCTGGCGCAGCAACTGCAGCAATGGCGCAGCGGTCTGCTGCTGATCAGCCATGACAGAGTCTTGCTGGAGGCTATGGACTCTGTTGCGGAGCTGACCTCCAGCGCAATCACCATCTACGGCGGGAATTACTCTTTCTACAGGGAAGTCCAACGCCAGAAAAGCCAGAATGCACAAGACGAGCTGGCCCGCCTCAAGCTGGAACGCAGCCGCGCCGAGCAAGCCTTGCGCACGCAGCAGGAACGCCAGAGTCGCAGGCAGGCACGCGGTGAAAAGCTGGGAAAGAACGGCAATCAGGCCAAGATTCTGCTGGACGCGAGCAAGGAGCGCGCACAGAGTTCGGGCGGCAAGCTGGCGACCCAGCAGGCCACAGCGCGCGAAGCCCTGAACCAAAGCGTGCGCGAGGCCGCCCAGGCACTGCAGCGCCAAGTGGACTGGCAGGCCGAGAGCATTCACTGGCATCTGCCGCAAGGGCTCACGAGCAGCGGAGATCGCATAGTGGCCGAGCTGCGCGAGGTGCAACTGCCTCATGTGGCAGCGCACTCGTCCTTGAGCCTTGAGCTGCGTGCCGGTCAACGCATGGCCATCACCGGGCCCAATGGCTGCGGCAAGTCCACACTGCTGCAACTGCTGGCCGCTCAATTGCAGCCGCTGGCGGGTGAATGCAAGCTGAATGCGACACATGCCGTGCTCGACCAGCACCAGAGCTTGCTGCAACCTTCATCGTCGGTACTGAGCCAGTTGCTGACCGAGAGTCCGGGCACGCCCGAGTCGCTGCAACGCATGCGCCTGGCACAGATCGGGCTGGACTTGCGCCATATCGACCAGCCCACCGGGCAGCTCAGCGGGGGCGAACGCCTCAAGGCCGCCATGGCCTGTGCGCTCTACCGCGACGAACCTGCTCAATTACTGCTGCTGGACGAGCCCGACAACCACCTGGATCTGCCGTCCCTACAGGCGCTGGAGAGCATGTTGCGCCAATACTCGGGCACGCTACTCATCGTCTCCCACGACGCGATGCTGCTCCAGGCTCTGGAGTTGACGCACCAACTCAGCTTTGCCTCTGGGAGATGGACATTGACAGCGCTCTGATCGCAGGAGTCGGCCCGCAGCGCTCCAACCTGCGGACAGTTACCTGGCGCCCCTGGTTTCGACTTCAGGGCTTCAGGAGGTCTTTTTCCAGTTTCGGCCATCCGTGGAGCGGTAGTCGCCTCCCGTGGCACAGCAGCCGCCCGCGCCAAAGGCCATTCGTCCCAGTGTGACCTGAAGCACGCCTGCTTCGTAACGGATGGACTGACGCTGACAGGAGGTGAAGAACGGGTAGGGCTCGGGAGCAAGTACTTTTTCCCAGTGGACTTCCCCCTTTTCTAGGGGCTCCACGAGAAAGACCTCGCAGTCGTGGACCAAGAGGAATACCGGCTGGCCTGCCAGCACACCTTTGAAGACCTGCTCCGGCGCCGCATCACGCGTGGCCTGCGCCTGCTTGCTCAGAGGTGCTGGGGGAGCGTCCGAATCACAGCCCGCCAGAGCGGTCAGCGCCAGCAACACAAGAGAAATCATGGGCTTTGCCATCATGGTGCCAGTATGCCAGCCGTTTCTACGATGCGCGGCATAGGGACGGGGCGAGATGCGGCTTGCCTCCAGGCCTCCCTGGTAGGTTAGGCTATGCGCATGGGACTGCCAGCAGCCAGACAAGGCCCTTGTCATGCTCAATCACGGCAGCAGTCACGCCAGTCTTCAATCATGCTTACGGATCAAGGAGTAGATTTGACCAGAATGCCGCGCATCCCCCCCAACTGGCCGTCCTGCTGATGGCCGCTTCAGCTATGGCCGCTACCACCAGCGCCTGAGCCTGCACCCGCCTGGTCTTTCACGGTGTCAACGGTCAGGTCATGACGGCCCGCTCCATAGACTGGAAAAGCGACATTGTCAGCAATCTCTGGGTGCTGCCGCGCGGCATGGAATGCAATGGTCAGACCGGCCAGAACACGCTGCGCTGGAAGTCCAAATACGGCAGCGTTATCACTTTGGGCGATGACATCTCGACCACGGACGGCATCAATGAAGCCGGTCTCAACGCCAATCTACTGTAGCTGGTGGAGTCCCAGTACCCGAGCTTTAATGCCAAGAGCAAACCCGGGCTGACGATTGCCGCCTGGGCGCAATATGTGCTGGACAACTGTGCCAGCGTAAAGGAGGCAGTGGCCGCGCTGGAGCAGGAGCCCTTCCCCATTGTCTCGGACAATGTGCACGGGGAAAGCCGCCTGACCACCTTGCATCTTTCCATGTCGGACGCCAGCGGCGACAGCGCCATCGTCGAATACATCCGGGGCAAGCAAGTCATTCACCATGACCGCAAGTGCCAGGTGATGACCAACTCCCCTACCTTCGATCAGCAACTGGCGCTCCACAGCTACCGGCACCAACCGCGCGGCCGATCGCTCTGCTCGGGCATCGTTCTATTTGAACGCCATTCCCGAGGACCCCAATCCCAACAAGGCACTGGCTAGTGTGATCCGCAATGTCTTGGTGCCCCACGGCATCAGCACGCCCGATCAGCCCAGTATCTCGTCCACGCGCTGGCGTACGGTGTTTGACCACCAGCTCAAGCTGTACTTCTGCGAGTCGGCTCTTACACCCAATACCATCTGGGTCGATCTCAAGGCACTGGATTTCGATGCGCAAACCGGTAAGGTCATGAAGCTGGACCCGGGGGCCGACCAGAGCCATACCTATTGCGGCAATGCCACCACAGAATTCAAGCCCTCCAAGCCTTTTCAGGCTCTGGGAATCTAAGGCTACTCTTCGAATTAGACATCCTCTTCCAAGGCCTCACCCTGCATAGCCATCCAAGCCCAAAAAGCAGGCCGCCGAAGTACTTTTGAAGCTCATGGTATTGGCTCAGCGGCATTCATGGCATCAGTCCTTTGTCAAACCTATCAGGGACTGCCTTGGCAGTAGCTGTTGACTACAAGCCGTAGGCCCGTATTCATGACCCATGTATTATCTTAATGGCTGGCAATTTTCGGCGTACGTGCAGTGCGCCAAGTCTTGCCCCATAGTTTGACAGACGGGAGTATCAACGCACAGTAAGCCCACGGCAGGTGCGAAGGCTGTGGCACCCGCACCTTGATCGCTTCCTGCAGCGCCAGCCATTGGCAGACAAGCGCTGGCAGCCATGGTTTTCAAAGAGTCATTGTCTAGGCAATGTGCTCAATTGCTGATGGCGCGCAAGCTCCTTGAGACGAAATTTCTGCACCTTTCCCGAACCCGTCAACGGAAAAGCCTCGCAGATAAACCAATGCTCTGGCGTTTTGTGGGGCGCGATATGTTGGCGGCAGAACTGTCTCAGTTCCTCGGCCGGACAAACATCCACTCCAGATTTGAAGCGGATCGCAGCTGCCACCTGTTCACCCCAGTGCTCGTCGGCCATGCCAAACACCGCAACATCGGCCACGGCCGGGTGCTTCATCAACACGCCTTCTACCTGCACAGGGTAGATATTCTCACCGCCACGAATAATCATGTCCTTGAGCCTGCCGGTGACGCGGCAATAGCCGCGTTCGTCCATGATGCCCAGGTCACCCGTGCGCAACCAGCCATCGCTAAGCAAGGTCTGAGCCGTGACTTCTGGCTGCTTGAAGTATTCCAGCATGACTTGATAGCCGCGCGCCTGAATCTCACCTTCTTCACCCACAGGCAAGACTTCGCCGTGCGGCCCTGCGATACGAACCTCGACCTGCCATAGCGGCTGGCCTGCAGTCCTGGCCTTGTCTGCAGCACTGTCATCGGGTGCAGTCTGGCAAACAATGGGACTGAGTTCGGTCTGACCATAGACGGTGACTAAGTCACAACCCAGCTCGGCACGCACGCGCTCGGTCAGCGCCACCGGTATAGGAGCCCCGCCGGACATGGCCAACTGGAGGCTGGATAGGTCATAGTCTTTGGCCTTGCACTGTTCCAACAAAGCGAGCAGCATAGTGGGCACGCCGCCAAAGCGTGTGCCGCGTTCGTCCTCGATGGCCTGCAGAACTAGGTCTGGATCGAAAGCCACGATCAGCACCAGAGTGGACAAGGTAGTGACACAGCCAAGAACACTCATCACCGAGCCTGCCGTGTGGAACAGTGGCATGGGGCTGACATACACATCCTCATGCTGCTGCGCACGTGCGGCGACGAAACATGCATTGGTGACCAAACCCCTACGATGCAACAATGCGCCCTTGGGCTCGCCCGTGGTTCCCGAGGTGTACTGGATTTGCGCAGGACTGCGCGGATCCACCTCGGGCAGGCAGCCTTCTCGCGGGAACTGTTGCACCTCATCTAGCCAGCCGCTGAGGCTTATAACATCGACCACACCCGCCCCCCCTTCAGCTGTCGCTTTGGCCATACCCGCCATATCGCTGCCACGAAACCAGTCGATATGGAACAAGGCACATGAGCGAGACTGGCGCAGCACATATTGCAGCTCCTGTGCGCGCAGCGCCGGGTTGGCGGTGACCAACACCATACCGGCCAGTGATGCACCGTATTGCAAAATCACCCATTCCGGCACATTCGGTGCCCACAGGCAGATGCGCTGCCCAGGCTTGTATCGCCGCAGCAGCCAATGTGCACAGGCCGTGGCGTCGTCCAGCAACTGCGCATAAGTCCAGCGTCTATCGGTCTCGGCAACGCCGGTCAGCGACGTCCAACCGGCAGGCATTTTCTCTACTAGCGCCCATCGTTCAGGCGCCTGCAAGGTCGCTTCACGCAGCGCCTGCCCTTCGGTGATGTTAAGCACCTCACGCGAAGTGTCTGCAGGCCAGTAGGACCAGTTCAGCGGGCTCGATAGCTGGGGCATCTAAGTCTCCTCCGTGTGTGATGAGAAAAAATCATTGACTAGGCGGCTTCAGTGGCAGCAGTTGCCTCACTGCCCATATCCATTGCTGAGTCAGCGCCTTCACCGACTGAGGGTTGCTGCGCAAAATGCCGGAGACAGCCAGACCGCGCACAAATTCAGCGCTGGTGCTGACTACCAACTCGTAGGCCGGAAAGGCACTCAATGGAGCGAAGATTTCATCAAGTACACGCATCCTGTCACGCAAGGCTTTGCGCTCTGCAGCGACCAGGGCTTCGCGCAGCTCGGTATCGGTACGTGCCACCACCCACAGCTCCAGCTCGGCCAGAAATGAAGGCTCTCTCATGCTATCGACCAGTGTGTGAATCGCATGCTCGACAGGGTCACTACGTCTTGCTTTGCGGCGCAGATGCTTGAGGACTGCCTCTTCGTTGCGCACCACGATGGCATCGACGACTGCGCAAAGCAGCTCTGCATGCGTAGGAAAGTGGTGCAGCAATGCACCGCGGCTGACTGCCGCCCGGCGCTGCACTTCCAGCGTAGTGGTACGCGCAACGCCCAGATCCATCAGGCAGGTCATGGCGCTGTTCAAAATGCGCGCACGTGTCGCCTGTTTCTGCTGTTCACGCAAGGTGCTGCTCTCAGCCGCCTTGAGGTTAATAGACATACTCGCCCCCAAACTGACAGTCTATGTTGACTGTAAAAACAAATGCACATAGAGTCAACACTGACTGTCAAAAACAGTTATTTATCAATTAATCGCTCATAGTTGATTGAATTTCTCACATTTCAATCAGGAGACTATCCATGCCCGGCTACAGCACTTTATCGGTCACCACAGACGCCCACAATCCACGCATTGCACGGCTACTACTCAATCGCCCCGAGCGCCTGAATGCGATCAATAACCAGACGCCGCGCGAGATTCGCAAGGCCGTGGAGTGGGCTCAGGACAATCCGGACATCCATGTCATCGTTGTTGAGGGTGCGGGCAAGGGCTTCTGCGGTGGCTATGACTTGGCAGAAACCGCCGAACAGGAAATTGAGCACCCCTGCCAGCAGGAAAAAGCGCCTTGGGATCCCATGGAAGACTATGCTTTCATGAAGCGCAATACCGAAGACTTCATGAGCTTGTGGCGTTGCAGCAAGCCCACGATTGCCAAGGTACACGGTGCCGCTGTGGCTGGTGGCAGCGATATTGCACTGTGCTGCGATCTGCTCATAATGGCTAATGACGCCCGCATCGGCTATATGCCCACACGCGTATGGGGATGCCCCACCACAGCAATGTGGACCCAGCGTCTGGGACCGATGCGCGCCAAGCAGATGATGTTCACAGGCGATGTGATCAGCGGTGCGCAAGCTGCTGAATGGGGATTGGCCACCGAAGCCGTAGACGCATCCGAGTTGGAGGCCCGCACCATGAGGATAGCCAACCGCATTGCCGCCGTGCCGCGCGGGCACTTGGCCATGCACAAGCTGGTGGTCAACCAGACCATGCTGACCATGGGTCTGGAACAAGGTCAAATGCTGGCCACGGTGTTTGATGGCATCACACGCCACAACCCCGAAGGCATGTGGTTTCGCCGCTATGCACAGGCTGAAGGCTTCAAGGCTGCCGTACAGTGGCGCGACTCGGGCCGCAACATACCAGAAGGCGACGAGGCACGCCGCGAGATTGAAAGACTGGAGACCCAGGTTACCCGTCTGACATCCAAGCAATGACCCCCAAAAACGACCAGTGCTCGATGTACCAGCGCTGGTCGCCAAGGTTTAGAGACAGCTGCTCAAGCAGCTTTGGTGCCCACGCGTTCGCGCAGTGATGCCAGAAGCCCGGCCGGCACAAACCTGAAAGCCAGTTGCAGCAGCAAAAAGCCGATCAGACCATCGTCAAGCCAGCCCAGAATGGGAATGGTGTCAGGTACGAAGTCTATGGGGCTGACGATGTAGAGCGCTGCCAGCACGGTGACCAGCTTGGCCGCCCTGGGCGAGCGCGGGTCGCGCAGCACGGCCCAGGCGAGCAGCAGCTCCTTGCGAAAGTTTGTCAGCAGACGACCCGATTTCCACATGGCAGTCACTCCAGCAAAAGTGAAAAAATCCAATCTCAACTGCGGTCAAACTGAATGATGGCAAGAGCGAGGCATTACCGGTCTGCCACAGAATGTATCCAAGATCCGAAACCCCAAAAGCATCAATCCTTTTATCGAAAAGATTGATGCTCCTGATTTGACTGCAAATCAACCGTCGATAGGGTCTTCCGGCGTCTGCAGCGTGAGCTGGTAGAAAGCCAGATCCAGCCAGCGGCCGAACTTGAAGCCCACCTGAGGCATCAGCCCCACGGACTCGAAGCCCAATCGCTTGTGCAGTGCAATGCTGCCCGCGTTGGCGGCGTCGATGGCACCGACGAGCACATGCACATCTCCACGCTGCCTGGCCTCGGCAATCAACAACTCCATCAGTTGCTGCCCCAAACCTCGGCCCCGGTGCAGTGGATGGACATAGACCGAATGCTCAACCGTGTACTTATAGGCGGGGTAGGCGCGAAAACTTCCCCAGCAGCAAAAGCCCAGCAACTGCCCTTGTTCATCCTCAATGCCGATGACGGGGAAACTGCCTGCACGCTTGGCCTCGAACCAGCTGACCATGTTTTGTGGCGTGCGCGGCTGGTAGTCGTAGAGCGCCGTGGAGTTGACGATGGCATCGTTGAAAATGTCCAGAATCGCGGCGGCGTGGCGTTCGTGCGTGCATTGCACGATGTTCAGATCACTCATTTCTTGGCCTCAGGCACCCAAATCAGAGACGGTATTATGGGCAAGGACCAAGCAGCCGTGGCCTGTGCAGCGTTTAACTGCACAGGACTGGGTGCTATAAGAATAGATACGGCTTCCTTCCCGCCGGTATTTTCAGGAAACCCTCATGCAAAGCAGCGCACGCAACCAGTTCAAGGGCAGTGTCTCCCATATCAGTCACGGCATCGTCACCGATGAAGTCCAGATCCGTACCGAACACAATGCTGAGCTGGTGGCGACCATCACGCATGGCAGCGCCGTCAGCCTGGGCCTGAAGGCCGGCAGTTCGGTGATCGCCATGGTCAAGGCGCCGTCTGTGATGGTGGTGACGAATTGCGAAGGCGTGCGCTTTTCGGCGCGCAACCAACTCAACGGCAAGATGACCCGAATCAAGCCCGGCGCGGTGAATGCTCAAGTGACCATAGACGCCCAGGGTCTGCAGGTGGTGGCCATGGTCACGCAGGAGAGCACCGAAAACCTGGGCCTTGCCGTGGGCAAGACGGCCACGGCCCTGTTCAAGGCTTCTCAGGTCGTGCTGGCGGTGCTGCCCTGATGAACGAATCTATTGTTATGCAGCCGATAGGCCCCGTACACAGCCCGTTCAAGCATGCCGTGAGAATGCCCATACAGACCGTTGCGGCCCAGCAGCATGAGGGAAGGATCGAGGTTTTTTCGCCTTTTGCTGCGGGCTTGCGCGATGTGCAGGAGTTTTAATTCCTGATCCTGCTCACGCACCTGCATGAGGCCACAGAAAAGCTGGAAGTCGTTCCCTTCATGGACACCAACAGCCATGGAGTGTTTGCCACAAGGGCACCGGCAAGGCCCAACCGCATCGGTCTGTCCATTGTCGAGCTGCTCGGCATGGACAGGTGCTGGCTGCATTTCCGCGGTAACGACATGCTGGATGGCACGCCCGTGCTCGACATCAAACCCTATGTGTCGCAGCTGGATGTGCGTGAGACAGAAGGCATAGGCTGGTTTGCCAGAGGGCTGGATCAGTTGCCGGGCAGACTCTCCGACGAGCGCATGCGTTAAGAGCTATTTGTTTTCCGAGCTGGAACAGCCGATGCGTCCATCTCCAAAGCGCATGCAGCAATTTGATAGCTACTTGATGCATGGCACGGCACTTAGCGCTCTTCGTACCTGCCGGTCACGCGCCCCTGGCTATCCGTCACCACACTGCTCTTGACCTGCCAGACCAGACCGTCGAGCCCTGGCACGGTGTACTCGCCGTCGCGCCCCTTGACGGACTGCTTCCAGGCCTGCATCTGAGCCTGGGTCAGGCTGAGCTTGAGCTCACGGTCGCTATGCCAGTCCAGCATCCCGCCTTCACTGTCGCCGGCAGGCACCAGCTCCAGCGTGGAACCATCGCCTGCCAGAATCAGCGGACGCCCATGGGGCAGGCGAGCCGGCAGCATGGCCTTGAGGTCGCGCACGCCCAGGCTTCCCAGACGTATCACTGTCTGCGGACTGCGCAGCAGGCGCTTGCGATGGCTGAAGCCAAGCACATCGTTGTAGAGCACGCCCGTCTTGGAGCCTTCTCGTGCTGCTCCCGCGTCGATGGCGGACTGCACATCGGGCAAGTCATGCAGACTGGGTCGGGCCAGATCGGTGATCCACAGGGGCATGTAACTCTGCAGGGAATGCAGCGCTCCCTGCACATTCCATCGGCGTACCTCGCGCAACTCATCACTGGTCAGCCCCACCAGTTGCAGAAACATCAGGTCGCCATAGGGCGTATGAATGGCCGGCAGCTCCGGATCCAGCGCAAAGCCCATTTCGGTCAGCAACGTGTCGGCATCGGCCTTGATAGGGCCGTTGGCCGTCATCCAGTGGCCGGGGGCCAGCACATTGCCGGTGCGAAATACATATCGAGCAATATTTTGCAAAAAGTTAACAGGCCAACTAGGTGGCTCCTGCTCGCTGGCGGCACGCATCAGCCTGAAGCTCAACTCGAAACCATAGCCACTGGGCTTGCCTGGAGCGATGTCGTAGCTGTCATCCAGATCGCCATACAGGTCGCTAAAGCCATAGCTGACATAGTGCCAGTGTGGCGCGCCCTGCTCGCTTCTATAAACGCTGACGCCGTCCAGCGGCTCTTCTCCCCCTAGACGAAACTTGATTAGCGGGCCGAAATGCGCGGGCTGCTGATCGCCATAAACCGTCTGCAGCGCCCCATCGATTGCATCCCATCCCTGGCTGCCCTCTTGCCCGTTAGCGTGGGTTTGAGAGTCGTAGGTTTCGCGGGAATTCATGGCCTTTTTCTCCTTTGCCCCAAGTATCAAGGCAGGCGAAAGCCGTTCGAGCAGGATTACAAACTGAGATGTGAGCGAGCGTTTCTGGCAACCATGGGTTCAAAAGCCCCGTTCACCCCCATCGATCTGCCACCAGGCAGGCAGCAGTGCACGCACCTCGGCGCGCGCGAAGCGGTCGTCCATCAGCAGCACAACGCCGCGATCATGCTCGCTGCGTATAACCCGGCCAGCTGCCTGCACCACCTTGCGCAAGCCCGGGTAAAGATAGGTGTAGTCATAGCCCTGCCCCAATCCCATGGCCTGATCCATGGCACGCTGCATGGCTTCGTTGACAGGATTGAGCTGGGGCAGACCCAGCGTGGCAATAAAAGCACCTATCAGACGGCTGCCGGGCAGATCCACCCCCTCGGAGAACGCCCCGCCCAGTACAGCCAGCCCCAGGCCCTGACCGTCATCGACAAAGCGGGCCAGGAATTCGGCACGCCCGGACTCGTCCATGCCGCGCTGCTGCAGCCATAGCGGCAGTTGCGGGTGCAGGCGTTCCAGGGTGGCGGCAACCTGCTGCAGATAGTCAAAACTGCTGACAAAACACAGATAGTTGCCAGGCAGTCGTGCATATTGCTGCGCAATCAGCTCAGCCATGGGAATCAGTGATGCCTCGCGATCTCGCCAGCGTGTCGAGATATGGCGTGCGATATGCACCTCCAACTGCCGGGCCGAAAACGGCGCCGGAACATCCAGCCAGGCCGTATCCGCAGGCAGGCCCAGCAGATCGCGATAGAACTGTGGTGGACTCAGCGTGCCCGAAAACAGCACCGTGGCCTGTGCCGCCTCATGGCGTGCCGCCAGATGCGGCGCGGGCACCACATTGCGAATGCACAGTGTGGATGCCGGCGTACGCACTCTGCTCGCACGCTGCAGCGGCGTGGCCAGTTGAATATCAAACAGCGCATGCGGCCCGAACTGATCGGCCAGCGCCTGAAAGTGCAGCAGTTCCCAGTAAAAATCCAGCAAGGCATGGTCGGCAAGCGCAGGCTGCCCCCCTGCGGCCGCATGGCCGACTACCTCCTGCTCAGCCAGTTGATCAGCTATTGCGCCTGCGGCCCGCTGTATGGCGCCCAGCAGCGCGCCAGGAATGCTCTCGTAGCTTTGGTAACTGGCCTGATGCTGGGCCTTGTTCAGCGCCTGCCACTGGCGTTGCAGTGCATCAAGTGCTTTTTTGACAGCACCGGTCGCGCCTTGGCGGGCCTGCGCCAGATCCAACTGGGACAGCGGTGCCGTGTACATGCTGCGTGCGCGCTCCAGCAGATTGTGCGCCTCGTCCACCAGCACGCCCACGCGCCAGTCCTGCTGCGAGGCCAGCGCATAGAGCATGGCGGCACTGTCGTAGTAATAGTGGTAGTCGGCCACCACCACATCAGCCCAGCGCGCCAACTCCTGCGACAGGTAATAGGGGCAGATGCAGTGCTCCAAGGCCAGAGTCCGCAACGTCGGTGCATCCCACAGAGGCAGTTGCAGCGCCTGTTGCCTGACCGCAGGCAGTCGGTCAAAGAAGCCACGCGCCAACGGACAGGACTCCCCATGGCAGGCCTTGTCGGGATGCTCGCAGGTCTTTTCGCGCGCCTGCATATCCAGGACACGCAGTGGCGCAACCGATGCCGATGCCGATGCCGATGCCGACAAGGCTTGCTGCAGCTGGCCCAGCGCATGCAGCGCCAGTCCATGTCCCGTCCCCTTGGCAGTGAGAAAGAACAGCTTGTCCAGGCCGGCTGTATCAGCCTCAGAGGGACCCTTGGCGATGACTGCTGCCATGCTCTTGAGCATGGGAAAAATCGTGGCCAAAGTCTTGCCGATGCCGGTCGGTGCCTGAGCCATCAGACAGCGACCGCCTGTGCTGCCATGGACTGTGCGATAGACGACCACGGCCAGCTCCCGCTGCCCGGCTCTGAAGGCAGGCATAGGAAACTGCAGCTGCGCCATGGACGCATCGCGCGCCCGCCGGTGGGCGGCCTCGCTGCGTGCCCAGTCGAGATAGCGGGCACATTGCAACTCGAAAAAGGCTTGCAGTTCGGTGGCAGAACACTCTTCTACCAGCACGGTCTCCTCTGCGCTGCCGATCTGGAAATAAACCAGCGCCAGCTTGATCCGCTCAAGGCCGCGCTCCTGACACAACAAATGACCATAGACCCTGGCCTGGGCCCAGTGCAGGGCCCGATGATGAGGGCGCACGCTGTCGAGCCGTCCCCGGTACGTCTTGATCTCTTCGAGTTGCTGCTTGACGGCATCAAAGCCATCGGCACGGCCGCGAACCTGAAGCTCTTCGAACCGGCCGCCGAGCACCAGCTCCGTCTCGTAGCCGCTGATGTTTTTACGCCGCTTCTGCACCACGGCATGGCCCTCCATCCCATCCAGGGCACTTGGCGCGGGCGTGAAACGCAGATTCAGATCGCCGCCCCGCGCCGTGAACTCGCACAGCGCGCGTACTGCCACGCAGAGCGCAGGCTTCATGGCGTGCTACCTTCGTCACGCCATTGCACATGGCATACGCGCACGGGAATGCCCTGCTCCGTGCAATAGGCCAGCCAGCGAATCTGGTTGTCCTGCAGCTTGTCTCCCGGCGCTTTGACTTCCACCAGCTCGTAGCGTGAATCGGCACCGGAGCGCTGGGGCCAGAAGCGCACCAGATCGGGAAAGCCGGTGCGGTTGGCTTTCACGTCCAGCAGCAGCCGTGTAAAAAGAATCTGCAGATGGGCGGCAGGCATGCAATCGAGCGCCAGCTCCAGCAGCTCTTGGCTCAACGTGCCCCAGAACACAAACGGCGACTGCACCCCTTGCTTTTCGGCAAAACGCCGGCGAATCGTGGCCCGATAGCGACCGTCCTCCAGCTCGGCAAGACAGGCATCAAACAGCGGCTGGCGGCGCGGCACAAAGTCCGGTGCCCCCAGATCGGCCGGCCCACTCTGGAAGGGATGAAAAAACGCCCCCGGTAGCGGCGCAAAGATGGCGGGCCAGCACAGCAGACCGAATAGCGAGTTGACCAACGCGTTCTCCACATAGAACACGGGCGCTTCGGCACTATGCCAATAGGCTTGCAGAGCGTACTCCACCGACATGGGCTGGGCGGGTCGCTCCAGCTGCACATCGCCGCGCAGGGCCGCCACGGCCGGGGCCAGAGCTCGCTGGCGCCCCATGGCGCCGAGTCCCATGCTGCGGCTCAGACGCGGCAGCATGCGCGCCACGCGCTGACGCTCCTCCTCACTTTCAGGCGCGGCTTGCGCCTGGCTGGCAAGAGCCAGCGCCTGATCAAAGCACTGCATGCGCTCCAGCACGCGAATATGACGGTGGCGTGCACCCGCATAGCGGCTGGCCGTGTAGGCCTGAGCCGCCAGCGGCCAGTCCTGCAGCCTCTCGCACACCTGGCCAAGCTTGAGCAAAACCTTGGCCCGGCGCATGTCCAGCCATGGGTTTTCGCTATTATTTTCAATAAGCGCAGGCAGCAGTTGCGCGGGCTCCACGCCTTCGTCGAGAGCCTGACGCCGGGCCGATATCTCCAGATAGAAGTCCAGATCTTCGCGGCGCTGAAATGCACGCGAGTCGGCATCCAGCGCCACCGGCTCGTAGCGGAAGATACCGAGGTCGGCCAGCACGAATTCCGACCAGTCCTGGTGGAGATTGCCAAAGAACATCAGCCGCAGACGCTCTCCCAACTCGCCCACCATGACGCGCCAGACAGGCTCCACGGCCTCGGGATGCCAGACGGCATAAGGCCGGGGCTCGGGTTGCCTCTCGGCCAGCCGCTGCAGCATCTCGGCCTTGCGCATGGAAGAGCACAGCTCAAAGCCAGTCAAGATCTGCAGCAGCTCGGGTTTGGTGTGCAGGCCGAATAGTTCGACCGCCTCCATGGGCTCGGTAGCACTGAGCCAGCCACGCTCCAGCAAGGGCGCTGCGGCATCGACCGTCACCGGAATCTCCTCGTAAGCCAGCTTGCTGGCGCGAAACCAGGGCCCGCGCCGCATCAGCATGCGTACCAGCAGCGCCCTGGCGTTCTGCGGCAAGCGCGCAAAGCCGGCGATGAAATCGGCCTCCTGCTCGCTAAGCAGATCGCCATAGCGCTGCGCCAACCAGTCCAGCGCCCGCTGGAAGTTATGCAGATAGTAGAAGCGGTGCGGCGGAAGAATGGCGGCTTGGGATGCGGTCACGATGCCCCTCACAAAATGCTCGGCGAAAAGACGGGTGGGTGCCGACCATACGACCTGTATTTTCATACAGCTCATAAATCCCTGCAGATTCATCCGACCAATGATTGCTGATCAGCGGACGAAACGCTTGCAGCTTGAATGCCCGATGACAGTGGCACACAATCAAAGCTTCATTCAACAAGGAGCTGGCAATGCTGGACTGGAACGAATACCGCAAGGAATTGGCAGGCAGGCTGGGAGAGTTTTCCGAGTTGAGTCCAGGCACCATGGAGGGCTACAAGGCCTTGTCCGGCGCGGGCAAGAAGACCGGTCATCTCGATGCCAAAACACGCGAGCTGATTGCCATTGCCGTGGGGGTGACCACGCGCTGCGACGGCTGTATCGCCGTGCATACCAAGGCCGCCAAGGCGGCCGGTGCCAGCCGGGAAGAAATTGCAGAAGCCCTGGGTGTAGCCGTGGCCCTGAATGCGGGCGCCGCCATGGTCTACTCGGCCCGCGCTCTGGACGCTTTGGACGAGTAATCTTCTAAAAGATACCAGCCAGCGCTTGGCAGGCTTGCCATCCCTGCCCTTCAAAGTACAACCTGCGTGCCCAGCTCGACCACCTGGTTGGCTGGCAGCTTGTAATAAGTCGCCGCGCTGGCCGACTGGCGGGACATCCAGCCAAACAGTGCACAACGCCAGGCAGAGAGACCGCCGGGCCCATCCACAACCTGCACCCTGGCAACAAAAAAGCTGGTCGACATGGGGTCCAGATTTGGTATTTCACCATCGGCATCCGGTGTCAGCCGCTGGAGCGCCGCCGGAATATCAGGCTGCTCGCGAAAGCCGAAATGCATGTCCAGTGCCCAGACCCCATTGCACATAGGCTTCAGTTGCAGGCGCTCGCCATCATGCACATAGGGTATGTTCTCGTTGATCACGTGGAGAAACACCGTTTGCTCGTGCATGACCTTGAAATGCTTGAGATTGTGGAACAGCGCGTTCGGCACCAGCTTGGGATCGGAAGTCAGATAGACCGCAGTGCCGGAGACCACCGGCACGCCGCTCATGGGCGAGCTCATCAGATCGCTCATGGGAATATCGAGGCGACGGCGATGTTCGGCCACCAGTTGGGTGCCGTCGCGCCAGGTCGTCAGCGCGATGAAGATGATGGCGCCTAGCGTCAGCGGCAGCCAGCCGCCCTGCTCCAGCTTGGTCAGGTTGGATGCAAAAAAACCTATCTCCAGCACCGCAAAACAGGCCAACGCTGCTAATGTGACGACTCTTGCGCGGCTGCGCCCCAGATAGACCACAAAGCCCACCAGCATGGTGGTGATCAGCATGGTGCCCGACACGGCAATGCCATAGGCCGCAGCCAATGCCCCCGAGGACTTGAAGGCCAGCACCAGCGCGATCACGGCCAGCAGCATCAACCAGTTCACGCTGGGAATATAGATCTGCCCCTGCTCCTGATCGGAGGTGTGCAATACACGCACACGCGGCAAATACCCCAGACGACTGGCCTGCAACGTCATGGAATAAGCCCCCGAGATGGTTGCCTGCGAGGCAATCACCGTGGCAGCCGTTGCCAGCACGACAAAAATAAGCAACCAGGAAGGCGAAGCCAGTAAAAAGAAGGGATTGCTGGCCGCAGTCGCATCGCGCAACAGCAACGCGCCCTGGCCGAAGTAATTGAGCATCAGAGCCGGGAACACCAGCCCATACCAGCCCAGACGCACGGCCCGGCTGCCGAAGTGGCCCATATCGGCATAAAGGGCCTCGGCACCTGTCATGGCCAGAAACACGGCCGACAGCAGGAAGAAGGCCTTGTCTGTGTGTTGCACGGCGAAGCGAAGTGCATGCAGCGGGTTGACGGCCTGCAGCACCATGGGCGTCTGCACAATGCTGGCCACGCCGGCCCAGGCGATGCAGAGGAACCAGACAATGGTGACCGGGCCGAACAGTCTCCCCACCACGCTGGTGCCCTTCATCTGAATGGAAAACAGTCCGATCAGAATGCCTATCGTGATAGGTACGATGAAATGCTCGAACTCCGGCGTGGCAATGCTCATGCCCTCCACGGCAGAGAGCACGGAAATCGCCGGCGTGATGATGGCATCGCCATAGAACAGTGCAGCCGCAAACACGCCGGCCCCGACCACAAAGCGCGAGCGGCGAGACTGATCGCCCATCACGCGGTGGGCCAGCGCCGTCAGCGCCAACACACCGCCCTCTCCATCGTTATCGTGGCTGAGCACCACCCACACATATTTGATGGCGACGATGACGATCACGGCCCACAGCAGGGCCGAGAGCGCGGCCAGCACATTCTCGGGGCCCACCGTCAGCCCATGTGTGCCGGTAAAAGCCTCCTTGAACGCATAGAGCGGGCTGGTGCCGATATCGCCGAACACCACGCCCAAAGCCGCCAATGTCAGTGCCGACTGGCTGCTGCCCTGCCCCGTATTCCCAGCCCCCTGAAGCCCGTTTTTGCTTTGTGACATAGCCATGATTTTGCAGTGATAAAGGCCACCGCAGCCGGGCTGCGGCAGCTCAGTATGGCACGCTGAGGGAAATTGGAAAGCCTGGATGACGCCGGAACGAGCTGTCTTTCTTTATGTAATCTTGATAGCAGCAGCCACAATCCATACCGGGGCTTGACGCCTGATTTTCTAGATTCAAGGCTTCGCAACAACCGGCTTGCCCTTCAAGCCCGCCTCCCATGAAGCCTGTCGCCATCCTCCAGCATGAAGCATCGCAAGGCCCCGGCATCCTGCTCGACCATCTGCGCCAGCAAGACATTGCCCATGTGCTGATAGATCCCTGTGCCGAAGGCGCGGCCCCGGCCAATGCGCGCGACTATCGCGGCATCATCGTGCTGGGCAGCAACCATTGCGCCAACGAGCAGTTGCTCTGGATCGATGAAGAGCGCTGCCTGCTTCAAAGTGCCCTGCAGTACGATATCCCCGTGCTGGGCCACTGCTTTGGCGCGCAAATGCTGGCCCGCGCCATGGGCGCAGGCGTCTGGCGCAACCCCTGCGCGAATATCGGCTGGAGCGAAGTCCGCATCACCCCCAGCGCCCAGCAACTGATGAACCTGCCCGAGCAAGCCATCATCTTCAACTGGCATTACGACACTTTCGACATTCCAACGGCCGCCAGGCGCACCATGTACGGTCAGCATTGCCTGAACAAAGGCTTTGTCCACGGGCGGCAATGGGCGTTTCAAGGCCATCTGGAAGTGACCGCAGACAGCGTGCGTCAATGGTGCGGCGAGGGCCACGATGAGCTGCTGCAGGCCCGGGGCCCGGCCGTCCAGAGCGAGGCCCAGATCCTGGACCGCCTGCCGCAACGCATAGACCAGCTGCATGCCATGGCACTGCGTACCTACAAGGCATGGACCGATCAGTTGGACAGGCCGGTTTCGGTTTCGTGCAGCAATTCCTCGGAAACTTTGAGCCGATTTCGCCTCAAGTCCAATGCATACCTTCGCATGCAGCTATGAATTTGCAAGCATCAGAGTCCAGGAATGCCATGAACAGACGATTTATTGCATCTAGCGGACGGTCTCTGGCAAAGCCCGGCCGCTGTCTGGGTCAGAATGGCCTGCAAACTCACTGCTCCAAGCTTCATGGACTTCACAACGCTTGAAAAACACCTGGATGCCTCGCCGCTGCTGAAGGCGCACAAGCAATACTTCCTGAATCTGGCCCTGCCCGCCGTGGCCATTCGCCTGGGCCACACCATAGGCACGCCCCTGCAAAGCCGCTTTGGCGGCCAGCCCATGGTGCCTGCGGGCTTTGTCTGGCCTGAGCATCCGGACGGTCACTACCTGTTTGTCGGACAGATCAACTTTGCCGAGCTCCCCGACGGACCCGGTCGCCCAGCAGAGCTGCCGCCCAGCGGCCTGCTGTCGCTATTCCACGGCTTTGACGAGAACGACGCCATCTTCTGGCGCGACCAGGACTATCTCAAGGCTTTTTACTGGCCGGACCTCAGCGGCATGCATGAAATCCAGGCTCCCCATCAGTGGGTCACGGACAGCCGTGCGCTGCAGTTTGAAAACGGCATCGACCTTCCTCGTCACGAGGAGCTGCGCAAGGACTGGCCAGTGGACTTCGATGAGCTCCAGGACTGGCTCCATGGGCTTGAGGAAAGCGGCGATCTGCCTCGCGACTATCTGCTGGGCCGCCCCTCCTGGGACAGCCTCGGTTACGATCCCACGCCCGACGCCGAGGATTGCCCTGGCGGCTCGCACTGGCGCTCGCTACTGACGCTGCAGTCGCACGAGGAATTCCACTGGTGCTGGCAGGACGGCGCACGGCTCATGGCCTTTATCGAGGATGCAAGGCTGCGCACCTGGGACTTCGGCCATCTGCAGGTGGACTGCGGCTGACGCCTGGTTCAACAACCACAACCATGAAGAGCAGCTCATGCCCACACAGATTCCACCCGAGATCCTCAAGCACTGGCAAAACGGTCACAAGATCGAAGCCATCAAACAGCTGCGCGAGCAATGCGGGCTGGGTCTGAAGGAGGCCAAAGACCTGCTGGAAGCCAGCGACAAGCCGGACTTTGTCCAGCATGGCGCAACAGAGCAGACACAGGCCATGCAGCAGTTGCGCGAGCAGCTGGAAAAACTGGGCATGAAAGATGCGACTTTGCTGCTGGACCAGCTGAATCGGGCAGACATCGCGCCCGGCAGCTCCTTCACCTCCATCAAGACCATCACCACCACCGTCAATGGCAAGACCACCGCCAACGTCACCGTGAGCGGCGATCATGCACAGGCCCTAGAGGCGTTGATGTCCGGCGCGAACGCAGTGCCCGCTGAGACCAGGGCCAAGGTGGAAGACGCCATGGCACGCGGCAACAAGGTCGAAGCCATCAAGCTGCTGCGCGACGCCACAGGCCTGGGTCTGGCCCAGGCCAAGGACCATATCGATGCGGCGATGGATGGCATTGCGCTGGACTGGCAGATTCTGCAACGGCAATCGGTGCAGGCCAGCGTCCCAAACAGATTTCAGCCCGGAGCGCCATCACCGGGCGAAGTCCCCAGAGGACAAGGCCGGTATCTGTGGCTGCTGGTGCTGGCACTGGCTGCCGCCGGCCTTTGGTACTACTTCAAGATGCCTTGAAACCCCTAGCAGACAAGCGAAGAAAGCTCACTTTTCAGGATCTTTCGGCTCGAACTCAAGCTTGCGGTGCGGCCGTATCGGCCAACTGCCAGCCGCCACCTAGCGCCTGGTACAGCGCCACGGCGTTTTCCAGCTGGTTCTGACGCAGGCGCAGCACTTCCTGCTGCACGGCAAACAGATTGCGCTGGGCATCCAGTTCCTCCAGATAGCTGGCGTAGCCGGCCTCATAGCGATCCTTGGCAAAGCCCAGGGTACGACCCAGCACTTTTTCGCGTTCCTTGGCATGCTCCCACTGCGCTTGCAGCTGCTGTGAGCTGACCAGCGCTGTTTCCACATCGCCAAAGGCCTTGATGACCACGCCGCGATAGGCGTAGGCCGCCTGATCGCGCTGGGCAGATGCTGCATCGAACTGGCCCTGCAGGCGACCGCCGTTGAACAGTGGCGCCAGAATGCTGCCGCCCAGCGACCAGACTCGGGCCGGGTTGTAATCCAGTGCGTTGATGAACAGGCTGCCGAAGTTCGCACTCAGGCTCACCTGGGGCAAAAAGGCCG
Organism: Comamonas testosteroni; assembly: GCF_030505195.1. Classification (NCBI taxonomy): domain Bacteria; kingdom Pseudomonadati; phylum Pseudomonadota; class Betaproteobacteria; order Burkholderiales; family Comamonadaceae; genus Comamonas; species Comamonas testosteroni. The sequence goes on from NZ_CP129672.1 coordinate 96,545, forward strand.
CACGCTGTGCCGCAAGATTGCTGTCGCTGGCTGCCAGCAGCAGCTGGGCGCGTGCAATATCGGGGCGACGTTCCAGCAAGCCCGATGGCAAGCCCGGTGCAGGCATAGCGGGCAAGCTCATGGACTCGAGCCTGACATGGTCGCTCAAGGTGGAGCGTTCCAAGGCCTGTGCCTGGTCATCACCGCTGCCGCCCACCAGTTGCAGCAGCGCTATGCGCTGGCGCTGCAGCGCCAGAGACAGCTGCTGCACCGATTGCCGCACGCTTTCCAGCTCGGCCAGCGCCTGGCTTTGCTGCAGCTGCGAGATATAGCCCACACGCACCTGATCGGTGAGCAGGCGCACAGCGTCCTCACGCGACTTCACCGTGTCCTCGGCCACGGCCAGCTGGGCCTGCAGTGAACGCAAAGCGATATAGGCCTGCGCCACGGTCGCGGCCACCGTCAGACGTACTGCGTCACGATCCGCCTGGCTGGCCTGCAGGCGCTGATCGGCAACCCGGCTCAGACTGCCCAGACGATCCCAGAGATCCAGCTCCCAGCTCGCTTGCAGCACGGGCTGGGCCGAGCGCACATGCACCATCTGACCGGTTCGCGCGCTCAGGCTGCGGTTGGCCAAGCCCGGTGCACTGAGCGACAGCTGCGGTGCGGCGGCGGACCCGGCCACATCGAGATTCGCGCGCGCCTCCTCCACCCGAGCGAGGGCGGTGAGCACATCGTTGTTGCGCACAAGCGCCAGCTCCACCCAGCTGCTCAGCTGCGCATCACCAAAAGCCTGCCACCAGCCGGCCTGGACAGCATCGGCGCCGCTTACGGCCTGATCCGTGCTCCAGTTGGCAGGCACTGCGGGCCGGGCGCTGTCGGGGGCCCGGGTCAGACGGGGCACGCTGCAGCCGGCCATCAGCAATGCAAGCGCCAGGGGCAAGGCACGCACGATATGGAAAGCGTTCTTCATGGCTTGGCCTGTTCGGATGCGGAAGCTGCGGGCTCTTGAGATTTTTGAGCCAGATCGGCCTCAATCGTTTGAGGGGTCTGCGCTGAATGCTCTTTTTTTTGCGCAGTATCGAGGCGCACGATGACCGACATGCCGGGGCGCAGGCGCGCCGCGTCGGCCTGGCCCTCGTCGATGGCAATCTTGATGGGCAGACGCTGGACGACCTTGGTGAAATTGCCCGTGGCGTTGTCGGCCTTGAGCACGCTGAACTCCGAGCCCGTGGCCGGCGCAATCTCCAGCACATGGCCCTTGAGGCGCAAGCCGCCCAACGCGTCCACGCTGAAGCTCACGAGCTGGCCGATCTGCACCCGGGAGGTCTGGGTTTCCTTGTAGTTGGCCACCACCCAGTAAGTGGGCGGCACCACATACATGAGCTGCGTACCGGCCGCCACGTACTGGCCCTTGCGCACCGATACCTCGCTGACCTGTCCGTCGCTGGGCGCATGGACCACGGTGTTGTCCAGATTGATCTGGGCCTGACGCAGCATCGCTTCGGCCATCTGCACCTGAGCCTTGAGAGAGTCACGGCCTACGGTCGTAGCCTTGATCTTTTCCTGATTGATCGCGATGTCGGCCTGGGCCTTGGCCACGTTGGTCGCGGCCAGGCGCGAGGTAGCACGCACCTTGTCGCGCTCGTTCAGAGAAACGGAGCCTCGCTCGGCCAGCTCCTGCACACGCTTGAGCTCCGCCTGCGAACGCTGAGCCTCCGCCTCCACGGCTGCCAGACCGGCGCGGCTGGCGCTCAGCGTGGCACGGTTCTGGGCCTGTGTCTGTTCGGAATTGCTCAGCTGCGCCTGTGCATTGGCCAGTTGCGCCTGCGCCTGGGCGACGGCCGCTTCATAGCTGCGGCTATCGATGCGCACCAGCGGCTGGCCGGCCTTGACCTGCTCGTAGTCCTTGACCAGCACCTCGGTCACATAGCCATTGACCTGCGGTGCCAGCACGGTGACGGCGCCGCGCACATAGGCATTGTCCGTGGTCACCACCGAGCTGTTGAAGGGCCACAGATTCCAGGCCCGCAGCACGAGCAGCATGCCTGCCACGGCCACCACCAGCATGACGAGTACGCTGCGCAAGGAAGGCTTGATCTTCTTGGGCGTGGGAGGCAAGGCTGCAGCAGGTGAAGGGGCTGCTGTCGCCGCAGAGGCGGCGGGGGAATGGGGTTGTTGACTGTCGCTCATGCTCAATCTCTTGCTGTTATGGGTTTGAGTTCCTTGCCGGGGGAGCAGAGCCATCCCGGCCGCCATCGCCGGCCGCAGGGCTGCTGCGGACGTCCTTGTCGATTTCCTGCTCCAGCTCGGCCTCGAGATCGAGCGCCTGGGTGTTGTCCTGCAGAGGGTCGCGGCTGGCCAGTACTGCCTGCTCACGGGTCTCGGCGGCCTGCGCGGCGGCAGCAAGGCGCCGGGCCTGCGCGCCTTCGATCACCACGGTCCGCGCCGGACTGGCGGACTCGATCTGAGCACCCTCCTCCACATCGCCATAGGCATCGGTGGCCGTGGGCTTCACCACCACCGTAACGCGCTGCGATGCATTCGGCTCATGAGCGCTCGCTGCCTCGGGCTCTGCGACCGGTGCCACCGAAGGTGCGCGCTGGGGCGTGCCGTCGGTCCCGGCTGCTGCCGCCACCTGGTTGCCGCTTTGCCGTGTCATGGCGCGCACCATGGCGGCAGCCTGGCGCACGCGCGCCGAGGCACCCAGGCTCCAGAGCAGATACAGCAAGGCGATGGCGGCCGTCAGCGCAAACACATCGTTATAGGCCCGTACATTGGCCTCGCGCCGCACGATTTGCGACAGCTGCAGCACTCCCTGGTTGGCGCGCATGGCGGGATCGGGCGTCACCTTGCCGTAGACCTGGTTCTGTATCTTGAGCCGCTCGGCCACCACGGGGTTGGTCGGTTCTATCTGCGCCACCAGGGCCACGGAGTAGATCTGCTCACGGTAGGTCTGGTAAGTGCTCAGCAAGGCCGAACCCAGCAAGCCGCCCATGGCCTGGGTCATGGAAATGGTGACCACGGCGGTGAGCATGTGGTTGGCGCCGAACTTCAGTCCCTGGATGATTCCGGTCAACATCAGCGGGCCCATGAAGACGCCCGAGCCCACCGCCAGCAGAAACTGGCTGAAGAAAAAATCCGAAGGCCGGTCCACGCTGCTGCGGTGGTGATCGAGAACCGCTGCCACGGCAAACAGCGCAATCGCCACCACAATCTGCTTGCCCATATTGGGAACACCGAAAGTAATAGCAGACAGCGCAACCCCTATAAGCGTTCCAAGCAGAATCACCATGAATAGTGGCTGCATCTGATCGGACGTCATGCCCAGCGTGCGCATCAGCCCCACCACGCCGTAGCTTTGCTCGGCTGTGAGAAAGCGCAGCAAGATAGCACCGATCACAAAACGAATCGTCGGCATCTGCGCGAACCAGCGCGTGTGGAACATGGGGTTGACGCGATGGTGCTCGATGTAAAGCGCGACGCTGAGCAGCGCGATCGCGGCCACCAGCATCCAGGCCAGCCCCGGCGTATCGAACCACCAACGCGAGTAGCCCTGGACCAGCACAGCAATCAACAGGCCCAGGCCCGGCACCATCAGGCAGAAAGTGACGAAGTCCAGCTTCTCGAAAGTCCTGATGTACAAGCCCGATGGCAACTTGAGCAGCACCACAGCAGCAAAGGACATCAGTGCCAGGCCTGCTTCAAACAGATAGAGGTTGTGCCACTCGCTGTTATAGAGCAGACCCGGCGACAGAATCCAGGCCAGCGGCGTGGCCAGCTGGCCCACGCCCACGCCGATCACCAGCATCTTGAGCACATAGGTGCGTGGTGCGGCCTGCAGCATGTAGAGCGTGCTCAGCGACGAGCAGGTCGCTGCTGCCAGTCCGCTGGCAGCGCGCAGCAGGATCAGGCTGTCATAGCTGCCCAGCAGCAGGTGCAGCACGCTGAGCGCAGCGTAGCAACCCAGGCCGATCTCGGTGAACAGGCGCATGCCGAACTGCTGGCGGAATTTGTAGACCAGCAGATTGGCCGTCATATTGAACATGACGTAGGCGCCCGTCAGCCAGGCGGTCTCGACCGCCGTCAACCCCAACTGTCCCTGAATCGTGGGCAGATTGGCTGTGAACAAGGCATTGCCCAGGCCACCTGTCAGCCCGACCAAGACTGCAATCAGCCCGTAGCAGACGCGAATCCAGGGCTCGTGATGGGGCATGGCCGGCGAGCCGGGCAGCGCGGGCTTTTCATGCTCGGCCCAGTCCGGCGGGCGGCGCAGCAGGATGACGGGCCCCTGCGCAATCGCTGGAGGTGCTGAAGCCTGGCTGCTGGGAGGTTTCGGGCCTTCTTGATTGGCTTGAGCCCCCGTGGCTTGTGCTGCAGCTTGACTCATACACCTCAGGCCTTGATTCCGTCCAGAATGATTTGCAGGGCGCGACGCGCCAGTTGTTTACGCTGGGCAGTAGTCTCGCCACGCAGGGCACCGCCCAGCATGCCGAACACCAGGGACAGATCCTTGGCATTCAAGGCCTGCTTGCACAGGCCCTTGGCCACAGCACGCTTCATGGGCTCTTCGAACACCAGCCACATTTGCTGGCGCGCATGGATGACCTCTGCATCGCTCTGGTCCACCGTACGCCAGTAGTCCACCAGCGTGGCGGAGACAGCGATGCGCTCGCCCACCAGAGCCAGCAGCTTGAAGAAAGCCTGGTCGTCGTCGCACCAGGCGATGGCAGCGTCCCGGGTCTTCTCGACCGAGCGCTCCAGCAGCGCCAGCATGATGGCACGACGGTCCGGAAACTGGCGATACAGCGTGGCACGGCCCACCTGGGCACGCTCGACGATGAGATCCAGTGGTGCGGTCACGCCATGCTCGGCAAACACGGCATCGGCAGCGTCCAGCAACTGGGCACGGCGTTCGGCGGATGGAGGACGGGTGGTGGACATGGCGCCAATTATCGGACAGTTTTGTCCGATAATTGGCAGCACCCAACGTTTCCCCTTCCCTGGTCAGGGTCGGGCAATGCGCAGCCAGACTCAGTCTTGCGGCAGCGCCTGCAGGCTGCGCCGGCTGGTGAATTCGCGGCGTTGTCCGGTCAAGGGATCATCGAAGGTCAGGCTGCGTGCCAGCAACTGCAAGGGATTGGAATAGTCGCCCGGCTCCGGGTCGTTGACTACGGGATAGAAGGCATCACCCCTGAGCGGCAGACCCAGCGCCGCCATATGCACACGCAGCTGATGGCGCTTGCCCGAAACAGGACTGAGCCGGTAGCGCGCCCAGGCACTGTTGTGCTCGATGATGTCCATCAGGGTTCGGCTATTGGGCTCGCCCGCGACCTCATGCATGCGAAAGAAATGCCCGCTCTCCTCCAGGCGACTCGCATGCTCGCGCGGAAAGCTCAGCTGTGCGCGGTAAGCCGCCACGGCCTCATAGACCTTGTGAATGGCCCTGTCCCTGAACAACCCCTGGTAGATACCGCGTGTGGCGCGTTGCACCGAAAACACCACCAGCCCCGCAGTGTCGCGGTCGATGCGATGAATCGGCGACAGCTCGGGCAGATCGAACTCGCGCTTGAGCCTGACCAGCAGCGTGTTCTGCAGATACTGGCCGGCGGGCACCACAGGCAGAAAATGCGGCTTGTCGGCGACGAGCAGATGCGCATCGCGATGGATGACTTCAGCCGCAAACGGAATCTCTGGCTCGCCTTCCTGCTCGCGATAGTAGTAATAGCGCAGCCCCGGCATGAAGGCAGCATCCGGACCCGCCATCTCTCCGGTTTCGCTGACCACTTGACCGACTGCCATGCGGCGCAGCCAGCCTGCACGCCCCACAGCGGGCAGGCGTTCGCACAAGAAGTCGATCAACAGGCCTGCACCCTGTGATGGCAACACCACACAACTAGGGCTGACGCCATCGCGCACGGGCAGAACCTTGGGATCGTGGGAGTTATGCATGGCGCGGGATTTTAGTGGCTGACTCGATTCCTGGCGCTCATGGCGGCATGGGCCCCTGAGCTCGGGGCGTCATGAATACCCCGACCAGCTGCTGCCGGATCTGTGACCGCCCGCGCACTTGCCAGACAGTGATGCGACTTCGCGCCGGCTAATCCGTTCGGATATTCGCTTTGCGAATGGTGTTCTCCAGAACTCTTTTCTCCTGCTCCAGATAGGCCAGAAACTGGGGATGCCCCATTCGCATGGGCTTGAAGCCGGCTTCCGTCAGCTTTCTGGCCATCTCGAAGTCCGCTTGCAAGACCGCGATTTCATCGGCCAGACGCTTGACGATACGGGCATCCGTATGAGTGGGAGCCAGCAAGCCTTGCCAGGCCTCGACCTCCAGATTGCGAAGGGCCGGTGTCTCTGAAAGACTTGGCGTTTGGGGCAGCGTGGCCAGGCGCTGGCGGGATGTCACGCCCAGTGCCTTGACCTTGCCCTCCAGCACAAACGGTTGAGCCAGCGCAACAGGCAGCACGGCGAGGTCGATCTGGCTGCCTGCCAGCTCGGTAAGCACCTGTGGACCAGACCTGTAGGGAACATGCACCAGATCGATACCGGACATCTGTTGAATCAGCTCCCCCGTAAGGTGCAAGCTGGTGCCGATGCCATCGGTGCCCAGGGTCAGTCGCCCCGGTTTCTGACGCGCAAGTTCAATGAGATCGTCCGCACTGCCTGCAGCAAGACCCGGGCGGGCGACAAGCGCAAACACCGAAGAAGCTACAGGTGCCACGGGTTTCAACTCGTGCAAGCCGTCGTAGCGAAACTTTGCCGGCGAGATCATGGGCGCGACCAGCACCGAGCTGGCCACACCGAAGAGCAAGGTGTAGCCGTCGGGCCTGGCCTTGATAACACGCTGCGTGGCAATAGTCCCCGATGCGCCGACCATATTCTCGATAATCACGGGCTGGCCCAGACGCTCTGCCAGACGCGGCATCACCAGCCTGGCGGCCACATCCACACTGCCTCCGGGCGCGAAGGGAACCACCACCGTCAGTGCCTGGGCAGGCCAGGGCTGGGCAGCCGCCTGGCTTGCCAGTGATAGCTGCTGCAGCAGCGGAGCGCCCAGCGCCCAGACTGCAAACTGTCTGCGTCGTATTTGCATGTTGATCTTTCTGCTGGATCTGGAGTGGCTCAGCGGGACAGCCAAGGCAGTTGTTCTGCCTGGTAGCGCCATGTCTGGAACACCGTGTTCAAGCGCCCCGGGCCTGTGCGTCGTGCAGCGGCATCGGGATACTCGCCAAACCAGGGCAGGATGAACTCCCAAACCACCTCGCCTTGCGGTGTCACCTCAAACAGGCGCCCGGTGGCCGACTCCGTGATGTGCGTGTTGCCGTTCCACAACCGCTGCGCGCTGCCCATGAAGGCGGTGTAGAAGGCGTTGACCATCTCATCCTGGTAGCTCCACACGATCTTGGTGGAGACAGGATCTATTTCCAGCACACGCGAGAAAGCCACATGTGCTCCCGCGCGGAAGTTGCCGTTATCGAAGGTCAGGACATGGCCGTTCGCCAGTGGAACCGGAGCATGCTGGTGCGAGACCACCGATGGCGGGATATGCAGCTTTACCCTGCCGCTGGATTTGTCCACTCCAATGATCCCCGAGGTAGTGCGCAGACTCATCAGCACCGTTCCGCCAGCAGCAAGCCCAAGGCCGTTGACCAAAGGCCAGTGATAGCGGCCAAAGCCGGGATGAATGGGAAAGTCCTCAGGCTCCAGATGCTCCCAGGCCTTCCACTCCCAGACCAATCTACCCGCTCGGTCCACTTCCCGGATCACATCGCCATACATCACCTCGGCTGCGCCAAGGGACGTGCCCCCGGGCACCTTTTCGGCAAAGCCGGGGGGGACAGGGGCGCAGGCTGCATAGAGCAAATGGCCATTGGGCAACCACTGTGCGTCATGGTGGTGTGTCGGGTCTTCATAGCGCCAGACCACCTGTCCGTCTGGCCTGACCTCGTAAAAATCACCGCCGTGCCACATGGACCATGGCGCATAGAGGTCCGGCGATTCACGGTGGTTGCCGTTGTAGCCCAGATTGCCGTTAGGCAGGATGACCGCATGGCGGCCGGCGCGCACGGGCAGCTTCCACTCATGAGCCACCTGACCGTGGATATCTATGAGGTAGACATGCCCGTCGGCCGTCTGGGGAGCGATCAATGTGTAGCCGCCGGCGCTCAGAGCGCTGTCATAAGCGATAAGACCTGTGCCGCGTCGGCGTTGGGTGACCTGGTCAACGGTGGTAGCCATGGGGTTCTTTCTGTGACAGAAGGGATTGATGGCTGCCACTCTAGAAGTTCGTCAGCGTCAGGAATAGCTGTTTGTTTTTTAAGAGGTGTCAGATAAAACTTTACACTCAGGACATGCCAGCGATTTCTCAGGCTTTTCGATGCTTTGACGAGGTGGCGCGCCGAGGTTCGGTGCGCAAGGCCTCGGCGACCCTGCACCTGACCGCAGCAGCGGTCAACCAGCAAATCCTCAATCTCGAAGCGCAGGTGGGTCAGCCTCTGTTCGACCGGCTGCCCAGAGGCATGCAGCTGACGGTGGCCGGCGAGATCGTGCTGGCAGCAGTCAGGCGAAGCCAGCGCGACTTTGACAATGCTCTTGCCCAGGTCGAAGACCTGAATGCCTTGCGGCACGGGCATGTAAGCGTGGGTGTACCCCACGCGACGGCCGAATACCTCGTGCCCCAGGTAATTGCCGCAATGCATCACAGCTATCCCGATATCACCTTCAGCGTGCGTGCCGGAATCGGTGAAGAGCTGCTGCGCCATGTGGCTCAGGGCGAGATCGATGTGGCCTACTGCCTGCGCCGAACGCCTCCTGCCGGTGTCGAGGAAATGCGCTCCTGGGCCCAGCCCTTGGGCGTGGTGATGGCTCCTGGACACCCTCTGCGCATGCGGCCTCGACTGCTACGCCTGCGTGACTGCCTGGCCTATCCGCTGATCATGATGACTCCCGACATGGAGTTGCGCAGCATGCTCGAGCGTCTGGGCGACGGTGCACTGAACCGGATCCAGCCGCTGGTGGAAACCAGCAGCATCCCCATGGCCCGGCGCCTGGTGGCAAGCGGCCAGGCACTTGCCTTCATGCTGCCGGACAATGTGGCGGAAGACATCGCCGCTGAGCGTCTTAGCTGGCGTGCGTTGCACGATGCCGGTTCGCTGCTGCACAGCTGCGCTTATCAGCGCACCGGCTATGCGATGGCGGCCGCAATGGAAATGTTCCTGACCGAGCTGGAACATGCAGCGGACGAGTTGAAGGCAAACTTTGATACCGGTGTTTCCTGGTCCATCGGCAATCTTGCCGTTTAACAGCATGGAATCGGCAGGCACCGGATAGGCACTGGCACCTCAACGCCGAGCGGAATGACTTTGCACAATGGAGCAACACTTCGCAGCACTTCATGAAGCACCGCAGTCATTGCTGCAGATGTTTGCATTCGCAGCAACAGAACTCTTCCAGCTGCAGCATCGTTTCCCGGCTCGGTCGCAAAGTCTGAGCTCATTGCATGCGGGCATACATGCATTAGGCAATTGGATGACGAGGCATTTCACGTATGCGCAATAGCATGTGGCAAAAAAGGATGCAACAGCCATGGTCGATCCCACCAGCACTTCAGCCCCTGAATCCGCTCCTGCACATTCGCGCCTGACACGTCACTGGCTGCGCTGGTCAGCCCTTGCGATGGCGCTGCTGCTGGCCTTGATTCTGGCGGCGGCACTGCTGATTGCCTTCATGGACTGGAACAAGCTCAAGCCATGGATCAATGAAAAAGTCAGCACTTCCACGGGCCGCGAATTCGCCATCAATGGCGATCTGCAACTGCAGTGGACCTGGCCACAGCCTCTCGATACCGGCTGGCGTCACTGGGTGCCCGGCGTGGTGGTACATGCCAGCGACCTGACGCTTTCGCAGCCAGAGGGCTGGCTGGTTCATCAAGCTCCTGAAAAATCCGATGGCAAACAGCCGGTATTGCCTGCGGCGCCCAAGGAACTCAACACCGGTCGCCTGCCCGGGCAAGGCCAGGCAGCGAACGAAAAAAAGACGGCTTCAGATGACGAGGACGCCATTGCCGATGCCGGCCGGCAACCGCCCGAGCGCGATGCCCGCACCATGATCACCGCAGCAAAAGCAACGGCCAGCCTGCGCCTTTGGCCACTATTGGCGCGCCATGTGCAACTCGACTCCTTGCTGTTGCAGGCTCCGGATATGGTGCTGGCCCGCAACGACAAGGGCGAGAACAACTGGACATTTGACAAGCCCGCAAGCAGCGGACCGAAGTGGAGTTTTGACATAGGCCAGCTGCGCATCAGCGACGGCGTTCTGGGCTGGTCCGACGCCATCAAGAACATGGCCGTGCGCGCCCGTATCGACACGCTGCGTAGACCGGTCAATGCTGATCAACCTTATGGCCTGCGCTTTGGCCTCGCTGGCTATCTGCACCAAGGCAAGAGCCGCGCGCAAATTCAGGCCCAGGGTCTGGCGGGACCGGTACTGGATCTGCGCCACGACAGGCTGCGCTTTCCGCTGCGCATATCGGCCAGGGCCGGCAGCCTGCAAGCCTTTGCGGAGGGGATCCTCGATAATCCCAAGGCACTGGATGGACTGGACTTTCAAGTTCAGGTGCGCGGCAAGAGCATGGCCGATCTGTTCGAGCTCAGCGGCTTGCTGCTGCCCGCCACTCCGCCGTTCGAGACCAACGGCCGTCTGATCGGCAGCCTAGCGCCGGGCAAGGCCGTCTGGCAGTACGAAAAGTTTCAGGGCAAGCTGGGTCAGAGCGATTTGCGTGGCGATCTCCAATACCGCTCCGCCCAGCCTCGGCCAAAGCTGACGGCACAGCTGCACTCCAAACAACTGCGACTGGTGGATCTGGGACCGGTCATAGGCGCAGCCCCGTCCAGCAGCCCCGACAAGCCCCAACCCGTCAACGGCAAGGTACTGCCACAAGTCCGGTTCCAGACCGATAACTGGGACAAGATGGATCTCGACCTGCGCTATGAAAGCAGCCATATTCTGCGGCCCGAAGCTCTGCCCCTGCAAAACCTCAGCGTGCATGCGCTGCTGGACAACGGCAGACTCACCCTCTCGCCACTGAAGTTCGGCCTCGCCGAAGGCTCGCTGAATATCGATGCGAGCGTGGACAGCCATGCCAAGCCCGTTGCTGCCAAACTCAACGCACAGGTGCAGTCGCTCAAGCTCTCCGCCCTGTTTCCCACGATTGAAAAGATGAAAAAAAGCCTGGGCCGGCTCGATGGCGCAGTCGCGCTCACCGGACAGGGCGAGTCGCTGGCACAGTGGCTGGGCACGGGCAATGGCTCGCTACGCCTGTTTGTACGCGATGGCACTTTCAGCGCGCAACTGCTGGACCTGGCGGGGCTGAACGTAGGCTCCATTGTCATCGCCAAGCTGTTTGGCAGCGACAAGGAAGTTCAGCTGCGCTGTGCCGTGGCCGACTTCAATGTGCAACAAGGCATTGCCCGCCCACGCATGGCCAAGCTGGCCACCACAGAAGCCGTTGTTGAGGCCACGGGCGAGATCAATCTGGCGCAGGAACAGCTCAATCTGCGCATCGTCCCCGAATCGCTGAAGTGGAAGTTCTTTTCGTTGCGCACGCCACTTTATGTGCGCGGCAGCTTTCCCAAGCCCGATGTGGGCCTGGAGCCCGGCCCACTGGCAGCCCGCGCCGGAGCTGCAGTGGCTGCTGCCGTTTTTGCACCAGCGGCACTGGCTTTGGTACCGCTGACCGTACCTGCCGCTGACGACGATGTGAACTGCAAGCAGTTGCTGGCTCAAGTACGCAACCGCTAATACGGGCAAGCAGCTCACAGCCCGATCTCAGCATCTAGTCCTGGCACACTGCAAAGAATGCAGGCAGCCGCCCGGACGGAATATGGCGGAAGTGCCTCACACCATATTTCATGTCTCGGAGATCAGCAAAGCAGAAGCGGCAACCGCAAGCCCTTCAGCCCGGATTGCGGCAGCGTCACGGAATCAGGCGCTCTTGAGGCGGAAGACGCTGACCATCCGTGACAGATCACTGGTCTGCTGCTGCATGGATTGGGCTGCAGCCGTGGACTCTTCCACCAAGGCCGCATTCTGCTGGGTCACCAGATCCATCTCGGCCACGGCACGGTTGATCTGCTCGATGCCGCTGGTCTGTTCTTGGCTGGCGGCAGTGATCTCGCCCATGATGTCCGTCACGCGCTGCACGCTGCTGACGATTTCGTCCATGGTCTGACCGGCCTGGCTGACCTGCTCACTGCCCTCTTCCACCTTGGTGACCGACGCCTGGATCAGCAGCTTGATTTCCTTGGCTGCTTCAGCGCTGCGACCGGCCAGAGAGCGCACTTCCGATGCCACGACAGCAAAGCCACGGCCTTGTTCACCGGCACGGGCCGCTTCCACGGCGGCGTTCAGCGCCAGGATATTGGTCTGAAAGGCAATGCTGTCGATCACGCCGATGATGTCGGAGATCTTGCGCGATGAGTGGCTGATGGCGCCCATGGTCTCCACCACCTGCGACACCACCATACCTCCTTTGACGGCCACATCGGAGGCCGACAGGGCGAGCTGATTGGCCTGACTGGCGTTATCGGCATTTTGCTTGACGGTGGAAGTCAGCTGCTCCATGGATGCAGCCGTCTGCTGCAAGGAGCTGGCCTGCTCTTCCGTGCGCGCAGACAGGTCATGGTTGCCCGCTGCAATCTGGCCCGACGCTGTGGCAATGCTGTCCGTGCCCTGACGCACCTGTCCCACCAGCCTATCCAGGCTGGCATTCATATCGTGCAAGGCCTGCATGAGCTGCCCGGTTTCATCGCTGCTGTTGACTTGGATCTGTGCCGTGAGATCACCATCGGCGACGCGGCGGGCCACGCCGACAGCATGCTTGAGCGGAGCAGTGATGCCTTGCGTAAGACGCCAGGCGCTGACGGTGCCGATGGCCAGGGCCAGCAAGGCCAGAACCAGAAAGTACGTCCTGCTGCTGCTCTCGATCTGCTCCACCTCTGCCGCCTTGGCGTCGAGGCTGGCGCGCTGCAGATTCAGCAGCTCTCCCAAGAGCTTCAGATAACCCTGGGCGGCCGGTACATAGCTGTTGATCAGCGTGGACTCAGCCTCTTCGGCCATGCCGTCGGCCTTGAGCTGGCTGACCTTGTCGCGGCTGGCGATATAGGTCTTTCGCACCTGCATGACCCTGTCCAGGATCTCGCGCTCCGCAGGCTCGGATATCAGGGGCTCGATCTGCTTGAGCACATTGGCCGTGCTCTTGGTGGTGGCGGCCGCATCCGCCGCCAGAAACTGCACCAGACTTGCGTCGCTGCTCTTGGCGATGGCTGTGGTGCGCGCCACGGCCACGCTGACATTGCTGTTCCAGTCGCTGATCAGGCGCTCCTTGGTCAGCGGCTCCTGCATCATCTGCTGCGTGGCCTTGCCCACCAAGTGCAGCTGCCAGATGCCGATAACCGTGATCACCACAGCAAACGCCAACACCACTGCGAACCCCAGGCCCAGTCGGGCACCAATGTTCAGCTTGGTCAATCTCATCGCTTTCATCCATTCCATATAAAAGTAAATAGCCGGCAAAGCAGCCACTCCGATACATGAAATGGGGGCCGATCCGGCAATGCAGCTTGCCGCGTCACTCGCTTAGCGCAATTCGCAACACAATGTAATTAGTATTATCTAGCGTTTACGCCCCTGGATTGAGCGACCCCGGCCTCTGCCGGCGCAGCAAAAGGCCTTTATCTACGCAAAAAACGCCAAAGTGACGCGAAATGCTCACTTTGGCGTGTCTGCGCTCGAGCCTACTTAGGCGAAACGTGGCGCGCGCTTCTCGATAAAAGCCGTCACGGCCTCGCGATGATCCGCAGTCTTATGGGCTATCGCCTGATAGCCTGCCGACATTTCCAGCAGCGATGCCAAAGTGGAGTTTTGGCCCTCGCGCAGCAAGCGCTTGGTCATGCGCATCACCACGCCCGGATTGGCCGCAATCTTGAGCGCCAATGCCCTGGCAGCCGGCAGCAGCTCGTCGGCCGCCACCACCTGGCTCACGAGACCGCAGGCCAGGGCCTGGGCCGCGCTGATCGCCTCACCCGTGAAAGCCATTTCGCTGGCCTTAGACAGGCCGACCACACGCGGTAGCAACCAGGCCCCACCATCACCAGGAACAATGCCCACGCGCACAAAGCTTTCCGCGAAGCTGGCATTCTCCGAGGCAATCCGGATATCGCACATGCAGCTCAGATCCAGACCTGCGCCAATGGCCGGTCCGTTGACGGCGCAGATCACGGGAACATCCAGCTGGTAGAGGGCATTCGGAATCTGCTGAATGCCCTGGCGATATTCCTCGCGAATCAGGTCCGGCGTGAGTGCATCGTCGAAATAGCGCTTCATGTCCTTGACATTGCCGCCGGAGCTGAAAATGGGCCCGGCCCCGGTGAGGATCAGCACCTTCACGCTCGCGTCCTGGCGCACTTCTGCGCAGAGCTGCACGAATTCCGCCACCGCCGTATTGCCGGTCAGCGCATTGCGGGTCTCGCGCTGATTCATGGTGACGGTCAAGATACCGCCATCGCGTTCAATGTTCAGAAATGCCATGTTCCAGGTCTCCGTCGTTGTTGAGTTGCTTCAAGCCAGGACCTCGACATCGGTGATCCGTCGAATCAGATCCAGTGTCATGCCCTCATGCGTCATCAGGGCCTGTCCGGCCAATGCCTGCCAATAGCCTTCGCTGCCGGCCGTCAGGCGCCATGCATGCAATCTGCGGGTAAACAGCTGCAGGTCATATTCCTCTGTGAAGCCAATCGCGCCATGAATCGCATGCGCAAGCTCCGTGACCACCGGAGCCGCCTCGCTGCAGCGAGCCTTGGCGACCGCCACACGCAAACTGTCGGGCACGATGCCGTCACCGCTGCAACCGAGCTGGGCCGCCATGCGGGCGGCAAAAACATGCTCGCTCATGACTGCCAACTGGTGCTGGATCGCCTGGAACTTCCCGATAGCACGTCCAAACTGCTGACGCTCGTTCGCATATTGCAAGCTACGCTGGAACACCTCGCGCATGGCCCCCGCCATTTGCGCGGCCACCACGGCGGCCTGCAGGCTCCGGGCATCGAATTGCGGCCCGGGGCGGATGACGCCGGCGGCCCGCAACTGCTCTGATGACCAGCTCAGCGATGCGTCCAGCGCCAGAGCGTGCGGCGCAAGCCTAGCCTGTGACACGCTCAGCAGATGCCAGACCCCGGCTTCTTCTTGCACTTGAACCAGCACCGAGTCCGCGACTTGCCCGCCTCGCACCAGCGCGCAATGCAACCCGCCATCTACCTGCACCGCACCCTGCGCCAGCGCGATGCTGCCAGCCGGGCAGGCCATATTCGCCTGCGCCAACAAAGCCCGAGCTAGCATGGTCCCTCCCAGAGGCAGAGGCAGGGCGTGGGCACCACATTGCTCCAGCACTCCAAACATCTCGCCCAGGCCCAGACCGGCGCCGCCCTCTGCTTCGGCCAGCAAGGCATCGGCCAAACCGGTTTCCTCCAACTTCTGCCATAGCCTGGCGACGACCACTGAGCGGCTGCCAGCGCTCTCGATCCCACGAATCACCTGAGGGGTGCAGCAGTCTGCCAGCACCTTGCGCGCGGCATCTGCAAACAAATCGTTATTGCTCATGAACTTGTCTCCGATCAGCGCAAACCCAGGCCACGGGCGATCATGCCGCGCAGAATGTCACGCGTGCCACCGCGCAAGGAAAACGAGGGAGATGCTTCGGTGACGTACTTGAGCGTCAGCAGCAGCTCCACCGGAACATCCTCGGCCGGTCGGGCAAACAGCTCCTCGGCAATGGCAGCCGGGATCATCTGCTCCAGTGTCGTGCCCAATTCCTTGACCAGCGCGGCTTCGACAGCAGGACTTGCTCCCTGAGTCAGCTTCTGCTGCACGGATACCGACATCGCGCGCAGCGGTGCCAGTTGTGTCAGCACCTTTCCCGCAAGCCGCATGCCGGACTCGGTGCGTCCCTGCGGCGTGCGCGCATACTGCAGCCATTGATCGAACAGCACGATGCTGGAGAACAGGCGCTCCGGGCCGCTGCGCTCGAAAGCGAGTTCGGCAGTAGCCTGTTCCCAGCCTTGACCTTCGGCACCGATCAATGCATCGGCAGACAGTTGCACATTCTCGAAAAAGACCTCGCAGAAATGGCTGTCGCCCGATAGATCCTGGATGGGACGCACCGTCACACCGGGCAATGCCAGATCCACGATGACTTGCGACAAGCCCTGGTGACGGTCCTCGGCACTGCCGGAGGTTCGCACCAGAGCAATCATGTACTGGCAGTGATGCGCGTTGGTGGTCCAGATCTTCTGACCATTGAGCAAAAAACCCTGCTCGTTGGGAACCGCTCTTGTCCTCACGCTTGCCAGATCCGAACCAGCATTGGGCTCGCTCATGCCGATACAGAAAAATACTTCGCCCCGGCAGACTCTCGGAATGTAGAACTGCTTTTGCGCTTCCGTACCGTATTTGAGGATCAGCGGCGCACTCTGGCGGTCGGCAATCCAGTGCGAGCCCACAGGCGCACCGTAGTTCAAGCATTCCTCCACCAGCACATAGCGAGCGAACGCGCTGCGCTCGCCACCGCCATAAGCCTTGGGCAAGGTCATGCCGATCCAGCCCTTTTCACCCAGCTTGCGGCTGAGGGCCGGGTCATACCCGCTCCAGGATTTGGCGCGGACATGCGCAGGAATGTCTTTGACTGCGTCCTGCAGAAAAGCACGCACCTCGGCGCGCAGTGCCTCACCTTCGGGCGGGATGCCTGTCAGGCTCAGTCCATCGAGAATGGTCATCGTCTTGCTTTCTCTCAGTCCAGGGACACGCCCGTGCTTTTGACAACGCCAGCCCAGCGCTTGATTTCACTCTGGATGTAGTCACCATACGCTTTGGGCGTAGACCCCAGCGGCTCCGCTCCCTGCACGCGCAGCTTCTCCAGCACACCCGGGTCCTTGAGTGCCTGCATCAGCTCGGCATTCAGGCGTTCCACGACTGCAACAGGTGTTTTTGCGGGCACCATCACGCCTTGCCAGGCTCCGGCCTCGAAACCGGCCATGCCGCTTTCGGCCAGCGTAGGGGCATTCGGGAAATTGGGAATCCGCCCTGCCGTGCTGACGGCCAGCAGCCGAAGCCTGCCATCCTTGATGAAAGGTGCCACCGAATTGATGGTGTCGGTCATGAAATCTATCTGGCCTGCCACCAGATCAACATCGGCAGGGGCACTGCCTTTGTAAGGCACATGACTTGCATCCATGTTGTAGTGCTGCACCACCTGAAAAGCCGCCAGATGCGTGACATTTCCGTTGCCAGCCGAGCCGTAGGAGAGCTTGCCTTTGTGGTCCTGTGCGTACTTCACAAGCTCCTGCACGGTGTTGGCAGGCACCTTGGGATTGACGACAAGCCCCAGCGGCACCACCGCCGTCAAGGCCACCGGGCGCAGGTCCCTGGTCACGTCATAGCTCATCTTCTTGTAGAGCGACAAGCTGAGCGCGATCGAGGAGGTGTTGTAGAGCACGGTATAGCCGTCGGCCGGTGCCTTGGCCACCAGCGCATTGCCGATGTTGCCGTTGGCACCAGGCCGGTTGTCCACGATGACCGACTGCCCCAGTTGCTGGCCTAGCTGCTGCGCCAGCACCCGTGCCACCATGTCCGTCGGACCGCCGGGCGGGAAAGGGACGATCAGCGTGATCGGCTTGCTGGGCCAGGTGTCCTGCGCCTGCGCCGCACCACATACGGCCAGCGCGGCAACGGCCGGCGCGGCAACGGCGAGCAGCGACGAGCGACGTGAAAATCGATAACTCATCTTGTGTCTCCTGTAGTTCTCTCATCTAGGCGCACAGGGAAGTGCGCACCGGTGCAACGGCATCCGCGGCAGCGCGGACCTAAGCTCCACGGCCGGCCAGCAGGCGCACGGCGGTATAGACCATCACCTGCTGCCGACGCTGGTTGTAGACCTCGATCCGCGAGCTCAGCACCGCGCGACCGCCCTTGCTCGTTGGCTTGATGTCGATCACTTCGACCAGCGCCTCGATGGTGTCGCCCACCACCACAGGAGCCAGAATCTTCTGGTGCAGCTCGAGCATGGCCAGACCCGTGCCCTGGATCATGCTTTGCAGGATGAAGCCTTCGATCAAGGTATAGGTGAGCGCGCCCGGCACCGGGCGGCCCTGAATAGCGCCGCCGTCGTAGCCGTCCTCGATGAAGATCGCCTCGAGCATGCCCGTGGTGTTGATGAAATTGACCAGATCGGTCTCTGTCACCGTACGGCGAAAGGTGCGCAGTTGCTGGCCTACTCGCAGGTCCTGCCAGACAAAACCCTGGCCCATGCGCGGCGTGTCTGTCAGCGCCGCGGCACGGTTTTCAGTAGAAGAAATCAAATTGCTCGCGTTCATTCTGTCTCCGCTTCATGCTGTTTATTCAGCAGTCCTTCGACTGCAAGGCCGCAATGCGCGCGTCGTCCCAGCCTGCCTCGCGCAGCAATGCCTGTGTGTGCTCGCCCAGGCGCGGGGGCATGCCGATGGGTGGCTGAGTACCGTTGATGCGCACGGACGAACGCGGAAATTTCACAATCCCCATCGCTGCGTCCTGCTTCTCGACAAAAAAGCCGGTGGCCTGCAAGTGCGGGTCATGAGGCAGATCGTCCATACGAGTCACCGGGGCTGCTGGAATCTCCAGCTGTTCGCAGCTGGCCAGCCAATAGGCGGTGTCCTTTTGCGCCACGTAGCCGCTCATTGTCTCCAGCAGCTCGGCGATGTGGCGGGTGCGCATCGCCTGGGTGGCAAAGCGCTGATCCTGTGCCAGCTGGGGCTGGCCGACGGCCACAAAGAAGCGGCGCCAGTGCGCGTCGGTGTAAGGCATCAGGCAGACATGGCCGTCCAGCGTCCTGTAGGGCTTGCGCCAGGGCGCCATCACGCGCGGATAGCCCGCGCCACTCTGCGCTGGTGTGAAATGCATGCCGTAGAAATGCTCCACCAGGTTGAAGCCCGCCATGGTTTCGTACATGGGCACTTCCACATAACTGCCCTCACCGCTGCGCTCGCGCTGGTAGAGTGCCGCCAGCACCGCATGCGCGGCCACCAGAGCACAGGTCTTGTCGGCCGCAATCGTGGGCAGATAGCGGGCCTCGCCCGTCTGGCGCTGCATGAGATCGGCCAGGCCACTCCTGCCCTGGATCACGTCGTCATATGCGGGCTGCCCTGCATAGGGTCCATCCTCGCCAAAACCGTGCAGGCCCACGTAGATGAGACGCGGGTATTGCTTGCGCAGGCTGCCCGGATCGAGCCCGAGTCTGGCCAGCTTTTGCGGTCGCATGCTGTGCATGAGTACATCGGCCCCCTGCAACAGCGCATGCAGCGCGGCCTGCGCCTGATCTTGCTTCAGGTCCAGCACCACACTTTTCTTGCTGCGGTTGGAGCCCATGAACATTGCCGCCATGCCCGGCTCCAGCGCCGGGCCCGTGTGACGCGTGGAGTCGCCCTCCGGGGGCTCGATCTTGATCACCTCGGCGCCGTAGTCGGCCAGCACCTGGCTGGCCATGGGGCCGAAAATCACGCTGGAAAGGTCCAGTACCCGCACCCCTGACAAGGCACCCTGGGCTTCGTCCTTGCCCGCGATGCGCGTGTGCTTCAATGCATCCTGGCTGCTCATCCCAATACCCCGCTGTCTCGATAGCTCTGCATTTGCTGGGGCGACAGGCCCAGATGGCGCTCCAGCAGCTCGCGGGTGTGCTGTCCCAGCTGTGGCGGTGCATGGCGGTAGCTCACCGGCGTCTCAGACAAGCGGATGGGGCTGGCGACCAGCGGCACCAGGCCTGCCCTCGGGTGTGTCATGGCGATCTGCATGCCGCGGGCCCTGACCTGCGGATCCTCGAACACCTCACGCACGCTGTTGATGGGGCCACATGGCACGGCATGCTGCTCCAGCAATTGCACCCAGGCGCGGGTACTGCGTGTGAGCGTCACGCGGCGGATCATCTCCACCAGCTCGGCTCTGTGGGCAAGCCGAGCCGCATTGCAGCGGAACCGCTCGTCCTCGGCCCATTCGCTCCTGCCTGCGGCATGGCAGAAGCGCGCGAACTGGCCGTCATTGCCCACGGCCAGGATCATGTGGCCGTCTTCGGTCGGGAACTCCTGGTAGGGCACCGTGTTCGGATGCGCGTTGCCCATGCGCTGGGGCACCTGATCACCGTACAGATAGTTCATGCCCTGGTTAGCCAGACAGGCCACGCCGACATCGAGCAAAGCCAGATCGATGTGCTGGCCGCGCCCCGTATGCTCGCGGGCCTGCAGGGCCGCCAGAATCGCCGTGCTGGCATAGAGTCCTGTGAGGATGTCGGTCAGCGCCACGCCAACCTTCATGGGGCCGCCCCCGGGCTGGCCATCGGCATGGCCCGAAATACTCATCAGCCCCCCCATGCCCTGGATCAGAAAGTCATAGCCCGCACGATGCGCATAGGGACCGTCCTGGCCGAAGCCCGTGACCGAGCAGTAGACCAAGCGCGGATTCAGGGCACTGAGGCTCGCGTAATCAAGCCCGTACTGCGCCAGACCGCCAGTCTTGAAGTTCTCGATCAGCACATCGCATCGGGCGGCCAACCGGCGCACGATCTCCTGGCCTTCGCCGCGGGTGAAGTCCACCGCAATCGACTGCTTGTTGCGGTTGGTGCACATATAGTAGGCCGACTCCCCCGTCAGCTGGCCTTCGGCATCGGTCACATGGGGCGGCCCCCAGGCGCGCGTGTCGTCGCCGACGCCCGGTCTTTCGACCTTGATCACCTCAGCCCCCAGATCCCCGAGGGTCTGCGCCGCCCACGGGCCTGCCAGAACCCTGGAAAGATCAAGCACCTTGATGTGCTGCAGCGCCTGTGGCGGCTGGCTGTCATATGCCTTCATTGCAGCGGCACCTTTGCCTTGACGACGATGCGCTTCCAGAGCGCGATTTCGTTCTTCTGGAATTCATGCATCTGTGCCGGGCCGCCGGTCATGGGAATGGCCCCCAGTCGCTCATAGAAGGCACGGGTTTCATCCATCTTCGAGATGGCAGTGAAAAGCTCGGCAAGCCTGGCAGTCTCGGCGGCCGGTGTCTTGGCGCTCACCATGGCACCCACCCAGGTGTAGGCCTCGAATCCGGGCAGTCCGGCCTCCGTGGCCGTGGGGATATCGGGCGAGGTGCTCACGCGCTTATCGGAGGCCACAGCCAGGACCTTGACACGCCCTCCTCGGGCCAGTTCCTGCACTGCCGTGACTTCCGCGAAGGTGTAGTCCACCGTCCCTGAAGCGACGGCCGTGGTGGTTTCTCCCGCCCCCTTGAACGGGACATGCACGGTTTCGATCCTGGCAGCGTCGTTGAACAGCTCGCCCATCAGTTGATAGCCTGCCGAGCCGGCCCCGAAATTCACCTTCCCCGGGTTGGCCCTGGCATGGCTGATCATGCCTTTCAGGTCGGAGTAGGCCGCTTGGGGCATGACGGCCAGCATGGCCGGCGAGCGCATCATCATCGTCAGCGGCGAAAAGTCCGTGACCGGGTCGTAAGGCAGATGCCTGAACAGCGCCGCATTGACCGCCAGCGTTGAGTTGCTGCCAATGAACACGGTATAGCCATCGGCGGGAGCAGACAGCACCTGCTTGACGGCGATGAAGCCGTTGGCTCCGGCCTTGTTTTCAACGACCACGGGCTGGCCTGTAAGCTCCTGAAGCTTGCGCCCGAAATAGCGTGCCGATGTGTCAGTGCCGCTGCCCGGACCAAAGGGCACGATGAGCTTGATCGGCTTGGAAGGGAAGGCCTGGGCCTGAGCCTTGGAGGGCATGCCGGCGCCGAGCAGGCCGGCGCCCAGCAAGGCCGCCAGCAGGTATCTGCGTGCTTGCTTCAAGTTTGTCTCCTGATACGAAATTGCTGCCGTGCTTTTCTTGTAAGCCCACTTTAGGCAGGCGTGAAATTAATGTCTAATATTAAAAATTTCATTTCCGATATCCATTGAATATCAATGAACCTCAAGCAACTGAACCAGTTCATCGCTCTGGCCGAAACCGGCAACTTCCACCGTGCCGCAGAACAGTTGCATATGGCTCAGCCACCGCTGTCCATCTCGATTCGCAAACTGGAGGAGGAACTGGGCAGCGCCCTGTTCGATCGCACCAGCACCGGCGTCGTGCTGACGCCTGCCGGCAAGGCCATGCTGGAGAGCGCACGCTCCACCCTGTTTCATGCCGAGCAATGTCGCCAGGCAGTGCGCGATACCAGAGAAGGCGTGGGCGGCCTGATTCGGCTGGGCTTTGTCGGCTCAGCCACCTACGAGCTGCTGCCGCGCCTGATCCCCTCGTTTCGCGACCGCTACCCCAAGGTGGGGCTGGAGTTCTATGAGGCGACCAGCGCCGAGATCCTGGAGGGGCTGGCGACCCGGCGCTTCGATGCCGGCCTGCTTCGCTACCCTGTGCTGGAGCTCGATGAAGGTATTGAACTCACTCCGCTGGATCAGGACGAGTTCGTGCTGGCCGTCTCGGACAACAGCCCCCTGGCACAGCGCGACGCCATCGCTCTGTCCGAGGCTGCACATGAACCTTTTGTGATGTATCCGCAGGACACGGTCCCCAGCCTCGCCGCGCTGGCCAAGCTACGCTGCCAGCAATCGGGCTTCACCCCCCGCATCGCCCAGGAGGCCATGCAGGTGCAGACCATCATGAGCCTGGTGGCTTCCGGCCTGGGCGTGGGACTGGTCGCAGGCGTATCGCACCTCGTTCAGCCACGCGGCGTGAAATGCCTGCCGTTGCTGGACAACCCGCCCGGCTTTCATGTGGGCATTGCACTGGTGCATTCGGTGACACCGGGCAGCCGGGCCGTGGAAAAGCTCATTGAGCATGCGCTGCAACATGCCAAGCTGACGGCAGCGCCCTGAATTCGCGGCGGCCAGCGCGCACCGGCCTTGCCACGCTCAATGAAAATCCCGGCTGTTCAGTCCGACCTCGGCAAACCGCCCCAGCCAGCGGGTCACATCCCTGGCCTTCATCACGACCAGATGGCGGACCGCAGGTTCCTGCCCTGTCCGGGCCGCAGGCATATCTCCCGCTGACTCCGACGCATCCAGTTGAGGGGCCGTGCTGCGCTGCCAGATACCCTCCACGGCCAGCAGACGCGAGGCCAGCAAAGCAGAGCGCCAGCGGGCAAAGGTCTGGCTCCAGACCACCAGGTTGATGACGCCGGTTTCGTCTTCCAGCGTGATGAACAGCGTGCCGTTGGCGGTAGGCGGGCGCTGGCGCACGGTGACGATGCCGCAGGCGCGCACCTTCTGGCCCGGCAGCATCTGGCGCAGATCGGCTGCGGTTTTCAGCCCATGGCGCGCCAGCCTGGGACGCAGCAAGGCCAGCGGGTGGCGGCGCAGGCTCAGGCCGGTGGCGGCATAGTCGAACATGATTTCCTCGCCCTCGGCGGCGTGGGGCAGCTCAAGCCTCGGCTCATGAATGGCGGCCTGCGCAAAAATGGGCGGCAGGCTGACCTGAGCAGCAGCACCCCACATCTGCTGACGGCGGTGACCGGCCAGGCTGCGCAGCGCATCCGCCGCAGCCAGGGCTTCCATATCCGCCTTGTCCAGCCGAGCCCGGATCGCCAGATCGCTCACATCCTCCCACGGAGCCTGCGCAGCCTCGCCTTCTATCCGCAGCGCTGCGGCCTTGCCCAGCCTAGCAACCCGGTTCAGCCCCAGGCGCACGGCCGGCTGAGGCTGGGCCACGCCGCGGATGGCTTGCAAAGGGGCTTCGAGGGTGCAATGCCAGTGGCTATGGCAGACATCGACCGGCAGCACGCGCACGCCATGTCGGCGCGCATCCTGCACCAGCTGGGACGGCGAGTAAAAGCCCATGGGCTGGGCATTGAGCAGCGCCTGCAGAAAGATGGCCGGCTCGTGGCGCTTGAGCCAGGCGCTGGCATAGGCCAGCAGCGCAAAGCTGTAGGCATGGCTTTCGGGAAAGCCATATTCGCCAAAACCCAGCATCTGCGCAAAGATGGCCTGAGCGAATTCCAGCTTGTAACCACGCGCCACCATACCGTCGATCAACGGGCGCTCGAACTTGTGTACGCCGCCCTTGCGCTTCCAGGCCGCCATGGAGCGGCGCAGCTCATCAGCCTTGCCGGCCGAGAACTTGGCAGCATCCATGGCGATCTGCATCACCTGCTCCTGAAAAATGGGCACGCCCAGGGTTCTCAGCAAGGCATTCTCAAGCTCCGGGTCTGGGAGCTTCAGCGCCAGCCCCCTTCGTTCGCGCTCGCGCGCCAGCAGATAGGGATGGACCATGCCACCCTGAATCGGGCCGGGGCGCACGATGGCAACCTCCACCACCAGGTCATAGAAGGTGCGCGGCTGCAGACGCGGCAGCATGCTCATCTGGGCGCGGCTTTCGATCTGGAAAGTGCCTACGGTATCGGCCTGACAGATCATCTCGTAGGTTGCGGCATCCTCCTGCGGAATCTGGTGCAGCGCCCATGGCTCGCCGCGCCAGCGCGCGCGCTCGTTCAGGGCATTGCGCAGCATGGTGAGCATGCCCAGGGCCAGCACATCGACCTTGAGCAGGCCCACGATATCAAGATCGTCCTTGTCCCACTGAATGACGGAGCGCTTGGCCATCGTGGCAGGCTCCACGGGCACCAGGCGCGTGAGCTTGCCTTCGGTCAGCACGAAGCCGCCCACATGCTGGCTGAGGTGGCGCGGGCTGTCCTTGAGCTGCCAGGCCAGCTCTATCCAGAGCCGCAGCCGATGCGCGCCCACTGCGCAATTCATTTCGCACGCCAGCACCTCAGCCTCCTGGAGCTTGCGCTGCACCCAGTCTTCGGGCAGTGCTTCGGGCGCCTGGTCCTCCTGTGCCGAATCCGCCACCTCGGCATGCGTCTGTGCTTGCGCCTGGGCATGCTCGCTGAACCAGTACTGTCCCTTGGCCAGGGCATCGATCAGGTCGGCAGGCAGGCCCAGCGCCTTGCCCACATCGCGCAGCGCGCTGCGGCTGCGCCAGCAACTGACCACGGCCGTGAGAGCGGCACGGTCGCGCCCGTATTTTTCGTAGATGTACTGAATGACCTCTTCGCGCCGCGCATGCTCGAAGTCCACATCGATATCGGGCGGCTCGCTGCGCTCCTTGCTGATAAAGCGCTCGAACAGCAGATGGTTTCCATCCGGGTTTACCGCCGTGATGCCCAGGCAGTAGCAGACCGCAGAATTGGTCGCCGAGCCGCGCCCCTGGCAGAGAATGCCGACGCTGCGCGCATAGCGCACGATGTCATGCACAGTGAGAAAGTACATTTCGTACTTCTGATCCTCGATCAGCGCCAATTCTTTGTGCAGCTGATCGCGCACCTCCTTGGGAATGCCCTGGGGATAGCGCCCCGCCGCGCCCTCCCAGGTCAGCCAGGCCAGGGTCTGAGTGGCCGTCATGCCGGGCAGCACGCTCTCTTGCGGATAGTGGTAGCGGATCTCGTCCAGACTGAAGCTGCAACGCCCGGCCAGCTCCAGCGTCGCCTCCAGCATGGCTCTGGGATAGAGCGAAGCCAGCCGCAGACGCGAGCGCAGATGCCGCTCGGCATTGGGCTGCAGAACAAAGCCGCATTCGGCCACGGTGCGCCCCATGCGGATCGCCGTGACCACATCCTGCAGCGGCTTGCGTGAGCGCGCATGCATATGGACATCCCCGCAGGCCAGCAAGCGCAGCCCCAGCGCCGCGCCCGCCTGCTGCAGGGTCTGCAGCCACAGGCTGTCGTCGGGTGCTAGATGCAGCTCCACACCCAGCCAGAGGTTTTCAGCATCAAGATAGCCCGAAACGCTTTCCAGGCAAGCGATTAAAGCTATCAAATCCGATGCATCCAGCTTCCCGCGCTGCGGCAGCAGCAGGCACTCGCAGCCTTGATTCAGCAACTGCCAGGGGCTGGATTCATCGACCAGATAGTCCCCTTTGTCAGCCCGGCTGCGTGCAGCGGTGATGAATTCACAGAGATTGCCCCAGCCCTGCAGATCACGCACCAGCACCACGATCCTGAGCGGGCCCCAGGCGAATTCGCTGCCATGGATCAGGTGCAGGCCGCAGTCCCGCGCCGCTTCAAAGGCGCGCACGGCACCGGCTACCGAGCATTCGTCGGTCAGCGCCAGCGCCGCATAGCCCAGGCTTTTGGCCCGATGCACCAGCTCGGCAGGCGATGAAGCACCGCGCAGGAAACTGAAATGCGAGAGACAGTGCAGCTCGGCATAGGCCAGCGGCCCTCTGCCCATGCCCTGAGCCACGGGACTGGCCGGTATGGCGGCGGGCGGCGGCCCTGCGAGGCACAGAGCGGCAGCGGGCGGCTCGGCCATGATCTGCTCAGCCATACAGGCCTTGCGCAAACCAGCTGGCAGGGTTGGCTGTCATGCCCATCAGGTGTTCGCTACGGACGCGCTCGCGGTAAATCCAGACATGCCCGACCACGGCGTTATAGGCCACGAAATAGTCACGCTCGGCGAGGCCGGCCGGCGCGCCGACCCGGGCATCGGCAAACGCATCGCCAGCCGCATCCCACCAGCCGGACTCGAGCCTGTAAGGCCCGGCCCTGAGCTGCAGCGGCCCATGCCATTGGGGACGATTGCCCTGCACGGGCAAGGCCTGGGGCTGGGGCAGCAGCCAGGGCGGCCACAGGGCTTGCCAGGGGTCGGCACAGCCGGACTGACGGTCGCGATGCGTGCCTTGCTGCCTGAGCTGCGCTCCCGCTCCAGCCTGGGTAGCGTCTCTTGCAGCAGCCGGATTCTTGCTCTGCAGCAGAGGTGCAGCAGCTTGCCAGCGCTGCATGCGCTCGGGGCGGTGGTCGGCCAGCGGCTGCACCATCTGCACGGCCTCCTCGCCCCAGCGAGCGCTCAGGCGTTCCACCCATTCATGCCAGGCCAGAGTGTCCGACGGACTCTGGCCCTGGGCGGCAGGCAGGCAGCTCAGCGGCTCGGCCGCCCAGGCAAGCGTCTCCAGCGCCTGCAACTCCAGCATGTCCACGGGTGCGTGCCAGCGCTGCTGGCCCAGATGCTCACGCAGCAGGCGCTGCAGATGCGCCATGCCCTGCGTGGGCTGGGCCGTGCGGATGACAAGCGCTTCCCAGGCCGGCAGCGCTTGGCCGTCGATACGGCGCAGATCATGGTGCCAGCGCAATTGCAGCGCCAGCACCGCATGGTGACGGGCCTGCAGCCAGCACTGCAGCGCGCGCAACAGCGGCTGCGCGGCATGGAGCACGGCATCAGCATGGTGGGCCGGATACCCCAGGTCGTGGCGCAACTCGAACTGCTGAGGCAGCTGCAGCCAGTCAAGCGGCTGGGGCAGCAGACCATAGGCCTCGTCGAGCGCACGCAAGGCCTTGGCTCCAATGCGGCGCGACAGCCCCGCACGCGGCAGTGCGCGCACATCGCCCCAGCACCGGCAGCCCAGGCGCAGCAGCACGGCGCTGTGCTGCTCCAGGGCGCTCAGCGTCCATAGCGGCAGCGCATCGGCATGCAGCGATGGCTCAGGCATGGGCAAGGAAACAGGGACGCAGCCGCCAGGCCGGCCCTGTTGCAGCCGCAGGCGTGCCAAAGCCTGCCAGGCCGTGCTGCCCTGTCCGCACAGCGGCTGCCATCTCGCATCGCCGCCCCCGGACTCCGGCAGGCCGGACACAGCGGCCGGACAGGCCTGGGCAAAAGCACTGTCCAGCCGCGCCAGCAAGACCTCTTTGCCGCCCCAAAGACGCTGCACCATGCGGGTCTCCATGAGCAAGGCGTCTTCGAGCAAGGCTACACGCGGCGAAAACTCCAGCGCCCACCAGCAGGCACTCTCGGGCACCGGGCTTGACTTGCTCAGGCAGGCCAGAGGCCAGGCCATCCAGTGCTCTGCATTGCCCATCTCATGCCTCCGTCATCCAATGCGAGGCCGTTGCAGGAGCGGCGGCTGTCATACGCCCTTGCATGAGCATGGCAGCCTCCTCGCTCTGGCGCGCATGTCTTTGGGCCTGTGCCTGCAGCACGGGCTGCCAGGCCCACTGCGAAAGCGGGAGCTGTATGGGCCGCTCCAGCAAAGGCCCACGGCGCTTCAGTATCTGTATCTGCAAACCCGGCGCCTGCTGGGCAGCGGAGTCTGCCGTGGCTCTCCCCAGTCTCAGCCGCAATGCGGCGGGAGAGCTCAGCGGCTCGGCCTGCAACTCCTGCCATAGCCACAGAGGCCGACTCTGCGAAGCGGCAGCCAGCTGCAAGCGGCGCAGCGTGGACGCGGGAAGCTCGGGCAACCAGGCCAGCACCGCCAGCACATCCCGGCAATGCAGTGCCTGCTCGCAGGCCCAGGCCAAATCCTGGGCTCTGCGCCTCGGCTGCACCGCACACAGTCGCTTCGCGTCAATACCGGCGGCCTGCAAGGCCGGGGCGAAAGGCAGATAGGGTGGAGCCACCAGCACCAGCTGCCCCATTCGCGCATCCCCGCGTGAAGCCGCATGCTGCCGCACTCTTGCTGCCAGCGCGGGCAACAGCAAGGCCCACTCCGCATGACAGTGCGCGGGTTGCTGCAGCTGAATCAAGGCATTGCCGGGCCAGCCACCACCGGGCAGCTCGCAGTCCAGCGCTGCATGACCACTGGGCCAGACATTGCGGCATGCATCCTGCTGCCAGTCCGTGCCGCGCCAGACACCGGGAATCTGTATGGCAGACAAATGCGGGCTACCCGCAGCGTGCAGATCCTGCCGCACGCCCTGCTCTGCACCTGCCTGCTGCCGGACGGACGCCGTCATGCCTGGCTGTGAGCCAGGGCGGGCCAAGGATGTCAAGGACTGGGTATGCATGCGAGAACTCTTTGATACTGTACAAATATACAGTCATCCGAATTCCTGCGCAAAACAAAGCCCTAAGACTGGTAGCAGATGCGGCCGGCCCTTGTTGATCGGGCGTCGCGCGCTATCAACAATACTTTTTCAGAATGCCGCCAGCAGACACGGCAAAGCACGCCGCACTGCGGCGCGATGCGCAAAATCTTGAAGAAATACCCGTGTAGCGCCCGTCAATCAAGCGCCTGCAGCTATCAAACCTGAGGACATCCGTCCCGGGCGAAGCTCGTGGTCAATGCCGTCAACTCAACGACTGCGTGTCGACATTCATGGCCGAGCTGCGGCCCGCCTGCGGCATCAGCTGAGCGCAGGCCTCGCACCATTCGGCCACGGCGACTTCCAGCGTGGAGCCACCCTGCCCCAGCGTGGGCCAGCGGCGCAGGCAGTCGTTCATGATCGCCTGCAGCTGCCACAAGGCCTCGCGGTTGACCAGGGCCAGCTCACTCATACCCAGCGCGTCATCCTTGAAGAATCTCAACACATCCAGTTGCTGGCTGGGGTGGGAGCCTGCCTCGGCCAGCTGCTTTTGCAGTTGGGCAAGATTGCTCTCCACGGCCACCGCCGCCTGTGCGTCGGGCATTTGCTGCCATTGCTCGGGAAAATCGAGCCTGAGTTCGCTCCATTTGCGCAACGCAGCCTCCAGGGCCGCAATGCTGTGAGAGAACTCGGCCTGCAGCGGCGCCAGCGGCTTGCCGGGACTGATTTCGTCGTAGAGCAGCGGCAAAATCAGGTGCACCAGATCGGCCGGATAGCTCTTGTGGTTCATGCGCAGCATGAGCGACAGGCGCTGACCCGGCATGTCCGTGAATTTCTCGAAAAAGGCCGAGACCACCTCGGCCAGCAGCAGCACCTGCCCCATGGGCGAAATGGCGTTGCCCTTGATGCCGCGCGGATAGCCGGCCCCATCCATGCGCTCATGGTGCTCGAGCACGGCGATTTCCACGGCGCGCGAATACAGTTCGGTGCTGCGCACCACCAACATGGCGGTGACGGAATGCGCGACCAGATGCTTGCGTTCCTCGCCGCTCAAGCGATGGTCCGGATCGGTCCAGACCGGGTCCATATAGAGCATGCCCACATCGTGCAGCAGCGCGGCCGTGGCCAACGGCACGCATTCGCGCTCGGTCCAGCCGTTCTTGA
This sequence comes from Comamonas testosteroni, assembly GCF_030505195.1. Lineage (NCBI taxonomy): Bacteria > Pseudomonadati > Pseudomonadota > Betaproteobacteria > Burkholderiales > Comamonadaceae > Comamonas > Comamonas testosteroni. Next base: position 126,527 of record NZ_CP129672.1, read on the forward strand.
GCGCCAGAAAGATCGCCACCAGCGTCATCTGCAGGCTGTGCTGGTAGAGGTCGGAGCGCTGCTCGCGCATGACGGTGAGCTTGAAGGCAATGGCCTGGGGCAGCAGCAAGCTCTTGAGCGGCGCGAGCAGACGCTCGATATCGCCGATGGACGCCACCATGCGATGCAGCAGATCGACCTGCTCGCATTGCTGGCGCGCCAGAGCGACCAGGGATGCAACGTCGACCAGATCGCCCGTGACCAGGTTGGCATCGATCGGGTCACGCAGCTTGTGCATGACCAGACGGTCATAGAGTCGACTGTCAACACGTGTGCCTTTGTCCACCAGCTTCATGCCCTTATCGGTATAGATTGCATCGCCTGTCATGACCTCCGTATGCTCGGCCATATCGGTGACTGCGCGCAAAAAATGTATATCGGTCTCGTGCCCCTGCGCACCAGCGTTCTCACTCATCAAAGCGCTCTTTTTCTGTCTGCTCAATCAATCTCGATTGTTGCAGATTGCAATAATTTGTGGGCCACAATTAAAGCAAAAACAGCTTACATCGCTTGTCCTATCAACCCCGGCAGCTATTAATTCTGCTGATTCCGCAAAAAAAAGGCATAAAAAAGAACCGCCGCAGCGGTTCTTGCCCGGGAGCGCAGCGCCGCTTATCTCAGCAGCGTCACACCCGTCTTGGACTGGATCTCGTCAAAGCTCACGCCCTCGGCCAGCTCCACCAGCTTCAGGCCTTCGGGCGTCACGTCCATCACGCCCAGATCGGTGATGATGCGATCCACCACGCCCAGACCCGTCAGCGGCAGGGTGCAACTGGGCAGAATCTTCAGGTCGGTCGTGCCGTCCTTTTTCTTGGCCACATGTTCCATGAGCACGATGACGCGCTTGACGCCCGCCACCAGGTCCATGGCCCCGCCCATGCCCTTGACCATCTTGCCGGGAATCATCCAGTTGGCCAGATCGCCTTTTTCGGACACCTGCATGGCACCCAGAATGGACAGATTGATCTTGCCGCCGCGAATCATGGCAAACGACTGGTCGGAGCCAAAAATGGCCGAGCCGGGAAGCGTGGTCACGGTCTGCTTGCCGGCGTTGATCAGGTCGGCGTCGACCTGGTCTTCGGTCGGGAAGGGGCCGATGCCCAGCATGCCGTTCTCGGACTGCAGCCACACTTCCTTGTCACCCGTGTGGTTGGCCACCAGCGTGGGAATGCCGATACCGAGGTTGACGTAGAAGCCGTCTTCGAGTTCTTGGGCCGCGCGCGCGGCCATCTGGTCTTGGGTCCAGGGCATAAGAGCCTCCTGAATAAATCGTGATTGACGTTATTGGTAATCGCCGGAATCGATCATGGGCTGCAGGTGCGAAATCACACCATCGAGCAAGTGCAGCAGATCGACGCTCTGGCCGTCTTCGAGCCGTTTGAGGACCATGTCGCGAGCCCCCACCTGGATGCTGGTTTCGCGGTAGCGCACAACGGGGTCGACTCCCCAGTCGTCGCTCACCATATGCCAGTCCATGTCGTCCATTTCGCAGCTCAGCGCGTCCCCCAGCACCACGCCCAATCCTCGGGCCAGCAGCAGGTTGTCGGCCGATACCAGGCCGCGATCGAGCAACTGCTGCAACTGCGCCAAGCCCGAGCGGTCCATGCTCCAGTCGCTCAGCCCCAGTTCACGGGCCGCGACCTGGCACACCAGCAAGCGCTCGCGGTCCAGTTGCTCCCGCTCTTGCGCAGCCAACGCACGAAAGACCGGTACGTCGGCCTGGACGGCAGCCTCGGGCGAATGGGACGTATCTGCCATGTTTCAGGCTTCGCGCACGGTGCGCTTTTCGATGCGCTTTTCGGGGTTGGCGTTATGCACGATGCGGTGCACATAGATGCCGGGCAGATGGATGTCGTCGGGGGCGATCTCGCCCACTTCCACCAGTTCCTCGACTTCCACCACGCAGACCTTGCCGCAGGTGGCTGCCGCAGGGTTGAAGTTGCGCGCCGTCAGGCGGAACTGCAGATTGCCGCTCTTGTCCGCGCGCCAGGCCTTGACCAGGGACACATCGGCCACGATGGCGTGCTCCATCACATAGGTCTCGCCGTCGAATTCGCGCAACTCCTTGCCCTCGGCCACCAGCGTGCCCACACCGGTCTTGGTGAAGAAGGCGGGAATGCCGGCACCGCCGGCGCGCATCTTCTCGGCCAGCGTGCCCTGAGGCGTGAATTCCAGCTCCAGCTCACCGGCCAGGTACTGGCGCTCGAACTCCTTGTTCTCGCCCACATAGCTGGAGATCATCTTCTTGACCTGGCGGGTGTCCAGCAGCTTGCCCAGACCAAAGCCGTCCACGCCGGCGTTGTTGGATGCCACCGTGAGGTTCTTGACGCCGCTGGCGCAAACCGCATCGATCAGGGCCTCGGGAATGCCGCACAGGCCGAAGCCGCCAACGGCCAGCAATTGCCCGTCGGCCACCACGCCCTGCAGCGCCGCTTCTGCGGATGGGTAGAGCTTTTTCACACATGTCTCCTTGAAATTGGATGCGCTACGATACTACGTACTTGAGTAAGTAGTTTTTCGTAAAGAGCAGTACCATGGTTGTGGATTACCGGCTGGCGTTCGACGCTGCCCCCGTAGGTCTCGTCATCTCGCGCAACCGCATCATGATTGACTGTAATCGGCAATTGTGTGAAATGTTCCACGCCTCGCGCGAAGTACTCATAGGGCAGACGTTCCAGGTGCTGTACCCCAGCGTTGACGAATACGAGCGCCTGGGCGCACGCATTGCCCCGATTCTCAACATCACAGGCATCTATTCCGACAATCGCATCATGAAGCGCGCCAATGGCGAGGTGTTCTGGTGCCATGTCAGCGGCCGCACGCTGGACCGCGACGATCCGCATGCCTCGGGCATCTGGAGCTTTGAAGACCTCTCGGCCCAGCGCCCCGTCAAGGCCGAGCTGACAGGCCGCGAACGCGAAGTGGCCGCGCGCCTGCTCGAAGGCATGACCAGCAAGGAAATCGGCAAGGCGCTGGCCATCAGCCACCGCACCGTGGAAATCTACCGCGCCCGGCTGATGCGCAAATACGGCGCCTCCACCGCAGCCGATCTGGTGCACAAGCTGGTCGCCGGCTGAGCCGCTGCCACAGGTGAGTCCAGGTAGGTCAACGACCTGATTTGATGGCTCATGCTTGTGCAAACAGGCTGCCTCGCATACGCTTTAAAAGTCACAGTCTCAGTCACTTTGCGAAGTATCTGAACCCGACATTGCGTCGGCTCAAGACTCGACCCCTAATTCTTCCTATGGCGCTGCTTAGTAATTTCAATAGCACAACACGCCCTTCAGGCCAGCCGCGCACCGATAATTCACCTCAGCCAATCGCTAATAGCTATTGAGTTGAATTGATTGATATTAATCATTGATTGATATCTGTTTCCTGCACCTACCGACCTGTCGGATCGTTGAAACGGAGAGCCCCATGACTACTGAATCCAAGTGCCCCTTCCACCAAGGACAGAACAGCGAAACCGCCGCCGCAGGCAACGCCACCAGCAACAAGGACTGGTGGCCCAATCAGCTGCGCGTGGATTTGCTGAGCCAGCACTCCGCCAAAAGCAACCCCTTGGGTGAAGACTTCAACTACGCCCAGGCTTTCCAGAAGCTGGACTATGAAGCCGTCAAGCGCGACCTGCGCGCCCTGATGACCGACTCGCAGGACTGGTGGCCTGCCGACTTCGGCCACTACGCCCCCCAGTTCATCCGCATGGCCTGGCACGCAGCCGGCACCTATCGCATTCAGGACGGTCGAGGCGGCGCGGGCCGCGCCCAGCAGCGCTTTGCCCCGCTCAACAGCTGGCCTGACAACGTCAACATCGACAAGTCGCGCCGCCTGCTGTGGCCGATCAAGCAAAAATACGGCAGCCAGATTTCCTGGGGCGACCTGATGATTCTGTGCGGCAACGTCGCACTGGAAACCATGGGATTCCGCACCTTCGGCTTCGGTGGCGGTCGCGTGGACACCTGGGAACCCGATCAGGACGTGTACTGGGGTGCAGAGAAGGAATGGCTGGCCCCCACCCAGAACCCGAACAGCCGCTACAGCGGCGAGCGCGACCTCGAAAACCCGCTGGCCGCGGTGCAGATGGGGCTGATCTATGTCAACCCCGAAGGCCCGGACGGCAATGGCGACCCACTCTCGGCCGCGCATGACATCCGCGACACCTTTGCCCGCATGGCCATGGATGACGAGGAAACCGTGGCGCTGATCGCCGGCGGCCACACCTTCGGCAAGACCCATGGTGCGGGCCCCGCCAGCCATGTGGGCGCCGAGCCCGAAGCCGCCGGCCTGGAAGCTCAGGGCCTGGGCTGGGCCAGCAGCTACAAGTCCGGCAAGGCTGGCGATGCCATCACCTCCGGCCTTGAAGTGACCTGGACCCAGACCCCGGCACAGTGGAGCAATTTCTTCTTCGAGAACCTGTTCAAGTACGAATGGGTGCAGGAAAAAAGCCCTGCCGGTGCCATTCAGTGGGTGGCCAAGGACGCGGGCGATGTCATCCCCGACGCGCATGGCGGCCCCCACAAAAAGCCCACCATGCTGACCACCGACCTGTCGCTGCGCATGGACCCGGCCTACGAGAAGATCTCGCGCCGCTTCCTTGAAAACCCACAGGCTTTCGCCGAAGCCTTTGCCCGCGCCTGGTTCAAGCTGACCCACCGCGACATGGGCCCGCGTGCACGCTATCTGGGCCCCGAAGTACCCAAGGAAGAGCTGATCTGGCAAGACCCCATCCCCGCCGTCAAGCATGAGCTGGTCAACGATGCCGATGCGGCCGCCCTCAAGGCCAGGCTGCTGGCATCGGGCCTGTCGGTGCAGGAGCTGGTGGCCACGGCCTGGGCATCGGCCTCCACCTTCCGCGGCTCGGACAAGCGCGGCGGCGCCAACGGCTCCCGCATCCGCCTGGCTCCGCAAAAGGACTGGGCCGCCAACAACCCTGCGCAACTGGCCAAGGTACTGGGCAAGCTCGAGGAAATCCAGCGCGAATTCAACAAGGCGGCCGAGGGCGACAAGCGCATCTCGCTGGCCGACCTGATCGTGCTGGCCGGCAGCGCGGGCGTGGAAAAAGCGGCCGCAGACGCTGGTGTGAAGATCAACGTGCCCTTCACCCCCGGCCGAGGCGACGCCAGCGACGAGCAGACCGATGCCGAATCCTTCGCGCCGCTGGAGCCCAAGGCCGACGGCTTCCGCAACCATCTGCAAGGGCGCTTCCCGGCGCCCGCAGAAGCCCTGCTGATCGACAAGGCCCAGTTGCTCACTCTCACGGCCCCCGAGATGACCGTGCTGATCGGCGGCCTGCGTGCCATCAACATCAACACTGCCGGCAACCACGGCGTGCTGACCCAGACTCCGGGCAAGCTGACGAACGACTTCTTCGTCAACCTGCTGGACATGGGCACACAGTGGCAGCCCCTGGAGGATGGCAACTACGAAGGCGTGGACCGCAAGAGCGGTGCCAGGAAGTGGACCGGCACCCGCGTGGACCTGGTCTTCGGCTCCAACGCCGTTCTGCGCGCAGTGGCCGAGGTCTATGCCGAAAAGGGCAACGAGCAGAAGTTCTACCAGGACTTCGTCGCTGCCTGGGTCAAGGTCATGGAACTGGACCGCTTCGACCTGAAGAAGTAATGGGGCGCGCCGGGGTGAAAGCCCCGGTTGCAGGAAAATCCCAAAAAAAGAGAGCTGCCAGCGCTTGTCAAGCATGCGCTGGCAGCTCTTTTTTCAGGCGCAACACATCACATCTCCAGCTCGACCGCTTCCTGCGACAGATCCCAGCCCAGCACAAAGACTTCGTACTGGTTCTGTCCGCTGTCGTCACCCCAGACCTCGGGGCCGAACTCGCTCATATTGCCGTTCAGACTCAGTCCGTCGCGCAGCACACTGGAATCGGTCTGCTCGGCCAGCACAAAGCGGCCGTTGCCGGTGCGCAAGGCGACCCGACCGGAAGACTGCTTGAAAGCGACGACGGTGGCTTGTTCTGACATAGGGACTCCTGCGCTATGGCCGGCTGTTGTTGGTTGCAGCCAAGTCTAATCAGGCCTGGGCAACGCGATAGCCCTGCTATTTCGGCCTGTGTGTTCCACCCGTAGGACGATCTCCGTTAGGCTTGCGATATCTCCCCAATCAAGCCCCACAAGCCATGCTTTTCATTCTGTTCAAACTTCTGCACCTTCTGGCCATCATCATCTGGGTGGGCGGCATGTTCTTTGCGCATTTCTTTCTGCGCCCTGCCGTCCAGGGCCTGCAGCCGCCCGAGCGCGTGACGCTGATGCATGGCGTGCTGCAGCGGTTTTTTGCCTGGGTCATGGTGCTGGTGGTAGTCGTGCTGGCCACCGGCATCGGGATGATAGGCAGCATTCACGCCATGGCCGCCCAGGCCGGTGGTCAGTTCAACATGCCGGTCAACTGGATTGTGATGAGCATTCTGGGCCTGGTGATGATGGCCGTGTTCGGCCATATCCGCTTTGCACTGTTCAAGCGCCTGGATGCGGCCGTGCAGCTCAAGGACTGGCCCGCAGGCGGCAAGGCGCTGCAGAGCATCCGCAAATGGGTTTCCTTCAATCTGGCCCTGGGCCTGGTGATCGTGGTCGTGCTGCGCGTGCCGCTCTGAGACTGCGCCAGCCTTGTGCAAGCCCGGTCTTCATGGCCGGGCTTTTTTTATGAGTCCGACAAGGCTCCGGCACATACCAACAATCCGCAAACTGCTTTTATTTTCATAGCAATAAAAGCCGAGACTGCAAAGGCAGACCCGGCTCCATTCAAAACCTTGCTGACATTTTTTTGCAGCTGCACAATAATTGCCAACTCAATCATTGACCAAGCAAATATTGGTGGCGCCATTGCAAAACCAGACCGACCCCATCATCGACCCGCAGGACGAGTCCAGCTTCTTCTACCAGGCAGGGGTCTACGCGCCGGACAAGAGCATTGGCTTTCTCATGCGGCGTGTACTGAGCTCCATCCTGCAGCTGGCCGACGCCCAGCTGGCCGAGCAAGGACTGACCTATGTGCAGTGGCTACCGCTGTACAAGCTGCTGATCTGCTCCGACACCAATAGCAGCACGCTGGCCAAGGATCTGGGCATGGACCCGGCTTCGGTGACACGCGCGCTGGACCGCATCGAGGCCAAGGGGCTGCTGCGTCGCGAGCGCTCCACCACCGACCGGCGCGTGGTGCATCTGGTGCTCACCGAGGAGGGGCGCAGCGTCGCCACCCAGGTGCCCAAGGTGCTGACCAAGGTGCTCAACGGCCATCTGCGCGGCTTCAGCCACAGCGAATGCACGCTGATGCTGTCCATGCTGCAGCGCATGCTGGTCAACGGCGATGCGCTGCGCGAGGCCCTGACCCAGGAGCCAGGCAAGCCCCCCATCCAAACGAACGAGGCAGGCCGCGAAGCCAAGCACTAGGCTGGCCTGCTGCCTACTTTTTCACCGCCCTATTTCAATAAAAACCACTGGCACTTTTCCATGACCTCTAGACCTTCACGCAAACCCGCCACCGAGTGCGCCCCCGGCCGTTCGCTGCTGGCAACCGCAGCACTGGCCGCCGTGCTCGCGCTGGCAGGCTGTGCCTCGCAAGGGCCGGCGCACCAGCCGCTGGCACGACTGGGCTCGGCCGATGTCGGCCTGAACGACTCCGCCAGCCTCAGCGCGGCGGACGCCACGGCACTGGCCTCCTCCCAATGGTGGACAGGTCTGGGCGATGCCCAGCTCAATCAGCTCATCGATCAGGCCCTGGCCGGCAGCCCCAGTCTGGCCGCCAGCAACGCCCGCTTTGAAAAAGCCGCGGCCCTGGCCACGGCCAGCAGCACGGCCAGCGATGTGCGCGGAACGCTGAGCGCCGACGCCACACGCCAGCGCTACACGGCCAACGGCATGATTCCCGCCCCCATTGCGGGCAATATCTTCAACAGCGCCAATCTGCAGGCCGGCCTGTCCTGGTCGCCCGATCTCTTCGGCAAGCATGCCGCAGACCTGCAGGCCGCACTGGGCCAGGCGCGTGCTGCCAAGGCCGACAGCGCCGCCGCCGCCAACCAGCTGGCCGCACAGGTGGCGCGAAGCTATATCGCCCTGGCCCGGCTGATTGCCCAGAAGGAAGTGGCACAGCGCACGCTGGGTCAGCGCCAGTCACTGCTGAGCCTGAGCGAGCAGCGCACCCGAGCGGGCCTGGACAGCCAGGTGGAGCTGACCCAGGCCCAGGCCGGCATGCCCGATGCCCAAACCCAGATCGAAATGCTCGGCGAGCAGATCACGCTGGCGCGCCGCACGATTGCCGTGCTCTGCGCCCAGGCGCCCGATGCGCAAAATGCGCTCTCGCCCAGACTGTCGGTGCTGCGCATCCAGCCCGTGCCCCAGGCACTGGGCGCGGACCTGCTGGGCCGCCGCCCCGATGTGGTGGCCGCGCGCTGGCGCGTGGAAGCGGCCACGCAAGGCATTGATTCCGCCAAGGCCGACTTCTACCCCGATGTGAACCTGACAGCCTTCGTGGGCCTGAACGCGCTGGGCCTGGACAATCTGCTGCAGGGCAGCTCGCGTCAGATGGGCATCACGCCTGCGCTGCGCCTGCCGATCTTCGACGGCAAGCGCCTGCGCGCCCAGTTGCGCGGCAAACAGGCCGATCTCGACACCGCCATCGCCCAGTACAACGGCGCCGTGCTCGATGCCGTCAAGCAGGCGGGCGACGCCATTGCCTCCGTGCAATCGCTGCAGCGCCAGCAGCAGCTGCAAACCGAGTCGCTTTCCAAGGCCGAGCGTGCCTATGACTTTGCCGTGCAGCGCTATCAGGCCGGCCTAGGCAGCCAGGTCACCGTGCTCAACACCGAAACCCAGCTCATCAACCAGCGCCGTCTGGCCGTGGACCTGCAGGCGCGCGAGCTGGACACCCGAGTGGCCCTGGCCGCAGCCCTGGGCGGCGGCTGGAGCGACGACACCCCGGCTGTTGCCCTGCAATAAACACCGCACTCAAAAAAAATCAATAGCTGCTAGCGCTTTCCTACCAATGAATTCAAGGCTAAAACACCTTCAATTCCTTTATTGACAAGCGCCAGCAGCTCCTCTTTTTAAATAGCGCAAAACCGCTTCACAGATAACAAAGCGCCAACATCATGACCGACACCAAGCCTACTCAGAACGCTCCCCAAGCTCCTGCGGCAGCTACACCCAGCGCCAACCCTGCGGGCCGCCGCAAGGGCCTGACCATCGTGGCGGCCGCCGTCGCCGTGGCCGCCATCGCCTGGGGCGGCTGGCACTGGATGGTGGCCCGCAACTACCAGACCACGGACAACGCCTATGTGGCCGGCAACGTGGTGCAGATCACGCCCCAGGTCGGCGGCACCGTGATCAGCATCGGCGCCGACGATACCGACTATGTCAGGGCCGGCCAGTTGCTGGTGCAGCTGGACCCTGCCGACTATCTGGTGCAACTGGCCCAGGCCGAGTCGCAACTGGCCCAGACCGCGCGCCAGACCCGCACCCTGTACGCCAACAACGCCCCGCTGGCCGCCCAGGTGGCCCAGCGCGAAGCCGATCTGCTGCGCCTCAAGGCCGATGCCGCCAAGGCCAACGACGATGTGGCGCGCCGCCGCCCGCTCACGGCCACCGGCGCCGTGGGCAAGGAAGAGTTTGACCATGCCAAGGCCCTGGCCACGGCCGCCAGCAACGCCGTGGCGGCCGCCGAAGCCGCCGTGCGCGCTGCCAAGGCCCAGTTGACGGCCGCCGAAGCCCAGACCAAGGGAGCGACGGCCGAGGACTTCCCGGCCGTCATGGCGGCCGCAGCCAAGGTGCGCGAGGCCTATCTGGCCCTGCAGCGCACACGCCTGATCGCGCCCGTGGACGGTTTTGTGGCCAAGCGCGGCGTGCAACTGGGCCAGCGCGTGGCCGCCGGCTCGCCACTGCTGACCGTGGTCGATCTGCACAAGCTCTGGGTGGATGCCAACTTCAAGGAAAGCCAGCTGGCCGATCTGCGCATGGGCCAGAAGGTGGAGCTGAACGCCGATGTCTACGGCGACAAGACCAGCTATGAAGGCAAGGTCGTGGGCCTGGGCGCCGGCACGGGTGCGGCGTTTGCGCTGCTGCCTGCGCAAAACGCCACCGGCAACTGGATCAAGGTGGTGCAGCGCGTTCCCGTGCGCATCAGCCTGGAGCCCGAAGCGCTCAAGCAGCACCCGCTGCGCGTGGGCCTGTCCATGAACGTGAAGGTCGATATCCGCGACAAGGACGGCCAGGCCCTTGCCAGCACGCCGCGCACCGAGCCCGTGGCCCAGACCACCGTCTATGACGGCAGCCTGGCCCAGGCCGAGCAGCGCATCCAGCACATCATCGCTGGCGACAAACTGCCTGCGCTGACCCAGCTGTCCGATCTGCCCGCCCCGGCCGCGCCCACCCAGCCCGCTGCCCAGCCTGTGCAATAAGACGCGGAATCAGCCATGACTTCCACGACCTCTGCCAATCCTGCGCCAGGCGGACCTGCGCCAGGCGGACCTGTGCCAGGCGATTCACCGCCAGCCCCGGCGGCCCGCCCCATGCCGCCTGCCATCGCCCCGCTCAAGGGCGCGCAGCTCGCCCTGGGCACGCTGGCGCTATCGCTGGCCACCTTCATGAACGTGCTGGACTCCTCCATCGCCAACGTGGCCATTCCGGCCATCTCCGGCGATGTAGGCGTCAGCCCCAGCCAGGGCACCTGGGTCATCACCAGCTTTGGTGTGGCCAATGCCATCTCCGTGCCGCTGACGGGCTGGCTCACCCAGCGCTTCGGCGCCGTGCGCCTGTTCACCATGAGCGTGCTGCTGTTCGTGCTGACCTCCTGGCTCTGCGGCTTCGCCTCCTCGCTGGAGATGCTGGTGCTGTTCCGTGTGCTGCAAGGCGCCGTGGCCGGCCCCATGATTCCGCTGTCGCAGACCCTGCTGCTGTCCAGCTATCCGCCCGCCAAGGCCGGTGTGGCGCTATCGCTGTGGGGCGTGACCACGCTGGTCGCGCCCGTGGTGGGGCCACTTCTGGGCGGCTGGATCACGGACAATATTTCCTGGCCCTGGATCTTCTACATCAATGTGCCCGTGGGCCTGCTCTCGGCCCTCATGACCTGGAGCATCTACCGCAACCGCGAAACGCCCACGCGCAAACTGCCTATCGACACCGTGGGCCTGTCCCTGCTCGTGCTCTGGGTGGCCGCGCTGCAGCTGATGCTGGACAAGGGCAAGGAGCTGGACTGGTTTGCCTCCAATGAAATCATCGCCTTTGCGGTGATTGCCGTGGTGGCCTTTGCCGTGTTCGTGGTCTGGGAGTTGACCGACGCCCATCCCGTCGTCGATCTGCGCCTGTTCAAGCGGCGCAACTTCGCGGCTGGCTCGATCGCGCTGTCCATCGCCTATGGCCTGTTCTTCGGCAATGTGGTGCTGCTGCCGCTGTGGCTGCAGCAATGGATGGGCTACACCTCCACCTCGGCCGGCCTGGCCCTGGCGCCGGTGGGCCTGCTGGCCATCCTGCTCACGCCCATGGTGGGCCGCAAGGTCGGCGTCTGGGACCCGCGCAAGATGGCAACCATTGCCTTCATCGTGTTTGCCATGGTGCTGTGGATGCGCTCGCAGTTCACCGTGGAGACCGACTTCGCCCACATCCTGATTCCCACGCTGATTCAGGGCGGCGCCATGGCTTTTTTCTTCATTCCGCTGACCACCATCACGCTGAGCGGGCTGACGCCGGACCGCATTCCTGCCGCCGCAGGCCTGTCCAACTTCGTGCGGATCACGGCGGGCGCCATGGGCACCTCGATTGCCACCACGCTCTGGGAAAGCCGGGCTTCCATGCACCACGCCCATCTGACCGAGCTGCTGGTGCAGGGCCAGGGCACGTTTGCGAGCACGGTCAAAAATCTGCAGGCAGCAGGCATGAGCGCCGAGCAGGCCTATGCCCAGATCAACCGGCTGATCGATCAACAGGCCTTCACGCGGGCCGCCGACGACATCTTTCTGGCATCGTCCTTTCTTTTCCTGAGCCTGATCGTGCTGATCTGGTTCACCAAGCGCCCGGCCTCTCCCGCAGGAGCCGCCGACGCGGCCGCCGGCGCACACTGATTGACTTCAGACCAAATTGGCTGAAAACGCTTGACTCACAAGCGTTTTCAGCTATTTTTTTGATAGCTCCTAAACGCCATGAGCCTGCTTGTCCAGGCGTCGCAAAAACACCTGCAACTCCTTGACGACCTGGGCATCGCCCTTGGCCTGGGCGCAGCTCAGCCCTTGCTGCCAGGCGGCTCGCGCCGCCTGCGCATCGCCCAGCGCCAGCTCCACCTTGCCCAGCTGCTTCCAGGCGACGGAGTATTCGGCATCCAGTGCCGTGGCCTTGCTCAGATGCTCGCGCGCCACGGCCATCTGCTCATCGTCGGCATAGGCCTTGCCCAGGGTATAGCGCAGCAGCGCACCGTCCTTGCCGGCCGCCAGCATGCTCTCCAGATTGTGAACCATGGGATTCATGTGCATTTGCTCCTCAGGCAGCGAGTGTCGCATTCGCCCCATCGGATCAGGGCAATGGCCGCCCCGGCGATACGGCCTCTCGCAAGCCGGCTCTTGCAGCGCGGCAAACCGTCCCAAACTGCGGCAATTGTCTTACTAAGGCGTCCGATCTTGTTTCGCAAACCAAGCCTCAACACCCCCATCGCCGACTACGAGGACTCGCCTCAGTACTCGGGCGGGCGCTTTCGCAACACGCATCCACGTCCGGCCGACGGACCCAAGCCCGATGCAGGGACGCTATGGAAGTTCTTCTTCAACAAGCCGGCCGATTCCGAGCCGGGCAAGGCGCTGCCCGTGCTGCCGCTGAGCACGGCCGAGCTGAGCCTCGCGCCCGAGCGCAGCCTGTATCGCCTGGGCCATTCGACCTTGCTGATGAAGTTGCGCGGCGGCTGGTGGCTGACGGACCCCGTATTTTCCGAGCGTGCCTCGCCGCTATCGTTTGCCGGCCCCAAGCGCTTTCATGCCCCGCCGATTACCCTGGACGAGTTGCCGGCCTTGCGCGGCGTGCTGCTGTCGCATGACCACTACGACCACCTGGACCGCGCCACCATTCGCGTGCTCGCGCCCAAGGTGGGAGTTTTCCTCTGCCCTCTGGGAGTGGGTGACAGACTGGCAGCCTGGGGCGTACCGGCCGACAAGATCGTGCAGCACGACTGGTGGCAGGGCAGCGAGGTCGACGGCCTGCGCTTCACGGCCACGCCCGCCCAGCATTTCTCGGGACGCAGCCTGCGTGACGGCAACCGCACCCTATGGGCTTCCTGGACCATAGAAGAGCTCCAGGCCGACAGGCCGCTGCGCGTCTTCTTCAGCGGCGATGGCGGCTACTTCGACGGTTTTGCCGAAATCGGCAGGCGCTTCGGCCCCTTCGATGTCACATTGATGGAGACCGGCGCCTACGACGCCCACTGGCCCTATGTCCATATGCATCCGGCCCAGACCGTGCAGGCCCACCGGGATCTCGGCGGCCAATGGCTGCTGCCCATACACAACGGCACTTTCAACCTCGCCATGCATGCCTGGTGGGACCCGTTCGAGCAGATTCTGAAACTGGGCAGACAGCACGGTATCGAGGTCGCCACGCCCATGATGGGCGAGCGCCTGGACCTGGGCGCTCCGCATGCGGGCTCGGCCTGGTGGCGCGCCTGCGCCGAGGCCGACAACAAGGAGCTGGACCTGCGCCCGGTGCAACCCTGAACGCGCTGCCGACATCGCCGACAATGCGGCCATGGACTCTACGCGCACCCCACACCTTGCCGCCGCTTCTTTGCTCAGCTTGCTGCTCGGTGCCTGCTCCAGCCTTCCTGATGACAGCCAGCCCAAGCCGCTTGCGAGTGCCGACACACCGCAGACGGTTTCCCCTAAGCCAGAGCTGACACCTGCCCCGGCGGCATCTCCAAAGCGTCCACAGAGCACGGAGTGGCCTGCCTGGATCCATGCAGATTGCACGCCCCCCGCCCAGCTCGATCAGCAACCCCGGCCACGCCGCCACACCACGCCTTTCATCAGCGCCCACTGGTTTCCAAACGGGCTGGAAACCACGGTGGTCTTTCGCCTGGAGGTCACGGCTCAGGGTCAACTCGGCCGTGTGGCCTATCAGCCCGCCGATACCGATCCCCGCATCGTGAAGTCCATCATGCGCTCGCTCGAACGCTGGAAGTTCAAGCCCGGCATGCGCCAGGGCCAGCCCGTGACAGCCTGCTTCGAGCAGCCCTACCAACTGGTGTTTCCGCGCCAAGAGGTCGACGCCCCTCGCACGCCCACCATGAACACGGACCCGCAGTGAGAGCGCAAGCTCAGTGACGACGATCTGTGCTCGAAAACCCCAAAATCCACTCATTGCGGTGGTGCAGGCACCCTGCCCACCGCTAGAATTGCCAACGTCAGGAGAGAGTGCCTGCAGCTTGAAGCTGCCTCGCACCGCCGAAGGCGCAGACCCCCTACCCGGTGTCAAAACGCTCAGGCAAAAGGACTGACAAGCGCTGCAAGGTGTGCAAACCTGCAGCGTCCCTTGCTGGAGAGAGATGCAGGCCGTCATTTCGTATGTGCGCCGACATCCACCGAAGGAGCAAACCGCCCGCGAAAGCAAAGGCGGTGAATCTCTCAGGTAAAGCGGACAGCAGGGCAAGCCCGCCAAGCATGGCCCAGTCATGCATGGCCACTCATTGGGTTTTGACCACCGGAGCGCTTGCCTGTGACTGCTGCCGCCACCTCTTCCGATCTGCGTTCCACGCCGCTGCTTGCCCTGCACCAGAAACTGGGCGCCCGCATGGTGCCGTTTGCCGGCTACTCAATGCCCGTGCAATACCCTCAAGGCCTGATGGCCGAGCATCTGCACACGCGCAGGGCCGCCGGCCTGTTCGATGTCTCGCACATGGGCCAGTTGCTTTTGCGCGGCCCCGATGCCGCTGCCGCCCTCGAATCGCTGATGCCCGTCGATGTCATGGACCTGGGCCTGCACAAGCAGCGCTACGGCCTGCTGCTCAATGAACAAGGCGGAATTCTCGACGACCTGATGTTCGTCAATCGCGGCGATGATCTGTTCCTCATCGTCAACGGTGCCTGCAAAGAGGCCGATATCGTTCATATCCAGAGCAGCATCGGCAGCCTCTGCGAGGTCGTTGCACTGCCCGACCGCGCCCTGCTGGCCCTGCAAGGCCCGCAAGCCGCTGCGGCACTCTCGCGCCTGATTCCCGGTGTTGCGCAACTGGTCTTCATGACCGGCAATCACTTCGACTGGCAGGGCCATGCGCTCTACATCACACGCAGCGGCTATACGGGCGAGGACGGTTTTGAAATCTCCCTGCCCGGCGAAGCAGCCGAAGCCTTTGCCCAAGCTCTGCTGGCACAGCCCGAGGTGGCCCCCATCGGCCTGGGCGCGCGCAACTCGCTGCGCCTTGAAGCCGGACTTTGCCTGTACGGCAACGACATAGACACCAGCACCACCCCGGTGGAAGCCGCGCTGAACTGGGCCATGCAGAAGGTGCGCCGCACCGGCGGCGAGCGCGAGGGCGGTTTTCCCGGCGCGGCCATCGTGCTGGAGCAATTGCACAACCCTCAATCGCTGCGCCGCAAGCGTGTGGGCTTGATCGCGCTGGAGCGCATTCCCGTGCGCGAGCCCGCCGTGCTGGAAAACATGGACGGACAGCATATCGGCCACATCACCAGCGGCCTGCTCAGCCCCACGCTCAACCAGCCTGTGGCGCTGGCCTATGTCGAGCCCGACTATGCCGCCATCGGTACGGAAATCTTCGCCATGGTGCGCGGCAAGCCCGTCCCCATGAAGGTGGTCGCCACGCCCTTCGTTCCCACCCGCTACTACCGCGGCTAGGTCTACAGCCGCGCATGAGACGGGCCAGTTTGCCAAACAGCGGCCAGAACACCGCTAAAGTGCGAGCTGGACCTTTCTCAAACAACACCCGATTCCCCTGAATCCCCCATCTGGAGCTTTCCATGAGCATCAAGTATTCCAAAGAACACGAGTGGATCAACGCCGCTGACACCAATGCCGCCATCGTCGGCATCACCGTACACGCACAGGATGCGCTGGGCGATGTGGTGTTTGTGGACCTGCCTGCCGTGGGATCCTCCTTCAAGGCCGGCGATGTGGCTGGCGTGGTCGAGTCCGTCAAGGCGGCTGCCGATGTCTACATGCCCGTGACCGGCGAGATCGTCGAAGTCAACGAAGCCCTGCGCGATGACCCGTCGCTGGCCAACAGCGACCCGCTGGCCGCGGGCTGGTTCTTCAAGGTCAAGATGAGCAATGTGGGCGAGCTCGAAGCTCTGATGGAAGAGACCGCCTACAACGATTTCGCCAAGGACCACTAAGCGTATCAACGGCCCTCGCATTGCGAAGGCCGTTTTTGCATGCAGCCATGAGCACCATTCTGTATTTCGACGATCCGGACGTCGGTCTCGCCCGCGAGACCAGCCACCCGGCCTTTGCGCGCATCGCGGCCCAGGACTTCTATTACGACTGCGGTGACGACTTCAGCCCCTTCGGCAACGATGACGGCAGCGACACACTGGCCGCACTTGAAGAGTGGTACCAGGAGCAGACGGACGGCAAGCACGCCAAGACCCTGCGCTTTTTGCGTCAGCAACTGAGCGACTGGGATCTGCCCGTGCCCCAGGACATGCTGGCTCATGACGAAGCGGCCAAGGCCCAATGGCTGGCCAGCGACGACATGAACCAGAGCTATCTGCGCTCGGTCTGTCGCGCCCATGTGGCCACCGCCTTTGGTCAGCTCAAGATCACAGGCAGCATCGATACCGATCTGCACCAGCAGGCCCTGCTTGCCCTGGCCTGCCAGCAATGGCTGAACACCGTGGCACGCAGCAAATATCCCGATTGGGAATATGCCGATCAGGAAAGCGAACGCCTGGCCCTGATGAACACCGCGCTGGAACAAGCCAGCGCTGCTTGAAGCACCGGCTGCATGCCTTCAGGCATACGGCATTCACGCATGCCTGGCATGCCAACCGTCAGTCACAGTATTTGAGAATAGGTCCCTCCCATGCTGATGTCGCCTCCCGCCCCCGTCGCTTCGCTGGAAGCGCTGGAAAACAGCCAAGAATTCATCCCCCGTCATATAGGCCCGGACGCCGAGGAGCAGCAAAAAATGCTGGCTGCCATCGGCAAGCCCTCGCTGGACGCCTTGATTCGCGATGTGATGCCCGACTCCATCGCCCGCGTCAGGCCCATGGATCTTCCGCCGCCGATTACCGAAGCCGCTGCGCTGGCCGAACTCAAGGCCATCGCCAGCAAGAACCAGGTGCTGAAGAGCTTTATCGGCCAGGGCTACTACGGCACGCACACGCCGGGCGTCATCCTGCGCAACATCCTCGAAAACCCCGCCTGGTACACGGCCTACACCCCCTATCAGGCCGAGATCTCACAAGGGCGCATGGAGGCGCTGGTCAACTTCCAGACCATGGTGACCGACCTGACCGGCATGCCGATTGCCAATGCCTCCATGCTGGACGAGGCCACGGCAGCCGCCGAGGCCATGACGCTGGCCAGACGCTCTGTCAAATCCAGCAGCCATCGCATCGTGCTGGCCGGCGATCTGCACCCGCAAACGATTGAAGTCATCGAGACCCGCGCCCGGCCGATCGGCATCGAAGTGGTAATCGCCAACAGCCAGCAGGAGTGGGAAGCTGCGCTGGCGGGCGACCTGTTTGCAGCCGTCATCCAGTACCCGGCCTCCAGCGGCTGGATCGTGGACTGGAAGGCCGATGTGCAAGCCATTCACGCCAAGCAGGCGGCCGCCATCGTGGCCACCGACCTGCTGGCCCTGACCCTGCTGACGCCGCCCGGCGAATGGGATGCCGATATTGTCGTGGGCAACAGCCAGCGCTTTGGCATGCCCATGGGCGCAGGCGGCCCGCACGCAGCCTTCATGGCCTGCCGCGACGAATACAAGCGCAGCCTGCCCGGGCGCCTGGTGGGTGTCAGCGTCGATGCGCATGGCAAGCCCGCCTACCGCCTCGCTCTGCAGACGCGCGAACAACATATCCGCCGCGAAAAGGCGACGTCCAATATCTGCACGGCCCAGGTCCTGCCGGCCGTGATCGCCAGCATGTATGCCGTCTACCACGGCCCCCAGGGACTGAAGCGCATTGCCCAGCGAGTGGCGCGCCTGACCGCAATCCTGAGCCGTGGCCTGGCCCGGCTGGGCTTCAGCGCCCATCACCACGGCACAGCCTTCGACACACTGAGCCTGCATACCCGGGATGCGACCGATGCCCTGGCAGCTCGTGCCATGTCCCGAGGTGTCAATCTGCGCAAGGCATGGGATGAATATCTGTGCATCAGCCTGGACGAAACCACGACCCGGGCCGATGTCGAGCTGCTCTGGAGCATCTTTGCCCAGGAGGGTCAGGCTCTGCCCACCATCGAGGCCATGGACGAAGGTCCGACCTCGCTGATCCCCGAATCCCTGCAGCGCAGCACGGCCTACCTGAGCCACCCGGTCTTCAACACCCATCACTCCGAAACCGCCATGCTGCGCTATATACGCAGCCTCAGCGACAAGGACCTGGCCCTGGACCGCAGCATGATCCCGCTGGGCAGTTGCACCATGAAGCTCAATGCCACCAGCGAGATGATTCCCATCACCTGGCCAGAGTTCGCCGACATCCACCCGTTTGCTCCTGCCAGCCAGCTGCAAGGCTATGCCGAGCTGGACCAGCAACTGCGCGCCTGGCTGTGTCAGGCCACGGGCTACGCGGGCATCAGCCTGCAGCCCAATGCAGGCAGCCAGGGTGAGTACGCAGGTCTTCTGGCCATCAAGGCCTTCCATCAATCACGCGGCGAGGCGCACCGCAATATCTGCCTGATTCCCAGCAGCGCCCACGGCACCAACCCGGCCAGCGCGCAAATGGTGGGCCTGCAGGTCGTGGTCACCCGATGCGATGACAACGGCAACGTGGACATGGCGGATCTGAAGCTGGCCTGCGAGAAGCACAGCGCCAATCTGGCCTGCATCATGATCACCTACCCCAGCACGCACGGCGTGTTCGAGACCCAGGTGAAGGAGCTGTGCCAGCTGGTGCACAGCCACGGCGGCCGCGTCTATGTGGACGGCGCCAATATGAACGCCCTGGTAGGTCTTGCCGCGCCCGGCGAGTTCGGCGGCGATGTCAGCCATCTGAACTTGCACAAGACCTTCTGCATTCCTCACGGCGGCGGCGGCCCCGGCGTCGGTCCCGTGTGCGTGGTCGAAGATCTGGTGCCCTTTCTGCCAGGGCATGCCAGCGCAGGCGACGTCCGCCAGGTGGGCGCTGTCAGCGCAGCGCCTCTGGGCAATGCCGCCGTTTTGCCGATCAGCTGGATGTATATCCGCATGATGGGCGAGCCGGGCCTGAAATTGGCGACCGAAACCGCGATCCTCAGCGCCAACTACATCAGCGCGCGCCTCAAGGACCACTTCCCCACGCTGTACGCGGGCGAGTATGGTCACGTGGCCCATGAATGCATTGTGGACCTGCGCCACTTCAAGGAAAGCTGCGGCGTGATGGCCGAGGACGTGGCCAAGCGCCTGATCGACTACGGCTTCCATGCACCCACACTGTCCTTTCCGGTGCCCAACACGCTGATGGTGGAGCCGACCGAGAGTGAAAGCCTGTATGAGCTGGACCGTTTCATCGAAGCCATGATCGCCATCCGCGCCGAGATTGCCGAAGTGGAGGCAGGCAGACTGCCCAGGGATGACAACCCGCTCAAGAACGCACCCCATACGGCGGAGTCCTTGCTGACCGCCGAATGGCAACATGGCTACAGCCGCGAAACCGCCGCCTATCCCGTGCCTGCCCTGCGCCGCGCCAAGTATTGGAGTCCCGTGGGCCGCGTGGATAACGTCTATGGTGACCGCAATCTGTTTTGCAGCTGCGTGCCCATGGACGCCTACGAAGGCTGATCGCCAAGGCTCCCACCCCAAGCCAGTGCGCTCTGCCGCACTGGCTTTTTTATGCTCAATCAATGCCGAACACCTGCCAACCCATCGCTGTTCGCCGGCTGTAAGCACATTCACAACATCAATGCAATCTGCGCTGCTGCCGCCAAACCGCCTATCGTGTTGCCTGAATACCGGTTGACTGCCCGCCCTTTTCAAGGGCAAGGCAGGGACCGGCTTACACTGCCGAGGTCTTTTGCATGTCTCATGAGCTCCTCTGAACCCACTCCCCCACCCTTGCTGCCTGTCATTGATGGCGGCCTGCCTCTGCATGCCCTGCTGGCCCCCGGTGCTGTCCCTATGGGCCTGAACGCCAACACCCAGCCATTGGTGCCGGAGGATGAAGACCCGCTGCAGGCACTGGTGGCGGAGTTGCGCAACTACCAGCACGAGCTGGAGCTGCAAAACGAAGTGCTCAATTACAGCCAGGCCGTCGCCGAAAGCGCTTCGGAGCGGTTTGAAACGCTGTTTGCCAGCATTCCGCTGCCGCTGCTGGTGGTGGATGAATTCGATATGGTGGTCCAGGCCAATGCCATGGCTCACCGCGCATTTCAGCCCACCGAAAAAGACCGGTTGCTGATCAACTTCAAGCCCTTTGTGCATGCCAACGACACAGAGCGCGTGACTACGGCCTTCGAGCAGGCCAAAGCGCTGGGACGCGCCGAAGTACACGAGGTTCTGTTCCAGATCACCGAAGAATTCGAGCTCTGCGGCGACCTGCATGTGGCCGGCGTGGTCGTGCCCCAGCAAAACGGTCCGGCCACCTGGCAGTATCTGTGTGCCGTTGTCAATCAAGGCCCGCTGCTTGCCGAGCGCAAGGCGCTGCAAGAGCGCAATCAGCAGCTTTATGCCAGCGAGAGACGGCTGGAGTCGGTCATCAACTCCGCGCTGGACGCCATCATCTGCGTCGATCAGCACCAGCGCATCACCGTCTTCAACCCCACCGCAGCAGCCCTTTTTCTGTGCTCGACTCAGGATGCCCTGGGCAGCCCGCTGGAGCGCTTTTTACCCGATGCCGCTCGGGCACTGGCTTTTTCCTCGCTGACCACACAGGCCGTGCTGGGCGAGATGACGGGCCTGACCCTGTCGGGGCGTGAGATCCCCATGGAAATCAGCGTCTCCTTCGAGCACCACAGCAGCGGCGACACCACCACCATCTTTGCGCGCGACCTGACCAGCCGCAATCGCGCCGAAGCCCAGCGCAATGTGCTGGAGACCCAGCTGCGCGAATCCCACAAGATGCAGGCCGTGGGCACCATGGCCGGCGGGATTGCCCACGACTTCAACAACATCGTGGGCGCAATCCTGGGTAACGTGGAGCTGGCAAAGGCCGATAGCTGCGGCAACCCGGCTGCCATGGAAAGCCTGCGCGAGATCGAAAAAGCCGGTCGCCGCGCCCGAGATCTGGTGCGCCAGATTCTGACCTTCAGCCGCAATGACCTGCCTGAACGCCGTCCGGTTCAGGTGCAGGAAGTCATGTCCGACACGGCTCGCCTGCTGCGTGTGACTCTGCCTCCCTCCATAGAGCTTCAGGTGCAGGAGTCCAGCGACCTGCCGCCGCTGCTGGCCGACCCCACTCAGGTGGAACAGGCACTGTTCAATCTCTGCAACAACGCCATGCAGGCCATTGGCAGTCAGCGCGGCGTCATCCAGATGCGTGCCATGCGCATTGCTCCCGACAGCTACCAATGCGAGCGCCTGGGTCTGGCCGTGGCCGAATACCTGGTCTTTATGGTGCAGGACTCGGGCCCCGGCATGGACGTCGTGACTCAGAGGCGCATCTTCGAGCCTTTTTTCACCACCAAACCGGTCGGCCAGGGCACGGGCCTGGGACTCTCGGTCGTACATGGCGTGATGCGCACCCATGGCGGCGCTGTCGACGTGCACAGCGAACTGGGTCAGGGCAGCTGCTTTACGCTGTACTTTCCTCTGAGCGACCCGACTTCCAGTCACTGTGCGCTGCCGCCCATGCGCATGGACAAGCCCGAAGCCCCACCGCCCGAGCTGGTCCTGGCCACGCGCGCCAGCCATGTCATGTATGTGGACGACGATCAGGCTCTGGTCTTTCTGTTTCAGCGCCTGCTGCGCCGGCGCGGCTATGAAGTCTCGGGCTTTACCGATCCTCATGAGGCCATGGCTGCTCTGCATGAGGAGCCACAGCGTTTTGACCTCATAGTCACCGACTACAACATGCCCGGCTTCAGCGGTCTGGACCTGCTCAGACAGGCTCTGCAGATCAGCCCTCAACTGCCCGTGGCACTTGCCTCCGGCTATGTGACGGCAGAAATCGAGCAGGCCGCGATTGCAGCCGGAGCCAGAGCCTTGATCCACAAGCCCAACGATGTGCAGGAGTTCTGCGCCACGGTGCATGAACTGCTCAACCCCTGAAACCATCGATAGCTGTTTGAATGAGTGCGTTGAACTGTGTGTATGAAGACGAGCACCTGCTGGTGCTTGACAAGCCCTCGGGCCTGTTGTGCGTGCCCGGCCGCGGCCCCGACAAGCAAGACTGCCTGAGCCTGCGTGCCCTCCAGCATTTCGGCGATGCACTGGTCGTGCACCGCCTCGATCAGGCCACATCGGGTCTGGTCGTCATGGCTCGAAATCCGGCCGTCCAACGCCAGCTCAGCCAGGCCTTTGCCGAGCGCAAGGTCGACAAACGCTATATCGCCGTAGTGGCCGGTGAGTTGCAGGCGCACAGCGAAGCAGCGGATGCCAGGGACTGGCAACTGATCGATCTGCCGATAGCGGCCGACTGGGAGCGTCGACCGCTGCGGGTCATCAACCACGAAACCGGCAAAAGCAGCCAGACGCTGTGGCGGGTGATCGAGCACACCGAGCAGTTGGGACAGCCTTGCACCCGCGTGCTGCTGAGCCCGCTGACGGGCCGCACCCATCAATTGCGCCTGCATATGGCTGCCATAGGCCACCCCATGCTGGGCGATGCGCTCTATGCCTGCGAAGCAGTGGTCAGCGCCAGCCCACGCCTGTTGCTGCATGCTGCAGCACTGGAGCTGGCGCACCCGGTCACCGGTGCACTGCTGCAGCTAAAAAGCGAGCCTCTTTTTTAAGCCCGATCAAATTGGCAGCAGCCGTCAAGCGCCAGTAGTTGCCGCGCTGCAACAAAGACCCTTTGAAGCGGCGCCTGAAGCCCGAGAAATCGGCACCCGAAGACCGCTGATGCAGACACTTGCCACACCGCTCGGGCCTGGACTTTGCTCATACAGCACAAATGAAGGTCAAGCCATAGCCTTTGGGTAATAGCTGCTATGCACGACATAGCAAAAACCAAAAGCCTGCACCAGCCCCTGCATACCCTGTTGCCTTCGTTGACCACTCGATTAATCTGAGCTTCTTTGCGCGAACTGCTATGGCAGCAATCGCGCTTTTCGAACATCTCTCGAGATTAAGGAAGTCCTTATGAGCATTCCGTTCCGCATGCAAACCGTTGTTGCCGCCCTGGGCCTGGCTGGTGCCGCCCTGGTCTCCACCGCGCATGCCCAAATCAAGATCGCCCTGGTCATCCCCACCACCGGTGCGCTGACTCAGTACGGCGACATGGTCAAGGAAGGCGCCACCACCGCCGTTGAAATGGCCAACGCCGCTGGCGGTGTCAATGGCAAGAAAATCGAGCTGGTACCCGTGGACGACGCCTGCGAACCCAAGCAAGGCCCCGTCGCAGCCAACCGCGTGGTCAACAACAAAATCGGCTATGTGGTCGGTCCCGTCTGCTCGGGTGCCTCGATTGCCGCAGCGCCCATCTACAACAACGAAGGCGTGGTGGTCGTCACTCCTTCTGCGACCTCGCCCGCTCTGACCGACGGCAAGAACTACCACTTCATCTTCCGCACCATTGGCCGTGACGACCAGCAAGGCCCGGCCGCCGCCAAGTTCATTGCCGAGAAGCTCAAGCCCAAAAAGGTTGCCGTGCTGCACGACAAGCAGTCTTACGGCCAGGGCATTGCCTCTTCTGTGCGTGACGACCTGAAGAAGGCCAAGATTGAAGTGGCCCTGTTCGAGGGCATCAACGCAGGCGACAGCGACTACTCCGCCGTCATCACCAAGCTCAAGGGTGCAGGCGTGGACTTTGTCTATTACGGCGGCTACCACCCCGAAATGGGTCTGCTGCTGCGTCAGGCTGCCGAGCAAGGTCTGAAGGTCAAGATGATGGGTCCTGAAGGCGTGGGCAACCCCGAAGTCAACGCCATTGCCGGCCCTGCCGTCGAAGGCATGCTGGTGACTCTGCCCGCCGACTTTGCCGCCAACCCCAAGAACGCTGCCGTTGTGAAGGCATTCCAGGACAAGAAGCGCAATGCCTCGGGTGCCTTCCAGCTGACGTCGTTTGCCGCAACTCAATCGCTGCTGGCCGCCATCAAGGCCGCTGGTGACAACCCCGCCAAGGTGGCGGACTGGATGCACAAATCGACCGGCGTGGACACCGTGCTGGGCCCTGTGTCCTGGAACAAGCAGGGTGACCTGAACTCCTTCGACTTCCAGGTCTTCCAGTGGCACAAGGACGGCAGCAAATCGCTCGCTAAGTAATTCCACCACTCTCTCCGGAGGCAATGGCAGGGGTCATGTCTCCGGATGTTTGTTATCTGGCCCTCGGGCCTTTTCCTGTTTCAAGGGTGGCGTTACATGTCAGACTTTTTCCCCCAGCTGATACAACAGCTATTCAACGGGCTCTCACTCGGAGCCATTTACGCCCTGATCGCCATTGGCTACACCATGGTCTACGGCATCATCGGCATGATCAACTTCGCACACGGTGACATCTACATGATCGGGGCCTATATAGGCCTCGTGACGCTTTCGGCGATTGGCACGCAAAGCGGTCTGCCGGTCTGGGCCATCATCGGCCTGATGCTGGTGGTGGCCGTATTCGTCACCGGAGTCTATGGCCTGGTCGTCGAACAGGTGGCCTACAAGCCCGTGCGCCAGAGCCCGCGTCTGGTAGCACTGATCTCGGCCATCGGCATGTCCATATTCCTGCAGAACTGGGTGGCTCTGGGCCAGGGCGCGCGCGATATGGCCGTGCCTTCGCTGCTGCCGGGTGCCATCAATTTCCAGATGGGTAATTTCGAGGTCTTCATCCCCTATACCCGCGTGCTCATCATCGCGGTGACCGTGGTGCTGATGATTGCACTGACCATGTACATCAAGCATTCGCGCATGGGCCGTGCCTCGCGAGCCTGCGCTCAGGATATGCACATGGCCAATCTGCTGGGCATAGATACCAACAAGGTCATCTCCTTCACCTTTGTGCTGGGCGCCGTGCTGGCCGCCGTGGGCGGCGTTCTGATTGCGCTGGCCGTGGGCAAGCTCAACCCCTTCATTGGCTTCCTCGCCGGCATCAAGGCCTTCACGGCCGCCGTGCTGGGTGGCATAGGCTCCATCCCCGGCGCCATGCTCGGCGGTGTGATTCTGGGTGTAGCCGAGACCTTTGCCGCCGCCTACATCTCGTCGGAATACAAGGACATCGTGGCTTTCGGCCTACTGGTAACCATATTGATGTTCCGCCCCTCGGGCCTGCTGGGCAAACCTGAAGTGGAGAAAGTCTGATGAAGTACAGCTTTTCTGCCGCTTTGCGCGATGCGCTGATCGCCACCGTGATGACGGCCATCGTCGTCACCCCCATCTTCAGCCTGCACCTGGAGCGCGCCGGCGTGCGCACCATCATCAGCCCCGACTGGAGCATGACCGGCTGGGCTTGCCTTGCCATCTTTGTCGTGCAAATGCTCAAGCCCCTGCTCGCGGGCAAGCTGCCCAAGGTCAATCTGCCGGCCGTGCCGCAGATGAAGTCGGGCACACGCAACGTCGTCATCTTCGTGGCGCTGATGATGGCCGCCTCCTGGCCATTCTTCGCTGGCCGCAATGCCGTCGACATCGCGACTCTGGCCATGATTTACGTCATGCTGGGCCTTGGTCTGAACGTGGTGGTCGGCTTTGCCGGCCTGCTGGACCTGGGCTTTGTGGGCTTCTATGCCGTGGGTGCCTACACCTATGCGCTGCTGTTCCACTGGGCTGGCTGGACGTTCTGGGAAGCGCTGCCGCTGGCCGGCGCTGCCTCGGCCCTGTTCGGCTTCGTGCTGGGCTTTCCCGTGCTGCGCCTGCGCGGCGACTATCTGGCCATCGTGACGCTGGGCTTCGGTGAAATCATCCGACTGCTTCTGACCAATCTGACCAGCTTCACCGGCGGCCCCGACGGCATCTCCAGCATTCCCAAGCCTACCGTGCTGGGCCTGCCCATGACCCGCTCGCCCCTGACCGAGGACGGCACGACCTTTCATCAGTTCTTCGGTCTGGAGTTCAACTCCATGCACATGGTGATCTTCGTCTATCTGATGGCCCTGCTGCTGGCCATGGTGACGCTGTTCATCAGCAACCGACTGATCCGCATGCCCATAGGCCGCGCCTGGGAAGCGCTGCGCGAGGATGAAATCGCCTGCCGTTCGCTGGGCCTGAACCCCATGAAGATCAAGCTCTCGGCCTTCACGCTGGGCGCAATGTTCGCGGGTTTCGGCGGCGCCTTCTTCGCCGCTCGCCAGGGCATCGTCAATCCCGAGTCCTTCACCTTCATCGAGTCGGCCCTGATTTTGGCCATTGTGGTGCTGGGCGGCATGGGTTCTCAGTTGGGCGTGATCGTGGCTGCCATCATCCTGACCGTGCTGCCCGAGCTGGCACGCGAGTTCTCCGAATACCGCATGCTGATCTTCGGTCTGGTCATGATTTTGATGATGGTCTGGCGCCCCCAGGGCCTGCTGCCCATGAAGCGACACCAAGTGGAGGTGAAGTCATGAAGCTGCACCTGAACGCTATTATTTCAATAACTACAACCACAGGCAGGGCAAGCGCATGAGCGAGTATTTGCTAGAAGTCAAAGACCTGTGCATGCGCTTCGGCGGCCTGCTGGCCGTGGACAACGTGGGCTTTAACGTACGCCCTCAGGAAGTGTTTGCCATCATCGGCCCCAACGGCGCGGGCAAGACCACGGTATTCAACTGCATCAGCGGGTTCTACCAGCCCTCAGGCGGCTCGGTCGTTCTGGACGGCCAGAGCATTGCAGGCCACAGCAGCCACCAGGTCGCCAACCACGGCGTGGTGCGCACCTTCCAGAACGTACGCCTGTTCAAGAGCATGACGGCACTGGAAAACCTGCTGGTCGCACAGCACCGCCAGTCGCGCACCACGCTGCTCGGCGGCCTGTTCAACACGCCAGGCTATCGCCGTGCCGAACAGGAAAAGATCGACAACGCGCTGCAATGGCTGGACGTGATGGGCCTGCGCCAGTTTGCCAACCGCGAGGCCGGCAATCTGGCCTATGGTCACCAGCGCCGGCTGGAGATTGCGCGCTGCATGATCACCAAGCCTCGCGTGCTGATGCTGGACGAGCCCGCCGCCGGCCTGAACCCGCAGGAGAAGAAAGACCTGCAGCACCTGATCGACGATCTGCGCAAACAGTACGGCGTGGCCGTGCTGCTGATCGAGCACGATATGGGCCTGGTCATGGGAGTGTCCGAGCGCATTCTGGTCATGGAATACGGCAAGCCCATCGCCATGGGCCTGCCCGAGGCGATTCGCAATGATGAACGGGTCATCAAGGCCTATCTGGGAGAGGCCTGATGAGCCAGCATATGTTGCAACTGGAGCAGGTCTCCACCCACTACGGCGCGATCTGCGCGGTCAATCATGTCAGCCTGCATGTCGATCAGGGTGAAATCGTCACCCTGATCGGCAGCAATGGTGCAGGCAAGACATCGCTCTTGATGACGGTCTGCGGCAACCCTCGTGCCAGCAGCGGGCGCATTCTGTTCGAGGGCGAGGACATCACCCAGATGTCCACTCATCACATCATGCGCCGCGGCATTGCCATCTCGCCCGAAGGCCGTCGTGTCTTCAAGGACCTGACGGTGACCGAGAACCTGCAGATGGGCGGTTTTTTCCTGAACAAGGCCGAGATCGCCGACGGCGTCGAGCATGTGTTCAAGCTCTTTCCTCGCTTGAAGGAGCGTGCAGCGCAACGCTCGGGCACCATGTCCGGCGGCGAGCAGCAGATGCTGGCCATAGGCCGCGCGCTGATGAGCAAGCCGCGCCTGCTGCTGCTGGACGAGCCCACACTGGGCCTGGCGCCGCTCATCATTGCGCAGATCTTCGAGATCATCCAGACCATCCGCGCAGCGGGTGTGACGGTGTTCCTGGTCGAGCAGAACGCCAACCGCGCCCTGCAGATTGCCGACCGAGGCTATGTGCTGGAAACCGGCAAGGTGGTGCTGGAGGACAGCGGTGTCAACCTGCTGAGCAACGACGAGGTGCGCAAGGCCTACCTGGGGCATTGAAGGCTCACTGAGCTCATCTGAGGTCATCGCCAGGCCCCGCCGGACGCCAGTCTTGCGGGGCTTGCTCTTTTCTGTCTTCAATCGCCCGTAAGATGCCCGGCATGACAAAGCATTTGACAATTCTGACCGGTGGCTCTCGCGGCATGGGCCTGTCCATGGGGCAGCAACTGCTGCAACAAGGCCATCAGCTGCTGAGTATTGCCCGCAAGACCAGCACCGCCCTCACCTCCAGCGCCAGCAAGCCTGCGCAGCTACTGCAATGGGAGCAGGACCTGGCACAAAGCGCTGCTGCTGCGCAGCGCCTGGCGACCTGGCTGGGCACGATAGATCCCCGTGAATGGACCAGCATCACCCTGATCAACAATGCGTGCGTCATGCCGCAGATTGCGCCGCTGTCCCAGGTGCCTGCCGCCGATATGATCAATGCCCTGCGCGTGGGTCTTGAAGCGCCCATGGCCCTGACCGGAGCCTTTCTCGGAGCAACCGAGAACTGGAGGATTGCCCGCAAGGTGCTCAATATCTCCTCGGGCCTGGGCCGCCGCGCCATGGCCTCGCAAGCCAGCTACTGCACGGTCAAGGCCGCCATGGACCAGTTCAGCAGCTGCGTGGCGCTGGAAGAGGCTGCCAAGCCCAACGGCGCACGCATTGTGTCTCTGGCACCCGGCGTCATCGACACCGATATGCAGGTGCAACTGCGCAGCGCAGCTTCAAGCGACTTCCCTGACGTGGGCCGTTTTGCAGGTCTGCACAGCAACGGGCAGCTGACCTCGGCCGATGACGCCGCAGCCCGCGTGCTGGCCTGGCTGGCGCGACCGGACTTCGGCGACCAGGTGATTGCAGACGTACGCCAGCCCTGAGATCGCACTCAGGGCAGTGGTGCTCCCAAACATGGCTGCAGCCGCCTTATCCAAACCAAGGGCTAAGGACGCCTGCAGCTCTTGTTGCCGTGAATGACTGGACCGCGCAAAAAATCTGGGAGCAGGCCCGGCCTATTCTCGAACCAAGCCCTGGCAAGTCTTTCATGCGTGGCAGAATGTTTGCACTGGTCTGCAGCAGCCTCTGAAGCTGTGCGCAGAACCACAATCCGCGCCCGTGGGCCACATCGGCAGCGACACCCGATCGGTACGCTGCCCCCGTGCTAGCAACGGCAGCAACCCTGTCGTGCAGCGTGTGCGGATGGCGATCATGTCCGTACGGCATAACTCGCGCTCCCCGGTAAAGACAAATACCCATTGATGGCGGAACCACCGTCCCCGATCATCGAAAAGCCCACCTTCCGTGACTCTGGCTTCCGAGCTCAAGGCTCAGGTGCCAGCCGCGACTGCGCCGCCCTTGTTTGCGGGCCAGCGCTCCCCCGTTCGTCTCTGGAGCTTCTTTTTCATGATTCGCCAAATTCTCATCAGCACAGCCGTGCTCGCAAGCGCGGGCCTGAGCTTTTCAGCCGCTGCACAAGACCCCGCTGCCGACTACCCCAACAAGCCCGTGCGCATGATCGTGCCGTTCCCGCCTGGTGGCGGCACGGACATCCTCTCGCGCGTGATTGCCAACAAGCTCACCGAAGTCAGCAAATGGACCGTGGTGCCCGACAACCGTGCAGGTGCGGGCGGAACCATCGGCATCACCGAAGCGGTAAAAGCGGCGCCCACGGGCTATGACATGGTGATGGGCCAGAAGGACAATGTGGTCCTTGGCCCCTACCTCTACAAGAACCTGCCCTGGAACCCCAGCAAGGATCTGACCCCCGTGGCTCATGTGGCCTACACCCCCATCGTGATTGCCACGGCCGCCAACTCGCCCTACAAGACGCTGGCCGACGTGGTGGCTGCAGCCAAGAAGAACCCGTCCAAGATCACCTACGGCTCGCCCGGCAACGGCACCAGCATCCACCTGGCCGGCGTGATGCTGGAAAAGGCCTCGGGCATTCATCTGACTCACGTGCCCTACAAGGGCTCCAACCCCGCGATGATGGATGCACTGGCCGGCAATGTGGATCTGCTGGTGTCCTCCGTGCCCTCGGCCATCGCCCAGATCAAGGCCGGCAAGCTGCGCGCCATCGCCGTGACCTCGGCAAAGCGCTCGTCCTCGCTGCCGGACACTCCGACACTGGCCGAGTCCGGTCTCAAGGGCTTTGATGTGAGCACCTGGTATGGCCTGTTCATGCCCAAGGGCACACCCGCAGCCATCGTGACCAAGGTCAATCTCGAAGTGAACAAGCTGCTGGCCACGCCCGAGGTGCGCGACGCCATTCTGACCCAGGGTGCCGAGCCCCAGTCCATGAGCGTGGCCAACTTCGACAAGATGTTCCAGGCCGACTTCAAGCAGTCCAAGCAGGTCGTCGAGTCCTCGGGCGCCAAGATCGAGTGACATCCCGACGCGGCGCGCAGGATTGGCGCCGCCCTGCCAGGCGCGAATAGGCCTGATCTGCATCAATGCGGCCTATGACAGGCTCGTGAATACTTCTGCGGAAACCCCTGAATTTCTGGAGAACATCATGGCATTGCTGGTCTGGGTCCCCGAGTTGGACACCGGGATTGCAGAGATTGACCGGCAGCACCGCCGCATCGTCGATTACATCAACAGACTCTACGAGTTGCGCAGCTCGCCAGATCGCGCTGGGCTGGGCGATGTCATCGGCGAGATGATCGACTACACCGTCTCGCACTTCGTCTTCGAGGAAAGCCTGATCGAGAGCGCCGGCTATATGTTCGCCGGCCCGCACAAAAAAGTGCACGAGCTGTTCACGCGTCGCGTCATCGAGATGCAGACCCGCTTCGATGCGGGCGAGGATGTGGCCGCCGAGCTGCACGGCATGCTCTCGCGCTGGCTGTTCAACCACATCCGCAACGAAGACCATGGCTATGTGGACTCGGCCAAGGTCTATCTGCGCATGATGACCAAAGAGAGCGGACACGCTGCACAGAAGGAACAACTCAAGGCCGAAGTGCTTCAGGAGCTGGAACTGCAGCGCAAGAAAAAAGGCTGGCTCGCCCGGCTGCTCAATCGCTGAGCACTCTGACCCACAAGAAAAACGGCTCCCTCAGGAGCCGTTGCTTCGTAGGCAGCCGCCTTACGCTTACTCGCGCACAACAAGAACCGGGATTTTGACTGCGCCCAGCACGCGTTGGGTGACGCTGCCCAGCATCAGCTTCTCAAGGCCGCGTCGTCCCTGCGAGCCCATGACGACAAGGTCTGCGCCCACGCTTTCCATGGTCCGCACAATGCCTTCATGCACTGCATGACCCTCACCCACCAGGGTCTTCACGGGCACACCCGCCTCATCCATGATGGCCTTGACCGCATCCAGGGCGGTGTTGGCTTCGGCGGTGGCCGCGCTCAGATACTGCGACTGGCCATAGGCAAAGTCGGCGCCCACGCCGGTGAAAGGATAGGGATCGACCACATACACCGCCGTCACGGCGCTGCCGAAAACCTTGGAGAGCTCAGCGGCCTTGCGTGCAGCCAGCATGGAGGGCTTGGAGCCGTCGACCGGAACCAGGATGTGATTGAACATGGACATATGTTTCTCCTTTCAGGTTGCAGGCGACACCAACCTCAAGCCAAAGGCCCGGGGCAGATGCCGCTCTTGAGATAGCGTTGAGTCTGCCTTCATCATGCCTCAGCGTGTTGACATGAATCAACCCTGAAATTCACACTGGCCGAGGTCTGGCTCAGATGCAGACATGGGCCGCCTGGTATTCGTAGCATTTGTCCAGCAGAGTGTCGGACTTGTCGGTAATCGTGATGCGAGTGCCGTCCGGGCACAACAGGGAGACATTCTTGAAGGCTGGCTCATGGGGTTTGCTGGGCGCATCGCGGCGCACGGTCCATTCCTCCTGGACGATGCCGCCCGGCATATCCAGCATCACGACGATCTGCTCGGTATCGTGCGACAGCCGGATGCACTTGGCATCATTGAGCTCGACCACGGCCCCGGCCGGCGCGGCCAGACCATAAGGGCATTCCTCCACGCCGCGAATCGGTACCGAGGCATCGCCGAGGGTAATCTCAAGGCCATTGCGAAAGTAGATCGTGGGCTCCTTGGTGTCGGCCGCCTGCGCCGGACGGTCTTGCGAAGGCTTGCAGGCCGCTACGGTGACAAGAGCGGTCAGCACTGAAATACTGAGGGCGTAAAAGCGATTCATATAAAAAAACACGCCCGGCAGGGGCGTGGTGTCGGCCAGCGGTTGTGGCGTGTTGGATGCCAGGAAGACTCGAAGAGGCGAAAGCTTCGCCGCAACAAGCCTGCATCATGCAGTGTCGAGGGCGTCACTTTGATGCATTGAGCACGTTACAGTTTTGCCCAAATTTTTCGAACAACGCCGTCCGCCTCAATCCAGCTCAAGCGGCCTGGCCCTGCGGCTCCTGGAGCGCGGCCCCCTGGAAGTTGCCACGGCGATAGGTCAGCACCAGCGTGTCGCGCACGCCACCGGGCTCGGCAGGCTGGATCGGCGTGGTCTCATGAATCATGCGCGCATCGTCGAGCAGCATCACGGACCAGGGCTCGGTCAACGTGAAGCGCTGGCCATTGGGGCCGGTCGCTTCGAACACACGGGTCTCGCCCCCTTTGACGCCCTTGCGCCCCACCAGCAGCACGGCAACCAGATCGACGCCGTCGCGGTGCGCGCCTTCGGGCGTGGGCCGTCCGATGCCGTCCGTGGTGTCGATGCGAAACTGGTGCGCCTCGACAAACCAGCGCTCATGCCGCTCGTCGGTGCAGAACACCTGGTCGGCCAGCTGAGCCAGCGCATTGATCATCTCCAGCCATGCCGCGCTCGTCGTCGTGCTCTCCAGCATGGGCTCGAACATGCGCTGCATGCCGCCGTGCAGCGCGTTGTATTCCACGGGCTGCCAGTGGGCGCGGTGGGGCACCTGCTGCACCTGATGGCCTTCGCTGACAAAGCAGGAATGGCGGCGACGGCGATAGCGGCCGCCATCCTTGAGGAAGGCATCGGGCGGCAAACCCTGCCAGTCCGCATCCATGGCATGCAGATCGCTCACGCCAAGGCCCATCCACTGGGCAAAGTCCTCGGGCTGCAGCACGGCGTAGCCGCGCGTGCGCAAGGACTGAGCTGCCTCGGCAGCGGCAATGTAGGGAGGGGAAAACATGATTTGCGCCATAAGGTCGGCAAGCTTACTCCTCGCAGGCCCTGCCGGCTTGCGGCTCGGCATCAAAATTTACGCAAGGCAGCATCAACCAAATTGCATGGATGAAAAAAATGCCTGCATCGCACACAGCAATGCAGGCACAGCGCAAGGCACCGCGATCGGGCAGCGGGCCTTCATCACCACGGTGATGAAGGCCAGGCGGTCTTGGGCTTAAGTCCAGGGCTTAAACCAGGGGCAGTCCCACATAGTTCTCGGCAAGCGAGGTCGAGCCGGCCTCGGAGTGGACGATGTAGTCCAGCTCCGCTTCCTGCACCTTGGTATTGAACTCGCCCTCGCCAGGGAAGTTGTGCAGCATGGAAGTCATCCACCAGGAGAAGCGCTCGGCCTTCCAGACGCGGCGCAGGCACTGCTCGGAGTAGCGGTCGATACCGGCTTCGGACTGCTCCTTGTAGTACTCGGCAAAGGCCTGTGACAGATAGCCCACATCGGAAGCCGCCAGGTTCAGGCCCTTGGCACCGGTGGGAGGCACGATATGTGCGGCGTCGCCTGCCAGGAACATGCGGCCGAAGCGCATGGGCTCGGTCACAAAGCTGCGCAGCGGCGCAATGCTTTTTTCCAGCGAAGGACCGGTCACCAGATTGGCGCGGGCTTCGGGGTCCAGGCGCTTCTTGAGCTCTTCCCAGAACGCCTCGTCGCTCCAGTCCTCCACCTTGTCGGTCAGCGGCACCTGCAGATAGTAGCGGCTGCGCGTGGCGCTGCGCTGGCTGCACAGCGCAAAGCCGCGCTCGGTGTTGGCGTAGATCAACTCATGCGACACGGGCGGCGTATCGGAGAGCAGGCCCAGCCAGCCGAAGGGGTAGACCTTCTCGAAGGTCTTGATCTTGTCCTGGGGAGCGCTGGCGCGGCAGATGCCGTGAAAGCCGTCGCAACCGGCGATGAAGTCGCACTCGATCTCGTGCACCTGACCGTCTTTTTCGTAACGCACCTTGGGCTTGTCGCTCTCGAAGTCCACAGGCTGCACATGGCTGGCTTCGTAGACCGTGGTCAGGCCTTCCTGGGCCCGCACCTCCATCAGATCGCGGGTCACCTCGGTCTGGCCGTAGACCATCACGCGCTTGCCGCCGGTCAGGCCGTTCAGGTCGATGCGATGGCGCTTGCCCTTGAACAGCAGCTCGATACCGTCGTGGGGAAGTCCTTCCTCGTTCATGCGCTTGTCGGCACCCGCCTGCTTGAGCAGATCCACCGTCACCTGCTCCAGCACGCCGGCGCGGATGCGGCCCAGCACATAGTCGGCGCTGCGCTGCTCGATGATGATGTTGTCGATGCCCGCCTTGTAGAGCAGCTGCCCCAGCAGCAGACCTGAGGGACCGGCACCGATGATGGCGACTTGTGTACGCATGATTGTGACTCCTTGTTATGGCTCAAAAACCTGTCGATCGGCGCGCGTGACGACGCCGATTGCGCTGTGCAGCAAGACTAAGTTTTGTGCTGCATCAAGACAAAGGAGAGAATCGACGTTTGCGCGATAATCGCACAATGAGAACGATGATCGCGCAAAACAAGAACGGCGGGGCCCTCCATGAGTGACCCCGGCTCCCCCTCCATCGCCCCGGCAGACTTCATTGCAGGCCTGGCCAAGGGCCTGGCCGTACTCGAGAGCTTCGACACCGAACGCCAGCGCCTGAACGCCACCATGGCGGCCGATCGCGCAGGCATCACGCGCGCCGCAGCCAGGCGCCATCTGCTCACGCTGGCCTATCTCGGCTATCTGGAGTCCGATGGCAGCTATTTCTGGCTGGCCCCCAAGGTGCTGCGCCTGTCGGGCAGCTATCTGGCCTCGGCCCGGCTGCCGCGCATCGTGCAACCCGTGCTGCACAGACTGGCCGCGCAGACCGGCCTGTCCTACTCCTGCGTGGTGCGCGAGGGTCGTGAAGTCGTCATCGTCGCGCGCAGCGCCGTTCATGAAAAAGGCGAACGGCTGATGGCCCACGGACTGCATCTGGGCACGCGTCTGCCGGCGCACGCCACGTCCACCGGCCGGGTGCTGCTGGCCTCGCTCTCGGGCTCGGAGCTCGACGACTGGCTGGCCACCTATGACCTGCCCAAGCTGACGGCGCACACGGTCTCCGATGGCGCGGCGCTGAAGGGCTTGCTCGACGAGGTGCGCCGCCTCGACTACTGCATGGCGCTTGAAGAGCATGAACTGGCCATTCAGGCCGTGGCCGTGCCGCTGCGCAATATGCTCGGGCGCACCGTGGCAGCGCTGAATGTGGTGACATCGGCCAAACGCATGAGCCCGCACACCATGCAGCAGGAAATACTGCCGCTGCTGCAGGAAGCGGCCAGAACCTTGCGCCCCCAGCTTTGACGCTATCATTTCAGAAGCTTATAGCGCCCGCCTTAAATTGATTTCAGATAGATATGTATCTGAAATCGTTATTCAACAAGTGCAACAAGCTCTCCTAACAGGAGCATGCTTCATCAGCGGCCATGCCCCGGTGCAGGCGCGGCGTTCAGATATGGCCGCTCTCCACCGAGCAGACCTGCATGCTGAGGCGGCGCAGCAGCTCGGCCGTGCGGCGCATCAGTGGTGTGGACTTCTTTTTGGCGGGCTGCACCAGGCACAAGGTGCTGACGATATGCGGCGACTTGATGGGTACCTCCACCAGCGCAGCGTCCGTGGCATGACTGTGCATGGCGCTATCGGTCAGCGCCGCATAGCCATAGCCGCCGCGCACCAGATCCAGAATGGCCGGCACGCTGGAAACCTCCCAGACCACATTGAGCTTGACCTGGGACAGCGTGGCCTGGGCCTCCATCAGCTTGCGGAAAATCTGCCCGTGCTGGGGCATGATCAACGGGAACTCGGCCAGATGCTCGAACGGGATGCTGGTGCGCCCTGCCAGCGTGCTGGCCGGGCCGATCAGGCACAGGCGCTCCTCGAGCACGGGCGAGACCTCGATCTGCGGATGGGGCTCGGGCGTGTAGACCAGCCCCAGATCCATGCGTCCCGAAGTCAGCCACTCCGAGATATTCATGGAGAAGCCTTCGACCACCGCCAGCCTGGCCTTGGGCATCTCGCGGCTGAAGCCGTCGATCAGGGGCAGGGTCAGGCGCCGCGCCAGACTCGGCGGCAGGCCCACGGTGATGCGCCCCACGGGCTCGTCGCGCTGACTGCCCAGATCTTCCTTGGCCATGGCCACGCGTTGCATGATGGCGTGACCATGCTCGAGCAGGCGGCGCCCCGCATCGGTCAGCGTCACGCCACGCCCGGTACGGATCAGCAAGGTCTCGCGCAACTCGGTTTCAAGGGCCCGCACCTGACGGCTGAGCGCCGGCTGGGCCGTGTCCAGCAGTACTGCAGCCTTGCTGAAGCTCCCCACTTCGGCCACCCGAACAAAGGTCTCTATCTGCTGCAGATTCATGCTCACACCTTTCAAAACAAGCTATGCTATTTTGCTATAGCTGCTAGCCTCAGCTAGACCTAGGTGTTTATGACCCAAGTGACACAATGTAATTAACTGGGCCTAAATATCTAAAAATAACAGCCGACGATATCAACAATGCGTGGTCCACACGCAATTCATCATCGACGTCCTTCCAGGGAGACAAAATGACCCATCAGCTCAATATGAGCCGTCGCCAAGCTGCATTCGCACTCGGCGCGATTGCCGCAGCCGTGGCAGCCCCCTCTTTCGCCCAGAGCGACAAGTGGCCCACCAAGTCCTCGCGCATCATCAACCCCTTCCCTGTAGGCGGCGGCCCCGATGGCATCTCGCGCCTGGTGGCCGACAAGCTGGGCCGCGCCTGGGGCCAGCCCGTGGTGGTGGAAAACCGTCCCGGCGGCAACGGCTTCATCGCCATCAACGAATTCAAGCGTGGCGCGACCGACGGCACCGACATGATCCAGCTGGACAACGTCCACATCGCGGCCTACCCCCACCTGTTCAAGAAGCTGCCCTACGACCTGAACAAGGACTTCGACATCCTGATGCCCTTGTTCCGCAACTACTTCTTTGTCTGCGTGCCCGTCAACAGCCCCTACAAGACCATCGGCGATCTGATCGCCGATGCCAAGGCGCATCCCGGCAAGCTGAACTACGGCTCCTGGTCCGTGGGCAACCCCGTGCACCTGGGCTCGGCGCTGCTGGAAAACCAGACCGGCACCAAGATGGAGCACGTGATCTACAAGGAAACCAGCCAGCTGTACCAGGGCGTTGCCAATGGCGAGCTGACCTTTGCCCTGGGCTCTCTGGGCACGGCAGGTCCTCTGGTGCGTGGCGGCAAGCTGCGCTTCCTGGCGGTGGCGGCTCCCAGCCGCATTGCCGGCTTCGAGAACGTGCCCACGGTGTCCGAATCGGGCGGCCCCAAGGATTTCGCAGCCATCGGCTGGAACGCCCTGGCCGTGCGCCCCGGCACCCCTGCCGCCGTGGTCGAGAAGATCCGCACCGACGTCCGTCAGGCGCTGACCGGCCAGGACGTGAAGGAGAAGTTCGCCGCCTTCGGCTACGAGTCCTTCAACCCCACGCCCGCAGAATTCAAGGCCTTCATGGCTTCCGAGAGCAAGCGCTTTGGCGAGGTGATCAAGAAGGCCGGTCTGGCTCTGGACTGATCCAGCCCGCCCATCCGTAAAGAAGCCGCCTCTTGAAGGCGGCTTTTTCATGCGCTACGGCATCCGTAAAAACGCCCGATGCATCACACCGGGCGTTTTGCAGAGAAGCGCGCAACCTTCTTACTGATCGCGGGCCTCGATGGCACGGTTGATGCCCAGTGCAGCCAGCGTGCACAAGGCACCCGACAGCAGATAGATACCCAGAGCCACCAGTCCGAACTTGGCCGAGACACCCAGGGCCACCAGAGGCGCAAACGCCGCACCGATGAGCCAGGCCATGTCCGTGGACAGGGCCGCACCGGTGTAACGGTAGCGCGACGAGAAGTTGGAAGTCACCGTGCCCGAGGCCTGGCCGTAGGACAGACCCAGCAGCACAAAGCCCACCAGGATGAACACATTGTTGCCGGTGCTGCCGCTGCCCAGCAGCCAGGGTGCCAGAAAGCTGAAGATGCCGATCAGGCAGGCCATGGTGCCCAGGGTGTTGCGGCGACCCACACGATCCGCCAGCCAGCCCGAGAGGATCATGGCCGCACCGGCCAGCAGCGCCCCGATGATCTGCACCACCAGCACCTCCGTCACGGACTGGTTGGAATACATGGAAATCCAGGACAGCGGGAACACGGTCACCAGATGAAACAGCGCGAAGCTGGCCAGCGCGGCAAAAGCCCCGATCATCACATTGCGGCCTTCGTTGGTCATGAGACTGCTCACGCTGATGGGCTCCAGCTCACGCTCCTGCAGAAGCTGGGCATAGGACTGGCCCACAACCAGACGCAAGCGGGCAAACAGCGCCACCACGTTGATGGCGAAGGCCACGCAGAAGGGGTAGCGCCAGCCATAGCTCATGAACTCGTCGGCCGTCAGGCTGGAGTACAGAAAGGCAAACAGCGCGGCAGCAATGATGAAACCCAGCGGTGCCCCGAGCTGACCAATCATCGAGTACCAGCCGCGCTTGTTCTGCGGGGCCGACATGGCCAGCAGCGAGGGCAGTCCGTCCCAGGAACCACCCAGTGCCAGACCCTGACCTATGCGCAACATCACAAGCGCCCAGACGGCCTTCATGCCTGCGGTTTCAAAGCTGGGCAAAAAGGTCATGCCCACCGTGCACACGCCCAGCAATAGCAGCGCCAGGGTCAGCTTGGTGGCACGGCCCCAGCGGCGCTGCACGGCCATGGACAGCGCCGTGCCCACGGGGCGGGCCACAAAGGCCAGCGAAAATATGGCAAACGCAGCCAGCGTGCCATCAAGCTTGGACATGTAGGGAAACAGCAGCGAGGGAAACACCAGCACGCAGGCGATGCCGAACACGAAGAAGTCGAAGTACTCGGAAGAGCGCCCGATGATCACCCCCACGGCAATCTCGCCAGGGGTCACATCCTCGTCGGTATCCGCA
Source organism: Comamonas testosteroni (assembly GCF_030505195.1). Lineage (NCBI taxonomy): Bacteria > Pseudomonadati > Pseudomonadota > Betaproteobacteria > Burkholderiales > Comamonadaceae > Comamonas > Comamonas testosteroni. Next base: position 165,966 of record NZ_CP129672.1, read on the forward strand.
TAGGCCAAGGTTTCCGAGTTCTCATAGTCTTGCTGAGTAAGACCAATGGACGGGTTCATGCTTGTCATAAAGGTACAACTCCTTGTCTTACTTTTCAGTCCCGGGGACGCTTTCAGTTCTACGCCCAAGCATGTGCAGCCGCAATAGAGTTTTTGCTCTGAGCACTGTCAGACCAGCACCGCGCAGCCCCCGTTTCTGAGGGCTGATTTGACAATTTCAAGCCCTGTCAGATCAAAGTTTGTCCACACGCCAAAGCTGCTAAACCCTTGTCGCATAGCGCATTTCCAATCCCGAGACGTTGACCTTGGACAAAATGTCCAATGGACAAGCCACCGTTTGGTATTACATTTGCCGAGATCCAGTAATCCGCGTTTACACCTAAGCGCGACTTTGTCACGCCCAAAGCATGTTAAAAATCAAGGAAATCCGTGGGCCCGCGTGGCTCTCAGCGGCCGCTTTGACTGCAACCCTCGCAGGTTGCAGCAAGGCCGTCGTCCTCAACCCAGCTGGCGATGTCGCCAAGCAGCAAGGCGACCTGGTCATTACGGCCACTTTGCTGATGTTGCTCATCATCGTCCCCGTCATCTTTTTGACGCTGCTGTTTGCCTGGAAATACCGCCAGTCCAACACCGAAGCCAAATACGACCCCGAATGGCACCACTCCACTGCACTGGAGCTGGTGATCTGGACGGTTCCCCTGCTCATCATCATCGCTTTGGGCGCCATTACCTGGATCAGCACCCACAAGCTCGACCCCTATCGTCCTCTGGACCGCATCTCCTCCACCAAGGCTCTGGACCCCAACGTCAAGCCCCTGGAGATCCAGGTCGTGTCTCTGGACTGGAAATGGCTGTTCTTCTACCCCGAGCAAGGCATTGCCACCGTCAACGAAGTGGCTGCCCCGGTGGATCGCCCCATTCACTTCAAGCTGACCTCCACCCACACCATGAACGCGTTCTACGTTCCTGATCTGGCCGGCATGATCTACACCATGCCCGGCATGCAGACCGAGCTGAACGCCGTGATCAACAAGCCCGGTGTCTATGGCGGCAAGTCCTCTCACTACAGCGGCGCTGGTTTTGCGGGCATGACCTTCAAGTTCCACGGCCTGGAAAACGAGCAGTTTGATCAGTGGATTGCCAAGGCCAAGACCGAAGGCAAGGCCCTGACACGCGATGCCTATATCGATCTGTCCAAGCCCAGCGAGCGCAACCCCGTTGAACGCTTCGCCAGCGTGGACGAAGGCCTGTACCAGAAGGTCCTCAACCGCTGCGTGGAAGACGGCAAGATGTGCATGAACGAAATGATGGCCATCGACGCTGCCGGCGGCAGGCCTCCTGCACACCACAGCAAGACCTCCAGCGTGACCCTGCCCCTGGATGTCTGCACTTCCCAAGACGCTGAGCGCGTTGTCGCCCTGCTCGACGAAGTCGCCGCCTCCGGAGCTGTCGCACAGCAATAAGTAGTTCACGGTGCGGATGCGCTCACCGCTCAGCCGCTCCAATACGACAAAAGAGACTCAACATGTCTGAAACAACAACCCCGGCCTCCCACTGGCTGTTGGGCCGTATCACATGGGACCAGATTCCCATGACGCATGAGCCCATCGTGCTCTTGACCTTTATTGCCGTGGTGCTTGGCGGCCTCGTCGTGGTCGGCGGCATCACCAAGTTCCGCCTCTGGGCTCCGCTGTGGAACGACTGGATCACCTCCATCGACCACAAGAAGATCGGCATCATGTACATGATCCTCGGTCTGGTCATGTTCCTGCGCGGCTTTGCCGATGCCGTGATGATGCGTCTGCAGCAGTCCATGGCCTTCGGCGACAACATGGGCTACCTGCCTCCTCACCACTACGACCAGATCTTCACGGCCCATGGCGTGATCATGATCTTCTTCGTGGCGATGCCCTTCGTGACCGGCCTGATGAACTACCTGGTTCCTCTGCAGATCGGCGCACGTGACGTGTCCTTCCCGTTCCTGAACAACTTCAGCTTCTGGATGACCACCGGCGGCGCCGTGCTGGTGATGATCTCCCTGTTCCTGGGCGAGTTCTCCACCTCCGGCTGGCTGGCCCTGTCCAATCTGGGGCACCAGAATCCTGGAACGGGTCTGGATTACTACATCTGGGGCCTGCAGGTCGCCGGTGTGGGCACGACCTTGTCAGGTATCAACCTGATCGTGACCATCATCAAGATGCGCGCCCCCGGCATGAACCTGATGAAGATGCCCGTCTTCACCTGGACTGCCCTGTGCACCAACGCCCTGATCGTGGCTTCCTTCCCCGTGCTGACCGCAGCCCTGGTGCTGATGTCGCTGGACCGCTACGTCGGCACCAACTTCTTCACGAACGAGCTGGGCGGCAACCCCATGCTGTACGTGAACCTGATCTGGATCTGGGGCCACCCCGAGGTCTACATCTTGATCCTGCCCTGCTTCGGCGTGTTCTCCGAAATCGTGGCAACGTTCAGCCGCAAGCGCCTGTTCGGCTACACCTCGATGGTCTACGCCACCGTGTGTATCACCATCCTGTCCTACCTGGTGTGGCTGCACCACTTCTTCACCATGGGCTCGGGTGCCAGCGTGAATACCTTCTTCGGTATCACCACGATGATCATCTCCATCCCCACGGGCGCGAAGATCTTCAACTGGCTGTTCACCATGTACCGCGGTCGCATCCGCTTCTCGGTGCCCATGCTGTGGACGGTGGGCTTCATGGTCACCTTCGCCATTGGCGGCATGACCGGCGTGCTGCTGGCCGTGCCTCCCGCAGACTTCGTGCTGCACAACTCGCTGTTCCTGATCGCCCACTTCCACAACGTGATCATCGGCGGCGTGGTGTTTGCCGTGTTTGCCGGCATCAACTACTGGTTCCCCAAGGCTTTCGGCTTCCGACTCAACGAGTTCTGGGGCAAGGCTTCGTTCTGGTTCTGGCTGGTCGGCTTCTGGGTTGCCTTCACTCCCCTGTACATCCTGGGTCTGATGGGCGTGACTCGCCGCGCCAACCACTTCGACGATCCCTCGCTGCAGATCTGGTTCATCATCGCTGCCTGCGGTGCTGCCCTGATCGCTGCCGGTATCGGCTGCTTCTTCATCCAGCTGGCCGTGTCCATCTGGAAGCGCGACGAACTGCGTGACGTGACCGGCGACCCATGGGAAGGCCGCACCCTGGAATGGGCCACTTCCTCGCCCCCTCCCCAGTACAACTTCGCCTTCACCCCCGTGGTGCACGACATCGACGCCTGGACCGACATGAAGAAGCACGGCTATCAGCGTCCGCTGAGCGGCTTCGAGCCCATCCACATGCCCGCCAATACCGGCGCCGGCGTGGTGATTGCCGGCCTGTCCACCGTTCTGGGCTTTGCTCTGATCTGGCACATGTGGCCTCTGGCGATCGCCTCGTTCGCCGCGACCATCCTGGCCTCGATCATTCATACCTTCAACTACAAGCGTGACTACTACATCCCTGCGGCCGAAGTGGCCACATCGGAAGAAGCACGTACCAAGCAGCTTGCAGCAGCCCATGTCTAATACACATATCAACGCTGGCGGCGCAGCCGCCCTGGCTACTCGCGAGTACCACCTCGCGCACGAGCCTCATCCGGAAAACGGCACCTCGCTGGGCTTCTGGCTCTACCTGATGAGCGACTGCCTGATCTTTGCCGCACTGTTCGCCACCTATGGCGTGCTGGGCCGCAGCTATGCAGGCGGCCCCTCGGGCAAGGACCTGTTCGATCTGTCGCTGGTCGCGGTCAACACGGCCTTCCTGCTGATGTCGTCCATCACCTTCGGCTTTGCCATGCTGCAAAAGCAAAAGAAGAACGTGAACGGCACGCTGCTGTGGCTGGCCGTCACCGGTCTGCTGGGCGCAGCCTTCCTGGCCGTGGAACTCTATGAGTTCCACCACCTGATCCATCAAGGTGCAACGCCTCAGAGCAGCGCCTTCCTGTCGTCCTTCTTCACGCTGGTGGGCACCCACGGTATCCACGTGACCTTCGGTCTGGTCTGGCTGATCACCCTGATGATCCAGATCAAGAAGCACGGCCTGATCAACGAGAACGTGCGCCGTATCAACTGCCTGTCCATGTTCTGGCACTTCTTGGACGTGGTCTGGATCGGTGTGTTCACCTTTGTGTATCTGATGGGGGTGCTGTAAATGAGCGCACACGATATCCACGCCGGTCATGACGATCACCACGATCACGACGACCTGCACGTCACCATGGGCGACTATGTGAAGGGTTTCATCCTGGCCGTCATCCTGACTGCCATCCCCTTCTACCTGGTCATGAACAACATCATCACCGACCGCTCCACGGCTGTGGCCGTGCTGGGTCTGTTTGCGGTGATCCAGGTGCTCGTGCACATGGTGTACTTCCTGCACATGAACGGCAAGATCCAGGGCGGCTGGACCATGCTGTCCACCATCTTCACGGTGATCTTCCTGGCGATTGCGATCTCCGGCACGCTTTGGGTCATGTTCCACATGAACACCAACATGATGCCCGGTCATGAAATGCACCAGGCCGCAGGCCATGCAGATCACGAAGGTCACACGGCTCCCGCTGCTGTCACACCTTGACTGACCTCATGAAGAACCAGAGCGCTGCACGGCAGCGCTCTCCCTTCGCCAAGGCGATGCTCGCGTTTGTGGGCATCGCCTTGTTTTTAGGGTTCATGGCTCTGGGCACCTGGCAGGTGCAGCGCCGCGCCTGGAAGCTCGATCTCATCGAGCGCGTGGAGCAGCGCGTGCACAGCGCCCCCGTGGCGTTGCCCGAGCCCGGTCAATGGCCGCAGATCAATGCGGCCAGCCACGAGTACCTGCCCGTCAAGGCGCAAGGCCGATGGCTGGACAAGCAAAGCGTGCTGGCCAAGGCATTGACCGAAGCCGGTGCGGGCTTCTGGCTCATGACGCCGCTGCAGCTGAGCGATGGCACGCAGGTTCTGGTCAACCGCGGCTTCACGCCCGAGAAACTGCGCAGCCAGTGGCTCAAGCAGATTGCCGAAGCCGGGCCATCGGCCGAGACCGTCACCGTCATCGGCCTGATGCGCATGAGCGAGCCCGGCGGCGGCTTTCTGCGCAAGAACGATCCCGCCAACGCCCAGTGGTACTCGCGCGATGTCGCCGCCATTGCCCAGGCCCAGGGCCTGAGCAGGCCCGCCCCCTACTTCATAGACCAGGGCGTGCCCGCCAGCAACCCGGCCTATGCAAAGGCAGAGGCCGACAGCGAAGTCCTGCGCCCCGGCATGACAGTCATCCGGTTCCCGAACAGTCATCTGGTCTATGCGCTTACCTGGTATGGGCTGGCAGCCATGGTGCTGGGAGCGGCCTGGCTGGTGCGCCGGCACGACAAGGCGGTTGCCGCAAACTGATGCCTCCCTCTGAAAGCGCTCCCCGGAGCGCTTTTTTTTGCTCCCTGCGGGCTGCTCCTACATCACGAATGCATAGCCCCAGAGGCGTCCGAGGCAGGCCTGCTCGGTGACAATTGCGCGGTGAGCCAAATTTCCGATTCCCTGTTTCGCGTACAGCGCCTGACCGAGCGGCAGAACATGCAGCTGCTGATTCAGCTGCGCTGGATTGCCGTGGTCGGCCAGGTCGTCACCATCTCGCTGGTGCACTACGGCTTTCAGATTGCACTGCCCCTGCTGCCCATGGCGCTGGTGCTGGTGGCCCTGGTCGCCACCAACCTGGCCTACATCTACTGGAGCCAGGGCCTGCACCGCCCCGTGACCTCGCGCAGCGTCTTCTATGCGCTGCTGGCCGATGTGCTGGCCCTGACCATTCAGCTGTACCTGAGCGGCGGCGCCAGCAACCCCTTCATCTATCTGTATCTGCTGCAGGGCATTCTGAGTGCCGTGCTGCTGCCCGCTCATTACACCTGGTGCGTGGTCGCGGCCTCCTTTGTCGGCGTCCTGGGCCTGACCCTGTTTCACCAGCCCCTGCATGTGCAGTTCGCCACTCAGGAAGGCTTGCCCAGCCTCTACGTCGTGGGCGTGCTCATCAGCTTTGCGTTGACCAGCATCCTGACCATCGTCTTTCTGACCCGCATCGTCGAGAACACGCGCCGCCGCGACAAGCGCATCTCCAATATGCGCCAGCGCGCCAGCGAGGAGGAACATATCGTGCGCCTGGGCCTGCTGGCCACCGGCGCGGCACACGAGCTGGGCACGCCCATGGCCACCATGTCCGTGATCCTGGGCGACTGGCAGCATATGCCGGCCCTCATGCAGGACGAGGACCTGCGCGAGGACCTGCAGGAAATGCAGCGCCAGCTGCTGCGCTGCAAGTCCATCGTCTCGGGCGTGCTGCTGTCTGCCGGCGAGACCCGGGCCGAAGGCACGGAAAGCACCACCTTCGCCAGCTTTGTGCAAGGCGTGGTCAGCCACTGGCAGGCGCATAACAGCCTGCAGCACTTTGCGCTGCACCAGCAGGGCGTGAAGGACTTCGCCATGCTCTCGGATACTGCATTGCAGCAAATGATTTGCAATTTGCTGGACAATGCCCTCGAAGCCTCGCCCGGCTGGGTGGAGCTGACCCTGAGCAGCGATCAAGACCAGATACGCATCCAGGTGCGCGACCACGGCCCGGGCTTCGATGCCACCGTGCTGCAGCAACTGGGCCAGTGCCATGTCTCCACCAAGCAGGAGCGCCCCGGTCGCGGCCTGGGCCTGTTTCTGGTGACCAACGTGGCCCGCGCCCTGGGCGGCCGCGTTCATGCCGGCAATCTGCCGGCTCAGCAAGGCGGTGGCGCTCTGGTGGAGGTCAGCCTGCCCCAGTCCGCTCTCGCGATTTAAGACATTGTGGTTTGCATGGTAGAAGACCGTTTACTGCTGCTGGTTGAAGATGACGCGGCATTTGCACGCACGCTCAAGCGCTCGTTCGAGCGCCGGGGCTACCGCGTGCTGCATGCCACCAGCGGCGAGGAAGTGCAGCAGATGCTGACCCAGCACCGGCCGCAATATGCGGTCATGGACCTGAAGCTGGCCGGCAATGCATCGGGCCTGAACTGCGTGCAGATGCTGCATCTGCACAACCCCGATGCGCTCATCGTCGTTCTCACCGGCTACGCCAGCATTGCCACGGCCGTGGAAGCCGTCAAGCTCGGCGCCTGCCACTACCTGGCCAAGCCCTCGAATACCGACGATATCGAAGCCGCCTTCGGGCGGGTCGAGGGGCGCACCGACGTGGAGGTCAGCAGCCAGACCACCTCCATCAAGACGCTGGAATGGGAGCATATTCACGAGACCCTGGCCGAGTCCGGCTTCAATATCTCCGAGGCCGCACGCCGCCTGGGCATGCACCGGCGCACCCTGGCGCGCAAGCTGGAAAAACGCCAGGTCAAGTGACTGGCGTCAGACTCAAGCATCAATATTGATAGCTTATACCGCTTATCAGTATTGACTTTCAAATACAAAAGTATCTTAAATCGTTATGCAGCAAGCGATAGCAGCTCCTTTTTTCATTGGTTTCATCGCCTCGCCCCAGCGCACAGGCAGGTGCCCATGAAGCAGCAGCCACAGCGGCAACCCCGACTCATAGGAGCCATCGGCCTCGGCCTGCTGGCTCTGTCCTATGCAACTGCCCTGCCCTGGCTGGTGCGCGGCGAAGCCGTGGACCTGGTGCCTTTTCTCTGCGCCCTGGCCTTTGGCTGCTGCCTGATCCGCCCTGCCACGCTCGCCTTCGAGCGCGCATCCAAGCATGCCAAGGCCCTGGCCGTGGCGCTTGTGGCCCTGCTTGCCGCCGCCATCGCGACTGCCGTGGCCGGCGGCCATGTTCAAAGCTGGCTCGCACATCTGCGCACCATGCCGATGTGGCAGGTCAATCACCTCTTTTTCCTGTTTTTCGCCTTGCTGCCGCTCAGCAAAGGCATCATCGTCGCTGCTCTCAACTTCATCAGCCAGGCGGCACGCGGCATGGTAGACAAGCCCTAGACAAGCCCTAGACAAGCCCTAGACAAGCCCTAGACAAGCACTAGACAGGCTCCAGCGCCATTGTTCCCGCGCCATCCCGGCATTCACAGCGCAGCCAGCTATAGTGGCGCCGGACACGCACATCATGAAAACCCTGGGCCGACTTGTTTTCTCCGCCTTGCTGGCACTGCTTGCCGGTGTGGCCGTGGCGGCGCTTTTTCTGCCGTTTCACAGCATCTTGCTGCCGCCCGACGGGGTCAGCTGCCTGAATGAGGGCATCTCGGGATGCTTGCGTGCCCTGGAGATAAGCCTGCTTGTTTACGGCCCCTTGTTCTCCATCATCGGCGTTCTGGCCGGCACACCGGTCTTCATGCTGCTTCTGTACCTGCGTGATTGATCAGGCTGCTGCGCCTGGGCATCGACCTGCGGCGCTATCGTGCGCGCAGCACGGTCGTGCGCCGCAGCACAGAACATCTGCGCCAAAGCCTGCCTCCGCTCAGACCGCCCACGCCGAAAAAGCCGTGGCCGCTACTGCATCCGCCAGCGCCAGCTCATCGGCCCCGACCGCTGAATCATCATTCATAGCTGGCTTCGCTCTCCTTTAGGGAAATTCAGATACAAAAGTACCTGGGTTTCATGCAGAACATGCGACAGAAGCTCCTATAAAGAGAGCAAACACAGGCCAGACCGGCAACAAAAAACCGGCAGTGTCTCCACTGCCGGTTTCTGGTCTCAGCGCCCCTCACGGACGCCGGCAAAAGCCTTCATGGCTTGCCTTAATCGGCCACTACCTGCTCGGGCTCGGCCTTGGAGGCGTCCTTGGGCAACTCGGTAATGGTGAGCTTGACATCACCCTTGCCTTCGTTGCCCGCTTCGTCCCAATCCACTTCCAGGCGCCCGCCGTTGGTCAGACGACCGAACAGCAGCTCATCGGCCAGCGAGCGGCGGATGGTGTCCTGGATCAGGCGCTGCATGGGGCGTGCACCCATGAGCGGATCGAAGCCCTTCTTGGCCAGGTGCTTGCGCAGCTCGTCGCTGAAGGTGACGTCCACCTTCTTCTCGGCCAGTTGCTGCTCCAGTTGCAGCAGGAACTTGTCGACCACGCGCAAGATGATCTGCTCGTCCAGCGGCTTGAAGCTGACGATGGCATCCAGACGGTTGCGGAACTCAGGCGTGAACAGGCGCTTGATATCGCCCATTTCATCGCCGGCCTCACGCGGATTCGTGAAACCGATGGTGGCCTTGTTCATGGTCTCGGCACCCGCATTCGTGGTCATGATGATGATCACGTTGCGGAAGTCGGCCTTGCGCCCGTTGTTGTCGGTCAGCGTGCCGTGATCCATGACCTGCAGCAGCACGTTGAAGATGTCCGGATGCGCTTTCTCGATTTCGTCGAGCAGCAGCACCGAATGCGGCTTCTTGGTCACGGCCTCGGTCAGCAGACCGCCCTGGTCAAAGCCCACATAGCCGGGAGGCGCGCCGATCAGTCGGCTGACGGCATGACGCTCCATGTACTCGGACATGTCGAAGCGGATCAGGTCCACGCCCAGGATGTAGGCCAGCTGCTTGGCAGCTTCCGTCTTGCCGACGCCCGTGGGGCCGGAGAACAGGAAGGAGCCGATCGGCTTGTCCGGCTTGCCCAGACCCGAGCGCGCCATCTTGACGGCGGACGCCAGCACCTCCAGCGCCTTGTCCTGGCCGAAGACCACGCTCTTCAAGTCACGCTCCAGCGTCTGCAGCTTGCTGCGGTCGTCGTTGCTGACGTTGGCAGGCGGAATGCGGGCGATCTTGGCCACGATGGCTTCGATCTCGGCCTTGCCGATGGTCTGCTTGCGCTGAGCTTCGGGGGCAATGCGCTGGGCAGCGCCCGCCTCGTCGATCACGTCGATGGCCTTGTCGGGCAGGTGACGGTCATTGATGTACTTGGCCGACAGCTCGGCCGCCGCCTGCAGGGCGTCCTGCTCGTAGGTGATGCTGTGGTGCTCCTCGAAGCGCGACTTCAGGCCCTTGAGGATGTCCACGGTCTCGGCCACGGTTGGCTCGACCACATCCACCTTCTGGAAACGGCGCGACAGGGCCGCGTCTTTCTCGAAGATGCCACGGTATTCCGTGAACGTGGTCGCACCGATGCAGCGCAGCTGACCGCTGGACAGCGCGGGCTTGAGCAGATTGGACGCATCCAGCGTGCCGCCCGAAGCCGCACCGGCGCCGATCAGCGTGTGGATCTCGTCGATGAACAGGATGGCATGCGGCTTGTCCTTGAGCGACTTGAGCACGCCCTTGAGGCGCTGCTCGAAATCGCCGCGGTACTTGGTGCCGGCCAGCAGCGCGCCCATATCCAGCGAGTAGACCACGCCATCCTTGAGCACCTCGGGCACCGTGCCTTCGGTGATGCGCCAGGCCAGACCCTCGGCAATGGCCGTCTTGCCCACACCGGCCTCGCCCACCAGCAGCGGGTTGTTCTTGCGGCGGCGGCACAGGATCTGGATGGTGCGCTCGACCTCGTACTCGCGCCCGATCAGCGGATCGATCTTGCCTTCCTTGGCGGCCACATTCAGGTTGAGCGTGAACTGCTCCAGCGGCGAGGCCTTTTCATTGCGCTCGCCAGCGGCGCCTTCTTCGCTCTCCGAGGGAGATTCGGCCTTGGCTGGCTCGGGCGGCTCGCCCTTCTTGATGCCATGAGCAATGAAGTTGACCACGTCCAGGCGCGTCACGCCCTGCTGGTGCAGGTAGTACACGGCATGGGAGTCCTTTTCGCCGAAGATGGCCACGAGCACATTGGCACCCGTCACCTCCTTCTTGCCATTGCCTGTGGACTGCACATGCATGATGGCGCGCTGAATCACACGCTGGAATCCCAGCGTGGGCTGCGTATCCACCTCTTCGGTGCCGTCCACCTGCGGTGTGTTGTCCTTGATGAAGTTGGACAGCGATGAACGCAGGTCGTCTATGTTGGCCGCGCATGCGCGCAGCACTTCAGCTGCACTGGGGTTGTCCAGCAGGGCGAGCAGCAGATGCTCCACGGTGATGAACTCGTGGCGCTGCTGACGGGCCTCGACAAACGCCATGTGCAAGCTGACTTCCAGTTCTTGAGCGATCATGTGCGACTCCTTTCGGCTTGCTTGGTTGACTCTGTGCTAACTAATCTGAGGGCGGACTGCGCTTATTCAACAGGCTCGAATGTGGCCTGCAACGGATGGCCCGCTTTCTGGGCCGCCTGCAATACCTGCTCGACTTTTGTCGCCGCCACATCCTGGCTGTAGACGCCGCAGACACCACGGCCGTCCAAATGAATCTTGAGCATGATCTGCGTGGCCGATTCGCGGTCCTTGCCGAACAGCTCCTGCAGCACGGCAATCACGAACTCCATGGGCGTGAAGTCGTCGTTGAGCATCACCACCTGATACATGCGTGGCGGCTGCAGCCGCTGGCGGCGCCGTTCAAGCACCAAGGAATCTCCATCGTCAGGCGTTCTGATCGCTGGCGAGACCGGGGGAATTGATGGGAGTTGGGTAGCCATGAAATCCATTCTAGCGAGCCGTTGCAATGTTTTTGCGCTGGCATATGCATAGCATTGTTAGGGATTTCAAGGCGGCTGAAAGCAAAATTGGCAAAACCAAGGGAAATCCATGGAGATCCCTTACCCAGCAAGCGCTCTGCGCTATCAAAAAAAAGGGCTCCTATCCGACATTCGAGTGCAAGCAGCTCGAAAAGGCAGCCCATGCTTTTTATTCATAAACCACTTTGACCTGACCGGCAGCAGCCGAGCCATACCAGGCGGCCAGTGCGGCATCCGACGGATAGAAGCGGCTGCTCTCGCCCAGCGCCAGCTCGCAACTGGCCGAGCCGCGCCCATCCCGGCAGATCAGGTCCAGGCGCACTTTCACGCCATGGTTGATATTGCCGCTCTCGGTTTCCTCGACCTTGGCCGGGAACTGGCGCAGCAGCGCCGGCACATCGGGCATCTTCTCCCCGACGCTGACCTGCAGATAGCGCGCAAAACGGCAGCGTGCATCGGCCAGGCTCCACATCTGCTGCACCTTCATGCGCAGGCCGCCGCTGAAGCGGTCGGGCTGCAGACGCCCCGAAACCACGACAAACTCGTCCTCCTTGAGCACTTCGGCGCAGGCAGCCATGGTTTTTTCGTCGACGGAAGCTTCGATCACCGCAGATTTGTCGTCCAGCGTGAAGATGCTGAGCTTGCCACGCTGGCCGTTGATGGTGCGCAGACCGCCGATGATGCCGGCCATGGTCTGCGGCTCGCGGCTGCCCTGCATCTCGCCGATCGGGGTGCGCACGAAACGGCGCACTTCGGCCTCGACCTCGTCGAACAGATGGCCCGTCAGATAAAAGCCGATGGCCGTTTTTTCCAGCGTCAGCTTTTCCTTGACGCCCCAGGGCAGCACATCGGCCATGGGTGGCTCCGCCGTGCTCGAGCCCAGCGCATCATCGCCCATCATGTCGAACAGGCCACCCTGGTCGGCGTTGGCAATCGACGTGGCAGCAAAGCCGAAGGCCGTGTCCAGCGTCGCCATCAGCGAGGCGCGGTTCATGTCTATCGAATCAAAGGCGCCGCCCTTGATCAGCGCTTCCACCGTCCGCTTGTTGATGCGACTGCGATCCACGCGCAGGCAGAAGTCGAACAGGCTCTTGAACGGTCCCTTCTCGTGGCCGTTGGGGCCTGTGCCCTCGCCGTTGCGCGCGGCCACGATGGCTTCGATAGCCGCCTGCCCTGTTCCCTTGATGGCTCCAAGGCCATAGCGTATGACCTTGTCGGTCACCGGCTCGAAGCGGTGCACGCCGCGGTTCACATCGGGCATCTCGAAAGTGATGCCCATCTTGAGCGCGTCCTCGTACAACACCTTGAGCTTGTCGGTGTTGTCCATTTCCACGGTCATATTGCCGCAGTAGAACTCGGCCGTGTAGTGCACCTTGAGCCAGCCCGTGTGATAGGCCAGCAGGGAGTAGGCTGCCGCGTGCGACTTGTTGAAGCCGTAGCCCGCGAACTTCTCCATCAAGTCAAAGACCTCGTCGGCCTTTTCCTCGCTCAGTCCGTTCTTGGCTGCGCCTTCGCGGAAGATGGCCCGGTGCTTGACCATCTCCTCGACCTTCTTCTTGCCCATGGCACGGCGCAGCAAGTCGGCGCCACCCAGCGAGTAGCCGCCAAGCACCTGGGCGGTCTGCATCACCTGCTCCTGGTAGACCATGATGCCGTAGGTTTCGGCCAGCACCGACTCGACCAGCGGATGCGGGTACTCCACGACTTCCTGCCCGTGCTTGCGGGCAATGAAGGTGGGAATCAGGTCCATGGGGCCGGGACGGTAGAGGGCGTTCAGCGCAATCAGGTCTTCCAGGCGCGAGGGCTTGGCCTCCTTGAGCATCTGCTGCATGCCGCGCGATTCAAACTGGAAAACGGCTTCGGTCTTGCCGTCGGAGAACAGCTTGTAGGTCGGGTAGTCGTCCAGCGGAATGTTCTCGAACTGGAAGTTCTCCTGGCCCTTGTGGCGCTTCATGATGAATTCGCGCGCAATCTCCAGAATCGTCAGCGTGGCCAGGCCCAAGAAGTCGAACTTCACCAGGCCCACGGCTTCCACGTCGTCCTTGTCGTACATGGCCACGGCCGAGGTACTGCCGGGCTGCTGGTACAGCGGGCAGAAATCGGCCAGGCGGCCCGGCGCAATCACCACGCCGCCGGCGTGCATGCCGATGTTTCGCGTCATGCCCTCCAGGCTCTGCGCCATCTCGATCAGGGTCTTGACGTCCTCCTCGCGCTCGATGCGCTCGGCCAGAATCGGCTCCTCCTTGATGGCGTATGTGTATTTGTCGCCTTCCTTGGGCGGATTGGGCGGGTACTTGAGCGTGACATGCAGGCCGGGCTTGTTCGGGATCAGCTTGGAGATGCCGTCGCAGAAGGTGTAGCTCATGTCCAGCACGCGGCCCACGTCGCGGATGGCCGCCCGCGCGGCCATGGTGCCGAAGGTGGCGATCTGGCTGACGGCGTCGCGCCCGTAGCGGTCCTTGACATAGTCGATCACGCGGTCGCGGTTCTGCTGGCAGAAGTCCACGTCAAAGTCGGGCATGGACACGCGCTCCGGGTTCAGGAAACGCTCGAACAGCAAGTTGTATTCCAGCGGGTCGAGATCGGTCACCTTGAGCACATAAGCCACCAGCGAGCCGGCACCCGAGCCGCGACCCGGCCCCACTGGGCAGCCATTGGCCTTGGCCCACTTGATAAAGTCCGACACGATGAGGAAGTAGCCCGGAAAGCCCATCTTCATGATGGTGCCCAGCTCGAACTCCAGCCGCTCCACATAGCGCGAACGCTGGGCGTCGCGCTTGGCCGCATCGGGATAGAGGTGGACCAGACGCTCTTCCAGCCCCTGGTAGGACTCATGGCGGAAGAACTCGTCCATGGTCATGCCATCAGGCACGGGGAAGTTGGGCAGTTGCGGGTTGCCCAGCTCCAGCGTCAGGCTGCAGCGGCGGGCAATTTCCACCGTGTTCTCGATCGCGCTCGGAATGTCGGCAAACAGCTGCTCCATTTCGGCAGCGGTTTTGAAATACTGTTCGCGGGTGAACTTGCGCACCCGCTTGGCATTGCCCAGGATCTCGCCTTCGGCGATGCAGACACGGGCCTCGTGTGCCTCGTAATCATCGGGCTTGGCATACTGAATCGGGTGTGTCGCCACCACCGGGAGATTCAGACGGCTGGCCAGCTTCACAGCAGCCAGCACATGCGACTCGTCATCGGGACGGCCCGCGCGCTGCAGCTCGATATAGAAGCGGTGCGGGAACATGGTGGCCAGGCGCTGGGCAATCTCGGCCGCACCTTTCTCATCACCACGCGTCAGGGCTATGCCCACGGGGCCGGCATGCGCACCGGACAGCACGATCAGTCCCTCGCCCAGCTCCTGCAGCCATTCCCACTTGTGCTGCGCCTGATCACGTACCACATTGCGCGTCCAGCCGCGGGCCAGCAGCTCGGCAATATTGTGGTAGCCCTGCTTGCTCTGCACAAGAACGATGATCCGCGAAGGCGGCGCGTCGCCCAGCCCTTCGAGCACGATCTCGGCGCCCAGCAGAGGCTTGACGCCCTTGCCGCGACCTTCGCGGTAGAACTTGATGCCGCCAAACAGATTGTTGAAGTCGGTAATGGCCATCGCCACCTGCCCGTCTTCGGCAGCGGCCTTGATCATGGCATTGACGCGGGTGGTTCCGTCGACGACGGAGAATTCGGTGTGCAGGCGCAGATGGACAAACATGGCCGCTATTGTAGGAAGAGCGCTTCGTCCCTGCGCACTCAATGCCTCTAGATTCGCTGAGCCCTGGCGTAAAGACGCCAGCAACTCGCCGGCGCGATCCGGCGGCCCATTACAATGCGTCGATCCTTTTTCAGGAAGGTCCGGCCCTGGTGGTGTATGGTGTAGGTTTTGCGCCTTGCCGCCAGATGCGACGGGCCTGCCTCCTATTACCGCTAATGATCGTCAGAAAACTGTCCACCATGCCGCGTATTTCACTGACTCTAGTCCCTGCCGTGTTAATCGCCGCCACGCTGGCGGGATGCTCCAGCACCAAGGACGACCCGACGGCCAAGTGGACACCCGAGCGCATCTATACCGAAGCGCGCGATGAATCTTCCTCCGGCGCCTATGACAAGGCCGTGCCGCTGTTCGAGAAGCTCGAAGGCCGTGCTGCCGGCACGCCGCTGGCCCAGCAGGCCCAGCTGGAAAAAGCGTATGCCCAGTACAAGGCCGGCGAAAAAGTGCAGGCTCTGGCCACGCTGGACCGCTTCACCAAGCTGCATCCTGCCAGCCCCGCCATGGACTACGCCCTCTACCTCAAGGGTCTGGTCAACTTCAATGACAACCTGGGCATGTTCGGCTGGCTGACCCGCCAGGATCTGTCCGAACGCGACCAGAAAGCCGCCAAGGATTCGTTCGAGTCCTTCCGCGAACTGGTGACCCGCTTTCCAGATTCCAAGTACTCCGACGATGCCCGCCAGCGCATGCAGTACATCGTGAACTCGCTGGCCCAGTACGAAGTCCATGTCGCCAAGTACTACTTCAGCCGAGGCGCCTATGTGGCGGCCATTGCCCGTGCGCAGGCTGCCATCAGGGACTACCAGAACGTGCCCGCAGTGCGCGAAGCCATGGTGATCCTCGTCAAGTCCTATGACGCCCTGGGCATGACTCAGCTGCGTGACGACGCCCAGCGCGTGCTGGAGAGCAGCTATGGCGCCAACACCGAACAAAACGTAGAGAAGAAAAAAGAATCCTGGTGGAAGCTCTGGTAAGCAACGTTTGCCGCCCAAAGGACAAAAGGATGCGTCAATCGCATCCTTTTTTCATTGCTACGTCTCTGAATCCTGCACCGGCGTCTGCTCGCCGTCACGCCTGGCGCGTTGCATCGTCAACTGCTGCAGCGCCGCCTCGAATTCCGGCTGACTGCCCAGCACGCGCATGGGAGGCAAGGCCGACATCAACTGCGCGCCATAGCCCATAGTCATCAAGCGACTGTCGCAGATGACCAGCACGCCACGATCGGCCTCACTACGGATCAGGCGTCCAGCCCCTTGCTTGAGGGCCAGTGCCGCCTCGGGCAGCATGTAATCATGAAACGCCCCTCGCCCCACGCTCTCCAGCAGTCGCGAGCGGGCTTCGACCAGGGGGTCGTCAGGTGGCGGAAACGGAAGCTTGTCGATCACCACCAGCTGCAGCATGTCGCCGGGCAGGTCCACCCCCTCCCAGAAAGTGGCGGAAGCCACCAGAACAGCTCCACGCCCAGCAACTGCCCCGGCGGCCATAAAGCGCTCAATCAAGGCCAGCTTGGGTGCCTCGCCCTGAACCAGCACATCCAGATCTGTAAACAGGCCCAGGCTGGTGCGCAGCGAGGCGCTGATCGCATGCAGGGCCTTGAGTGTGGTGGTCAGCACCAGGGTGCGCCCGCCTATGCGCTGCGCTGCATCCAGCACCAGCTGGGCGACCTGCTGGCTGTGCTGTGCGCTGCCGGCCGCAGCAAAGGGCTGGGGCACATAGACGCCGGCTTGCCGATGGTAGTCAAACGGGCTTTCCACCTGTAACACCTGAGCGCCGCGCAGGCCGCAGGACTCGACAAACCAGCTCAGCTGCGCGTCATTGCCCAAAGTGGCAGAGGTGAAAATCCAGGCCTTTTTCCTTGAAGGATCGGGCTCATCGCCCTGGTCCGTGCCGGCATCCTCCAGCGAGCGCTGAAGCAGCCGCTGCTGCATGACGCGGGCAATCGACAGCGGAGACTCCAGCATGCGCAGATACTGCGCACCTATCTCCAGCCAGCGCACGCATTCATCATCCGCAGGTGCAGCAAAGCGTGCCAGTCGCGCGAGCAACTCTGCGCCGCGCTCATACAGACGCTGCAACTCGACCCCTGCACCCTCCAGGCTTGAGAGTGGAATCAACAGGGCACGCAGGCTCTGCCCCAGCCGCACCAGTGCCGCACGCCATTTCGCCGCATCCAGTCCCTGCGGGGTCACCGCTTGCCACGCAAGCCGCCCTCCGACCGGAGGCTTGCCTGCCTGCAGGCGCAGCTCACGCATGGCCTGCTCCAGCGTGGCGCAGAGCACCAGCCAGTCGGCCATGCCGCGGGCATGCTCCTGCGTCAGCCGAAGGGCATCACGTGCGTACCCCACCAACTGCTGGCTGGACACGGCCTCTCCGGCAAACTGCACGCCGATGTCGTTGAGCTGATGGGCTTCATCGATCACCACCACGCCGGTGTTGGGCAAAAGACGAGCCATGCCGCTGTCGCGCACATCGAGATCGGCAAACAGCAGGTGATGGTTGACCACCACCACGTCGGCCTCCAACGCTTGCTGACGCGCCTGGTTGACATGGCAGTCCTGCCAGTGCGGGCAGTCGGAGCCCATGCAATTGTCCTTGGTGGAGCTCACCAAGGGCATCACCGGGGAGCGCTCATCCAGCGCCGTCAGTTCGGCCAGATCACCGGTACGCGTGACCCTGGCCCAGCGCTCCACATCCGCCACGGCGCGCAGCACCTGCGGATCCTGGGGAGCCGTGCGGCCCTGGCGCACACGCTCCAGCCGCTCCGTGCACAGATAGGAAGAACGCCCCTTGAGCCTGGCCATGCGCAGAGGCAGGCCCAGGCCATGAACCAGACGCGGAAGATCACGGGCAAACAACTGGTCCTGCAGCGCCTTGGTGGCCGTGGACACCAGCACGCGCTGGCCGCTGAGCAAGGCCGGCACCAGATAAGCGTAGGTCTTGCCAACACCCGTGCCTGCCTCCACCACCAGCACCCCGCCCTCCTCTATGGCCTGAACCACAGCCAGCGCCATGCGGGTCTGGCCTGGGCGCGGCGTGAATGCGGGCTCGGCCAGCGAGAGCGCACCTTGCTGCGCAAACACCTGCGCGACCGCCTCCTGCAAATGAGTCAAAACCGTTTCACCTTCCAACAAGCCAAGTCAGCTCAAGCTCACATAAGATCGCAAATATTCGCCGAAGCCCAGCCTCCGGCCGATAAAATGTAACGCAACGTTAAATTTCGCTCTGCAAGCGCACCCGCACACACTCATGTCATCCAGCTACCGCATTCAGGCGGCCACCGGCATTCATCGCGGTGACCGAGAATACCAGCAGGACCAGGTTCTGCTCATGGCGCACCCCTATGCCAAGGGCTGCATTCTCGGCGTGGTGGCCGATGGCATGGGCGGGCGCAGCGGCGGGAGAAAGGCATCCGATCAGGTCATGCTGACGGCTCGCCAGCTTTTCGAGCGCTTTGAGCCCGCCAAGGAAGACTGCATACGCATGCTGCGCACCATTGTGCAAGATGCCCACACCGTCATTCGCCTCACCGCCATAGCAGCGGAGCAGGAGCCCCACAGCACCATCGCGGCCTTCATAGTGCTGCCCGACAATCGCTGCCACTTCATGCACTCCGGCGATTCACGGCTCTACCATTTTCGCGGCGCCGCCCTGGTGCACCGTTCGCTCGATCACTCCTATGTACAGGCACTGGTCGAGCGCGGCGAGCTCACTGAAGCCCAGGCTCAGTACCACCCACAGTCCAACATCTTGCTGGGCTGCCTGGGAGCCGAGCCGCCGCCGCCCATGCGCCATCACATGATTGAGAAACTGCTGCCGGGCGACAGCCTGATGGCCTGCTCGGACGGCCTGTGGCATTACTTCACCGCTCAGGAGCTGGGCACTGTGCTTGACGGACTCTCGCCACGCGAAGCCTCTCAATTCTTGATTGAAAAAGCCAGGCGGCGCGCGGCTGGGGGGGGTGACAACCTCTCGCTGGCAATACTCAAGCTGGATACCTCAGCCGCAGCAGCAAGCGCTTGAAGCGTCATCAGTCCGGACAAGGCATCTTTAAACGCCTTGGAGACGCGCTTGCAGCAGTACTTCCGGCAGCACCCTGCTGCTGAGCACTGCCGATCCTCGAATGCTTCAGGGAGCGGGTGCTGGCAGCGGCGCTGCCGTCTGACCGCGCTCCTTGGCCTGCTGCAAGGCTCTGGACTTGTGCTCGGCTGCCGCCTTGAGCTTGGCCTCATGATCTGCCCGGGCCTTGGCTTCACGCTCGGCTCGCCCCTGATCGGCTTGGGCACGGTTTTGCTCGTGGCGGCGCACATAGTCGGCCTGCTTGCTGGCACGCTGCTGAGCCTCGGTCTGGCGCTGAGCCCGCGCCGCCTGCTCGTCAACGGCAGGTTTGGCACCCGAGCCAGTGGGCTGTGGCGAGCTCTTGCCGTTCTTCTCGCGCTGCTGCGACTTCATGGGCACGGCAGCGTTCTCGGCTTTTTTCTCTTCAATGGCCTGCAGCTTGGCCGCTGCCTTTTCCTTGCGCTGCGCATCGTTGATTTCCAGCTCGCGCGCACGCAGCGGCGCGTCATTCTCACGCGCCACCTTGCGGGCATCGGCCAGACAGCCCTCCACGGCAAACTTCTGGTAGCAGAGCTTTTCATCAGCCACGCGCTGCTGCTCGATGAGGGCGCGCTTGCTCAGAAGCTCGTTGCGCTCGGCTTCGCGCTGCTGGTGCAGATGCTGGCGCGCCTTTTCGGCAACTTCCTTCTGCGCCTGCTTGTCAGCCTGCTGTGCCGAATCCGCCTTTACCTGAGCCATGGCCGGCGCGCAAGCCAGCCAGACGGCGGCCAGGGGCGCCAATGCAAAGCCTGCAATGCGGCGGCGGATCAGCTGGGCAAGGATAGTGGGCATCGTCATCAACTCGGAAACTCGAAGTACAGGCTGGCATCTTAAGGCCGCAGGCCGCTGCCTGCAGGCGATCAGGTCAAGCTGGTGTCGACCACGCGGCGCTCAAGCGCCAGATATTCCTTGGAGCGCATCTCGTTGAGGCGCGAGACGGTGCGCGGGAACTCGTGGGACAGAGGACCTTCGGTATAGATCTTCTCGGGCGGCACGGCAGCCGACACAATAAGCTTGACATGGCGATCGTAGAGCACGTCCACCAGCAGCGTGAAGCGCCGCGCGGCCGAAGCCATGTTCACATGCAGCTCGGGCACGTCGGACAGCAAGATGGTGTGAAACTGCGTGGCGATTTCAAGATAGTCGTTCTGCGAGCGCGGGCCGCCACAGAGTTCGCGGAAGTCAAACCACACGACGCCGCCGGCACGGCGCTTGGCCGCAATCTTGCGAGTCTCGATCTGCACCACAGGCTCTTCGTCATGGGCTTCGGCCAGACGATCGAAGGTCTGCTGCATCGCCGCATCGGCTTGCGGGCCCAACGGGCAATGATAGAGCTTGGCATCCTCGAGAGTGCGGCGGCGATAGTCGGTGCCGTTGTCCACATTCACCACTTCCATGCGCTCCTTGAGCAGGGCAATCGCAGGCAGGATCCGGTCGCGATGCAAGCCACCGGGATAGAGACCGTCGGGCTCGAAGTTGGAGGTCGTCACAAAGCCCACGCCGTTGGCAAACAGCGACTCGAGCAGCCTGTAGAGAATCATGGCATCGGTGATGTCGGCGACATGAAACTCGTCAAAACAGATCAGCTTGTACTTCTTGGCGATCTTGGCGCCGAGGGCATCGAGCGGATTTTGCGTGCCTTGCATGAGATGCATCTCGCGGTGCACTTCGCGCATGAATTCGTGAAAGTGCAGGCGCACCTTGCGCTTGAGGGGCACGGCGTTGAAGAAGCATTCCATCAGAAAGCTCTTGCCGCGCCCCACCCCGCCGTACATATAGACGCCCTTGGGCAGATCGGGGTGATTGATCAGTTTCTTGAGAGCATTGGAGCGCTTGCCCTTGTACGCGGCCCACTCGTCGGCACAGCGCTGCAACGCATCGACTGCACGCAACTGCGCGGGATCACTTTTGAAACCCTTGGCGGCCAGTTCCGCCTCGTAGGCTTGTCTTACATTCACCGTCTTGTCTCCAGATGCTCAAAAAACAATAGCTGCTACCGCTTATACACTAAGCGTTAGCAGCCATTTTGTTCTGAATTCCAAAAGAAACTCAGCCTGCGCGCGGGCACTTCACAGCCATGTCAAAACCTGCGCGCAAGACTGAAAAAAAACTTAGAAGTTCAGGGTGCGCTTGTCCACAGCCAGAGCCGCTTCCTTGGTGGATTCGGACAGCGAGGGGTGAGCGTGGCAGATACGGGCGATGTCTTCGCTCGATGCCTTGAACTCCATGGCCACCACGGCTTCGGAAATCAGCTCGGAGACCATGGGACCCACCATGTGCACGCCCAGGATCTCGTCAGTCTCGGCATCGGCCAGGAACTTGACCATGCCGGTCGTGTCGCCCAGTGCGCGCGCGCGGCCGTTGGCCAGGAAGGGGAAGGAGCCTGCCTTGTACTTGACGCCGTCGGCCTTGAGCTGCTGCTCGGTGCGACCCACCCATGCGATTTCAGGGCTGGTGTAGATCACCCAGGGGATGGTGGCGAAATTGACATGACCGTGCTGGCCGGCAATGCGCTCGGCCACAGCCACGGCTTCTTCCTCGGCCTTGTGCGCCAGCATGGGGCCGCGCACCACGTCGCCCACCGCCCACACGCCAGGCAGATTGGTCTTGCACAGATCGTCCACCACGATGGCGCCGCGCTCGTCCAGAGCCAGACCCACGGCTTCGGCGTTCAGACCATTGGTGTTGGCGGTGCGGCCGATCGAGACGATCAGCTTGTCCACTTCCAGGCTCTGGGCTTCGCCCTTGGCATTGGTGTAGGCAACGGTCACGCCCTTCTTGCCGGACTTGACTTCACCGATCTTCACGCCCAGCTCGATCTTCAGACCTTGCTTGTCGAACGCCTTCTTGGCTTCCTTGGAGATCTGCTCGTCCACCACGGGCAGGAACTTGTCCATGCCTTCGAGCACGGTCACTTCCGTGCCCAGGCGGCGCCAGACCGAGCCCATTTCCAGGCCGATCACGCCGGCACCGATCAGGCCCAGCTTCTTGGGAGTCTTGCCCAGACGCAGAGCGCCGTCGTTGGACAGGATGTTCTCTTCGTCGAAGGCAGCGCCAGGCAGCGCGCGAGCGTTGGAGCCGGTGGCCACCACGATCTGCTTGCCGGTGATGATTTCTTCGTCCTTGCCGGCAACCTTGATTTCATAGCCGCCTTCGGCAGCCTTCACGAAAGAGCCGCGGCCGTGGAAGAAGGTGACCTTGTTCTTCTTGAACAGGTACAGGATGCCGTCGTTGTTCTGCTTCACGATGGCGTCCTTGCGGGCGATCATCTGCGCCACGTCCATCTCGACCTTGCCGGTGGAGATGCCATGGTCGGCGAAGTGCAGCTTGGCATGCTCGAAATGCTCGGAGGACTGCAGCAGCGCCTTGGAGGGAATGCAGCCCACGTTGGTGCAGGTGCCGCCGGGAGCAGCGCCGCCAGATGCGTTCTTCCACTCGTCGATACAGGCGACGTTGAAACCCAGTTGTGCAGCGCGGATGGCAGCGATGTAGCCGCCGGGGCCTGCGCCGATCACGACGACGTCAAATTGCTTGCTCATGATTTGAATCTTTTCTCTGTTTAACTCGAAAAAAGCCCACCGCTTTTGGTGGTGGGCTTTGTAGAAGCTCGATCTGCTGAATTACAGATCAAACAGGAGGCGAGAAGGATCTTCCAGCGCGTCCTTCATGGCCACCAGGCTCAGCACGGCTTCGCGGCCGTCGATGATGCGATGGTCATAGGACATGGCCAGATAGTTCATGGGACGGATCACGATCTGACCGTTCTCGACCACGGCGCGGTCCTTGGTGGCGTGCACGCCCAGGATGGCGGACTGAGGGGGGTTGATGATGGGGGTGGACATCATCGAGCCGAAGGTGCCGCCATTGGAGATGGAGAAGGTACCGCCGGTCATCTCTTCAATGCCCAGCTTGCCTTCCTTGGCCTTCTGACCGAATTCGACAATCTTCTTTTCGATGTCGGCGAAGCTCATCTGGTCTGCATTGCGCAGGATGGGCACCACCAGGCCGCGAGGCGAGCTCACAGCGATACCGATGTCGAAGTAGCCGTGGTAGACGATGTCGTTGCCGTCAATGGAGGCGTTCACTGCGGGGAACTTCTTCAGGGCATGCACTGCAGCCTTGACGAAGAAGGACATGAAGCCCAGCTTCACGCCATGCTCCTTGGTGAACTGGTCCTGGAACTTCTTGCGCATTTCCATCACGGGAGCCATGTTCACTTCGTTGAACGTGGTCAGGATGGCGTTGGTCGCCTGGGATTGCAGCAGACGCTCGGCAATACGGGCACGCAGACGTGTCATGGGCACGCGCTGCTCGGGACGGTCGCCCAGGTTTTCCTTGGTCACGGGAGCCGCAACCTGAGGCAAAGCCGCCTTGGGAGCGCCGGAGGGGATGGCTGCGCCGGCCTTGATGGCACCCAGCGCGTCACCCTTGGTCACGCGGCCGTCCTTGCCTGTGCCAGCCACGTTGGCAGCGGACAGGTTGTTGTCGGCCAGGATCTTGGCAGCAGCAGGCATGGCCACGCCGCTCTTGTCGGCGCCGGCAGGAGCGGCGGCCACGGGGGCAGCAGCAGGAGTCGCAGCAGCAGCGGGGGCGGCAGCAGGAGCAGCGGCACCGGCGACGGCTTCGGAGTCGATCTTGGCGATCACTTGCTCGGCAGCCACGGTTGCGCCGTCGCCTTGCAGGATTTCGGTGATCACGCCAGCCGAAGGAGCGGGCACTTCCAGCACGACCTTGTCGGTTTCGATTTCGATGAGGATTTCATCAATGGCCACTGCCTCACCGACCTTTTTCTTCCAGGTCAGCATGGTGGCTTCCGTGATGGATTCGGACAGCTGGGGGACTTTAACTTCAACGATTGCCATTTTGAATTCTTTCCAAAGATGTTTCTTGTGCCCCCTGTCCTCGGACAGGGGGTGTCGCCTGTATTACTTGGTCAGGACAAAGCCCTTGAGCTTGGCGAATGCGCCTTCCACCAGTGCCTTTTGTTGCTCTTGGTGCAGATGTGCGTAGCCAACGGCGGGCGAGGCGGACGCAGCGCGACCGGAGTAGCCCAGCTTCTGGCCTTCACGCATGTTCTCGTGGATGTTGTGCTGGATGAAGAACCAGGCACCCTGGTTCTGAGGCTCATCCTGGCACCACACGATGTCAGTAGCGTTGGCGTACTTCTTCACTTCGGCGGCGAACGCCTTGTGGGGGAAGGGATACAGCTGCTCGACGCGAATGATGGCGACGTCCTTGGATTCCTTCTCGGCACGCTTCTTGACCAGATCGTAGTACACCTTGCCCGAGCAGGCGATGATGCGCTTGACCTTGGCAGCGTTCTTGACGATGGTTTCGTCCTGCTCGGGAATCACGGTCTGGAAACCACCAGAGGTGAATTCGGACAGGGGCGACGTGGCGTCCTTGTTACGCAGCAGCGACTTGGGAGTCATGATGACCAGCGGCTTGCGCAGGCCACGAACCATCTGGCGACGCAGCACGTGGAAGATCTGGCTGGCCGTTGTGGGTTGCACGATCTGCATATTGGTGTCGGCAGCCAGCTGCATGAAGCGCTCCAGACGCGCCGAGCTGTGCTCGGGGCCCTGGCCTTCATAGCCGTGAGGCAGCATCAGTGTCAGGCCGTTAACACGGCCCCACTTCACTTCACCCGATGCGATGAACTGGTCGATCACCACCTGGGCGCCGTTGGCGAAGTCGCCGAACTGGGCTTCCCAGACCACCAGGGTGTTGGGATCGTTCGATGCATAGCCGTACTCGAAGCCCAGCACTGCCTCTTCGGACAGGATGGAGTCGATGACGACAAACGGAGCCTGATTCTCGGCAGCGTTCTGCAAAGGAATATAAGTGCCCTCGTCCCACTTTTCACGCTTCTGGTCATGAACCACGGCGTGACGGTGCGTGAAGGTGCCGCGACCCGAGTCTTCACCCGACAGACGCACGGGATAGCCCGAAGCGACCAGGGAGCCGAAGGCCATGGTTTCACCCATGCCCCAGTCCACGTTCACATCGCCGCGGCCCATGGCTGCGCGATCGTCATACACCTTCTTGACCAGAGCATGAGGGTTCACGCTGGCAGGCAGAGTCGTGATCTTCTCGGCCAGGCGCTTCCACTCGGTCAAGGGAATAGCAGTGTCGCCGGCGTCGGTCCAGGTCTTGCCCACGAAGGGGCTCCAGTCCACGGCGTACTTGCTCTTGAAGTTGGTCAGCACCACGTCCTGGGTGTGACGACCTTCGTCCATGGCGGCGCGATAGGCCTTGACCATATCGTCGCCCAGCGTGTCGCCCAGGCCTTGAGTGGCCAGCTTGTCTGCGTACAGCTTGCGCGTGCCGGGGTGGGCAGCGATCTTCTTGTACATCAGAGGCTGTGTCAGTGCAGGAGTGTCCTGCTCGTTGTGACCCAGCTTGCGGAAGCAGATGATATCGACCACCACGTCCTTGGAGAACTCCATACGGAATTCCAGCGCCAGCTGCATGGCCAGGCACACGGCTTCGGGATCATCGCCATTCACGTGCAGCACGGGCGACTCGATCATCTTGACGATGTCGGTGCAATACAGCGTGGAGCGCAGGTCGCGGGGATCAGAGGTGGTGAAACCGATCTGGTTGTTGATGATGATGTGAACCGTACCGCCGGTGGTGTAGCCACGGGTTTCGGACAGTGCCAGGGTTTCCTGGTTCACGCCCTGGCCGGCGAAGGCTGCGTCACCGTGCACCAGCACGGGCAGCACTTGCTTGCCCATGGGGTCGTCGCGACGGTCCATGCGCGAGCGCACCGAACCTTCCACCACGGGGTTGACGATTTCCAGGTGCGAGGGGTTGAAGGCCAGCGACAGGTGAACGGGGCCGCCCTTGGCAGACACGTCCGAGCTGAAGCCCTGGTGATACTTCACGTCACCGGCAGGCAGGTCCTCGGGAGCGGTGTGGTCGAACTCGGCAAACAGATCCTTGGGAGCCTTGCCCAGGGTATTGACCAGCACGTTCAGACGGCCACGGTGGGCCATGCCGATCACGACTTCCTGCACGCCCTTGGCGCTGGCGGAGTTGATCAGCTCGTCCATGGCGGCGATGAAGGACTCGCCACCTTCCAGCGAGAAGCGCTTCTGGCCCACATACTTGGTGTGCAGATAGCGCTCAAGGCCTTCAGCAGCGGTCAGGCGGTCCAGGATGCGCTTTTTCTCGTCGGCATTGAAGACGGGCTTGGAGCGGATCGATTCCAGACGTTGCTGCCACCAGCGCTTTTGATTCTGATTGGTGGCATACATGTACTCGGCGCCCAGGGTGCCGCAGTAGGTTTCGCGCAGAGCATTCATCAGCTCGCGCAAAGTCATGCTTTCCTTGCCGAAGAAGGTGTTGCTGGTGTTGAACACCACTTCCTGGTCGGCGTCGGTGAAGCCGTAGAAGGCAGGCTCCAGCTCGGGAATTTCGGGGCGCTCGGTGCGCTTCAGAGGATCCAGATCGGCCCAGCGCTGACCCACATTGCGATAGGCTGCAATCAGCTGCTGCACGGCCGTGCGCTTGCGACCCAGTTCGGAGTCAGCGCCGGAAGCCACCACCACCTTGGTGCCACCTTGCTTTGCGCGCTCTGCGAAAGCATTGATCACGGGCAGGTGGGGAACGTCCTTGTTGTCGGTGCCATCCACTGCAGGCACATGCTGCAGGGCATCGAAGTATTCACGCCAGGAATCGGGAACGCTGCCGGGGTTGGCCAGGTAGTTCTCGTACATCTCTTCGACATAGGGCGCATTGCCGCCGAACAGATAGGTGTTGCCTTGATAGGCTTGATAGATCGTTGACTGATCGCTCATATCTCGCTGACCTCCGCTTTCCTTCGGAAAGCATTAGCTGGTTTGTAGAACCTCCCGCGACACGGCTGTACCGATTGGCGGATGCGACTGTGGCTGGGGAAGGGCCTGGAGTTGCGGCAGCCATTGTGCCACTGTTCAAAGTCTTGGTCTTATAAAAGACAAGATGTTTACACCCCGGGGAGTCGCTTACATTGCGGGAACTCCATAAACAAGGATTCGCATGCCGCTTTTGCCGCTTCACAAACGTGCATTCATTCTTCTTTTGATAGCAGTAACCGCCGGATTCGGCTTGGTTCTTGAAGAATATGCCGTTGCCATCTTCTGGGGCGTGGTGTTTGCCATCGTCTTTGCCCCCCTGCACCGCAAGCTGCTGATGCGCATGCCCAACAGGCCGACCCTGGCTGCACTGGCAACCTTGCTAATTAGTCTGGTAATGGTCATTTTGCCGCTGTCTCTGATAGGACTGTCGCTCATCAAGGAGACCTCAGCCATCTATGACCAGGTCAGCAGCGGCAACCTCTCGGCCGGCAGCTATGTGGAGCAGGTCTTCAATGCACTTCCCTCCTGGCTGACGCCATGGATGGAAAAGCTGCACCTGGGCACTCTGGACGAAATCCAGACCAAGCTCTCCAACATCGCGCTGCAGGCCAGCAAGCTCGCGGCCACCAAGGCCGTGGGACTGGGACAGAACACCCTGGGCTTTGTCGTGGGATTCGGCGTCATGCTCTATCTCATCTTCTTTCTGCTGCGCGACGGCAAGGAACTGATCGCACGCATCTGGGCTGCCACGCCGCTCGCCCCCGAGCACAAGCGCGAGCTGGCCACCAAGTTCATCACCGTCATCCGGGCCACGGTCAAGGGCAATCTGGCCGTCGCTGCGGCTCAGGGTGCGCTGGGGGGCCTGATTTTCTGGATTCTGGGTATTCAGGGCGCTGTGCTCTGGGCCGTGGTGATGGCTTTTCTGTCCTTGCTGCCCGCAGTGGGGGCTGGCCTGGTCTGGGGGCCGGTTGCGATCTACTTCCTGGCCACAGGCGCCCTCACCAAGGGCTTGATCCTGGCGGCCTATGGCGTGCTGGTCATCGGCCTGGTGGATAACGTGCTGCGCCCCCTGCTGGTCGGCAAGGACACCAAGATGCCTGACTATGTAGTGCTGATCTCCACCCTGGGGGGCATGGCCTTGTTCGGTCTTTCGGGCTTTGTGCTCGGCCCGGCCATTGCCGCCCTGTTCATGGCGGCATGGGAGTTGTTTACCACCATGCAAGAACAGGAGGAGAAGCTGCTGAATCGGGAAATCGCGCAAAAACGCACAACGACCGATCCGCAGCAGCCTGCAGAAGGCCTCGCCCCCACCGTCGCGCCCCCTCCTGCCGAAACACGGAAAAGCGACACAGATTAGGAATTTTCTGCTCAATTCGGCCTGCTGACCGATGGCTTTTCAAACTGAAAGTTGATAGGTTGAGAGGCGTAGGTTGAAAGCTATCGCTGCGATTAAGAAAAACAAAAGCGAAACATAAAACTCAAAGTCGCTCAACGTTACTCAAGAATTAAGGGTTTGTAACTGCTATCAAAAATGAGGGGGGTCGTAAAATTTGCTTTCACATAAGCGTTCATACGAAAAGGTACCCCACAATGGACCAATTCTCCAGACGCCAGTTCATGAAAGTGACTGGTTCGACTCTGGCGGGTTCAAGCTTGGCGCTGATGGGTTTCTCACCCACAGCCGCCCTTGCTGAGGTGCGACAGTACAAACTGTCAGCCACCACCGTAACCCGTCAAACCTGCACCTACTGCTCCGTAGGTTGCGGCATCCTCATGTACTCCCTGGGCGACGGCGGGAAGAACTCCCGTCTGTCCGTGATGCACGTGGAAGGCGACCCGGATCACCCGGTCAATCGCGGCACGCTGTGTCCCAAGGGTGCATCGCTGCTGGACTTTGTCCACAGCCCCAGCCGCCTCAAGTACCCCGAATACCGCGCTCCCGGCTCATCCGAGTGGAAGCGCATGTCCTGGGACGAGGCACTGAACCGCATCGCCAAGCTGCTCAAGGAAGACCGCGACGCCAATTTCGTTGAAACCAACGAAAAGGGCCAGAAGGTCAACCGCTGGCTGACCACCGGCATGCTGGCCGCTTCGGCCTCCAGCAATGAAGCTGGCTACATCACGCACAAAGTGGCCCGTTCCTGGGGCCTTCTTGCACTCGACAACCAAGCACGTGTCTGACACGGCCCGACGGTGGCAGGTCTTGCCCCGACGTTTGGCCGTGGAGCGATGACGAACCATTGGGTCGACATCAAGAACGCGGACGTTATTTTGATCATGGGCGGCAATGCCGCCGAAGCACACCCCTGCGGCTTCAAGTGGGTGACCGAAGCGAAGGAGCACAACAAGGCTCACTTCATGGTGGTCGATCCGCGCTTCAACCGCTCGGCATCCGTGGCTGACTTCTATGCACCGATCCGTTCCGGCTCGGACATCGTCTTCCTCGGTGGCGTGATCAATTACCTGCTGACAAACGACAGGATTCACCACGAGTATGTGAAGAACTACACGGACTTCTCATTCATCGTGCGCGAGGACTTTGCGTTCGACGAAGGTATTTTCTCCGGCTACAACCCCGAAAAGCGCACGTACGACAAGGCCTCCTGGGACTATGAGCTCGGTGACGATGGCTTTGTGAAGGTCGATCCCACGCTGGAACACCCACGCTGCGTTTATCAATGGCTCAAGAAGCACTACGCCGGCTATACGCCCGAGAAGGTGGAATCCATCTGCGGCACACCCAAGGAAAAATTCCTGCACGTGTGCGAGAAGCTTGCTTCGACCGCTGAAGCCGGCCGTGTTGCCACCATCTTGTACGCTCTGGGCTGGACTCAGCACACCACGGGTGCGCAGATCCTGCGTACCGGTGCCATGATCCAGCTGCTGCTGGGCAATATCGGTATCGCTGGCGGCGGCATGAACGCGCTGCGCGGCCACTCCAACATCCAGGGCCTGACGGACCTGGGCATTCTGTCTGCTTCGCTTCCCGGGTACCTGACGCTGCCGAACGAAGCCGAACAGGACTACAACCAGTACATCGCCACCCGCACGCCCAAGCTGCTGCGCC
Organism: Comamonas testosteroni; assembly: GCF_030505195.1. Lineage (NCBI taxonomy): Bacteria > Pseudomonadati > Pseudomonadota > Betaproteobacteria > Burkholderiales > Comamonadaceae > Comamonas > Comamonas testosteroni. The sequence goes on from NZ_CP129672.1 coordinate 196,202, forward strand.
CTGGCCAGATGAACTACTGGTCGAACACGCCCAAGTTCCATGTCAGCCTGATGAAGGCGTGGTGGGGAGCGGCTGCAACTGCTGAAAACAACTGGGCGTTCGACTACCTGCCCAAGTTGGACAAGCAGTACGACATGCTGCAGATCTTCGAGATGATGACGCAGGGCAAGGTCAACGGCTACATCGCCCAAGGCTTCAACCCCTTGGCGGCTCTGGCCAACAGCAACAGCGTGCGCGAAGGTCTCAAGAAGCTGAAGTTCCTGGTCATCATGGATCCGCTGGTCACAGAAACTTCGGAATTCTGGAAGAACCACGGCGAATTCAACGACGTGGACTCGGCTTCGATTCAAACCGAGGTGTTCCGCCTGCCTACCACCTGCTTCGCTGAAGAGGACGGTGCCGTGGTCAGCTCCTCGCGCGTGCTGCAGTGGCACTGGAAGGCTGCCGAGCCCCCGGGAGAGGCCAAGACCGACATTGCCATCATGTCCGGCCTGCACCTGCGCCTGAAGGCTCTCTACCAGAAGGACGGCGGCAAGTTCTCCGAGCCCATCACCAATCTGTACTGGCCTTATGCCGAAGCCGATCACCCCTCCCCCGAGGAAGTGGCCAAGGAATACAACGGTCGTGCGCTGGTGGATCTGTTCGACCCCAAGGACCCCACCAAGCTCATCCGCAAGGCCGGCGAGCAGCTGGCGGGCTTCGGCGAAATGCGCGATGACGGCACCACCCTGGGCGGCTGCTGGATCTGGGCTGGTAGCTGGACCTCGTCCGGCAACCAGATGGCGCGCCGCGACAACAGCGACCCGACAGGCATAGGCAACACGCTGAACTGGGCCTGGGCCTGGCCAGCCAACCGCCGTGTGCTGTACAACCGCGCATCCTGCGACCGCCAGGGCAAGCCCTTCAACCCCGAACGCGTGCTGATCAAGTGGAACGGCAAGCAATGGGGCGGTGCGGACGTGCCGGACGTGGCCGTGGGCCTGGATCCTGAGGTGATCAACCCCTTCATCATGAACCCCGAAGGGGTGGCGCGCCTGTTTGCCCGCAAGGGTATGGCAGAAGGTCCGTTCCCCACGCATTACGAGGCGTTTGACAACCCGCTGGGCTACAACCCCATGTACCCCAACAACAAGCTGGCCGTCATCAGCCCCGTGATACGTATCCTGGAAACCGCCAAGGGCACCCAGGGCGATCCCAAGGACTACCCGCATGTGGGCACGACCTACCGCCTGACCGAGCACTTCCACTACTGGACCAAGCACGTTCAGCTGAACAACATCGTTCAGCCCGAGCAGTTCGTGGAAATCGGCGAGGCACTGGGCAAGGAACTGGGCATAGAGACCGGCCAGAAGGTCAAGGTTTCGTCCAAGCGCGGTTTCGTGAAGGCCGTGGCCGTGGTGACCAAGCGCATCAAGCCCATGAAGATCGATGGCAAAACCATCCATCACGTGGGTGTGCCTATTCACTGGGGCTTCTCCACGACGGGACGCAAGGGCTATCTGGCGAACAACCTGACAGCCTCCGTGGGTGACGGTAACAGCTTGACCCCTGAATCCAAGACCTTCCTCGTGAAGGTGGAAAAGATCTAAGGAGCCACGCTGATGTCCTCAACCATGTCTCTCGATATCAAACGCCGTTCTGCCACGACGACCCCCGCACCCAGCGCACGCGGTGCGCACGCGGGGGAAGTCGCCAAGCTGATCGACGTCTCCAAATGCATTGGCTGCAAGGCTTGCCAGACTGCCTGCATGGAGTGGAACGACCTTCGCGACGAAATCGGCACGGTTGCCGCAGGCGTCTACGACAACCCGACGGATCTGACGTCGGAGTCGTGGACCGTGATGCGCTTTGCCGAGTACGAAAACGAAGCCACAGGCAACCTGGAATGGCTGATCCGCAAGGACGGCTGCATGCACTGCGAAGACCCAGGCTGCCTGAAGGCCTGCCCCTCGCCTGGCGCCATCGTCCAATATGCCAACGGCATCGTGGACTTCCAGCAAGACCAGTGCGTGGGCTGCGGCTACTGCGTCACGGGCTGCCCGTTCAACATTCCGCGCATCTCCAAAAAGGACAACAAGGCGTACAAGTGCACCTTGTGTTCGGATCGCGTGGCTGTTGGCCAGGAGCCCGCCTGCGTCAAGACCTGCCCCACCGGCGCTATCCAGTTTGGCACCAAGGAAGCCATGCAGGAGCATGCGTCCCGCCGTGTCGTGGACCTCAAGGAACGCGGCTACGAAAAGGCAGGTCTCTACGACCCGCAAGGCGTGGGTGGCACGCACGTGATGTACGTTCTGCATCACGCTGACAAGCCTTCGCTGTACAAGGGCCTGCCGGACGATCCGTCCATCAGCCCCATGGTGTCGCTGTGGAAGGGTGTAGCCAAGCCTCTGGCCATGGCCGCACTGGGTGCAGCCGCAATCGGCAGCCTGTTCCACTACATCACCAAGGGACCCAACGACGTGTCCAAGGACCTTGAAGATGAAATGGAACGCAAGGACGCCGAAGCGCTGAACAAGGAGAACGGCAAATGAAACGCAATCCTCGCGACCTCGTGCGCTACAACGCATCGGAGCGCGCCAACCACTGGGTGGTAGGCATTTGCTTCATCTTGCTGGCCCTGTCCGGTCTGGCGTTCTTTCACCCAGCCTTCTTCTGGTTGACCAATCTGTTCGGTGGCGGCCCCTGGACCCGCATCCTGCACCCCTACATCGGGGTTGTCATGGGCGCATTCTTCGTCATCATGGCCTGCCGTTTCGCCAAGCTCAACATCGTTGAGCCGCGCGACATCGAATGGCTCAAGAACGTCAACAAGATGATCGATGGCGACGACCACGACATGCCCGAACAAGGCAAGTACAACGGTGGTCAGAAGCTGTTGTTCTGGGGCCTGGTGATCGGCATGCTGCTGATCGTGATCACCGGCTTTCTGATGTGGCGCGCTTGGTGGACATTGCCGGTCAACGTGGTGCGAGCGGCTTCGGTGGTTCACGCCATCGCTGCCGTGTGGATGATCGGTCTGATCATCATGCACGTGTATGCCGCCATCTGGACCCGTGGCACCATTCGCGCCATGCTTTATGGCACAGTAACGCGGGCCTGGGCCAAGCAACACCACCGCGGCTGGTACCGCAAGATGACGGGTGACAACGACTAAGGTTTTTAGTCCTCTCCCCTAACAACCCAGCCGCCAAGCGTTTATCGGCGCTCGGCGGCTGATTCATTTGGAAACCCTGTCAATGCAACGCATTCTTCAACCCGGTGAAATCGAAGCACTGGATCACACCAGCTTTCCCCGCATCTTGCTGCCCCAGGTAAGCAGTCTGTTCGCCGAACGCGCTGCACGCCTGCGCCAGCTGGCCAATGGCAATCCCATTGCAGACTACCTGCTGTTTGTGGCCCAGATCATGGACGCACAGCACAAAGCCGTGAGCGCTGTGGAAGTCGAACCCGCCAATGCCACCCTGATGGCACGTGCCCAGGAGCATTCCATGCCCCTGCTGCCCGCTGTGGACAACATCGATCCCATCTGGCAGACAGTGCTGGACAATATGCTCGACACGCTGCAAAGCAGCGAAGGCCTACCCGAGCCCCTGCAGCCCCTGCTCAAGGAACTACGCGCACTTGAGCCCGAAATCCGAGAAGACATCGCCAAAAAGCTGCTGCAAAAAGAAGTAGCTGCACGCCATGTGGGCCTGGCCCCTTTCATCATGGCAGCATTGCAGGTGGCTTTCGCCAAGCGCTCTTCCAAACTCAGCCCCAGAGACGTTCCCTACACAGACCCGGCCAACATCTGCCCCGTCTGCGCCAGCGAGCCTGTGGCCAGCGTCATCCGCATTGGCGGCAAAGTGGCTGGTCACCGTTACGCGCATTGCGGCACCTGTGCCTGTGAATGGCATATGGTTCGCGTCAAGTGCACGCACTGCGAATCGACCAAGGGCATCCACTACCAGGGCATTGACGGTGCGGGCGAAGAAGTTCTGGCCGAGACCTGCGACGAGTGCGGCAGCTACCGCAAGATCGTGAATCAGGAAAAGAACCCCATGGTCGAACCCCTCGTGGACGATCTGGCCACCCTGATGCTGGATCTGCTGATGAGCGAGACCCAGTTCCAGCGCGCCAGCGCCAACCCTCTGTTGTTTGTGGCCGTGGCCGAAGAGCAGCAAGGCGAGGCCGACCACGAGCTGGTGGACCCTGCGGCGTAAACCTGCCGGCTCCAACCGCCACCATAATGAAGGCGGCAGGAACTCCTGCCGCCTTTTTCATTTTTCCGACGACCCGACACACCCTGGCCATGAGCAATACCGCAGCGACCGCCCCTGAAATTTCGCACCCATCTCAGCTTCCCGCCGTGGACAAGGTCTTGCTCGCGACCGGGATGCAGGTGCTGCGCGAGTCCTATGGCCTGGACGCCTGCACCAAGGCAGTACGCGATGTGCTGACGGGGCTGCGCCAGCAGCTCCTGGGTTTTGCCGATCAGCCCGGCCGGAGCGTGCAGGCCGACATCGGCAGCATTGTGCAAGCGGCACAACAGCAGCTTCAGGCCCGGTTTGCGCCACGCCTGCAAGCCGTCTTCAATCTCACCGGCACGGTGCTGCACACCAATCTGGGCCGCGCATTGCTGCCTCAGGCCGCGATTGATGCCGTGGTCCAGGCCATGAGCTCCCCGGCCAATCTGGAATATGACCTTGATGACGGCAGCCGCGGCGATCGCGACGACCTGGTCGAGTCGCTGATCTGCGAGCTGACCGGCGCCGAAGCCGCGACCGTTGTCAACAACAACGCCGCTGCCGTGCTGCTGGTGCTGTCCACCATGGCCATGGGCCGTGAAGTGGTGGTCTCGCGCGGCGAGCTGGTGGAAATCGGCGGAGCCTTCCGCATCCCCGACGTCATGACCCGCGCCGGTGCCCGGCTGGTCGAAATCGGCACCACCAACCGCACCCACGAGAAAGACTATGCAGCGGCCATAGGCATGGATACGGCGGCGCTCATGAAGGTGCATTGCAGCAACTACGCCATCACCGGCTTTACCAAGGCGGTAAGCGACGCCGATGTCGCCCGCATTGCACACGACAGCAATCTGCCGATGATCGTCGACCTGGGCAGCGGCACACTGATCGACATGCGCGACTGGGGTCTGCCCTATGAAGTCACGGTGCGCGAGACGGTCGAGTCCGGCGCCGACATCGTCACCTTCAGCGGCGACAAGCTCCTGGGCGGCCCGCAGGCCGGCATCATCGTCGGCAAGCGGGAGCTGATTGCCCAAATCAAGAAGAACCCGCTCAAGCGCGCGCTGCGCGTGGGCAAGATCACGCTGGCAGCGCTGGAGCCCACGCTGCGCCTGTATCTGAACCCCGAAAAGCTCGCCCAGGAGCTGACCACGCTGCGTCTGTTTACGCGCAAGGCCGCCGACATGCAGGCCCAGGCCGAGCAACTGCAGCCTCTGCTTCAGCAGGCACTGGGCCAGGACTATGTGGTGGAGACCGCTGCCATGAACAGCCAGATCGGCAGCGGCGCCCTGCCCGTGGAAAATCTGCCCAGCTTCGGCCTCAGGATTTATCCGGCCAGCGGCAAGCAGGCGGGTCGCCAGCTGAGCCGGCTCGAAGCACGCTTTCGTGGCCTGCCCCGGCCGGTGATCGGGCGCCTGCATGACGACGCTCTGTGGCTGGATCTGCGCTGCCTGGAAAACCCGGCCCAGGCCCTGTTTGCCGCGCAACTGCCGCTGCTGGCCTGAGCCAGCACCATGGCCCCGGCCCCTGGAATTTTTATAAAAAACACCTTGCATCGCTTGACACACAAGCGCCAGCAGCTATCAAGACTATAAGCACACCATGATCATCGGAACCGCAGGCCATATCGACCACGGCAAAACCACGCTGGTGCGTGCGCTCACGGGGGTGGAAACCGATCGCCTCAAGGAAGAGAAAGCCCGCGGCATTTCCATAGAACTCGGTTATGCCTACAGCCCGCTGCCCAACGGCGATGTGCTGGGCATCATCGACGTGCCGGGCCACGAGAAATTCGTCCACACCATGGCTGCCGGCGCTGTGGGCATTGATCACGCCCTGCTGGTCGTGGCTGCCGACGACGGCGTGATGCCCCAGACCATAGAGCATCTGGAAATTCTGCAGCTGCTGGGTGTCAGGCGTGGCAGCGTGGCGCTGACCAAGGTCGATCGCGTGCTGCCGCAGCGCATTGCCGACGTGCACCGCGAAATCAACGCCATTCTCGGCGTCACTGCGCTGGCTGGCAGCCCCATCTTCGAGACCAATGCCGCAGAACCCGGCAACGCCGGCGTGCAGGCTCTGCGCGAACATCTGCAGGTGCAGGCCCAGATGATGCAGGCACGTCCCCGGGACGGCCTGTTCCGGCTCGCCGTGGACCGCGTCTTCACGCTGCCGGGCCAGGGCACGGTGGTCACGGGCACGGCCTTCAATGGCCAAGTGCGGGTGGGCGACACGCTGGCGCACTCGGCCAGCGGGCAGGCCGTGCGGGTGCGCAGCATTCATGCGCAGAACCAGAGCAGCGACAGCGGCGTCGCCGGCCAGCGCTGCGCACTGAACCTGGCAGGCATAGGCAAGGACGAGATCGAACGCGGCGACTGGATCATGGACTCGCGCCTGCTACAGGCCACGGACCGCCTCGATATTCATCTGCACCTGCTCAGCGAAGCGCCCTTGCTGGCCCAGTGGACGCCTGTCCATGTGCACCTGGGCACCAAGCGCACCACAGGCCATGTGGCACTGCTGCAGGACCAAGGCATAGAGCCCGGTACCGAGGCCCGCGTGCAGCTGGTGCTGGATACGCCGGTCTTCGCCCTGCCCGGCGACCGCCTGATTCTGCGCAACGCCCAGGCCAGCCGCACCATCGCCGGCGGCATGGTGCTCGACCCCTATGCCCCGAGCCGCAAGCGCCGCAGCGCAGAGCGCATGGCCTACCTAGACGCCATGGAGCAACTCATAGCCCGCAGCGACTTCGGGCCACTGATTGCACAGGCCCCGCACGGCATTGCGCGTTCGCAGCTGGTGCGGCTGAGCGGCCATGCCTTCCCCGAGTCCAGCCTTGCCGACACCATCCAGTTACCCATTGCCGGCGGCGATGCCCTGGTGCTGGGCCTGCAGCGCTGGCAGCAGCTGCAGACCCAGGTCATCGACAGCCTGGCGCGCTTTCACGAAAAATCGCCCGACGAGCCCGGCGTCAATGCGGCCAGACTGAGGCGCATGGCCTTGCCCGGCCTGCAGCAAGGCAGCTACGACGCGCTCTATCAAGGCCTGGTCGATGCCCTGCTCAGCAGCCAGCTGCTAGCCAGCACCGGTGCCTGGCTGCATTTGCCGCAACACAGCGTGCAGCTGAGCAGTGCCGAGCAGACGCTGGCCGAAAAGCTGCTGCCCGCCATCACTGCAGGCCGCTATGACCCGCCCTGGGTGCGCGATCTGGCGCGCGACCATGCGGCGGGTGAAGAGCTCGTGCGCCAGTTGCTCAAAAAGCTTTCGCGCCAGGGCCAGCTGTTCCAGGTCGTCAAGGATTTGTTCTATACACCGGCGCGCATGGATGAGCTCGCCGCCCTGGTTGCCGACATCGCCAGCCGGCACGCCAGAGGGGAAGTGGAAGCCAGCGCCTTCCGCGACGCAACTGGTCTGGGCCGCAAGCGCGCCATCCAGATTCTCGAATTCTTCGACCGCACCGGCTACACGCGCCGCGTGCGCGACGTCCATCTGCTGCGCCCTGACGTACATTGGAATAGCACGCCACGCTGAGCCTGCAAGGAAAGCAGATAGAAATCAGTCCAGGTTCCTTATCCCGCTTACGCAACAAGCTATCAAATTAGAGTAGAGCGGAATATGCGTTCTTGACGTGCTTTTGTCATCGGGTGCCGGATTGCTGGCTACAATCACTGTCCTATCTTCTACAAGAGTGGCAGTTGCCACTCTTGACTCAAAGGAAGGCAATCGTGCCCGGTGGCGCGGCCGGGCTTCAAACCCGGTGGGGGGCGTCAGCCGCTCCCGGGTTGGTTCGACTCCAGCTGCTTTCCGCCACCCAAAGTACTACAGTCAAGTGCCACATCGTCCACCTCAATCCCCCACTCAAGGGAAAGACGAAATGGCGACTGTTGAAGGACTGAATCAGAGGGGCTCCCGCTGGTCCCTACTGGTCCTCATTCCTAAAGACCTCCAAGCCCACTACGGCAAACCCAAGTTCAACACTGCACTTGGCACCAGCGACAAGGCAGAGGCGGTCCGTAAGGGCCTCCGCTTGAAAGCCCAATGGCTAGAAGAGTTCGAGGCCAAGCGCAAGGCTCTCAACCCTCAAGCCCTGGAGGTCATTACTCCGGAGCTGGCGCAGGTCCTCGCCAGTGGAGCCCGTAAGAGAGTCCTCCAGGCTGACCATCACCGCAGAGAAGGGAACGACCCCATCTTCAATGCGCTGGCCCGCGTAGGCCTACCGCTGATGCGTGCAGCTGATGGGTCTATTCCTCTACCCAAGAGGGACCCTCTTGATGGCCTCACCGACAGGGAACTGAATGCCCTGACCATCCTCAATGTCACGCAGTCCCAGGAGACCGGAAGAGCACTGGCTGGACTGAACCGTGGGACTGTCCTCCCGCTCCTCCAGGAGGATGCAAGGGCGTTTGGTCGTACCATCACTGAAGAAACTAAAGGACTAAAGGAAGCTCTCACGGCTTACCTGAGGTCATACCGGCAGGCATGGCAGGATGCCTCCAGGATGGATGCAGGAGAGCTTATTGATGAAGATGTCCCCCTACCCCTCAACCTAAAGCCAGAGGCCGCTACAGGCGCTCCTGTGGCGTCTTCCATGCAAGCCCAGGGGGCTGCTGGCGCTGGTGGTCATGCAATTGATGGTGGTGCTGCTGATGGGCAAACCCTCAGGGACATCCAGGCCCTCTGGCTGAAGGCTGAGCGCAAGACCCACGACACCAAGCAAGCCAGCGACCGGGCACTGAGTCTCGCTGAAGAATGCCTCGGCGGCCCGCTGTACGTCCATGGAGTCACCAGGGATCAGGGGAATACCTTCAAGGCTTGGCTGCAGGAGCCTGCCAGAGGCTTTGGCCTCAAGACTGCCAAGAACCATCTCATGTATGTGAACTCACTTCTGAGGTTCGCTTGTGTGGAGCTGGAGATGATCCAGAAGAACCCCTGGCATAGTCTAGCCATCAAGGTTCCCGAGAGTGACACCCGCAAGCCATGGAAGCCCCAGGAGCTACAGCAGCTATTCAGCCAGCCGCTATTTCAAGCCTATGAAGTGCCACCAAAGGGTCGAACTGGAGGAGGTCCAGCAGCCTACTGGATTCCCATCATTGGTTTGTACACAGGAGCCCGCATGGGCGAACTGGCGCAGCTACTGGTCTCAGACATTACTGAAGAGGATGGGATTCCTGTCATCCACATCACTGACAAAGGAGAAGGCCAGAGCGTGAAGACCAGCGCCAGCCGAAGGTCCCTCCCGATTCACTCCGAGCTGATCCGGCTGGGTCTACTGGACTACGCAGAGGATGTCCGGAAGCAAGGCCCGGAAGGGAGCCTGTGGCCGCTCCTGAAGAACGCAAATATCGCAAGCGCATGGTTCAGTCGGTACAGGAAGAGCATCCCAGGGCTGGATGGTCAATGGCTGGACTTTCACTCCTTCCGCCACACTGTCAGAACAAGATTAGCGAAGGCCCAGGTACAAGAGCACCTCATGGACGCCATCACAGGGCACGAGACAGGCGGCTCCACAGGTCGCAGGGTCTACACACATCCGGACATGGAAGACCTCCAGCAAGCCGTAGAACAGCTCTCCTACGAATCCGTAGACCTCCCCAGGGTGCACCCTCAGGCAAGACCAAATAAGCCAGCAGCAGGCCTGCAGGAGGTCTTCTGAAGCATCTCTAGCTGTCAGCTTGCTGGCGCTGGAGGAAGTCTCCTCACGAGTACCGATGACCCTAAAGAGCGAGACCCTAATCAACCTCAAGCCCTATATAGTGTGGGTTAAATACCCCCCTCTAGAGGTACATCTGGAAGTGCCTATGGGGTAATAATCTTTGTAGTGATTACTCTCATTGGTCTGTGCTCTTACGGTCTATCTTCTGGCCTCTTGCTTCCTGCTCCCTAAGATCGTGTCTTGTGGTGCTCTTTAGGTAGCTTTGGTCTTCCATTCCTGGATGGCTCTGCTGGTCGCTCCATAGGATCTATAAGTATAGAATCCGGAGGGTGTCTCCCCAATACTGTGGGTTAATAGAAAACCCAATGGAATTAATAGGTTACGTCAGTGGCATTCCAGCCATGTGTCGCCTGTCTTTGCCTCTATTGCCCCCCACCGGAGGAGCGCCATGGAGGAAGCTGCAGACTCTCGTGGACTGTCCACAGGTTCATCAGGAAGCCCCAGGAGCGCTCCTATAGACTCGCCAATGGTGACCCCAAGGCTTGACCACTGGAGACCCACAGAGAGCCTCCAGCGGCCTATAGCGATCAATCCGCACCAGCTACATCGCTAGAGGACCCAGCATCTCTGATCCGCATCACTGTCTGCCGAGAGGTCTCCATGGCCCTAGCTATGGCCGCTACAGATTCCCCTGCAGCCAGTCTCTTGAGGACCTCCCCAGTCTCCTCACCGCTGAGGCTCTTGGGCCTACCCAGGGACTTCCCCTCTGCCTTCGCACGGGCTAGACCTGCCTGAGTCCTCTCGATCAATAGGTCCCTCTCGAACTCAGCCACAGCGTTGATAACGCCCATGGTCATCTTCCCTGCAGGGCTCGTGAGGTCCATCCCACCCAGAGCCAGACAGTAGACCTTCACGCCATCAGCAGCCAGTGCATCCACGGTGGCCCTCACGTCCATGGCATTCCTCCCCAGGCGGTCCAGCTTGGTGACCACCAGGACATCCCCTGGCTCCATCTTGGTAACCAGGGAGGTCCATCCAGGGCGTTCAGAGGCCGCTACAGAGCCGCTGACGGTCTCCTCAATGGCTCTCCTAGGCGAGACCTCAAAGCCTGCAGCAGCGACCTCCTGAAGCTGATTTGCAGTAGTCTGATCTGAGGTGGAGACACGGCAGTAAGCAAAGACTCTGGACATGGACTCTTCATGTGTACGAATAGGATGTCCGTAATTTAAGCCATGTCCGTTAATTTATCAAGCTATCTTTTGGACACCCTACAGAGACCTGTCCGTAAACGGTCGTTTGTGGTCATGTCCCAAGACCTCCTCCAGACTCTCTAATGCACCTAACAACTGCTCAGTTTCTGAATCAAGAGCAACTGACGACACCGTTATTTCTCCTCCCCGCGCTAAACGAGAAAGAAAGGACACAGACTGTTTCAGCGACAACACACGCCCGTATACGTCAGCCAGAGCAATACACAAGCGCATTGGATACACCTCAGGCATATCAAGGCAGTTTTTAAGCCAAGGAGCATCCAAGCGTTGATGCACTTCTAAAAGACTATGCCCCTGAACAAGCTGCTGAGTGGCGGACCAGTGGCGCAGGTCAACAGCTACAGTTCTTAGCACTTGCATTTCAGGGCTCAAGAGCTTATATGCAACAACGCCCCTTCTCTTCAAAGCCTCTTGATGCAGCCTCCTTGGCTCCCTCCCCACATGCAATGCAACACGAGCTGTGTAGATAGCAGTCACAGAAGCTACAGCAGTAGCAATGGCTCCGATGGCAGTCCAATTCCAAGACTCACAAACGATTTCTTTCAGCACTCGCCCACCCTCTCTTTTGGAATGACTCAAGCATAGCGGCCCTACAGGGGGGACTCCACAGAGCATCTAGCGCTGAGATGCCCTCACAGATTTTTCTTCCAGATTTTCATCCAGTGAGCCTGCTAGACTTAGACTGGCTAACACCACCTATCCACGAAGCGTGCGCAGATGATCGCTGCCGCCAACTTCAACAGCGCTTCGTGGATATCCAGCCGTCGTTCAAAGCGGATTCGCAGCTTGCCAAAGCCTGCAAACCAGCTGTGCGTCCTCTCCACCACCCAGCGGTGCTTGCCCAGCCGCTGGCTGCTCTCAACGCCTCGTCTGGCAATCCGGCCGATGATGCCCCGCTGCCTCAGGTGGTTTCGGCATCGCTTGAAGTCGTAGCCTTTGTCAGCGTGCAGCTTGGCTGGTCTTTTACGGGGACGCCCTGACAAGCCTGCAATCGCAGGAATCGCGTCCACGCACCTCTCGAACATCTTAGAGTCGTGCCGGTTCGCGCCGCTGACCAAGATCACCAGCGGAATGCCTCTGGCATCTACGACGATGTGTCGTTTGGAGCCGAGCTTGCCTCTGTCCGTGGGGTTGGGGCCCGTTTCCTGGCCCCCCGGGGGCTTGGTACCGAGGAGCCATCAATGCTGGCCCGGCTCCAATCGATCTGGTCGTGTTCACGCAAGCGCGTCAGCATGGCCTGGTGCAACTGCTTCCAGACACCAGCGGCATTCCAGTCTCGCAGGCGCCGCCAGCAAGTCATGCCGCTGCCGTACCCAAGAGATTGGGGAAGGTCCTCCCATGGAATGCCTGTTTGCAGCACGAACAGGATGCCGTTGAGGGCGGCTTCGTCGCTGACCGCGAGCTTGCGCGCACCGCCTTTGGCAGAAGGCACGAAGGCTGGGATCAGGGGTTGTAGCTGTCGCCACAGTTCTTTGCTAACGGGTCGTCTTGCCATGAGGGCCGCAAGCATAACTGCTCTGCGAGGGGCTATGACGAAGTGATGTTAGCCACTCTTAACACTCACACCGATGTGCTGCTACGGCAAAGTGCTACAACAGGTTGAAGCTAAGCCATTGAAATCAATAAAGTAGTTGATTCCAAAGGCATCCCTCCGAATGATTTCATGGGCTTCAAACCCGGTGGGGGGCGTCAGCCGCTCCCGGGTTGGTTCGACTCCAGCTGCTTTCCGCCAGGATTACGGTTTGCAACCGTTAATGCGAAGCGACCACAACGGGCAATTGCCATCCCGCGCAAGGCAGCGGAAATCTCGCTGGAGCTGGGTACAGGCGCTGGTTCTCAATGACCAGCATTCAGCGAAGAGATGACCGGCCTGCTGGTACTGACCACCGACAGCAATCGACGGCGGATTCAACCGGTCGCTGCAACACACTAACCACCGCATAGGCGGCAGGAGTGTTGCAAATGAAGCAGCGCCCCAGAATCTACTATTCGGACAGCCAGAAGGCGCTGATGTGGGGGCGCGGGAAGCAAGGCTGGACTTTACGAGAATTCAACGTCTCGTTTTATCAATGCCGTCCTGGCCCTGTCTGAGCAAAGATTGATTGAGTGACAAGTTTGAAAGCCGCTGCTTGTAAACGCAGAATATTCGGGACCAAGACCTCACTAGGGGTGGAAATTGGCGCTTACCTCCATTCAAGATTTCATGCGCTTATGGCTATAGCGCATGTAGTCGCTGCTCCAAAGCAGCTACGTCATTCAGCACCAGTGTTTGACGCGTTGATGTGATAACCCCCTGCTTGTGCAGCCGCGCCATTTCACGACTTACTTCTTCCCGTGAGGCCGCAATTCTTGCAGCCAGGTCAAGATGACGCGGTCCAGGAGAAAGAATCGAGCGGTTATCCATGATGCCTGCCTGCTCTGCCAGCTCCAGTAAATAGCTGTACAGCCGCCCTGAAATTCTCAGCACTCCAAGCTCGACCAAACGGCTCATCAAATGCTCCGTCGCCGCTTGTTGCGTTTCCAACAAGAGCCTGCCAAAAATCGAATCCTCTCGTATCAGCTTCATGAAAGCGGTGCGTGTCAAGCACGCGAGCAACGATGGTGCTAACGCTTGGGCTTGCAGGGAAGCGCCACTGCCCCCCATCACTCCAACAACCCCGAAATGCCCGCCCTGCGCGAAATCTGAAATGAGCAGTTCACGCCCATTCGGAGATAGTGCAGAAACCCGCATCTTGCCCTGGCAAACAATGAAGAACATGTCTTGTGACTTTCCAGCAGCAATTTCTCCAGGTTCCAGGCTTTGCCAAGTACATAGACTGGCAACCTCACCGAGTCGAAGATCATCCATGCCGTCAAAAAGATGGCAACTCCGCAATCTCCTAGTCGAGACCTCTGATTGAATGTCTTTGGTCAGAAGCAATGCGTTCTCCTCGTTCTGAATGTGCTGCTTGGTTCGCAACCGATGCGCAGCACCGCTTACCGACCTGCGTGGAGGCAAGTGCATTGACGTGCTGCACCTGACCACGAGCAAGATCTCCTTGCCGCAAGACCTGTTACATGGAGCGGTGAGCACCGCCGCCATCTTCCAGGCCAAAGGTCAAGGCTCGGCCACCGCGGGTGATTGCAAGGATTCGTTCAGGCCAGCCCAAACGTCTTTCTCAGGCCCTTCTCGACCGGGCCGGCGGGCATGAAACGGCGGAGTTTGGCCAGAAGAGATGCCTCGCCTTGAGGCGTGCGGCGCATCCTCCACGGACCCAAAGCGGCATCCACAATCGTGTCGGCTACGCCATTGGGTTCGGGGGCTTGCTGGACGTTCTTCTCAATGGCCTTGGAGACGATGCCGAGCTCTTTGCTGTAGTCCGGGATCGTGCAAACGGCCTTAGGGGCATTGAGATCCAGTTTGGTTTTGGCGAACGACGGTTCAACCAGCGCGACGCGAACCCCGAATTGGCGAACCTCGTTATCCAGGCTCTCGGACAGCCCTTCGACAGCATGCTTGGATGCGGCATACAGCGCCATGTACGGCGCCGGGAGGAAGCCCAGTACAGAGCTGATGTTGACGATGCGGCCGGCGTGCCGCTCGCGCATGTGCGGCAGCACTGCTTGAATCGTGCGCATGAGACCGAAAAGGTTGGTGTCGAACAGCGTCTTTGCCTCGTCAATCGACGTTTCTTCTGTTGCGCCGACCAGGGTCACGCCCGCACTATTGACCAGCACGTCGATGCGCTTGGCCTGAGCAAGGATGGTCTGGACTCCGTGTTGAACTGACTCTTCATCGCGGATATCCATCTCGATGAGCGCAACACCGGGTATTGCCTGCGCCTTTTCCAGGTTGCGCACGGTGCCGAATACCCGGCATCCCTGCTGGGCAAATTGGATAGCTGCGGCACGTCCAATGCCCGATGACACGCCAGTGATGACGACGACTTTGGAGTTCGACATGGCAGTTCCTTTTCGTGAGACAAGTTGGAGGAAGGGGGGCGATCAGCTTTGCAAAGGAGCTGGCCTGATCTTGAACCAGATGGAGTACATGGCCGGCAGGAACACCAGGGTCAAAATCGTTCCTGCGAACGTGCCTCCGATGAGCGTGTAGGCCAGCGTTCCCCAGAACACCGAGTGGGTTAGCGGGATGAATGCCAGGATCGCGGCCAAGGCCGTCAAGATCACGGGCCGCGCGCGCTGGACGGTTGCTTCGACAACCGCATTGAACGGGCTCAAGCCTTCCTGCTCGTTCTGGTGAATCTGCCCGATCAAGATCAGCGTGTTGCGCATCAGGATGCCGGACAACGCAATCAAGCCAACCAGGGCATTGATGCCGAATGGCTGCTGGAACAGAAGCAGCGTCGGCACTACGCCAATCAATCCAAGCGGGCTGGTCAAGAACACCATGACCATCGCGGAGATCGAACGCACCTGCAAGATGATGACAAGCAGCGTGAGCGCAATCATGATCGGGAACAGCGGCAGCATCGCCGTGGTGGCTTTGGCAGACTCCTCGATGGAGCCAGCCTGTTCGATCCGGTAGCCAGAAGGGAGCTGCTCGATGACCGGCTGCAACTGCTTCAAAATAGCAACAGAAACATCCGGTGATTGCAGCCCGTCGGCGATATCGCCTCGAACCGTGATAGTCGGCGTGCGGTCACGGCGCCGCAGAATGGGGTCTTCCATGCGCACATCGACAGTGCCCACCTGTGACAGCGGTATGCGTTGTCCTGCTGAGCCGGCAAGCGTAAAGCCGGCGATCTTTGCAGGATCAAGACGAATATCACCCGCCGCGCGACCGACCACCTGCACAGAGCGGATGTCCTCGCGTACCTCCGTAAGCGGCACCCCGCTCAACAGGAACTGCAACTGCAAGGCCACCGAGTTGGACGTTAGCCCCACGGCTTGGAGCCGATCCTGATCGAGCGTGAAGTGCAAGGTGGGAACACGCGAGCCCCAATCCGTGTTGACCGTGCGCATCATGGGACTGGCGCGCATGACGTCATCGACCTGGGTGGCGATCATGCGCAACTTGTCAGGGTCGGGCCCCATCACGCGGTAGGCGACAGGAAATGGCGAGGGCGGGCCGAACACGATCTGCGTGACGCGCACCCGTGCCTCCGGCGCCAAGCCGTCGGCTGCTGCCTGGCGCAGCCTGTATTTGAGGGCTTCCCGCTCCTTCTCATCGCCGGTGAGCACCACGACCTTGGCAAACGACGGATCGGGCAATTCAGGCGACATGGCCAGGAAGAAGCGCGGAGCGCCCTGGCCGATATAGGACGTGACAACCTTCGCTTCCTTCTGCTTCGCCAGCCAGGCTTCGACCTTCGCCGTCGCGGCACTGGTTTGCTGGATCGAAGTGCCATACGGCATCTGTACCTCGACCAGCACCTCGGGCCGGTCGGATGTCGGGAAGAACTGCTTTTTGACCAGCCCCATGCCGACGACGGCAAGCACAAACGCCCCCACAACCGCGCTGGCCACCAGCCATTTGCGTGCAATGACACGCCCCAGTACCTGGCGGAAGCGGTTGTAGTTTCGCGTGTTGTAGATGGCTTCGTGCCCGCCCTCGACCTGCTTGATGTTCGGCAGCATCTTCACGCCCAGATACGGCGTGAACGCGACCGCCACCACCCAGGAAACGACCAGGGCAATGCCGACGATCCAGAACATATTGCTGGTGTATTCGCCCGCCGTGGAGCGTGCGAATCCATTGGGCATGAAGCCGATTGCGGTGACCAGCGTTCCCGAGAGCATGGGGGCTGCCGTGTGGCTCCAGGCGTAGGCCGAAGCGGCGACCCGGCTATAGCCTTCCTCCATCTTCACGACCATCATTTCGATGGCGATGATGGCGTCGTCCACCAGCAGGCCCAGCGCCAGAATTAGTGATCCGAGCGTGATGCGGTCGAAGTTCTTGCCGGAGGCTGCCATGATGATGAACACGGCCGCCAACGTCAGCGGCACGGCCGCCGCGACCACGAAGCCGACACGCCAACCCATACTCACGAAGCAGACCACCATCACGACGAGCAGCGCGACGAAGAACT
This sequence comes from Comamonas testosteroni, assembly GCF_030505195.1. Taxonomy (NCBI): domain Bacteria; kingdom Pseudomonadati; phylum Pseudomonadota; class Betaproteobacteria; order Burkholderiales; family Comamonadaceae; genus Comamonas; species Comamonas testosteroni. The sequence goes on from NZ_CP129672.1 coordinate 213,378, forward strand.
TGACCATGAACTCGTCCACCGCCGAACTGATGTTGACGGCCTGATCCGTCACTTTCGTCAGGGACATTCCCAGAGGGAGACCTTCATTGATTTTGGAGACTTCCGCCTCCAGCGCTTTTCCGAGATCGAGGCCGTTCCATTCGTCACGCATCACGACGCCGAGCAGCAGCGCCGGTTCGCCGTTGCTGCGCACCTGGAAGGTGGCGGGATCTTCATAGCCACGCTCGACAGTGGCCACATCCGACAATTTCAGCGTTCGTCCCTTGGCGGTGATCGGGGCCTGCCTGATCTTCTCCAGGCTGTCGAACGCGCCATCGACGCGCAGGAAGACTTGCGGCCCCTTGGTCTCGATAGACCCGGCGGGAGTCAATACGTTTTGATCGTTGAGTGCAGCAAAGATGTCTTGCGGCGTGACACCCAGCGTAGCCAGGCGATCGTGCGAGAACGACACAAAGATGCGTTCAGACTGTTCCCCGATGATGTTGACTTTCTTCACTCCGGGGACATGTAGCAGTTGTTGGCGCAAGGCTTCCGCTTCACGCACCAGCAAGCGCTGTGGTTCGCCTTTGGCTTTGAGAGCAAAGAGCGCAAAGGTCACGTCGGCATATTCGTCGTTGACCATCGGACCGATAACTCCGGCAGGCAGCTTCTTGGCCTCATCCACAAGCTTTTTGCGGGCCTGATAGAACTCCTCTTGAACCTCGGAAGGCGGAGCGCTGTCGCGCAGGAAAACCATCGTGAAGGCCAAGCCGGGACGGGTATAGGTCTCCGTCCGGTCGTACCACCGCAGCTCTTGCATGCGCTTTTCCAGCGGCTCTGAAACCTGATCCTGCATCTCCTGCGCCGTGGCGCCCGGCCAGGCGGTGACGACCGTCATCTGCTTGATCGTGAACGGCGGATCTTCTGCGCGTCCGAGTTGGAAGAACGCAAGAATGCCGGCGCCGGTAATCAGCAAGATCAAAAACAGCATGATGGAGCGCTCGCGCACGGCGAGCGCAGACAAGTTGAATCGGCGCTCGCTCACGGACGTACTCCTTGCGCCGTGGCGGCCGTCTGAGTGGTTTTAGTGCCTATGCGCACCTGTTCACCTTCTTTAAGCAAGTGCGCACCCAAGGCAACGATTTGGTCGCCTTGTTTGAGCTGGCCAGCAATTTGGGCGCTGTCGTTACCCAATTGCTCGATCGTCACAGGGCGCCAGGACACTTCCTCCGGCTTACCGCTGATGAGCCAAACGCCTGGCCCTTTACCCGCATCGAAAATGGAGCCAATGGGCACCTGCAAGCTGCTCTGCGCTGACGCTGCCACTTTCGGAATCTGGATCGTGACGGTGCTGCCCAGCGGGGCGCTCCCCAATTCGCCGTCGAGCACATACCTGGCCTCGAAAGTTCGGGTAAGCCGATCCGCAGCATCGGAGAGCTGGCGAAGTCTGGCCGGAACGCCAGCACCTGTTTTGCCAAAGAGCGTGGCCTGTGCCGTCGAGCCGATCGCGGGGCGCAGGGTCTCCGGCAGTTGGATCACGGCCTCGCGCTGTCCGGCACGGGCCAGGCGCACGACAGTCTGCCCAGCGCTGATCACCTGCCCAGGCTCGGCGAGCGTTTCCATGACGACTCCATCGCTGTCCGCGACCAGTTCCGCATAGCCACTTGCATTGCGGGCAACAAGGGCCTGGGCTTCGGCCGCGCTGAGCTGGGCTTTCGCGGTATCCGCTGCCGCCTTGATCTGATCGTAGGCCGATGCCGAAATCGCTCCCGTGCCACGCAGGTCGCGGTAGCGAGCCTCATCTTCGGCGGTCTGCTGCGCCCGTGCCCGTACCGCAGCGACTGCTTCCTGCTGCGCCTGGGCCGCGAGCTTCAGATCAACGGGGTCGATGCGCATGAGCGGCTGGCCGCGCTTGACGGTTTGCCCGGCATCCACAAGCCGTTCCAGCACCTTGCCGGCGATACGGAATCCTAGATCGCTCTGTACTCGCGCGGCGACGGTTCCGGTAAACGAGCGTGATGCGGAGCTTGCGCCTGCGACGGTGGCGGTACGCACCAACGGTGCTTCGGTGCGCGGGTCAGATGTCGCTTTGTCGCCGCACGCGGCCAGTGCGAGGGGCAATGCACAGATGAGGGTAGAGGTAGCGAGGCGGCGCCGGAGCATAAAAGTCCCATCGACGAAGTGATTGGACTTTTATTTTGGTACCAGTGACTAATTTAGTCAATAGTCACAATTGGTTTTGGGCCATGCGTCATGGAGACAAGCTGCGGAGCACCAGGTTGGACAGGTGCACCGGCGCCTCTTCGACGTAATCAAAGCTGTGTTGCAAAAGCAACGGATTGAGGTAGGGGCGCATCACCAGGTAGATCGCCTTTGCGGTCTCATCCAGAGGGGTCTTGCGCTCAAAGTCGCCAGTCTGCCGGCCTGCCTGCAAGACGTCTTGCAGCAGCTTCTGGATGCGTTCTTCAAAGGCGATCACCGACTGCCAGTTCTCCGTGGCGGCGGAGGCCGCAATCTCGTAGAGCTTGCGATCCTGAAAGAACAGCTTAAGGCTTGCTTCGGAGGCGGTCTTGAACATTCGCCGCAGCTTCTCCGGTGGAAGATCGGTCTGGGCCACGGCCTCCCCGACCTCGGTTTCGATCTGGCGCAGGCAATTCGCACAGATCATTTCGCCGATGGCCTGCTTGGACTCGAAAAACTTGTAGATGTACGCCTTGGAGAAGCCGATGGCCTTGGCGAGGTCGGAGACGGTCGTCTTCTCATAGCCGTAACGACTGAAGTGTTCGGTGGCCGCTGTGACGATCTGGTTTCGCACCTCGTGATCGGCCGGGCCTCGGGCCGAGACGGGATAAGCGCTTGTTTTCTTCATAGGCTCCAGCTTACGTCAACCACAAAGACTGGACAACCTGTGACTGTTTGGTACTATAGTCACCCTCTGCTTTTGTGGAATACGCCCATGGTGCCCAAACACACTCTTTCCGCGCTCACTGTTGCCTGCCTTCTGGCCGGCTGCGCCGTCGGCCCCGACTACGTTCAACCCGACGCCCCCATGCCTGCGCAGTTTCATGGTCAGGCTGCAATGGATCTTCGGCATGCAGCCACCAATGCCGGCCTCGCCACTTGGTGGACAGGTTTCGACGATCCGCAACTGACGCGGTACGTCACGATGGCCCTTGACCAGAACCTCGATATCGCACAGGCATCCGCCCGGGTCACGCAAGCACGTGCGGGTCTCGGTGCGATGAATGCTGCGCTGTTGCCGTCCGGCAATATCGGCGCTCAGGCGGCCAGAGCCTACCAATCCGTTGAAACGCCGTTGGGGCAAGTCCTGAACTCAGCGCGTGGCTTTGACCGTTACGGCAGCTCCTACGAAGCCAATCTCACTGCAAGCTGGGAACTGGATGTGTTCGGTGGGCTGCGCCGTGGCCGAGAAGCGGCGCTTGCCGACTACCAGGCTTCAGAAGCAGGTGCGGCCGCCACGCGGCTGACAGTGGCCGCGCAGACCGCCGACATCTATATAAGCATCCGTGGATTGCAAGCCCGTCTGGATGTCGTGCGGCGCCAGGTGCAGACACAGCAGGAACTGCTCTCGACCATCAAACTTCTCAACGGCAAGGGCTTGGCACCTGACTTACAGGTAAGGCAGGTCGAAGGAGCGCTGGCCCAGGTACAGGCATCTGTCCCCGTTCTTGAAGCGGGCCTGGATAGCGCCACGAACGCCCTCGACGTGATGCTCGGGACACCACCCGGCACACACCGGGAGGAACTTGCCAAGACCACCAACATCCCGCTGGCTCCGCAGATCACAGCCACGGGATCACCGGGCGACCTGCTGAGGCGGCGGCCAGACCTGATTGCAGCCGAGCGTCGCTTGGCTGCGTCGAACGCGCGTATCGGCGTGGCTGTCGCCGAGTACTACCCCAAACTTTCCTTGAGTGGACTGATCGGCAGCGCCACCGCAGTGTCCAGCGGCAATCTGTTCACCAGCGGTGCCAGCCAGGCCGCTGGCGTTCTCGGCCTGCGCTGGCGCTTGTTTGACTTCGACCGCATCAATGCACAGATTGAGCAGGCCAAGGGACAAGAGGCCGAAATGCTGGCGGCGTATCGGCTCGCGGCGCTGCGCGCAACCGAAGACGTAGAAAACGCTTTTTCTGCCCTGGTCAGGCGTGAAGAACAAACTGCCGTGCTCTCCCAAGGAGTGGACTCGCTCGGTCAAGCACGAGCAGCTTCGTTTGCGGCATACCAAAAAGGCGTTGTCAGCTTGATCGAGGTCTTGCAAGCAGACGACAGCTTGCTGCGCGCGTCCGACGCGCGGGTGCAGGCACAGACTGAATCGACGCGCGCCGCAGTCGCTGCCTTCAAGGCACTGGGCGGTGGGTGGCAGTCTTCCTAGACTCTTATGCCATTCGATAGCAGTCATTGCCGTCAAGGAGTCCAAGGTCCGCTTTTGGCCGAGCTCAGTCGGTCATGACCAGCAGACTGGTCAGCAGCATCCGGCACGGGTGGTCAGTTTGACCGGAATACGCAGCTGGGGTCGCAAGGAGCTCAGCTGATCGACAAAGGCACCTTTATGGTGAACGAACCCGAGCACAGCGGCGCCCCGGACATCATCACCATCCGCGCCCGTGCTGCCGATCTGTGCGGCGAGATATGCAAGCGCACCGAGAAAAGCTGGCATGACACCATGCCTGGGCTCCATCCTGGCCACGCTGCCCAAGCGCAACAAGCTCCCCCGCAAGGTGGATGCCAAGCTGGGCGCCACCCGGGTCCGGCACATCGACCAGACCAATGAATCAGGCATGCACTTCATCACCCGGCTGGCGCGCAAATATGACACCGTGGCCACGGTGAAGAAAAAACACCTGTCCTTCATGCCCGTCAACGGCACCCAAACCAGCAAGGGCGAGAGCCTGCCAAACCTCGAAATCACCCGCATCGGGGCGACCAGCACCGCTGAGCCAGCAGCACCCGCGATGCCTATGACGGCGTCAATGCGCTTTGGAACGACCGAAAGTCTGGCAAGCGCAAGGAAGTGATTGCAGGCAAGAAGGACTGCAACCTCAAGACCATGAAGGAAACCTTCGGCATTGAGGCTGACGCGCGGGCCGCAGCCAAGAGCGAGCGGCAGCGCATCAATCGAGGCATGGCTACGCCTCGATCTGAATCAGGCCATCGTTGCGCCAGCGCTGATGCCGCAGACCCCTGTGCGCGTGACGGGGTTCAAGCCTGAAATTGATGGCCAGGTCTGGTGGTGCCAGAAGTCACCCATGCGCTGGGCAATGGGGCTCTGACCAGCAAGGTGCAGATGGAGCGCAATACAGACGCGATGGATGCAACCGAAGCTGATGCTTAGCGCTGCCCAGACAGCTCTTATTTCAACGATTCCTTGTACATCTTGGCATTCTCAACTTCCTTGCCTGCATCAGTGATAGCTTTTTCATAATCGGCTCTCGATGGCGAAATCACTGGCAGGATTTGCCGCTCGTCGAAGTCCTTTACCGAAGCAAATTCAAGCTTCAGTTGGTACTGCTTGCTTTTGGCATTCTGAACCTCCAAGGTGTTCCAGTTGTCGCAAGCCATGAAGCCAACTTCATAGTTTTTCCTCATGCTTGCGCCGGCACGCAAGCCGCCCTCGTACTTGAAAGTGCTGTAGACCTTGCAATGACGCGTGCTGGTTTCCTCACCATTCAAGAACAACCAGGCATCCCATTGGGCAGATGACAAATTGAATTTACTCGAGTTGCTGACTTCATAGACAAAGTCCTTGCCAAATCCAAATCGATTCTGAATCGTCAGTCCTCGGGCCGAGATCTTGGACAGCTCTGCCTCCACGCCCTTCAGAGACAGCTCTTGCTGCGTCAGTCTCTCTGCATTGGCCGCCAGCTCTGCTGCACTCTTTGCTGCCTGCTGGGTTTTCAGCTGTATGTACTCATCTGCCTCACGACTGATGACGACACGCGGCGTCATGCTCGAGTACTTCGCAATCAGCTGCTGCAGACTGAAATTGCTTACAGCCCAGTTGAATGCCTCCTGCTGATGGGCACTCATGTCTGGCCATGCCTTGTTCAGCGACGCTCTGTAAGCTGCTTCATCAGTTGTTGCCAAGGGAGCATCGATGCCCTTACCTGTACAGCCGACCAACAACAGCGCTAAGCCCAACAGGCCCGCAGATCCACGACTCACTAGCATCTCGGCTCCCTCATTCATTTAATTATTGCTGGCTCAAATATACCAATTGTTACAAACATACCAACGTATCCGAGACGACCAAATGGAGTTGAGGAAATTCATGCTCTTGGTGGATGAGTTCTTCCGCCCCCAGCATGACGACATAGTGGTGGCGGAGATGGACGGGGATCTCACCTGCAAGCACCTGTCCGGCGCACCTGCGGCGTGTGTGCAACTTTGCCGGGCTGCCGGTCGGCGATCAGCAATTGCTGATGGAATGCACGCCCGTTGGCGATGCATGGGTGTCGGCAGGCGAACCGCCGAGCACTTGGCAGAGCTTGACGTGCACAGCATGGCAGCGTTTGAGGAGTGAAACCCCAGGGCTAAGGCTCTGCGCCACCCTTGGAAGAGCTCTGAATAAATCAGAAACTACCCGCTATAAGGCATCCGCACCATCATTGATGCATCGCCAATCACTTCTAAGCTATTGATTTCTCGTTGCCGAATATTGCGCAATGACTGTCAAAGGCCGCGATAGCAGACACAGAAAAGATTTATGCAGAGGCTCCTTAGGGAACCTCTGCATAAAAGCACCAGTCTAAAACCAAGCTGCCGATGCTAGACCTGACCTGCTCAGGGCTATGCGCTGCAGAAAATTTCAATCCAGCGATAACCCAGGCGAATCTTCTTTTGTGCTTGAAGTTCGCGCAGTTCGAGGTTGACTTTTTGACGAGACGCTCCAACGGCATGCGCGAGATCACCTTGAGAAATGCGAAGCACGACATTGCCGTGAACAGGCTTTCCGTTTTCAGCTGCTATGCGTTGCAACGTCGCCCAAACTCTCGCATTGAGAGTCTCTTCAGCCCTGATGAAGATCATGTCGAACAATTCGTTCACGCGCAGGCTTAGTGCACGTGCCACTGCCAAAGATGCCAGAGCATCGCTTGCCAAGACCTCGAGCAAGGGCTGACTTGGCAAGATTAGAAGTTCGACGTCTCCGGTTGCGACAAGGTCTACCGGCACCGGCGCATTTCCCAACACCGAACTAAAACCGCTGATTTCGCCTGGTTCCATCCAACGCGTAAATTGCTCGGCCCCTCCTGGGGTGTAGCCCACAGAGCGCAGACGTCCTGACAACACAACCAACACGCTCTGTGCAGAGTCACCTCTTTTCTGTACGAGTTGGCCGTCGTGGAACGTTCGCTTGATGCCAATGGCACGAAGCCGCTGCATAGAGGGCTCAGGGAAGTTCGCAAGCCAATCCACGCGGTAACGGTCACCCGATAGACGCCTAGGGAAGTCGAGCTTGGTGTTCATCCGAACATTGTCACCTGAGGCGCAATTCAATTGGCTGGTCGATTTTTTAATCCGTTTGCATACCGATTGTCGTAACTCTCTCTCCAACGGAACGGATTACCATGATTCGAAAAAAACTGATCGCTCTCGCTATAGCTTCTGTATCGGCGCTATCCACTTCGGCTATGGCTCAGTCCGTCGTCTTGCGCATACAGGACTATCCCGGCTTGGGCAACTTTCTGGTTCGTGTCGCCAATGCGAATGGACTCTGCGCAAAGCATGCCATCACGTGCGAATTGCGCAGCATTCCGCAGGCTCCGTTAGCGATGCAGACACTGCTGGCGGGAGATCTCGACGTCGCATTTACGCCTCCGGAGGTTCTTGTCCAGGCTGCGAACAAGGGAGCTGCAGTCAAAGCGATTGGCAGCGGAGCTCGCGGACCCACATTCTTCCTCATGGCGGGAGCTGGCTTGGATACGCCCAATGCGGCCCATGGCTATCCGGCGGTCATGCAGGATTTCAAAGGCAAGAAAATCGGCGTTACAGCAAGAGGCGGCGCAGCCGAGTTCCAGTTGGTGAGCCTGCTCAAGGGTGCAGGCATGTCTACCCAGGACGTCACGATTGTTGCGGTCGGCTCGCCCAACACCGCCTTTCCTGCGATCTCGCAGAAGCAGATTGATGGGCTGATGCTTTTCACCCCGATGGATGGCTTTTGCGAAGTGTCGAAGGTATGCCGGATGGTGGTTGATCCCCGCAAGGGGCAAGGTCCCAGTGATGTCCTGGAGACCGACGGAGCCTCGATGCTGCAAGTCGTGCGCGATGAATTTCTTCAGAAAAACTCTAAGGCGATAGAGGGGTACCGAAGGGCCATGATTGAAGCGAGTGAGTTTGCGCAGAACCCCGCAAACTTTGGGGCACTGCTCAAGATTGCGCAAGACACCTTCAAGATCAATATTCCGAATGGAGACCAGATTCTTGAGGTCTCGCTGCGTAACTCTTTGCCCTCTTTGCAATTTCCTGTAGATCCCAAGGCCTTCCAGGATACAGCGAGGTATATGCAACGTACAGGCCAGATCAGCAAGGTGGTGGACACCTCTACGCTGCTGGTGCAGTGAGCGGAGGCGATATGCCCATTCCCAACGCTCTTGCCTCCAGACAGCCTGCGGTTGCCGTAGATGGCCTGCATTTAAGCTTCGACGGCAACAATCCGGTTCTGGCGGACATCTCTCTGAATATTGCCGAAGGCGAATTTGTCTCTCTCGTTGGCCCAAGCGGCTGCGGTAAGACAACCTTGCTAAATCTGTGTGCGGGCCTGGTTGAAAGCACGGGTTCCGGATCCATCAAAGTGATGGGTAGCCCTCCACGATCCGGTAATCCCCAAATCGGCTACATGCTCGCGCGCGATAGCCTCTTGCCGTGGTGTTCCGCCTTGGAAAACGCCGCCTTTGGCTCAAAGGTCAGAGGGCAAACCAAGAAACAAAGCCTTGAACGCGCACGAAAAATGCTCGCCGAGGTAGGCCTTGCAGAGCATGCCAATGCATTGCCGAAGGCACTTTCGCACGGCATGCGTCAGCGTACTGCTCTCGCACGGACATTTGCATTGGATGCACCGCTGCTGTTGATGGATGAGCCATTTGGAGCACTTGATGCGCAAACCAAGTTGCAGCTTCAAGATTTGCTTCTATGCCTCTGTCATCAGCACCGACAAACGGCTTTGTTCGTCACTCACGATTTGGCAGAAGCTGTCGCCGTTTCCGATCGTGTGATCGTGATGTCGTCCAGGCCAGGACGCATCATTGCAGACGTGCCGATTGACCTACCGCGACCTCGCTCAATTCGTGAATTGCAAAAGTCGCCACGTTTCCACGAACTCTATGCGACTCTCTGGTCGCAGCTTGAATCGGGGTGGGTACACCATGAAGGCTAATCGACTGCAGTGGGTACTCTTGCACATCGTTTTCATAGCCTTAATGCTGGGATTTGCCGAGATCGCCTCTTCGCGTAAATGGGTTGATCCGACATTTTTTGGCCAACCAAGTGGAGTACTGGCCTACCTTTGGGAAAACGTAAGAACAGCAAAGTTTTGGAGCGACCTAGGCTGGACTCTGACAGCTGTAGCCGCGTCTTTTGTTCTGGGCAGCCTGGCCGCATTCGCCGTTGGACTCATTTTTGTTCGCTGGCCTGCGATCGAGAGATTCGCTGACCCCTACTTCAACGCGCTCAATGTGATGCCACGTATTGCTCTGGCACCGCTGTTCATCCTGTGGTTCGGCCTTGGAATAGGCAGCAAGATTGCCGTTGGCTGCTCGCTTACCTTCTTCATCGTTCTCTCTGCGACTGTAGCTGGCATCCGCGGGGTGAGCCAGGACCACTTGACGCTATGCAAGACATTGGGGGCGAAAGCCGGCACAACGTTCTTCGAGGTCACTTTGCCTGGTGCGGTCCCAGTGATCTTTTCAGGACTCAGACTAGGGTTGATCTATGCCCTGCTCGGAGTTGTCGGCACCGAAATCATCGCAAGCGAAAAGGGCCTGGGCCAAACCTTGGCCTATCTCGGCTCCACCTTCGATATCAATGGCGTTATGGCTCTCCTGCTGGTACTCGCATTGCTAGGGGTTGGCATCGTGCGCTTCATGACCTGGCTCGAAAAACGCCTGCTGCACTGGCAGTAAGCAGTTCTCTCACTACCACCTGCTATCCCTGAAAGGCATTGAACATGGCCAATACCACACCCATGGAGTTGATCGATATTGCTAGCCGCTACAAGCACATACAGCCGGTCCCCAGAATGCCGAACTTCGCGGCTTGGATCGAAGGCGTTGATCTCACGAAGCCTCTGACTGATGAAGTTAAGGCTGAACTTCGCCAGGCGTTGTTCGACTTCGAGGTCATCTTCTTCAAACCGCAAACAATCACACCAGAGCAACACATTGCATTGGGGCAGGTATTTGGACCGATCTCAAATGGCTCCTATTTCGACCGCAACGCGAATGCTCCCGAGATGGAAATGATCGTGTCCGACCGCGACCGACCGCCGGCCATCGACAACTGGCATACAGACATCAGCTGGAAGCTCAACCCCCCATTAGGAACAGCGATACAGATCACCGTGACTCCTCCAGCTGGTGGAAACACTTGCTGGAGCAGCACCAGCAAAGCCTTTGAATGGCTATCCCCCGGCATGCAACAGTACTTGGAGGGGTTGAGTGCCGTGCACACCTGGGAACAATCAGGCTTTCGTGAATACCTTGGAAAAAAGGGAGACGAAGCTCTCATCGCTGCAATCAAGGCAGGCAAGCCGGTCACACATCCTGTGGTCCGAGTGAATCCTGACTCAGGCCGTAAATGCATATTCGTGAATGCCGACTTCACCCGAAACATCATTGGAATCGACCGCCATGAAGCTCGTGGGGTCCTTCATTTTCTACTTGGCTGGCTACAGAGACCAGAGTTCATGGTGCATCACCAGTGGGAAGCTGGCGGCATTGCGATATGGGATAACAGGAGCACGCAGCACTACGCTGTCGCTGATTACTGGCCCCATCACCGGGTAAACCAACGAGTCACCTTCGATACACCGTCTTCATTGATAGCCTCCCAAGTTCAAGCTGCCTGAACTAGTTCTCCGCAAATACATACGACATCCGGAGCATTGCATGAAAGACCATCTGCAGTTCTATATCAACGGTCAATGGGTGGATACGGCCACCCCGCGCACCCTGGAGGTGATCAATCCCTCCACGCAGCAGCCCATTGCGCGCACCAGCCTGGGCTCGGCCGCCGATGTGGACGCCGCCATCAAAGTAGCCCATGCATTCATGCTCCTCCCATAGAAGGCGGAGAAATCGAACGCCTTGAGGAACACCTCATGAAACGACGCTTCATCGGCGATTGCTGCACCTTCAACAACGAATGTTTTCATTCGGCCCATCGCGTTTGACGTAAGGGGCGATGCGCGTCGGCGCTGCGCCCTGCTTGATGGATGGGTTGGCATACGAATCATCGCAGCGAGAATAGCTTCGATATACCAAAGCCGCCGATGATGATGGGATATACGCTTAACGGAATCCACCAAAACGTATGCGGCGCATGCCTCCTCACCTTTAGAAATTTGATGACACGTTCGTATGTAGGCTCGACTTTCGTGAAGTAAGGTGAAGAAGAATTGCCCTCACCATTGTCTGGCGGCTCCTCTCTCATGCGGAGATCAGGAAAACGGTGGATCAGGAATTGGAGGATGAGAGCGGCACATATCAATGAAGGGCTGGAGATTTGATCGTTTGACAACTGACCATGAAACGCAAACCTATTCACTGCAGCACCAACCAAAGAGGTTGCAAGAGGAACGGCTATCGCCAAGCACCCTTTTCCAGTCCAGTAAATCAAGGTGTCTCCTCGTATGCCGAAATAGATATAGGCGACAAACATGTGCTGTTTGCCGCTGAAGATCTTCATTTCGGCGCGGTCGATGTGCACGAAGCCCAGCGTCGTTTCTTCAAACTTTCCGAGCCTTCGTGGCACCTGCATCGCGGGCTGTCGGCAGATGCCGTGACGCTGCAGGCATCGATGCAAGGCGCTGCGGCTGAGCCTGGGTGCCGTCTCCAGGAGCTGCCCCATGAGATCGTCCAGCGACAGATGCCTTTGCTTGCGTAATCCAATTGCAAAGTGTTCTTGCTCTTGAGAAAGATGCTGGCTTGCTCTGTACCGAGGAGCCATGCGCTCATTGAGAACAGAGGTGCGCGCACGCCACTTGGCCATGGTCTTGGCATAGCGCTTGGCCAAAGACCGATGGGATCCGGTGGCTAGCTGGAGTTCTGCGCGGATACGCGGCGTCGTGCGGGCGCTGCCATGCAGGCGGATTGCCATAGTGCTTTCTCCTGTTCCAGGCTGAAGAATGCACCATGACTTCCTGGGACCATACATTCAGCTTGCTTCTCGGGCAAGCTCAGAATCGGTGTACCGCTCCAACCTGAACGCCCTTGATCGTGCGCCCATTCACGTCATCTCCTGCGAGGTTGGATTTCAGCCCTCCCGATCCCGCGAGCCGGAACCCCGTGTTGCGCTCGTTCGCCATCCGCTCGGCCAGCGCGAACAGCATCGTTCGCTTAGACAAGTCATAGTATGCAGCTAACGTTGCGCCCTTGGCTCCCTCTCCATGAGGTCCATTGATCTGGCCCCATAGGGCGCCTAAACGCAGTTTTGGCAGCACTCGGTAGTCAGCCGCGACCTGCCAGATCCGGTAGTACCGGCCCACGTCAGCATTCGTCCCTGCTACCACCCCACCTATATTGCTAAGGATAGAGCCAGCATTGTTGCCAGCTACGCTGGCGGTACTGTTGTTACTGCGCGCAAGGGCCAAGTAGATCTTGCCCTTGCCGTGATCGTAGTTGGCATAGACGTTGTCGTAGCGCACAGGTGCCTTGTATGGCGCGTTCTGTGGCGCACGTGCGTACAAGCCCGTGTAGCCTACTTGATACGAGCCATTCATGTAGTCAACACCCGCCTGGTAGAGGGCTTGCCGAGATGGAGCCCCGGTTTCCGCCATGGCGTAGTGCAACTCTGCCTGGAGGCCGCCCACGCGAGGCGAGATGTAGGCAATATCGTTGTCGAAACGCGCAGGTACGCCGAAGTTGTTCACCATCGATCCTAAAGTGCGCCCCGTAAAATCGATAGCACCGCCGCTATTCAGCAACGCTGTGTTCTGCCGGCCTAGTCGCACCTCACCCCAACCACCGCCCAACCCCACCCAGCTCTGGCGGTCGAAGCCGCGCGTGGCTTCGGCCTGAGTCCCGTTGTCGGCGTTGATACCCATCTCCAGCTGAAACTTGGCATGGAGACCGCCGCCCAGCTCTTCCTTGCCACGAAAGCCGAGCCGACTGCGCAGTACGGCGCCATCCTCCAACGCGGTGATATTTTTGCCGGAGCTGCTACGCAAGTGACTGACATATTGGTCCAGTGAACCATAAATAGTGACGGACGACTGCGCCCAGGCAGTTGCTCCGGTGGCTAAGAGAATTGAGAAGGCAGCGAACTGTCTGCCGCAGCGCGGTTTTAAAGACAAGACAAGGTGCATGGATGGATTCCCCTGTGGTTGTATTGCGGGCGGAAAGCAAAAAGGCTCATGTCAGTCGACTACGAGATTGCGCTCGCGGATCAATGTAGAAAGCACCTTGGTCTCTGCTGCAATCGTCTTGCGGAAGGCGACCGCGTCCTGCACGACAGATTCAGTGCCGAGGTCGGCAAAACGCTGCTTGACTTCGGGCTGAGCGATGGCCTTGACGATTTCCCGCTCCAAACGAACGGTGATTTCGGTTGGCGTATTGGCTGGTGCGAAGACGCCGAACCAGTTGCCGAGCTCAACACCCTTAATACCCAGTTCGGTCAACGTAGGTGCGTCGGGAAAGAAGGGCGATCGCTTGGAGCCAGTGACAGCGAGCAGACGCGCACGCCCTTCGCGGATGTGGGAAATGCCGCTTGCAGGATCAAAGTAATAGTCAATTTGGCCAGCCAGCACGTCCTGCAACGCAGGCGCAGCGCCTTTGTAGGGTACGTGCACCACATCAACATTGGCCTGTTGCTTGAACAACTCACCAACTAGGTGCATCTGCGTTCCCGCACCACCAGACCCGTAACTCAGCTTGCCAGGAGCCGCCTTGGCCATCGCTACAAGCTCAGTGGCCGACTTGGCGCGCAAATCCTTTTTAGCCACCAAGTAGAGCTGTGCATAGCCCAGGCTGGCCACGGGGCGTAGGTCACGTTCAGGATTCAGCGCAGGCTTGAACAGAAAGGGGTTCGCCGTCTGCACCGAAATAGGTGCCACCATAAAGGTATAGCCATCGGGCGCTGATTTGATGGTCTCGCTAGCTGCAATGTTGCCACTGGCACCTGGCCGGTTATCGACAACAACAGGCTGGCCCAGCGACTTGGCCATGGCAGCACCCACTACGCGGGCCATGACATCGGTAGAACCGCCGGCAGGAAAGCCCACGACGAAGCGTATAGGCTTGGCTGGCCACATTGCCTGGGCATGGGCTTCAACGCCGGCCTGTAGGCTCAGTGTTGCCACCGTGGCGCTCAGCAAGGTGCGGCGCGACAGAAAGCGGGAAAGAGAATGCGTCATAGTTTGTCTCCGTCTTGTAGATAGTTAGGAGCAGGACTTACGCAACTACACATGCACAAAGGACGTTACCAGCGAGCAACGTCTTGTTTAAATCGGATTTGCGTAAGTCGAGCGGGAGAAGGTGGAAGATCTAGCGCTTCCAACCCAGCATTTCGACTGCGTGGATCAATCGAGTCTCCTGCGCAGTGATCAAATGCCCCGAGGCCTTCAAATAGGCAGGAAAATCCGGATGCAGATCTCGCGCGCGACTGCGAAGTTCGTAGTCAGCAAGGCTGTCGTAACCCCACAGATGCACAAACTGGTTCTGTGGCCCCACGAGGCTGGTGTAAAAACCCAGCGGATGCCCCAGGGTCTGTATCAACACTGGCATGGCCAGGGAGTTGAACACCTCCAAGAATTCGGGCATTTTGCGCAGAGCGATGGTGTAGACGCGGTGGTCGATCAAGGCCTTTGCACTCATAACGCATCCCCGCCATTCAGCGCCCGATCAGCAATGTGATTCGCCGTGACATAGCCAAAAGTCATATTCGGCCCGTGGGTGATACCCGCTCCCGGATAGTTGCCCCCCATGATGCTGGCGCGATCGTTGCCCACTGCATACAACCCCTCGATAGTCGAGCCATCGCGCCTGAGCACCTCGCCGACCACGCTAGTGCGCGCGCCGTCGAACGTACCCAGATCTCCCATAACAACTTTGACCGCGTAGAAGGGGCCGTTTTGAACGGGGGCCACACAGGGGTTGGGTCGGTGCTCGGGGTCAGCCAAATAGCGGTTAAAAGCTGTTTTGCCACGGCCAAATATAGGGTCCTCGCCGCGCACCGCGTCCCGGTTGTATGCTTGTATCGTGGCCTCAAGTCCCTGCGAATCTATGCCCGCTTTGTCTGCCAGTTCTGCTAGCGTACGGCCCTCAATCAAATAGCCATTGCGCAAAAAGCGGCCTATGGGCATTGGAGCGGGCTTGACATAGCCCATGCCGTACTTGGAGAGAGTGGCCTTGTCACAGAGCAGCCACATGGCGGTTTCTGCCAATCCAGCGCAAGCCTCTATCATGGCCGCCCCTACGTCGTGGTAGGAGTTGGATTCATTGGTAAAGCGTCGACCGTTTTGCAGCACACCAATCACGCCGGGTTTGTAGCGATCCAGCAAATGGGGGAACACGCCCACTTCGCCGCCCCCTAAATAGACCTTACTCACAGGCATCCAGGCTGCTGAGTCTTTGAGGCGAATATCCACCATACCGCCAGCAGCCTCGGCCATGCTTACGCCATCTCCGGTGTTACCGACTGGCGTTGGGGATAGATGCTCGTGGCCCCGGCGCAGATGTGGATAGGCTTGAGCAATACGCTTTACATCGTGAGGAAAGCCACCAGCGGCCAGTACCACACCATGACGGGCAACGATGCGCCGCTCACCACCCTCCGTGGCTGCAAGAACGCCGACAGCACGATCACCCTCCATCAGCACCTGCTTGGCTGGCGTATTGGTCAGTATGGGAATACTCAGGTCCAGTGCTGACTGCGCCAAACGCGCAGCAAGCGCATTGCCACTGGTCACGTTGATGCCACGCCGGTACAGCAACAACTCCTTCATGTGCGTCGCCAGTCTCTTCGAAACGTACAAGAACGAAGTCAACGATTTGGTAGCGCGGAAGAAATGCTTGAGATCGGCATTAGATGAGTTGAACATCATGCCCATAAAGGTAATGGTCTTGAGCGGGGGCTTAAGCCGTTGCATGTCCTTGCCTAGACCACGGATGTCATAAGGCCTGGCCAAGATAGAGCGGCCTATGTCCACGCCGCCTGCAGCGTCGGGGTGGTAGTCTGGGTAGAGCGTGGGCACAAACTGCATGGCCGTTTCGCGCTCAAAGAATTCCACCATCTTCGGCCCCTGCTCAATAAAGACGCTGACCGCCGCCTCGTTGTAGTGCTCACCGGTCTCGCCCATCAGGTAGCGACGAACGTCCTGCACCTTGTCTGCCATGTTCTGTTTACGGCCATGGCTACTGAGCGGGATCCACAACACGCCCCCTGACAGCGCAGTAGTGCCCCCGAAGACCGGCTCTTTCTCCAGCACAACCACGTCCAGCCCGCGTTTTCGCGCCGTCACTGCAGCGGCTAAGCCAGCTGCGCCACTGCCCACGACCACCACATCGCATTCGATTGCATTCGACATTGATCTACCTTCCTGATCAGCGTGCGTGGCTAAAGCCGGGGCGTGGCACCATGTCCATCAACTTGGACGACATGCCGCCATCAACCATAATTTCGGCCGCATTTACATAGCCTGCGCGCGGGCTGGCCAAGAAAGCCACTGCATGGGCGATGTCCTCGGCCTCTCCCACGCGACTGCTGGCGGTAGCCGCAGAACGCGCCTGTTCCACACCAGGCTGTGCATAGAAATCGGCCGACAGCGGAGTGCGGATCATTCCGGGGCTGATTACATTGCTTCGAACCGCATCAGCCCCCCATTCCACGGCTAACTGGCGCGATAGCAGACACACGCCGGCCTTGGCAGCGCTGTAGGCACCACTGTGGCTTTGCGGAAAATGTCCAGCAATAGAAGCCACATGCACCAGGCTAGCGCCACCGTCTCCTCGATGCGAACGCAGCTGCGCGCCAAAGGCCTTGGCGGCCAGCCAGTACCCTGTTAGATCAACGGACAGCACTAGATTCCAATCATCCAGCGTCAACGTCTCAAGAGAACCAGCGCGTAACACGCCCGCGTTGTTCACCAGCGTATGGGCCGGACCCAGTTCGCTCTCTACTTGAGATGCAGCTGCCTGCAGTTGCTGCTCGTTCGATGTATCGCAGGCCACGGCGGCCACCTGTCGCCCCTGCGCTTTGAGTTGTTGCGACAGAACCTGCAGCGCGTCAGCATTCTTGTCAATCAGGGCTAGGCGTGCGCCCTGCGTAGCCAGTACCTCAGCAACTGCGCGGCCGATGCCGCTGGCTGCACCCGTTACCACGCAAACCCGGTTCTGTAGTTGCAACCAGCCGGCTTGATCCGTTTCTATCGTCATAGCGACTCCCTTTGAATCCGAAGAGTCGCATTCTCTGAGTCGCGTTGCGCGAAGTCCTTTGACAATTCATGCAAACAACCGGACTTTTCGTGCGCGGCTATTTCATCACGGGTAATCCCTATAAGCATGAAAGCGCATCAGGTAGGACATTTCATGCATGCCACGTCACTCTCCTCCCAGCAGCCGCACGCGCCGTATCCCCAACTACGCAATGTATGGCGACAACGCGCCGGCGGGCGGCAGCAACATGTTTAACTTCGAGTGGATACCCGAGCGCTCCCCGTTGTATGGCTGGGAGATCGACCCTCACGAGCACCAGTCGCTAATCCAGATCCTGCTCATGACAGAGGGCCAGGGCAACGCATTGTTAGACGATGTACGCTGGCCTCTGCGCGCACCAGCCCTAGTAGTTGTGCCCGAAGGCCGCGTCCACGGATTCGAGTTCAACCCACAAGTCAACGGGGTTGTGGTGACAGCAGCACAAAAACCGCTGGAGGCAATGGCACGGATAGTCATGCCCGATCTGCTGTCCACGCTGCGCAAGCCGCTGGCCATCAACCTGCCTGAGCATGGCCGCTACACGGCGGGCCTGATGCCGTTGTACCTGAGCATAGAGCGGGAATGGCGTCTGGCGGCGACGGGACAAGTCGCTGCAGGCCTTTCACTTATCACCGCGCTGCTGGTGCAGGTGGCGCGGCTCAATGAAACGCTGGGATCGGCAGCCTGGCCAGCACTTTCGCGCAAGTCTCTCCAGTTGGAGAAGTTCAGAAACCTTATCGATGAGCACATACGCCATCGATGGAGTGTGGCGCAGTATGCTGAGCAGTTGGGTGTCAGCGCGGGTCAGCTTTCCCGGCTCACTCGCGAAAGCTTGGGAAAATCTAGCATCGACCTGATTAATGAGCGTGTCCTCATCGAAGCCCAACGCGAGCTGATCTACACCAACGCAAGCATCAAGCAGATCGCCGATGGCCTTGGCTTCGAGGATGAGAGTTACTTCGGTCGATTCTTTCGCAAGCACTTGGGCGTGAGCCCGCAGGCTTACAGAGTGCAGGAACTTGAACGCCTGTCTCAGGATTAAGAGACGCACAAATACAGCCCCTGGAAAGGGGGTATGGCGTAAATCTTGGACGGGTTATGCAGCGATCCCGAGGGCCCTGCTGCGCGGTTTGTTTCTGGGGGCCTACACCTCGTGCCTAACCCCGTCTATTGATGTGCAGTCTGCTCCTAGTTTCAAGCACCCGGATCGTCTTGGCAGACAGGTCAGTAAAAAGCGCTTGCATTGACGGGAAGTCCCTGTAATGCAACAACACCCCTCTCTGCTGAGCTTTATGCATGATTCCCGAAAGTTGTCCAACCTGCGTCTCAACGGTGAATTTAAGATACCCAACAGTCAGAGAAGGGCTTTGCGCCAATATTCTAAAAATGGATAGTAAAACAGTTATTTTAGCGCTATTATTAAAATATCTATTATTGATTAATAGATATTTAGGAGAGCCTCTAGTGATTGATATAGCCTAAAATATATAAAGCAATTCGACTTACCTTGTAAATTTTTATTATTTGGATTCAGCAATTATTCGTAGGCACTTTACAAAAAGACCTCGATACTCTGGAGGCAGTTTATCCAATAGTTGATCTTCAACAGCAGCGTCTTTAGGCATAACTCTATTGAGTAGCTCTATACCACCTCCTGCAACATAAAGCTCATACGCGCGAGCATCCCCGGGAGAAGGCTTTCGCTCAATCAGCCCACTTGCGCTCATGCGTTTGATCATGTCTGCGACAGTATTACGGTCCATAGATAGGCGCTCCGCAAGCGCATTCTGTATAAGACCTGGCTCCTGGTAAAGCAATACAAGCGCAGCTTTCTGGCGTGGAGTTACGTCCTCCAAAGCAAAATTCGAGCTGAAGATCTCCTCGGCCTTAAAATGAGCGCGCCGCAAAAGATGGGAAGGAACGTCCTCGAGACGAAAGTTACGTAGAAGTGCTTCAACCTCGGTAGTCAGCGTTGGCGATGCAGAATTTTGAGACATTGACAGAAGAGCGTTCGGTTTAACACTTAAATAGAAACCAGAAAGGATTATGACGTAGGGGACTCAGGCCAAGTTCGATCTTTGTCGTCAAAGTTTACATACTTATTGCACGAAGACAGTCGCACAGGCTTTAGATCGTACAACCCACTTACCAGCACTGTGCCCTTAACAACGTCATTGGGCAAGCCGAACTCAGCCTGCGAGTTGGTCATGAGTGCTGCCGCTGCAAGATGTGCTCCCGAGGAGTGTCCAGACAATTCAATGCGGTTTCGATCTCAACCGAAAGACGCAGCGTTCTTATATACCCACGCAATAGACTTTTTCACCTGTTCTGCCATAGGCAGCAGATTTCCCTTGGACTGTATAGCGTTGATGAAGTCTGGCGCTACATAGTGGACGCCGTTGGCCACGAGCATCACCGCCATATAACCCCATTGAGCTGCAGATGAGCCAGCCCATGCGCCACCATGGATGAAGATATGCACAGGTGCCCCTGTCTGGTTTGCAGCGGTCAACTCCCGCTTTTCATGCACTGACGGCGCCTAACTGATCATGCGAGGTGCTCCAATCCTGCTCCTTGCGACTGCAGTGCTCCAAGCACAACGATCAATAAAGCTTTCAATATTGGGAAGCAAGGCAGCCTGATCGTAAGCCTTGTCCAATGCCACTTGGTCGAAGTCCATCCAGACCTTGGGCAACTTATTGATGGATCCCTGCGCGAGTACTGGACCCACAAGGGCCAAGCCAGCAGCAGAAACACCGGCAGACAGAATTGTGCGGCGCGCGGGAAGACTAGGAGATTTGATGCTTTTCATTTTTGTTCTTGACGTATGTTTGGAGAGAGGATTCAGATCCGAGTTACGTTGACGATCCATTCAGTTAGAGGATGGCCGGCCTTTTCAAAGCCATAGATTGCATCGAAGTGGTTGCGGCCCTCTTGCGGTAACATCTGTGCCCGGTTGCCGGCATCGGACCATGCCTGCACGAAGGCAAGGGACTGGCGCTCGAACTCAGCCGGCTCCTCACTGCCCCACGAGACGAGCAGCGGTGTGGCACACCTGCGCACACTGTGCAGGGGCGTATTGCGCCGGATGGCGCCATCGTCGATTTGCAGCATGGGCTGGATCGACGACCAGCGGAACGGCTCGATCTCGAAAACGCCGCTGACGACAACTGCCCCAGCGAGCGGATCTTTGGGCAGTCCGTACTCGCCCTCCCAGTCGGTCTGCAGGCACATGGCGGTGAGGTGCCCCCCGGCTGAATGGCCGCCAAGGACCACACGCTGCGGGTCACCGCCGTAGCGCGCGATGTTTCGCAGAACCCAAGCCACCGCGGCGCGGGACTGGCGCGTGATCTCGTCGATACTGACTTTGGGGCACAGCGCATAGTTCACGACGACCGTGGTGATGCCGCGCGCACGCATGCCGTTAGCAACGGTCGAGAACTCCTTGCTGCTTAGGATGCGCCAGGCGCCACCGTGGATGAAGACGAAGACCGGCGCGTCCGGCTGCTCTGCCGGGAAGATGTCCAGCGTCTCGTCCAGCGTGGGGCCGTAGGCGACGTCCAGCTGTGCGTCCACGCTATTGCGCAGCGCTTCGCTCGCTTCGACGTAGTGCTTGGCGTAGATCATGAAGTCGGGCACCGACTTCTCGACGTCGTACTCGGCGTCGATCTGTTCCTGCGTGCGGAACTGGCGATACAAGGGTTGCATGTAATATCCAAGAGGCAAGGCACCCATCGGCCGACCTGTGCGGGTACCGGGAATGAAAGGGGCTGGGGCTAGTGTCGGATGCGAGTGCGGCGGCAGGTGTGGACCTTCCTTAGCTCTCCGCTGTGAATCCTGATTGCTTAACTATTGGAGCCCAGCGCAAAGTTTCTGCTTCGATGCGCTTAGAAAATTTAGCTGGGCTTAGGCTGTAAGGGGCGAATCCCGATTTCTCAAGTTATTCAGCGACAGCAGAAGACCACACGGCTTTAACCGTCTCGGCGTTCAGCTTATCCATCACCGACTGTGGCGTTTGAGCAGGAACGAGCAAGCCATACCAATCAACGCCTGTTACGTCCTCAAATCCAAGTTCAGTAAATTACGTTTCTTCTCGCAAATGGCACGATTGCTCCGTAGAAGTAAATCTGATTCGCTAATGTGAAAGATTGAGTCAGCACACCTTCTAGCTGCTCTAGGACTTGCAGGCTTGGACGCGTTGCTGCAAATCCAGCGCCACGTCGACGATCATGTCCTCCTGGCCACCCACCATGCGGCGTTTGCCCAGCTCCACGAGGATGTCTACCGTCTTCAGACCGTATTTCTTCGCCGCGGCCTCGGAGTGGCGCAGGAAGGAGCTGTACACGCCGGCATAGCCGAGCGCGAGTGTCTCGCGGTCCACGCGCACCGGGCGGTCCTGCAGCGGGCGAACGATGTCA
Organism: Comamonas testosteroni; assembly: GCF_030505195.1. NCBI lineage: Bacteria > Pseudomonadati > Pseudomonadota > Betaproteobacteria > Burkholderiales > Comamonadaceae > Comamonas > Comamonas testosteroni. The sequence continues at coordinate 235,417 of NZ_CP129672.1, forward strand.
TCGGCGGCATCCATGAGCTTGTAAAGGTCGGTGCCGTGGGTCCAGCCGGCACGTTCGGCTGCCGCGATGAAGACTTCCAGAGGCCCATTGCCGGCGCCCGCGCCCATGCCAGCAAGGCTGGCATCGACACGGATGGCGCCGGACTCGACCGCCACCAGGGAGTTGGCGACGCCCAGGCTCAGGTTGTGGTGGGCGTGGATGCCGATGGTGGTCTCTGGCTGCAGCGCCTCGCGCAGCGCCAGCACTCGGTCGCGCACGTCGTTCATGTTCATCGCACCGCCCGAGTCCACCACGTAGCAGCAGGTCGCACCGTAGCTTTCCATCAGCTTGGCCTGCTCGGCCAGCGTCTGGGGCGAGGACATATGGCTCATCATCAGGAAGCCGACGGTATCCATTCCCATCCTGCGTGCCGACTCGATGTGCTGTCGGGCGGTGTCGGCCTCGGTGCAATGAGTGGCCACGCGCACGATGCGTGCACCGGCGTCATAGGCCGCCTTCAGGTCATGCACGGTGCCGATTCCGGGCAGCAGCAGCGTGGCGATTTTCGCGTGCTTGACTACCGAAGCTGCGGCCTCAATCCATTCAAGGTCGGTGTGTGCACCGAAACCGTAGTTGAAGCTGGAGCCCTGCAGGCCGTCGCCGTGCGCGACCTCAATGGAGTCCACTCTTGCCTCGTCCAGGACCTGCGCGATCTGCCGTACCTGCGCCACCGAATACTGGTGGCGGATGGCGTGACTGCCGTCGCGCAGCGTGACGTCGGAGATATAAAGCTTGGCCTTGCCGGCCCAGTTGGGATTGCTCATGGTGCTGTTTCCTTTTCAGGCATTCGCGGCCTTGGCGGCCAGGCGTTCTGCCATCTGCTCGGCCGTGCGCAGGCCTGCGCTGGTCATGATGTCGAGGTTCCCGGCGTAGGCCGGCAGGTAGTGCGCAGCGCCCTCCACTTCAAGGAGGACGGTGGTCTTCAGGCCAGACATGCGACCCACGCCCGGCACGTTCAGGTCGGACACGTGGTCGAATTGCACGGCCTGCTTGAGCCGGTAGCCCGGCACGTAGCACTGCACGTCCGCAGCCATGCGCGCGATCGACTCAGCGATGGCGGCTTCGTCCGTCGCATCGCTCAGTGTGTAGACGGTGTCACGCATGATCAGCGGTGGCTCTGCCGGGTTCAGCACGATCACGGCCTTGCCCTTTGTTGCGCCGCCGACCGCCTCGATGGCCTTGGAGGTGGTCTCGGTGAACTCGTCGATGTTGGCTCGCGTGCCTGGTCCGGCGCTCTTGCTGGCGATGGACGCCACGATCTCGCCGTAGTGCACCTTGGTCACGCGCGAGACCGCCGCTACCATGGGGATCGTCGCCTGCCCGCCGCAGGTCACCATGTTCACGTTCTGCGCGCCCAGGTGCTGCTCGCCGTTGACTACCGGCACGCAGTACGGTCCGATGGCGGCCGGCGTGAGGTCGATCATGCGGATGCCGGGCTTGTGCTTGCGCAGCAGCGCATCGTTATGCACGTGGGCACCAGCACTGGTTGCGTCGAAGACGAAGTCGATGTCCTTGAAGACGGGCAGCCGGGTCAGGCCCTCGGCGCCTTCGTGCGTGGTAGCCACGCCCAGGCGGGCAGCGCGGGCCAGGCCGTCGGATGCCGGATCGATGCCCACCATGGCGCCCATCTCGATGTGTCGGCCGTGCCGCATGATCTTGATCATCAGGTCGGTGCCGATGTTGCCGCTGCCGATGATGGCAGCCTTGAATTTCCGGGTCATTGAGAACTCCAAAGTCGGTTGCTGCGCTGCACACGCACAGCGCAGCGCCGCCACGACCAGGCCCGTAGGCCTGGTCTGGAACGGGAAGAGACACTGGGAGAGGCTCTGGCCTCAGACCATCTGGAAGCCGACGCTGCCCAGACCCTGCATGCGCAGAGAGATGTGCTGGCCGGGGTGGATCCACTCCGCAGGCGTGGCACCGCCGGCCAGCACGATCCAGCCGGCCTGCAGAGGTTCGCCGGCCGCCGCGGCAACCCGCGCAGCAGCCACGAGCGAGCGCAGCGGGTCGCCTAGCAGTGCCGCCGTTGAGCCGATCTGGACTGCGCGGCCGTCGATGCACATCACCAGGCCGAGGTTGCTGAAATCCTGGTCAGGCGCGTGCCACCCTCCCACCACGAAGCCGCTGGACGAGGCGTTGTCCGCAATGACCTCGGGCAGCGTGAACTTGAAGTCCCTGTAGCGCGAATCGATGATCTCCAGCGCTGGTGCGATGGCCTCGACTGCGGCAAGCGCCTCAACGCCGGCCACTTTGCCACCCAGCGGCTTCTTGAGCAGGAAGGCCAGCTCGGGCTCTACCCGCGGGTGCACAAAGCGCGATCGCGGCACATCCGTTCCCTCTTCGAAGTACATGGCGTCAGTCAGGCGCCCCCAGATCACGTCCGACAGACCCATCTGGACCATCTTGGCCCGGCTGGTGAAGCCCATCTTGACGCCGACGCGGCGCTCGCCCCGGGCGAGCCGGCGCGCAATGGAGGCGCTCTGGATACCGTAGGCATCAGCCAGGCTCAGCTTGCTCTCCTTGTCGAACTGCGGCACCTCGAGGGCAAGGCGCGCCGCATCGTCCAGTTTGGTGATGACGTCGTCGTATCCGCTCATGCCGCTGCTCCTGAAAGTTCCTCTTGGGCTTGGAATTCGGTGCGAACGCTGCCCACGCCATGGATATGGCATTCGAAGACATCGCCCGACTTTACGGGGACCATAGGCCCCAGCGCGCCGGACAGCACCAGTTCACCGGCGCGTAGCGGCGTGCCCAAGCGGGCCATCGTGCGCGCGAGCCACACCACCGCGTTGAGCGGGTGTCCCAGGCAGGCTGCGCCCGCGCCAGTGGACACGGGCTCGCCGCGCCGTGTGAGGCACATGCCGGCCAGGCCGAGATTGAGCCCGCGCACGGACATCGGCGTTGAGCCCAGCACGTAGACACCGCTGGAGGCGTTGTCTGCAACCGTGTCGACGAACTTGATGTTCCAGTTCGCGATGCGACTGCCCACGACTTCCAGCGCGGGCACCACGTAGTCCACCGCTTGCATCACCTCCTGGTGGCTGGGGTTGAACATGTCCAGGTTACGGCCCAGAACGAAGGCGATCTCCGCTTCGACCTTGGGTTGTTGCAGGACTGCCCACGGGATGCTCTCGCCATCGCCGTAGGACATGTCGTCAAACAGCGCGCCGAAGTCAGGCTGACTGACGCCGAGCTGGCGTTGCACGACCAATGAGGTGAGGCCAATCTTGCGGCCCACTACGCGGCGGCCCTCGCCTACCCGCTGTGCGGTATAGAGCGCCTGGATGGCATACGCATCCTGCTCGTTCATGCCGGCATAGGTTTCGCGCAGCGGAGCGATGGTCTCTCCGCTGGCCAGGGCCTGGCGCAGCGCGGCAGCGGCTTGTTGGTGTTGTTCAGGGGTCATGTGGATGTGTCTTAGGCAGAGGCTAGGGGCTTGTAGGCCACAGCCTTGATCTCGATGCGCAACAAGGGGTGCGGGAGCTGGTGCACCGCCACCGTAGTCCTGGCCGGCCCGCTGTAGTCGAAGTATTCGGCGTAGACCTCGTTGTAGCTCTGGAAGTCGCCCATATCGACGAGGTAGGAGGAGATTTCGACGATGTCGCTCAAGTCTGCACCCACGCTTTGCAGGATGGCTCGGATGTTGTCGATGACAGCTCGCGTCTGCTCTCGGATGTCGGCCTGCAGGACGCCCATGGCATCAACCTTGGCGCCCGCGAAGCTGTTGTCCTGCCTACGCGAGCTGGTGCCCGAGACGAACAGGAAGTCGCCCGCCCGCTTGACGTGTGGGAATTTGCCACGGGGCGCGGCACGCCCCGCGACGACAGTTGAAGAGGTGTTGGTGGTACTCATGCTTGTTGTTCTGCGCGGATTACGACGCGTCCAGGTAGATGCAGACGTTGGTCAGTTCGGAGTAGAAGTTCAGCGAATGCATGCCGCCCTCGCGGCCTACGCCCGACAGGCCACTGCCGCCGAACGGCGTACGCAGGTCGCGCAGGAACCAGGCGTTGACCCAGGCCACGCCAACATTCATCGACTGCGCCACTCGGTGGGCCTTGTTCACGTTGCTGGTCCAGATCGAGGCGGCCAAACCGTAAGGCGTGGCATTGGCGCGCTGGATAACCTCGGCTTCCGAGTCGAAGGGCGTTACGTGCCCGATTGGCCCGAAAATCTCTTCACGCACACAGCGTGCGTCGTCCGCCAATCCGGCAATCAACGTCGGCTCGACCCAGCTGCCGTTGTCCAGATGGCTGCCAAAGCGCGGCGTTCCGCCGCCAACTATGAACTCTGCACCTTCCTCACGTGCCAGCGCGTAGTAAGAAAGCACCTTGTCGCGATGGCCTGCAGAAATGAGCGGGCCCATATCGGTCGTTGGATCGGTCGGGTCGCCGAGCTTTAGCATACGGGCACGCTCAGCGAGCGCATTGACGAAGCGGTCGTAGATCGGTCTCTCGACGAAGATACGCTCGGAGCACAAGCACACTTGGCCACTATTGAGAAACACGGCACGCGCCATGCCGTCGACGGTCTTCTCGAAGTCGCAGTCCGCGAAGATGATTGCGGCGTTCTTGCCGCCGAGCTCGAACGAGACTGGCTTCACGCCCTCTGCAGCGGCGTGCATGATGGCCGTGCCGGTCTTGGACTCGCCCGTGAACGTGATGGCGTTCACGCGCGGGTGCTTGGTGATGAATTCGCCCGCGGAGTTGGGGCCATAGCCATGCACGAGATTGAAGACGCCATTGGGCAGGCCCACGGTCTGCATCACCTCGGCGAGCAGCGTGGCAGTGCCTGGCGTCTCTTCAGAGGGCTTGGCGACCACGGCATTGCCGCAGGCCAGTGCGGGCGCGATCTTCCAGGTGAACAGCAGCAGCGGCAGATTCCACGGTGAAATGATGCCGATCACTCCCAGAGGCTTGCGTACCGCGTAGTTCAGGGCTTGCGCTCCGCCGTGCAGGTCGGTGCGGTAGGTCTCCAGCGGCGCCGTCTTCAGGATGTCGGCAAAGGTCCGGAAGTTGGCCGCACCGCGCGGGATGTCCAACTTGGACGCCAGAGATACGGGCTTGCCCGTGTCGCTGACTTCCGCGTCGAGGAAGTCGGCGGCGCGTCGGTCGATCTCGTCGGCAATGCGATAGAGCATGTCCGCGCGGTCGGCGACCGACGTTGCGCCCCAGCTCTGCACCGCGCGATGACCTGCCTGCATGGCATCGTCGACCATGCCCTTTGTGGCCTCATGGATGTCTGCGAAGCGCTGGCCGTTCGCAGGGTTGATCCCCGCGAAACGCTTCTCGCTTTCGACGAACCGGCCATCAATAAAATTTCTATACTGCTTCAACGCGTGTGCTCCTTGAGTCAATTGACGGGCCTGCCAAGCAGGCCTTACTGAACGGTGAATTCCACGACCGCGCCGCCGCTGCCGTAGAGAGGGGCGTACTCGTGGACGGTGGCCGACTTGAAGCCGCCGTTCATGGCACCAAGCAGCCAGTAAAAGTGCTTGAAGCCCATATCCGCGCGCGCTTCGCCGGCGTACTTCGGCAGCACCTCGCGCAGGCCTGCGACATCGCCGCTTTCCATAAGTGCCAGAACGCGGCGGTTCCACTTGTCGTCGCCTTCGGACAGAACGTGGTCCTCTTTCAGGTCGATGGTTTCGCGGAACATGTTGTTCGACAAGCCGCCGATGCCGACCACGGCCACCCGCTTGCCCTGCGCGGCCGCCAGCGCGATGCCCCCCAGTGACTCGGTCTGCGCCGCGTTGTGGTACAGGTTGTTGGCGGCCATAACGACAGGCAACTGGCCGGTGCCGAAGTTCATCAGCGACGCGGCCGTGATGGTTCCGGTGTCAATCGGGAACTGGTCGTAGTCCACGCCGCGGGCACGGATTCCGGCCGCGTTACAGCCTTCGATGCAGCTCTGAGCCAGCACGGTATCCGACACGATGTCGAAGTTCTGTTCGCCGAACTCATGCCAGTTCTCGTCCACGTGCAGGCCGGTGCTGCGCCTGCGTGTCACCCACAGTTGGTCCAATACCGCGAACCATTGCGTCGAGTAAACGAGGACGCAGTCGGGCTTCGATTCGGCGAGCGACTTGCCCGCCAGCGCAAGCGCTTCGCTCAACCGTCCCCAAGGGGCAACGTCCGGACGAAGCTGCGGCAGAGGACTGCCGGGCACAAGGAATGCAGATACAACGGTCACTTTGTAGCTCCAATGGGTTTCGGGGTGAGGTCAGACCGGTTGCGCTTCGGCGCCGATGGACGAGAGGCCGGCTTCTTCGAGGTTCCACTCGATCACAGCGTTGCCGGTGCCGATGACGGTCCCATAGCCGTGCAGCTTGCCCGCCAATTCCGGGTAGCCCATGGCGGCGTGCATCCAGGTGAAGGCGCCGGATTTCGTCTCCGCGAACGCCTCGTCGATGAACTGCGGCATGAGTTGGAAGACTTCCCTCATCCGGCCCTGGCGCATGAGCTCAATCATGCGGATGTCCCACTTGTAGCCGTCGTAGCGCTCGGGATGTTCCTTGGACATATCCTCGGGCAGTGCGGGCTCTTCATGAAAGTGCCAGTGCGACAGCGTGTTGCTGGCCAGCAAGATGGCCTTGCGGCCGGTCTTCCGGATGGCCTCGCGGGTGGCGCGGCCCAGGATGTCCATCTCGCCCAAGCCTTCGCCCGTGCTCAGGTAATACGGCGTGTTGTTAGCAGAGATGCCGACCACCGGAATGTCCCACTGCGGGCGAATCATGTGCAGTGTGGTGATGGTCCCGTAGTCCACGCGGAACTTCGGGTTGCGCATCATCTTGCTGACGATGCCCAGCTTGTTGGCTTCTTCGCAGCAGGCCTCGGCCAACTCGACGTCCACGTTCAAGCCGAAGTCGTAGCGGAACAGGTTCGGGAAGATCGGATCGACCGACCGGCCTTCCAGGCGCGGCACACCCAGGAAGTGGTGGCCGACCTGCGTGATCCAGTGCGGGGTGTGTACAAGCAGCACGTCGGGCTTGAGACGCTCGATGCTTTCGCGGGCGTGGTCGTACGCCCAGCGCAACGGCTCCCACCCACCTTCGGAACGCGGTTCGTTCTGCGGCGGGTTCTCGCCGTAGACGAGATGCGGCGGATGGGGCGCCAGCAAGCCGGAAAGAATTCTTCCTTCGCTCATTTTGCTTCCTCTCAAGTTGACAACTGAAACTCGATTTCCACCGCAGCACCCAGCGGGAGGGACTTCACGACCGTGAAGGTTCTTGCAGGTGGAGCGAGTTCTGCGAAGAACTCTCTCCATGCCTTGTTCATGCCATCGGCCGAGCCTTCGCCAGCGCAAAAAACTCGCGCCAGCACAAGCCGATCAAGACGCCATGCCTGCTCGGCGCAGAGTGCCTGCAGATTTCGCAGGATCTGAAGTGTCTGCTCGTGAGCACTATCACTGACTAGGACGCCTGTATTTGCGTCAAGTCCAACCAGCCCCGAGACGTACACATCACTACCCACCTGTACCGCTGGTGAGTAACGAAACTTAGGCTCAGGAAGAGAAGCCGAAACCTCGATCCGCCTAAGAGTTGGAGATAAGGAAGTCATGTCACACCCACTGTATTGGTGAAAATTTGAAGCTCTTTTTATGACGTGCACGTACTATATTAGTATGACAAGTCAGCCGAAGTCCAAGTACTTACCCCAATTCTTCCGTGTAAATCAAACCTATTGCTTGGCTGCAGCACCTGATTTATATGCTGAACACGTACTATATTTATGGAAAATGGCAAGCGCAACGGAGACGTCGGAAGAGCTTGTTGTTGTGGCGCTGCGCCATAAATCAGCCGCAAGCCAGACTTCCCCCCCAAACGTGGCTATGCCACAGCCACCGTCTGTGGGCAGCCCAATCCAGTAAATCGATTGAGGATGGCGGCTCGGATGTGCCGCTCGTTAACCTGCCTCTCAAACGTGCGTGACATCACCCGTTCGCCCAACCGTTTGATGCAGTGCATCTTGGTCTCCACTAGGTCACGTCGGAGGTAACCACTCCAGTTTTTCCAGAGCTTGCGCCAGAAGGCATCGCCTTTGCGTAGCCTGGCATTCTTTCTTAGAGGAATGATGGGCGTGGCATTGCGCCGTATGACCGCCGCATGCGCGGGCTGGGTGTCGTAGACCCCATCGCCGATTACGGTCAGCAGCGGTTGTTGGGCGGGAACCTGCGCGAGCAACTCAGGCATCACGGCAGTGTCACTGGGATTGCTGGATATGACACAAATAGCTCGTACCTGAAGCGACTTGGATCTTTTTCCCGCGCCTCGAACATCGCACGGAATGGTGTCTTCCACCTGAGCGCTTTCAAGTGCTTGCCGAAGTTGTAGCTTTGAACAAATGCTTGGACATGCTCCCGTAGCTGCTCCAGGCCCTCGTACTCATACGCCTTGATCGTGGATTCCTTGATGGTCCAGTTCATGCGCTCGACCATGCCGTTAGTCCAAGGGTGGTACGGCTTGGTATGTCGTTTCTCGATTCCATTGAACTTGCAGATGCGTTCAAAGATGTGACCGATGCATGTGTCGGTGACGCCGCCTCTGAAGCGTTCTTGACCTGTGAAGGCCATGCCGTTGTCCGTCAGAACGGTAGGTATGCGGTACGGGAAGGCCACAAGCACCTGCCGAAGGAACTGCGCTGCATTGGCTTTCGTGACCCTGTCAAAGAACGCAACGTGCGTGAATTTTGTGACGCGGTCGATAGCGACAAACATGTGCTGTTTGCCGCTGAAGATCTTCATTTCGGCGCTGTCGATGTGCACGAAGCCCAGTGTCGTTTCTTCAAACTTTCCATGCCTTCGTGGCACCTGCATTGCTGGCTGTCGACTGATGCCGTGACGCTGCAGGCAACGATGCAAGGCGCTGCGGCTGAGCTTGGGCGCCGTCTCCAGGAGCTGCCCCATGAGATCGTCCAGCGTCAGATACCCTTGCTTGCGCAGCGTAATGGCCAAGTGTTCTTGCTCTTGGGAAAGATGCTGGCTTGCTCTGTCCCGAGGACCCATGGGCTCATCGAGCACCGATGTGCGCGCACGCCACTTGGCCACGGTCTTGGGGTTGAGGCCATAGAGCTTGGCCAAGGACCGATGGGAGCCGGTGGCCAGCAGGCGTTCTGCGCGGATACGCGGCGTTGTGCGGGCGCTGCCATGCAGGCGGATTGCCATAGTGCTTTCTCCTGTTCTGAGTTGAAGAATGCACCATGACTTCCTGGGACCGTACATCTAAAGCGATGCTTGGAAGTCTGCACCTGGCCGGGAGTGCAGGCTCTGGACGACCCCGAGCCGACCTGCGCAGAGTTTGGACTCACTGAACTCGTTCAGAGACCACTGAAGCCAACGACCCCCTTTGTCCAAACGACTTTCCCGTCAGCGTCTACTTCCCAGAAAACTTGGACATGAGTGCGGTACGCTAGAGAACCTTTTCCCTTCTGGTTGAAGGAGGCATGGCGGACGAACGGGTCAATATCACAGGCACCATGAAAGCTAAAGCCTTGCTTCAAAAGAAAGTTTTTCAGTGCTTCTTCGGTCGCCCCTGGAGGAAACGCTTCGAGCAGGCGTTGATTGAGTTCCGGTGAAATGGCTAGTTTGCGAGTGCTCGAAACCTCGTCTGCCTTACGTACAGGGCAAGCGGAAGAGTAACCACTGCCTGCACTAACCCCACGAAGAATGGCAGGAAGTTCCTCGTTTGCATTGGAACAGGCAGACACAATAAAGGCACCAGCCAAGAGTACAGCAGACTGAAGGCTCCTGGATAACATCACGGTTAGGAAGCTAGAAGCCAGTTTGCACGTATCCATTAGATTGCATGCCTGTTTGGCGCTGAATTTTCGGAGAACCTAATACTGCGGGCTAGAAGAAATTTCAGCAACACAGGATAGAAAGGGTCCCGCTAACCCAACTCCGAAAGACTGGTAATGGCCGAACGCAGCCAGTCACCGTCTGCAAACTGGTCAATCGCAACCGGCACAGGTTGTCAACTCAACCGGAATACGCACCGATAAACTCAGGCCCGGTGTCCAGGCGAATGGACGGCGGCACCCCGCGGATCTCGGCAAGCTCTTCCAATGCCCGCACCACTCGGGGCGCAGGCAAGCTGGTATCAATCTCGATGCACAGGCACTCTCGGCTGAACTCGTCAATGACGTTGAAGGTTCTTAAGCGTCGGCTTGACCACAGGGCGTCGGACATGAAGTCACAGCTCCAGCCCTGATTCGGCTTGTGGGCTGCCCCAACGGCTGCTTGATGCGCTGAGGCAAACGCTTCTTGCCCCGTCTGGGCAGGTTCAGCTTTAGCTGGCAGTACACACGCCAAAGCACGGTCTTGCCCCAGGGCTGTTCTTGATAGCGGGCGCTGGCGTCAAGCAGTCCAAACCCGTGACGAGGATTCAATGCCACGTATCTTTGGATGAAGTCCATCACCCCTGAGTCGTCACAGGCCACAGGTGCTTATCGCAGCGATGATCGAGCCAAGCCCACAGTTTGGCAAGCTCTGCGCTGGCTTAGGCGATGCTCGGCTATGAGCGCATGCACGATGGACTGCCGACGCTCCGGGGTTAGAGCTTTCGCTCTGCACCATCCTTCAGGGCATGGTGCACGAGCGCCCAATCGGCATACATGCGCTTGAGCTTGGCGTTCTCTTGCTGCAGTTGCCGCCTCTGGGAGTGGCGCGACGATTCGCGGAGGCTTCACTGACCTACCGGGGCGCCGCCTTGATCGCCGTATTCAGGGTAGTCCACAGCTCCTTGGTGACGGGCACCATGTCCTGCCTGAAGTACCACCAGAAGTGACCGCCCACGTAATTCGGAGTAGTGATCTTCATCGTGTAATAGCGGCTCAGGTACTCGGCCTTCTTGGTTTTTCGTGAGGTACCCACTTCCCCGAACCCGATCTTGGAATTGGGAAACATCACGCGCAACTTGTCGAACACCTGTTGCCAGTTGGGCTTGAGTCCATTGCAGTCATCCTCATAGTAGGAAATCCAGACGTAATCCAGACCTTGCTTCATGTAGGCAGGGACATTGGCTTCGGCCCACTTGAACATTTCATTGGAGGGTTGAGACCAGCAGCCTTGGTTGTAGTAGAGCGTGAGCGCGGCCGTCTTGTTCTGCGCTTTCACGATGCTGTAGGCGTTGGTCATCTTCGCCACCACATCGGCATTGGCGCCCAGCCACTCGCCGTTGACCTCGTTGGCTACTTCCCAAATATCCACTACATCCGACAACGCATTGAGGTATTGATTAGTCCGTTGTATGTATCCATCAACGCTGTACTGCTTGACGTAGTACGAGTCCAATATCTCACCCATCACATAGGACACTTTGGAGATTTCCACTGCTGGCTTACGGTAATAGTCCGGGTTGACGAACTCATCGAAGACGATACGCGTGGTAGGCCGGTAGGCCAGCGACGATAGGCTGCGCGTGATGTCGCTAAGCCGACTCACATCGTCCACGGTGACGCCGTAGATGGGAGTCGGGACTATGCGGCCCGAGGGCACGTTGGTCTGAGCCGATGCGACGGAGCACAGCGAGGCAATGCACAATGGGATAAACGCTTTCATGCGGTCTCCCCCAATGAATGGTTCAATGATTTTTTCACTTGGATCAATATGAATCGAGGCATGGCAACGGTAGGGTGTGACTGCTTTTAGCTGGCAGCACTGGCTTAGACCGGCCCTCTGTTGACTCTCGATAATCAGCTAAAGGGGGCGACTCTAGTCCATGAATTTTGGCTAAAAGTAGCCAAAAGAAACGAGACACGCTCGATGAGCAAGCGCACACATCGAGCTCACGGCCACTCGGTCCTTGTTGATGTGCTCAATGCTTTGCGGCAGCTACCAGTCAATGAGTTGATTGCTAGAGTTGACTTGATGTTTGGGTCACGTGGGTGAGCCCTGAACATGAAGCGTTACGCTTGTTGCCCGCGATATGAGTCATTTTCAAAATGAGCGTATCTAGGGAAGTGTCATCGTGCGGTTGCCAGTCGGCTGAGATGAAAGGAGCTATATGTGGCCGCTTGTCCTTCACTTCGCAGTCCGCTTTAGGCCGATCTGCGACTGTCGCTGAACGACCCGCTGCCGTCTATGGCTACGGACATGTCGACAACCGCTTTGCGGCGGTCCACAAAATTGCAGTTCTGACGCGTGAGCTTGCTTTGGGGCCAATAGCGGCCGCTCACATCAAAAAATCGGTGACACCGAAGAGCTAAGTAGCACGCAGGAGGGAGTACCGGCGTTCTTCTAGGAAAAACTGTCTCGAGTAAACATGGCAGCTCAGATATGGCTGCTTCGGCATTAAAGCCAAAGCTCTCGCCATAATTCAGGATGTGCCGGGGTGGATTCCCGCGCTGCCAGGGTGCCTGACACTGCATCCTCCTTCATTTCACGTCTACCGATTCCTATCCGCATGTCCGCTACAACTTCCGACTCCAATCCTGCTGCACCGGCAGTGAAGCTTCGCATGCGCGTCATGACAGGTGACATCATTGCCATCGGCCCGGGGAAAATTGAACTACTGGAGGCCATCAACGAAACGAAATCCATTGCAGCTGCTGCAAAGTCCCTGGGCATGTCCTATCGACGGGCCTGGTTGCTTGTCGATGGAATCAATCATGCGTTGAATGCTCCGGCAGTGATCACCTCAACCGGGGGCTCTCATGGCGGCGGTACAGCACTCACGGAAACAGGGCATGTGGTCGTCGCACTGTATCGACGTATAGAGCAAGAGGCACTCAAAGCATGCCAGTCCGATCTGGACAAGCTGGTCGCCCTGGTCCAGAGCAGCTAGGCAGGCATCTGACAGACGCGCTGATTTGCAGGTATCCCGCTCGGCCATGGAAGTGCATGCCAAAGTAGCACTTTGCACCCTGGACCTCATGACCGGGAGCAATGTATGCGCCTTCACCGCGGGCGCTCAATACATCCAGTCGGGTTCGTTGTTGGCTGCGGCAGAGCTTCCAAGCCTCTGTCGGGAGACTACCCAACCCATCGTAATATATACTCGAATATAACGAGAGATGGCCTGATGGACCTCATCTACTGACGCGCATGGACTGCTGCTTCAGGCTGCTCAGTCCTCCCCAACGCTTACGAAAATCGAGATCTATATGGGAAGCGAAAAGCTTAGTGTCGAAGAGCGGCTGCAAGTGCTGGAGATTCTGCTGGATGAGTCGATATGGGGGCTGCACCTCGAGCAGCCAGAGCACCGCAAGGCCATCGCGTCTGCGCTCTATACCCGCATTGCAGTGGCCAATCTGCACCAGGCTTATCCACCCAGCGTGACCGCCGCCTTGTATGAGCAGGCAGATGCGCTGTGCGAGCTGGACAACACGCCCGCCCCCCTCAAGCCCATGTTGCGCCCCCTGATCCGATATTCGGGGACCGGAGACTGAAAACAAGCCCGGCCTTGGAACATTTAGGCCAGTTGGCAAAGCTTGGCTGGGCGAGAACCTGTGAGCACATGGCGCATGCGGGTGACCCCAATCACCGTCCATCGGCGCGTTCTAACAAACAATGCCTTGTTGGCGCTGCGCAGCAATCACGTTGAATAGAGGGCTTTAGTGAAGCAAGATCACCTTTCCTACCTGCTAGCCCTCCACCAGGAGCAGGACTGGGTAGCCGCAGCAGTCGAGTGCAAGGTCTCTCAAGCACAGCTGAGCAAGGCCGTTGCCGATATGGAGCGCGAATACGGCTGCTCACTGGTAGAAGCCGGGGCAGCGTTTCGCGGGTTCACGGCAGAAGGCGAAAAGGTCGTGGCCTGGGCCCAGAGCTTGTCCGATGCGGTTGCCACACTCAAGCATGTGTTTGCCGCCTCGAACCGCAGAAAGGCCATTTCACCTCTGCTGGAGCGACGCTCTGTATCACCGAAACGACTGGAAGCGCCGGGACCAGATAGCCAAGAAATTGATCTGATGATCGAGGCGGCGTTAAGTGCTCCAGATCACGGTGGTCTGCGTCCATGGCGTGTGCTTGTGTTCACTGCCGACTCGCGCGCGATCCTGGCAGATCTGTTCGAGCAGGAGAAACTGCGCCGCGACCCTCTCGCTTCCCGTGAAGACGTCAAACGTGCGCGCGAGCATGCCACGCGCAGTCCTGTCTTGCTGGCTTTCATCGTGTCGCCTCAGCTGCGCATGCGAGTGCCGGAGCGCGAGCAATGGCTGGCAGCCGGCTGCGCCCTAGGCAACTTCATGAATGCCGCGCACCAACTCGGCTTCGGTGCCATCATGCTCAGCGGCGAGCGCTGTTTCGATGCCTTGTTGTGTGCTGAGCTGGGGCTTGACCCCACAGAGTCTCTGGCTGGATTCATCAGCCTCGGCAGCATAAAGACCGCAGCCGAGCCGCGCAAGCCGACCATGCTCAATGCCGTCAGAGCCTTTTGGCAACCTGGCAGCAGCCCTGAGTCATCTGGCTCGGCGGCCAGTAGCTCACGCAGCGCAGCATAAAGGCCCGTTGAGCTGGCTGCGGCCGGGTCCCGAGGTGCGCGGTGGATCACCTGAGCCGCATGGCTAGGCCCGCACTGCACGCCGAGAACCGAGAAAATTCTCACGTTTTTTTCGCGACCGGTCTTTCAAGCTTCCGAAGTAGAAAGAATGCCAATGCTGCAACTCCAGTCAGCACCAGAGCCAGCGCATTCGCGCAATCTGTCTCTGACCCCAGCACATGGTTGTAAACAGCCAGCGACAGCGTCTCGGTGCGCCCACTGATATTGCCACCCAACATCAGCGAGATGCCTACTTCCCCCATCGCGCGGCCAACGGCCAACACCAGTCCGGCCAGAATACCAAGCCTGGCCTGCGGCAACTCGACCTTCATAAACACCTGCCAAGGTCTTGCGCCCAGCGTCGCTGCCACCTCCCGCAATGACTCATCGATTTCAGCAAACGCGGCCTGGGACGGTTTAACCATCAGCGGAAGGCCTGCAGCCACCGCAGCAATCACCAGGCCGGTTTCGCTGAACACCCAATGCGGCCTCCATTCCAGAGGTAACCAAGCCAGCAACCAGCCCTCGCGCCCCAACAACAGCAGCAGTGCATAGCCAATGACAATAGGCGGGAAGACCAGCGGCAAGGTCACGAGCGCGTCGAGCAAGGCCTTGCCACGAAATGCGCAGCGAGCCAAAGCCCAGGCAATGGGCACTCCAAGCGCCAGTTGCAGCAACACGCTCCAGCCCATAACCTGCAGTGTCAGTGGGATGGAGGTCCAGGCACAGGTCTCAGCGAGCAAAACAGCCGGGCAGAGGTTTAAAGACCATTGGCGGTCATGATGCGCCGCGCGGTGTCACCTTGCATAAAGGCCTGAAAGCGACTTTGTGCCTCGGTGAGGGCGCGATCCCTGACTGTGCCAAGCGATATCTCAATCGGGTTGTAGCAGCTCTGTGGCAATTCGAGCACGGAGCCTGCGCGCCCGGCAATCGCCAGCGCCTCGGTCTTGTTCACGAACCCCGCATCCACTTCGCCCGAGGTGATGTAGCTACCAACTTGAGGCACACCTTCAACCTCGAGCAACTTGGGAGCCAGCGCATCGGCGAGGTGAAGTCGCTTCACGCACTCATCGGCCGCTCTGCCAAATACGGTCCGCGTGCGATGAGGAATTGCGACGCGCGTGAAGGCCATGTTTTTGAGCTCGTCAAGGCTACTCAAGGATTTGCCTTTGCTTGAGACAAGAACCAGCCGACCTGTACCGAGCCGGTCAAAGTTGCTGAATAGTCCGGTCGGCTCCAGCAGACTCTTGTCACCGATCAAAAAAACGACTTCCCGATTCTGCCTAGCCTGGGTCTCGATCTGTTTGATGTGGCCGAATGCAGCCTGCGCTTCAACACCCGTTTCTTTGCGAAATGCCTCGATTAGTTCGAGCACCGGTTTGCGGTAGCCGCCCATGGCGGCAACAAGCACTGACTCTGCGGCTCTGACGGGCGTGGCGAGCAGCAGCGTGACCATGCCCGCCAGTCCCAGCAGATTGCGGGCAAAGAGGCGCCGTGAGGAACGCCGCGCTCGATATTGATTCAAATTGGCAGTGCTCTCGTGGTGATTAACAGCATTCAACATTCAGATCCTCTGCAGAGGCCAGCGCTGGCATGCAGCGTATCGTTATATTCCTTGGAATATAACACTCTAAAATATTGAGCCGCAGCTTATGACAGACACCATCACACTACGCCCCATTGGCATCATTCATAGCCCTTTTCAAAGTACCCAGGGAATGCCGATACAGACTGTGGCAGCAGCCGACGTTGAAGGTGAGTTGGAGGTCTTCGAAGAGTTCGCCCCAGGACTGCGTGATATCGAAGGCTTTGAGTTCCTCATCCTGATCACCCATCTGCACCAGGCGGTGGAGAAGCTGGAAGTCGTGCCGTTTATGGATACGGTGAGCCACGGCGTATTTGCGACCCGTGCTCCAGCGCGGCCCAACCGGCTTGGTCTGTCCATTGTGCAACTGGTGCAGGTCAAGGGACGCATATTGTGCTTTCGCGGCAACGACATGCTGGACAGTACGCCTGTACTCGACATCAAGCCTTATGTACCCCAGCTGGATGTACGCAGCACGGAGCAAGTCGGCTGGTTTGACCACGGGCTGCAACGTCTGCCCGGCGCAGTCTCGGATGACCGGATGTCCTGACTCGCCTCGAGCGATCCATATTTTCACTGGCCGCTGAGGCGTTTGGTAAATGACTCCGCATAGGCCTGGGAGTGAAAACGCAGCACCCACGCTCTGACCGCATCTTCGGAACAGCGCTCGAGGCCCGCAATGAGGTAGAACCACCCGTTCGTCGCCAGGAAAACTGCTTTGACCCGCATGGATCCAGTGATCCTTGATTGCCCTTGCAAGAGCTCTGCTGAATGGCCGATCCTGGTGGTACAGCGATCACTCAGGACACGAAAAGTCCAATGACCGCCAATGACGGCAGCTGTGCCAGTTATCCAAAACCGGATGACTGCAGCCAGCCTGAGGCTGCCTGTCGGGCAATGGTGCCGACCTGCCGCTCTTGGCCGGTCTCAGCCATTGACCAAGACCAGGCAGCAGTCATTAACGAAGTAAGGACAGGCCAATACATTGGCCTATAGAAACATAGAATCAAGCACAAAGCACGCTATGCCGCAAATCTACGCGGAAGCTGCTCTCCGCCATTCCTCCTCTTTGCATTTCAGGCTACGACTTCCTGCTCCTGCAGCATTCGCCACATCACCTTGCCGCTGCCGCTCTTGGGCAAAGCCGTCACGAACTGCACCAGACGCGGCGCTTTGTAGACCGCCATATTGTCATGGCACCACTGGATGATCTGCTCTGCCGTCGTAGCCTCATGGCCAGCACGCAGCACGACCACGGCCTTGACGGTCTCGCCGCGATAGGCATCCTTGGCGGAGATCACGCAGGCCTCCTGAATCCCGGGATGGCGGAACATCAGGGATTCCACCTCGGCCGGCCATACCTTGAAGCCGCTGGCATTGATCATGCGCTTGAGCCGGTCGGTGATGAAGAAGTAGCCATCCTCATCCACGCGCCCCAGGTCTCCGGTGCGGAAAAAGCGCTTGCCATCAAGCTCCATAAAGCTTTGCTCGGTCGCCTCGGGGCGTTGCCAGTAGCCTTCAAAAACCTCGGGGCCGTTGACCACGATCTCGCCCTGCTCTCCCTGGGGCACTTCCTCCAGCGTGTCGGGGCTGATCACGCGCGCATCGGTACTCATGAAGGGAATGCCCAGGCATTGCTGCTTGGGATGATCGGGCGGATTGCTGTGCGAGGGTGCTGCGGTTTCGGTCAGGCCATAGCCTTCGCAAAAGCGCAGCCCGTACTGCTCCAGCAGTCGCTGGGCCACGGCCTGGGGCATGGCGGCGCCGCCGCCGCCGATGTATTTGAGGCTGGAGAGGTCGAAAGACGCAAAGTTGGGGCTGGCCAGCAGATCGATCACCATGGTCGGGATATTGGTCCAGTTGGTGACCTGATAGTGCGAGATCAGGCGCCCGGCCAGTTCACGCTCCCAGCGCGGCATGATGATCAGCGTCGCCCCCATGTAAATGGCACTGTGCAGCACGGACACCATGCCCGTGATGTGAAACATGGGCACGACAGCGAGCACCACGTTCTCGCTGGTTCCCGTGCCCCACATCGCGCCGGAGATGGCGTTGTGGTTGATGCTGCGGTGCAGGTGCATGCAGCCCTTGGGCTGGCCCGTGGTACCGCTGGTATAGGGCAGAACGGCCAGATCGTCACGGCCCGCAGTATGCGGGGGCGGCAGCTCGCTGCAGGCCAGCGCCTGCGTCCAGGCATGCACCTGGCCATGGCTCAACTGTGCGGGCTCGCGCTCGCCGAGCAGCCAGTTGCGCCAGGCTTCGGGAGGTGCATCCGGCCCCTGTACATCGGCATCAAAGCCGTCGGTGAACCGTGTCACCAGCAAGTGCTGCAGCGCCTCGGAAGGTTCCAGTGCATTGCTGGCCTTGGCCAGCTCCGGCGCCAGATCGGCCGTGGTGATGGCCACCTTGGCGCCCGAATCCGTGATGTAGTGCCTGAGTTCCTCCGCCGTATTCATGGGGTTGACCGGCACAACTACCGCATTGGCTCGAAAGATGGCGTAATGCGCCAGCACCAACTGCGAGCTGTTTTGCATCAGCACGATGACGCGGTCGCCTTTTTTCACGCCCAGGCCATGCAGATAGGCGGCCATGCGCTCCGTACCCTCGCACAGCTGCTTATAGGTCGTGGTGCGACCCAGAAACACCAGCGCGGCCTTGTCCGGGTAGCGCCTGGCATTGACAGCCAGGTTCTCCCAGACGCTGGTTGCAGGAACGGTGATGGAATGTGGCAGCCGATTGGGCCAAAACTTATGGTGAGCGGGCATGAGTCAGACAATCAGAGAAAGCGTATATATAGTCCGGGTGGACTAATCAGTTCCCAAGACTAGGCCTGCTGCCTCGGCCCGGCATCCGGGATGCCCCCAACAGCCGGTCACTCAGGTGACGCCTGGTGCGGCCTGCCGCGGCTCGCGCTGGTCCGGCTCCGCGCCCTGGCTTACCATACGCAAATGCCTCATGAATCACGCCTGCAGCAGTCGCTGCGCCAGCTACTCGCCAGCCAGCGCACCGCCGCCCTGGCCGTACAGCCGCAGGCAGGCTCTTCAGCGCCCGGATATCTTCCGGCCCCGGGCCTGTCTCTGGTGCCATGGGCCTGGAGTGGCGAATTCAGCTGCCTGGTACTGCATGTCAGTGCGCTGGCCAGCCACACACTGGCCATGGAGCTGCATCCCGCCGTCAGCCTGCTGATGAGCAGGCCAGAGTCCGCTGGCGAAGCCGTGCATGCGCTGGAGCGCATCAGCATCCAGGGCGTGGCATCCACTGCGCCACGCGACAGCGGCCTATGGCAAGGCGCCCGGGCCAGCTATCTGGAGCGCTTTCCCGAAGCCGAGCCCATGACAGTGCTGGGCGACTTTCGCTTTGTCTGCATCACACCGCAAGGCGGCAGGCATGTCGCCGGCTTCGGCGCGGCGCGCGATGTGGACGAACACGATCTGATAGCCGCGCTCAACCCGGCTGCCTAGTCTTTGCGGGCCCGGCCCGGCCTGGTTTGGCCCGGCCTGGTCTGGCCAACTTGAGCCTGGTGCACATGCTCGGCAATCAGGCACATGCAAGCCAGCGGCTGGCCCTGCACCAGGGCCTGAACATGGTCCTGCCAGATCTGCCCCTGCTGCTCCACGCTTGCGTCCAGAAAGCACTGCAGCATCTGATGCGGATCTGCACAGGCCTGATAGTGGTAGGGATCGCGCCGCAGGCAAGCCGCGCGCAGATGCAGGCCGAACGCCTCCCACGTCACCGCACGGCCTTGCAGGCGCTGCCACTGATGCAGCAGCTCATGGGCGAAGACGCCTGCCACCACAGGGTGGGCAAGCCGCAGCGGCCGATGCGGGTCAGCATGCTCAAAAAAGCTGCGCGGCAGATAGATCCGCCCGCCGCCCAGGGACAGCGCGCGCCTGGTATCGCCCAGACGCCGCACATGCAGACGCATGCCGGGCAGCAGTTCATCCAGCGCAGTGCCGAAAAGCCGCTGCACGAATCCGGCCTCGACCGGCATCAGGCATCGCCGCCAGAACATCATGCAACAGGCCGCGCGCCAGGAGGATTCCGCATCTCGGAGACTTCCCGGCACACTCTAGAACTCGAAGACCTGGCCCGGCTGCGGAAGCTGCACCGAGAAATGCAGGCGCTCGTGCAGCAGCGTGGCCAAGGCCAGGGAGGCATGCGGCTCCCCATGCACCACAAAGGTCTGCTGCGGCGGACGGGTGAAAGCGGCCGCCCAGTCCAGCAGAGCTTGCTGGTCGGCATGGGCCGAAAAGCCGCCCAGAGTATGAATGCCGGCACGGACCTCGACTTCATCTCCAAGCAGGCGCACCTGCCTGGCACCGTCGACCAGCCTGCGACCCAGCGACCCTTCGGCCTGAAAGCCGCAGATCACCACCGCACACTCGGGCCTGGACAGGTTGTTCTTCAGATGATGCAACACCCGTCCCGCATCGCACATGCCGCTGGCCGAGATGATGACCGCGCCGCTCCTGATGCGGTTGAGCTTGATGGAGTCCTCCACATCGCTGACGAAATGAATGTGCGGCGACTCCTCGAGTCTTCTGACGCTGCCCAGCAACTGCCTGGCCTCCTCGTCGAACACGCTGAAGTGCCGCAGCGTGATGTCCGTAGCCGCCACCGCCATCGGCGAATCCACAAAAATCTCGACCGGCGGCAGGCGCTGCTGCTGGATCAGCTGCAGAAAGTGATAGAGCAGCTCCTGCGTGCGCCCCACGGCAAATGCCGGGATGACCACATTGCCATGGGGAGCCGTGCGCGTCACCACATCGACCAGTTCCTCCAGGGTATCGCCCGTGCTCTTGTGCAGCCGGTCGCCATAGGTGGACTCGATGAGCAGCAGATCGGCGTCCGTGATCGGCGTGGGATCGCGCAAAATCACCCGCCCCGGCTGGCCCAGATCGCCGCTGGCCACCAGCTTTCGCGTGCCTCCCAGGCCGTCTGCCAGCCACAGCTCCACAATGGCCGAGCCCAGAATATGCCCGGCATCCTGAAAACGCACGGTCACCGCAGGATGGGGCTCGAAGCTGTGGCCATAAGGCATGGCCTGGACCTGCTCCAGCGTGCTCGCCACATGGGCCAGCGAATACAGCGGCACGGTCAGCTCGCGCTCGCGCACCTTGCCCTCACGCTGACGCCGCGCCGCACGCTCGGCGTCCACCATCTGGATATGGGCACTGTCCTTGAGCAAAACCTCGAGCAGGTCCTTGGTGGCCAGCGTGGCATAGATTACCCCCTTGAAGCCCCGGGCCACGAGCTTGGGCAGCAGACCGCTGTGGTCGATATGCGCGTGGGTCAGAACGACGAAATCCAGACTTGCGGGGTCAAACGCAAAAGCTTGCTGATTGTGCTCGTCGGCCTCGCGCCCCCCCTGGGCCATGCCGCAATCGATCAGAAAGCGGCAGCCATGGGCCTGAACCAGAAAGCAGGAGCCCGTGACCGACTGCGCCGCACCGTGAAAAGTGATGTTCATGAAGCATCCATTGACGATCCACATGGACCGCCAATGAATCTAGCACCACTGGCGCCTGCACCGCCAGAGCCGAAGGTCCTGCCTTGATGCCCATCAAACCGCTGAGCCTGTCCGGGCGCTGCAAGCACCGGCTGGCTGAGCAGCAGGCGACAAGCCGGCAAACCGCCCGCCAGGGCGGACAGGACAGCTCTCGCCTCAGCTGCTTGCCGCCACGGTCTCGCCGCTGTCCCAGCTCCCGCCCAGCGCGCGAATCAGCGCCACCGTGGCCGTGTACTGCGCGGTACGCACCTGCAAGGCCTGGCGACGGTTGCGCAACTCGTTGCGGCGTGCATCCAGCAGCTCCAGCTGGCTCACCAGACCGTTGCGGTAGCGCACGTCCGAGAGGTGCGTGGCCCGCTCGGAAGACTGCACGGCCTGCCCCAGCACGCGGGCCTGGCCCGAGAGCAGGCGCAAGGCACTGAGCTGATCCTCCACATCCCGAAAGGCCGCGAGTACCTGGCCGCGCTGGGCTGCCACGGCGGCCTCCAGACGCGCGCGGGCCCCCTCCTCCTGCGCGGCGCGCTGGCCGCCGTCAAAGATGGGCAGGGACAGCAAGGCACCTATGCCCCAGGAGCGTGCCGACCACTTGAACAAATCGCCCAGCTCCGGCGAGGCATAGCCGCCATTGCCCGTGAGCGTGATGGCCGGAAACCATGCAGCCTGGGCCACGCCCACGCGCGCCTGGGCCGCCAGTACCGATGCCTGGGCTGCCGACACATCGGGGCGACGCGCCAGTACCGTCGCGGGCACGCCTGCCGGAATCACGGGCAGCGTTGCCAGCAAAGGCTGCGAGGCCAGCGTGAAGCCAGTGGCGACATCCCCCACAAGCACGGCCAGCGCATGCGTGAGGGCCGCCTGCTGGCGCTCCAACGCCAGTGTCTCGGCCTCGGTGGCCGAAACCTCGGTCTGCATGCGCGCCACGTCCAGCTCGGCCGCATCGCCGGCGCGGTAGCGCTTCTCGATCAGCCTCAACGTCTCGCGATAGGCCGCCAGACTCTGCTCGACCAGCTGGCGTTCGGTCTGCAGCGAACGCAGTTGCAGATAAGTCTGGGCCACATCGGCCTGCACCATCAGGCGCGTGCTTTGCAGCAGGGCCTCGCGTGCATTGGCATCCTCGCGTGCCGCTTCGCTGGCCCGCGACAGGCGGCCGAACAGATCCGCTTCGTAGGAGAAGTTCAAGCCGGCCGTGACCAGGGTTGCGGGCTGCATGCCGCTGGCGGTGTTCGCCCCGGCCTGGCGCGCCGCGCCGCCAGAGGCTCCGATCTGCGGCTGGCGCTGGGCATCGGCCGAGCGCAGCAGCGCCCGCGCTTCGGCCAGACGTGCCGCAGCGGTCTGCACATCGGTATTGGCTTCACCCGCACGCTCCACCAGAGCGCTGAGTTCGGTGTCGGCAAATACCCGCCACCAGGCACCGCGCGGCTGGGCCTCGGCCGGGGCGGCCTGCGTCCAGCCCGCGGCTGCGGCCTGGGCACTGAAGTTTGCGGGCAGTGCAACGCCGGCATGCTGGGCCACCGTGGGCGGTGCGCTGGCGCAACCCGCCAGCACCAGGGCTGCCGTCAGCGCGCTCAGGGACGGCATCAGGGATCGAATGCCTTGCATCGTTTTCATATCGGAATCCATGGTTGATTGGGGCTTATTCGTCATGGCCGCGCGGCGCAGCAGGCATGGGCAGGGCCGAGGCGCCGTGACCCGGCTCGCTGATCGGCGCCACATGGCTGCCGTGCTGCTGCAAGGGCCGGTTGCCAGCCAGACGGCGCAGCACCACATAGAACACCGGCGTGAGGAACAGGCCAAAGGCCGTCACACCGATCATGCCGGCGAACACCGCCACGCCCATGGCGCTGCGCATCTCGGCTCCAGCGCCCGTGGACAGCACCAGCGGCAGCACGCCCATGACAAAGGCCAGCGAGGTCATGAGGATGGGGCGCAGACGCAGGCGGCTGGCCTCGATGGCGGCCTGCACGGGCGTGCGGCCGGCAAATTCCAGCTCGCGGGCGAACTCCACGATCAGGATGGCGTTCTTGGCCGACAACCCCACCAGCACGATGAGCCCGATCTGCGTGAACACATTGTTGTCGCCACCGCTCAGCCACACGCCCGTCATGGCAGCCAGCAGGCCCAGGGGCACGATGAGGATGATGGCAATCGGCAGGGTCAGGCTTTCGTACTGCGCCGCCAGCACCAGGAAGACCAGCAGGATGGCGATGGGGAACACCAGCACGGCGGAATTGCCGGCCAGGATTTCCTGGTAGGTCAGCTCGGTCCACTCGAAGCTAATGCCGGGCGGCAGGGTTTCGGCGGCAATGCGCTCGACGGCTGCCTGGGCCTGGCCCGAGGAGAAGCTGGGCGCGGGCCCGCCATTCACGTCGGCGGCCAGAAAGCCGTTGTAGCGCATGGCGCGTTCTGGCCCGAAACTGGGTTCGAGCTTCATCAGCGCCGACAGCGGCACCATCTCACCCGTGGTGGAGCGCACCTTGAGCAGGCCCACGTCCTCGGCGCGCGCCCGGTAGGCGGCATCGGCCTGCACGCGCACGCTGTAGGTGCGACCGAACTGGTTGAAGTCGTTCGCATACAGGCTGCCCAGGTAGATCTGCAGCGTCTCGAAGATGTCCGTCACCGGCACGCCGAGCTGGCGCGCCTTGGTGCGATCGATGGCGGCATAGAGCTGGGGCACATTGACCTGCCAGCTGGTGAACAGGCCGGCCAGCTCCGGCGTCTGGTAGGCCTTGGCCATGAAGGCCTTCACGGCCGCGTCCATGGCGTCGTAGCCCAGCGAGGCGCGATCCTCGATCTGCAGCTTGAAGCCGCCGGTCGTACCCAGGCCGGCCACGGGCGGTGGCGGGAACATGGCGATGAAGGCTTCCTGGATGCTGCCAAAGGCCTGGTTGAGCTGACCCGCCACGGCAGCGCCGCTCTGGTCGGCATGCGTGCGCTCGGCAAAGGGCTTGAGCGTGACAAAGACAATGCCCGAGTTGGAGCTGTTGGTGAAGCCGTTGATGGACAGGCCCGGGAAGGCGATGGCGTCCTCCACATTGGGATTGTTCTTGACGATGTCGCCCATGCGGCGGATCACGTCTTCCGTGCGGTCCAGCGTGGCGCCATCGGGCAGTTGGGCAAAGCCGACCAGGTACTGCTTGTCCTGGGCCGGCACAAAGCCGCCGGGCACCAGCTTGAACAGACCCCAGGTCGCGCCCACCAGCACCGCGTAGATCACCAGCATCAGCGCCTTGCGGCCGATGACACGCTGCACGCCGCCGCTATAGGCCTCGGAGCCGCGGCGGAACAAGGCGTTGAAACGGCGGAAAAAGCCGCCCAGCACCCGCTCCATGCCGCGTGTCAGCGCGTCCTTGGGAGCGTCGTGTCCGCGCAGCAGCAGCGCGGAAAGCGCAGGCGACAGGGTCAGCGAGTTGATGGCCGAGATCACCGTCGAGATGGCGATGGTCACCGCGAACTGGCGATAGAACTGGCCCGTGAGGCCGCTGATGAAGGCCAGCGGCACAAACACGGCCACCAGCACCAGGGCGATGGCGATGATGGGCCCGCTCACCTCCTGCATGGCGCGGTAGGTAGCCTGGCGCGGCGACAGCCCGGCCTCGATATTGCGCTCCACGTTCTCCACCACCACGATGGCGTCGTCCACCACGATGCCGATGGCCAGCACCAGGCCGAACAGGCTCAGCGCATTGATGGAAAAGCCCAGCAGGTGCAGCACGGCAAACGTGCCCACCACCGAAACCGGCACGGCCAGCAGCGGAATGATGGAAGCGCGCCAGGTCTGCAGGAACAGGATCACCACCACCACCACCAGGGCCACGGCTTCCAGCAGGGTCTGGATCACGGACTTGATGGAGGCCCGCACGAACTGCGTGGGGTCATAGGCGATGCGGAACTCCACGCCCTCGGGCATGTGCTTTTGCAGCTCGGCCATGGTGGAGCGCACATTGGCCGAGATCTCCAGGGCGTTGGAGCCCGGGGCCTGGAACACGCCCATGCCCACGGCAGGGTCGTTGTTGAGCAGGGAGCGCAGCGAATAGTCGGCCGCGCCCAGCTCCAGCCTTGCCACGTCGCGCAGACGCGTCACCGCGCCGTCGGCACCGGTCTTGACGATGATGTCGCCGAACTCCTCCTCGGTCTGCAAGCGGCCCTGGGCATTGATGGACAGTTGCATGTCCACGCCGGGCAGGCCGGGCGAGGCGCCGACCACACCGGCCGCGGCCTGCACGTTCTGGCCGCGGATGGCGGCCACCACGTCGGCGGCCGAGAGACCGCGCTGCGCCACCTTCTGCGGGTCCAGCCAGGCACGCATGGAATAGTCGCCACCGCCGAAGATCTGCACCTGGCCCACGCCCTTGATGCGCGCCAGACGGTCCTTCACATTGAGCACGGCATAGTTGCGCAGATAGTCGATGTCATAGCGGCCGTTGGGCGAGACCATGTGCACGACCATGGTCAGGTCGGGCGCGCTCTTGACCGTGGTGATGCCCAGGCGGCGCACTTCCTCGGGCAGGCGCGGCTCGGCCTGGGAGACGCGGTTTTGCACCAGCTGCTGGGCCTTGTCGGGGTCGGTGCCCAGAGCGAAGGTCACGGTCAGCGTCATCACGCCGTCGGTCGTGGCCTGGCTGCCCATGTAGAGCATGCCTTCCACGCCGTTGATGGATTCCTCCAGCGGCGTGGCCACGGTTTCGGCAATCACCTTGGGATTGGCGCCCGGGTACTGGGCGCGTACCACCACCGAGGGTGGAGCGACCTCGGGGTATTCCGAGATCGGCAGCGTTCGCATGGCGATCAGGCCTGCGAGAAAGATGAGCACCGACAGCACACCCGCGAAGATCGGGCGGTCGATGAAAAATCGGGAAAGGTTCATGGCGTCGGAGGATGAAGGGTTCTCAGGCCGTGGGTTGCTTGGCGGCGCTGCGGCCATCGGCCAGCTCGGCCTTGGCATTCATGGGCACGTCCTGAGGCGCGACCACCACGCCAGGGCGCACACGCTGCAGTCCGTTGACGACGATGCGCTCGCCGGCCTTGAGGCCCGAAGTGACCACACGCAGGCCGTCCACCGGCGCGCCCAGTTGCACCTCCCGGTACTCGGCCTTGTTGTCGGCACCAATCACCAGCACGAACTTCTTGCTCTGGTCCGTGCCCACGGCACGCTCGTTGATGAGCACGGCCTGGGTGGTCTGGGGCTGCCCCATGCGGATGCGCGCGAACTGGCCGGCCATGAGCGTGCCGTCCACATTGCCGAACACGGCGCGCACACGCACTGTGCCGCTCTTGGCATCGACCTGGTTGTCTATGAGCTGCAGATGACCCGCATAAGGCGTGCCGCCGCTGGTGCCCACGCCCATCTGCACGGGAATGGTTTCAATCAGCGCACGCGTGCTGTGCCCTTTGCTTGCGCTCTGCAGGCCCTGCAGTGCCTGGGCCACGATCTGCTCGTCAGCGTCGAAACTGGCATACATCGGGTCCACCGACACCAGGGTGGTCAGCACCGGCGCTCCGGCCCCCGAGCTCACGAGATTGCCCACGGTGACCTCGATACGGCCCACGCGCCCGCTCACCGGCGCCTTGACCTGGGTGTAGCCCAGGTTCAGCTTGGCGGTCTGCAGCGCAGCCTGCGCGGCGCGCAGATTCGCATCGGCCTCGCGCCGGGCATTCACGCGCTCGTCGTATTCCTTTTGCGCAATCGCGCGCTCGTCCCACAGACGCGTGGCGCGCTCGGACTCGCTCTGGGTATAGGCCATGCGCGCCTTGGCAGCAACCACCTGGGCTTCGGCGCGATCGACTTCCGCCGCGTAGGGAGCCGGGTCCACGGTGAACAGCAGATCACCGGCCCTGACCAGCGCACCCTCCTTGAAATGCACGGCCTGCACCGCGCCCGAGACGCGCGGCTGCACATCCACGCGCTGCACGGCTTCCAGGCGGCCGGAGAACTCGTTCCACAGCGTCACATCCTGCTGCAGGACCTGGGCTGCCGAGACCGGCACGGCCGGTGCTGCGGCTTGCGCGGCCGGCGCCTCCGCGTGTGACGCCTGCAAGCCCAGCATGGCGGCGGTCGTGGCGATCACGGCAGCGGCGACGCCGGCAGCGGCCCACCGGCGGCGGTTGGAGAGTTTGAAGTGCTCGTTCATGGCAATGTCTTTGGTTCAAGGGTTGAAAGCGGCAGCAGCCCATCAGGCGGCAGGCAAGCCTCATCCCTTCCAGCGCTTTGGCCAGGAATCGAAGGGAAGAAGCTTGAAAAAGGCGCAGCGGCGTCCAGCCCGACCCGGCGGACGGTTCCAGCTTGGCAGCCTCAGCGGAGCGTTGTCAGATCAGAGCCGACATCGCGTGGTCTCGAAAAACGTGCGCAGTTGCCCTTCGCAGGGACAAATCTCGGGTGGCGGCTCCATCAGCGCCTGCGGCCACTGCCCGACTTCGGGAAACAGATGCAGGAAGACCGTCAATCCGGCAGCTTGCAGGCGTTCAGCGTAGTTCTGCGCCTCGTCGCGCATGGGATCCTCCTGCCCCGCCAGAATCAGCGTGGGCGGCAGCCCTGCCAGACGGCGGGCCCGCGCAGGCACCGCATAGGGGTGCTCCGCATCGTGTGGGCTGCTCAGGTACTGGCACCAGCCCGAAGCCCATTTGCATTCGACGGATTCGCCCTGAGCAGCACGCTGCGAAGGCGTGGCCGAGCAAGGGTCCAGCATGGGAGAGATCAGAATCTGCCCGGCCAACGGCGGCTGCTGCTGGTCTCGCGCCATCATGCAGACGCCGGCCGCCAGATTGGCACCGGCCTCTTCACCGGCCAGATAGAGCGGAGCGCCCTTGCCGGCCAGCTTGGTGCGTTGCTTGTAGGCCCACAGCAGCACCTCGTAGCCCAGCTCCAGCGGACGCGGAAACGGATGCTCGGGTGCCAGCGGATAGGCCAGCGACACCACACAGGCCCCGGCCGCCGCCAGCGAGCTGCCGACGGTGCAGCCGTTGTCCAGATCCCCCGCCACAAAGGCGCCGCCATGGAAATGCAGCACCAGCGGGACCACTTCGCCGCGTCGCTTGCCGCCATACAGGCGCACATGGGCCTGCACACCGTCGGCCACGGAAATCGTGGTGTCGGTGTGAGAGATCGGCGGCAATGCGGTGGGTTTGGTGTTTGACATGGATTTTCCGGACAGGACCGGGTGATGGAACAGAAATGTAGCAACAGCAATTGACGGCATAAACCCCGCAAACGCGGCCACACTGTTTCCAATTCTCGAACAATGACGGGGTGAGCTGTGTGTGAGAATCCCGCATCCTCGGCGAGTCCGGGTTTTCGCGAGGACAAGGAGATCCCATGGATCAGATACAGGCCATGCGTATTTTCGCGCGGGTCGTGGAAGCCGGCACTTTCACGCGTGCAGCCGATTCGCTGCAAATGCCAAAAGCCAGTGTGACCAAGAATGTGCAGGCGCTGGAAGAGCGCCTGCGCGTGAAACTGCTCAACCGTACCACGCGTCGCGTCACCGTGACTGCCGACGGTGCGGCCTACTACGACCGCGCCGTGCGCCTGCTCGCCGACTTCGACGACCTCGAGGCCAGCGTCAGCCAGGCGCGCACCACGCCGCGCGGGCGCCTGCGCGTGGATGTGGGAACGACAGTGGCGCGTCTGCTCATCATTCCCCATCTGAGCGAGTTCCAGTCGCGCTACCCCGAGATACAGATCGATCTGGGCGTGAGCGACCGCACCGTGGACCTGATCAGCGACAACGTGGACTGCGTGATCCGCGGCGGCGAGCTGGCCGACCAGTCCCTGGTGGCGCGCCGCATCGGCAATCTGGAATTCATCACCGTTGCTGCCCCCGACTATCTGCAGCGCCACGGCGTGCCCCGGCATCCGCGCGATCTGGAGTCCGGCCATCGCAACGTGATCTATTTCTCACCGGTCTCGGCCAGGCGCTATCCGCTGGAGTTTCACAAGGGCGGCGAAGTGATAGAGATCGCCAGCCCCGCCCACCTGGGCATCAACGAAGGCAATGCCTATATCAGCGCCATCCTCGCCGGCCAGGGCATAGGACAGCTCAGCCGCTTCCAGATTCACAAGTACCTGGAAAACGGCCAGCTGCAACGGGTGCTGGAGGACTGGAAGCACCCTCTGCTGCCGATCTACGTGGTCTATCCGCCCAACTCCCACCTCAGCGCCAAGGTGCGCGCCTTTGTGGACTGGGTGGTGGAATTGTTTTCGCGCAATCCGCTGCTGCAGGGCGAAAGCCGGCCCGCCTAGACAGGCAGGGCCGCGCTCGTCAGGCCGTCAGGCCAGCATCACTGCTGCAACTGCGCCCAGACCTTGTCCAGCCGCTTGGCGCTGACCGGATAGGGCGTGCGCAACTCCTGGGCAAAAAAGCTCACGCGCAGCTCCTCCAGCATCCAGCGGTACTCCTGCATGCGGGCATCGACCTGGCCCTTGCGCTCGGCCACCAGCCGCCAGTAGCGCTGCTCCAGCGGCAGCAGCTCCTTGAGCTTGGCGGCATCGCGCGCCGGATCGGCCCGGTACTTGTCCAGGCGCGAGGTAATGGCCTTGAGGTAGCGCGCGTAATGGCCGAGCTGCGCCCAGGGGGCCACGGCGATGAAGTTCTTGGGCATCAGCTTTTGCAGCTGCTCGCTCGCGTCCTTGGTCGCCTCCGGCGCGTTCTTGGTGTCCTTGATCTTGCGCGCGGCGGCCGCGTACTCGGCAAGGATCGTGGCCGACATGCGTGCCACCTCGTTGGCAATCAGCGTCAGTCGGCCACGGCCGTCCTGCACGCGCTGCTTGAAGTCGGCCTCGTTGCTCGGCAGCGGCTCCTGCAGGAAAGCGCGGTCGATGGCCACGTCGATGATCTGGCCGCGCAGCTCCTCCTGCGTGCCCAGCGGCATATAGGCCACCGCCATCTTCTGCAGATCGGGAATGTTCTTCTCCAGATACTTGAGCGCATCGCGAATCTGCAGCGCGAACAGCCGGCGCAGACCCACGCGGTGCTTTGCGGCAGCGGCCTCGGGTTCGTCAAAGACCTCGATGCCGACAGCGTCGCCATGGTCGATCAGGGCCGGAAAGCCGATCAGCGTGGTGCCGCCCTTCTTGATTTCCATAAGCTCGGGCAGTTCGCCAAAGCTCCAGTCCCTGTAGCGCGCATCGTGCGGCTGGGCCGGCTTGCCGGCCGCAGCCTTATCATTTTTAGGAGCTGTTTGCGCTTGTCTAATAACATTTTCAGATACTTTTGACTCTAAAATGCTTGCATCACCTGCGCTAGCAGCTACCTTTAATGAAGCAAGCGCCTGAAAGGCGCCGCGAGCCTTGGCGCCCCACTCGGCCTTGAGCGCACCCAGATTGCGGCCCTGGCCCAACTGGCGGCCGTGCTCGTCCGTGATGCGGAAGTTCATGAACAGATGCGGGCTGAGCATGTCCAGCTTGAAGTCGGCGCGCTTGACATCCAGCGAAGTCTCGTCGCGCACCTGCTTGAGCAAGGCGTCGACCAGCCCGCCCTGGGCCCAGCGCTCGCTCTGCGTGAACAGCTCGGCCAGCCGCGCCGCGCTCTCTGGCAGCGGCACAAAGCGGCTGCGCGGGCGCTGGGGCAGGCTCTTGAGCAGCGCCTGGATCTTGTCCTTGAGCATGCCCGGCACCAGCCACTCGGCGCGCTCCTCCGACACCTGGTTGAGCACGAACAGCGGCACGGTGACCGTGATGCCGTCGCGCGCATCGCCGGGGCTGTGCAGATAGCTGGCGCTGCAATCGGCACCGCCGAGCTTCACGGTCTTGGGGAATTTGTCCGTGGTGATGCCTGCGGCCTCGTGCCGCATCAGCTCGTCCCTGGACAGGCGCAGCAGCTCGGGCTGACTCCTGCTCTCGGCGCGGAACCACTTGTCGAAGGTCGCGCCGCTGTAGACATCCCTAGGGAGATACTGGTCGTAGAAGGCAAAGATCAGCTCATCGTCGACCAGCACGTCCTGGCGGCGGCTCTTGTGCTCCAGCTCCTCGACCTTGCGCATGAGCTTGAGGTTGGCGGGCAGGAAATGCCATTGGGTTTCCCACTCGCCCTCCACCAGCGCCTGGCGGATGAAGAGATTGCGCGCCTCGTGCGGATCGACGCGGCCGTAGCTCACGCGGCGGCCGTTGTAGACCACCAGGCCGTAGAGCGTGGCACGCTCCAGCGCCACCACATCGGCCTGCTTCTTGCTCCAGTGCGGCTCCAGCAGCTGCTTCTTGAGCAGGTGCCCGCCCACCTCCTCCAGCCACTGCGGCTCTATGGCCGCAATGCCCCGGCCGTACAGGCGCGAGGTCTCGACCTGCTCGGCCGCCACAATCCAGCGGCCGGGCTTCTTGCTCAGGTGCGCGCCGGGATGCGGGTGAAACTTGATGCCGTGCGCGCCCAGATAGCTCTCGCTCTCCTCGGCCTTGTAACCGATATTGCCGAGCAGCCCCGACAGCATCGACAGATGCACGGCCTCATAGCCCGCCGCCTCGTTGTTGAGCAGCCATTTCTGCTCCTTGACCACGGTCAGCAACTGCGAATGGATATCGCGCCACTCGCGCACGCGGCGGATATTGATGAAGTTCTGGCGCAGCAACTGCTCCCACTGGCGGTTGCTGATCTTGTGCGTGGCCTCGTCGGCATGTTGGGCCTGCTCGGCGGGGTTGAACAGCGCCAGCCGCTCCTCAACCGTGCCCTCGAGCTGCGCACCGCTGGCACGCTGACTGACGGGCAGGAAGGCCTGATTGCGCGCATTGGGCTTGGCCGCAGGCGCGTGCTGGGCCGCCATCTCCTTGCGGCTCTTGGCCACGACCTTGCCGCCGCGCGCGTCCGACAGCCACTGCCACAGACGCAGATAGCCGCTGAATTCGCTTTTCTCGTCGTCGAACTTGGCATGTGCCTGGTCGGCCTGCTGTTGCGCCTCCATGGGCCGGTCGCGCACGTCCTGCACGCTCAGAGCCGAGGCAATGATCAGCACCTCGGCCAGGGCGCGGCGCTCGCGCGCCTCCAGAATCATGCGGCCCACGCGCGGGTCCAGCGGCAAGCGCGACAGCTCCTTGCCCATGGGCAGCAGATGGCCGTGATCGTCCACCGCACCCAGCTCGGCCAGCAACTGGTAGCCGTCGGCAATGGCGCGGCCCGAAGGCGCTTCAAGGAAGGGAAAATGCACCACATCGCCCAGACCCAGCGACTTCATGCGCAGGATCACACCGGCCAGCGAGGAGCGCAGGATTTCGGGGTCGGTGAAGCGGTCGCGGCTGACAAAGCTCGCTTCGTCATACAGGCGAATGCAGATGCCGTTGGCCACACGGCCGCACCGGCCCGCGCGCTGGTTGGCGGCGGCCTGCGAGATCGGCTCGACCAGCAACTGCTCCACCTTGCTGCGGAAAGAGTAGCGCTTCACACGCGCCGTCCCGGCATCGATCACATAGCGAATGCCCGGAACCGTGAGCGAGGTTTCGGCCACATTGGTGGCCAGCACGATGCGCCTGCCCGTATGGCCGTCAAAGATACGGTCCTGCTCTGCCTGCGACAGGCGCGAGAACAGCGGCAGCACCTCGGCGCTGCGCAGCGTGGGCGAGTGCTGCAAATGCTTGCGCAGATGGTCGGCGGCTTCGCGAATCTCGCGCTCGCCGGGCAGGAAGATCAGGATATCGCCGCCCTTGCCGCCGGCCCAGAGTTCATCCACGCCATCGGCAATGGCGTCGTTCAGATCCTTGTCCTTTTCGCCCTCGAACGGGCGATAGCGCATCTCCACCGGATAGGTGCGGCCCGAGACCATGATCACGGGTGCAGGACCGCTCTTCGATTCAAAGTGCTTGGCAAAGCGGTCCGCATCGATGGTCGCCGAGGTGACCACCACTTTGAGGTCGGGGCGCTTGGGCAGGATCTGCTTGAGATAGCCCAGCAGAAAGTCGATGTTCAGGCTGCGCTCATGCGCCTCGTCGATGATCAGCGTGTCATAGGCCTTGAGCAGCGGATCGGTCTGGGTCTCGGCCAGCAAGATGCCGTCGGTCATCAGCTTGACGGAGGCGTTCTTCTGCAGCGTGTCCTGAAAGCGCACCTTGTAGCCCACCACTTCGCCCAGCGGCGTGTTCAGCTCCTCGGCAATGCGCTTGGCCACCGAGCTGGCGGCAATGCGGCGCGGCTGGGTGTGACCGATCAGGTGGCCACGCACCTGGCCATTGGCATCGGGCGTGGCATTGAGCCTGCCCCGGCCCAGCGCCAGCGCGATCTTGGGCAGCTGCGTGGTCTTGCCCGAGCCCGTCTCGCCACAGACGATGATGACCTGGTGACGATCCATGGCCTCCATGATTTCCTGGCGACGGCCAGATACGGGGAGCGACTCGGGGAAGGTGATCTTCAAAGACATAAGGGCTGGGATTATCCCCGTCCTTGGCCAGTCTTGCGCAGTGATGGCAAAAGCAGCCGTGCCGCGCCATTTTCAACGCCCCGCGCTGCACCAGCCACGGCGGCTGCGACGGCGGCGGCTGCCGCGTTCACTGCGGGGACACCAACGCTTGCTATGCTCGCGGCAATTTTTGTCGGACTTACGCAATCAAGAACGCTACAACGGCCTGCCTTCTGGGGCAGTGGCCCGGCCTGAACCCGTTTTGCGCAAGTCGTTTTTTGGTTTCTCCGCTGCCCATGGTTTCGACTGCTGCTCTCCTCATCCCTCTTCTGGCTCTGTGGCTCTGGTGGCCTGTCTCCAGTCTCAACGGCACCTCCCGTCTGAGCCGCCTGCTGGCGGTTTTGATCACAGGCCTGCTGGGCATCGCGCCGGCCTTGCTGCTCAAGGCCGTGCAGACCAATGCCCTGCCCTACGCCGTGGTGGCGCGCCTGCAAGTCCCCGGCGGCTGGGTGCTGGCCATGCTGCTGATGCTGGCGCTGTTCGTGCTGCTGCGCGATCTGCTGTGGCTCATTGCCCGGCTCATGGGCCGCACCGGCCTGGCGCAGCTGCTGCACCTTCCCGCTCTCACCACGGCCGCCGTGGTGGCGACCGGCTGCCTGAGCGCAATCGGCGTCTTCAACGCCCTGCAGCCGCCCCGGGTGCATGAGCAGAAGATCGCGGTCAAAAACCTGCCCGCCGCCCTGCAGGGCCTGCGCATTGCCGTGCTGGCCGATATCCACGCCAGCCCGGTCAACGATGCAAGCTATGTGCACACCATCGTGCAGCGCACCCTGGACACCACGCCCGACCTGATCGTGCTGCCCGGCGACATGGTGGACGGCGATGTCGCCACCAGCCGTGCCCATGTGGCGCCGCTGGCCGCCTTGAGCGCACGCTACGGCGTCTGGGCGGCACCGGGCAACCACGAGTACTACAGCGGCTATAACGCCTGGATGACCGAGTTCCGCCGCCTGGGCCTGAATCTGCTGGAAAACCGCATGCAGCTGCTGAGCATCAAGGGCAGCAAGCTGGCCCTGTCCGGCATCGGCGACCCGGTGTTCGGCCGCACCTCGCCCAACAACGCCGACCCCGAGGTCGCCGAAGGCATCCCCCCTGATGTGGACGCGGTTGCCGCTCAGGCCCGCAAGGCCGGTGCACAGTTTCATATCCTGCTGGCGCACCAGCCCAAGTTCGCGCGGGGCAACGCGGACAAGGGCGTGAATCTGCAGATATCGGGCCACACCCACGGCGGGCTGATTCTGGGCATGGACCGCTGGCTGGTGGCTCCCGTCAACAACGGTTTTGTGCGCGGCGAATATCAAATCGGCACTATGAAGCTGCTGGTCAGCAGCGGCGCAGGTCTGTGGGCCGGTTTTGCCGTACGCCTTGGCGTGGCACCACAAATCGAGCTGCTGACGCTGGTTGCACAGCAGTGATTACCCGCCTTGCTGACTCCCGGCGTTCGGCAGGGCCTGTATTTCGTTGAAATCTTTACCGCGCAAAGCACGGTCAACCATTTGAAGCATTTGCAAAAATCAAACAGATTTCGAGATTCGAGCTTTTCTCTGCGATCCCGGCTTGCATAAAGCACCTGATTGATTGCCTTCTTTTCAAATCAGTCACTTACGCCAGAAATCCCCTGAAACTGCGCGCGCAGTTTCATTAACCCCGACCCCGTTCAAGGATTGCCATGTCTGACAAAAAGCTGTCAAAACCGAGCGTACTTACATTCCCGTAAAGCGATCCAACAGGCCGCGGCAAACGCGCCGCTAAGATACAGATCATTTTTCATGGGTCCGTACCGGCTCATGCCAACGCGCAGAAACCGGCCCCTATTTCACGCATTGCCAAGGCAGCAATGCCGCCGAGCGGCCATTGCTGCGGACTCTTTTCTCGATTGCAGACCATGAATTGTTCCCAATGCGGCAATCCGCTCTCCCCCACTGCCAAGTTCTGCAAGAGCTGCGGCGCCAGACAAGAACCGGAAGCGGCAATCACTGCTGCTGAAAAAATCTGCAGCCAATGCCAGTCCGTCTGCAAGCCCGAGGCCCGCTTCTGCACACGATGCGGCATGGTGTTCGAGCGCCCCGGCGCTGACCATGCTGCGGCAGCCACTGCGCCGCCCATGCCTTTAGGTGCCTCGCAGGCCGTTGACAGCGCAAGCCTGACCCCGCCCTTGATCGAGCCCATGGATACACCTGCGCCCAGGCCGCCACAGTCGGAGCCCGCCGCATTTGCGCCGCGCAACGACCGCACACCGGCCTTTCCCCAGGAGCCGGTGCGCGGCAGCAATGCCTGGATCAAATGGGCAGCGCTGGCACTGCTGGTTGCAGCCATTGCGGGCGGAGTGATGATGGCAAGCAACATGAAGGGCCTGACCGGCGCGGGCAATAGCGCCAGTAGCGCCAATAGCGCATCCAGTGGGGCCCAGGCCGGCAAGGATGCTATTTCGGCCGAAGACAAGGCCAAGGCCGATGCCCTGGTCGGCCCGCTGGGCGGCAATGCGGCCGCGCAGGCCACGCCTGTCGAAAGCGCCCCGGCTGCCGTGGACAATGTGCCCAGCACGACAGTCGCCCCCGTGGCGGCGACCCCAGACACCGTCAGCGTCGCTCCCGCGCCAGCGGCCAGCACGCAGCAGCCCGCAAGCCCGGCACCCGGCAAACCGCCCATGCCGGCCCCTGCAAGAACACCTGCAGTCAAGAAGAACACCGCTCCATCACTGGATGACCTGCTGGATTGAAGCCATGAAAAAACTCAAACTCACAGTGCTGGCCTGCGCCGCAACCGTGCTTGGCGGCTGCGCCACCTTGCAAGATGCCTCCACATCGCTGAGCTGCATGCTCTCGCGCGTCACCAATTCTGCTGACCCCAGCTGCGGCCCCGGCGGCGGCGCGCCCGCAACCGCTGTGTCGGGCGGGCAGAACGAGCGCTTTGCGCGTCTGCAGGCCGCTCTCGATCAGGAAACCCAGCAGGCGCAAAGCATGCAGGCCCAGGCCGTGCAAGCCATGCAGAAGCTGCCGGCCAAACAACGCGCCGTGGCCGGCCCGGTGCAGACCAGAACCGTCAGCATTGCCGATGCCCAGTCGGGACAGGCACACCAGATGCGCAGCTTCTTCGCATTGACCGTGGACATGCCGCTGGCCGCCAAGGGCCGCAAGGAATACACCCAGGCGATGAATGTGCTCAAGGAGCTGGCCAATGAACTGGCCGACAACCGGGGCTCATCCAGCATCGTGGTCGATCAGTCCGACGAGGATGTCAAGGCCGGGCGTGTGAATACCGCCACTGGCACCACCCAGTCCAAGGGCGGCAAACCCGTGACTGTCATCAAGAAGATCGATACTGGTCTGCCCGCTGGCGTGGAGCGCTACACCATCGAAGCCGGCGAGATCCGCGGCAAGCTTTGACACCCGGCCAGCCAGCGGCTCATCGCGCCACACCAGCCAGCCTCAACCACAAGACAGGACGAAAAATGAGAGAGCAACCCCTGGGAGAAATACGTTTTGCCACCCTTGCCAGAGCTGCCGAAGGGCTGACTCAGTGGCGACCGCTGCTGCTGTGCTTTCTGACGCTGCTGGTCACCGGCGCACTGATAGCAGGCGCGGCCTGGATGCTGGTCAAGGCCGGCTTCTTCATGTACCTGATCTTCATGCTGGCGGCCGTCATCGCGCTGCTGGCCGGCTCTTCAGGCGTCGGCATCATGCTCATGGACAAGGCCAAAAACGAGCCCGTACGTTCCTTCTCGGCGGCGGCATCGGCCGGCCTGCTGTGCCTTCCCAAATTCCTACTGGTCGGTCTGGCGATATTTGTTGCCACGCTGGCTTACTACCTGATGGCTGCCGTCATCTACTTCATCTGCAAGATTCCCGTGCTCGGCGGCATTCTGGCCTTTGTGGTCCACCCGATTCTGGTGCTGGTCGCTGCGGCCTTGCTGATCGCCATGATCTGGGTCGTCGGCCCGCTGATGGGCCCTGCGCTATGGAGCGGCCTGTCCGTCAAGGCTGCGCTGGCCAATGTGCTGAGCATCGCGCGCAAGCGCCTGGTCGAAGTGGTTCTGATGGAGGTCGTGCTCTATGTCATTTTGGGCCTGGTCTGCTTCATGCTGTTTGCCGGACTGGTGCCTGCCACCGTCTCCCTGACCGGGATGGCCATGAGCATTACCGGAGATGCCGGCTCCATGGCCGGCATGTTCATGGGTGGCGGCTACGGCCGTGGTTACGGCGGTGGCTTCAATCCCATGGGCATGATGGGTGGCGGCAGCACCGGCCTCATCGCCGGCCTGGGCGTTCTCTACTGCGTGGTGGGCGCACTGCTGGCCCAGGTGGCCATCATGGGCATGAACCTGATCTATCTGCAGGCTCGTGAAAGCGTGGACCCTTCCGAGGCCGAGGGTGCACTGGACAGCCTGATTGGCGATGTGCGCAAAAAAGCCGAGGAAGCCAAGGCCCAGACCATGGCTGCCGCAGAACGCACCATGGCTGCGGCCGAGCGCGCTAAGCAGGCTGCCAGCGAGCGCCTGCAGGAAGCCACGGCCAAGCCATCCGCCACCGACACCCCGCCCGCCACCGACAGCAATGCCAGCGCTGGCGCAGCGCCGGCTGCCGCAGCATCGGCTGGCGCAGCATCGGCTGGCGCAGCATCGGCTGCCGCAGCTCTGACTGCCGCCACAGCGCTATCCACCGAACAGGCGTTTGCCGAACAGCAGGCGCGCGAGCGTGCTGCTGCCGAAGCCCAGGAACTGGCCGCACACCAGCGTGCCCAAGCCCAGGCCGCAGAGGAACGCGCCGCAGCCCAGGCTGCCGAAGAAGCACGTCAGCAAGCCGAGGCTCAGCGCCTGAAGGCACAGGCCGAACAGCAGGCCGCAGAGCGTGAAGCAGCCCGTGTCCGCGCCGAAGCAGAGGCCGCCGAGAAAGCCCGCCAGACCCAGGCAGCGCCAAGCTGCCCCGCCTGCAGCGCTCCCGTGGCTGCCAATGACCTGTTCTGCGGCGAATGCGGCAACAAGCTCAAGTAAGGTAAGAGCTTGAATCGAAAGCCTGCAGCGCTTGACCAGCAAGTGCCTCAGGCGCAAAGCAAAAAAGGGGCCTCAGGCCCCTTTTTTTCGTACCTCCCGGACTCAGAGCCCGCAAGCCTGTGCGACCTGCTCCCTGAGCCTCTCGGTCGATGGTTCGCGCCCCGTCAGCGCCAGCAGCCCGCAGGCCAGCGACCCCTGCCAGTGCACATAGTCATGACCGCTGCTGTGCACACGCTGCACGACCTTGTTGCCCTTGGCGCGCAGCACATCGCCCAGCTCCTGGCTGGTTTCGCGTATGCCTGCCTGCCCGCCACGAGTTCCCTCGTAAATGCCGGCATCCAGGTAAAAGCGTATCGGCAGCTGCGGCGATTGCTGATACTGGCGGGCCAGCCAGTTGGGCGACTCGCCCTTGGGAGCCCACCAGTAGGAGCCCGAAAGACTGAGCACATTGCCAAACCACTGCGGATAGCGCAGCGCCACATAGCTTGAAGCCAGGCCGCCATAGCTCGATCCTGCAATCACCGTGCGCTCAGGTCCGGCCGCTATGCCCTGTGCCTTGAGCCAGGGCATGAGTTGCCGGCCCATGAAATCGGCAAACACCGGGTTGGGCGGCAGCTCGCGGCTGCGCGCGTCGCCTGCGCCATTGGCCACCAGCACGACGGCCGTTGCAGGCAGCAGGCCGTCGGCCATCAGGTTGTCGATGATGGCGGGCGTGGGAACCTGGCGCAGATAGGCCTGGGCGTCGAACAGCACCAGCAGGGAACGCCCAGCCGCATCGGCCTGCTGCCAGCCCTGCGGCTTGTAGATCCAGATGTCGCGCCCGTTGCCCAGCGCCTGGCTGCCCAGCCAGTGACGCTGCAACTGGCCAGTTGCCACGCTGGCGCGGGACTGGCTCCAGGGTTGGGGCGGCGCCTTGGCCAGTGTCAGCACGGAGCGCCCGTCGTAGCGATCCTGCACCGCGTGCAGATCCGCAGACCGCCCCCAGCTGTGGCGATTGAGCGGATCGCGCTGCAGGGTGGACAGAATGGCTCGGCGCTGAATCATGGCGTCGGCAGAGACCGCAGGCACATCGGGCGCAAAACCATAGCTGAGCCGTGCATCCCTGGGCATGACAAAGCTGGCCCACCAGACATCGCTGCTTCCGAGGCGCTGCAGCGGCTCATGATTGCCCGAGGGGCTGCCGAACAGCCGCACGGACTGCCCGGCGCCGCGCCAGACAAAGCTCACCAGCTGGTGCTCCGCATCCCAGGGCTCGATCAGCGGTGTGCCCTGGCGTTCCATTTCCTGCCAGAAGCCGCGGCTGTCGCCGCCCTGCGCCAGC
Source organism: Comamonas testosteroni (assembly GCF_030505195.1). Lineage (NCBI taxonomy): Bacteria > Pseudomonadati > Pseudomonadota > Betaproteobacteria > Burkholderiales > Comamonadaceae > Comamonas > Comamonas testosteroni. The sequence goes on from NZ_CP129672.1 coordinate 275,700, forward strand.
CGCACCTGCAAGGCCTTGAGCCTGGGGCTGCGCAGCGGCTGTGGTTCGATCTCTGCCGCAGGCGCATGGCCTGCCGCCAACGGCACCAGCACCTGGGTGATCGTCAGCTCGTAGGCGCCAGGGCTGGGCGCAGCATAGGTCGGAGCATCGCTGTGCCCGTCCTGCACCACCGGCATGCCGCCTGCTGCCGACGCATAGGGCTGGACCTTATCGGCGCGCAGCACCAGACGCTCCTTCACGCTGCCTCGGCTTTGCCAGGTGAATGCATGATCGACACCTGCGCCCTGGCTCAGCCGCCGCAGATGGCGCCCGTCAGGCGTTTGCACATCCAGCACCACGCCCAGCGCCTGCAGATTGCCGCGCACCACGGCACCGGCCGGTGCCTGCAGCTGCAGGCTCAGCACCTGTCCCGGCGCGAGCCTGCCGGACAGCGGCTCCCGCACCGAAAGCAAAGAGGCCGCCTTGGCCGCGCTCTGAGCGGTGTCGGCAGGCAAGGGAGGGGCCGCACCGGCCGGGCCGCCGATAGCGACGCTGGCGACGCTGGCTGCGGCCAGCAGACCTGGAACAAGCCAGCAACGCAGTCCTTTGCCCGACGGCCCGTGGCCCGTCACCTGGATTGGCAATGGCAATGGCAATGGCAACCCTCGATGATTTTCATGCATTGATGCGTCCTCCGCCTCAGAAGTCCACCGCAGCGCTGATGCGCACTGTGCGCGGTGCACCCACGGTCAGGAAGTTGTCGGCAAAGGCTCCAGCCCAGTAGTTGCGACCAAAGACGTTGTCCACCGTACCGCGCAAGACCACCTTCTTGTCGGCAACGCGCGTGGTGTAGCGGGCGCCGACATCAAAGCGCGTCCAGCTCGGTGCACGCAAGGTGTTGGCCGAGTTGACCCACTGCTTGCCCGTGTGCACCAGGCGTGCGTTCAGCGCCAGACCGGCCACACCCGGCACATCCCAGTCTGCCGCCAGATTGGCAGCCCAGCGCGCCGCGCCGAATGCATCATGGCCGTCGCTGGAGCCGCCCTGGGTGCTGGTCAGCTTGGGCTGCAGGTACGTGATGCCGCCCAGCACGCGCAAACTGGAGCTCACGGCACCAAAGGTATTCCACTCCACACCGCGATTGCGCTGCTCGCCATTGAGCTTGAGGGTATTGGCAGCGGTATCGATGGTGGTCGAAGGCTTTTCGATCTGGAACAGCGACAGCGTATTCGTCCAGCCTGCGCGGCGCCACTTCACGCCCGCCTCCATCTGCTTGGATTTGTAGGGCGCGAATGTCTCGCCTGCATTGGCATAGGTGGAGCCGACCTCAAGGCCGGGGCTCAGCCCCTCGATGTAATTGGCGTAGAAGGACAGATCCTCGCCCCAGGGCTTGGCCACCAGGCCCAGCATGGGAGTGACGGCGCTCTCGTCGTAGCCCTTCATCTTCTGATTCACGCGCTGGTGGCGCGCGCCCAGTGTCAGCTGCAGCCTGTCCTGCAGCAGGCTCAGGGTATCGGCCACGGCAAGGCTGCGAATCACATTGTCGTTTTCCTGGCGCACGGCATTGCGCGGTCCGGCCAGAACCGGCAGCACCGGATCGTAGATATTGGTGGTGTAGCTGCTGCTGACCACAATGGGCAGAGCGCGCCCGCTTTGCTGCTGCAGCTCGTTGAACGAGAACACCAGCTGATGGCCCACATCGCCGGTCTTGAAGCGCCCGCGCAAACCCGCGTCCAGCGCCGTGCTGTTGGTATAGCCCTGCAGGTTATAGGTCTGCCCCACGGCAGAGCCGTCGCCCACGGCATTGAGCACCACGCGTGTGCCCGTGGGCTGGCCTGCATAGTCATGCCAGGCCTTGCCCAGGCTGCCGTAGAGCTGCCAGCTGTCGCTCAGCTCGAAACTGCCGCGCAGCGCCACCGACTTGTTCTCCACTTCGGTGTTGACGCCGCGAAACAGATTGTTGCTGGCGTCGGGCGCGCCGATCAGATTCTTCATCTTGCCAAAGCTCACCATCACCGGGCTGCCGTTGTCCAGGTTCACCTTGTAATGATAGGCATCCAGCCCCAGCGTGAAGCGATCGCCCTGATAGTCCAGCGCCACGGCGCCCAGGCGGCGGCGGCGCTTCTGATCGTCGACCTCGGTTTCCCCGCTGGACAGCGCGCCGTTCACGCGTATTCCCAGGCGGCGCTCGGGGCCGAAGCGCCGCGACACATCCACATGCTCCTGCAACTGCGAACCCGAGGTGAAAGTGGTGGTCAGCCGCGTCAGATCCCCGGCCAGCGGCTTCTTGCTGACCACATTCACCACGCCGCCCACCGCTCCATTGGGAGCCATGCCGCCAAGCAGCGCCCCCGGGCCCTTGAGCAGTTCCACGCGCTCGATCATCTCGGTCGGCACATGGCTGTCGGGTGCCAGTCCGTACAGGCCGTTGAAAGCCACTTCGCTGGCGTTGACGTCGAAGCCGCGAATCACATAGTTCTCGTTGACATGGCCGGTATTGGTGGTGAAACGCACCGAGGAGTCGTTTTCCAGCACGGCAGCCAGCGTGGCCGCATTCTGGTCGCGGATCAGCTCTTCGGAGTAGGCAGTGATGTTGAAAGCAGCATCCATCACATCCACATTGCCCAGCAGCCCCAGCGCCGCCCCTTTGGCGACCTGGGCGCCAGGAGCAAGCGCAGGCAAAGCGCTGCCGTCCTGCTTGCCGGACACGGTGACTTCGCTCAGGCGTTTTTCCTGCGGGTCCGTCGTCTGGGACTTCACCTGGGACTGCGCCTGGGCACCGGCACTCAAAACGACCAACACCGCCAGCCCCACGGCTGAGCGGGGGCTGCAGCACGCCGCAGAAGACAGCCAATGCGCGAATGGAGCGAGCCGCGTGGAGGCGAGCGCTGAAGCCGACGGCGCCTTGCCTGCGCCGCCACGAACTGGGGTTGCCATGTAGACCTCGTTTTCAATCGATCTCCTATGGCTAAAACGAAGTGCGTGGCTAAGGTTTGTTGAGAATGAATCTCAATTGGTTAAATTGTATAACACGCAAACCTTCTCAAAAAGATAGCAGCAAGCGATTTCCGTGCATAGCGCCAAGCCGTTTTCAGGGCTGTCCCCGAACGGGATCTTCCGCCTCGCAGTCCTGCTCGGCGTTCTCGCTCATCAGCACACGCACCACCTTGTGGGCATCGGCATCAAAGACCGCGATATCGGGGCAGTAACGGGCACCTTGGGGCGTATCGACCTTGCGGTAGCTTGCGCCATAGATCTTGAGGACCCGGGGTGGCTGTCCGGCTCTAGGCTCGGCCAGCACCTGGACCTCGTTGTGACCCATGGTGGCGGCAGGATCGGCATCGCACCAGTCGGCAGTGGGCTCCTGCGCCAGTCTCAGATCGCTGCCGCGCTGGTACAGCCCGCTAGGCCAGCGCACATGGCCTTGCGCATAGCCCGGCACCTGATAGCAGGCCATGAGCTTGCCGCCCTTGCGCACCGGCAGCATATAGCTTGCGGCCTCCTCGACCAGCTCGGGCCCTTCGGGCTTCCAGGCGTAGATGGCCACGCCATGGCTGCAGCAGCTGGCACGCCATTCGCTGTAGATGCGCCTGGCCTTGCCATCGAAGGCGGGCGAGCTAATGTCCTGCAGGGACTGCGGCCCCAGCACCAGCTTCTGCGTGTCCGGGTCGTAAATCCAGATGCGGTGCGCAATATTCGGCCCCGCAGGCAGAACCAGCGCCTGGGTCAGGTCCGGCCAGCCATCAAAATTCGCATCCACCCAGCGTGGCTGCACCAGCCAGCAGCTGCCTACGGCGTCGGTCGGCAGGCTTTGCTTCAGGCGTCCCTGCTCATAGACCTGAATGGCAGACACCTGCAGTTCCATCTGTTCTCCGCAGTCGGCCAGGGAGCGCAGCTTCTGATTCATCACCAGGCGCAACTCATAATGCAGCGCATGGGGAAAATCCGGGGGCTGGCGCAGCAGATGGACCGGCCAGCGCCTTTTGCCGTCCATGGACTGCCACTGACCCTGCAGACGCGGCGGCGCCATGCCCGGCAAAGCCGCCAGCGACCAGCGGCCCGACGGCCTGGGATCGCTTACTCCCGCCATCGGCGTCTCGGTCAGCTGTCCGCTTGCCGAGCCTTCCAGATCCAGCGTGGCGCCGGGCCGATTGCAGGGTTCATAGCAATAGCTGCCGCCGACGGCACCGCCCAGCCGCCACAACTCCAGCTTGACGGCCTTGCCGGCGATCTCGCCGCGATAGCTCGCCGACCAGACCACCGCTTCATGCAAGGTGTCTGCCGTCTCGGCATGCGCCATCGAGGTAGAGCTCATGAGCGCCATAGCGATGTTCAGGCACGCAGCCCGGCCAGTCAGGCATTTCAACGTCATATCTCACTTCCATTCACTTCGATAACCAGGCTCGTATCCGCATCATGCCCGCAGCAGACCTTTTAATGTGCGGCCAATATGAATGCTGCAAGATGTGACAAATCTGCGCACAAGCATGGACAGCCGAAGCGATTTATGCAAACAGACAACAACACACAACAAAGCCGCAATATGGGCCTGCTGGTCGCAGCCCAGTCCCTGGGGGGAGCCTCTCCGCCCATCATCATCTCACTGGGCGGCCTGGTCGGGCAGCAGCTGTCGTCCAACCCTACGGCGTCCACCTTGCCGGTCAGCATCTACCAGCTCGGGCTGGCGCTGTCCACCCTGCCAGCCGCCTGGATCATGAACCGCATGGGCCGCCGCGCGGCCTATGTGCTGGGTGCCATTTTGGGCGTGATCTCCGGCGTGGTCGCCGCGCAAGGCATTGCGCACAGCGACTTCGTCACTTTCTGCATCGGCACGGCGCTGGCCGGCTTTTATGCGGCCTGCGTGCAGAGCTACCGCTTCGCCGCCACCGATATGGTGAGCGAGCCCGCGCAACAGGCCAAGGCCATTTCGCGCGTGATGATCGGCGGCCTGATTGCCGCCATCATCGGCCCGCAGGTGGTGATCTGGACGCGCGACGCCCTGCCTGCCACCCCGTTTGCCGGCAGCTTCTACAGCCAGGCGGCGCTGGCCTTGCTGGCCCTGCCTCTGCTCATGGGCCTGCGTCTGCCGCCGCCTCAGAGCAAAAAGGCCGTGGCTGACGACGCCAGGCCGCTGGGCGAAATTGCCCGCACGCCCCAGTTCGTCGTGGCCTGCGCGGCCGGTGTGGTCAGCTACGGACTGATGGCGTTTTTGATGACCGCTGCACCCATGGCCATGGTGGGCTGCGGCCACAGCGTGGGCGAAGCCGCCATGGGCATCCAATGGCATGTGCTGGCCATGTTCGTGCCCAGCTTTTTTACCGGCAAGCTGATTGCGCGTTATGGCAAGCGGCCCGTGACCGCTCTGGGCCTGCTGATGATAGGCGCGGCCGGCGTGCTGGCCTTGATGGGCCTGGATATCTTCCACTTCTGGGGCTCGCTGATTTTGCTGGGCGTGGGCTGGAACTTCGGCTTCATCGGTGCCACGGCGCTGCTGACCGAGTGTTACCGCCCTTCGGAGCGCGCCAAGGTGCAGGCACTCAATGACTTCCTGGTCTTCGGCACGGTGGCCGTGGCCTCGTTCGGATCGGGCCAGCTGCTGCACAGCGCTGGCTGGAACGGCATCAATATCGGCATGCTGCCGCTGGTGGCCGTCGTGCTGGTGCTGCTGGGCCTGCACAGCCAGCGCAGGGCAAACGCCTGAAGCTGCGCTGGCGGCCTGAAGCTGCAACGGTGTTTTCCGCCTCCAGACAGCTATCAAGACAGTCATCAAAACAGCTTTCAAAACAGTAGCATGTATCGCATTACAGGCAATGGAATAGAGTTACTTTCACCTTGAAATCCATTCAGAAAAAGCGCTAAAAGCTATATTTTATATAGCATCACCACCCTGTGAATGCACCGAGCGGGTGTGGACTGAAGACCGGATCAACGCTCGCAGCAAACCGTCGTCAGTACCGCTGCCAGCAGGCCAGGAGGAAAAATGCCGGCCTCCTGCCGGGCAGCAGCTTGCCCAGGACTACCCCGGCCTCATCCCTAAAAGCGGCTACTCAGTCCCACGACGGCCTTGCCCCCGAGCCGTGATGCCGACGCCCGGGCCTGCCCCGCCATGCAGCAGCGGGCACTTCAGGTGGCGGAACATGGGTAACGCCCACAGCACATTTCAGCACCTACCAGGCTCCAACGGGCTCCAACGGGCCCGGCCTTTCTTCAAGCCGTGTCAGCGTCTCTGCCGCCTCCCCGGCTGCCGTGCGCGCGGGCGCCAGGCAAGGCCTTGCGAGCGCCCTCCGTAGCCGGCTCCGACTGTGGGCCGATCTGCGTCAGCAAGCGTATGAGACCACTGCTTACGCAACCTACAACGGCGTCACATTTGCACCTCATGCAGATTAGAAAAAATCTTACGAGATCAGATATTGATAAGCGATTTCTATAGGAATAGTATTTCTACAAAATTAAACAAAATAATGAAGTTGATAGAAAAATTGTATTTAGTCACACATCGCCCGAATCCTGCAGACATCAGTCAGATGAGCTGAACGCAGCGAACAGCCAGCGTCAACTCTGAGGCCCAAACAGGATTCGCTGAACACAGGACTGGAGTTTGACCATGACCTCTTCCGAACTCAGCGCAGCATCCGAGTTGATGGCCGGCCTGTTCACCGAGCCGCGCTCGCTGATGCTGCTGCTGCTCCTGCTGGCTGCCAGCATCAGCGATCTGCGCACACGGCGCATCCCCAATCGCCTGACTTTTGGTGGCATCACCCTGGCCCTGCTCTATGGCCTGCTGGCCCACCACCCCCATAGCGGCGGCTTTTTCTGGGCGCTGGGCGGCATGGCGCTGGGTCTGGCCATGATGCTGCCGCTGTATCTGGTGCATGCCATGGGCGGCGGCGACGTCAAGCTGATGGCCATGGTCGGCAGCTTTATCGGACCCGAAGCCACCTGGCAGGCCGTGATCTTTATCTTCATCACCGGCGGTGTGGCTGCCATCAGCTACGCACTCTGGCACCGCATGGCCGGCAAGCTGCTGCGCAACTCTGCCGAGGCCGTCCAGTTGCTCTACATCAATGTCGCGGCAGGGATCGCTCCCGATGCCCGCTCCAGCTCGGCGCATTCGGTAGGCAAGCTGCCTTACGGCGTCAGCATCGCCCTGGGAACCCTGGCGTTCCTGGTCGCTCGGCAGTTCACCTGGGTCTAGTCACTTACATCACGGCATAGCGGGAGCCTCCCATGAAAAACCTCAAAGCTTTGGGTCTGTTTGTCCTCGCCGTACTGGCCAGTCTGGCGGCCGCAGTCTACGCCGCCAACTGGGTCGCCCAGCGCGGCAGCCTGGACGCCGACAAGGTGGTCGTTGCTGCCACCGACATTCCGCTGGGCGGCAAGATTTTGCCGAACATGCTCAACACCGTCGACTGGCCGCGGGGCTCCATACCAGACGGCTCTTTCCATGACATGCAGCAGCTGCAGGACCGAGTGGTCAAGGTCGGCGTGCTGCGCGGCGAGGCCGTGCTCGAAGGCAAGCTGGCACCGGTCGGCACCAAGGGCGGACTGGCAGCCGTCATCGCTCCGGGCAAGCGGGCCATGACGGTGCGCGTCAACGATGTGGTCGGTGTAGCGGGCTTCGCCCTGCCCGGCAACTACGTGGATGTGGTGGTCAATGCCCAGCAGGAGCAGGCCGGCAAGATGGAGGATTCGCGCCAGATCAGCAAGACCGTACTTGAAAACGTGCTGGTCCTGGCCGTGGCCCAGGAAGCCGACCGCGACGAAACCAAGCCCAAGGTGGTGAGCGCCGTCACCCTCGAGCTGAGCCCCGGTGATGCCGAAAAGCTCGATCTCGCACGCAGCGTCGGCAATCTTTCACTGGTGCTGCGCAACCAGATCGACAAGGATCCGACCAGCACCGTCGGCATCACCAAGCACCAGCTGTTTGGAACACCTGAGCCTGTGCCTGCCCCCGTCAAGGTCGCAGCACCCGCCAAACCCGTGATGCAGCGAGCCAGGCCCGCACCCCAGGCTTCGACAGCCACCTGTGTCGAAGTGATCCAGGGCGGCGCTCGAACTCTCAACTGCTTCTGATCTTCTACCGTAACCACTCAGAGAGGTCGGCCGTGCAACACCATCACCTATATCTGGCAGCTAGCATGCTGCTCGCCAGCTCAGCACCTGTGCTGGCCCAGTCTGCGGGCACACCTGCCCAGCCCGGCCCTGTGGCTGCGGCCGCTCCCGCAGCTCCACGCACCACCCTGCCCGCCAGGAACTGCACGGCCATTCACACAGAGGACCCGACCACGGTCACGCTGGGTAAATCCGTGGTCATCCCGCTGAACTCGCCCATGGCGCGCATCCTGGTCAGCGGCCAGACACCGGGAGCCGGCCAGGCAGCCGCCAACGCACAGCCCCAGATGCAAGTACAGAACGGCATGGGCGATATCGAAGTGCAGTTGCTCAGCCCCAGGGATCTGTTCTTTCGCGGCCGCAAGTCCGGCTCCATGAACGTCATCCTGCAAAACGCCCAGGGTGCCTGCTTCATCAAGGACGTGATCGTCACCATGGACCCGGGTCCGCTGCAGGCCAAGCTCAGCGAGCTCATGCCGGAGGAGCGCAGCATCCGCGTCCAGGGCGCCGACAATGCCCTGGTCCTGAGCGGAGAGATCAGCAATCCGCTGCGCCTGGACGATGTGGTGACGCTCGCCGGCGCCTACAGCGACAGCAAGAAGATCGTCAACCTGCTGCGCACCACTTCACCTCACCAGGTGATGCTGGAAGTCAAGATTGCCGAGGTCAGCAAGACATTGCTCGACAAGCTCGGTGCCAGTCTTGCGGGCCAGCGCATCACCAGCAATGGCATGAATACATTCTCCATCGCCTCCAACTTCCTGAGTGGCGGCGGCGGACTGCTGAGCGCCATGCGCATAGGCAAAGGCTCAATCAGCATTGACGGCCAAAAAGACGACGGTCTGGTGCGTATTCTGGCCGAGCCCAACATCATGGCCATCAGCGGCCAACAGGCCAGCTTTCTCTCGGGCGGCAAGATCTTTATTCCCGTGGCACAGAGCAATACCACTGGCGTGCCAGTGATGACGCTGGAGGAAAAAGAGTTCGGCATCGGCGTCAAGTTCACGCCCACCGTACTGGGTGGCTCACGCGTCAATCTCAAGCTGGTCTCAGAAGTGTCCGACCTGTCTCAGACAGGCTCACCCTTCACCGCCATCAATGGCGTCACCTCCGTCATTCCCTCGCTTTCGGTGCGACGCGCAGACACCACGGTGCAGCTCAATGACGGGCAAAGTCTGGTCATTGCCGGCCTCATCAAAAACAATATCACCGAGGCCGTCAAACGCTTTCCGGGGCTGGGGGAAATACCGGTTCTCGGCGCGCTGGCCCGCAGCACCGAGTTCCAGACCGATCAGACCGAGCTGATGTTCATCATCACGCCGCGCCTGGTACAGGCTCTGGCCGAAGCCCCCAGGGTGCCCACCGACAACCATGTGGTGCCCTCACGCGCCGAGGTCTATCTGAACGGCGCACTGGAGAGCTCCAAGCCCGCGCCCGCAGAGAAGACGGCACCTGCATCTGCCATGCCTGCCGGCGCAGCCACACCGATGCCGGCACCAGCCGCAGCGCCCCAGGAGCTGCAAGCACCGGCACCGGTCGAGCCCTCTGTCGACCGTCCCGCCCCTCTGAATCCGCCCACCTGAACCGGAGTCAAGCCATGACCGAACGCAGCATCCTATTTCCCGTGGCCCTCGCCGCCCTGCTGGCGGGCTGCGGCAGCACAACCCCCAACTACGACGCCCGCTTTGGCGAAGCCGTACGCAGCGCCCGCCTGCAGATGACCATAGACCCGCAAGCGGGCAAGACTCCTGGCGTCGGTGTTGATGGAACCACTGGCATGGACGGTCGAGCCGCAGCGCACACCATGGAGCGCTATGAGCGCAGCTTTAAAACGCCACCGCAGGCAGTCAATGTCATCAATATTGGCGGCTCGCTGACCGGCAACCAAAGCGGCGGTGCAGGAGGAGGCAGCGGCGGTACGCCCTAGTCCTTGGAATCTCCAGATATCAGTTCATCAGTTCCACACCATTGAATTTGAAAGGAGAACAGATCGCATCGCGGCCTTGCACGCCACTTACCGCCGGCCCAGTAAACCGGCACCCAACCCGTGTAGATGTTTTCGATCCGTTACTCACTTTAGAGGTATCACCATGAACAGCATCGCTCAGCAATTTGGCCATTCCCTGCAATCCTTTGTCCAGGATGAAGAAGGTGCGCAGATCATCGAATACGCGCTCGTCGTAGCCGTAGTGTCCATCGGACTGATTCTTCTGATGAAGTCTTCCATAGGCAACGCCCTCTTCACTGATTGGCTCACCAAAGTCAAGGCTTGTCTGACCAACTCGGCTAGCTGCACCTAACTGTATTGAGAGGTGAGCCATGACGCAGCCGCGCTAACTGTCATGGCCATTAGCAAAGAACCGATCGAGGCGCATTGCACCATGAAAACAGCCCGCACTACTGGACCACAACCCGGCACATGCGTGGTTCTGGCGCCGCGCTATAGCGCCAGCATGGAGTCGTCGACCCAACTTTGAGGTATCACCATGAACAGCATCACTCAGCATTTTGGCCATTCCCTGCAAGCCTTTATCCAGGATGAAGAAGGCGCGCAAATCATCGAATACGCACTCGTTGTGGCCGTGGTCTCCATTGGCTTGATCCTGCTAATGAAATCTTCGATCAGCGACGCCCTCTTCAATGATTGGCTCACCAAAGTCAAGGCTTGCCTGACCAACTCGGCCAGCTGCACCTAACTCTATCCACAGATATGCCATGGCGGTCGTCTCGTCCGTCATGGCTCTCCAGCCAACCACTCCTTTCAAAACACATCATGAGAAACCACCCACACCTCAGGTCCAAAGCCCGGCCCATGCGTGGTTCTGCCGCACAGCGGCGGCAGCATGGTGCCTTTCTGATTACCTTTGCCCTGTTCATGCTGTTCCTGCTGGGCTTTATGGGCATTGCATTGGATTTGGGCCGGCTGTTTATCGTCAAGACCGAACTGCAGACGGCCATGGACAGCTGCGCGCTGGCAGCGGCACGAGAACTCAATGGTCAATCTGACGCCATCACGCGCGCCCAGAGCGCAGGCATGGCGGCGGGCAACAGCAACAACGCTAATCTGCAATCCGCAAGCTGGAACGGCGTTGGCAAGATCACCGCCAGCGATGTAGGGATCTTTCGCGACAAGACATATGCACAGACTACCCTCGCCAAAGATGCACGGTATGTCGAGTGCAAATACACCATGAACAGCATCAAGCTCTGGCTGCTGCAAGCCATGGGTGCCTTTACCGGCGATAGCGCCACCTGGCCCAATACAGGCACCGTAGGTGCGAGGGCCGTGGCCACACGAAGTGTTGCCCAAAGTTCCTGCCCAATCCCGGTGCAGTTGAAGCAGTCCAAATTTACGACCCTCAACAAGGGCGACTGGATCATCGCGCTCAGCAAGTCAGGAAGCAGTGGTAGCGACTTCGGCTGGGCCAATCTGGACGGATCGACGAGCGCTACCGAAACATGGGCAGAAATGGAGGGGAAATACTGTAGCTCCGAGTATCCTCCTCTTCCTATCGGCACCAGCGGCGTGAAAACCTCTGTTTTTGAATATTGGAATCACCGCTTTGGTATTTACAAGGGTGCTCTAAATGCGACCAATGGCCCAACCGTAAGTCGCCCTGATTACACGGGCTATATCTACACCGCCACAAACTGGCCCAGCAAGTTCAACGCCTACAACGGCCCAGCTCAAGGCGGCATCCCCAACTTCATAACGCAGCGCCAGTCGTTTACTCCTTGCAGCCCCAGCTGCCCCATTAATGGGAGCAATGAAACTGCTGTTAGCTCCGCACAACTCCAAAGCTATGGCGCAGACCGCCGCCTTGTACTGACACCTGTCGTGAATACCGCAGGCAATGTGGTCAATTTCGCCTGCATGCTGATGCTTCAGCCAATTTCCAATCCGATCAAAGAGGACATTTACCTCGAGTTCCGAGGCAATGCCAGCGATCTCGACAGTCCCTGCACCACCACCGGTCTGGCAGGCGGAACAAACGGCCCTTTGGTACCCGTCCTTGTAAGGTGAACCTCATGCGCAAATATCAGCATCAACAACAAGGGGCAGCGCTGATTGAGCTGGCGCTAAGCATTCCTTTCATGATCATGCTGAGCATGATCGTCATCGAGTTCGGCCGGGCGCTTTACGAATACAACACGGTGACCAAGTCGGTACGCGATGCTGTGAGGTATCTTTCCGTGCAGATGCCAAACACCCTGTGTGCCAATGCGCAGAACCTTGTGGTGTACGGCACAACTACTACGGGCACCCAACCACTGGCCCCCGGACTCAAGACCAGCGCCGTGAGCTGCAGCTGGCAGACCACAGGTGCACTTCCGCTGATCAATACCGTCACCGTCACGGTTACCGGGTACCACTTCACGTCACCGGTGTCCGGCGTGTTCGGCCTGCAGCTGTTCACCAACGGCGGTATCAACTTCGGCAATATCACCGCCACGATGAGGACGCTGACATGAAACACCTCACTCAACGCGGCTCCACGCTCATTGAATTTGCACTGGGGCTACTGATCTTTCTGATGTTCCTGCTGGGCGTGGTGGACTTCAGCCGCCTTCTCTACACCTGGACCGCGGCCAACGAGGCCACACGTGCCGGTGCTCGCTATGCGGTGGTGTGCGATGACCTGAATCAGAAAGCTAGCGTGCTGCAATATATGAAAAATCGGCTGCCGCAGATCACCGCTGTGGACGTGAAATGGAAACCCGACAGCTGCACGACTGCCACCTGCCAGAGCGTCACGGTAAGCATCCCTCAAGACGGTCTGAAGTTCCAATGGATCGCGCCCATCGTGGGTTCGGCGGCGCAGACCGTCATCGACATGCCGGGATTTAGCACCACCCTGCCGCGTGAAATCATGTACCAGGATCTAAACGTCCGCTCGGACTGCACTCCTTAATCAGGGAGAATTCGTATGAAAATCGCCATCATCTCCCCCAACACCGCCCATCTCCGCGAGATGGCCCATGTGCTGCAAGAGCAATCCCATCAGGTGCAGACCTTCGAGGGTGGCAAGACCCGCATGCCCACGATTGCCGAGCAGGAGCTGCCGGATCTGATCATCGTCGATGGTATGTGCTGCGACCCCGCAGACCTGGCTCCGGTGGAACAGGTAACCACCCATCACCCACGCATGGCCGTGGTCCTGCTGTGCGCCCAGCAGACACCAGAGTTTTTGCTGCAATCCATGCGGGCGGGCGTGCGCGAGGTTCTGCCATCGCCGCCGCCGCCGCAGGCGCTGGCCGATGCCGTTCAGCGCCTTGCCAGCAAATTGCAGGACAGCACCACCAACCGTGCACAAGGGCAAGTCATGGCCTTTCTGCCCTGCAAGGGCGGTGCCGGCGCCACTTTCCTGGCCACCAACCTGGGCTGGGCGCTGGCGCAAAAGCACTCCGTGCTGCTTATCGACCTGAATCTGCAGTTTGGCGATGCGCTGCCCTATCTGCATGAAGGCAAGCCAAGCTCGACATTGGCGGATGTGGCACGTGACCTTCACCGCATTGACGCATCTTTTCTCACGGCCAGTACGGTAAAGATCACACCGCGCCTGCATGTGCTGGCGGCCCCCGAAGATGCCATGCATGCCATGGAAGTGGAGCCCGGGCATATTGAGGCCATCGTGCAACTGGCTGCCACACACTACGACTTCGTGCTGCTGGACATGGGGCGCGTGCTGGACCCATTGGCTCTACGCGTGCTCGACAAAGCGCAGTGCATTATTCCTGTGCTGCTGCCCAACGTACCCGCCGTGCGCAATGCGCAAAAGCTGCTGCGCATGTTCCACGATCTGGGCTACCCGCAAAGCCGCCTGCATCCGGTGCTGAACAGGGTGGACAGGCGCAGCGAAATCGGTCTGTCGGAAGTGCGCAAGACCCTGGGCCTGGAACAGCAATGGCGCAGCATTCCCGACTCAGCCCAGGAAGTACAAGCAGCCATCAATGCTGGAGCACCGCTGGCCGAATCCGCTCGCAGTAGCAGCGTGGTGCGCGAGCTGGCGGCCTGGGCCGATGCACTGTCACCTCGAACTCATGAAGAAAACGGTAATTTTTTGAACCGGCTCTTTCGCCGGGCGTAGGCATCCGTATTGCAGAAGGAGACTGTCATGTCACTACGAGATTTCTTGACCGCGCCATCGACACGCACGCCCAAGCCTCTGCTGCAGGTCGTGTCTGAGTCCGCAGATATGTCGGCTATGCCCGCAGCAGAGCCTCATGCGCCATCCACCCCCATCTATAGTCACTCTGCGGCCTATCTGGCACTCAGAAGCCGCATTCATGCCAAGCTACTGGAGCGGTTTGATCTTGCTGCCCTGGATGCAGTATCCGTGCAGACACTGCAGCAAGAAATTGCGACCATGACCGAGCGACTACTGACTGAGGACTCCGCAGCCATCAACGATCTCGAGAGAAAAATGCTGATCCGAGATATCCAGCACGAGATGCTGGGTTTCGGTCCACTCGAGCTGTTGATGGCCGACCCTTCGGTATCGGACATCCTCGTCAATCGCTACGATCAGATCTATGTGGAACGCCAGGGCCGGTTGGAGTTGACGCCCGTTGTCTTTACCGATGAAAAGCATTTACTGCGCATCATTGACAAGATCGTTTCACGCATAGGCCGACGCATCGACGAATCCAGCCCCATGGTCGATGCCCGCCTGCCAGATGGTTCGCGCGTGAATGCGGTCATCCCGCCCGTTGCCCTTGATGGCCCCATGATGTCGATCCGGCGCTTTGCACGCATCCCTTTGCGCATGGAGAATCTGATCAACGACCTCAAAAGCCTGACACCTGGCATGGCCCTGGTTCTTGAGGCTCTGGCCAAGGCCAAGGTGAACATGATCATCTCTGGCGGCACCGGCGCCGGCAAGACAACGCTGCTCAACATTCTCTCTAGCTATATTCCAACAACGGAACGCGTGGTCACCATCGAGGATGCGGCCGAGCTGCAACTGCAGCAGCCGCATGTGGTGCGCATGGAAACGCGCCCGCCCAATATAGAGGGCCGTGGCGAAATCACGCAGCGATCCCTTGTGCGTAACGCACTGCGCATGCGCCCTGACCGCATCATCATCGGCGAAGTCCGGGGCGCCGAAGCGGTAGACATGCTGCAGGCCATGAACACCGGCCACGAAGGCTCGCTGACGACCATCCACGCCAACACTGCGCGCGACTCGCTGGCACGTCTGGAGAACATGGTCGGCATGGCAGGCCTCAATCTGCCGCACCAGGCCGCACGCCAGCAGATTGCATCGGCCATTACGGTGATCGTGCAGGCACTCCGGCTCACGGATGGCAAACGCAAGATCACCAGCATCCAGGAGATCACGGGCATGGAGGGGGATGTGGTGACCATGCAGGAGATCTTTGCCTTCACCCAGACCGGGATCGGCGCCAATGGTGAAGTCCAGGGATATTTCCACGCCACGGGTGTCAGACCCAAGTTCGCCGATCGGCTAAAAGGCTTCGGCATTGCGTTGCCCGACAGCATCTTCGCTCCAGAACGCCACTATCAATGAATTCCGCAAAAAGGTGCCGCCATGCTGTCCTTTTTCTCTTCCCACTCGATCCTGGTAATCATCGGTCTGGTGTTTGTAGCAGTGCTCCTGCTACTGGAAGCACTGCACACGATCTGGAAGCAGTACAAGAGTCCTGAGGCAAAGCGGCTTGAGCGCCGGCTCAGAGCCTTGTCAGCAGCCGATGACAACAGCAATCCGACCAAGCTGGTCAAGGAGCGCGTACTTAGCGATATGCCCAGGATGCAGCGTGTGCTGCAAACCATGCCGCGCGCGCACCAGCTAGACCGCTTCATTGTTCAATCAGGCCTGGACTGGACGGTTTCGGGCTTGCTGCTAGGCAGTGCAATACTGTTTGCGCTAGGTATGCTGACAACCATCATGCTTCGCCAGCCTATGGAGTTTGGCGTGCTTTCAAGTTTGGTGCTGGGCTCCCTTCCATGGCTGTTTCTGCAACGCAAAAGACTGCAGCGCCTGAAACGTATGGAGCACCAACTCCCAGAAGCGCTGGACCTCATAGCGCGCGCATTGCGCGCAGGCCATGCATTTTCCGCAAGCCTGCAGATGGCTGGAGAAGAACTGACCGAACCTATCGCCGACGAGTTCCGCCTGGTGCATGACGAGATCAACTATGGCACATCGCTACAGCAGGCCTTGACCAATCTGGGCGAGCGGGTACCGATCACAGATTTGCGCTACTTCATCGTCGCCGTACTGATACAGCGCGAATCTGGCGGCAACCTCACCGAGATGCTCAGCAACCTGAGTCGCCTGATCCGCGAGCGCCTCAAGCTCCATGCCAAGGTCCGCGTACTCTCCGCTGACGGGCGAATGTCGGCTTGGTTCCTGGGCTTGATGCCATTTGGACTGGCCGCTCTGCTCAATCTAATGAATCCGGAATTCATGCATCCGCTCTGGACTGACCCTATTGGCATCACCATTCTGAAATGGTTGGCCGCACTGATGGTCATAGGTCTGTTGCTGCTGCGCAGCATCGCCCGTATCAGGGTATGAGTCCATCTGAAACGCAAGGAGTCCTCCATGTTGATCGTCGCCCTGCTCACTTTCACCGCCCTCATGCTGGCTGCTGGAGCCTTGTTCTTCTGGGCAACGCCAACAGTCGCCGAGCGACGCTTACAGTCACTTACACCCACCTCTCAAGACAAGGGGTGGACAGAAACAGTCGTCAAGCTGGTCGGCCCATTTGCACACCTGTCGTCACCCACCAAAGACAGTGATGCAACGCCATTGCGGCTGCGCTTTCTGAATGCCGGCATCCGCCACGAGAGTGCACCACTGCTGTACTTTGGAGTCAAAACGCTGCTGCCTCTTGCTTTGGGGCTGACGGTGTACTCGCTCATGCGGGCAGCCAGCAAGGCAGACAGCACCCAGCTATTGTTCTTCCCCTTGGTGACCGCTCTTGTGGCCTGCTACCTGCCGAATCTGGTTCTGCGCTGGATGGCCTCGCGCCGCAAGCGCGAGATCTTTGAAAACTTTCCCGATGCCGCTGACTTGATGCTGGTCTGCGTAGAAGCAGGCATGGGCCTGGATGCCGCGCTGGGCAAGGTAACCGATGAAATTCGCATTAAAAGTGAAGCCCTGGCAGAGGAGCTCCACTGGACTAACCTGGAAATGCGTGCTGGCAGCACTCGCGAAAAATCCTTGCGAAATCTGGCGGCCCGCACCGGTGTAGATGAAATTCACACTTTTACGGCCATGCTGACGCAGGCAGACCGATTTGGTACCAGCATAGGCGAATCGCTCCGGGTTTTCTCGGATGATCTACGCCACAAACGGCAGATGCGCGCCGAAGAGCTCGCTGCCAAGATCCCCACCAAGATGCTGCTGCCGCTGGTGACCTGCATCTTCCCGGCCATCATCATGGTGGTTCTGGGTCCGGCCATCATACGAATCGTGCGCATGATCCTGCCCATGATGGGCGGCAGCATGTGAGGGCTTCAACAGGGGGGCGGATTCGCCTCTCGGACTAGATATCCTGAAAGTAGTCTCGACATCTTTGACCTAATCCACAGGGACAGCCATGACCTGCAGAGGGCATGTGCTCTCTCCATGACGCTTAGATTGACCAATTGAGCTGGCCCCCTCTAGACGTGGTCGAAAGATGCGCCATGAAATGAGCCGTACAGAAAGTTCTGCGCAAACGGCAACCGGACGATTGACCGAGTGTCTATCTTTGCTTCGCATGGTTTAGACGCTGACTGCTACTCGGAGCTCTGCTCAAATACAAGCCGTCATTTTTTGAAAACTTCACGCCACAAAAACCACAAACTGTGCGATCAGCGCGCACAAAACCCTGCGGCACCCAGCGAAGGCACGCGAGTAAACGCTACACTTTGCGCCTCAGGCCTGCGTAAACCCCGACGCAGGCCTTTTTTACCGCTTTTCGAGGTTTTCGCGCGCTGCCATGTCCACCGTCTTCAATTTCACCTTTGTTCCCTGGTTTCGGTCTGTGGCCCCCTATATCCACAAGTTCCGACACCAGACCTTTGTGGTGGGCCTGACTGGTGAAGCCATTGATGCGGGCAAGCTCAGCTCCATCGTCCAGGATCTTGCAATGATCCAGGCCATGGGCGTCAAGATCGTGCTGGTGCACGGCTTCCGCCCCCAGGTCAACGAGCAATTGCGCCTCAAGGGCCAGGAGCCGCGTTACTACAACGGCATGCGAGTCACCGACTCCATTGCACTGGACTGTGCCCAGGAAGCGGCCGGCCAGCTGCGTTACGAAATCGAAGCAGCCTTCAGCCAGGGACTGCCCAACACGCCCATGGCCGGTGCGCGCGTGCGCGTGATTTCGGGCAACTTCCTCACGGCACGTCCCGTGGGCATCGTCGACGGCGTGGACTTCATGCACTCGGGCCTGGTGCGCAAGGTCGACGTGGAAGGCATTCGCAGCGCACTGGACTCCGAAGCCATGGTGCTGGTCTCGCCCTTCGGCTTCTCCCCCACGGGCGAGGCCTTCAACCTCAGCATGGAAGAAGTGGCCACCCGCGTGGCGATCGAGCTCAAGGCCGACAAGCTGCTGTTCCTGACCGAAGTGCCTGGCGTGCGCATGGACCCCAGCGGCCCGGCCGACGAGAACAACCCCATCGATACCGAGCTGCCGCTGGACGCCGCGCGCCGCCTGCTGGCCCAGCTCCCGCCCGCACAGCAGCCTACCGACGTAGGCTTTTATCTGCAGCACTGCGTGCGTGCCTGCGAGCATGGCGTGGAGCGCAGCCATATCCTGCCCTTCTCGACCGACGGAGCGCTGCTGCTGGAGATCTATGTGCACGACGGCATAGGCACCATGGTCATTGACGAAAAGCTCGAAGAACTGCGCGAGGCCACGATCGACGATGTGGGCGGCATCATTCAGCTGATCGAGCCCTTCGAGCGCGACGGCACGCTGGTCAAGCGCGACCGCACCGAGATTGAACGCGATATCGCCAGCTACACCGTCATCGAGCATGACGGCGTGATCTTCGGTTGCGCGGCCCTGCACCCCTACCTCGAGGCCAAGACCGCCGAAATGGCCGCCGTCACCGTCTCGCCCAAGAGCCAGGGCACGGGCGATGGCGAAAAGCTGCTCAAACGCATCGAGCAGCGCGCACGCGCCCTGGGCTGTGAAACCATGTTTGTGCTGACCACGCGAACCATGCACTGGTTCATCAAGCGCGGCTTTCAGCCCGTGGAGCCCGAATGGCTGCCGGAGGCCCGCAAGGCCAAGTACAACTGGGGCCGCAGGAGCCAGGTGCTGGTGAAGAAGCTCTGAGCCGCCTTCATTATCAAAAATAGCTTTCAGTGCTTGATGAACAAGCGTTGGAAGCTATTTTTTTGGAGGGAGCAAGAGATGCGTGCAACAGGCACCGGCTAACGTGGCGTCGCTCTGTCTGCCGCAGCCGCAAATTCCGACGGTGGGCGGCCGAACTGTTTGCGGAAAGCCGCCGTATATGCACTATGGCTTTCATAGCCGCTTTCCAGTGCCACGGTCGTGATGGCCATGCCCTGCAGCAACTGGGGGATGGAGGCCATCAAGCGCATCTGCTGATACCACCGGCCCCAGCTCATCCCGGTGCTTTTCAGGAATCGACGGTGCAGTGTCTTGGGCGTGAGAGCGTGTTGCCGAGCCAGGGCCTGCGCCGTGGTGCGCTGCGCCGGTGCACGCAGCATGCTCTCGCAAATGCGTCGCATCAGCACATCTTCAGGCCAAGGCAAGTAATACGGTAGCGGGGCCAGGGCCCTCAACTCCTCCAGAAGAAGAGCGCCCAGCAGCGCATCGCGCGGGCGATGCGCTGCCTGATGGGGCAAGTCGGCGAGCGCCGCCATCAACTCCCTGACCAGCGGCGAGACATGGAGCACGCAGTCCTGTGCTGGCAAGCCTGCCGAGCACGCCTCATCAACGAACAGACCAAAGGCCCGCACCGCCGTGGTCGCCGTGATCCGGTGCAGCATGCCCGGGCGCAGCCACACTGCCGTGGTCGGAGGAACCAGCCATTGGCCGCAGGGGGACTCGACCAGCAACACGCCTTCCGAGGCGTAGATGAGATGGCCGCGCGCGTGGCTGTGCTGCGGCACCACATGTCCGGGCGGATAACGCTGCTCAACGCCGGTGACAGGCAGTGACGAGATCTGAGCATGCTGCAGATCCAGGGCATGTGCGCCATGTTCGGGAGATGCAAAACCCATTCAATCTGTCCAAATCTCTACAACAAATGAATATCTATCGATAGAAGTCTATACCGTTGACGACATAAAGTAGCCCCACTGTCTGCATCAACAAGCATTTTTGCCGTGAAACACTGCCACCCGCTTCCGCTACGCCTACTGGCTCTGACATCTGGTCGGGGTCTGCATGCACGCGTTCGCGCATGGTCCCATCCTGGTCTTCCCAGACCCCGACCTTAGCCAGCCCCATCCGGGCAGGGAGACCAGGTGATTGTTTCTTCAACTCCAAGGTCTCTATGCTGGCTGATCCCTCTACCAAATACCGCGCATTTCCCGTTGTGGACTTGCCCACACGCCAATGGCCTGCCCGAACATTGACGCAAGCGCCCGTGTGGCTTTCGACCGATTTGCGCGACGGCAACCAGGCGCTGTTCGAGCCCATGAACCAAGAGCGCAAGCTGCGACTGTTCCAGGAGCTGGTCGCCATTGGTTTCAAGGAAATTGAAATCGGCTTCCCCTCCGCTTCGCAGACCGACTTCGATATCGTGCGTCACCTCATCGATGCCCAGCTGATTGCGCACGACGTCACGCCCATGGTCATCACCCAGCTGCGCGAGGACCTGATTGCCACCACGGTGCGCAGCGTGGCCGGCGCGCGCCGCGTGATCGTGCACCTGTACAACGCCGTGGCCCCGGCCTTCCGCGAAATCGTCTTTGGCATGGAAGTGCCGCAGATCATTGCCATGGTGGAGCACCATGTGCGCCACCTCAGGCAACTGACCGAGCAGCACCCCGAAACCGAGTGGGTGCTGCA
Source organism: Comamonas testosteroni (assembly GCF_030505195.1). Taxonomy (NCBI): domain Bacteria; kingdom Pseudomonadati; phylum Pseudomonadota; class Betaproteobacteria; order Burkholderiales; family Comamonadaceae; genus Comamonas; species Comamonas testosteroni. The sequence continues at coordinate 296,799 of NZ_CP129672.1, forward strand.
GTACTCCCCGGAGACCTTTTGCATGGCCGAGCTGGAAGTTTCCCTGGCCGTGTGCAATGCCGCGATTGCCGCCTGGGATGCCGGCCCCAAGCGCCCCATGATCATCAACCTGCCAACCACCGTGGAGGTTTCTACCGCCAATGTGTTTGCCGACCAGATCGAATGGATGGACCGGCGTCTGGCGCGGCGCGAGCACATCACGCTTTCGGTACACCCCCATAACGACAGAGGCACGGGAGTCGCCTGCGCCGAACAGGCCCTGCTGGCCGGTGCCCAGCGTGTCGAGGGCTGCCTGTTCGGCAACGGCGAGCGCAGCGGCAATGTGGATCTGGTGACGCTGGCCCTGAACCTCTACACCCAGGGCATTGCTCCAGGCCTGGATTTCTCAGACATCGCTGCCGTGGCACGCATTGCCGAAGCCTCGACGGGCCTGCCCATCCATCCGCGCCACCCCTATGTGGGCGATCTGGTGTTCACGGCATTTTCCGGCTCGCACCAGGATGCGATTGCCAAAGGCTTTGCGGCGCAGAAAGCCGATGCTCCATGGCGCGTACCCTATTTGCCCATAGACCCTCAGGACCTGGGACGTACCTATGACAGCATCGTGCGTGTCAACAGTCAGTCCGGCAAGGGCGGCATTGCCTTTCTGCTGCAAAAGGACAGGGGCATCACCATGCCGCGGCGCATGCAGATCGAGTTCAGCGCCATCGTCCAGGCCTGGGCCGACAGCAGCGAGACCGAACTCGGCAGCGCACAAATCTGGGAGCTGTTTGAAGCCACCTACCTGCATGCCCAAGCCGGATCTCGGTCACTGCGTTATGAAAGCCACCGCCTGTTCGACAACCCGCAAGGCCAGGGTATCGAACTGCACTGGCACGATGCCGACGGGCAACCCAGGCTGCGCAGCGGCATCGGCAACGGCCCTGTTGCAGCCACCGTCGCTGCACTGGATTGGCCGCTGCGCATAGACAGCTATGAAGAGCGCAGCCTGGGCAACGGCGCCGACGCCTGCGCCGTTGCCATCATCGAAGCCGCATTGCCTGGGGTGCCCGGCTCACGGTTTGGCGTAGGCATGCACGAGAACATCGTCACTGCATCGGTGATGGCGCTCATGAATGCCGCTGCGCGCTTTGAGGGGGACATGATTCAGGCCCGCGCCTAGCCTTCGATAGATCGCTGCTTTGCCCTATCGTCGGCCGATACGATTTGAAGCTCGGCCTGAGCGGTGCCCTCTCTCATACGCCGACCCGGTCTTTTGCGTCTATTTTGGGCGGGTCTGTCACAATTTTGCGGTGGGCCCGCTCTGCCGATGGAGGCCTCTGGCCACTTGGTGCATCGGCGATGTTGCGCTGCGTCACTGCACCACCCAACAGTCTGAGCTACAAAGTCGACATCCGATTTGCATAAGGCATGCCATGAACACACTCCCTCCTCAGGCCATCAGCCAGGATGTGCTGGCCGAAAAATATCTGGCCGACGGCGAGCAGTCCGAGCAAGACCTGTTTGCCCGCGTGGCACGCGCCCTGGCAGCAGTTGAAAAGCCTGAGCTCCAGACACATTGGGAGCAGCAATTCCTGACCAATCTGCAGCGCGGCGCCATCGGTGCTGGCCGCATCATGGCTGCGGCGGGGCTGGACACCAAGGCCACCTTGATCAACTGCTTTGTGCAGCCCGTCGCCGACGCCACCAATGGTTTCGACACCCAGGGCAACCCCGGCATCTACACGGCGCTTTCTCAGGCGGCCGAGACCATGCGCCGCGGTGGCGGCGTGGGTTATGACTTCTCCAACCTGCGACCGCGCGGTGCGCTGGTGCGCGGCACCAACTCCTTTGCATCGGGCCCCTGCTCCTTCATCGATGTCTTCGATGCGTCCTGCACCACGGTGGAATCGGCCGGTGCGCGCCGCGGAGCCCAGATGGGCGTGCTGCGCATTGACCACCCCGATGTGCTGGAGTTCATCACCGCCAAGCGGCAAAAGGGCCGCTGGAACAATTTCAATGTCTCCGTGGGCGTGAGCAGCGCCTTCATGCAGGCGGTCAGGGACGATGCCGAATGGGATCTGGTGCATGTCGCCAGTCCCAGCCAGGCACAGATACAGGCCGGCGCCCATCGCCGCGACGATGGTCTCTGGGTCTATCGCAGTCAGCCTGCGCGCACGTTGTGGGATGCCATCATGCGCTCGGCCTATGACTTCGCCGAGCCCGGCATCCTGTTTCTCGACAACATCAACGCCGATAACAACCTCTGGTATGCCGAGCAGATTGCCGCCACCAATCCCTGTGGCGAGCAACCCCTGCCCCCCTATGGCTGCTGCGATCTGGGCCCCGTCATACTCACGCGCTTTGTGCGCGAACCCTTCACACCCCAGGCTTTCTTCGACATGGAAGCCTTTCGCGCCGCCGTCACGGTTCAGGTGCGCATGCTGGACAACGTGCTGGACGCCACCGTCTGGCCGCTGCCAGAGCAGCAGCGCGAGGCACAGCAAAAGCGCCGCATCGGCGTGGGCTTCACAGGACTGGGCGACGCGTTGATTCTGCTGGGCCTGCGTTACGCCAGCGATGAAGGCCTGCAGCAAGCCGAATCCATAGCCCGCGCCATGCGCGATGCGGCTTATGCCGCATCCGTGCAGCTGGCACAGGAAAAAGGGGTCTTCCCGCTGTTCAACGCCAAGCAGTATCTGAAAAGCGGTTTTGCCAAACGCCTGCCCAAGGAGCTGCGCGCCGCCATCAAGAAACATGGCCTTCGCAACAGCCATCTGCTGTCCATCGCCCCCACGGGCACGGTGTCGCTGGCCTTTGCTGACAATGCGTCCAACGGCATCGAGCCCGCCTTTTCCTGGACCTATACGCGCAAAAAGCGCACGGCCGACGGCGGCGAGCAGTTCTACACTGTGCAAGATCACGCCTACCGCCTCTACAAGGCCTTGCACGGTGACGAGGCATCGCTGCCCGAGTGCTTTGTCAGTGCGCTGGAACTGAGCGCCAGCGAGCATGTGGCCATGATGCGCTGCGTACAGCCCTTTATCGACACTTCGATTTCCAAGACCGTCAACATCCCGGCCGACTATCCGTTCGAGGACTTCAAGCATCTCTACATGGAGTGCTGGGAGGCCGGCCTCAAAGGCTGTGCCACCTACCGCCCCAACGACACGCTGGGTGCGGTCCTCTCCACAGATTCGGCACCCAATCCCTCTCAAGTGCTTATCGATCAATCGCAGGCTGCCATCAATTGCTCAGGCACCGGCGGCCTTACGGCCGTGATCGAGCGCCGCCCCGAGGGCCCGCTCAATGCCGTGGTGGACAAGATCGAATATTTCACGCATGACGGCATACGGCGTCTCTACCTGGTCGTCAGCTTCATGGTGGTCGACGGTGTGGAGCGTCCCATCGAGTTCTTCATGCCCGTGGGCCAGACCGGCGAGAGCCAGCAATGGATCACGGCCACCATGCGCAGCCTGAGTCTGGCCGCGCGCGGCGGCTTTCTCGACAAGGCCCTGGCCGATCTGCGCAAGGTGGCCTGGGATCGCGGCCCGGTGCGCTACGGCAGCAGGACGCGTGACGACGGCAGCCGCATCCCGCTTTGGCACGACAGCGAAGTGGCGCTGCTGGCCTATGCGATTCAAAGCATCATCGCCAACCGCGGCCTGCCCCAGCCGGCGCCCAGCACGGCGGCCACGCCGACATCCCCGCCCGAGAGCAGTGCCTCCGTCAGCGGTCAAAAGTGTCCCGACTGCGGAGCACATGCCATGATCAGAAAAGATGGCTGTCAGTTCTGTACCGCCTGCGGCTTTGTGGGGTCGTGCGGTTGAAAAATGGATGCTTTGAGTAGCGATCAAGCCGAGCAGCGAGATGGAGGGCGGAGTCCGCAGCAGCCGCGTCCATTCAGGTGGATACCCAAAGCAGCGGTGCGACGCGGCTTCGGACCCCACACCCTGTGCTCAGCAATGCCACGGGTGACCGAGGCAGGTGGAAACGGTCAGTACAGACGTTGATATCGAGGCCTTCGATCATCGCTGTCTAAACTGAAAGGTGTTCCGTCATGAAAGTCAAAGTCCTCTGCTTCGGCATCTCGCTGGACAGTTACTCCGCCGGCCCCAACCAGGATCTGCAGAACCCGCTCGGCGTCGGTGGGCCTGAGATCCTTGAGTGGTTCTTCCCCACCCAGGTCTTTCAGCGTATGCATGGGGGGTCTCAGATCGGCGAAACAGGTGTCGACAATCAGATGGCCGAGCGCTCCTTCGAGAACATCGGTGCGTGGATTCTGGGGCGCAATATGTTCGGGCCGGTGCGCGGCCATTGGCCCGACGAAAGCTGGAAGGGCTGGTGGGGCGATGAGCCGCCTTATCACGTACCCGCATTTGTCCTGACCCACCACGCGCGGCCCACACTGCGCATGCAGGGCGGCACTGATTTTCACTTCGTCACGGATGGCATTGCATCGGCGCTGGCGCAAGCCAAGGCAGCCGCAGGTGATCGCGATATTCGCATTGGCGGCGGCGTAGCCACCGTGCGACAGTTCCTGCAGGCGCGACTGGTCGATGAGATTCACCTCGCTGTACGTCCTGTGTTGATGGGCTCCGGTGAAAACCTCTGGCAAGGCTTGGACATGCGTGCTCTGGGCTATGAGGTCGCCGAGGTGAGACAGGGCGAACGGGCCATGCATGTGATAGTGCGCAAACAAGCGTAACGCCTGCAAATTGGGTCGCACTGGATACAGCTGGCGTACTCCTGGCGTACTCCTGGCGTACTTCTGGCGTACTCCTGGCGTACTTCTGGCGTACTTCTGGTAGTACGGACTGTCCAAGCCCATTGGCCTGACGCGTGTGTCGGTCATGGGCCAACCGCAACGGCCTGCGACAGCCAGCGACGGCCAGCTGCAGTCGTATCCAGGACGCCTGCTTAACGCTTGGCTTCGGAGGTCGAAAAAGATGACTGGCTGCAACGATAGGCCAGATCGGTGCTGCCAGTGACCTCCGTCGTAGACGTCGTAAATGCTGTAGACGTCGTAAATGTTGTAGACGCCGTGGATGTCGCATACATCACCAATGGCGAGGCCGCCCAACTTCTCGCTCTTTGCATCTCACACTCCAGCTCTTGCCTCTCAGACTCAAGCATCAGGTACTCACGGTAAGCATCCACTCGGATCTTCGCGCAAGGCATCGATGTGGTGGGGGGCATGCTGGATCTGGATGCCCTGGCCGAGCATGTGCGCGAGCAAAGCCGCTGCTGCCCGATGGCGCTACTTTTAAAGGAGCTATCTACGCTCGTCCATTAAGGATATCAGATTGAAATCTATCTGATATCCTTTTATATCATGCGCCAAATGCTCACTATTTAATAGCTATCGCCTGCCATCAAGCGCACAAAACAAAAGCCACCCGAGGGTGGCTTTGGGGCTATAGGGTTGGCAGAAATATTCCCACTGCCGTCCGGCATCCAACGTCAATAGACTGCGTGCGACTCTTCGCTCAGGGTAGGGCCTCGCGGGCCATGCACAGCAACACGCTCAAAGAGGACTTAAAGTGCACTCACAGAGCCTGTAGGCCTGACCCACCGACTGCGCCTCGCGCCCAGGATCACTTGCACTCCTGACCTCACCCGAGCACCAGCACAACCACAACCACAACCACAACCACAATCACCGTTGACCCAAGCCAGTTCAATTCCGCGCAGACGCTGCTCATGGATTCAAGCGACCGCCTAGCCTTGACGCGACTTTTGCAGTGCATCAGTCTCGGAAGACTCATTCAGCGCCACTGGCTGTGTGGACTCCGCTGGAGCCGCAGCGGCTTCAGGCTCCGGCTCCTTGGGCAAAGAGGCCCTTGCCACCTGGAGCATGTGCAAGGCCAGCGACTCATACAGCGGCCGCGCAATCATGCGCGAGATCATGCTGGCGATCATGGCCGATGCCATGAGGCTCAGCACCAGTGAGTGGCCGTCCACCATCTCCATCACGATGATGAAGGCCGTCAGCGGCGCCTGGGTGACCGCCGCCAGAAAGGCCGCCATGCCCATCGCTATCAATGCAGGAGCTATATCCGTGGTTCCAACAATCGATGCAACGTTATTGCCCACGCCTGCACCAATCGACAGCGAGGGCGCAAAGATACCGCCGGGCACGCCCACCCAGGCCGATAGCCAGGTAGCGATGAATTTGAGCGTGACATAGAACTCGGGCACATCGGCCTCGCCCTGCAGCATATGCTTGACGGCTTCGGAGCCAGCACCAAAGGTCGCGCCGCCGGTCACCACGCCGATGACGGCAATCAGCAGGGCCAGTGCTGCCGCAAAGCGGATGGGAAAGCGTGACCTGAGCTTGTTGAGACGCTCGGTGGACGAAGTCAGCGAGTGGGTCATGAGCTTGGCAAACAAGCCGCCCAGCACGCCGCAGGTCAGCGCCACGGCAAGACAAGGCAGCAGGTCACGCCAGCCAAGCTCTGCCACACGAATGCGGCCAAAGTAGCTCAGGTTGCCGAAGACCGAGACCCCCATCAGACCGGCCAGCACAATGGCCGCAATGATGAGCCCGCTGGAGCGCGACTCCAGCTTGCGCGAGAGCTCCTCGATGGCAAACACCACGCCCGCCAGCGGGGCGTTGAAGGCTGCGGCAATACCCGCCGCTCCACCAGCCACCAACAAGGCATGGGTATTGATGACGGACTTGGGGCCCAGCCAGCGTCGCGCCGAATGCATGACACCTGCAGCCACCTGCACAGACGGTCCTTCCCGTCCTATCGACAGGCCCGCAAGAAAGCCCGCGCTGGACAGCACGATCTTGGCAAACGACAGCCACAGCGACACAAAGCGCTTGCGCAAACCGGCATCGACCGATGGCTCCAGCGTGGCAATCACCTGCGGGATGCCCGAGCCGCTGGCACCGGGAGCCCATTTGCGCGTGGCCCAAACCGCTGCCGCCGTGATGGCGGGCATCCAGATCAGTACCAGCCAGCCATGGACACCGTGGTAGATGCTCTCGAAAAACCCGAACGCAGCTTCGGCCAGCAGCGTGAAAGCCACCACGCTCAGGCCCGCCGCTGCGGCATATGCCAGCACCACCGTCCGCTCCAGCCAGCGCTTTCCGTCGCGCATCTCTTCATTGAGGTTGTGAAAGAAATCTGGCTCTTGCTGCATGGGCGGGCAATCGTTTCGGAGCGGAGAAAATCGGTGAATGCATGTATTTTGCGCCTGCTACACGGCTTCACACATCGGCAATAGCCACAACAATCCACACGGAGGGTTTCCAGAGCAGCCGCCCGAGGTTCAAAAAACGTCAAAAATCCCAGCCAGAATCCGGTTGATAGTTCATGGCCGAGCAGACAGCCCCGGTCCATCTTTGGACTGCCGATTGAGCCCATCGATAACCGGACCGCCCTTTTCGACATAACGCTCTAGAGTCCGCAGTCTCGACCTGTGAACTCCGGACTATGCTCAAGACCAAGCCTCTGCCCCCGCCTGAAATATCAACTGCAATCTTGCAGCAGCGGTCATGTCGTTGATGCGGCCAGAACCCTCCAGGCCAAGGCAGCCAGGCCGCCCGTCCCCACAAGAGCTGCAGCGTACCGAGGCATATAGGCGAGCAGCCATGTGAGGGCCAGCGCGGCCACACTCAGGCAGCCCAGCCAGACCATGGCCCCCACCGCACCACCCCAGAATCCTGTGCAGTGCCACAGTGCCAGCAGCATCAGCGCCGTCCCCGCCAGACGCAGCACGACCCGCACCGCCGGCCCGGGCTCGCCGCGCGATACAAGCTGATCGCAATGCCTGTCCATAGCCTGGCTCAGCACCAGCATGCCTGCCAGGCACAGCGCCAGGGCGCAGATCATCACCGGCCACAGACTCATGCCACACCTTTCAGCGCCTGCAGCGCAGCCGTCAGCAAGGCAGCCGAGCCCGTCATCCATGCCATCACGCGCAGCAGGCTGCGCACATGGAAGACCCAGAGCGCCACTGCGGTGTAGAGCACAAAGCTGAGCAAGGTGGACAGCAGCACCGCAGGTGCACTTTGCATGGCACCCACGACCACAAGCGCATGGGCCATCACGGCGCAGGCCAGCGCCGTGAGCGCATAGCCGCCCAGCGTGGCCATCAGCACGCGCAGCAGCACGGCCCAGCGATAGCGCCTGGTCTGTGCCTTGGTCATTGCCGCCGCTTTCATGTGAGACCTCACGTGACCGCGCCACGGCCCGCACGCTGCTGTTTCACGCTCTTGCTACGCCGCGACTTTTCATGCTGCCATGCCCCCCAGGCCACCAGCAGCCCCAGCGCCATGCAGGTCAGCTCCAGCCCGCCCCGCTGACCATCGCCCTGCGCCAGATACATGCCCACATGCTGGCCTGTAGTCATGACATTGAGCAGCGGCAAACCCAGGCACAGCAAGGCCAGAGCGCATAGCTGCTCGCGCCATGCCTTGTACGTTGTGCGTAGCAGCGCATGCAGCAGGCTCAGGGTCCAGACGGCAAAGAACACGCGGATTTCCCAGCTGGAACGAGCATCCAGTACCAGGGGCAGCAGACGATTGCCATACAGATAGGCAAGCGACGCCAGTGCCGATCCCGCCAGCGCTGCCACATTGAGCGCATCGATACAGAGGTACATGGAATGCGTGGCCACACCCCATTCATTACCGCTTTTTGCACGACGCTTGACTGCAAACAATATCGATCCGGTAGCAATCATTGCGGTGCCGATCAGGCCCAGAACGAAATACAGCCACTTCATCGTCCAGCCACCAAAGGTGACCAGATGCAGTGCACTGATGACGGGATAGGTATCGCTCGCCAGATTGCGTGACAGGGGATTTGCAGGTGGCTGCAGCACCTGGCCGCTGACGGCATCGAAGGTCACAGCACGCGCGGCGTTGACCAGGCGGCGCGTCGCCGCGGTCTCCGGTTTGCCTTCCGTGAAGCGTATCGTGGCCGGCGCACCCTCAGGTCGCTGCACCACCACACCCACAACAGGCTCCGTCAGCAGGGACTGGGCCTGCTGCACAAGGCTGACAAGGCCCACAGCTGCAATGGCAGGCGCATTTGAAGGCGTATTCGCCTTGGGTCTGGCGCTCAACTCGGACTCATAGCGGCTGTAGGCCGAACGGTCCTGCCCGTACAGCGAATGCAGCGGCCAGGGCATATAGCTGGTGTAGAAATGCGCGAGTCCCGTGTAGACGATCATGAACAGAAACGGCAGCGTGAGCACGGCCGATGCATTGTGTGCATCCAGCCAGGAGCGTTGCCCCTTGCCCGGCCGGAAGGTGAAGAAGTCCTGAAAGATGCGCCGATGAACGATCACGCCCGAGACCAGCGCCACCATCATGCACATCGATACCAGTCCCACCACCCAGAAGCCCGCGATGCCGCCCTGCAGAGAATAGTGAAAGGACATGAAATGCCGGCCGCCTTCAGTATCGCGCGTAGCGGGTTCGGGCAAGGCTTCGCCCGTCCGTGCATGCAGGCTGGCCTGCACTTTACCGCCCTGGGAACGCGCAAATACCTGGACGCCCTCGCCGCTCTGCAGCGGCAGGCCGATGCGCCAGATACCGGCATCCGGCGCCGTCTTGCTCAGGTGCTGTTCGGCCAGCCGCAAGGCCTGCAGACGCTCGTCCAGAGAAAGCGGCTGCTGACCGCTGCCTTCCAGTGGCCCTCCCTGCATCCATAGCGTGATGGGCTCACGGAACACGCTGATCGAGCCCGTCAGAAAAATGGCGCAAAGCAGCCAGCCGCACACCAGGCCGCACCAGGTGTGCAGCCATGACATGGTCTGGCGAAGTCCGGGCTGAGATGCTGGCTTGCCGCTCATGTCAGCCAACTCAGAATGCGCCACGCAAGGTCAGCAGGACGCTGCGCGGCTCGCCATACCAGTTGCCGCTGCCCGAGGTCCCAACCGTCTTGTAGTAAGTCTTGTCAAACAGATTGTGCACATTGAGTGCTGCCGACCAGTTGCGATTGATGCGGTATTGCACGCTGGCGCCCCAGACGGCGTAGCCGGCCTGAGTGAAGCGGAAAGGAACGGCATTGCCATCGTATTGACCCGATGCCGGGTTATAGCTGTTGGCCGTGCCGCTGACATAGGTGGCGCTTTGCCGCGTCACGCCACCGCCCAACGTCCATGGCGAGAGCTGGCCCTGCAACTGATACGTGCTCCACAGCTTGAACAGGTGCTTGGGTGTGATGGAGCTATAGACCAGCTGCGACGGGTCGGTCTTGTTGCGATTGTGGTTATAGGTATAGCCGGCAAACAGCTGCCAGCCTTGCGCCAGCTGACCGGTCACTTCCATGTCCACACCCTGGCTGATGATCTTGCCCTGCGCGACATAGCAACAGCTCAGACCCAGATTCCCTACATCCGTTTCCGGATAACGCGGATCACGCACCGCCTGCCCCTTGCGCTCGATACGGTACAAGGCCAGCGCAGTGTTGAGCTTGCCATCGGCGAGCTCCCCCTTCATGCCCAGCTCGAAGCTGCGGCCCTTGATCGGGTCCAGCGCAGCCCCCGGTGCCGGCCCGGCCAGCATATTGGCCTGCGACTTGTGGATCTCGGTCACGCTGCCATAGGCCGTCCACTGGTTTCCCAGGTCATACACTAGGCCCGCATAGGGGGTGAAGATGCCGCTTTCGCTGTAGTACTCGCGACCGCTGGCCCGAACACTGCCATCGGCGTTGTAGTTGATGTATGGCGTGTCGTAGGAGTAGCTGGCATAACGTCCCCCGACAATGGCGGTGAGCTGATCCGTCAGGCTCAGGTTGGCACGACCATAAAAGCCTTTTTGCGTGGCACCATAGCCGGGATAGCTGCGCGTCATGCGTTCGCGTACCGCAGGGGGTATTGCGCCGGGATCGAACTCATAGACATTGGTCAGAGACAGCGGCGTATCCATCTCGGAGTAATAGGTGTCCTGATCGTCACGGACCTTGCTCCAGTCCGCGCCGAGCAGCAAGCGGTGCTTGCGCCCGAACAACGAAAACGGGCCGCTGGCATGCACATCCAGGCTTTTTTTCTCCGAACGAAAGTCGTTGGAAAAGCCGGTCCAGTTGGCACCCAGACCTGTTGCAGGATCAACGGCTCCGCTAAGGCTTGCAAGCCGTGCATCGCTGTCCACCTTCTGATAATTGACTTGAGCCTTGAGCTTCCAGTCCCCCGCCAGTTGCTGGTCGAGCTGCGCGAAAACCTCCTTGGCGCTCTTGTCGTAGTGGCTCCAGCCCGCCATCAGCGCGGTTTTTCGGGACAGCTTCAGATCGTCGCCATTGGCGGCACGCGGCAGGCCTTCACGCCAGGGGGTGGCCTTGAGCTTGTCGTAACTGGCTCCCAGGCTCACACGCGTGGAGCTTGTCACATCGGCCTCCAGAATGCCGTAGAGCAAGCTGTTTTGCGAATCCGCTCCGCTATAGAAGAAGTTCTTGTCCGAATGCGCGAGCACGGCACGACCATGCAGGCTCCCTGCTTCATTCAATGGACCCGCAACATCCAGCTCGGCCTGCTTGCGACTCCAGCTGCCGACGCCCACCGAGCCCAGAATCTGCTTTTGCGCCGTGGGACGCTTGCGCACCAAATTGATGGCACCGCCAGGCTCCCCGTTGCCGCTGAACAGGCCGTTGGCGCCGCGCACAACCTGCACGCTGTCATACATGGCCAGATTGGGGTCGAACAGTTGCTGGCTGAAAGCGTCCACGCTGGCTCCATCGATCTGCACATTGCTGATCTCGAAGCCGCGCGATAGAAACTTGGTGGCCGCACCGCCCAGCCCTCCAGCACCGCCATAGTCCACCGTCACGCCGGTGGTCTGCTGCATCACCTCCCCCACATTGCTCATAGCCTGATCTTCAATGCGCTGGCGCGTCACCACCGAGATCGACTGCGGTGTCTCGCGGATGTCCTGCCCTTTGCCCAGGGACACATGCGAGGCGGCATACGAGCCGCTGCCCTCTGTGGCTTCGCGCTGAGCCTGGGCCGTCACCGTCACTTCTCCCAGCATGCCGGTCTGGCTGCTGTGGCGGCGCACGGTGATGGCCGCCCCGGCAGGGACAGCCTCCAGCCCGCTACCCGCCAGCGCCTTGGCCAGCGCCTCGTTCAAGGTCTGAACGCCTTGCAGCGCCGGCGCCGTGCGGCCTTCCACCAAGGCTGCGTCGACCGAAACCGACACCCCCCAGGTGCGGGCCAGTGCATTCAATGCCTGTCCCAGGGGCTGCGCAGGCACGCTCAGGCTGCGCGAAGTGGACATGACCATCTGGCTGCTGGCGGTCTGGGCATGAGCCGTCGGTAACACCGCCAGAGCTGACCATGCCAGACAGGCCATGGCACTGGCCAGAGCCACTGCGCGCAAACCGCCGCAATGCGAACCTGCAGCCATTCCCTCCTGTTGACCGGAAGGAAAATGAGAGTGATTTCTTTTCATAAAATGCATCCTGTGAATTGCTTGTCAAAGTGCTTTCACAGTGAAGACGCATGAAACGGCTTGTACCGGACAAAAATTTTCAACCGGCAAGTCCAGCCATCAGCGCCGGTGGATGACTGTTCTGCCATCGGGCAGCGACTGCGCTCGCACCGGCAGGGAGCGCGGCAGGCTGGCGATGAAGATGGCGGGCTCGCGCAGCTTGAAACTGCCGGTCAATCGCAGTGCTTGCACAGAGGCTGCATCGTCCAACACCATTGGCTGGGCCAGGTAGTCATTCCAGCGCGCCACGACCTCAGGCAGTGGCGTGTGGTCAAACACCAGCCAGCCTTCGCGCCAGGCGCCCACATCCGCCGTGTTCAGGGAGTAAGGGGCGAGTTGGCCGTCTGCATCCAGGCGCAAGCCCTGGCCTGCAGTCAGGAGTGCGTCGGGGGACTGATCGACCATGCTGTCCTGCTTCCACACTGCCACACGCCCCTGAGCGACGCTGACCTGCAGGCCGGCGGGCCGCAGCGCCACAGAGAAAACAGTGCCCATCACACGTATGCGGGCCAGGGCCGTGTGCACCTCGAGGGGACGCTCTGCGTCATGGGCTACGTTGAGCCGGATTTCGCCCTGCTGCAAATGAACCTCGCGACGCTGGCGGTACAGCAGCACCGATGCATCGGTGCCTGGTGCCAGATCAAGCTGGCTACCGTCGGGAAGATGGCGACTCAGTTGCTGGCCATGGCCCGTATGCAGCGCCATCTGATCCAGAGGCTGCAGCCAATGCCAGCGGCCGAGCATGCCGGCAAGGCCGGCCACCCCCAGCACGGACAGCGCACGACGCCGGGTCTGCTGCACACGCGCCGAATGAGTGGCGGGCAAGGGCATCTCGCCCTGCAAAGCGCTGCATTGCGTCGCTTCCCAAGCTGCCATGGCAGCCTGCGCCGCCTGTTCGTTCGCCGGCTCCCTGGCACGCCAGCGCGCCAGCGCCTCGGTCGCAGCCTGCGCCGCTTCAGGACTTGCGCCATGCTGGCGCGCAATCAGCAACAAGGCATGCTCCAGGCGCTTGCGATCCGGCATGCCGAAGGAAACGTCGACACTCATGAGGTCAGCCCCATGCAATCACACACGGCACGCACCACATGCTTTTCGATGGCAGCTTCGCTGATATTCATATGCGCTGCAGCCTCGGCATGGCTTAAGCCATAGATGCGCACCAGCACAAACACCTCGCGGCGCTTGCGCGGCATGGCCTGCAAACGGCGAGACAGCAGGACCAGCTGCTGTCTCCCTTGCGCCTGCCGCTCGGGCGAGGGAGCTTCGTCCGCAGCCACCACGGCCAAGGTCTGCAGCATGCGGGCTTCGGCAGTGCGGCGGCGTGCATCGTCGATCACGATGTTCTTGCCGGTACGAAACAGCAGTGCCCGCAAGTCCCGTACCGCAAGCTCTCGCGACTGCATGGCAAATACCCGGGCATAGCTTTCCTGCACCACATCTGCAGCCGCATCCCGGCTATTGAGCGAGCGAGCAAAGAAACTGACGAGTTCTGCGTAATAGTGCGCAACCACGGATACACCTCGACCTCTTGCGAGGCATGCCGCCCAGGCTCCGGAATCGGCCGCAAAGCATGCAGCTACGGAGCGGGAAAGTGCAGACTTTATCAGAAAATGAGAATCAATCTCATTGATGAGAAAATCTCAAAGCCTCTTCGCATCGATACAGAGCCCGCGTCGCGACAGGCTTTGCGCCTGCGGCTCCATCACTGATCAAATCGCGTAATACCAGCGCTTGACCGCCTCGCCAGCCCTGGCCAGCACGGCCTCACGCCCTGCACCATCGAGCTGGCTGCCGGTCAGATAGGCCGTCACCAGCAGCGGCGCAGATTGCTCGGTAGGCCAGACGATAAGGGTGTCGCAGGCCGTGCCCCTCTCGCCGGTGCCTGTCTTGCCACCCACCTTCCAGTCGCCGGGCATGCCGGCGCGCAGGCGCTTGTCACCGGTTCGGCTGTCCACCAGCCACTGCTGCAGCAGGGCGCGGCCATAGCCCTCCAGCACATCGCCCAGCAGCAACTTCTGCAAGCTTTGCAACATGGCCTGCGGCGTCGTGGTGTCGCGTTCATCGCCGGCCAGCGCCGTGTTCAGCGAAGGTTCGTTGCGGTCCAGCCTGGTGGTGCCGTCACCCAGTTCGCGCAGCCATTGCGTCAGCGCCGCCGGCCCGCCGCTGGCCTCCAGCAGCACATTGGCCGCCGTGTTGTCGCTGACAAGCACCATCGCTTCACACAACTCCTGCACCGTCATGCCGCCATTGGCACCCGCGCGCTTTTCGGAGATCGGCGACCAGGCCACGACTTCGGAAGGAGAGTAATAGAGCTTGCGCCACAGACGCGTTTCATCTCGCTGTGCCAGATACAGCATGCGTGCGGCCAACAAGGTCTTGAAGGTGCTGCACATGGGAAAGCGCTCGTCGCCACGCCAGCCTGCCTCGGCACCGCTGACGGTATCCAGCACATACAGGCCGAACCGGCCCTGGGCCTGATTTTCCAGCACCGCCAACTCGTCGCTCAATGTTCTCGCTGCTGCGGCTTGCTGCTTGGAGATAAAAGCACAGCCGCTCAGTCCCCAGGCCCCCAGACCCAAGGCCAGTCCTGTTGTCAGCATGCTGCGTCGTTGCATAAGATCCTCTTTTGGTTAACTGCCATGGTTTGAAGCATAAATCGGTAGATCCCTACGAACCAGCAGTAATAATTGACACGATCCATTAGAAAAACTTTTATCTTGATTGAGATATGCAGCTACCACTGAACGCCTTGCGCATGTTTGATGCGGCCGCACGTCACCTGAGCCTGACCCGCGCAGCACAGGAGCTGCATGTGACGCAGGCCGCCGTCAGCCAGCACATCCGCAATCTCGAAGAGCGCCTGGGCAAACCTTTGTTTCGCCGCCTGCCGCGCGGCCTGGCCCTGACCGACGAAGGCCAGGCTTTGTGGCCAGTGGTGGCACAGAGCTTCGAGCGCATAGAGCAATCGCTGCAGCAGGTGGCTGAGCCACGACCGCGTGAAATTCTGACCGTGGGCGTGGTCGGCACTTTTGCCATCGGCTGGCTGATCCCCAGACTGAGCCAGTTCCAGCAGTTGCATCCCTATATAGACCTCAGGCTGCTGACCAATAACAATCGCGTGGATCTGGCCGGCGAAGGACTGGACGCCGCCGTGCGCTTTGGCGACGGAGCCTGGCATGGCACGCACGCGCAGATGCTGCTGCGCGCGCCGCTGTCTCCCATGTGCACCCCCGTGCTGGCACAACAGCTGCGCGAGCCTGCCGACCTGGCCCGGCAAACCCTGCTGCGTTCCTATCGCACGCAGGAATGGGAAGGCTGGTTTGCCGGCCTGGACCAGACTGCCCCGCTGGCGCGTGGAGCCATGTTCGACTCTTCGCTGACGCTGGCTGAGGCCGCCGCCCAGGGCGCAGGCGTTGCCTTGCTGCCGGCGCGCATGTTCGAGCACATGCTGCAACAGGGTCGGCTGGTGCGCCCTTTTGCCCATGAGGTCGACACCGGCGCCTACTGGCTGACCTATCTCAAGTCACGTCAGGCCAGCTCCGCCTTGCAGACCTTCAGACAGTGGCTGATGACCCAGCTGCAAACCGACTGAAACAAGCGCCCTGCAGCGAATAAACCTTTTCGCATCAAGAGTTTCAAGCTATCAATCCGTGAGCACTCCACCGCATCTAAGCCGCACAGGTCTGCATGGCTTCAGAGCAACAGGTACAGTACACGCCCAGCAAGCGCCATGGCGCTTTGGTTTTATTCATCTCATCAGACACCTGCCTTGACTGCCGCTGCCACCCTGCCCGTCCTGTACTCCTTCCGCCGCTGCCCCTATGCCATTCGCGCCCGTCTGGCGCTGGCCCATGCGGGCCTGGCTTGTGAACTGCGTGAAATCAATCTGCGCAACAAGCCGCAGGCACTGCTCGACGCATCGCCCAAGGGCACGGTGCCCGTGCTGGTGCTGCAGGACGGCAAAGTGATTGACCAGAGCCTGGAGGTGATGCTGCATGCGCTGCGCGACAACGACCCCGATGGCTGGCTGCAGCCCACGCATGGCAGCCTGGAGGACATGCTGGCTCTGATCGAGCGCAATGACGGCTTCTTCAAACAGGCTCTCGACCGCTGCAAATACCCCGAGCGCCATGACGCCGAGGCCGTGAACCAGGCCCAGGCCGATGCGCTGACCTGGCTGTCGGCCCTGAACGATCAGCTCGAGGAGACCGGCTATCTGTTCGGACTGAACCCCAGCCTGGCCGATATGGCACTACGCCCCTTTGTGCGCCAGTACGCGCGCATTGACGAAGCACAGTGGAACGAGCAGCCCTGGCCTCATCTGCAGCATTGGCTGCAGCGCTGGATTGACTCGGCCCTGTTTGCCGAAGTCATGGAAACCTATCCGGGCTGGGTGCCGGGCAGCAAGGGGCCGACCTTTGTTGGCGAGAGTGTGGAAAGCCTCTGATGGCGCAACCAGAGCTGCGAACGCTTGATTGACAGCTATGGCAAGCGTGTCAGAACCATCAAAAAACCCGGCAGCTTCCGCTTGCCGGGTTTTTTGATGGCATTGCCGTCAACGGGAATTAGCGCTTCGCGCCCTTGAACAGCAGCACCGCCAAAATCACGAAAAACGCCACAAAGCAGACAAACGACCAGTTGGCAATGGAGCCGCCCAGCAAGGTCCAGTCAATCGCCGCACAGTCGCCCGAGCCCTGGAAGATCATGGGAATGGAGCGGCTGAAGGAGTAGTGCTCGATCATTCCATAGAAGTCACGGCCGCAGGTCGCAAACTCGGGGGGATACCACTGCAACCAGCTCTGGCGTGCAGCCACAAATGCGCCGAAACCGCTGGACAGCAGCGCCAGAACGCCGAAGCTCATCCACCAGCTTTTTTGACCTCTAAGGCTTGCCAGGCCCGTGAAGATAGCTACCAAAATCAGTGCATAGCGCTGCACGATGCACATGGGACAAGGCTCCAGGCCCACCACATGCTGCAGGTAAAGGCCAAACGCCAGCATGGCCACACAGGCCACGCTGATGAGCGCCAGGACGCGCCGCGGCGCGGTTTCAAACCATTGAAGCATCATTCTCTTTCTGCGAAATTAACGGATCATGCCTGAGGCAAGGATAACGCCCCCCTGCACCTGCACGACTCCTTTCGCAGGAGACACCCAGGACGCGCGCTGCCGCGCACCGGGGGTATCGTCACCCTCCCACAAAGCGCGAGAGGGTGAAGGCGCACAGCGCCTCAGGGGGTATCAAATTCCAGCCGCCTCATCCAGGAACACCTTGGCACGGCGCGGCGTCACCACCAGGGTTTCACCTTCGCGCAAGCCCATGTCCTTGAACTGCTGTGCGGGAATCTGGGCTTCAATCAACCCATCTTCCCCGGCATGGCTGGCATTTGGTGTGGTCTCGGAGGGAATAAGTTCCAGCCTGGCGATGGGGCCGACCACAATGGCCCGCGAAAGCTGGGCCACGATGCCTGTGGGGCGACCCTGGGCATCGAGATTCTGGCCCGGGGAATAGCGCTCCACCTCCAGGTCATGGGGTCGCACATAGGCAAAAGCCTGGCTGTCCTTGGCACCGCGCGCATCGCTGCTGTCGAGCTGCATGCCTTCGTCCAGATAGACCCGGCCGTCGCTGGCGCGCCCCTTGAACAGGTTGACATCGCCCAGGAAGCCATAGACAAACGGCGTGGCCGGGTTGTCCCAGACTTGCTGGGGCGTGCCTTCCTGCTCGATCTTGCCCTGGTTGATGACCACCACACGATCCGCCACCTCCAGGGCCTCCTCCTGGTCGTGGGTCACGAAGATGGAGGTCACATGCAACTCGTCGTGCAGCTGACGCAGCCAGCGGCGCAGCTCTTTGCGCACCTTGGCGTCCAGCGCACCAAAGGGCTCGTCAAGCAGCAGCACCTTGGGCTCGACGGCCAGGGCACGGGCCAGCGCAATACGCTGACGCTGGCCGCCCGAGAGCTGCGAGGGGTAGCGCTCGGCAATCCAGTCCAGCTGCACCAGTTTGAGCAGCTTCATGACCTTTTCCTTGATCACCGCCTCGCTGGGGCGTTCCTTGCGCGGCTTGACACGCAGGCCGAAGGCCACGTTCTCGAACACGGTCATGTGGCGGAACAGCGCATAGTGCTGAAACACAAAGCCCACGTTGCGGTCGCGCACATGCACATCGGTCGTGTCTTCGCCGCTGAAGTGGATGCTGCCCACATCGGCCGTCTCCAGACCCGCGATGATGCGCAGCAGCGTGGTCTTGCCGCAGCCCGAGGGGCCGAGCAAGGCGATCAGCTCGCCAGATTTGATATCCAGACTCACATCGCGCAGGGCCTGAAAATCGCCGAACTGCTTGCTGACATTACGAATTTCGATACTCATGATGAATCTCTTGTTCTGATCCCGGCAGCTCAGGCTGCCTTGGCGGTTTGGTTCGTTGCGAGGCTGATCGGGCCTGGACGCTCGGGCGGTGCTTCGGCTGCGGCCTTGGCCTGCTGCTCGGCACGCCATTCGGCGAGGGACTTGATGACCAGCGTCACCAGCGCCAGCAGCGCCAGCAGCGATGCCACGGCAAAGGCGGCAGCCGCCTGATAGTCGGCATACAGCACTTCCACATGCAAAGGCATGGTGTTGGTCTGGCCCCGGATATGGCCGGAAACCACGGACACGGCGCCGAATTCGCCCATGGCGCGCGCATTGCACAGAATCACGCCATAGACCAGACCCCATTTGATATTGGGCAGGGTGACATTCCAGAAGGTCTGCCAGCCCGAGGCTCCGAGCACGATGGCGGCCTGCTCCTCGTCACTGCCCTGGGCCTGCATCAGCGGAATCAGTTCACGGGCGATGAAGGGGAAGGTCACGAACACGGTGGCCAGCACGATGCCGGGCACGGCAAAGATGATCTGGATCTCGTGCTCGGCCAGCCAAGGGCCCAGCCAGCCATTGGCGCCGAAAACCAGCACATACATCAGACCCGCGACCACGGGCGAGATGGAGAACGGCAGGTCGATCAAGGTCGTCAAAAATGCCTTGCCCTTGAACTCGTACTTGGCAATACACCACGCTGCCGCCACACCGAAGACCAGATTCAAGGGCACGGCAATCAGCGCCGTGATCAGCGTGAGCTTGATGGAAGAGATCGCATCGGGCTCGCCCAGCGCCGTGACGTAGACATCCCAGCCCTTGCGCAATGCCTCGCCGAAGACGGACAACAGCGGCAGGATCAGGAACACCAGCATGAAAAGCAGGGCCACCGTGGTCAGAACCCAGCGCACCCAGCGCGGCTCGGTCGTGGTCATCTTCTCCAGCTTGGCGCTCTTGGGCGGGGCCGTGATCTTGTACAGCGCGACCAGCACGACCAGGGCAATCGCGACGATGGTGATGAGGTGTGCCCAGATGGGCAGCAGATTGGGGAACAGCGCTTGAATGGCTGCATGAATCGAAGACATCTCAGCGGCCTCCCTGCGCCTTGCGCTGCCATGCCTGCAGTGCGTTGATCAGCAGCAGCAATACAAAAGAGATCAGCAGCATGACCACGGCCACGGCCGTGGCACCGGCCACATCATGTTGATCGAGCTTGGCCATGATGATCAGCGGAGTGATTTCCGAGACCATGGGAATATTGCCGGCAATGAAGATCACCGAGCCATATTCACCCACGGCACGCGCAAAAGCCATGGCAAAGCCGGTCAGCAGCGCCGGGCCGATATGCGGCAGGATGACCTTGTAGAAGATCTGCCAGCGCGATGCACCCAGGCTGGTCGCAGCCTCCTCCAGCTCCTTCTCGAAGTCTTCGAGCACCGGCTGTACGGTACGCACCACAAACGGCAGGCCGATGAAAATCAGCGCAATCGCGATGCCCTTGGGGTTGTAGGCCATCTGGATGCCCAGCGACTCGAAGTACTGCCCGATCCAGCCGTTACCCGCATACAGCGCCGACAGCGAGATGCCGGCCACGGCGGTGGGCAGCGCAAACGGCAGATCGACCAGCGCGTCCACCACCTTCTTGCCGGGGAACTGGTAGCGCACCAGCACCCAGGCAATCAGCATGCCGAACACCACGTTCACGCAGGCCGCGATAAAGGACATGGTGAAGGACAGCTCGTAAGACGCCACCACGGCCGGAGCCGAGACTGCCGCCCAGAACTGCCCCCAGGTCAGAGTAAAACTGGCGGACAGCAAGGCCACCAGCGGGATGAGCACGATGATGCTCAGATAAAAAATGGTGTAGCCCAGCGTCAACCCGAAACCGGGCAACACTCGCTTGGCACTACGCGCCTTGCGGGGGGCTAGAGCAGCAGAGGACATATTCAAAGACGAAACGGGGGGTGTGGATTTCACTGAAGGTCAATCAAGCACGGCCCAGCTCAAAAACATCGAGCAAGGGCCGTCCCGCAGCGAGGATGTTGTCCTCTCCCGCGCAGCGAGAGAGGAGGAAGCCGCAAAGCGGCCCGGGGGAGCCGGTTACTTACCGGGGGTATACAGCTTGTCGAACTGGCCGCCATCATTGAAGTGCACCTTCTGCGCTTCGCTCAGCGAGCCGAAGTACTTGGCCACGGTGAACTGCTTGATGGGCTTGAACTGGTCGGCGTGCTTCTTGAGCACCGCTTCGGAGCGCGGACGAATCGCATGCTTGGCAGCGATTTCCTGGGCTTCGTCAGAGTACAGCCACTGCAGATAGTCGGTGGCCAGCTGGGTGGTTCCCTTCTTGGCCACGGTGCGCTCGACCACGGCCACGGGGTTCTCGGCCACGATGCTCACCGAGGGGTAGACGGCATCGACCTTGCCCTGGCCGAATTCACGGTCCACGGACACGACTTCGGATTCGAAGGTGATCAGCACATCGCCGATGTTGCGCTGCAAGAAGATGCTGGTCGCATCGCGGCCGCCCTTGCCCAGCACGGGCACGTTCTTGTAGAGCTTTTGCACGAATTCGGCCGCTTGCGCATCGGTGCCGCCCTTCTCACGTACCGAGCCCCAGGCGGCCAGATAGGCGTAGCGACCATTGCCGCCGGTCTTGGGGTTGACCACCACGACCTTCACGTCGGGACGCACCAGATCGGACCAGTCCTTGATGTTCTTGGGGTTGCCGTTGCGCACCAGAAACAGCATGGTCGATGTAGTGGGCGATGCATCATGCGGGAACTTCTTGTTCCAGTCCTTGGCGACCACACCGTTCTGGGCCAGGAAATCCACATCGGTGGTCGTGTTGAAGGTCACCACATCGGCAGCCAGACCGTCATTGACAGCGCGGGCCTGGGCGCTGGAGCCGCCATGGGACTGGTCCACCTTGATGTCCACGCCCTTGGTCTTCTTGTAATGGGCGATAAAGGCAGCGTTGTAATCCTTGTAGAACTCGCGCGCCACGTCATAGGAGACATTGAGCAGCTGAGTTTGCGCAGAGGCAGCGCCTGCTGCTGCCAGTGCGATGGATGCCAACAATGTCTTGAGCTTCACGGAATGCATGGTTCGCAGCCTTTTCTTGAGCAATGTGTATAGATGTAGACATTGTGCGAACGACCCCTTAAAACTCAAAAGAATATATTTTTCTTTGTTTTTCTGAAATTCGATATAAAGAATAAAACAGCACGCAAAGCCAACGCGAAAAAAGCTGAAAGCGCTTTATCAGAAAGCACTTTCAGCTATCAAAAGTAAAGCGCGACCGGACACCTGAGCAAGGATTTCAAGCCGCCAATGCAGCTGTCTGCAAGAGCCGGTCGGAGGTCCGGGCATTCCAGCCGCCCTGCTCGGTCAGCGACTGCAGCAGTGCCAGCCCCAGCGGCCAGGCACCGAAGCCCGACTCGATATTGATATGCCCGGCGTTCTGCAAGCGCACCAGCTCGCTGCCCCAGGCCCTGGCATAAGCGCCCGCACGGCGAATGGGGCAGAACGGATCATTGCTGCTGGCCACCAGCACGCTGCGATAGGGCAGCGGCGCATAGGGCACGGGAGCGAAGTCGGCCAGCTGGGCGCGGCGCTCGGGATCGGCCGGAGCCACCAGCAAGGCACCATGCACACGCGCTGCAGCGGCCTCGCCCAGATGTGCGGTCGTGATGCAACCCAGGCTGTGAGCCACGATGACGGCAGGACGCTCATCGGCGAGCAGGACTTTTTCCAGCTCCCCAACCCAGGCATCGCGGTGCGGCACCAGCCAGTCCTGCTGCTGTACACGTATGGCGCCTTCCAGCTGCTCTGCCCACAGGCTTTGCCAATGACCGGGGCCGGAGTTGCGCCAGCCTGGCACGATCACGATGCGAAATGGGGATGTCATGCTGCCTCCTGTAATCTCGGAGCGACAGCCAAGCCAGGGGAAAAAGCCCGGCGCGCTCCTGATCTGATAACAAGGCAGTCATTGTGGGCAGGGCCTGCACAAATCCCAACGAATGTTTTGTTGTTACCTTATGGGCAGAAGCTAATGCAGCGCCGAGGCAGATGCAGCCTTCTGCGCGGCAGAGATGCTGCTGCCCGGCATGCGCTCACCGAGAAAGTCCAGAAAATGCCGGACTGCCGGTGCCAGTCCGCGCCGCGAGGGAAACACCGCATGCACAATGCCGCGCGGAGGCGCCCATTGCGGCAGCAACTGCACCAGAGTGCCCCGGTTCAATTCGTCCTGACACATATAGTCAGGCAGCCAGCACATGCCGCTGCCGGCCAGGGCGGCAAACTTCAGCGTCAGCAAATCGTCGACCACATAGCGCGGCTGCAACTGCAGCCGGTGCTCCTTGCCTTCGGGCCCGACAAGCAGCAGGCTGGAATGGCCGTCGACTGCCGCCATCGCCATGCTGTCGAGCAACTGCAAGTCCTCCAGCGACCGGGGCGTGCCCTGGCGCTGCAGCAGATCGGGGCTGGCCACCAGGATCTGGCGTGAGCTGTCGAGTCGCTTGACGACCATGGAGCCGCTGTCCTCCAAAGTGGCGCGCACGCGCAATGCGACATCCACCCCCTCCTCGACCAGATTGACAGGGCGGTTGGTGACTTGCATCTCCACCTGCACCAGCGGGCAGCGCTTGAGGAATTCGGGCATCAGCTCACCCAGCACCGTCTGCGCGAGTGTCACCGGACAGGTCACACGAATGGTGCCGCGCGGCTCGGTCTGGACTTCGGCCACGGCATCCGAGGCGGCCAGGGCCGCATCGCGCATGGCCTGGCCATGGCGCAAAAAGGTCTCCCCCACTTGCGTCAGAGACAGCTTGCGGGTGGTGCGTTGCAGCAAGCGCACCCCAAGATGGGCCTCCAACTCGGCAACACGGCGCGAGAGGCGCGACTTGGGAATACCCAGCGCCCGCCCCGCAGCAGCAAAGCCGCCGCGCTCGACCACCTCGACGAAGTACAGCATGTCGTTGAGATCCACCATGCATATATCCTTGGACTCGATTGAATTGATATTTGGAACGATCTATCGCATTTTTGCAGACTTATTGCCGAATCTAAACAAATCTACAATCTATCCCATTGCAATTCAAAACGAATCACTGTTTTGCCGCAACGCAGCATCCGGGCGGGGCAAGAAGTGCTCTCTTACTCACTTTTAGAGGTATAGGTACCAATATGCAAATCCTGCACATCGACTCTTCCATCACTGGCTCCAATTCCGTTACCCGCGCACTGACTGCCGATATCGTTGCCAGCCTCAAGCAGGCCAACCCCGAAGCCAAGGTGGACTACCTGGATCTGGCCGTGAGCGCCCCCAGCCACCTGAGCGCGCAGTCTATGGGCTTTCGCACCGGCCAGGCTGCTGCCACCGAAGTCGAACGTCAGGAAAACGCTGTCTCCGAAGCGCTGGTCAGCCAGTTCCTGGCCGCTGACGTGATCGTCGTGGGCGCCCCCTTCTACAACTTCACCATCCCCTCGCAGCTGAAGTCCTGGCTGGACCGCATCGCCCAGGCCGGCCGTACGTTCAAGTACACCGCTACCGGCCCCGTGGGTCTGGCCGGCGACAAGAAGGTCATCGTCGCTTCCGCTCGCGGCGGCGCCTACTCCACCAGCGAAGCGGGCCAGGCCATGGAGCACCAGGAAAGCTATCTGAAGGTGATCTTCGGCTTCATGGGCGTGACCGACGTGACCATTGTTCGTGCTGAAGGCGTGGCCATGGGTCCCGACGCCAAGGCTGCGGCCATGGAAGCTGCCAAGGCCCAGATCGAGCAGGCACAGGCCGTTGCTGCCTGATCGCTGACAGAGTTGCAAAAGCCGGTACCGCCCATGGCGTGCCGGCTTTTTTGCGCAACAAACTTGCTCACGACCAAGGTTTCAGACATTTCCGACTGAAGTTCTCGAAGAAAATGCCGATCTGAAGGCCTGAACCCGCTGTTTTTGATACTCTGAAAACAGTTTGATACCTATCAGGTCCGAGTCCCGGTTGACCCGGACGTGCTTTCCCAAATGCCAGCTTCCCGCCCCATGCCCACCGCCGTCCGTCAATCGCCTCAGCGCTCCGACGAAAACCTCGTCGTCACCGCTATTGCCGCGTTTTTGGTGGCAGCACTGATTCTGGGAGCGGTCGCCTATCGGTACTTCAAACATTCACAGCAGCAGCAGGAGCAGACTCGTAGCGAGCGTCAGGCCTACAAGCGCTATAACGACTATCTGGACTCCACCGAACAAGCAACTGCCAAGCCTGCCGCCAGCCCGCCCTCACCCGTACAGGCCAGCGCGCCTGCCGCAGCGCCCAGCATGGCCGAGAAGCTGCTCAGCCACCCGGCCGTCACAC
Organism: Comamonas testosteroni; assembly: GCF_030505195.1. NCBI lineage: Bacteria > Pseudomonadati > Pseudomonadota > Betaproteobacteria > Burkholderiales > Comamonadaceae > Comamonas > Comamonas testosteroni. The sequence continues at coordinate 321,919 of NZ_CP129672.1, forward strand.
CAGGCCCGGGCTTCAACGCTCCGGGCGTACAGCAGACCGGTGTGGCCATCATCGATGCGATGGACCACGCCCAGGCAACCGCCAAACAGTAAGCCAAGGCCAGCAGAAAAGCACTGCTTGCCCCACGCCAGCTCAGCGCATCACCAGGCCGCCGTCTACCAGCAGCAGCTGCCCGGTCATGAAACCGCTGAGTTCCGAGGCCAGAAACAGCACCGGCCCCGCCACATCTTCGGGCCTCGCCAGCCGCCTCAGCGGCGTGGTCGCCATCAGCGATTCACGGAAAGACTCCTTGCTGCCCTGTGTGCCCTGCGTGGGATAGACCAGCCCGGGCGCCACACAGTTGACGCGGATGCCCACTGGCCCCAGCTCGCTGGCCAGATTGCGGCTGAAGGCCAGCAAGGCCCCCTTGGAGGTGGTGTAGTCGTGGTAGGCGACGACAGGCTGCTCCACCAGATTGCTGACGATGTTGACAATGCTGCCGCGCCCGCGCTGGCGCATCAGCGGCAGCACCGCACGGCAGACATTGAAGCTTGCGCCTACGGCTCCGTCGAACTGGGCCTGATAGTCCGCCCATTGCAGATCGTCAAACCGGCTGCGGCGTTCCGGATCGAACGCGTAGGGCCTGAAGGCGTTGTTGACCACGATGTCGATGCCCCCCGCTTCGCGCACGATGCCGTCCACCATGCTCTGCACCGCATCGGGCGAACCCACATCGGCCTTGACCGCCCAGGCATCGCCGCCCGAGTCTTTGCCCGCGGCCAGGCAGGCATCCACCGTGCGGGCTGCAGCCTCGTCGTTGGACAGGTAGTTGATGGCCACCATCGCCCCCTCGCGCGCAAACGCCAGGGCAATCGCAGCGCCAATGCCGCGGCTGCCCCCCGTCACCAGCACCACCTTGCCGCTCAAGCCCATTGAAGAAGACTGACTCATATTCACGCTTTCCGCTCAAACACTAGCAAGCCCCAAGCAAGAGGCAGCAAGCAAGGGCCCTGGCTGCCCCACAGCCCCGCAGCAATGCTGTCGTCCCCTCCCCCAGAGAGAGAGAGAGAGAGAGAGAGAGAGAGAGAGAGAGAGGGGAAAGGCCCGGGGCCGCCTAGGCAACACGCCTCAGGGAGAGATTTACAGCGGCACAACCACATCCGCCACCTTGATCTGACGCTGCACCATGCCCAGCGCACGATAGGTATCGGCGCCTTTTTGCAGCGCGGCCATATCGAAGCTGCCCAGCGGCTGGCCCTGGACGGTCGGCATGGAAGAGGCGTTACGCAGGCGTATCACATCCAGGTTGATATCGCGACGCGTGCCGTCGATGGCATATTTGCTGGCCAGCACCGAGGCTTCCTCGGGATTCGCCATCATCCAGGCGGCGCTTTCGCGGTAGCCCTTGACGAATGCCTTGAGCAGGTCCTTCTTCTGCTGGAACACCTCCTCACGCACCACAAACATGTCGCTGGACATATTGAGGTGGTCGCTGACCTGCATCACATTGACTTCGCCTATGCCCTTGCGCAGCCCCACCGCCAGGCCTGTATCCGTGGCGGCAGTCGCATCAACCTGCCCCTGCATCAAGGGAGCAAAGTTCAGCAGACCGGTCACGACAATGCTCACATCCGACTCCTTGAGGCCGGCTTGATGCAGCATCACCAGCAGGTTCTGGCGCGTGCCGCTGGCAAGACTGTAGACACCGATCTTCTTGCCCTTGAGGTCTGCGGGCTTGCGAATGCCCGAGGACTTGAGCGAGACCACGTTGAACACGTTCTGCGGATAGATGTCGTAGATCGCCACCAGCTTCTCGCCCTTGTCCAGAGCCATGAAGAAGGAGCCGGGGTCGGTAAACGCCACGTCGGCCTGGCCGCTGAGGATATTGCGGATCGCATCGCCGCCACCCGCACCGGGCAGATAGGCCAGCTCCACGCCGTTCGCCTTGAAGAAGCCTTTTTCGGGCTCGACCAGAATATTGGTGATCTCGCTGATGGGCTTGCTCCAGCCGGCCAGGCGAATCTTGCCCTGCAAAGGAACCGCCATGCTGGTGCCGGTCATGGCAAGGCCGCTCAGGCCTGCACAGGCGCCGAGCAGGCTGCGGCGAGAGATGAACGAAGTCTGGTTGCTGGAGTGCATGACAAATGGTTTGAAGATGCAGTCAGGCCCGATCGCCCGACTGCGAGGTTGAAAAGTGATGGGAGCGCAGCAAGCGGCGCTCCAGAACAAGGCAGGCCTGATACAGCAGCAGGCCCATGGCGGCAATCAGCACCAGCGCCGCAAACATCAGCGTGGTGTCCATCATTCCCTGGGCGGCAATGACCACCGCCCCCAGGCCCTGGCTGGCGCCCATGAACTCGGCCACCACGGCTCCGACCAGCGCCAGCACCACGGCCACGCGCAGCCCGGCCAGAATCGCGGGCAGCCCGGTCGGCAGTTTCAGGCGCAGCAAGGTCTGCACACGTGTAGCGCCCAGCATGCGAAACAGCTGCAGGCGCTGCGCATCCACCTGCCGCAGGCCCGTCAATGTGTTTTCCATCAATGGGAAAAAGCAGATCAGCGCCGTGATCAGCACCGTCGGCAGCATGCCGAAACCGAACCACAGCACAAACAATGGCGCCAGGGCCAGCTTGGGCACGACCTGGCTGACCACCACATAGGGCTTGAGCACGCGCTCCAGCAACTCGGACTCGGCCAGAGCCATGCCGGCCAGCAGGCCCACGGCACTGCCGACGAGCAGCCCCAGCAACAAGGCCTGCAAGGTCGCCCAGAGATGCGGCCAGAAATAGCCGGATGCCAGACCCGACCACAGCGACAGCGCCACTGCCGAGGGCGCAGGCAACACCAGCGCCGACAAGCCCAATTGCCTCGCAGCCAGCTCCCAGATGGCAAGAACGGCTATCAAAAGCGAGGCAGACAGCCAATGTGTTCTGTTCAGCAAGCCGCTCATGCGCCACCCCGGTCCATGGATGCTCGAATGCGCGCGCAATAGTCGTTGAACGCCGCACCATGGCGCATGCTTTGCTGGCGCGGCTGTGGCAGCGCTATCGACCAGTCGTCCACGATGCGGCCGCCATGCATGAGTGCAATGCGGTCGCCCAGATAGACGGCCTCGTTGATGTCGTGGGTGACAAACAGCACCGTCGTGCCATGCCTATGGCAGGTGCGCAGCAAATCATCCTGCAGCTCGGAGCGCGTGATGGCATCCAGTGCCGCAAAAGGCTCGTCGAGCAGCAACAGCGGCGGCTCCAGAATCAGGGCTCGCGCCAGAGCCACGCGACTTTGCTGCCCGCCCGAGAGCTGGCCCGGGTAAAGCCGTGCATGGGCGGCAAGACCCAGTTGCTCCAGCAGTTGCATGGCCGCCTGTTGATCCCGCTGCACGGGTTTGCGCTGCAGCGACACGGGCAGCAGCACGTTGTCGATCACCGTGTGCCAGTCCAGCAGTGTCGGTGCCTGGAACATGAAGCCCAGTTGCGGCCCCGGCGCTGACAGTTCGCTGCCGCGCAGCAAGACATGCCCCGACTGGGGCCTGAGCAGGCCTGCCGCCAGCTTGAGCAGCGTGGTCTTGCCGCAGCCGCTGCGCCCCAGCAGGCAGTGAAACTCTCCGGCCCCGACCTGCCAGTCCACGCCATCCACCACGGGCGCTCGTCCCGGGTAGCTGAATCGGGCCTGCTTGAACTCCATGAATGCCACGGCTGTCTCCACTCCCTCAGTCCGCATAAGCGGCCAGCGGCTGGGCCGCGAGTTCTGCCGACTGCTCGATCTCCGTCATGCGCACCAGATCCAGCAGGTTGAAGCGCCCGTCATGGTGCCAGCCGGCCTCGGGCATGCTCATGGAGCCGATGGCGCTGATGCGCGTGACGCCAGCCGCGCCCAGCAGCCCGGCCAGGCGGTACAGCTCTTCGGGGCCGGCCGCTATGCCGGCGGTCTGCAGATAGTCGCGCTGAGCGGCCACCACGGGCAGCACGGCATCGAGCCGGTCCACGGCCACCACGGCAATCGTACGGTACAGCGCGGTCGGCGCCAGGGGCTGAAGATTCTCGCTGTAGGCAACGCTCCAGGGCGCATCCACAGGCCCCAGCAGTTGGTGTGCTTCACCGCCCCACTCCATGTTCTGCTGCCAGCGGGCAAGCGCCGCCCCTTCTTCCAGATCCAGCTCGCGGCGTGCGAAACGTCGCTGCAGATTGGCTAGCTCGGCCGCCAGGTAGTCGGCAAAAGCACGCGCCGAGACCGGCGCCCCACGCTGCACATAGAACACATGGGGCGAATAGCAGCCCTGCTGGTCATAGCGCATCACGTCCCAGGCCGCCAGCCTTGCCATGGCCGGAGCCTTGAGCGTATCCAGCGCCTGCGCATCAATCAGGCCAAAGCCCAGCTTGTGGCCATGGGGCAAAAAGCGGGTCGTCACGGGCAGGCGACGGCGCAGCGCATCCAGCGTCTGGTTGCCACCATAGGCCAGCACCGTATCGGCCTGGGCATAGAGCGCGTCGGCCTCCTCGCCACCAGCACCGCGCCACCACACCACGGCCAGGCAATCGGCCAGCGGAGGGTGGACTTCAGCCAGCAGGCGAGCAAACCATCCCGCAAACAAGGGCTCGGCACTGGCCAGCTTGCCGATCGCAGGGGCCTTGACCAGCAAGCCACAGACCAGACTCCACAGTGACAGCGCAGGCACGTTGCCAGCCCAGCTATGCACCAGCAGATCCGGGCCGAAAGCACGTACGGCCCCGCCCTTGGCTGCCGGTTGAAAGCCATCGAGCACTGCCGGGTTGGCAAAATCCTCGGCCACAAAGCGCTTGAGCTGCGCTGCACGAAAGGTCTTGAAAAATCCTGTCAGCCCCAACCGCACCATATCGGCGTCATAGCCGCTGACCACGGGCAGCCAGGCTTCGGCCTGCTGGCGGTAGATGTCGTTACGGTCCAGCAGGCGAGCCATCGCACGATCGACGGCATCGATGATCTCGGCCACCGGCATGGCACGCAGATGAATGGCCGCCGCCTTGCGCACACGACAGGCCAGAGCCTGCATCTGCGGCGCCGTCAGCAGCGGAACGCTGACTTGCAGCCCTTCGCCGTCCCGAGACTTGAAGTCCAGCGTCTGCCACTGCACTTCATCGTCACCGAGGCCCGGCAGATAGCCAGCCCTGATACGCTGCACCTTGCGCTGCTCGCTCATGCGCCGGCAGCTTTCACAAACTCTTCAACCGCCAGCGAGCAACCCTTGGCTGCGGCACCCTCGGCGCGCCCCAGCAGCAAAAAGCCGTCTTTCTCCTGCGGGCCGGCCCACAGGCCCACATCCTCGGTCAGGATGGTGGTCACCGCGTTGTAGTTGGCCAGATCGCAATGCACCAGAATGCCGCGCTCACCAGCGGCCACATCCCGCCCTGTGATCGGCTCGACCAGGCGCGAGCGAATCCAGTGCGGGCCGGACTTGACCGAAGGCAGCACCGCATTGCCATCGTCATAGAACTGGGTGCTCAGCTCGGTCATGCCATACATATTGATGCACAGGCTGCGCGGCACGCCCAGCAACTGGGAAAGCTCGGCATAGAACTGCTCAAGCGGCAGCTCGCGCGACTGCCCCTTGTAGCCGCCCGTATCCAGCACGCGGCTGCCTGCGGGCAGGCGAAAGCTGCGGCCCTGCGCACGCAGGGCATCCATCACATGGACCAGGCTGAAGCTCGCGCCCAGCAGGGCAAAGGGCTGGCCGCTGCGCTCGGACTCTTCCAATGCGGCGCACAGGGCCGGCATGTCCAGCCCTTCCGAGTTCAGATAGTAGCGGCTGGCTGCCGAGCCGAATTCGGAGCGGGCAAGTGCCAGATAGTGGGCCAGCGAGGAATTGGGCATGGCCTGCTCGTCGGGAAACAGAATGCCCATGGGCATGCGCTCCAGCCCCTGCATGAAACGCCTGGAGAAATAGCGCTTCATGGACAGGTCGTAGACATCGAGCTGCGGATGGAAATGACGTCCACGTGCGGCGCGCCCCGTGGTGCCGCTGGTCATGAATACGCGCTCGCCGGGCGATGGCGGCTCGCTGCGCAGCTCCATGGCCTTGAAGGCATCGATGGGCACGGCCGGAACATCGCGCCAGCTCCTGACATTGCGCAGCGTGGCACCGCGTCGCTGGCAAAAGCTGCGAAACGGCGCATTGCATTCGTACTGGTAGGCGAAAAGGCGCAGGGCGAGTTGATTGAACTGGTCGTCGGTGCAGTCATCCATTGCGATGAAAGCAAGCAGATCGGCGACCAGCGAAGCGGCCTTGTCCATGAAATTCCTTCGAGAGCGGGGACATCATGCTCCGAGGGCTTGCTGACCATGCGAGAACGCACTGCCCTGAGGTCAGCTTGCAAGCTCTTCTTCCGCCGGTATGAACCGGGTCAAGTTCGCGGGTGTAGATCTCAGCACTGGTGTGCACCCCGGAGCGCGGCGCCATCTTACCCCAACGGCATCGCTGCAAGGGGCCGGAGCCGGCGCATGAAAGTCGCGTCACTTGTAACCTGGGGTAAGGCTCCAGCACGGGCAAGAAGGACATCCAGGGCAAAAACATCAAAATACGGCTGCCCAAATACAATCGCCCCAGCACCGCAAGCTGCCTGAGACGCAACCTGCCACTGCGCCGACAATGGCGCAGGTACGCCATGCCTGAAAGCGCGGCATGTCGCGGCGATGGACTGCGTCAGCAGACGCTTGCAAGCCATCCAGGGCACTGAATGCCCACCCCAAGCCCCAGAGATATTCACATGCATTTTTCGCGCCTTTGTCATCTGGCAGGCTGGCCTGTGGCCGCCGCCGGACTGCTGCTGACGGCACAGTCCGCAATGGCCCAGCAAGCCACCGCCCAGCCAAACCTGCCCCAGTTGTCCGAAGTAACCGTGCGCAGCACCTTGCAGGAGTCCGCGCTTGAGCAGACCCCGGCCTCCGTCACCGTGCTCGACGGCGAGCGCATGCGCGAGCGCAATCTGCAGGTCAATCTCTCGGAGTCCCTGAGCGCAGCTCCGGGTCTGCAGTTGCAAAACCGCCAGAACTACGCGCAAGACCTGCAGCTATCCATTCGCGGCTTTGGCGCTCGCTCCACCTTCGGCGTGCGCGGCATACAGATCTATGTGGACGGCATCCCCTCCACCATGCCCGATGGCCAGGGCCAGACCAACAATATCGATATCGCCTCGCTGGAGCGCGTGGAAGTGCTGCGCGGCCCCTACTCCGCGCTCTATGGCAACGCCTCGGGCGGCGTGATCAACGCCTATACCGAACGCGGCGAGGGCGCGCCCTCGGTGGAAAGCAGCTTTGCGCTGGGCAGCGACGGCCAGAAGCGCCTGGGCCTCAAGGCCAAGGGCGAAGCCAACGGGATTGGCTATGTGCTCAGCGCCAGCCGTTTTCTCACCGACGGCTACCGGGCCCAGAGCGCAGCGGACAAAAACCTGTTCAACGCCCGTATCGACGTCAAGCCCGACGAATACAGCCAGCTGACCCTGGTGGCCAACCATGTGGACATCGATGCCAAGGACCCCGGCGGCATCACGCCCAAGGACTGGGCGGCAGATCCGAAGGCTGTGGCGTCCAACCCCTTGCTCTACGACTCGCGCAAAAGCGTGAAGCAGACCCAGGCCGGCCTGACCTACGAGCGCGAGCTTGGCGCAGGCCAGGCGCTACGCCTCATGGCCTATGCCGGTCAGCGCGAAATGATGCAGTTTCAGTCCACACCCAAGGCATCGCAGACCGGCTACAGAGGCGGGGTGATCGGTCTCAAGCGCGACTATGGCGGCATCGATGCGCGCTGGAGCGGCAAGTACGAGCTGGGCAGCGGCAGCCTGGGCCTGATTGCCGGCCTGTCCGCCAACACCGTCAGGGAAGATCGCCAGGGCTACAAGAACTTTGTGGGCAACCAGCTGGGCGTGGTCGGCGCGCTGGTGCGCGACGAGCGCAATACCCTCACCAGCGTTGACCCCTACCTGCAGGCTTCCTGGGCCTTTGCACCACGCTGGAAGCTCGATGCCGGTCTGCGCTGGAGCAATGTGCAGTTCCAGTCGCGCGACCATTTCCTGGCCGACAAGGACGATAGCGGCAATGCCGGATTTCACAAGCTGCTGCCGGTTGTTTCGCTGCAGCACGAGCTCAATCAGGACACCAATATCTATGCCTCGCTGGGTCGCGGCATGGAGACACCGACCTTCAACGAGATCTCGTACCGCCCCGATCTGGTGGGTGGCCTGAACTTCGGCCTCAAGCCTGCGATATCGACCAGTGCCGAGCTGGGCATCAAGCAGCGCTTCAATATGGCCGGACTGCGCGGCGACTGGTCTGCCGCGCTGTTCCAGACCAGCACCGACAATGAAATCGTGGTGGCCAGCAACGACAATGGCCGCACCTCCTATCAGAACGCAGGCAAAACCCGCCGCCGCGGCATGGAGCTGAGCACCAGCGCCTGGCTGATGCCCCAATTGCGCCTGAACGGCGCGCTGACCATGCTCGACGCCAGCCTGCGCAGCGGCTATTGCGACAGCAAAGGCCAGGACTGCATTCCCGCCGGCAACCGCATTGCCGGCACTGCCAGACATCTGGGCTACCTGGGGCTGGAGTGGCTTCCCGCCACCGACTGGCGTGTGGGCCTGGACTGGCGTCATGTGGGCCGTATCGCCGCCGACGACAAAAACCAGGTCTACGCCCCCAGCTACAACGTGGCCAGCCTGAGCGTGGGCTACACCCGGCGCCTGGGTGCCTGGAAGCTCAGTGCTTTTGCCCGCATCGACAATCTGGCGGACAAGAACTATGTGGGCTCGGTCATCGTCAACGAAGGCAACGGACGCTACTACGAACCGGCCCCGGGACGTCAATGGATGACGGGTGCCAGCCTCAGCTACCAGTTCTAGGCAGGTCATCCGCATTGCCGGACAGCAAAAAGCGGGCCCAGAGCCCGCTTTTTCTATATCCGGACGGCTCAAAAGTGATTTTTTTCAGAAAAATTTTGGTGCTTGCAAACTGCCTGTCTGAGCCCGAAAACCGCCAATCTCGCGCCGGCTTGACTGCCTCACGGCAGCGGCCCGCCGCAGCTTGCGCTCATCGGCCGTGCAAGCTGCGTCAAAACATGGCTATCCACGGCCAACCTCACGAATCTTCACGCCAGCGCTCGTGCAGTTTGAGCGAAGTTAGCCCCTGAAGCAGGCAAGAACGACACACAGAAACTCTTCACTCTGCAACACGCTGTCATCAGGCGCACAACTGCGACGAAATGCGGGCCCAATGGCAACAGACAGCCGCCACAGGTAAAGAAATCATTTCTTATAGGAAATTCACATAAAAAGAGCTCAGATGGCCGTCTTTTGAAAGCAAATTCACAGCGCTAGAATCCGCCACCAACGCTGCCTCGTATGTTTGAAGCCGGGGCACAGTTTCAGACTCTCCCCGTATGTCAGCCCTTTTCGTTTCTTGCCATCCACATTCCAGCCCGGCGTCTTGCAGCCCAGCCCTTGCCGCCGCAGGAGCTTGCGCATGAGCGACGGTTTGCAAAGCCCCACCCAACAGGGCGTGCAGCTGGTCGACATACGGCTGCAGCGTGGCCAGACCCAGGTGTTTGACGGCCTGAGCCTGGCCCTGACGCAAAAGCGCATCGGCGTGATCGGCAACAACGGCGCAGGCAAATCGAGCCTGTTCCGCCTGCTTTGCGGACTTGAGCTGCCCCAGGCCGGACAGGTACTGGTGGATGGCATGCCCTTGCTGCAGGCGCGCCAGCACAAGCCCGGTCTGATCGGCCTGATGTTCCAGAACCCGGACGACCAGATCATCTTCCCCACGGTGGAGGAAGAGCTGGCCCTGGGCCTGCGCCCCCAGGGCCTGAACAAGCAGCAGGCCAGAGCCAGGGCGCGCGAGTTGCTGGCCGCACGCGGCCTGGCCCACTGGGCCGAGCGGGCCGTCAGCAGCTTGAGCCAGGGCCAGCGCCAGCAGGTGTGCTGGCTCTCGCTGCTGATTGCCGCGCCCCAGTTGCTGCTGCTGGACGAGCCCTTCGCCAGCCTGGACCTGCCCGGTCAGGCCCGCCTGGCCCAGGATATCGCTGCCGCGCCGCAACAGGTGCTGGTCTCCACCCATGTGCTCGATCATGTGCGCGACTTTGAACGCGTGATCTGGCTGGAGCAAGGCCGGCTGCGCGGCGACGGAGCGGGCCGCGACATCTGCAGCGCCTACGAGACCTCCGTGCGGGAGCAGTTGCTGAAGAAAAGCGCGCACGGAGACCTGCATGGGTAGTCTCTACAGCGAAGTTGCGACCTGGCTGCATCGCTGCTCGGCCGGCCTCAAGCTCTTGCTGCTGGCAGCGTTCGGCACGCTCTTGTTCTTGATAGCCGACCCCTGGGTGCTGGCGGGCTGCGGCGTGGCGTGCCTGGTTCTCTGGATATCGCTGGGTCAGGCCACGCAGGTGGCGCGCCGGCTGATGCGCTCGGTGATCGTCGCGGCGCTGCTGGTGGCGGGCTTTCATGTCTTCATGGGCAACCCTGTGCTGGCAGCCCTCAGCAGTCTGCGGCTGGTCTGCGCCTCGACTCTGGGCATTGTGCTGACCATCACCACGCGCCCCAGCGATCTGGTCGAGGTGCTGGAATGGCTGCTGGCCCCGCTGGCCCGCCTGGGCATCCCCACCGAGCGCGTGGCCATGCAGCTTGCACTCATGCTGCGCTTTACCGAACATTTCTTTGTGCAATGGACAAAGCTGGATGAGGCATACCGCCTGCGCACCGGCAAAAGCGGCGGCCTGCGCCTGATTGCACCGCTGACGATTCATATGCTGCAGGCCACGCGCCGTGTAGCCGACGCCCTCTGGGCAAGACTGGGTTTCTAGGAGAGCATTGATGACTACCACCCCCTCTCACACCGTATCGCGCGGCGGCGCACGCTCCATGGCTCAGGTATCTCTGTTCGCCGCCCTGATGGCCGTGATGGGCCTGATTCCCAAGATCGACCTGCCGTTCGGCGTGCCCATCACCATCCAGTCGCTGGGAGTGATGCTGGCAGGCGTCATGCTCGGTCCCTGGCGCGGCCTGCAGTCCATGGCGCTGTTTCTCGCAGCCGTGGCCGTGGGCCTGCCCCTGCTGTCTGGCGGCCGCGGCGGCATCGGCGTCTTCATGGCACCTTCTGCCGGCTATCTGATCGGCTATATGCTGGCCGCCGCCGTGACCGGCGCCATCATGGCCGCTCTACCGCAAAGCACGCCGCGTCGCACGGCGCTGAGCGCCTTCATCGCCTCCTTGATCGGCGGCCTGCTGTGCCTGCATGCCTTTGGCGTGCTGGGCCTGATGCTGGTCGCCAAGATGAGCCTGAGTCAGGCCTTTGCCGTGACGCTGGCCTTTGTGCCCGGCGACTTCATCAAATGCATTCTCTGCGCCATCATCGTCCACACCGTCGCGCGCGGAATGCCTGACTGGCGCTTTGGCGGTCGCCAGTGAACGCGCTGTCCGCTGCAGCGCCGCTGCAGGGCTTGTGGCAGCTGGTTCATGGCCCGCTGGCCCATTGGGCGCAGCACCGGCCCGATGTGGTGGCCCTGCAAAGCGAGGCCGATTCCTGGACCTTTGGCCGGCTGCATGCCGAGGTCGAGCAGCGCTCGGCACGCCTGGTGGCCCAACGCGCGCCGCAGATGCTGATGCTGGACGCCGGCCGCTCCACGCTGGAGCGACTGGTGGACTTCCTGGCCGTGATCCACAGCGGCCGCTGCGCAGCGGTCGCCGACCCCGACTGGCAACCGGCCGTGCGCCAGCGCATTGAAAGCTGGCTGCCCAAGCAGCCCTGCGAGCTGGAATCGGCAGCGCCGACGGCAGCCTTCTACACCGGCTTTACCTCGGGCAGCACCGGCCTGCCCAAGGGCTTCAAGCGCCACCATCTGTCGTGGACGGAGAGCTTTCGCGTCGGGCTGCAGGATTTCGGCCCCGTCGTGGCCCAGCGCACGCTGGCACCGGGGCGCATCTCGCACTCGCTGTTTCTGTTCGGGGCCATGCAAGGCATCTGGTATGGCTGCGGCGCCGTCATGCAGGAGAAGTTCTCGGCCTCGCGTTGCCTCGCAACCTTGGCGCGTGGCGATACCCACTGCCTCATCGCCGTACCCAGCCAGTTGCTGCTGATGCTGCAATGGGCCGAGCATAGGCAGCTCGCACCGATTCCCGAGGTCGAGCTGATCACCATCAGCGGTGCGCGCTGGATGCGCTCCCACACGCCGACGCTGCGCGCCCTGTTCCCCAAGGCCCGCATCATCGAGTTCTACGGAGCCTCCGAGGCCAGTTTTGTCGCCTGGATGGATGCCGACGAAGCCAGCGGCCCGCTGGCCGTGGGCAGGCCGTTCAGCAATGTGGAGCTATCCATTCGCCCCACTGGCAGCGATGCCGCCGAGAATGCGCTGGCCGAGCATGGCACCCGCCACGCCAGCGACGGCCTGATCTATATCCGCAGTCCCATGCTGTTCATGGACTACGTGGGCGATGCCCATGACGCGACGGCCGTGCTGCGCGACGGCGATTGGCTGTCCGTGCGCGACATGGGACATATCGACGAACGCGGCATGCTGTGTCTGGCGGGCCGCCAAAGCCGCATGATCGTCACCCAGGGCAAGAACCTGTTTCCCGAAGAAGTGGAAAACCTGCTGGCCAGCCACCCGGCGATTGCCCAGGTCTCGCTGCACGGCCAGGCCGATGCGCTGCGCGGCCTGCAGGTACACGCGGTGCTGCAATGGAGGCCGCAGACCGAGGTGCCAACGGCCCTGGAGATCAACCAGTGGCTGCGCGAGCGCACCGAAGCCTTCAAGGTGCCGCGCCAGTGGTGGATCTGCGAGCACTGGCCGTACACAGCCAGCGGCAAGACCGATCACGGCCAACTGGCCCAGGCCCTGCGCGCCCGGATGACAGCGCCTGCGGACGCGGCCATATCCCCTGCCCTGCTCCCCGCATTGCGGCCGTGGCAGAGTTAAGGCCCATGCCAAGCAAGACCCCCATCATTGCCTGGGCGCGCAGCCCGGTGGCGCCGATCGGCTCGGCCCTGGCCCGGCTCAGCCCCCATGAGCTGGGCCAGCCGCTGCTGCTGTCACTGCTGCAGCAAAGCGGCTTGCCGGCCCACGCTGTGGATGCGGTCGTCGTCGGCAACGCCCTGGGCGCTGGCGGCAACCCGGCGCGCATGCTGGCACTGGCCGCAGGCCTGCCCGATGGCTGCGCCGCGCACACCATCGATACCCAGTGCTGCTCCGGCCTGGATGCCGTGGCCATGGCCGTGGGTCTGCTGCAATCGGGTCAGGCCGAGGTGGTGATTGCAGGCGGCATCGAGGCCTGGAGCCGCGCCCCCATTCGCCAGACCCGCCCGCAGCACCCCGGCGAGCAACCCCAGGGCTACGAGCGTCCGCCATTTGCCCCCGATCCCGCGCGCGACCCCGATATGCTGCAGTCGGCTGCCGACTATGCGCTCACGCATGGCTTCAGCCGCAGCCAGCAGGAGCAGTATGCGCTGCTCAGCCACGGCCGGGCCCTGGCCGCCCAGGCGCATCTCGCCCCGGAAATCGTGCCCGTGGCCGGGCTTGCGGCAGACGCCTATCCGCGTGCCCTCCAAGCCGGGCGTGCCGCGCGCATGCCGGCGGTGGCACGGGGCTGCAGCCAAGCCGCCAGTCCCGGCGATATCGCCGCCCATGCGCTCAGCCCCCTGACCATTTCGGCCAAGGCCGATGGCGCGGCCCTGCTGTTGCTGGCTACGCCCGAGGCCTGCGCCCGCTGGAATCTGCAGCCACGCGCACAATGGCTGGCCAGCGCCAGCGTGGGCGCTGCGCCAGAAACACCGCTGCTGGCCGCCATCGCGGCGGCGCGCATGGCGCTGGCCCGAGGCAGCGATGCGCTGGCCGGGTCGCACAAGTCGCCCTTGCTGGCCCAGGATCTTTCGGCCATCGAACTGCATGACGCCTTTGCCGTGCAAGGCCTGGCCTTTTGCGCCGCCATGGGCCTTGCGCCAGAGCAGATCAACAGCGCGGGCGGCGGCCTGGCGCGCGGCCACCCGATAGGCGCCTCAGGCGCGATTGCGCTGGTGCGCTGCCTGGCTCAGCTTGCGTATCAGGCCCAGTCATCGACACCCAAGGCCGCACTCGGCCTGGCGGCCATTGCCGGAGCCGGCGGCATTGGCGCGGCAACCCTGGTGCAATGGCTGCAAGCCACTCCTTGAACTCATTTTTGATAGCTACTACCCCATGTCAAGCAAAGGCTCAGCTGCTACAACACTTGAAAGCATCGACTTGCCGGCAGGCATGGCGCTGATGCAGCAGCGCCGCTCCACACGTGCTTTCCTGCCCGATGCCGTGCCTGATGCGCTGCTGCATCAGTTGCTGCTGACGGCGCGCCAGGCGCCCAGCGGCGGCAATCTGCAGCCGGGCCAGTTGATCGCCGTGGGCGGCAAGCTGCGCGAGCAACTGACTGCCGCCCTGCTGCAGGACGTTGAAAGCCAGGTGCCCGAATGCGAGGATTACGCCTACTTTCCGCGCCCCATGCCCATGCAGCTGCGCAAGCGCCAGGTGGCTTCGGCCCAGGCGCTTTACGGCGCCCTGGGCGTGACACGCGACGACCGCGCCGGACGCGAAGCGCAGTTTGCGCGCAACTACCGCTTCTTCGATGCGCCCGTGGCGCTGGTCGTCACCATCGACGCCCATTACGGCCCCGGCGGCTACATGGATCTGGGCATGACGCTCTACGGCCTGCAACTGGCAGCCGCCGCCATGGGCCTGGGCAGCTGCGCCATCGGAGCCCTGGCCTCGTACCCGGCCACCGTGCGCCGCGTGCTGGGCCTGGCCGAGAACAAGCACATCGTCTGCGGCCTGGCCCTGGGCTGGGCCGACGAGACCGCTCCCGTCAACCAGACCCAGACCACGCGTGCGCCGCTGGGCGAGTGGTTTCAGGCCATGGAATAGCAAAAAAATAATAGCTGTCAGCGCAATACAGCAATAGATTTCAATGTGTTTTCTATCTTAAATCCAATAGCATAAAGCGATAGCAGCTATTTAATAAATAGCAATAAAGCGCAATAAAGAACAATAAAGAGCAATCAAAAAGCGCTGCAAGTGCAGCGCTTCGTTCAATGCCTCAAGGACAGTCATACCCCGGCAAGGCGACAGCAAGCAAGCGCCGCCTCGCAGCGAGGCTGTCTTCCCCCTTGGGTTAAGCCAAGTTAAACGCCTCAAATAAATGAGCTGCTAGCGCCATCCAGCAATAGATTTCAAGGTGTTTTCTATCTGAAATCGAATAGCATAAAGCGATAGCAGCTATTTAATAAATAGCAACAAAGCGCAATAAAGAACAATAAAGAGCAATAAAAAAGCGCTGCAAGTGCAGCGCTTCGTTCAATGCCTCAAGAGCAAGCTTACCCCGGCAAGGCGACAGCAAGCAAGCGCCGCCGCACAGCGAGGCTGTCGTCCCCGCTGGGGACGCCTGGCCAGGGGAAGGCGCGAAGCGCCTCAGGGGGTAGCCATCAGAACGCCGGGAAGACCGAGCCCTTGAACTCCTTGTCGATGAACTGGCGCACCTCGTCGGAGTGATAGGACTTGATCAGCTGGGCGACCCAGGGCTGATTCTTGTCGGCATCGCGCACCACCATGATGTTCACATAGGGGTTCTTGGCCGACTCCAGCGCAATCGCATCCTTCTTGGGATTCAGACCGGCAGAGATCGCGAAATTGGTGTTGACGGTGGAAGCCTCCAGGTCGTCCAGCGAACGCGGCAATTGGGCCGCATCCAGCTCGACGAACTTGAGCTTCTTGGGGTTGGACACCACATCCAGCGGCGTCGCCTTCAGGCCCGCGCCCTCCTTGAGCTTGATCAGACCCTGCGACTGCAGTAGCAGCAGCGCGCGGCCGCCATTGGTGGGGTCGTTGGGGAGGCCGAACTTGGCGCCGGTGGGAAGCTCGGACAAAGCCTTGATCTTCTTGGAGTAGATGCCGATCGGGAAATTCACCGTGTCGGCCACCCAGCTGATCTTGTAGCCACGATCCTTGATCTGGGCATCCAGATAGGGGCGGTGCTGGTAGCTGTTGGCATCCAGGTCGCCGGCGGCCAGCGCCGCATTGGGCTGGACATAGTCGCCGAACTCGATGACCTTGAGGTTCAGACCGTTCTTGGCAGCAACCTTTTTGACCACTTCCATGATCTGCGCGTGAGGGCCGGCGGTCACGCCGATCTTGATGGTCTTGTCCTGGGCCTGGGCGGCAAAGCCCAGAGTGGCCGTAGCAGCCACAGCCAATGTGGTGCGCAAAAGCGAGCGCTTGTTCAACATGCAGATTCCTTGTGCCAAAGATTGAGAGTGGCTAAGACTGTAGCGTCAGTTTCATGTGCCAGAGCGCTGTTTCTTAGACAGATTGCTCAGATGCAAACTACAGATTGGCAATGCAAGCCCCACCGGGTTGCATGCGACAACCCAGACGCCCACAAAAAAGCCCGCTCCTTCACGGTGGCGGGCTTGTCTGCATGCGCAGGCTGTCAAAGATCGGACATCGTGGGCGCTGCCAGCACCTGCTGGGCCACCACGTCGAGCACGGCGTGGGACTCGTCCTGCCTGTCGATCCAGACCTTGGGCGTGAAGCTGCCGCGCAGGGCAATCGCATCGCCTTCGGAGAGACTGCGCAGCACGGCGCAGGGTGCATTGTCAAAAGCGACGATATTCACGGGAATCGAGGAGCCATCGCCGGCATTGGCTCGCATGCGGGCCACCATATAGGGGCGGCGGTTGCGGTCTACGCGACTCTCGGGGACGCCGGTCAGTCGGCCGGTAATCAAACCATCCATCATTTGCTGTTATCTACCCAGAAAAAATCATGGCCGCTTTTGAGCACGAGCGGCCTTTCAAAAAATTTTGAACTTGTATTTTAGAGGGGGCAGCCTGTTTCCGGGCAGCAACCCTTTTCTTAATTTTTGGTAATGTTCACTGCTGCTCAGCGATGGCTCAGGCGTCGCACGGCCCAGTCACCCAGGCTTTGAATGGCCTGCACAAAGAAGATCAGGATGATCACCACAACCAGCATCACGTCGGGCAGAAAGCGCTGGTAGCCGTAGCGGATACCCAGGTCGCCCAGGCCGCCGCCGCCAATGGCACCTGCCATGGCCGAGTAGCCGGTCAGGCTGACGAAGCTGATGGTCAGGCCCGCGACGATGCCGGGCAGCGCCTCGGGCAGCAGCACCTTCCAGACGATCTGGCCGGTGGTCGCACCCATGGACTGGGCCGCTTCGATCAGCCCGCCATCGACCTCGCGCAAGGCGGTCTCCACCAGCCGAGCCACAAACGGCGCCGCCGCAATCGTCAGCGGCACCACGGCCGCCCAGGTGCCGATGGAGGAGCCCGTGATCAGACGCGTCAGCGGAATGATGGCCACCAGCAAGATGATGAAGGGGGTGGAGCGCAGCGCATTCACGATCCAGCCCACGACCTTGTTGGCCGGGCCGTTCTGCAAGATGCCGCCATGGTCGGTCAGGCGCAGGAAGACGCCCAGCGGAATACCGATCAGACCGCCGATCAGGCCCGAGATGCCGACCATGATCAGCGTCTCCCAGAAGGAATCCAGCAACAGCTGGAGCATCATTTCCGAAAAATTCTCAAACATCGCTCTCAATCCTTGCTGGACACGATCTGCACTTGCACACCGCTGGCACGCAGGTGCTCCACGGCAGCATCAATCTTGGCGGCCTCGCCGCTGGCGTACACCGCCAGCGAGCCAAAGGTCTGCTCCTGGATCTCGTCGATCTGCCCGTGCAGAATCGACAGATCCAGACCCAGCTCGCGAATCAGGTGCGAGAGAATCGGCTGATAGGCGCTCTCGCCCGCATAGGACAGGCGCAGCAGCTGGCCTTGCTGGCCGGGCTGCAGCTGGGCGGCCAGCTGGTTCACGCGCTTCATCACCGACTCGGGCAGTTGCTGGGGCACGATTTCGTCAATCAGGCTCTTGGTGATCGTCTGCTGAGGGCGGGTGAAGACATCGATCACGGGCCCCAGCTCGGCAATCTCGCCACCGTCGATCACGGCCACGCGGTCGGCAATCTGCTTGATCACCAGCATCTGGTGGGTGATCAGCACCACGGTCACGCCCAGCTCGCGGTTGACCTTGCGCAGCAGATCCAGAATGGAGCGCGTGGTTTCGGGGTCCAGCGCCGAAGTGGCCTCGTCGCTGAGCAGCACCTTGGGGTTGCTGGCCAGCGCCCGGGCAATGCCCACGCGCTGTTTCTGGCCGCCGGAAATCTGTGCCGGATAGCGGTCGGCCAGATGATCCAGACCCACCAGCTCCAGCAGCGGCGTCACGCGCTGGTAGATCTCGTCCTTGGAAATACCGGCCAGCTCCAGCGGCAGGGCCACGTTGTCATACACGGTGCGGGACGACAGCAGGTTGAAGTGCTGAAACACCATGCCGATGTCGCGGCGCGCTGCGCGCAGCTCGGCGTCGGACAGCTGCATGAGGTCGCGTCCGTTGACGATGACCTTGCCGTCCGAGGGGCGGTTGAGCAGATTCAGGCAGCGCACCAGAGAGCTTTTGCCCGCGCCGGAGCGGCCGATGATGCCGAACACCTCGCCCGAAGCGATTTCCAGATTGATGCCACGCAAGGCGTGCACCGGGCCCTTGGGGCCTTGGTATGTCAGGGATAAATCCCGAATTTCTATCATGAAAAATACTGCGAATCACGCATGAATAATGCGCTTGACGCTATAAAAAGTGATTGATCCCATCCCAGCTGCAGCGCTGCTGGGCAGCGGGCAATGCAGGCCTTCGTTCTGGTAGAGGCCGGCAGATCAAGCCAGCCTACTTTTAGTAGTAACCCTCAATAATGCCTGAGTCTAGGCAAACCTGAGAGCAACTGGGACAAGTGAATTCACTTATGGCGCCGCCAGCACGCCATCCAACGCAGGCCTTGCCCGGGCCTGTCCCCACTGGCGGCACGGCCTTGCAGGCCTTAGCATGCTGGCATCTGCCCCTGGTTTTCTCTGCCGCCCTATGCAGCCGCCCCCCCTGCCCATCCGTGTTGAATGCCCGCCCGGTGCCTGCGACTGCCGGCGCGAACTGCTGCTTGGCACGCCGGGTTCGGATCTGCGCATTCTGCAGCTCACGCGCGAGGAAGAGAAAAAGCTGCTGCAACGCCTGGAGAGCATCAGCAGCCTGGTCGATC
Organism: Comamonas testosteroni; assembly: GCF_030505195.1. Taxonomy (NCBI): domain Bacteria; kingdom Pseudomonadati; phylum Pseudomonadota; class Betaproteobacteria; order Burkholderiales; family Comamonadaceae; genus Comamonas; species Comamonas testosteroni. The sequence goes on from NZ_CP129672.1 coordinate 341,034, forward strand.
TTGAGCATATGCAGCAGCGCATTCACACGCTCCTGGGTCTGGAGATACGCATCACCCCCGGCAACAACGAGGTGCGCACCATGCGCGGCATCCAGATCGACCTCGGCGACATGCCCGGTCTATGCCGCAAAACGCGCCAGAGCATTCCCGCCGCGATCCGCAAGGGGCTGGAGCGCAGGCCCGAGATTGCCTGGGCCCTGCTGGATGCGCATGACCTGTTTGGCATGCCCGGCAGCTGAGCCAAGCACCGGCAAGGCCTGACAACAAAGCAGGCACTTCGCCACCTGGGTCTTCAGACAGGGCTAGTCCTTGCGGCCTAGGTCGCCCGGCCCATGGCGGCCTTTCGCTTTCAAAAGCACCACGCCGGCCCTCCCTCAAGCGCATTTTCATCTTGGTTTTCCCGAGGTCGGACACCACAGGTTTTCCCTTGCCTGATCGATTCGGCGCGGGGCTGGAGCAGCAGTCTGTCTCTGAGGCGACTTCGCTAGGCCTTAAGGGCTAGTCCAAACGCGTGATGGTGAGCCGCAAAGCTCGCTTGAACATTGAATTCATCGACAGGCGCCAAGCCAGTGACTAGCTGTCTTGGACTAGACCTTGGCCCGATTCGCGGGCAGATCGATAGTGCAAATGCTGCACACATACATCTTTGAGGAATCGTGATGGAAAGCAACGTGAGCTACCGCGCCCTGATCGCACTGACCGTGACCAGCGTCATGGCTGGTACAGCCGCCGCCAAAGGCAGCCCCGAAGACATTGAAAAGCTGGGCAAGTCCTTGACCTGTATCGGAGCCGAAAAGGCCGGCACTGCCAGCGGCGTGCCCGAATACACCGGCAAATGGCTGGGAACGCCGCCTGGAATTCAGTACACGCCGCATACGGGTCAGCACCCGGTGGACCCCTATGCCAGTGAAAAGCCCTTGTTCTCCATCACGGCCGAGAATGCGGCCCAGTACGCCGCCAACCTGACCGAGGGCCAGAAGGCCATGTTTGCGCGCTACCCCAAGACCTTCAGCATTCCCGTGTATCCGGGCCACCGCGACTTCCGCTATCCGGACTTTGCCTGTGCCTCGGCCAAAGTCAATGCGCAGAACGCCGTGATCAGCGCCGACGGAATGGGTGCCGACAACGCGGTCAAAGGGGCAATCCCCTTCCCCTTCCCCAAGACCGGCATGGAGCTGGCCTTCAACAACCTGTTTCCGCTGCGCTCATTCACCGAACACACACTGCGTGACAACGCCTATGTGATGCAGGATGGCTCCACCGTCTTCGGCCGCGCCGACAACCGCAGCATGAGCCTGCTGAACTCCCCCGAGCAGGCAGGCAAGCCGCTGGAAGGCACCATGGCCCAGGGCATGAATGCGGTCAAGCTGCCCGAGCGCGAGAAAGGCGGGGTCAGCGTCAGCCGGGAGCCGGTCAACTTCGGCAAGGACAAGCGCCTGGGCTGGAGCTATGACCCGGGCACACGCCGGGTGCGCCAGATTCCCGAGTACGGTTTTGACCAGCCCATGGGGGGCGGCGTGGGCGCCAAGATGACGATTGACTCCGACCGTCTCTTCAATGGTTCGCCCGAGCGCTACAACTGGAAGAATCTGGGCAAGAAGGAAATCTACATTCCCGCCAACGCGTACAAGATTCACGCCAATACCGTGAAGTACGCCGACCTGCTCAAGCCCGGCCATGCCAACCCCGACTACATGCGCTACGAACTGCGCCGCGTCTGGGTGCTGGAAGCCACGCTCAAGGAAGGCTATCGCCATCTCTATGGCAAGCGCGTGCTTTTCCTTGATGAAGACACCGGCCACGCCGTGATGAGCGACTTCTACGATGCACGCGGCAATCTGTGGCAGCAAGGCCTCATCAATTACTACTACGCGTTCGACTCCAACGCCTGGCATGCAGGCACGGCCTTCTACCACGACCTGATTGGCGGCGGCTATGTGGCCTACAACCTGTTCCAGGAGCGCCCCAAGGGCCCCGTGCTCAACAAGGGGGACATGAATCCCTCCATGTTCACCCCTGAAGCCACGCGCAACGCCGGCACCTGAGCGGCCTGTTCCCCCAGGAGCGGCCAGCACGCGCTGCATGCGGTGCTCGCCGCAGAAAGAACCGGACCGGGCTGGAAGAAGCCACCGGCCCCGGCCATCACCACCAACACACCATTTCCATCACATGTCAAAGTTGAACCGCGCCGGGCTGCGCGCCATGGCGGCTGCTGCATTGGGCCTTTGCCTGGGCATGGCCCATGCCCAGACGCCCGCTGCCACCGAAGAGCAGGCTCTGGACAGCCTGATCCGTGAGGCCATGCTCTATGCCTACCCCTATCAGGAATTCATGAAAATGCGACATGAAGCCCTGGAGGTCAAGGACTCGCCCACCGCCACCACGCTCAACCACTTCCGCCACTCGCGCCACCTGGCCACGCCCAAGGACCGCTGGGCCAACGGCCCGATTCGCGACACCTTCTACTCCACCGCCTGGCTGGATCTCGAAAAGTCTCCCCTGGTGCTGTCCCTGCCCGAAACCCATGGCCGCTACTACGTGATCGCCATGATCGGGGCAGACCTCAACACCTTCTCCTACGTGGGCCGGCGTATTGGCGGCACCAAGGCACGCAAGGTGGCCCTGGTCGGCCCGCGCTGGAGCGGCAAGATCCCGCAGGTCGACCAGATCGTGCGCGCGCCCACGCGGGACGTCTATCTGAATCTGCGCGTGCTGGTCACCGGTGAAGATGACCTCAAGACCGCCCATGCAGTACAGGATGGGTTTCGCATGGAGCCTGTGCTCAAGTCCCACGAAGAGAGCCCGAAGATCAAGCCGCAAGCCCAGGACTGGAGCCTCTTTGTCGATGTGAGCAATGAGGCCCTGGTGCGCAACCCACCGCCCGCCGCAGAGCAAGCACTGCTGCAGCGCTTTGCCAGCGTGGGCATCTGCGGCAAGGCCTGCAGCTGGGACAAGCTGCCCGAGGCCGTGCAGCAGCGCTGGCGGGCTTTGGCACCCGAGATCGAGAAAAACGAACTCAAAAATCGCCTGAATGCCGACCGCAAGACGGCTGAGCCTGGACGCAGAAACGGCTGGACTCCTTATCGCCTGCCGGACGGCTTTGGCACAAACTACGCCATGCGTGCCCAATCGGCAGCCATGTCGGGCGGCATTCTTGGGCTGACCGCAGCAGAAGCCACCTATTTCGCTGCCAGTGTGGACGGCAACAATCAGGCGCTCGGCAAGGGACAGGCTTACCGCCTACATCTGCCCCAAGGTCGCCTGCCCTCCGATGCCTTCTGGTCCATCTCCCTCTATGAGTTTGTGACCGGAGGCCAGTACATGGTGGACAACCCCATCAACCGCTACTCCATTGGCGACCGCACCAAGGGCATGAAGTTCAACGCCGACGGCAGCCTGGACATCTGGTTGCAGCCCACAGACCCGGGCCCTGAAAAGCGTGCCAACTGGCTGCCCACGCCCGAGAAGAACCTGTTCTATCTGATGGCCCGCGCCTACCAGCCCTGGCCCGAGGTGCAAGACCCTTCGTGGATCCTGGAGCCGGTTCAACGAATCAGCCCCCAATGAATGCAGTGATGGCAAACATGAAAAAAATATCTCGGCTCTCCCGATACGCCTTTGTCACGGCCCTGGCACTGAGCCCGCTCGGTCCGGGCACGGCCAGCGCCCACGATCAGGATGATCGCGGAGGTTCAGGAGCGAAAAGCCCCGCCGTGCTTGCTGCCCGCGCCCAGGTGTTCAAGGCCAATCCGCAGATGGTCAGCTCCATCATGGAAGGCGGTGGCTTTGGCACCGAGCTGTCGTATGCAGTGGCCAACAGCATGTACAGCCGAACCGATCAGAACGCCATTGCAGATGCCCGAGCCAGGCTCAAAGTCGAGGCTGTGGCTCCACGCACCTGGCTGCTGCGTTTTCCCATCGTCAATGTGGTGGTCTTCGAGACCGACGAAGGCCTGGTCTTGGTCGATAGCGGCTACGCACCTGCAGGCCCGGCCTTGGCCGAGGCGCTGAGCAAGCTCAGCGACAAGCCGCTGCACACCGTCATCCTCACGCACTTTCATGCCGACCACGCCTTTGGCGCCTGGGCGCTGATGGATCAGAAGCCGCGTGTAGTGACCGAGCAGCGCTTCATCTCCCAGATGGAGCTGGACATGCGCAGCAACGGTCTGATCGCGCGCAACAACCAGCAAAGCGTAGCCGACGTGCCGCGCACCTGGGCAGATGCAGTTCGGCCCACCCAGACTTTCAGGGACAAGACCACACTCAAAATTGGCGGCGAAGACTTTGTGCTGACCCATGCGCGCGGCGAGACCGAAGACCAGATATGGGTTGCCGTTCCAGGCCGGAAAATCGTGGCCAGCGCGGATTATTTCCAGGGTTTTCTGCCCAATGCAGGCAACGGCAAGCGACGCCAGCGCTACCCCGAGGAGTGGGCCCAGGCCCTGCGCGACATGGCTGCACTCAAGCCCGAGCTGCTGCTGCCGGCGCATGGCCCGGCCATCACCAAGCACGAGGAAATTCAGGACCGACTGCCCGCCCAGGCCCAGATGCTGGACAGCATCTCCAGGCAGGTGGTGGCAGGCCTGAACAGCGGCGAGCGCCGTGATCTGGTGATTGACAAGGTCGCACTGCCGCCGGAGCTGGCCGGGCGAAGCGATGCACGCGAGCTATATGTGTCTGCCAAGGACATCGGCCGCATGGTGGTCAGCGAGTACAGCGGCTGGTGGGACGATATTCCATCGCACTGGCGCCCAGCGCCCCTGGCCCATGAGGCCAAAGAAATCGTGCAGCTGGCCGGCGGTGCCAGGCAGGTGATTCGGCGTGCCACAGCCTTGGCCGACCGCAACCCGGAGCTGGCCTCGCATCTGGCCGACTGGGCCTGGTACGCAGACAGCGACGACCCCGAGGTGGCCCAGGGGGCGCTGAACGTCTATGCCCGCCGTGTCGCCAAGCCTCTGCCCACGCAGGAAGTGCTGGTCTATGCCGAGCACATGGTGCGCCTGCAGCTCAAGCTCAATGAGCTGAACAGCGCACGCGAGCCCAGCGTCAGTCAGAGCAGCACAGTGCATTAATCACTGCTGCAGGCCCTGCGGAAGCTGCCCATTCTTGGCAAAGGCATTGATGGGCAGCTGAATATAGGTGCGGCCATCGTCCTGTGCAGGCGGCAGCTTGCCGGCACGCACATTGACCTGCACTGAGGGCAGAATCAGCGTGGGCATCTCCAGCGTGGCGTCGCGGGCAGTGCGCATCTGCACGAACTCAGCTTCGCTGATGCCATCATGCACATGGATGTTGCCGCTGCGCTGGGCCTGCACCGTGGTCTGCCAACACGGCTTGCGCCCCGCCGGCGGGTAATCGTGGCAGACAAAGATGCGGGTCTGCTCAGGTAGTTCAAGAATGCGCCGAATCGAACGATAGAGCGTCGCCGCATCGCCGCCGGGAAAGTCGGCACGTGCCGTGCCCACATCGGGCATGAACAGGGTATCGCCTACAAACACGGCATCCTCCACACGGTAGGCCATATCGGCAGGAGTATGGCCGGGCACATGCATGGCCAGCAACTCCAGCTGCCCCAGCGGCAGACGTTCGCCATCCTGCACCAGATGGTCGAACTGGCTGCCGTCGGGCAAGAAGCTGCGCTCGAAGTGATAGATCTTGCGAAACACGGCCTGCACATCGCAGATATGGGCTCCGATCGCCACCTTGCCGCCCAGATGATGGCGAATATGCTGGGCTGCGGAGAGATGATCCGCATGGGCGTGGGTTTCCACAATCCACTGCAGCTGCCAGCCATTGCCTCGCACATAGTCGATCAGCTTGTCCGCGGAACGGCTGCTCAGGGTGCCGGATTTAGGCTCGAAATCCAGCACCGGGTCGATCACTGCGACCTGGCCACTGATCGTATCGGCCAGAACATAGCTCACAGTGCCGGTTACTGTATCAAAAAACGGCTCGATATGCATCACATTGGTTGACATGGCGACTCCTAAAACGATGTACCCGAAACACTGAAGTACACCAACTAGTTTACTTTTTTATATAATATATGAAAATATTTTGAAAAGCGAAACCGTGAACTCATCAACCTTTGACCAAGCACAGTCCACGCTGGATTTGCATGCCATGCGAACCCATGCGGGTGAAGCTGTGGCCATGCTCAAGCTGCTGGGCAATGAAGACCGACTGCTGCTGCTGTGCCAGCTCTCCCTGCAAGAGCGCACCGTGGGCGAGCTGGAGCAACTGACAGGCGTGTCCCAGCCGACCCTGTCCCAGCAACTGGGCATTCTGCGGCGTGAGGGTCTGGCCACCACCCGCCGCGAAGGCAAATTCATCTGGTATCAGCTGGCCGATGTCCGCGCCCTTGAGCTGATGCAAACCTTGTATCAATTGTTCTGCCAAACAGGAGAGACAACATGAATATCTTATGGAGTGAATTCACGCCCTGGACATCGCTGGCCGGTGGCCTGCTGATCGGCCTGTCCGCAGCCCTGCTCATTGTCTTGCTGGGTCGCGTGGCCGGCATCAGCGGCATTGTCGGGGCCTTGCTGCAATTGCCGACCTGGTCCGCCATCAAGCAGTGGGGCTGGCGCCTGGCATTCATCGTGGGCATGGTTGCCGCGCCGTTGGTCTGGTCGCTGTTTGCCCCGCTGCCAGCCATGCAGCTGCCTTCCAGCCCGGCAGTCATCATTGCCGCCGGCCTGCTGGTGGGCTTTGGCACGCGCATGAGCTCGGGCTGCACCAGCGGCCACGGCGTGTGCGGCCTGTCGCGCCTGTCACCGCGCTCTCTGGCCGCTACGGTGACGTTTATCGCCACGGGCGCCATCACCGTGTTCGTGATGCGCCATGTCATTGCTTGAGCCTGCAAGGAGAACATCATGATCATCAATATTGCTGCCTTGCTCTGCGGATTGGTATTTGGCCTGGGTCTGATTCTTTCGGGTATGGGCAACCCCGCCAAGGTGCAGAACTTTCTGGATTTTTTCGGTCGATGGGATCCTTCGCTGGGTTTCGTCATGGGCGGAGCCATCGCCGTTGGCTTGATTGCCTTCACCTGGGCCAAGCGCCGCAAGACCGCTTTGTTGGGCGAGCCCATGCAACTGCCCACCAGCACCGTCATTGATCGCAAGCTGCTGACAGGCTCAGCCCTGTTTGGCATAGGCTGGGGGCTGGCAGGTTTTTGCCCCGGCCCGGCGCTGATGAATCTGGCGACCCTCACACCGCAAGTCTGGCTGTTTGTCGCCGCCATGCTGGCCGGCATGTGGGCGCAGCATCTGTGGGCTGCAAAGAAAAGCTGAGACCTGGCGGCGATTCGCTCAGAAGTCATCCACAAATCGACGTGCTGGGGCCGTGCAAGCTATCTGCATCACTTGCCCATAGTTTTGCAGGCACGCAATAGCAGACATCGGCCTTGACCGGCTGAAGTGGCCCCAGCCAAGACAGGCAAGCAGCGCCCATATTGCTTCATTCAATCCGCTCTGCCTCACTCCTTCGGCATCAGTGCCTGTGCAAAATGTCTGGCCGGTGCAGGCAGATCGGCAAAGCTATTGGCATACAGCTTGAGGCTGCGCTCCGCCCAGGCATCGGTCAGCGGCACCGCATGCAAAGCGCGAGCCTCGCCCAGTCTCTGGTATGCGCCTTCGGGCATGACGCCGACACCCAGCCCGCATTCGATCATTCGGCACATGGCACTGAGGCTGTCGACCTCGATGCGCTGGCGCAGCATGCGTCGGCCGGCGCGGGCTTGCTGATTGAGCACCTCCTGAACGATGCTGCTGTCGCGCAAACCGATCTGGGCGTAGTCCAGGGCTTCTTCATAGGCCAGCTCCTGATGCCGGGCCAGAGCGTGGTCGTTGGGCATGATCAGCACCATACGTTCATGCCGGTACGGCATGGACTCCAGCCCCTCGACTTCATCACTGGGACTGCAGACCCCCAGATCGGCCATGTGATCGCGCACGGCGCGCGCTACCGAGCGACTGGTTGCCTGACGCAGATCGATGCGGATGTCGGGATGATGCTTCACGAAGGCAGCAATATCCTCGGGCAAGAACTGCTCCACGGCCGAAGCATTGGCACTGAGGCGCACCAGCCCACGTACGCCCCGCGCATATTCGCCAAGGTCGTCGCGCAGGTGTTCGACACCCAGAAGAATCGTGCGCGCATGCTCGAGCAGCAACTCTCCAGCAGGGGTCGGGCGCACCCCGCGGGCATGGCGCAGCAGCAAGGGAGTGCGGGCCAGGGATTCCAGTTCGGCGACACGCTTGCTGACCGCCGAGGCGACCATGCCGCCCTGCTCGGCCGCCCGCGCAATACTGCCGTGCTCGCAGATCAGCACGAACAGATCCAGCGATGAAAGGTCTATCTGGCGCAGAAAGCTACGCGGCGAAGTGAAGTCGGACATGGGGCGATGACAAGCAGGCGCTCGGAAGCGCAGCCAGGAATTTCAGACAGGACGCAGCGCTCAACACCCAGACGCGCAGCTCAAGCCATCACGTTTTGGAACGGCTTGAGGAATTTTAGCCACTTCTTGCCGCAGGCCTGCCTACTTAACATGCCCACTTTGCAAACACACACGCTCATGCTTCTTTCCGCTTCCGACGCGCCACGCGTTGCCCAGGCCCTGGTCGGCCTCGGCGCTGTACGTATTGCTTCGCATCAACCGTTCATCTACACCTCGGGCTGGGCCAGCCCCGTCTATGTGGATGCCCAGGTCCTGATGTCCGATGTCGCTCTGCGCAGCGAAATCATGGACATCGCAGCCCGCTGCATGCGGCCACTGATTGCCGCCCGCGGCATCAATGCCATCGTGGGAACAGAAAGCTCGGGCATTGCCTTTTCGGCATGGCTGGCCGAGCGACTGGAGCTGCCCATGCTCTATTTGCGCAAGCGCCCTGTCGGCTGGGACATCACAGCCCAGCTCGAAGGCCGCCTACCTGCCGATGCCAAGGTCCTGCTGGTGGATGACGTCACCACCGATGGTCGCTCCAAGGCCGGGACGGTTGCCGCCCTGCGCCGCGCCGGCCCCGTGGTCGAGGACGTGCTGGTTCTGCTCGACTATGCGCTGTATGCCCCCCAGGCTGGCACGCTGGCCGATCACGCCTTGTCCCTGCATGCACTGGCGACCTGGAATCAGCTGCATGAAGCGCTGCTGGCGAGCGGACAGCTCAGTGCCGAGCAAAAGGCCACGCTGGCGGACTTCTCGGCCTCGCCTGTGGACTGGTCCATCCGACATGGAGGTAGCGGAGCATGATGGCCTGCAACACCATGACGGATACCAGCGCACTGGCGCAAGCCCTGCTGTCTGAAATTCGCGATGCCACCCGTGACGGCCTTGGCGTCACCCGTGAAAGCTATGGCGAAGGCGAGACAGCCGCGCTGCGCATACTTGAGGACCGGGCCGCAGATCTGGGCCTGGGTCATGAATGGGATCGAGCCGGCAACCTGTGGCTGAGCCTGCCAGAGGAGACCCGGACGGAGCCCTACGTCGTGGTCGGCTCGCATGCCGATTCCGTGCCACAGGGCGGCAACTTCGACGGACTGGCAGGCATTGTCGCCGGCATGCTGATGCTGCTTCAGCTGCGCGGCCGCCACGAACAGGCTCCGCCACTGCGCGTTCTGGCCCTGCGCGGCGAGGAAAGCGCCTGGTACGGCAAGGCCTACCTTGGCTCTCTGTCCCTGCTGGGCAAGCTGCCCGCCGCCACCTTGAAACGCCCGCACCGCGATGGCGCAGGCGTGCTCGGCGAGGCCATGTCGCGCTGCGGCGCCGATATCGACGCCATTCAACGCGCCGAGCCGCTGCTCGATCTCGCGAATGTATCGGCCTATCTGGAGCTGCACATAGAGCAGGGTCCGGTCATGGTCAATCGGGGCTGGCCGGTGGCCCTGGTTACAGGCATCCGCGGCAACATCCGCCACAACCTGATCCGCTGCATCGGCGAAACCGGCCACTCGGGTGCCGTGCCGCGCTGGCTGCGCAAGGATGCATTGCTGGCGGTTGCAGAGCTGCTGTCGCGCATGGACGAACACTGGCGCGTGCTGCTGCAGATGGGCATGGACATGGTGATGACCACGGGCATCTGCTCCACCTCGGCTCAATCGCATGCAGTTTCCGTCATTCCCGGCGAAGTGGCCTTCAGCTTCGAGGTACGCAGCCAGGACACCCAGACGCTGGAGCGCTTTTATACCCTGATGCGCGAAGAGTGCCAGGCCATAGAGCGCGCCCGCGGCGTGCGTTTCGAGTTCGACGAGCGCCTGTTCACGGAGCCTGCCACCATGGATGCAAGCTGGCTGAACCGTCTGGAAGCAGCCGCTGAGCAAGACATGAAGCTGGAGCGCATGGCAAGCGGTGCCGGCCATGATGCAGCAGTGTTTGCCAATGCAGGCGTGCCGTCGGCCATGGTCTTCATTCGCAACGAAAATGGCTCTCACAATCCGCATGAGGCCATGGACATCGGCGACTTCCTGGCAGGAGTCGATCTGCTGACCCGTGCGCTGATTGCCTGAACCCTGCCCGGTCCGGCCAGGCACTATTGAGGGCCTTGCCGAACCGTCGCTCTAATCACGCGACATCAACCTCTCAGCCGATTAGCTGATGAAATGCAGCTTGGTCCCGACCAAGCTGCACCGGAGATACCCTCTTCGGCTTCTCCTTGGCTTGCATCCGACGCTACGACATGCGGCAATCGTCGCCTTGCGATGTGCAAAGGCATCTGAACATCCAGGCATTCTTTTCCGTGGGAATGATGGATGTGATGCTGCTCTCCCTCATGACGATGAGCGTCATCGGCATCAGCGGCGTCATCGGCTCCATCGCCCGTTCTGCTAAGCAGATGACTCCCTTACCAGGATCTGCGCCAACAACTACTTCAGCACCGCTGACATTGTTGGAGGTGACGGAAAGGGCCGGCACCTGGAAGGTCTGGGCATCGATGCCCATGTGCAATTTGCACTAGAGCGCGCTCATTGTGCTGCAATGGCCCGCTAAATACACTGTCGACGCCCGTTGCTGAACCGTGCATTGAGCTCTTGGCGAACCGACTTAGTGAGCAAGTGATGGTTTTCGGCTGTAGAGCAGAATTCCAGGCCACGCCTCTTGCAGACCACGCCTCTCACAATACCTGCTATCGATATGAGCAGCCATCGCTTGGCAATCACTTGATGACGGCTTTCAGCCCTCACGAAGCATTGGCGTCACTCCATCTATTTGCTCCATCCGCTTTGGATCCGCACAACACCTGGATTGCGGTTGACGTGGCTCTGTTGGAAAAACGTGCTCATGATTGCTGGGTATCATTTCATGGGCGCCTCTTTCGAAGCCCGTGGCTTGCTCTGCAAGCTCATGTCATCACACACCGCCAGGGCCTTGAACTCCGGTTCGAGACGCTCACATTCGCTTGACTTCATCTTTCGTGCTATCTCCAGAACGCCAGGGCTTCATCCTTACCCGCAATTGGCGAGACACGCCTGCGGGCGTCGAGCTCGAGTACTGGTTGGCAACGGATAGCGGCCCCCTGAAGGTCCTCCTGGCTGCTCAGAAATCTGTGGCTTTCGTAGAGGCCCGGCACAGAAAAGCGCTAGAAGCGCAGCTCTCGTCCCTGACTGGAGTGCAATTGCGGGAACTGGGCCTGAAGAGTTTTCAGCAAGAGCCTGTCCTGGGTGTCTATGTCAAAAGCTTCCGTCAATTACGGCGACTTGCACGCACTCTCCAGCAACTAGGCATCCCCCTGCTGGAAGCCGATGTTCGTCCACATGAGCGCTACTTGATGGAGCGCTTCATCACGGCGGGCGTCACTCTGCAAGGCGGCCGGACAGACCATGCGGCGCTGGTGAACTGCAAGCTTGTCCCTGCCCCCGATTTCCGGCCGATTCTGAAGGTCGTGTCATTGGACATCGAGACCAGTCAGCACCAAGATCTTTATTCGATCGCATTGGATGGCATGGTGGAGCGCGTCGTTTTCATGCTGGGTGAACCTCCTGCCAAACCCGAAAAAACGCCTGGTTTCGAGCTGATTCATTGCACAACACGCAAAGCCATGATTGACAAGCTCAACGACTGGTTTGCACGCAACGATCCGGACGTCATCATTGGATGGAATGTCATTCAGTTCGACCTTCGTGTGCTGCAAAAAACTGCAGACGAATGTGCAACACCGCTACTCCTGGGACGCGAGCGCAAGCCCATTGCATGGCGAACTCATCCCGGCAAACAAGGCTACCTGTTTGCCCCCATGCCAGGACGAGTTGTCGTTGACGGGATCGAAGCGCTCAGGGCCGCCGCCTGGAGCTTCCCGTCGTTCAGCCTCGAGAACGTCGCGCAAGAGCTTCTGGGCGAAGGCAAAGACATCAGGGACGAGTACGACAAGATGGCGGAAATCGAGCGGCGCTACCAGCTAGACAAACCCGCTCTTGCAGCCTACAACATACGCGACTGCGAGCTGGTTCTACGAATCTTCGAAAAGGCGAAGCTGCTGCAGTTTGCGATGGAGCGCGCCCACACCACGGGCCTGCAGCTCGATCAGTTCGGTGGCTCCATTGCGGCATTCAGCCATCACTATTTGCCACGCATGCACCGCATGGGGTATGTCGCGCCCAACGTGGGCGATGTGCAAGGAAAGTCCTCCCCCGGCGGCTACGTCATGGACTCCAAGCCTGGCTTCTACGACTCCGTCGTGGTTCTGGACTACAAGAGTCTCTATCCATCAATCATCCGCACCTTCCTCGTTGACCCCGTGGGTTTGGTCGAAGGTCGACATGCGGGCTCTTCCGAGCTTTTGATCAAAGGCCCGAGGGGCACGCTATTTTCTCGCGAGAAACACTGTCTTCCGGAAATCGTGACCACCCTCTGGCAGGCTCGGGATGAGGCCAAACGCGCCAGGAACGAACCACTGTCGCAAGCGCTCAAGCTGGTGATGAACTCGTTCGCTGGGGTGCTGGGCGCGTCGGAATGCAGATTCTTCAATCCGGATTTGATCTCAGCCATTACCTTACGTGGCCACGAAATGGTGAAGCTCACAAGGGATCTGGTCGAAGAGCGCGGATACGAAGTTATTTATGGAGACACGGACTCCATCTTTATTTGGCTCAAGAGGACCCATACCACCGCAGAGGCATATGCCGTGGCTGCCAAGCTGGCCCAGGACATCAACGCGTGGTGGACTCAAACCCTGCACCAAGAGCAAGGCCTGCAGAGCTTTCTTGAGATCGAGTTCGACACGTACTACAAGAAGTTCTTCATGCCCACCATCCGCGGCTCGGACGTCGGCAGCAAGAAGCGCTATGCCGGCTTGAGTGTAGATGCCGCCGGAAACGAATCGATGATCTACCGTGGCCTTGAAATGGCGCGAAGCGACTGGACACCGCTGGCTCGGCAGTTCCAGGAGGGCTTGCTCTCGCGCGTCTTCCAAGGCGCCCCCTACCGCGAGTTCGTTATCGAGTACGCCCATTCGACGTTGGCGGGCAAGAAGGATGATCTGCTCATCTACCGCAAGCGCCTGCGACATCGCCTGGATGCCTACGTGGCCAATGTGCCGCCACAGGTCCGAGCCGCTCGCATTGCCGATGAGTACAACGATCGCATGGAGCGACCCAGGCAGTACCAGAACGGCGGCTGGATCCAATACGTCATGACCAGGAATGGCCCTGAGCCTTTGGAAAGCCGCCGTTCACGCATCGATTACGAGCACTATCTGGCGAAACAGATCAAACCGATTGCCGACTCGATCTTGATCCCCCTCGGAGCAGATTTCGTCACTCTGACGTCTTCTCAGCAGGAGCTTTTCTAGCGATCCAGGCTCATGCTCTCAGGCCTTCAGGAAAGGCAGCTCGCGTGGCGTATGGCCGCTCAGCTTGGCGATGGCGTTGGCAAAAGCGGGGGCCAATGGCGGCACACCCGGCTCACCCATACCCGTGGGTGCATCAGCACTCGGCACGATATGCACGCTGATCGCGGGCATATCGGTCAAGCGGGCCACAGTGTAGTCATTGAAGTTACCCTGCTCCACTTGCCCATCCTTGAATGTGATGGCCGCTCCAGGCAAGCACATGCCGAGCCCCATCAAGGCACCACCCTGCACCTGAGCCTCGACACTTCGAGGGTTCACCGCCAGATTGCAATGCACGCCAGCTGTAACCGCATGCAGCTTGGGAGCGCCGTCCTTCATCGATGCCTCGACCACATAGGCAACCACCGAGTCAAAAGACTGATGCACGGCCACGCCCCAGGCTCTGCCTTCGGCCAGTTGGCGCTTTCCGTAGCCCGACTTTTCGACTGCCAGTTGCAACGCGGCCTTGTGACGCGGATGCCTGTCGCCGAACTGTTGCAGCCTGTATGCGACAGGATCTTGCTTTACAGCTCGGGCGATTTCGTCCATCAAGGTCTCCATCACATAAGCGGTATGTGTGGAGCCCACGCTGCGCCACCAGAGAACCGGCGCATTGAGTTCGGGGTGATGCACCGACAGTCGCATCGGTAAGTCGTACGGCTCTTTCATTCCCTCAACCGTCGTGGTGTCCACTCCGTTCTTGACCATAAAGCCTTCAAACGCCGTGCCTTTGGCAAGCGACTGGCCGACGATCACATGGTCCCAGGCGATCACCTTTCCGCTACCGTCAAAACCTATCTCGGCGCGATGCACATGCATAGGTCGGTAATAGCCTCCTTTGACATCGTCCTCGCGACTCCAGACCATGCGCACCGGGGCATCAATACCAGATGTTCTAGCGGCCTTGGCAATCTCGCAGGCTTCGGCCACGTAGTCACTGCGCGGGTTGGCACGGCGACCGAAACCGCCCCCTGCCATCTGAACATTGACTCGAACATTCTGAGGAGCCACGCCAAGCACGCGCGCCGCAGTTGCAACTTCCCAGCCCGGAGCCTGTGTGCCCAACCAAAGCTCAACCTTGGCATCCTTGCCTGCACCTGTCACACGCACTGTGCAATTCAGCGGCTCCATCGGCGTATGGGCAAGGTAGGGGAATACATACTCGGCACTGATTTTGTGAACAGCACCGTTGAGTGCCGAAACATCGGCATCAAACTTGAGCACGCCCGGCTTTTTGGCCAGTTCACGATACTGCGCCAGTTGCCGAGCAGAATCGACTTTGCCAACCGCGCTGCTGTCCCACTGGATTTTCAGGGCATCGCGTCCCTGCTTGGCTGGCCAGTAACCATCGGCCAGCACAGCAACCAGCTCGCCACCCCACACGCTGGGCACACGAAGCACCGCACGCACGCCCTTGATGGCTTTGGCTGCCGAATCGTCCACCAATTGAATCTTGCTTCCATACACCGGCGGATGCGCCACAAGTGCGGTCAACATTCCCGGCAGATGCATGTCAATGCCATAGGACTGTCTGCCGCTGGACTTGGGGCGTGCATCAAGCCGCCCCGTGGCATGACCAATGATGCGAAAGTCTTTGGCGTCCTTTAGCTTCACCTGCTGCGGAACAGGCATCTTCATGGCCTCATCCGCCAACTCGCCGTAGCCCAGCTTCTTGCCTCGAGGCCCGATCACCTGCCCTGCCTGAGTGCGCAAGGACTGAGGGTCCACACCCCAGCGTTTGGCAGCCGTGGCCAGCAGCATGGAGCGGGTACGCGCCCCCAGTTCACGATACTGGACATACGAGTTCTTGATGGCAGTGGAGCCGCCCGTGAGATGCATTCCCATGACCGGATCCATATAAGCGGGATCGGCATTGCCGTGCACGCTATTCATCTTGGACCAATCGGCGTCCAGCTCTTCGGCCAGAACCATGGGCAGGCCGGTTTGCACACCTTGACCGAACTCCAGACGGTTGATCGTTACCGTCACCGTGCCATCACGATCAATCTTCACAAAAGCCGACGGCTGCTGGGTGGGCTTGAGTACGTTTGCTGAGACCTGCTCGTTACCCTTCGCCTGTGCCAGTGCGGCGGGGGGAAATACGCCCAATGCAAAACCGGAGGCCGTCGCCAGCTTGAGGAAATCGCGTCGCTCGAGCTTGGCGCCTGCATCTATCGTGTCAGCCGCCAGCGCACGCAGACCTTTGGGCATGTCTGCAAGAAAATGGTTGGG
Organism: Comamonas testosteroni; assembly: GCF_030505195.1. Lineage (NCBI taxonomy): Bacteria > Pseudomonadati > Pseudomonadota > Betaproteobacteria > Burkholderiales > Comamonadaceae > Comamonas > Comamonas testosteroni. The sequence continues at coordinate 357,086 of NZ_CP129672.1, forward strand.
TATAGGCATGGGATGTGCTCCTTCTCTCTTAGGCCGACAGGTTTTTGGCAGCATCGTGGATGGCAGCACGGATGCGTGCATAAGTTCCGCAGCGGCAGATATTGCCCGCCATGGCTGCATCGATATCTGCATCGCTGGGCTGGCGATTGTTTTTGAGCAACGCGGTCGCACTCATGATTTGCCCACTTTGGCAGTAGCCGCATTGCGCCACATCGTTGCGAACCCACGCATTCTCGACAGCCTTTCCCACCTTGTCGGCAGCCTGCGCTTCGATGGTGTCGATTTTTTGCCCTTGCGCCGCCGATATAGGCGTAATGCAAGAACGGATGGCCTGGCCATTCAGATGCACAGTGCATGCTCCACACATGGCCATGCCGCAACCAAATTTGGTCCCTGTCATACCCAGCGTGTCACGCAAGGTCCAGAGAATGGGTGTTGAAGGATCCACATCGGCCGATGCGGGCTTGCCGTTGAGAGTGAATTTGACAGGCATGGGGAGTGCTTTCTTATTTGCTTTTCAACACAGGAGCTGCCGCACGGGCACATGCGTCGCGCGAAGCAGAGGCAGTGTGCGCCAGGCAATGCAAAAGAAAAAGCCAAGCAATCTATTTAAGTTATTAAGTTTTACTTAAAAATAGAAGCCATGAAGCCCGAAATACTCGCCTATCTGGCTGCCTTTGAACAGGTAGCTCAGCATCGCAGTCTGACCTATGCCGCCCACGCCATCGGGGTCACACCGGCCGCACTGTCCCAGACGATCAAGAAACTGGAAACCCGTCTTGATGTACGCCTGTTCGATCGAACAACGCGCAGCCTCAACCTGACAGAAGCCGGAAGAATTTATCTGGAGCGCATTTCCCCGGCTCTCACCAACCTGCGTGAAGCGACCGAAGATCTTCAACTCCAAGCGGGCGTCGAAGGCGGCACGCTGCGCCTCACCATCTCTCATCCTGCAGGCCAGGTGCTCGTTGAGCCCATGCTCGCCGAGTTCTTTGCACTGCATCCGCACATTCACGTCGAGCTGGTCTATGACGACGGCTTTGTGGACATCGTGCGAGAAGGATTTGACGTCGGCATACGCAATGGAGAGTCACTGGAGGGCGATATGGTTGCCGTGCCACTCACACAGGATCTGACCATGTGTTTCGGTGCATCTCCTGCTTACCTCAGAACGCACGGCACACCCGAGCACCCCGATGAGCTGGAGCAGCATCTATGCATCAACTACCGCATGAGCAGCAGCGGTGCAGTCTACAAATGGGAATTCAATATCGACGGCAAACTGAGCGAGCGCTCCGTGAGCGGGCCACTGACAGTCAACCATAGCGACACGGCCATGCGCGCGGCCCTGGATGGCATCGGCGTGATTACCGGCTGGCGCGAATCCATGACCGACGCATTCAACACAGGCCAGTTGATTGAAGTGCTGAAACCCTATTGGGCAAGCTTCCCGGGCTTTTATGCCTATTACCCACACCGCACACACCTGCCTCTCAAGACCCGGATATTTCTTGATTTTCTGGTCCAGCATGTGCAGTGCAATGGCTTGTCCGAAACAGCCCGCGGGCAGATGAGACCCTGACCATGGCTTCTTCTGGTGTATTTCTTAATCAGTGACTTCTCGTCATTTATACGTTTAAGTCTGATGTCCCGTCGCCGGATATTCTTCAAAGGACGGAAATCCCCCTGCGGTAGCGTGGCAACGATAGTTGCTGCTCATGTCCGCATCGCGAGCTAACGGTCAACGTCAGGTTTGCGGCAAGCAGGCGACAATGAATGTCAGTTACCGCCCCACTATATCTGTTTGTAGTCCGCTATCACAGCTCAGGAACAAGCACTGAAGACCCCATGCTGCCGTTCAAACCAAGCAAGAGCAGATCCTGCGCGACGTGCGTATTCCGGTTGGATTGACCGCCTGTGCCGGTTGAGGCTGACCAGTCTGCTGGTCGTGACCGACTGAGTGAGGAAACGAAGGGCAGGCTCAGGCTGATCTGAGTCATTCGTAGGTTGGCACCAGAACAGCAGCAACCGAGCAAACCAGTCCTTGAGTGCCACTCGTTCTGAACAGCCGCTTTCACTGCGGAAATGGTCGTTCGACCGTACGGCTCGCCGCTTGCCTGTGCTGAGACCGCTTCGTCGACTTTTTGCAGACATTTGTCTCGTTAAATTCGCCTTCGGTTATCAGTGACGCACAGATGCCTTGATTAGCAGCTCGGTGATTCCATCTGGCTCAGTGTCGTCCGAGGAGGACTCTGGAATTTTCAAGGCGGCGTCAGGCCAGGTTGGAAGTTTCCAGTCCTTCGAAACACCTACTTCCCTACCGTGCCCCTGCTTCATTAGCCCGTGAAGCAGCAGTTCGTAGAACTCCGAAAATGCTTCTTCCAGCGTCAGCCCGGTGCGCGCCAGAAATCGCGTGCGCCGGATACGCAATGCGCCACCCATCAGAATTTCTGCGACCAAAATCGCATGGCGAGGGTGAAACACACCTTTTTCAACGCCCCGCTGCACCAGGTGGGCTAGTCCTTGGGCGCGCTTTTCCTGATGGCTATCGAACAACCTGCGCCCTTGACGCGACGCGTCCAGGTCTTTCAGGAAAGGAACACCAAGCAATGCAGACCCTCGTACACCGATATCGAGGTACTGCGTGATGATCTCTACAACGTCGCCGTCTTTGGATATGAGCGCGTCACTCTCGAGCTGCAGCGAGTTCAGATACTGCTTGGCCACGACCAGAAATAGCTCCTCCTTCGTCTCTGCCACCGAATAGAGCCGGCTGCGTGAACAACTGAGGCGTCGAGCGATCTCGCCCACCGTCAGTTCCGAAACGCCTTCTACACGAAACAGATCAAAAAGATCAGATAGAAACGCTTCCTGCGAGCGTCTTGAGGACATAAGTGGATTCCCTAGTTTTTCTTAAAACAGTACCAAAGCAATTGACTTGGTACTTTTAATTCACTCAAATGGTACCAATCAAACAGGATTGGTACCAAATGACTGATCACCGACAGAGAGACATTTCGCCTCCAATTCATGCCGCACCAGAGGCTCCTGCGGGCGGTAAATTATCAGGTCGCAGTATTGAAACCCACATCGGCGCGATTGTGCTGATTGCACTCGTACTGATCACGCTGGTCAACGTTGTAGTCCGATATTTCACGGACCAGTCCTTCGCTTGGACCGAGGAAATCTCGGTGTTCCTACTGCTGGCACTGACGCTTGCGGGCTCCGCAGTAGCGTCTGCACGGGATGGCCACATCCGCATCGAGTTTTTTTATGAACGCGCGACACCACGGGTTCGACGACTGCTGATCTGGTTGAGCATGCTCTGCACTCTGGCAATGTTTCTGCTGCTTACGGTGCTCATGGTACGAGCCGGTTGGCAGGAGTTCAGCTTTGGTGAAACTACGACGGGACTTGGAGTCCCGCGATGGTGGTATACGGTTTGGCTCCCGCCATTGGCCCTCTTTGTGGTGGTGCGAACTTGGTTGGCAGGCATCCGGCAGCTCAAGAGTTCACGCGCTCCACATTCTCCGTCGCATGAGGAGGTGCTCTGATGATCGGCACCATTTTGATCCTCGGCTTTGTCTTTCTAATGCTGGCGGGCGTTCCCATCGGCGTCGCGATGGGCTTGAGTGGCGCAATCGCCGTTGTCATGACCGGCATTGAAATGCCTTGGTTCGGGCTGTTCACCGTGCAGCAGAACTTTGACGCAGGCATTGGCAAATATCCACTCCTGGCATTGCCTATGTTTGTACTAGTGGGTGCTGCCTTCGACAGGTCCGGTGTGGCCCAGCGAATGGTCAATTTCGCAACCGCTGTACTGGGCAGAGGCCCGGGAATGTTGCCGATCGTAGTCATCGTGGTGGCCATGATTCTGGGCGGCATCTCTGGCTCGGGCGCGGCGCTGGCGGCAGCCATTGGAAGCGTGATGGTCGGTGCTATGACCAAAGCCGGCTATCCACGTGCGTTCTCTGCAACCGTGATCGGCTCGGCCACCGCCACTGACATCCTGATTCCGCCGTCACTGGCATTCGTTATCTACAGCATTCTGGTGCCAGGCGTTTCATTGCCCGAATTGTTCGCTGCAGGCCTAGTGCCAGGCGTCTTGGCAGGTCTGGCATTGATCGTTCCTGCATGGTGGATCTCCCGGCGGCAAGGATTCGGCAAGACCGAAGCGAAGGAGCCGCGTCCCCCGTTTTGGAAGAGCCTGCGCGAAGCCAGCTGGGGGTTGGTCACACCCGTGCTGATTCTGGGTGGAATGCGTGCTGGCTGGTTCACTCCTACAGAAGCCGCTGTGGTTGCAGCCGTCTATGTTCTTGGCATTGGGCTATTTATTCACCGGACTATCAACTGGGCCGACCTATACGACATCTTTTGCGAGGCGGCCGTGGTGTCTGCCGTCATTCTGGTGATCCTCGGATTGGCAGGCATTTTCGCCTACTGCATTCAGACGCTGGGCATTGTTGACCCCATCGTGGCTTGGTTCTCCGCAAGCGGGTGGAGCAGCTTGCTCACGCTGATTGTGGTGCTCGTCGTGCTCAAGCTCGTGGGCATGTTTCTGGACGGTGTGTCCGTGTTCATGGTGTTCCTGCCCTTACTGGTTCCTCTGATCAAGCTGTTCGGCTGGGACCCGATCTGGTTCGGTGTGCTGGTCACGATGGTGATCGCGCTGGGTCAGTTCACCCCCCCGCTCGCTGTCAATCTGCTCGTGGCTTGCCGATTGTCACAAGTCGCCGTGGAAGAAACTTTGCCCTGGGTGGGATGGTTCTTTCTGAGCTTCGTGATAGCGATTGCTGCAGTTGTGTGCTGGCCTGGATTGGCGCTTTGGTTGCCCAGGGCCATCGGCTATTGAGCCCGCTGACAGACATTTTCTTCAAACCCATAAAGGAGACAAGCCATGATTCAACGTCGACAGCTGCTACAGGCTGGTGCCTGCACCGCCGTCATTGGAATGCCTGCGCTGGCGTTCGCACAGAGCAAATACCGTGCCGAGTACCGACTCTCGCTCGTTGTGGGGGCAGGAACAAACTGGCATTTTGCGGCCGAGCGATTTGCAAATCTGGTTCGCGAAAAAACTCAGGGGCGTCTGAACTTCAAGCTCTACCCTGGCTCCTCGCTGGTGCAAGGCCAGCAGGATCGCGAACTGACGGCATTGCGCCAAGGAGTGATCGACATACTCGTCGGAACAACGGTGAATTGGTCGGGAACGGTCAAGGATTTTGCCTTGTTCAATCTTCCCGGTCTGATGCCCAACGACCGTGCCGTAGATGCTGTGCTTGCGTCAGATGCGCTCAACAAAGACTTCTATGAGGTGATCCGCCGCTCGGGTATGGAGCCTCTGGCAAGCGGCGAGTATGGTCCCATTCAGATCATCAACGCCAAGCGCCGCGTAGCTGTACCTAATGACATCAAGGGCCTCAAGATCCGTGTCGTGTCAACGCCCATGCAGCAGCAAATTATGAGCGCCATGCACGCCAATCCGACCACGATGACTTTTGCTGATGCGCAGCCCGCACTTGCCTCAGGAGCAATCGATGGACTCACTCTGACCCTCGAGCAGTTTGTTGCTTACAAGCTCAGCTCCCTGGGCCAAAAACACATTTCCTACTGGAATCAATCTAACGAGCTCCTTCACTTTCTCGTGGCCAACCCAGTTTGGAAAACATGGAGCGAGCAGGACCAAAAGCTCGTGCGCGAGGCGGCTCAAGAGACAGGCAAGGAGCTGACTCGTCGCGTACGCGAAACAGTGGCGACCAATGAGCAAATGGTCGCCAAGCAAGGCGTTGCCATTTACAAGCCGACCGCTCAGGAACAGGCGCTCTGGAATGGCGCCACCCGCGAGGTTTACCGGCGCTGGAAGCAGCAGATCAACGCACCGCTTGTGAGCAAGTTCGAACAAGTTGTGGCCCAGGCCATGCAGTCCTGAGTGCTTACGTGATTGACCCCAACACAAGGAGAGAACAATGAGCAACGTAATCGTCGCCGGAGTCGGCATGACACCGTTTCGCAAGCCGGGTGACCACCCCTCCTACACGCAGATGGCGGCAAAGGCCGTGCGCGATGCCTTGGCGGATGCAGGCCTGGACTACGGTCAGATTCAGGAGACGTTTGCTGGCCACGTCTATGGAGACTCCACAAGCGGGCAGGCAGCGCTGTACGAAGTGGGCATGACCGGCATTCCCATCGTTAACGTGAACAACAACTGTTCTACTGGATCGACCGCTCTCTACTTGGCACGCAGGGCGATCATGTCAGGGGCGGCAGACTGCGCACTGGCCGTGGGCTTCGAGCAAATGGCACCAGGCGCACTTGGATCCCACTGGAGTGACCGAGCCTCTCCGCTCATCAAATTCGACGATGCCACAACCCGGCTCGCGGGCGAGAGCGAGTTGCCAATGGCCATCCGCTATTTTGCCAGTGCGGGAGCCGAGCACATGCAGCGCTACGGAACACCGCTGGATACGTTTGCCAAGGTCCGCTCCAAGGCCAGCCGCCATGCGGCGCGCAATCCACTTGCGCTTTTTCGCAAGGAGGTAAGTGTCCAGGACGTGCTCGACAGCCCTGCAATCGTCGAAGGCGTCATGACGCGCCTGATGGCCTGCCCTCCAACCTGCGGGGCAGCAGCAGCGGTGCTGGTGAGCGCGGCATTTGCCAAGCGCCACGGCATTGATACGCGCGTGCGCATCCTCTCGCAGGCGCTGACCACGGATCGCCCCACAACGTTCGAATCTGGCTCCATGCTCGAGGTTGTCGGTTTTTCCATGACGCGTGAGGCGGCCCGCAAGGTCTATGAGGACGCCGGCATCGGACCGCGCGACATCAATGTCTGCGAGCTGCACGACTGCTTTGCTCAGAACGAGGTGATCAGCTACGAGGCGCTCGGGTTCTGCGAAGAAGGCGAGGTGCAGCGATTCGTGGATGACGGCCAGAACACCTATGGCGGCATGGTTGTCACCAATCCTTCCGGCGGCCTGCTGTCCAAGGGGCATCCCTTGGGGGCCACGGGACTTGCCCAGTGCTTTGAACTGACTCAGCAATTGCGAGGTAATGCCGAGGACCGGCAGGTGGAGGGCGCACGTCTGGCGCTGCAGCACAACGCCGGCATTGGCGGCGCCATCGTGGTGACCCTCTATGGCCGTCATGACTGAGGTGCAACGATGACACACGCGCACTCCCTCGATCGTGGGCTGCTCATCGACAAAGATGCAGCCTGTCTGGTGCAAGGCAAACAACAGTGGACCTATGCAGACGTGGCACGCCATAGCTACCGGCTCGCACGGAAGCTTAAGGAGTCCGGTTATGAGCCAGGCACCAAGGCATCCATTCTCAGTCGCAACAGCGCCGCAGCGTTCATGTGCGTTTTTGGCATTGCACGGGCGGGGCTGACTTGGGTGCCAGCCAATCCCAAGCTCAACGAGGAAGACAACGCATACCTCCTGAACTTCATGGATTGCGAGCTGCTGATCTTTCACAGCGATCTAGCGGGTATGGTTCGTTCACTGCAAAGGCAATTGCCTAAGCTGGCACTGTGGCTCTGTTTGGATCGACAGCTACCGGATTTTGCTTCCCTGGAGAGCTGGCTTGGCGACGTCAGCGCGGAGCCAATCGAAGCCTTTCATGACCCCGACGCCGTCGCGATCATCGCACCGACAGGCGGCACAACGGGGCGCTCTAAGGGCGTGCAGCTCTCCCAGCGCAATGTGAACGTCTTCATGGCGTCTCATCTGATGAGCCTGCACTATCCGCATTCCGAGCGCCCTGTGAATCTGGCTGCCGCACCGCTCACACACGCTGCAGGCTTCGCGGCGCTACCGACCGTGGCGCGGGGTGGCAAGGTCGTGGTGTTGGAATCGCCCGATTCAGCGTCTCTGCTCGACACCATCGAGGAACACCGAGTCACAGAGCTGTTTCTGCCTCCGACCGTCATCTACCGGCTGCTTGCCACTCCCGGCGTGGAGACGCGAGACTATTCCAGCCTGCGGTACTTCATCTACGCGGCAGCGCCCATGGCCGTGGAAAAGCTCAAACAGGCCATCCAGGTTTTTGGACCGTGCATGACCCAGGTGTTCGGTCAGGCTGAAGCCCCCATGATGTGCACCTACCTCGCACCCGACGAGCATCTACTGGATGGAGCCGTAGCACCTGATGACGTGCTCTCGAGTTGCGGTCATCCGACACCCCTCGTGCAGATCTGCATTCAGGACGAAGACAATCAGCGCTTGCCAGTTGGGGCTCGCGGCGAAATCTGCGTGCGAGGTGACCTTGTGACCCCGGGCTACTACAAGCAACCTGACGTAACTGCTAAGACCATCGTAGATGGCTGGCTCCACACCGGTGACATAGGCTTCATCGACAAACAGGGCAGAGTTCATATCTGCGACCGCAAGAAGGACATGGTCATCTCAGGTGGCTTCAACATCTACCCTCAGGAGATCGAGCAAGTGCTCTGGTCGCACCCCAGCGTTGAAGATTGTGCGGTCATCGGTGTTCCAGATGACGATTGGGGTGAAGCAGTGAAAGCTGTCGTCGAACTCAAAACGCACGCACAGGTCACGGAAGCTGAACTCATGGCCCTTTGCAAAGATCGACTGGGGTCTCTCAAGACGCCCAAGTCTGTTGACTTCATTGAGCAATTACCTCGAAGCCCCAATGGCAAAGTGCTCAAACGGGATCTCAGAGCCACATATTGGGTTGGCCAATCCAAGGCCATCTAAACAGGCGTCGCTCGCGTCTCTGTGCTGATGGGCTGAAATGTACATTGACTAGAGCTCCGGCACTGCTATGCCTCGACTACTTAATCTGACGGCTGAAATGTGATTGATAAGAGCTATTCCGTATCAATGCATTAAAAAGGTTCATCGCGCATTACCGGGGAATGCTGCGCGAATCTTCAGAAAGAAGTAGTCCTGATCGCGGTAGCCATAGGCCCGGCGCTTGATGACCTTGATGGTGTTGTTGATGCCCTCCACAACACTTGTGTTCAACGGATGCCTGCATCGGGCGATGATCCCGTGCAGGTAGCTTTGCAAGCGCTGAGCGAAGGTGCTCAGTGCGGCAATGCCGCTTTGATGGGCTTGATCACACCAGTGCCGCCAGGCGCGATGCGCCCAAGTCGCACGACGGTAGAACCACAACTGTTTGAGCTCGTCGCGCAAGACGTATACCGTCATCAATGGTTGATTGGCCGCCAGCAGTTCCTTGAGTTGCACTGCTTGTTGAGGCTGCAGCTTGTTGCGATTGCGCAGCAGCAACCTGCGGCTGGATTTGAGCACCTTACGTGCTGAGGGCTGTTGGCGCAGCAAGTTGGCCTGATCGACACGCACTCGGTCGATAACCTCCCGGCCATACTTGGCCACGACATGGAACAGGTCATAGACGATCTCGGCGTTAGGGCAGTGGGCCTTGATCTCCAGCTCGTAAGCCGTAGTCATGTCGATAGCAACTGCGCGAATGCGCTGGGCAACGCCAGCGGGCAACTGCTCGAAGAACTGGCGGGCCGTCTCGCGTGAGCGCCCTTGCCCCACCCACAGCACCCGCCGGCTGATGGGGTCGACGACGACTGTGGCGTAGCGATGGCCCTTGTGCAGCGCAAACTCGTCCATCGCCAGGTACTCGATCTGATCCCATTGCGGCTGCGCAGTGGTGGCCAGCAGCAAGGCTTTGTCGATGGACTTGACGGTGTGCCAGCCCAGATCGAAGAAGGCCGCTACCGCCTTGATGCTGCTGCTGCGAAGCAACTGGCTGCACGCCTGCGCCAGACGGTCTGTGACGCGCTGGTAGCGACCGAGCCAGCTGAGTTTCTCCAGGTGCGGGCCACCACAGCTATCGCACCACAGACGCCGACGCGGCACATGTAGCACCACTCTGTACTCGAACAATGCCAGATCGCGCACGCGCCGTGTCGTGGTCTCATGGACTTGGCTGCACTGCGCACCGCAGCGCTCGCAATGCATGACGCGGGCCTGCGGCTTCAGATAAATCGACACAGTGCGGCTATCGCCCTGGGGCCACTGCACACGTTCAACCACGTAGCCCTCCCAGCCGCCAAGAGCCTGCAATAACTTCGAGTCCAGCATTTGATTTGTTCTCCGATGTCAGTGTCGTTGCCATCAGATTACAAAACGAACGGGCTTATCTCCACGGAATTCCTCGATGAACCTAAAAAAAGACTGCAGAGAGGCGGCAAGACTTGTTCATGAAGCGTGATAGCAGACTTCCAACAACCCATAGGGCGGCAACTATTGGCCACTGTCGGCTGTTCCCCTAAAACCCGTCGTTGGGCAGGTGCCAGCCTTGTTGCTGGGATGATCGTTATATAGCGGTGACCGATAGGTCGTGAGCCAGCCCTGAACAGCAACAACCGCTGCAGAGCCGTCATCTGTTGAAGTTGGACAGGTGACAGCAATGGGTGGCGGATTCAACCGCTGGTCAGTACAAGCAGGCCAGTCATCTCGTAGCGGAATGATGGTCATTGAGGACCAGCGCCCGCGCGACGATTTCCACATCAAATGATCTAGCTAAACCTGAGCTCCAAACAGATTCATGAGATCAATATAAAAAGCCGCTTTTCCTAAAAAAACTCCGGTAGCGCTGATCCTCCGCTTGCAAAAATGGCTCGAACTGCTTGTAGTCCTTGTACGCAACTTCAAAACCTGAATTTTCCAGTTGATCCACAAAGTCTGTGTCTTTGATCACCTTGTTGATCTCGGTGGATAGATACAGAGCCAGTTCGGATGTTGCTCCCTTGGGAAGGAAGACTCCTTGCCAGTATTCGAAGCTGACGCCTTGGAGTCCCATCTCCTGAAACGTGGGGATATCGGAAAAACGTTTCGACCTCTGAGCCGAGGCAATCCCCAATGCGTGTATCTTTTGGCTTTGAAGATGGGAGGCTATGGGAGCAAGCCCCGCAAAGAGTAAATCCACTTGCTTTCCCATCAGGCTTGCAGTTGCAGAAGCGGCTCCTCCGTAAGGAACATGCAATAGCTCCACGCCCAAGGCTTTGCCCAAGCTCTCGCCCACCAAATGCTGCAAGCTGCCAATTCCTGAGGACGCGAAACTCAAGCCATGGGCATTATTTTGTGCCGCAGCTGCGATATCACCCAGTTGATGTATTGCGGAGTCGCCACGCGTGGCAAGAACAATAGGAGCAGAGGAAATTTTGGCGACCGGCACCATATCAGCGACCTCGCCCGAGTCCCTACTTCTGGTGTAGATCGGATTGATGAAAATTTCGGCAGGCGACGCCAAGAGCAACGTATTCCCATCGGGCCTGGATTTCGCAACATAGTTCGCGGCAATGGCTCCACCTGCCCCTACTCTGTTTTCCACATAGACGGAGCGCTGCAATCGCACTGAGAGCTGGGTTGCAAACGCGCGCGCCAAGGTATCCATGGCACCGCCGGCTTCGAATCCGACAACAATTTTGACGGGTTGGCGAGACGCAGCCTTGTCGGCACAGGCTGCACTCATCAGCAGCCCGCAAAGCAGACAAGCTCGAATTAGCGTCACGGCAAAGTTCATCTATCGTCAAACACAGAGGTAGTGAGTGCCCGCACTCTGGGCATTCATGGCGGGAGGCAATGCTGTGCGAAAGCTTTAAATCAGCGGTAATCTCTCGAGCATGCATAGAAATGAGGATTACTCAAATCTCGCTTGCCGTAGCTCAGAACATCTCCGTTGAGCGCATGAATCTGACCGCCTGCAGCGGCCAGCACCGCATGACCCGCAGCGATATCCCACTCCATGGTTCGACCCAAGCGTGGATAGAGGTCAGCCTCTCCCTCGGCAATCAGACAAATCTTGAGCGATGAGCCTGCACTTTTGAGTGACCGCACCGAGCGCCCATTGAGAAAATGATCAAGCGCATCAGCATCGCCGTGCGAACGACTGGCCACCACATCAAGGCCATCCTCCGGGATGCTTCTGCATTCAATGGCTTGGCGCTTTCCCTGCACCTCCAGCCATGCGCCGAGTCCTATGGCGCCAGCGTACATGCGATCCAGCGCCGGAGCGAAAACGACGCCCAGCACAGGGACTCCATCTTCGATCAGCGCGATATTGACTGTGAACTCGCCATTGCGGTTGATGAATTCCTTGGTTCCGTCCAGAGGATCAACCAGCCAGAAGCATTGCCCCATCTCAGGTACATATCCCGCCGCAGCGGCTTCCTCGGAAACGACGGGAAACAGCGACGGCAAGGCGCCCAGGCGCTCAAGAATCAGGCGCTCGGCCTTTTCGTCGGCTTCAGTCACGGGCGATGCATCCTGCTTGCCGCGCACCTCAAAGTCGCGGCGATAGATCTTCATGATTAAAGCACCCGCTTCGCGGGTGATGGCCATTACGTCTTCAAGCAGTGCGCTTCGGGTCTGAATCACAAAAATCTCCTGTGTTGTTATTCATGTGGTCCGTTTGGCCTATGCGCCGATCAGAGGACAGGCCGACAGTAAATGCATCCGGATCTTCGCAAATAAGCGAGTGAATGTTTAACAGGAATGCACATGGCTGTTGGTAAGAAGCTCAGTGTCCAGGAAATCAATCCACTGCGAATTCAAGCCGTGAAGCTGCGGCTTGCAGGCCAAACGCTCAAAGAAGTCGGTAAGGCGACGGGCCTGTCCGCACCAACCATCATTGCCGCCCACAAAGCCTGGCAGGAAGGGGGATGGAACGCCGTCCCTGTGCGCGAGCGAGGCCGCAAACCTGGCGAAGGCCGCTCCTTGTCGGCCATACAGGAGCAGGACATCTATGTGCAACTGGTCAGCACCCAGCCCGCCGACCATGGCCTGCCTTTTTTGCTGTGGCAGTTAGAAGCCATGCAGCAGCTGATCTTGCAGCGCCAGCAGCTTGACTTGCCCGAGCGTACCAACGCCCAGTACCTGCAGCGCTGGAACCTGAATGCCGACCGCCCTGCCAAGCGCATGAAGCAGGCATCCAGCAATGTGCAGCGCTGGTATGCCACAACCTATCTGGATATTTGCGAACAGGCCCGAAAAGAGAGCGCCAGCATTGTCTGGATCGATGATTTTGGTGCCCATAACAACTGCCCCGGACGCCTGAGGCATGGCATCTTGCGTGCCGTCAACAACCGCGGCAAGGTGTATTGGCAACCGTATGAAGGCAGCCTGTGCGCCGCGCATCTGGAAGATTTTTTTGATCGCCTCAGGTGCTCCAGCGAGGGCAAGATCTTTGCCCTGCTTGCCGCCATGCAGTGGCAGCGCGCGGCCACTTTTTCATCGCTTGCCAGCGACAGCCACGACCGGCTTCGCCTGTTTCATCTGCCTGCTGCCACAGAGATGCTCAGCCAGTCGAACGAATTGGCCTGCAGCATCTTGAAGACTGCGCAAGACATATCGCTAGTACCGAAGAGCACCTATTCCAGAAGCCCAACGTCACCGAGGCTGGACGCTATGGCGAGCATGACACAGCAACTTCTAAAACATCAATTCGCGCAAAGATTTGATTTAACGGACTCCTACAGTTGGCAGCACCCAAAACAAAAAACCAAGGAGAAATCTGTGGTGCTGACTCATTTGCAAAGGCTGGAAGCCGAAAGCATTCAGGCCATGCGCGAGGTTGTTGCCGAGGCAGAAAACCCCGTCCTGCTCTACTCCATCGGCAAGGACAGTGCGGTCATGCTGCACCTGGCGATGAAGGCCTTCTATCCGGCCAAACCACCCTTCCCTTTGCTGCATGTGGACACGACCTGGAAGTTTCAGGACATGTATCGCTTTCGTGATCAGATGGCAGCCAAACTGGGCATGGACCTGCTGGTTCACATCAACCCCGAAGGTCTTGAAATGGGCATCAGTCCGTTCAAGCATGGCTCGCAAATTCATACCGACGTCATGAAAACCGAAGGGCTGAAGCAAGCTCTCGACAAGTATGGCTTCGACGCCGCCTTTGGTGGCGCGCGCCGCGATGAAGAGAAGTCTCGCGCCAAGGAACGCATCTTTTCCTTCCGCTCGGACCAGCACCGCTGGGATCCCAAAAATCAGCGCCCGGAACTCTGGCATCTGTACAACACACGCAAGAACAAAGGCGAATCAATCCGAGTGTTCCCTCTGTCCAACTGGACCGAGCTGGATATCTGGCAATACATCTATCTCGAAAACATCCCCATAGTTCCACTCTATTTCTCAGCACCTCGCCCAGTGGTGGAGCGAGACGGCACGCTGCTGATGGTCGATGACGAGCGCATGCCGCTCAAGAGTGGCGAAGTTCCCATGATGCGCAATGTTCGCTTTCGCACCCTGGGCTGCTACCCCCTGACGGGTGCCGTCGAATCCGACGCCAATAGCTTGCCCAAGATCATTCAGGAAATGCTGCTGACACGTACTTCGGAACGACAGGGCCGGATGATCGACCACGACTCGGCCGCATCCATGGAAAAGAAGAAGCAAGAGGGGTATTTCTGATGTCACATGTATCTGCACTCATCTCTGAAGATATCGAGAAATACCTGAAGGCACACGAGCAAAAAAGCCTGCTGCGCTTCATCACCTGCGGCAGTGTGGATGATGGCAAGAGCACACTGATCGGACGCTTGCTGTACGAATCCAAGATGCTGTTTGAGGACCAGATGGAAGCACTGGTCGCGGACTCCAAGAAAGTCGGCACGCAGGGCGGCGAGCTGGACTTCGCGCTGCTCGTCGATGGTCTGGCCGCAGAGCGCGAGCAAGGCATCACCATCGATGTGGCCTACCGCTTCTTCTCTACCGACCAGCGCAAGTTCATCGTGGCCGACACGCCCGGCCACGAGCAGTACACCCGCAACATGGTCACTGGTGCCTCCACCGCCGATGTGGCCGTGGTGATGATCGATGCGCGCCGCGGTGTGCTGACTCAATCCAAGCGCCATAGCTATCTGGCATCGCTGATCGGCATCCGCAAAATCGTGCTGGCCGTCAACAAGATGGACTTGATGGCTTACTCCGAAAAAATCTTCAACGACATCGTGGCCGACTACCGCGAGTTCGCCAAAAAGATCAATCTGGAAGACATCACGGCCATCCCCATGTCTGCCCTGCGTGGTGACAATATCACCGAGCAGAGCGAGCACATGCCCTGGTACCGCGGCACCACGCTCATGGGCTATCTGGAGACGGTGGAAATCGACGAAGCGCGCCAGCAAAAGCTGCCGTTTCGCATGCCTGTGCAATGGGTCAATCGCCCCAACCTCGACTTCCGCGGCTTTGCGGGCTGCATTGCCAGCGGCCAGATTCACCCCGGAGACAGCGTCCGCATCCTGCCCAGCGGGCGCGTGACCAAGGTTGCGCGCATCGTTACCCAGGATGGCGATCTGCAGCAGGCGGTTGCTGGCCAGTCCGTTACCCTGACTCTGGCCGACGAGGTGGACTGCAGCCGGGGCGATGTGATTGCGGTTGCGGATGCACCTTCTGGTGTGGCCGATCAGTTCCAGGTCACGCTCATCTGGATGCATGAGCAGCCCATGCTCGGCGGTCGTCCCTATCTGATGAAGATCGGAGGCAAGACGATTCCCGTCACCTTCGCCGCCCCCAAATACAAGATCAATGTCAACACGCTGGAGCATCTGGCCGCCAAGGAGCTGGCGCTCAATGAAATCGGCGTCTGCAATCTGTCCAGCAGCCAGCCTATCGCTTTCGATGCCTATAAGGACAATCGCGAAACAGGCAGCTTCATCCTGATCGATCGCCTGGGCAACGCCACGGTGGGCGCGGGTCTGATCGACTTTTCGCTGCGTCGCTCGCAGAACATTCATATGCAGCATGTGAATGTGAACCAACAAGCGCGTTCCGAACGCCTGCATCAAAAACCGGCCCTGCTATGGTTTACCGGTCTGTCGGGCGCTGGCAAATCCACCATTGCCAATCTGCTAGAAACCCGTCTGCATGCGCGTGGCCGGCATACCTATCTGCTCGACGGCGACAACGTGCGCCACGGCCTCAATCGCGACCTTGGCTTCACCGATGCAGACCGCGTGGAAAACATTCGTCGCGTCGCTGAAGTGGGCAAGCTGTTTTTGGACGCCGGGCTGATTGCCATCACCGCCTTCATCTCGCCCTTCCAGGCAGAACGCGAAATGGCGCGCAAGCTGGTGAGAGATGGTGAGTTCCTCGAAGTATTCATCGACACACCGCTGTGCGTTGCCGAAGAGCGTGACCCCAAGGGCCTGTACAAAAAAGTGCGCCGTGGCGAGCTGAAGAACTTCACGGGGATCGACTCACCGTTCGAAGTACCGCAGTCTCCGGACATTCATATATCCACCCCCGCGATGACTGCGCAAGAGGCGGTGGACAAGATCATCGCCGAACTGGTGGCTCGCGAAATCATCCCCGCAGAAGACTAAAGCAACTGGATGAACTGTGGCGTTGCCAGCCGTTGCAACGCCCCTCCTTCTTCTTTCACCTACCGCACACAGCCACCACCTGGCAATGCGCGGCACACAAAGAAAGCCAGATCATGGACACCCAAACCATTAATGAACAACTGCTCAGCGGCGAAACCTGGTCGCAGTTCTGCGATCACCTCAAACGCTGTGGCCAGCAGATTCTGCGTCCCGAAACCCCTGCCGACCCCGCAACGCGGGCAGAAGGCTATCGCTATCTGACCCGACTGCTGCGCATCGCGCTGGAGATGCATGTGGAGTTCGCCGACCCGGCGTTTCCCAGCTTCTTCAAGACCTCGCACGAAACCGCCAAGATTGGCGCAGATAACCCGGACAACATCTACGAATACTCGCGCCTCAACGGCTCCATGAAATACCGTATTCATGGCAACCGAGGCACGGTTTCGTACCTGAGCTTTTGCACGCAAAAAGGCGGCTATGAAACCGATGGCCGCATGGTTGTCACAGGCTTTCTCGATGCGCCGCAGCTCAAGACCGATCAGGACGGAAATTTCGAAATCATTGTCAGCCCTGATCCGCAGCCCGGTAACTGGCTGCCCATGGAAGATGCCTCGGTGTCCTTGCTGGTGCGCCAGACTTTCATGGATCGCAAGAGCGAAGTACCCGCAAAGCTAGCAATCGAACGCATTGGCATCACGGCCCCCCCTGGCCCGCTGGACCCCTTGGTGCTGGCGCAGTCGCTGCAGCGCGTGACATCCTTTGTTGAAAACACCGCGAAGCTTTTTGCTGATTGGGCACAAAGCTATCAACCCCATAGCAATCAGTTGCCGCCAGCCGATCAGGCCTACTGCCAGTCCGTGGGCGGTGATCCCAATATTTTCTACTACCACTCGCATTGGGAACTGAGCGAGGACCAGGCCCTGGTCATTCATATCGACAAGGTGCCGCAATGCTCGTTCTGGAATCTGCAGATCAATAACTACTGGCTGGAGTCTTTGGACTACCGCTACCACCAGATCTGCATCAACAAGCATCAGGCGCAGTACGACGAGAGCGGCGGCGTCACTCTGGTGCTGAGCGAAAAAGACCCTGGCATTGCCAACTGGCTGCAGACAGCCGGTCTACGCCAGGGAACCATGTGCCTGCGCTGGGTTGGCGCCACGGAGCAGTGCCACCCCACCACCAAAGTTATCTCGATAGGCCAGTTGTTGGAGACTGTATGAATGCCCCTGTGACACCCCAAACTCTGCACGTCGAAGAACTGCTGCAAGCTGCACGTGAGCGTGCACCAGGCCTGAGAGATTTTGGCAACGACAACTACCAGCAAGCGCTGGAAGTTCTGACGCGAGCCTTGAACACCGAAGCCAAGCTGTCGGCAGCCGGCATTGCCATGATGCGCGAGCGGCTCGTGGGTCAGTTGGTCAATCGCCTGCTCATGGAGGACTATCTCCAGCGCTTCCCAGAAATCACGAAGATCGGGATCGAAGACCCCTTGGTTATCGTGGGCCTGCCGCGCACAGGCACCACCATGCTGCAGCGAACACTGGCCGTAGACCCTCGCTTTTACTCTGCTGCCTGGTGGGAGACCCGCTACCCTGCACCACTGAACGGTGAAGACCCGCAGGACTGCGAAAAACGCATCACCATGGCCAAGGCAGAGGTCGCCCAAACGATTGAGGCGATTCCCCAGATTCTGTCCATCCACCCCATGAGCGCCATGCTGTGCGACGAGGAATTCATGCTCATGGAGCACTCCTTTCTATGCGCCATGGACGCTTACGCCGATGTGCCCAGCTACACCGCCTGGCTTGATCAGCAGGATCAGCGCCCCGTCTATACGCAGCTCAAGAAGATGCTGCAGTTTCTGCAATGGCAAAAGGACCAGCGCGGCGAGGCGCAGGGCCAGCGCTGGCTGCTCAAAGCGCCCCAGCATCTGCATACATTGGAAATCCTGCTGTCCGTCTTCCCCAAGGCTCAGGTCATCCTGACCCATCGCGAGCCCGCTCAGACCATCCCGTCCATGGCCAGCATGGCGCATACGCTGTGGCAGATCTACAGCGACCAGCCAGATCCGAGTTCAGCAGGCCGCCAGTGGAACAGCCGCATGGCGCGTGGCATTCATCACACCATGCAAGTGCGCGAGCAACAGGACAGCCGGCGCTTTCTGGATATCCACTTCTTGGACACCGTGGCCAAGCCCATGGAGGTGCTGGAGGCTGTGTATCAGTTCGCCAATATGCAATTCACAGAAAAAGCCCGTGCAGACGCGAAGCAATGGCTTTCCAGCAATGGCCGTGAAAAACGTGCTGGCCATGACTACAGCCTGGAGACCTTTGGTCTGAGCGAGCAACAGATGCAACGCGACTACGCGCTATATCGAGCCAGGCATCTGCAAAGCCAAAGCTAAGAGGTGGCTCCAGGGAAAAAATCATGTTCAGTCCGCGGCGCCCCGAGCGACATTCGGCTGACTGCCGGCGCCAGCTCCTCATTGGCAGTGCCGATGGCTTCCATGACGCCCAAGGGGATGAAGAACTGCTGCGCCGGCAGCAGTAACACATGTCCGGATCCGAGGATCTCATCACGCACCTCAGCAGCTCGGACTGCATCCTCAGCAACTTTTATCAAGTCGGCACCCAAGACTGGCTCATCGCAAAAGGAGACAAAACATATGTTGGACTTAGAAGCCATTGAGCTGATCAAACAGCTCAAGGCGCGCTACTTTCGCGCCATCGACACCTGCAATCTGGAATTGCTGCAGGGCATGCTGACGCCAGACATCAAGCTGGCTTTCAGAAGCCCGACTTACGAATTCCATCTGGAAGGCATAGACAAGGCGCTGGCCTTCTACAAAACCTCCTTTACCAAGACCCGCCTGGCCATGCACAACGGCCACACGCCGGAGATAGAGGTCAAGGGAGACGACGCCACCGGGCTTTGGTATTTGAACTACGTCTTTATCAATCTTGAAGAGAAAACGCATATGCACGGCGGTGCCATCTATGAAGACCGCTATTTCAAGCGCGATGGCCGCTGGTGGATTGCGGAGACTGGATACAAGACCCTGCTCGAAACCGTTGAGCCGCTGAGTGAGCAGTTGCAGATCACCTCCAAGCCCATCAACTGAAGCGACATCCAAGATGACCAAAGCTGCCAATCTCGTCACCTCCATCAAAGTGGAAATCAATGCACCTGCCAGCGTGGTCTGGGAAGTGCTTGCGGACCTGGAAAACTATCACCTCTGGAATCGCTTCTGCCCCGACATCCGCTGTGGGCTCAAGCTCAATGACCTCGTCGAGATGAAGACCCGCCACCCGCTGACAGGCGAAGTCTGGCCCGTCAACGAGTATCTGGTCGCGTTTGAGCCCGAGCAGTTGCTGTCCTGGGAGCAGCGCCCAGTGCCCGAGAACAAGGACGCCGCACGCCGTGATCAATACATAGAGGCAATTGACGCCAACCGCTGCACCTACTTCACCACCGACCAGTTCCTGGGTCTGAACGCCGATACGATCATGCGCGAGCATGGTGCCTGGGTAAAGATTGCCTTTGATCAGGTGGCGGTCGATGTCAAGAACCGCTCAGAGGAACTGCATTTCGCCCGCACCAAGGCTGCAATCTGAAAGACAGCCAATTTCCAAGCCTATAGATCCAAGGAGACCATCATGCTCTTGAAGAACAAAGTCATCATCATCTCTGGCATCGGCCCCGGCATGGGCATCAAGCTGGCCCTGCGCGCGGCGGAATATCAGGCCAAAGCCGTGGTGCTGGCTGCCCGCACGCAGTCCATGCTGGACGAGACGGAGCAAGCCATTCGTGATGCAGGCTACTCCTGCGAAGTCCTCAAAGTCGCCACCGATATCTCCCGGCCCGAGCAATGCCAGCGGCTTGCAGAGCTAACCATCGCCAAGTTCGGTCGAATCGATGCGCTGATCAACTCGGCCTATGCCCACGGGAGCTGGGGCTCTTCGAGCAACTCCTCCATGGATGACTGGCGCAAAGTCATGGAAGTCAATCTCTACGGCTCCATGAACATGACCCAGGCCGTGGTGCCGCAGATGAAAAAGCAAAAAGACGGCAGCATTGTGATGATCAACACCATGGCAACGCGCCGCCCCAATCAGCTCGAAGCCGGCTACGCCGTATCCAAAGGCGCGCTCAAGACCGCTGTGCAATATCTGGCAGAAGACCTTGGCCCCTTCGGCATACGCGTCAACAGCACCTACAACGGCTGGATGTGGGGCGCACCGGTCAAAGGCTATTTCCAGGCGGAAGCCAAGCGCCAGGGCGTGCCGATGGAATCGCTGGTCAATGTAATTGCCCAGCAGATTCCCTTACGCAACGAGATTCCCGACGATGCCGATTGCGCCTCTGCCGCACTGTATCTGGCCAGCGACTATGCGCGCGTGGTGACCGGCGCCCAACTGGACGTCAGTGGCGGCCATTACCTGCCTCACTAAATTCCAGAGGAAAACAGCATGCAAACTCTTCTGGATATTGAAGAAATCAAACAGCTCAAGGCGCGCTACTTTCGCGGCATCGACACCTGCAATCTGGAACTTCTGAAAACCGTTCTGGCCGATGATGTCCATATCCGCTTCGACAGCCCGACTTACCAATATGAGATCAATGGCATCGATGAAGCCATGACCTTCTACCGCAATGCCTTCACCCATAGGCGCTTTGGCATGCACAACGGGCATACACCGGAAATCAAGGTCGACGGTGATGCGGCTACCGGCATCTGGTACCTCAATGATCTGTTCATCAATCTGGATGAGCAGACCATACTCACCGGCAGTGCGCTGTACGAGGACTGCTATATCAGGGTCGCCGATCAGTGGCGGGTGCAGCGCACGGGCTACAAGCGGCTGCTGGAGATGATCGAGCCTCTGAGCAGTGGTTGCCGCATCACATCGCAACCTATTGCGAGCAGCTCATAGGTGACACGAGGATTGCGATTGGACTTTCCCTTAGCATCCGTGCGATGTGTAAGGCATGGGAAAAAGATCCAAGCCGCTTCAGACTCATCTGCACCATCTCACCATGAGACTGAACATCTAAGAGGGAGTACATGGCGAAGTAACGGCAGGTCAACTCTATGACCCACCGTTTACAGCCATTCACCATGAGGGTTTGGATGGTGTCGTTGAATACCGTGCGCACGCAAATCAAGGCTATTGAAGGCAAGCTCGGCGTCAGCAGCATGGCGCAGGTAACGCGCATGGCCTTGTGGATGCGGGGGCCTGCGTAACACTGTTGAAGAACAGGTCGCTTGGTGGACAGCTCGACGAAGCGATGATGCGAAAGGCAACTTCCTGGAGACGTAAGGCCAGCGAGCCGGACGGCCGCTCTTGGCTGACTGATGACGCCCCGCACCCGTTGACTGCCTGTCCTGAACCGGACGCTCAAGGCGCAGCCCCAAAGGTCAGCTTTGCGGTGCTGCGCTCACAAGTAGCTAGGCCTGGCTTCGGCCAGAAGCAGTCATTTGAACGAAGATCCAATCGGGAACAGCGAGCGATGGCAGCCGTCACAGATGCGCCTGCAGCTAGTCTGTGCGCGGCTTCGCGCATTAAAATTCCTCGTTTCCCTCTCCTAGAGTCAACATGGCTGACAGTCATTTAGTAGCACAGGATTGAAATGCGCTATTTAGTCATCGGCACAAGTGGCGCGGGCAAATCTACTTTTGCCAAAAGGCTGGCGCATAAGATCCATGCCTCATATATCGAACTTGATTCGCGCTACTGGGGGCCAGGCTGGCAAGCAGTGCCACCCGAGCAGTTCAAGCATTCAGTTGTTGAAGCTACCCAAGGAGCATGCTGGGTAGCAGATGGAAATTACAGCGCTGTTCGTGATGTGCTCTGGTCACGAGCGACACATGTCATTTGGCTCAACTACGGTCGCTTCACCGTATTTTCTCGCCTGCTCCGTCGCACACTCAGCCATGGCCTTACTCGCAAGCGTCTGTCCCACGGAAATCGGGAGTCATTGCGGATGGCCTTTTTCTCGAAAGACTCGGTGCTTCTCTGGTCTCTATCCACCTATGCAAATAACCAGTCGAAGTTCGCCGCTCTACGCGAGCATAGAGAGTTTGCGCATCTTCAATGGATTGAGTTTTCCGGGCCTTCAGAGGCTTCGAAGTCCCTCAAGGCGATCGCGACCTCGCCAGATCGCTAACAAGTCATATCCACTGTCCTGCTACAGCCGAGCATTTCAATAACCACTGTGGGGTCGCTCGAATGTCGGATGAGGGGCGTTTACTGGTCGACGCGAACGAGCGCTGACGGATCACTCAGCCTTGTAGCGTTGACGCGCAGCATCGGGCGTCAGGGAACGACCGCTTACGTCGGCAGCAGACATTGGGCACCGAGGCGCGAACGACAACAACGGGTCGGCAGCACCAGTTCACAGCTTACGAGAGCGGCCGTTCAGGTTGTCGGTGCACTGTGATCCAGCCAGTTTCCGATTGGAGGCGCGCTGCGGACATCCGGCCAGATAGCAGGTCAACGCCTGGTATCGGCGGCAGCGGTCACAGGCTTGCCAAATCTCAGCGGCTGCAAAAACAAAAATGCCCGCTTGTTAGCGGGCATTTTTGCTGCAAACTCTGGTTTCGTTTGCACGTTTGGTAGGCGCGATTGGACTCGAACCAACGACCCCCACCATGTCAAGGTGGTGCTCTAACCAGCTGAGCTACGCGCCTGTTGTTATGTTCGATGAAGCAATTGTAGCACGGGTTTTTCACTCATTTTTTGAGAGCTAACATTTTCTTGTCATCGAGCACAGCTAGGCGCAATCGGGATTTACATCAGCGCCTTCTTGCCGAGCGAACGCCGGAGACACTGGCGACGATGCCAAGTACCTTGTTGAGGCGACCTGAATCCGCCACTTCCACCGTGAACGTCATCCACGCCGTTCCCTTGACGGACTGGGTCTGCACCCCGATGACATTGGTCTTCTCACGTGCAAACACGTCAGAGATATCGCGCAGCAAACCTTGACGGTCGGCCGCCTCCACCGCAACGTCCACAGGGTAAACCGGTCCGCCCTTGTCCACATGCTTGGGAGTGCCCCAGTCGACCTCAATGACGCGCTCGGGGCTTTTGGCCATCATCTCGCGGAAATTGGAGCAATCGTGGCGGTGCACGCTGACGCCCTTGCCTCGAGTCACAAAGCCTCCGATCTCGTCCGGAGGAGCCGGCTTGCAGCATTTGGCGAGCTGGGTCATGAGCGAATCGACGCCCACCACCAGCACTCCACCTCGCGACGAGTCATGCCCACGCGCCTTGCGCACCGGAGTGAATGCGTCTTCCTCTGGCGTTTCTTCACTGGGACGCAGCACGACTTCGATGTTGCGCAGTGAATACTCGTCCTTGCCCACGACTTCAAACAGCGCATCGGCAGACTTGAAGCCCAGCTGTGCAGCCAGCTCTTCAAGCTTGATCGCCGTCTTGCCCTCGCGCTGCAGCAGCTTTTCAACGGCCTCGCGCCCACGCGAGACGGTTTCGTGCGTGGCCTGGGCATTGAACCAGGCGCGCACCTTGGCCTTGGCACGGTTGCTGACCAGGTACCCCAGCTCGGCATTGAGCCAGTCGCGCGAGGGCCGGTCTTCCTTGGCCGTGTTGATCTCCACCGTCTGACCGCTTTCCAGAGCGGTGTTCAGCGGCACCATGGCTCCGTCCACACGCGCGCCACGGCAACGATGGCCCAGGCTGGTGTGCACCGAGTAGGCAAAGTCCACCGGTGTGGCCCCTTGTGGCAGCTCGATCACGGCCGCATCGGGAGTCAGCACATAGATGCGATCTTCAAACAGACCACGCTGGGCCGAGCCCGTCAGGTCGCTGCCCCAGGCCAGCAACTGGCGCAGCACGGCAATCTTGGCGTCATACTCGCTGGACGCAGACACGCCCGCATAGCCCTTGGTGCCGGCTTCCTTGTAGGCCCAGTGTGCGGCCACGCCATGTTCGGCATGGTCGTGCATGGCCTGGGTACGGATCTGGATCTCTATGGTGCGGCCGGTTTCATCGCGCACCACCGTGTGCAGCGACTGATAGCCGTTGGGCTTGGGTTTGGCGATGTAGTCGTCGAACTCTTTTTCCAGCGGCGTGAATTGCTCATGCACCCAGGAAAGGGCTGCATAGCAGTCCTTGACCGTAGGCACGATGACGCGCATGGCACGAATATCGAACAGTTGGTCAAAGCTCAGCGACTTGCCGCGCATCTTCTTGACGATGCTGTAGATATGCTTGGGTCGCCCCTGAACCGAGGCGCTGATGCTGTGGGCGCGCAAGTCGGCTTCGAGGCGCGCGCGCATCTGCTCCATATAGGCTTCGCGTTCGACCCGCTTTTCATCGAGCAGACGCGCAATCTGGCGATAGGTATCGGGCTCCAGAAAACGGAAAGCCAGATCTTCCAGCTCCCATTTGATCTGCCAGATGCCCAGACGGTTGGCCAGGGGCGCAAAGACATAGAGTGCTTCGCGCGCGATGCTGGGCGAAACCGGGCTCTTCTCGGCCGCGTAGTAGCGCAGCGTCTGCAGGCGCGACGCCAGGCGCAGCAGCACCACCCGCAGATCGCGCGAGAAGCCCAACAGCATCTTGCGCACGTTCTCGGTCTGCGTGGCCACGCCATCGACATGCTGGCTGCTCAACTCGGCCTCTCGCGCCTGCTGCTGCACGCGAATGAGCTTGATGGTCTCGACCGCCAGGGTCGCAAAATTATCGCCAAACGCCTTGGCAATCACTTCCTGCGGCTTGTTCAGGTGCACGCTGGCGTGCACCAGATAAATGGCCGCCTGCATGGTTTCCGAGCCCCCGATCTTCTTGAGGATGGCGGCCACGGCGTCGGCGTGAGTCAGGGTGTTTTCACCGGTCTCCATGACTTCGCCTGCAATCAGCGGCTCTGCAAAGGCACGCGCGCGCGCCAGCGCATTGACTTGATCGGGCAAAACCTCGGATGTGGCGGTAATCAGATGCGGCGTAGGCTCCGTGAGCTTGGGTGCGGCGTCAGAGACTGTGGTTACGGTATCGCTGGTCTTCATGCAGCTTCCTCTTGGGCCTGCTGCGCAAGACTGATGCTCGCAGGCAGACCCTTATCCCCTTGTAAAAACTTTTGTATCAACGCCACTTGCCCCGGCACTACCAGCGTCGGAGCATGCCCCACGCCTTCCAGTTCCGTGCAATGCGCTCTGGGGCCACGCTCGGTCATGGCCTTGGCGGTAGGGCTGGAAAGCAGATCGGACTCGGCCCCTCTGATAAGCAAGACCTGTGCCTTGATCTGGTCGTAAAGCTGCCAGAGCAAGGCCTCACCAGCCTGGGCGGTCTCGCGCGTCATCTGGGCCATCGGCGCCGCAATACGGGGGTCGTAATGCAGCACCACCCCCCCTTGGGGATCTGGCTTGATCATGGCTTGCGAGAGCCGGCACCACTGCTCATCGGTATGTGGGCCGAATCCCTCGGAAATCAAGCGCATGGCGGCGGCAGCGCTCTCAAAGTTGGGAAACTGCAAGCTTTTGCCGACATAGGAGCCGATGCGCTCCAGCGACTCCCACTCAATGGCCGGGCCGACATCGTTGAGCACCAGCCGCCGCGCCGGCACCGGCAGCGGCAGGCCGGGTTGGCCCAGCACCGCCATACCGATCAGGCCGCCCATGCTGGTGCCCACCCAGTCCAGGGTTTCAATCGGTGCCTGCGCATGCAACTGGGCCAGCAGCGCAAGCATATCTGCCGCATACAGCGGCACCTGGTAGCCCATGGGCTCGACCAGCCAGTCGCTTTCGCCGCGCCCGACCACATCGGGACAGATCACGCGGGCAAAGCGGCTGAGCTCGGTGGCCAGCACATCAAAGTCTCGCCCCTGGCGCGAGAGGCCATGCACGCAGACGATGACATGAGGATGTCTTGGATTTCCGGTACGGTTCCATTCCCAGTACGCCATGCGGTGCGTGCCCTCGGGCTGAACCTCGACCTGCTGGCGACGCTGGGAACTGGCCCAGCTCGGAGCCATGGCAGAGGCTCCGGGACACGATACGTAATTCAGCGTAGGTTGATTCATGGAGAACGCGTTTTCAGGACCGGAGCCGATAATGGCTGTGTCGCATCGTAATTCATTCGGAGACCTTGTATGTCCATGTTGAAAGGCAAAACCGCTCTCGTGACGGGATCGACCAGCGGAATCGGCCTAGGTATCGCAATCGCTCTGGCACGCCAGGGTGCCAATATCGTGCTCAACGGCTTTGGCGATGTCGAAGCACCACGCGCCCAGGTACTGGATGCCGGCAAGGCAGCCGGCATCCAGGTCGGCTACCACGGTGCGGATATGAGCAAGACCGCCGACATCGAGGCCATGATGAAATACGCCGCTGCCGAGTTCGGCCGCGTCGACATCCTGGTCAACAACGCCGGCATTCAGCATGTGGCCAAGGTGCAGGACTTCCCCGTGGAGAAATGGGATGCCATCCTCGCCATCAACCTGAGCAGCGCCTTCCACACCACGCGCCTGGCCCTGCCCGCCATGCAGCAGGCCAACTGGGGCCGCATCATCAATGTGGCCTCGGTACACGGGCTGGTCGGCTCGGCCGAAAAATCGGCCTATGTCGCCGCCAAGCACGGCATCGTCGGCCTGACCAAGGTGACGGCACTGGAAAACGCCACCACCGGCGTGACCTGCAACGCCATCTGCCCCGGCTGGGTGCTGACGCCGCTGGTACAAAAGCAGGTGGATGCGAAGGCTGCCGCCCAAGGCATCAGCAATGAAGACGCCACCAGACAGTTGCTGGGAGAAAAAGAGCCTTCAATGCAGTTCACCACGCCCGAAGAGCTCGGAGAGCTGGCAGTCTTCTTCTGCTCGACCGCGGCCAATAATGTGCGCGGCGTGGCATGGAATATGGACGGCGGCTGGGCGGCACAGTAGACGCCGCAGGGCTTGCGCAAATGCATCTATCAATTAGATAGCATTTAGCGCTTGCCAGTAGCCATATTCAGCATCAAATCATGATGAAAACCAACAAGGAGCAGCGCAAGCTGCTCCTTTTTTATATACGCAGCGCTGTTCCTATCACTGCATCTGAATCGAGCCAGCGACGCTGACCGTCACCTCGGCTCGATCCGCCTCCACCGGCACAGGCGCGGCATCGGCATAGCTGGCCTTGGCCATGCTCATCATGCGCGGGCGCGGCATGGGATGCCCACCACCGCCGCTGCTGTTCACATTGACCTCGCGCAGGCTGTAGCCCGCAAAACCGAAGCTCTTGGAGATGGCCGCAGCACGCTGACGGAAGTTCTCGATGGCCTTGGCCTGGGCTTCGCCCTCCACCTTTTCCCGTGCTTCGCGCGAGAGGCCGAAGCTCATGCTGCCCAATGTCATCTCCTGCACCTTGGCCGCTGCCTGGGTGATGCGCGCAAAGTCGCGCCCCTGCAGCACGATCTCGGCCTGGCCCTGCCAGCCTTCGATCTTGCCGTTGTTGCCATAACGCGGCGAGATGGAGAAATTACCTGTGCTCAACTCCATCTGCCGACCTTGTGCATCGTTACGCAGCGTGGTCATGGCGGACTCCACGATCTTTTGCAACTGGGACTGAACGGACGCAGCATCGCGACCATCCTTGCTGGCAGACAGGGTTGCCGTCATCCAGTCCTGCTTGACCTCCACGGTTCCCTGAGCCGACAGCTGCACCACATTGGCAGGTCTTTGCATGTCACGCGCGGCGCCCTGGGCCCATACATTGCCGCCAGCGCAGGCCGCCGCCAGCGCAAGTGCGGCAGCCGCGGTGCGAGAGGAAGAGGAAGACTTGGAAAATTGATTCATGCGGTTCACCCTTGTAAGTAAATCAGGCCATGCAGATACACATGCATTTCACCATTGCGCAAAGTCGCTGCAGCGCAGCATGTCAGCCCAGAGTGTGACTTTATGTACGAATACTCCACATTCGACACACCAACAGAACAAACACTGAAACAATAGTGCAAAATACCGCTGCAAAGTTCCTTGTGAAACATTTATTGTTCCATTAATAAACGCAACAATCGTAACAAGTGGCAAGACTTGACCTTGTTTTGCTGGATTTTTTTGATCAAGCGATAACAATGGGCCAGTTACAAATAAATCGATAAGGACGATCATGGCAACGACGAACAACCGTACTGACAAGATCCTCGTGGTGGATGACGATGCACGCATCCGCGACCTGCTGCGCCGCTATCTGACGCAGGAAGGCTTCGAAATCATGATTGCCGAGGACGGCAAGGCGCTCAACCGCATTCTGCTTCGCGAGACTGTCGACTTGATCGTGCTGGATCTGATGATGCCCGGCGAGGATGGTCTGTCCATCTGCCGCCGCCTGCGCTCTGCCAACGACCGCACCCCCATCATCATGCTGACCGCCAAGGGCGAGGATGTGGACCGCATCGTGGGCCTGGAAGTGGGCGCCGACGACTATCTGGGCAAGCCCTTCAACCCCCGCGAGCTGCTGGCACGCATTCACGCCGTGCTGCGCCGCCGCCCTCCTCAGGAAGCACCGGGTGCTCCTTCGGGCGACAACGAGGTGGTGACCTTTGGCCCCTTCACCTTCGACCTGGGCACCCGTGTGCTGCAAAAGAATGGCGAGGAGTTGCCACTCACCACCGGCGAATTCGCCATGCTCAAGGCCTTGGTGCGCCACCCTCGCCAGCCTCTGTCGCGCGAAAAGCTGGCCCTGCTGGCCCGTGGCCGCGAATTCGAGCCGTTCGACCGCAGCCTGGACGTGCAGGTTTCCCGCCTGCGCAAGCTGATCGAGGAAGACGCTGCCGCACCACGCTATATCCAGACCGTCTGGGGCGTAGGCTATGTGTTCGTGCCCGATGGCATGAACTGATTCTGCCCGCCTCTATTGCAACAAGCCGCCCGCTGCGCGGCTTGTTGCGCTTGGGTGCGGGCCCATAAGACCCATAAGTCAAGCTCTTTCAACAACCACCAGTAGATAGACACTTTTTGGACAAACCGTAACCCGTGTCGCCCATATTGGGCGTACCCTCGGGTCCAGTTATTTCCGCATTGCTGTTCATGAGCGCTTTTCACCATCCGCCGCCCGACGCCACCAGCCCCGTACCTCTGGAGTACGAGCGGCGCAGCACAGCTCGCTCCCCTGTGGGGCTGAACCTGTTCTGGCGTACCTTCTGCCTGCTGGCCCTGCTGCTGGTGGGCAGCATTCTGGCCTGGCTGCAGACACTGCGGGCACTGGATTTCGAGCCGCGCACGCTGCAAACAGCCAAGCAAGTGGCCTCTTTGGTCAACCTGAGCCGCGCTGCCCTCGAGCATTCGGACGCAATCAACCGCGTCTCCCTGATCAAGACCATGGCCGACCAGGAAGGCGTGCGCATTCTGCCCCGCGAGCCCGGCGACTCCTTCGAGCTTCTGGAGCAAAACGCCCTTGGTCAGAAGCTGACCGAGGAGCTGACCACTCGCCTGGGCTACGGTACCGTGGTGGCACGCAGCGTCAACGGAGAGCCCGGCCTGTGGGTGGGCTTCACCATCAACGGCGACCGCAACTGGATGCTGATGGATCAGTCGCGCTTCACTCCTGCCAGCGGCCAGACCTGGCTGATCTGGCTGATCACGGCCGCGCTGCTGTCGCTCATCGGCGCGGCCGCCATCGCCCGCCTGATCAACCGGCCGCTCAAACAGCTGTCTTACGCGGCCAATCGAGTGCGGGAGGGCGACTTCGACGCCAGCCAGCTTGACGAGGAGGCCGTGACCAGCGAAATCCGCGAAGTCAATATCGGCTTCAACCGCATGGCGCAGAAGCTGGCCAAACTGGAGCAGGACCGCGCCGTGATGCTGGCCGGCATTTCCCACGACCTGCGTACTCCGCTGGCGCGGCTGCGCCTGGAGACCGAGATGAGCGTCTATGACGATGTGGCGCGCGAGCATATGGTGGCCGACATCGTTCAACTGGACGCCACCATCGACAAATTCCTGGATTACGCCCGCCCCGATCATCGCGTCATGCTCAGCCCCGTGGATCTGCACGCCGTGGTTGCCTCCTGCGTCTATGCCGTGCAGGACCACCGTGAGCTGCAAATCACCATGAACGTGCCCGAAGACCTCTACGTCATGGCCGATGAGGTGGAGCTGGCGCGCGTGATCTCCAACCTCTTCGAGAATGCACGCCGCTATGGAAAGACCCCGTCGACCGACACGACCGAGGTGGATGTGGTCGCCAAGGAGAGCGAGAAATGGGTGGTCATCCGCATCCGCGACCATGGCAAGGGCGTGCCGGCCGAGCAGCTGGCCAATCTGACCCAGCCCTTCTTCCGCGGCGACACTGCACGCACGGCAGCTGCTGGCGCAGGCCTGGGTCTGTCCATCGTGGACAAGACGGTTCAGCGCATGGGTGGCATGTTTGCCCTGTCCAATTCATCGACGGGCGGCCTGGTCGCCCATCTGCAGCTGCAGCGCGCCATGGGTGTGACAGCCGGTGCAGCGCCCGAGCAGCGCCTGCAGCGCCCCCAGGTCAAGCGCAATCTGCCGCGCGACAGGAAAGACGATGAGGTCGGGCAAGACTGAATCTGCCCACCTCAACCTCATTGCACAATCGGCATCGCCTTTCAGCCATCTGCCGGAGAGTTCACCATGCAAGCCCGATGCCTGTGCAAAGCCGTTCTCGTCACCGCCCCCGATACCCACGAAGTTCATGTCTGCCACTGCAGCATGTGCCGGCGCTGGGGAGAGGGGCCCGCCTTCACGCTGCATGGCGGCACAGCGGTGCAGACCAGCGGCCCCGTCACGCGCTTTGCCTCCTCGCCATGGGCGGAGCGCGCCTTCTGCAGCAGCTGCGGCACCCACCTCTTCTACCGTCTGCTGGCAAACAATGAGCATTTTCTGTCTGCCGGGCTGTTTCAGGATGCCCAGGGACTGACACTGGCGCAGCAGATCTATATCGACGAGAAGCCCGACTATTACGCGCTGGCCAATGACACCCCGGCCCTGACCGGGGCGGAAGTGCAAGCCCTCTACGGCGATTCGTGACCGGCTTTCGCCGCAGCCATTGCGCCGAACGAAGCTAAGCAGTCCGCACCAGCAAGGCCACGGCACGGGCCTCCATGGCCTGCTGCTGACCCACAGGCCCCAGCTTCTCGGCCGTCTTGGCCTTGACGTTGACCTGCTCAACATCCAGCTCCAGCACCTGGGCAATGCGCTCACGCATCTTCTCGATATGGGGTGCCAGCTTGGGTGCCTGGGCCACGATGGTGCTGTCGATATTGCCGATCTCGAAGCCCTTGGCGCGCACGCGCCTGGCAGCCTCGGCCAGCAGCACGGCGGAGTCCGCCCCCTTGAACTGCGCGTCGGTATCCGAGAAATGGCGGCCGATATCGCCCAGGGCCGCAGCACCGAACAAGGCATCGGTGATTGCATGCAGCAGCACGTCGGCATCCGAATGCCCGAGCAAGCCCAGGCTGTGAGGCACTTCGACACCGCCGAGAATCAGCTTGCGCCCAGGAACCAGGGCATGTACATCCCAGCCTTCACCAATACGAAAATTCATAAAAATCCTTGTCAAACCGTTGCCCATAAAGCGCAAGCAGCTATCAAATCAAATACTATCTGCGCCGACCCGGGTCGGGCACGGCATTCTGCCGATGGCAATGCCCACTGTGCGCTCTTGCGTGCGTCAAGCCCTGTCGATGCCAAATCCCTCTAGCCACGCGCCTTTCGCTGCAGCAGCACGGCCTCGGCCAGCGCGAAGTCGTCGGGGTAAGTCACCTTGAAGTTCTGCGCACCGCCCGGCACCAGTCTGGGTGAGTGACCTGCCAGTTCCATGGCGCTGGCTTCGTCGGTCACGGCAGCGCCAGCCGCCTGCAGCGCAGACAGCAAGGCTGCGATACGGAACATCTGCGGGGTCTGAGCCAGCCATTTGTCGCCACGCTCCACCGTCTGCGCCACACGTGCCGGGCCCGCGCCGGTGGCCTGCTGCTTGAGAGTGTCGGGCAGTTTCAGCGCCAGCAGCCCCCCCACCGCATCCGGCAGGCAGGCATCGATCAAGGCATTGACCTGCGTCGACGTGACCAGACAGCGCGCCGCGTCATGCACCAGCACCCAGTCCTCGCCGCTGGCCCCCATGCGCAGCAACTCCTGCAGGCCGTTGCTCACGGTCTCGGCACGGGTGGCTCCGCCACAGGCAGCAATGCCGAGCCGGGCGTCCGTGGCGCGCCCCTGCCAGAAGCCATCGGAAGCAGAGACCACCAGCAGCACCCGGTGCATGCGCTGCACCGCCAACATGGCGGCCAGCGTGTGCATGACCATGGGCTGGCCCGCAACGCTCTGGTATTGCTTGGGTAGCTCGGGGGCCGGGGAATCTGCAGCAATGGCGCGCAGACCGACGCCCGCACAGGGAATCAGCCCCCAGCACCGGGGCGCAGATGCCGGCGACGACGACGCCGCAGCGTTTGCCTTGTCGTCCGCGATGGACTCAGGCGAGAAAAACCGATCTGTCATGCACAGTATTTTAAAATCACCATTTCGTCCGAAAGCCCCTGAGATCCATCGAAGACCTGCTTTCGACTTGCATCGCCTTGAGGTGTCCCCATTTTGAGTGAATGCGCCGCCAACCGTCAGCTCCGCGCTGATTGGGCTGTGAGCCCTGCCTTAGATGGCGGGGCTTGCCCGCATTCAATCTGTCCCCGTTTTTTTGCATCCAGCCCGCACCTGTGCGCCGCTGCCTGCGCTTGTCTGTGAAAAACCATGCAACTGCCCAAGCTCACCCCTGGTAAACGCTTTCACCTGCCCCGCCCTGTCGGCAGCGCCGACGCGCTGCTGCTGGCCAGGCTGGGCGAGCGTGAAAAGCACGACGGCCGGGTCACTGCCATCGTCACGGCCGATGCCGCCGATGCCCACCGCCTCATTGAGGAGATGGCCTTCTTCGCCCCCGAGCTGCGCTGCGCATTGTTCCCCGACTGGGAAACCCTGCCCTACGACAGCTTCTCGCCGCACCAGGATCTGATCAGCGAGCGCCTGGCCACGCTGTGGCGCATCAACCAGCGCGACAAGCAGCATGGCGCCGATGTGGTCATCGTGCCCGCCACCACGGCCCTTTATCGCCTGGCCCCGCCCTCGTTTCTGGCCGGCTATACCTTTGAATTCAAGCAGGGCCAGAAGCTGGACGAGGCCAAGCTCAAGGCCCAGCTCACGCTGGCGGGCTACCAGCACGTGTCCCAGGTGGTGAGCCATGGCGAATATGCGGTGCGCGGCGGCCTGATCGATCTGTTCCCCATGGGCTCGCTCCAGCCCTACCGTGTGGACCTGTTCGACGACGAGATCGACTCCATCCGCACCTTCGACCCCGACACGCAACGCAGCCTCTATCCCGTGCCCGAGGTACGCCTGCTGCCAGGCCGCGAATTCCCGATGGATGAGGAGGCGCGCGCCAAGTTCCGCAGCCGCTGGCGCGAGCTGCTTGAGGGCGACCCCACGCGCAGCCGCATCTACAAGGACATGGGTGCCGGCATTGCCACGGCCGGCATCGAGTACTACCTGCCGCTGTTCTTCGACGAGACTGCCACGGTCTTTGACTATCTGGGCGATGAGGCCACCGTGGTGTTGCATGGCGATCTGGAGCCGGCCTTCCAGCGCTTCTGGCAGGACACCAAGGACCGCTACCGCCTGGTGCAGGGCGACCCCGACCACCCGGCGCTGCCGCCCGAGACGCTGTTTCTCAGCGCCGACCAGTTCTATGCCCGCAGCAAGGAACACGCCCAGCTGGCCTTGCGCCCGGGCACCGAAGATGTGGCCGACAGCGCCATCTTCCAGAAGCTCGAAGACCTTTCCGTGCTGCGCGGGGCCGATGACCCGCTGGCCAAGCTGCAAAAACATATAGCAGCTGGAGCAAGTCGGGTCTTGCTTCTGGCCGAATCCGATGGCAGGCGCGAGAGTCTGCTCGACTTTTTCCGCGCCTCGGGCGTCAACCCGCCCGTGTTCGACTCTCTGGCCGAGTTCCAGGCCGATGCCACGGAAAAGGTCGGTATCGCCACCTCCAGCCTGATGACGGGCTTTGCCTGGGTCGAGGAAGGCCTGGACTTTGTCACCGAAACCGAGCTGTTTGCCAGCAGCCCCACGGGCCGCCGTCGCCGCCGCCAGGAGCAGGTCAGCGATGTGGAGGCCCTGATCAAGGACCTGTCCGAGCTCAAGGTGGGAGACCCCATCGTCCATTCCGACCACGGCATTGGCCGCTATCGCGGGCTCATCAATATGGACATGGGCCAGAAGAACCCGGACGGCACGCCCGCACTGCAGGAATTTCTGCACCTGGAATATGCGGCCGACGCCGTGCTCTATGTGCCCGTCAGCCAGTTGCACCTGATCAGCCGCTACACCGGCGTCTCGCCCGACGATGCGCCGCTGCACAAGCTGGGTGGCACGCAATGGGAAAAAGCCAAGCGCAAGGCAGCCGAACAGGTGCGCGACTCGGCCGCCGAGCTGCTCAATATCTATGCCCGCCGCGCCGCGCGCCAGGGCCATGCCTTCCGCTTCCCAGCAGCCGACTACGAGCAGTTTGTGGCCGACTTCGGCTTCGAGGAAACGGCCGACCAGCGCGCGGCCATCCACGCGGTGGTGCAAGACATGATCAGCCCCCAGCCCATGGACCGCCTGGTCTGTGGCGATGTCGGCTTCGGCAAGACCGAGGTCGCGCTGCGCGCGGCCTTTGTGGCGGCCATGGGCGGCAAGCAGGTCGCCTTTCTGGCCCCCACCACGCTGCTGGCCGAGCAGCATTACCAGACCCTGGTGGACCGCTTCTCCAAATGGCCGATCAAGGTGGCCGAGGTGTCGCGTTTCCGCTCGGGCAAGGAGATCACCGCTGCCATCAAGGGCATCTCGGACGGCACGGTCGACATCGTGGTCGGCACGCACAAGCTGCTCTCCGAGTCCACCCAGTTCAAGAATCTGGGCCTGCTCATCATCGACGAGGAACACCGCTTTGGCGTGCGCCACAAGGAGGCCATGAAGGCCATGCGTGCCGAGGTTGATGTGTTGACGCTGACGGCCACCCCGATTCCGCGCACCATGGGCATGGCGCTGGAGGGGCTGCGCGATCTGTCGGTGATTGCCACGGCGCCGCAGCGGCGCCTGGCCATCAAGACCTTTGTGCGCAACGAGGGCACGGGCGTGATTCGCGAAGCGGTGCTGCGCGAGCTCAAGCGCGGCGGACAGATCTACTTCCTGCACAACGAGGTCGAGACCATAGAGAACCGCAAGCAAAAGCTGGAGGAAATCCTGCCCGAGGCACGCATTGCCGTGGCCCACGGCCAGATGCCCGAGCGCGAGCTCGAGCGTGTGATGCGCGATTTCGTGGCCCAGCGCTACAACATATTGCTGTGCTCGACCATCATCGAGACCGGTATCGACGTGCCATCAGCCAACACCATTCTCATCAGCCGCGCCGACAAGTTCGGTCTGGCGCAGTTGCACCAGCTGCGCGGTCGCGTGGGACGCAGCCACCATCAGGCCTATGCCTATCTGATGGTGCCGGACCTGGACGGCCTGACCAGGCAGGCCCAGCAGCGGCTGGAGGCCATCCAGCAGATGGAGGAGCTGGGCTCGGGCTTCTATCTGGCCATGCATGACCTGGAAATCCGTGGCGCCGGCGAGGTGCTGGGCGAAAACCAGAGCGGCAATATGATGGAAGTGGGCTTTCAGCTCTATAACGAAATGCTGTCCGAAGCCGTGCGCAGCCTCAAGGCCGGCAAGGAGCCCGATCTGCTCTCGCCGCTGTCGGCCTCCACCGATATCAATCTGCACGCCCCGGCCCTGTTGCCCAATGACTACTGCGGCGATGTGCATCTGCGCCTGTCGTTCTACAAGAAGCTGGCCACAGCCAAGACCGCCGATCAGATCGATACCCTGCTCGAGGAAATCGTGGACCGCTTCGGCAAGCTGCCGCCCCAGGCGCAGACCCTGATCGACGTGCACCGTCTGCGCGTGCTGAGCCAGCCCTACGGCGTTGTGAAGGTCGATGCCGCCCCCGGCGTGATCAACATCAGCTTCAAGCCTCAGCCGCCAATCGATCCCATGAACATCATTCACCTGATCCAGAAGAACAAGCACATCAAGCTGGCGGGCAACGAGAAGCTGCGCATCGAAAAAGAGCTGGAGAACCCCAAGGACCGTGCCCAGATGGTGCGCGATGTGCTGCGCAGCCTGGGCCAGCCGCTCCAGAGCGAAACAGCTGTTCGTGCCTGAAAAGACTGCTGACAAAGCCAGCAGGGCTATTGAGCCCAGCCCGATGCAGACGGTGCAAGATGGCGGCGGACCCTGATTTTCCGAGCCGCCATGTTTCTTGAAGCTGCCATTGCCCTGCTGGCCTTGTTGCTGGCCCTGCTCTGCCGCCCCTGGCGCATGCTGGGTAGCCGGGCCGGCCCCGGCGGCATGCTTGACCCGGTGCCGTCACCGTTGATCACACCGCTGCTGGCCATTCTGGTGCTGCTGCCCTGGGTCTGGGCGCTGCCTGAGCTGCACAAAATGCCGATGCAACTGCACTGGTCTGGTGCACCGCTGGTGCTGCTTCTGATCGGCTGGCCGCTTGCAGTGCCGGTACTGATTGCGACAAGCGCTATTGCCTTTGCACTGGCTCCCGCACTCGGACTGCAGGACGCTCTGGGCATGGCGGTCTGGCAGGGGCTGGTGCCGGCCACGCTGGCCATGCTCTGGGGGGCAGCGGTGCGCCGCTGGTGCTGGCACAACATCTTTGTCTTTATTTTCTTGCGCGGTTTCCTGGGCACGGTTGTGTGCGTGTTCATCGCGTCCCTGCTCGGCCAATGGGCCGGGCATGTGCTGCCCAATGTCAACGACGAGCTCTCGCACATGGCGCGCTGGCTCATGGCCTGGAGCGATGGCGTGACCACCGGCATGCTGACTGCGGTATTCGTGGTGTTTCGCCCGCACTGGGTGGCCACCTGGTCCGATGCCCTATACCTGCAGCCCCCTGGCAATCCTGAAAGCTGATGCCGTCGTGGCGCATCAGCTCTGCCACTTTCCCGGCCACTGCGCAAACCGCATCTTTCCCATCCGGCAAAACGCCAAGGCATTTGGCACAAGGCTTGCTCATCATCGGACTATCGCACCGAAGCAATCACCAAGCTGGTGCATATCTTGAGAAAGAGAGGGATCGCATGCTGTTCCACCCCGTTCGCGCCAGCATTGGCTTCAATATTCGCCAAGCCGTACATACCACTGCCCGCACAGGCCTGGCCTGCGCGCTGGCAGCTGGCTTTGCCGTCACGGCCCAGGCACAGGACGTCTATCCCGAGCGCGCGGTCAAGGTCATAGTCGCACTGCCCGCAGGAGGCAGCGCCGACATGATTGCCCGAGTCGTGGGTCAAAAGCTGGCTGGTGAACTCAAGCAGCCTTTTGTGGTGGACAACCGCGCCGGTGCCTCGGGCCAGATCGGCACGCCGGCCGTGGCACGTTCCGCCCCGGACGGCTATACGCTGATGGTCTCGCCGGCCTCATTCCTGACCACCAACAAGAGCATCTTCAAATCCCTGCCCTATGACCCCGAAGCCGACTTCGCGCCGATCAGCAAGCTGGTGAACCAGCCCATGGTGCTGGTGGTCAAGGACAGACAGAAATTCCCCAGCGTGGCTGCCGTGGTGGCGGCTGCCAAGGCCGCCCCAGGCAAGCTGACCTTTGCCTCATCCGGCGACGGCAGCCCACAGCATCTGGCAGCGCTGATGTTTGAGACGCGCACCCAGGCCAAGATGCTGCACGTGCCCTACAAAGGCGGCGCGCCAGCCGTCAACGATACGCTGGCTGGCAATGTGGACATGCTGTTTGCCGTGCTGCCCGAAGCCCTGCCCCATATCCAGGCCGGCAAGCTGCATGCCCTGGCTCTGATGGCGCCCAGGCGCGCAGCCATGCTGCCCAACACCCCGACCATGGCCGAAGGCGGTTTTGCCGACCTCAACCTCTCGGCCTGGGTCGGCCTGTTCGCCCCTGCCAAGACGCCGCAGCCCGTGATCGACAAGCTCAACCGCGCCGTGCGCGTTGCACTGGACAGCGAGATCAAGACCAAACTGGGTGAAAACGGCATGGAAGTCGCGCCATCGACGCCAGAGCAGCTCAGGCAGACAGTGGCCCAGGACATCAGGCTGCATGCAGAACTGGTCAAGGCAGCAGGCATTCAGCCGCAGTAGGTGCCGCCTCGTGCAGCACCAGGGATGCAGACTCCCGGGTGAATGGCCAGCCGAAGCCCGCCACAACAGCGGATAATGGCGGCCACCTTGAGGAATGGCGCGGGCCCGATCTCCGCCATTCCCCTTTCTGCTACCCCCTCATTCGCACGACTCGCAATGACCGACGCCACCGAATTTGCTCCCGGCCTGATGATCCGCGGCTTTACCGCCCCCCAGAAGCTGGCGGACTACAAGCTCATCGCCTTTGATATGGACTCGACGCTGATCACCATCGAGTGCATCGACGAGATCGCCGACGCCACGGGTAAGAAAGCCGAAGTGGCGGCGATCACCGAAGCCACCATGCGCGGCGAGATCACCGACTTCAAAGACAGCCTGCGCCAGCGCGTAGGCAAGCTGGTCGGAGTGACCGAGGCCGACATGGCCCGCGTTCTGGCCGAACGCCTGAAACTCTCGCCGGGCGCTGAAACCCTGGTCAAGGCCGCCAAGGCCGCCGGCCTGAAGGTGCTGCTGGTCTCCGGCGGCTTTACCTACTTTGCCGAGCATGTGCGCGGCCTGTTGAATATCGACTTTGTGCGTGCCAATGTGCTGGAGATCAAGGACGGTGCACTAACCGGCGGTCTGGTCGAGCAGGCCTGGGGCGATATCTGCGACGGCGCGGAAAAGCGCCGCACCTTGCTGGAAGTGGCTTCGCTGATCGGCATCGATGCCAGCCAGTGCATTGCCGTGGGCGATGGCAGCAACGACATTCCCATGATGCAGGCGGCCGGTCTGTCTGTGGCCTTCCACGCCAAGCCGCGCGTGCGCAACGAGGCCAAGGTCGCCATCAACGAAGGCGGCCTGGATCGCCTGCTGGAAGTGCTCAAATAGGCGGCGACAAGCACCCGCCCCATCAGCCGCGGCCCTGTCATCCAGGGTCAGCGGCTTTTTTGTGCCCGTTGCGGCGCGGCAAATCCCGGCAGCTTTGCTACAGATGCCATGCATCTCCCTCAACCCAGTCGAAAGGTCAGCGCATGAGCCAACTCAGAATCGCCGTCATCGTGGGCAGCCTCAGCAAGCAGTCCATCAACCGCCAGCTCGGCCAGGGCCTGGCCGCACTCATGCAGGACAAGGCCGATTTCGAATTCATCGATATCAGCCGCCTGCCGGTCTACAACCGCGACTTCGACAACACCCCCGATTTCAAGCCCTTCGACGACCTCAAGCCCCTGATTCGCGGCTGCAACGGCGTTCTGTTCGTGACGCCCGAATACAACCGCTCCATCCCCGCATCGCTCAAGAACGTGCTCGATGGCCTGAGCCGTCCCTATGGCCAATCCGTCTGGGCAGGACTGCCGGCCGCCGTGATCGGCAGCTAGCCTGGCGCGGCCGCCACGGCCATGGCCCAGCAGCACCTGCGCAATGTGCTGGTGTCGCTGGACATGCCCACCCTGCCCCAGCCCGAAGGCTTTGTGCGCTGGTCCGACACGCTGCTGGACGCCGACGGCAAGATCGGCCAGGGCAGCCATGACTTCCTCGTCAAGTACATGACACGCTTTCTCGACTGGGTGCAACTGCACCAGAAGCGCTAAACCAATCTTCCTCTGGCTCGATAGCATGCCCCGCTCACGCTCCAAGCGCTGCAGGGCACTTCAAGTGCTATTTCCCTGCATTGAAGACTAGTGGAACTTTTGCGCATGCAGACTGTTCCTACAATAGCGTGCGGCCTCATACATCACACAACATCCGGCCGCTCAGGGTCTGAGCCCTGTTCTTTTACGGACAGTTTCAGCTCAGCACCTTGAAAATCCACCCATTGACTTTAAATACCATAGCAAGCAAGCCTGATGCGACAAGCGTCACAAGGCATGCTGGTTGTCTGCACCCTTGAAAAGCAGGCGGCCATCTATGACAACCATGACTGGAAACCATTTCGTGAAGACTTCGTACCGTGCTGCTGCCTCCGTGATCGCTATCGCCATCGCATCGCTGACTGTGCCTTCCCTGGCTCAGGCCAAGCGCATGGGCAGCAGCAAGTCCGTTCGCCCTGCCAGCATCGGCAGCAAGGCGCCCGCTCAGCCCGCACCCGTGGCTCCTGCCGCCGCCGCGCCCAAGGCTGCGGCACCTGCCACACCCGCAGCCCCCGCCACTGCGGCAGCTCCTGCGGCCGCTCCCGCAGCTGCAGCGGCTCCTGCCGCTCGTGGCTCCGGCATGATGGGCACCATGGCCGGCGCAGCTGTCGGCGCCGTGGCCGGCACCATGGCTGGCAGCGCCATTGCCGGCGCCATGGGTGGCGGCGACAAGGAAGCCGAAGCCAAGAAGGCCAAGGAAGAAGAGGCCAAGAAGGCTGAAGCGGAAGCCGCCGCTCTGCAAAAGAAGCTGGACGAAGCCAAGGCCAAGGCGGAAGCCGCACGCGCAGCTGCCAAGTAATCATCGGCCCGTAACCGGGCGTCAAAACAGGCTGTGCAGGAATTCAGATCTTCCGGCTGCTTCAAAAAAGGGATGCGATTCGCATCCCTTTTTTTCACCCATTTGTGCATTCCTTCGGGTGTTTCCAGCCACCGCCGGTTGCCTGGTCCGGCACATTCCTGGCAACAGACAATGTCCGAACGCAAACCATATAAGACATGCCCAGGCCTGTGAACCAATGAGGCTGGAGCCGCGACCCCTGCCGATTACGCGAAGCTCAACAAGACACCGAAAGACAAGCACGCATCAAGCGCCAACCGCTTGGCACCTGGCAATGATGCGCCGCCAGATCCTTGTCACACGCTCCAGACCCAGGCCAGAGCCGTCGCAGCAAGAATGCAGCAAGCGGCCGCGGCCCAACGGGCTGCGGCACTGATCAGGGCGACGGCGAGTAGCGCTCCTATCGACAGCCAGCCCAGCCAGGCCACGACTCCCACGGACAAGCCCCAGGCACGCAGACAGGGCATGATGGCCACCGCCAACAGCAATGCTCCCGCGCAGCGCAACAGCCGCGATCGAGCCCGGGAAATCTCCATGGCTCCCGTCAGCTGTTCATGATGACGCTCCATGGCAAAAGCCAGTGTCACCATGTCGGCAAAGGCCGGCGCAAAAGCCAGCATTGAAGCTTGCAGGGCATTCATGCTCCCATCTCCATCTTGACTGCAGGAGCACGCCGTGCTGCATCGCAGCCGCGGCACCTCAGGTAGCGCCAGGCCCAGGCGGCAGGCAATCCCAGCGCCATGGCGCACAGCTCCACTCCCGCGCGCTCCCAATCGCCGCGAGCGATCTGGACCGGCAGGCTGTCACCGACCGTGATCCAGTTCAGCAGCGGCAGCAGCAGGCACAGAACGGCCAGCAGGCCCAGTTGCTCCTGCCATGCAACGACGGGCGCACGCACCAGGGCATGCAGCAGCGCCAGGCTCCAAAGCCCGAAGAACACCGTCAGCTCCCAACTCGCTCTATGGGACAGCCCGACGGGAACCAGGCGGTTGGCCCACAGATAGCCGATGCAGCCCAGGCTCAGACCGACGATGGCCGCGACATTGAGTCCTTCGACGAGCCGGTACACGCGCGCCGTGGCGCTACCGAGCTCGCCAGCCTGCCTGCCCAGATGCTTGCCGCGACGCTTGACCATGAACAGGATGGCCCCGGTTGCCATCATGGCGCTGCCGGCCAGCCCGCAGAGGAAATACAGCCACTTGAGCGGCTGCCCGCCGAACTCCACCTGGTGCAGACTGCCCATCACCGCCCTGGCCTGCTCCGCCCGCATTTTTACGCTCGGCCATGCTCAAGCTCCTCCAGCCAGCCAGGCCGAGGCGCCCGCCAGCATGACGGTGGGCAGCAGCAGACCCAGCCAGACGCGGCTGGGCGACACCGGCGAGAAGGCCCAGATCACGGCCAGCACATACACGGCGAAACTCCACAGCATGCCCGCCAGCACCGACTCGGCACGCGGTGCGAACAGGACCGTCGCCAGGAATACGGCCAGGGCGCTGGCCAGCAGATAGCCGCCCAGAACAGCGGCCAGCAGCCGGGATAGGACGCTGCTGCCCGCGAAGCTCAGAAAGAAGGGGGTCATGACATAAGGACAGAGAGATAGATGCCCTGGACAACCCGGGGCGAAGGAGGCCGCACGGCCCTGCCCCTATGTATGACAAACGAAAACCCAAAAAGAGTCATCCGCCCTGCGCCATGGCACAGGCCGGCTCCAGCGGCAGGGCCTGCAGCGGCGCAGGCTTGCCGGCGCCAGGCCAGCACAGAGCCTTGGCTGAACCATGGCAGTGCCAGCAGAGATCGCCAGCCTGGAGCGCCGCTGCACTCAGGCCGACTGCACCGGTGGCCTCCAGGGCAGGTGTGCTGCCTGCACTCAGAAGTCGTAGCGCATGCCCACGTTCACGCTGCGCGGCGCCCCCCAGGTGTAGTACAGGCCACCCAGGTTGCTGACACCGGCAAAGTATTTCTTGTCCAGCAGATTGTTCACATTCAGGCTCAGCGACAGATGCTTGTCGACTTGATAGCGGGCCATCAGATCCAGCACGGCATAGGACTGCTGCGCCAGGGTGTTGTGGCTGTCGCTGGTCGAGGTCTTGCTTTGCCAGCGAGTGGCCGCTCCCAATGTCAGGCCTCGCAGCGATCCACCCTCGAAGCGGTACGTGCTGCCGAGCTTGAGCTGGTACCTGGGATACAGGCTGGAGCTGGTCAGCGAGCTGTTTTGCTGCACCAGACTGCCCTGCACCTGCCAGCCGCGCGCCAGCTCACCCGACAGCTCCAGCTCCCAGCCGCGCCGCGTGGCGCCGCTGACGGCACGGTAGGCCATATCGCCGCCGGGGGTGAAACCACCGGATTCCTGGGCCGAGTTGTCGGTCTTCATCCAGAAGTGAGCGATGCTGGCGTTGAGCCGCTTGTCCAGGAACTCGCCCTTGGCACCGACTTCAAAGGTCTTGCCTTGCTCGGGATCCAGGGTACGTCCCTGCTCATCCTGGGCGCTTTGCGGCTTGAAGATGGTGGCGTAGCTACCGTACAGGGAGACCTGGGGATGCACCTCGTAGACCAGGCCGGCATAGGGCGTGGTGACGGTTTCGCGCATATCGTAATTCCACCAGGTGGGCGTCACATCATTCTGGCGGTACTGCGTCACACGCATGCCGGCTATCAGCTGCAGCGGATCTGCCAGGCGAAAGCGCCCTGCAGTGTAGGCATAGCGCTGGCGCTGGTTGAAAACATGGCGGTCATAGTTCCAGTTGCGGAAATCGGGCTGCGCCAGCGCGCTACCGCCCTGGGCATAGCTCAGGCCCAAATTGGCCAGGGAAGCACTCTTCGAGCTGCCGTAGAGCAGGCCACTGTGGTAGCGCGACATGCCCACGCCGGCCAACAACTCGTGCGTGCGGCCCAGCAGTGTGAAAGGGCCTTTGACATCGAGATTGACCGACCAGTTGCGGTTTTCCACGTCCTGCCACGGCAGATAGGCAGCGGTGGTGCTGTTCCAGAGATAGCCCAGTGTCATGTCGTCCATCTTCACCCTCTGATGGAAGAACTTCAGGCTTGCCGTCCAGTCATGGGCCAGACGCTGCTCCACGCTGCCGAACAGCTCGGTGCTTTCCTGTTCATAGCCCGACCAGGGCGCACCGTTGTTGAACGAGCGCGGCATCAGCCCCACTTCGGCACCCGCTGCGGTGTAGCGCTGGATGGGTCGGGTCGTGCCGAAGCCACGTGCCTCGCGCTGACGCAGCGTGATGCCCAGGTTCAGCAAGGTATCGGGGGTGAGGTCGGCCTCCAGCGTGCCGAACAGCATTTTGCTGTTGCTCTTTTCGTTGTCGCGAAAGCTGCCAGCATCCGTCATGGAAGCCACCACGCGGCCACGCAGCGTCCCCGCCTCGTTGAGCGAGCCGCTTATATCGGCCTGCGCACGGTAGGT
The DNA here is from genome assembly GCF_030505195.1 of Comamonas testosteroni. NCBI lineage: Bacteria > Pseudomonadati > Pseudomonadota > Betaproteobacteria > Burkholderiales > Comamonadaceae > Comamonas > Comamonas testosteroni. The sequence continues at coordinate 401,424 of NZ_CP129672.1, forward strand.
ATCCCAGCTGCCGGCATTGGCTCGCACGCTGGCCTGGAACTCGCGCATGGGACGCTTGCGGATCAGATTGACGGTGGCGCCATAGCCGCCCTTGCCGACAACCAGTCCCGACGAGCCTTTGAGCACTTCGACACGGTCCATCTCCGCCATATCGTCCAACGCATACATGGTGCTGGTGACAAAGTACCAGCCATTGCTGAGCTGGGACATGCCGTCGACCTGCAAATTCACCTCCGAGCCGCGGGCCTGGAAGTCCGTCGCGTTGTTCTGCCGATAGACGGCAATGCCCGGTGTCTGCTCCAGCACATCGACCAGCGTCTCCAGCTTGAAGTCATCCATGCGCTGGCGTGTCATCACGCTCACCGACTGCGGCGTCTCGCGTAGAGTCAGGCCCAGGCCCGTGGCTGTGCGGCTGGGTCCCGTCTGGGTATAGCTGCCCGTGCCTTCCGTGGTGCCGCTGCGCTCGGCCTGGGCCGTGACACGCACCTCAGACAGTGTGCTGCCCTCTTCACTCGAGACGGGCGCCACGGCCTGCCTTTGCAGGGTATAGCTGCCGCCGGAGCGTGACACCAGCTCCAGCCCGCTGCCAGCCAGCAGGCGCTGCAGTGCCTCGCGCGGCGTATAGCTGCCGGAAAGCACCGGGCTTTGCCGACCTTGTGTGAGCGCAGGATCGAACGACAGTGCCATGCCGGCCGTAGCCGCAACCTCGGACAGCACCCGGCCCAGCGGGCCTGCTTCTATCCGGTAGGCCTGAGCTTTCCCGGCTGCAGGCGGCTCGGCAGCCTGCACGGAGGTCGCCGCCAGCGCCCAGCCCAGCAAGGCAAGCTGCGCGGCGCGCGCAACGGGGCTGAATACAGGATTCGATAGGGAACGGGAGGCCATGAAAGCAGGCATGAAAGACAGTCCTTTGGAAGCAAAAATGAGTGGTTCACCTTGCTTGCCAAACAACTTTCCAGAAAGTCTCACCTTCGTGCAATTTTTAGAGGATGCCTTGTTAGTGAGCTCAGCGGGCCGCCACCGTGACCCAGTAACCCTGCCAGCGCCGATGCACCGTCACGGCATAGGTTTCGACCAGCATGGCCAAGGCACGATCGGTATCGGCCAAGGGATACGCGCCCGACACTTTGATGGACACCGCCTCCGGGGCACACTGCAGCAGACCAGGCCGGTAACGCGACAACTGGGCGCAGACTTCTGCCATGGGCATGGCATCCGCCACCAACATGCCGTGCACCCAGGCCAGTTGCTGCGGCCCTGCCGTCTGCAGCCCCCCTGCTCCCAGTGCAGTCAACCTCGCCCATTTGCCCGCGGGCACCACCAGCGCGGGCCGGGAGGCTACGCTCAATGTGACTTCGACCGCGCCCTGGGTCACGGCCAGATCCACGAATTTTCCTTCGTTGTTCTGCTGCACCGAAAAGCGTGTGCCCAGCGCCCTCAGACGCCCCATGGCCGTCGCCACCAGCAACGGCCGGTCCACGCCACTGGGATCGGCGGCAGTTTCCAGCAGGATCGAGCCCCGGTGCAGATGTATCAGGCGCTGATGAGCATCAAACCGGATGTCGACGGCCGTTCCTGTATCCAGCAGCAAACGGCTGCCATCGGCCAATGTCACGAGGCGCTGCTCGCCCGTGACAGTACGCAGATCGGCTGCCCATCCCTGCTGCTGTGCCACACGCCAGCTCATCCAGCCACCGGGCACGGCGGCCAGCAAAACAGCCAACTTGGCCACTGCGGCCCGTCGGCTGCGGCGCTGCGATCGGCCCAGCGCCGGCATGGCCAGCGCCGGCGGCAACCCTCCCAGCTTGTCCATCAGCCGCTCGGCCCGCATCCAGGCGCCTTCATGGGCGGGACTGGCCTGGCGCCAACGCTCTAGGGCGACTCGTTCGGCAGCCGTCAGGCCTTCATCGTTCAGACGGACCAGCCAGTCCGCAGCTTCGTCCAGCAAACGTGCATCCATTGCAGTCATTCCATCAGCGCCAGACACTGCCTGAAAGCCTGGGCCATGTAGCGCTTGACGCTGGTCAGCGACACGCCCAGCTGCAAGGCGATATCGTCGTACTTCATGTCCTCCAGCTGTGAAAGCAAAAAAGTGCGCCGTACCAGCTGCGGCAAGGCATCAAGCATGGCATCTATCTCATGCAGAGCCTCCAGCACCAGGGCCCGGTGCTCAGGCGACGGCGCTTCAAGTTCGGGCAACAGGGCCAGAGCCTCCAGATAGGCACGCTCCAGCGCCTGCCGCCGGCACCAGTTGACCAGTACTCCTTTGGCCACCGTGGTCAGATAAGCGCGCGGCGACTCTATGCGCGGCGGCTCACGCACGCCCAGGATACGGACAAAAGTGTCTTGCGTCAGATCTGCTGCATCAAAGGCATTGCCGACCTTTCGGCGCAACCAGCCCTGCAACCAGCCGTGATGATCTGTGTAAAGCGCGGCGACTTCACGATGGGAGGCTGTTTCGACAACGGGCATGGTGCAACGGGGAATAAATCTCAAACAGACATCAAATGATATCAATTCTCATTTCAGTTTTGTTCAATGCCGTCACTATTTCCGTATATGTTTCAGCTCCATCCTCTGCCGGGCCGCATCACCTTGCGCCTGCGACAAGCGTGGAGGAAGGGCTCGGCCCTGCACAATCACTCACAAGCAATACGTCCATGCCTGGAGCTCCACTTCTGACCATTCGCGCACGCGGCATGCCCTCTCGGGCGCCTGCTCGCAGCAACCGCCCAACACCTGTTGGATGATTGCAAGACTATTGCGCTGTTGAGCTCTGCGATGCTCTACTCAGCAGGTAATTGATATAAATGTCCAGAGCCGAGCCGTTTCCGATCCAGGTTGGTATTCAAGGACCTCAAGAATCAAGATGACAAGCTTTCGCTCTCACAAGCTTTTGCATCGCATCGTGCTTGGCAACCTGCTGGTAGCGGCCTTGCTGTGCTTTGCCACGTGGCTGGGCGTGCATGCCAATTACCGCGCGGACATGGACCTGGGAGTAGCCGTCACCAGGCATCAGGCGCGCAGCCTGAGTTTGGAACTGGCTGCTGAGGTGCGACTCGTTGACAACGCTCTGTCATCGATTGCCAGTCGTTACCGCGCGCGCAGCCTTGACGGCCTTGCCGCTGCCGACTTTGCCTTGTACGAAATGCTCCAGGAGCAGCGTGCCCTGATTCCTTTTGTCACCGCCCTGCGCATCACAGACAGTGCAGGCGAGGTACTCATCACTCCCAGCGAAATTGATGTGCCGTTTTCAGTGGCGGAACGCGCCTATTTCGCTCAAGCCCGCGAAACAGACCGAATGGTGGTGTCTGAGCCGTTGATCAGCCACTCCTTCGGAAAATGGTCTATCGTGCTGGCAAGGCGGCTTCAGGCCGAGGGCGGCCAATTCCAGGGCATCATCTATGCCATTGTCGCGGCCGAGCATTTTCACCAGCTATTCCAGCGCCAGTCGTTCGGCACGAGCAGCGCCATGGCATTGCGCACCGATCAGGCACTGCTGGTAGCGCGCTATCCGGCTGCAAGCCAGGACGCCGACGCAGGTATCGGCAAGGCCGCCGTCTCGTCTGAATATCACCAGGCCATCACCCGCAACAGCGAGGAAGGCTGGTACATCACACCGACCCTGATCGATGGCGTGGAGCGCATCACGGCCTACCATCGGTTGCCTGGATATCCTCTGACGGTGTTTACCGGGCTGGGTACGGAAGCCTATATGGCCATGTGGCGTGCCTCAGCTTGGCGTGCATGGGGTCTCGCCGGCTTGTGCATCGCCCTGATCGCTCTGGGTTCGGTGGCACTGTACCGGCTGCAGCAGCGTGAGCGCCGCATCCGCAAAGAGCAGGAGCTGGTCATCGACAATGACCTGATCGGCATGGCTCGCCTGCGTGAGCGCAAGATCGTCTGGACCAACCCCGCCATGCGCCGTCTGCTCAAGCAGCCAGCAGCTGCACTGCAGGGCGCATCCACGCGCATGCTTTACCCGGACGAAGCCTCCTACAGGCGTATCGGCGAAAAAGCCTATGCCTCCTTGCTGGCTCGGGGCAAATTTCACGCGCAGTTCCAGGTGCAAAATGCCGAGGGCAAGCTCTTGTGGGTGGATGCATCCGGCACACTGCTGAATGCCGAAGAGTCGCTATGGATTCTGGTGGACATCGACGCCCTCAAGCGAGGTGAACAAGCCGCCAACCACCTTGCCAACCACGACGCTCTGACGGGTCTGGCGAACCGCCGCGCACTTGAGGAAACGCTGAACCAGGAGCTGGCCGATGGCCAGATGCTTGCCGTGTGCTTCATGGATCTGGATGGTTTCAAACAGGTCAACGACACCCAGGGTCACGACGCAGGCGACGAGGTCTTACGTGTGGTAGCTGCACGACTGACGGCCCAGGCTCGTGCCGGCGACTGCGTTGCCCGCCTGGGCGGCGATGAATTCGTGGTGCTGCTATCCGGCTTGCGAACTTCCGGTGAGGCCATGTCTGTCATGAAGCGCTGCATGGAAGCCGTGCGTCAGCCCATTGCGCTAAATGGTGGAGTGATGGTGCAAGTCGGCAGCAGCATCGGTATCTCCATCAGCACCGCAGGTAGTTCCTCGGCCAACCTGATGCAGAGCGCGGACGAAGCCATGTACTCAGCCAAGCATGCAGGCAAGGGACGCATTGTTCAGCATTCGGACCTGTCGCAAGACTCCGAGGCGTGAGAGCGCCCCCCGCGACCAGCTCCATCCATATATGTCCAGAGCCGGGAATTGACAACGCCTTAGGAGCCAAAGCAGGGCATTTTGGAGACCCACGGCCCGGCCGCAGTCAGCCGAGCCCAAAGGCCAGCTACCTGCGTCCGACCCAGGGCGAACGGCCAGGGCTTGTGCAGGCCCGCCTTCCGCATATTCATCGAGCCGCCTCTCTGCGGCCTATTCCTGTGCTCTTGGCGGCAGCCCTGCAGCCTTGCGAATGGGCTCCAGCAAACCGCTGAGTCCGTTGTGATCAAGCTCCTGCATCAAAGCCAGCAACTGACCGATCTCGCCTTTGGGAAAGCCCTCGCGGGCAAACCAGTTGAGGTAGTTACCGGGCAGATCGGCAATCAAACGGCCTTTGTACTTGCCATAAGGCATAGGCACGCGCACCAGGCGCTCCAGCATTTCGGGATTCATGGCAGTCAATCGGAAGGAAATTTTGTATAAAAAACGACGCTCTTATAACCAAATAAGAAAAATGTCCTGCAGACGTTGGTACACCGCACTAGACTATGCACCTTAGTTCACTGCGGTCCAGACGAGGCCCGGAATTTATTGCAACTTGCTGAAGAAGGTCAGAACCAATGTTGAAGAAAGCTCTCTCTGCTATCGCTATTGCCACTCTGGCGCTGTCGGCCCAAGCTGCTGACGTGCTCAAGGTAGGTGCCACGGCCGTTCCTCACGCCGAAATCCTCAATCACATCAAGCCAGCACTGAAGGCTCAGGGCATTGATCTGGAAATCAAGGAGTTCAGCGACTACGTGCAGCCCAACGCCGCCGTGGAAGACAAGCAACTGGATGCCAACTTCTTCCAGCACCAGCCCTATCTGGACAGCTACAACAAGGACCGCAAGACCTCGCTGGTGGCCGTCCCCAACGGCAAGGTTCATGTGGAGCCCTTCGGTGCCTACTCCAGCAAGATCAAGAACATCAAGGATCTGAAGAATGGCGCTACCGTGGCCATTCCCAACGACCCCTCCAACGGCGGCCGAGCACTGATTCTGCTGGTCAAGCATGGCCTGATCGAGCTCAAGGATCCCAAGAGCCTGACCCCTACTGCTCTGGACATCGTCAAGAACCCCAAGAAGCTGAAGTTCAAGGAACTGGAAGCGCCTTTGCTGCCCCGCGCCTTGGCTGATGTCGACCTGGCTCTGATCAACACCAACTACGCAATCGAAGCCAAGCTCAACCCCACTAAAGATGCCCTGTTCATCGAAGGTGCCGATTCGCCCTACACCAATATCGTGGTGGCTCGCAAGGATCGCGCCAACGGCGCCGACATTGCCAAGCTGATGAGCGCTCTGCACTCTGCAGACACCAAGAAGTTCATCCAGGAAAAGTACAAGGGCGCCGTGGTTCCTGCGTTCTGATTCGCAAAAGCCTTATAAGCGTTGGCGCACCCCTCCTCGACAGGGGGTGACGACCGCGCTGCGAAGGATGAGACGGGCACAGGCTCCTGCTGTGGTCCCGGGGCCGGACAGAACCGGCCGCCGACTACACTTGACGACCTGACCCAGAAAAAAGCGCTGCTTCTGCAGCGCTTTTTCTTTTTATTTGATAGCTTTTAGCGCTTTACAGGCAATGGTTTAACGCAATTTTCACTGGAGATTTTTCAATGTGAGGGTGCAGGCACCGAGTGCAGCAAAACCGGTGTCTCGCCATCGCCGTTGACGCTTTCCAGATGCACGCCAAATCCCCACAGGCGAGCCACATGCTTGAGAACCTCCTGTGCATCGTCTGCCAGCGGCCTACCCTTGTACTGGGTATGCCGCAGAGTAAGACTGCGGTCGCCGCGCAGATTCACGCTCCAGGCCTGAATATTGGGCTCGCGCGTCCCAAGATCATATTGCTGAGACAGCAACTGGCGCAGCGTGCGGTAGCCATCTTCGTCATGAATGGCGCTGACCAGAACATCACGTTCGTCAGGGTCATCGTGCAAAGAGAACAAACGCATGTCGCGCATCAGGTGCGGGCTCAGAAACTGGCCGACAAAGCTCTCGTCCTTGTAATTGCGCATGGCATGGTGCAGCGCCGGCAGCCAGGGCGTACCTGCCATGTCGGGAAACCAGCGGCGATCTTCCTCGGTCGGCTTTTCGCAGATCCGCCGAATATCGCGGTACATGGCAAAGCCCAGCGCATAAGGATTGATGCCGCTGAAGGCCCGGTGACCAGCGGGAGGCTGGTAGATCACATTGGTATGCGATGACAGCCACTCCAGCATCACGCCATCGGTCAGCCAGCCCTCGTCATACAGCGTGTTGAGCAATGTGTAATGCCAGAAGGTGGCCCAGCCCTCATTCATCACCTGAGTCTGGCGCTGCGGATAGAAATACTGCGCGATCTTGCGCACGATGCGCACGATCTCTCGTTGCCAGGGTTCGAGCAACGGAGCGTTCTTCTCGATGAAATAGAGGATGTTCTCTTCGGGCTCTCGGGGAAAGCGCTCGCTGCCTTGCGTCGTACTGTCCTTGTCTTTGTCCCTTCGTGCTGGAAGGGTGCGCCACAGCACATTGACCTGTTGCTGCACATAGGTTTCACGCGCCTCTCTCTCGGCGCGCTCGCGCGACAGACTTTTATGCGAGGGACGGCAATAGCGGTCCACACCAAAGTTCGACAACGCATGGCAGGAGTCCAGCAACTGCTCCACGGTGTCGAAGCCATAGCGTTCTTCGCATTGCGCCACATAGTCGCGCGCATAGACGAGATAGTCGATGATGCTGCCCGCGTCAGACCACATGCGAAACAGATAGTTGTTCTTGAAAAAGCTGTTGTGCCCATAGGCCGCGTGAGCAATCACCAGGGCCTGCATGGCCGTGCTGTTCTCCTCCATCAGATAGCTGATGCAAGGGTTGGCATTGATGACGATCTCATAGGCCAGTCCCATGTGACCTCGTCGGTAGCGGCGCTCCGTGGCCAGAAACTCCTTGCCATAGCTCCAGTGCCGGTAATTGACCGGCATGCCCACGCTGGAATAGGCATCCATCATCTGCTCAGCAGTGATGATCTCCAGCTGATTCGGATAGGTATCCAGGCCGTAGCGTTCAGCCGTGGCCGCAATCGCCGCGTGATACTGTTCGATCAGTTCGAAAGTCCAGTCGCTGGGATCGGGCAAAGGAGACGCCGGTCGCTGGGACGCCATCAAAGGTGCCTGCGGCACATCGCGAAAGCGCGGCTCCCCCTGGACATGCGAATTTCCGGCCTTTCTGCTGGCGCTGAGATCCAGCACGGGATAGAGATTGAGGTTCATATCGATACCCCATCCTTCTTGAAGAGATCGCGGAACACCGGATAGATCTCGTTGGCTGCCGATACCTTGCGCATGGCGAAATGGGGGAACAGCGGCAGCAGGCGGCTGTACTCTTCCCAGAGACTCTGCTCCTCGAGCACCACTTGCAGGTAAGCGTAATAGCGCACCAGTGGCAATATCCTTTCGGCCAGAAGGCTGTGGCATTTGCCGCCGTCGTCGCTGAAGTTGTCGCCATCGCTGGCCTGGGCGACATAGATATTCCAGTCGTTGACCGGGTAGCGGGCCCTGATGATCTGTTCGAGCAGGACCAGCGCGCTGCTGACTACCGTGCCGCCGCTTTCCGTGGAGTGAAAGAACTCGTCTTCGCTGACCTCTGCGGCCTGGGTGTGGTGGCGGATGAAAACAATCTCGATCTTGTCGTAATGCCTTGTGAGAAACAGATACAGCAGGATGAAAAAGCGCTTGGCCAGCTCCTTGCGCTCCTGATCCATGGAACCGGACACGTCCATCACGCAGAACATCACGGCCTGGCTGCTGGGCACAGGCACCTTGCTGCGATTGCGAAAGCGCAGATCCAGTTGCTCCAGGAACGGCACTGCGCCGATACGCTCACGCAAGGTATCGATACGGCGTTGCAACTCTGCTATGGACTCACTGGTGCCGTCATCCTGCGCCAGCAGAGTTTCAAGCTGTTCTTCCAGTACCTTGAGCTCACGGTGCGGAGCTTTGGTCAGTGCAATGCGCCGCCCCAGGGCGCCGCGCATGGTACGCACCAGCGCCAGATTGCTGGGCGTGCCGTCATGGCTGTAGCCGGCGCGCCTTGTCTTGTATTGCAAGGTATTGCCGATGTGATTGCGCAGCAGGCGCGGCAGGGCCAGATCTTCAAAGAAAAGCTCCATGAACTCTTCCTTGGTCAAGGTGAAAGTGAAGTCATCCTGCCCCTCGCCGCTATCGCTGGCCTGTGACCCCGAACCGCCGCCGCCACCAGGCGGCCGGGCAATGCGATCACCACGCACATGCTCACGATTGCCGGGCAGCACCATATCGCGGATACCACCCTGACCATGCCTGAAGACCGGCTCCTGAATGTCTTTTTTCGGAATGGTGATGCTTTCCGCCTGATCGATGTGGCGGATGTCGCGCGCAGACACGGCTTTGCGCACCGCCTCCGCGATCTGCTCTTTGAAACGCCGCACAAACCGCTCGCGGTTGCCCACCGATTTATTCTTGCCTGCGAGCCTGCGGTCGATGATATGCAGTGCCATCTGTGCTCCCATCTCCAGGGACTGTTCTCAATCATCGCGCCGGTGGCCGCCCAGGACGACCACCGGTCCGTCGGTCAGCTGCTCTTGCGCACGCGCAGATACCACTCGCAAAGCAGACGCACCTGCTTGGGCGTATAGCCCTTGGCTTCCATGCGAGTGACGAAGTCCTCGTGCTTGCGCGCATCTTCGGCACTGGCCTTGGCGTTGAAGCTGATGACCGGCAGCAACTCCTCGGTGTTGGAGAACATCTTCTTCTCGATCACCACGCGCAGCTTCTCGTAACTGGTCCAGCTAGGGTTCTTGCCCTGGTTGTTGGCCCTGGCCCGCAGCACAAAGTTGACGATCTCGTTGCGGAAGTCCTTGGGGTTCGCAATGCCGGCCGGCTTTTCAACCTTCTCCAACTCGGCATTGAGCGCATTGCGATCAAACACCTCGCCGGTATCGGTGTCGCGGTATTCGCTGTCCTGAATCCAGTAATCAGCGTAGGTGACGTATCGGTCAAAGATGTTCTGGCCGTACTCGCTGTAGCTCTCCAGATAGGCAGTCTGGATTTCCTTGCCGATGAACTCGGCATAACGCTGGGACAGATATTCCTTGATGAAACCTATGTACTTGGTCTCCAGCTCGGCGGGAAATTGCTCGCGCTCGATCTGCCGCTCCAGCACATACATCAGGTGCACGGGGTTGGCCGCCACTTCGGTGCTGTCGTAATTGAAGACCTTGGCCAGTATTTTGAAGGCAAAGCGGGTGGAGATGCCCTCCATGCCCTCGTCCACGCCCGCGTAGTCACGGTATTCCTGATAGCTCTTGGCACGCGGATCAGTGTCCTTGAGGCTTTCGCCGTCATAGACCTGCATCTTGCTGAAGATGCTGGAGTTCTCTGGCTCCTTGAGGCGCGTGAGCACGGAGAACTGCGCCATCATCTTGAGCGTGCCAGGCGCGCAGATGGCATTGGCCAGCGAAGACTCCCGGATCAGCTTCTCGTAGATGCGGACTTCCTCGCTCACGCGCAGGCAGTAAGGCACCTTGACAATGTTGATACGATCGAGAAACGCCTCGTTGTTGCGGTTGTTGCGGAAGGCCTTCCATTCGCTTTCATTGCTGTGTGCCAGCACCACGCCGTCAAACGGAATCGCGCCAAAGCCTTCCGTACCCTTGTAATTGCCTTCCTGCGTAGCCGTCAGCAAGGGGTGCAGCACCTTGATCGGAGCCTTGAACATTTCCACGAACTCCAGCAGGCCCTGATTGGCCAGGCACAGGCCACCGGAGTAGCTGTAAGCGTCGGTGTCGTCTTGCGAAAAGTTTTCCAGCTTGCGAATATCAACCTTGCCCACCAGGCTGGAAATATCCTGGTTGTTCTCATCGCCGGGCTCGGTCTTGGCAATGCCTATCTGCTTGAGAATGCTGGGGTAGCGTTTGACCACTCGGAACTGGCGAATGTCTCCGCCGAACTCCTCCAGCCGCTTCACGGCCCAGGGCGAGAGTACATGCTGCAGACTGCGACGCGGAATGCCGAACTCATCTTCCAGCACCGGACCGTCTTCCACAGGGTCGAACAAACCTAGTGGCGACTCGTTCACCGGCGATCCCTTGAGCGCGTAGAACGGGGCCTTTTGCATCAGGTATTTGAGACGCTCTGCAATCGAGCTTTTACCGCCGCCAACAGGTCCCAGCAAATAGAGAATCTGTTTGCGCTCCTCCAGACCCTGGGCCGCATGGCGAAAGAAGCTCACCACCTGCTCGATGGCATCTTCCATGCCGTAGAACTCAGAAAACGCGGGGTAGCGGCGGATGACCTTGTTGGCAAACAGGCGCGACAGCACAGGATCGTTGCGGGTATCCACCATTTCGGGTTCACCGATGACGGACAGCATGCGCTGCGAGGCTCCGGCGTAGGCCATGGGATCACGCTGGCAAAGGCTAAGGTACTCGTCCAGCGACATTTCTTCTTCACGCAGACGAACGTAGCGTGCTGCAGAATTGCTGATGACATCCATATGACCTCCCGTGGCGGCACCAGGGCTCGAATCAGTGCCGCTAAGTTGCAAGGCATTCGTTACCGTGTGCGTCCGTTGTAGCACCTCGCTCCTAATTTGAATAGACCGAGATTCCTACAAATACGCAGTAGCCACGACAGCCAAAACCGCAAACCGGATAGCGCAAAAATCGGTCAAAAAATATGACTCGAAATGAGCATAGAAGTCTGTCCTCATAGAAGCAATAAAGTCCCCTATCTATCTGCCATCATTCAAGATTTCGTCGACTCGGAAAACGGATCGGAGCGTCGCTTTACAGGCAGTCTGGTTGACCACAAAAAACGCTGAACAAACAGCGTTTCGAACTATTGCAGCTACAGAAAACAGAGCTTGCTGCTTAAATTTCAAGGGTTATTCACTAGAAATATTTCAGCAAAGCATTGATAAGTAAGCGCTAGCAGCATCTGTTTTCATAGCATGGGTATTCATCCGGAAGTGGCTGCCGAAGCATCCGCCGCAGGCGATTTGGTACCTGGGCGCGTCACGGCACTGCCCATGGCCGCAGCCATGATGCAGGCAATGGCGGTCCACTGCGTGGCCGTCAGGTTCTCGCTGAGCAGCAACATGCCCATCAGTGCTGCAATGGCCGGCTCGGTCGCCAGCGCGATGCCGAAGGTGGCAGGCGGCAGACGGCGCAGAGCCAGCATTTCCAGTGAGTAAGGCAAGGCACTGGAGATGGCCGCCACCATCAGCCCGAACAGCAGAATCGATGGCGTCAGCAACTTGACTCCAGCCTCGGCCACACCAAACGGCACCACCACCAACGCCGCGCACAGCAAGCCCAGAGAGACGGCCTGACCGCTGGGGATATGGCCCAGCCTGCGCCCCAACACGATGTAGGAGGCCCAGCAGATGGCGGCTCCGAGCGCGCAGGCAATACCCACCGGTGACAGGTTAAGGCCCGAAGCACTGCCGCCCAGCGGAAGAATCAAGGCCAGGCCGACAACCGCCAGCGCCAGCCAGATAAAGTCCAGCGCGCGGCGTGAGTAGTAGATGGCCACGGCCAGTGGTCCTGAAAACTCGATGGCCACGGCCAGGCCAAACGGAATATCGCGCAGCGCCATGTAGAACATCAGATTCATACTGCCTAGTGCCATACCGAAAACCAGCAGAGCCAGTGCCTGCTGACGGTTGAGCGACCAGCGCCAGGGCCGCCAGACGCACACCAGAATCAACGCGGCAAAGCCCACTCGCAGTGCCGATGTACCCTGGGCACCAATCAAAGGAAACAGTTGCTTGGCCAGCGAAGTCCCCAGCCCGAGTGCAGTGACCGAGCCCAATACGGCCAACACGGGCCACCAATGATTCCAGCTGTTTTTTGACATAGGTGGGTACGATATTGCATGCCATCCGCGAAATTTGCTCGTTTTCAGCCCTGAATCTGCAAGTTTCGCTCTCAACACATTCAAAACCATGCCTGCTGCCGACCTGGACTCCTTTGACCACGCGATTCTTGCCCTGCTCCAGCGTGACAACCTCATGCCGCAGCGTCTGATTGCGGAACACATCAGCCTCTCGGCCCCAGCCGTGCAGCGGCGCATCAAACGATTGCAGGAAACCGGGGTGATTGCCTCCAATGTGGCCGTGCTGGAGCCCATCAAAGTGGGCCGCACGCTGACGGCGGTCATCACCGTGCAACTGGTCAACGACAGACCGGATCTGTCGCGCGGCTTCAGAGCACGGATAGCCGACGAAGCGGCTGTGCAGCAGTGCTTCTATGTGACGGGAGAAACCGACTACATCCTGGTCGTCACAGCAACCGACATGAATGATTACCAGGCCATCTGCAGACGCCTGTTTGAAGGTGACGAGAACATTCGCCGCTACAGCACCTCGATCGCGTTGGAGCGCATCAAGACGGGTCTGCAACTGCCGCTGTCAGTGCCATAAGGCAGTCCGGCTGTACGGCTGGAGCTGATCCCGCACGAGGGCAGCCATCTGCCATGGAGACTGGCACTGGCGCCACCGGAAACAAAATGCAACAATTACGTCATAAACCGACTCAGATTCTGCACACAAACAAGAGTCCACTCTTGAGGAAACACGATGAACACTTCTTCCGCTACCTCGCCCGATATGGCCACGCTGGTTGCCGATCGCACTCTGGACAAATATGCCAAGGACTACTTCCCCCGACGAGAGCAGGTGACGATTGCCTTTCGTGGCGATATTGCCGAGAGGCACAACTACGACAAGATCCGCCCGCTCTCCGAAGCCCAGCGTCACGGCAAGCATATTGTGGTGATCGAGGGCCAGAGCCAGAAGACCGGAGCCACAGGCCACTACCGCATTGAATGCAATAGCTGGAACCTCATCGAAGCCGTAGGCCTGTGGGAACAAGCCGCAGAGGCTTGAAACCCAATGCGGGAGTGTGCAATGAATGGCGCTGACGCGACTTGAGACTCAAATTTCCATTCCCAAAGCGCTGTTCGCCACCCACCATGCCAGACACAGCATCATCACACCGGTGATGCCGTCCATGACGCGCCAGGCTCCGGGGTTGGCAAACAAGTGCTTGAGACGGTGCCCCGCCATCGCCAGCAGCACAAACCAGAGGCAGCTGGCCGAAACCGCTCCCATCACGTAGGACCAGCGGCCGGCACCCTCCTGCTGGGCGCCAATCGAGCCCATCAGCAACACCGTATCCAGGTACACATGGGGATTGAGCAAAGTGATGGCTGCCAGCGCGGCCAGCACGCTCATCATTTTGCGTGGTGCCGCCCTACGCTCGCCGGCTTCCATGGCCGCATCCGGGGCCAGCCACATGCGTCGCAAGGCAAAAAGGCCATAGGCCAGCAAGAATGCGGCTCCGCCCAGCGTCAGATACTGGGCCAAAGCCGGATAGCTGGCCAGCATCTGCGCCATGCCGGCCACCCCCAGCGCCACCAGCAGCCCGTCGCTGAGCACACACAGAGCCACGCAGGCCTTCACATGTTCGCCCTGCACTGCCTGACGCAGCACATACAGGTTCTGGGCACCTATGGAAACGATGAGCGAAGCGCACACTGTAAAGCCTGCAATCCAGGCGGAATAAAAATTAGTTGTCATGTCCATGAGCCGCTGACTCCTCCAAACCGGCCCGGATTCTTGCCCTGCACAGGGATTAAGTAAAATTACATTTACTCAACTCAATGAAGAATTTCTAATGCTTGACTACGCAGGGCTGGAAGCGCTTGCAGCCGTATTGCGCGAGGGAAGCTTCGAGCGCGCGGCGCGCAAACTGCATGTCACCCCCTCCGCCATCTCCCAGCGCATCAAGCTGCTCGAGGAACGTGTGGGGCAGGTGCTGGTGCTACGCGGCACGCCTTGCACCGGCACGGACGCTGGTCGACGCCTGTGCCTGCATGTGGAGCAGGTTGCGCTGCTGGAAAACGATCTGCGCCGCAAGAACCCCGAGCTGGTCCCCGAAGGGCAGAGCGCCTTGTCCACGCTGAAGCTGGCAGTCAATGCCGACTCCCTGTCGACCTGGTTCATGGATGCCATGGCGGCCTTCACGCAGGACGGCAACGAGTTGCTGGACATCAGCATTGACGACCAGGACCACACGGCCAAACGCATCAAGGAAGGCGAAGTCATGGCCGCCGTCACGGCCACGGGTTCGGCAATTGCAGGCTGCAACACATGGCCGCTGGGCCGCATGCGCTATATCGCCGTGGCCAGCCCGGAGTTTGTGCAGCGTCACCTGGCCCAAGCCGAGTCAGACCGGGAGCTGGCCCAGATGCTGGCCAAAGCGCCCATGATGTACTACGGCCGCAAGGACAGCCTGCAGGACCAATGGCTGCACGGCCTGGGGCTGGACGGACGGCGTAACAATGCACGTCACTTTCTGCCCTCCAACCAGGGCTACACCCGTGCGGTGGAACTGGGCATGGGCTGGGGCATGCACCCGGCCCAGCTGATAACCCCACAGCTGGACAGCGGCGATCTGATGGAACTGCTTCCGGGCAGAGATCTCCACATCCCCATGTACTGGGCCCACACCCGCAATGCCCAGACCAGCCTGCAGCGACTGACCGACTGCATCATTCATGCCGCAACTGCCTGGCTGGAGCCCATGCAGGACTAGCTCAGTCTGCAGCGGGCTTTTTCAGGCCGTAATAGAACACCCATGCGGCTGCCAGGTACAGCAAGGGATAAAGCGCCAGATAAGGGGCCAGGTGCAGATAGGCCGACCACCGGTCGGCCGCGAAAAAGCTCGCATACACCAAGGCCGCAAGCAATGCCCCGCTACCTGCCAGCAGGCCGGCATAGGCCAGCAAGGTGGCCATGCACAAGCCCGCCCTGCCACGACCGACCAGCTGCAACCGGCCCGAACACAGCTGCGCGGGAATCTGATAGAGGCGAGCGAGTGCCATCAGGAAGACGATGGGCACCAGGATCAGAGGCAGGACAAACATGTCTCGCAGCGCAATCAGGGGCGATGCTCGGATTCCATATGGCGCACGGCCGCCCTGGCCTGGGTGAGCATATGAAAATCCAGAATGCGTGTCGCCATGATGGTCTCCCAGAGGAAGCAGCACAGCGCCAGCACAAAGGCCAGCACCCCCAGCAGGAAGCTGAAAACGGCATAGCCGTGGCCGCTGACGCCGTAGGCCTGGCCCACGAACAGCAGCACGATGGTCAGCCCTATGCACATGCCGCACAGCGTCAGCAGCGCGATGGAGACGTTTGCCAGCCGCCCGCGCTCGCGCAGAAAATGCAGCTCCTTGAGATGGCGGGCGATCAGATCGTGATCATCCAGGGTGCGCAGGCTTTCCTCCAGCTTGCGAGCGCGGTCAATGATGCGGGCCAGCCGCCCCGCTACGGAGCCAATCATGCCGGCCACGGCAGTCAGAAAAAAAACCGGCGCAACAGCGAGCTGAATGCTGTGGGTGACGGTCTGTGCGTCGATGGACCAGATGCTCATAGTGACCTCAAAATCAAGGGCTGTCTCAGCCTCTATTTTTATGCACAAATGTCAGCTCAGTTTTGACTGCGGCCACTCAAAAAACAGCCGACGCCGAGTTTTCAGGCCGCTACGGCCTGTTTGAGCATCGGATATCGATAGCAGACAGTGTCGACACAGGGCATGAACTTCGCGCCTTGCAGCACCGGCACCGCGCCGAACGCGACGGCCGCCCCGTCTTTGCGCCTCGCCGCCTCAAAGGAATCGCCCAGATCACCGAAACGATGTCTGGATGCGCTGCTATATAATTTTTCGCTGAAACAAGTCTCGGCACTGCGGTGCCGCAGGCTTTTTCTCCATGCGACAGGTGCCCGGTGCTTCATTGGGTTAAACGGGAACAAGGTTCAAAACCTTGGCTGCCCCCGCAACGGTAAGCAGATCAAACCACTTCATGGCTTTTGCGCTTGCAGGAGTCCGTCACTGGTGTTCTACGTGGCCTCTTCGACGAGGCGCGCGACAACGCCGGGAAGGCGAAGTGACATGCCTTGCGCAATCTGCCAGCCCGGATACCGGCCTGTTGAGCGCTGACCGCCCGGGCCCAGCTCCGGCGGTCGGCATGTGCAACGAGCGTCTGCGGGGAGCAGCGTGACGGCAACAGGCTGCGAGGCTCGCCCTCCGCCCGATCTCGTCACCAGCATGCAGACCGTCTGCCTTGGCTGATGACAATGAGACACCTTGCACAGGCTTGCGCCTTGCGCCTTGGGCCTGCTGGCACCAGATCTTTTGCCGATTCCGACGGCACCCTGCCCCGCCCCGCCTGGAGCCACACCCGGCTGCAGCCATGACCCAGCCGTTAACACAGATGTTCGTCCAGCAACGCCATCAGCTGAAGCTATGGCTGGCCATGTTGACGGCAGTGCTGCTGCTCTCTCTGACTCTGGCCATCACCTTGGGGCCGGTCAGGATCGCTCCTGGGCAAGCCTGGCAGATCACGGCTTATGAGCTGGGTCAGCGCCTGGGTCTGGACTGGCCTTCCGGCAATTGGAGCAGCGCCCAATACCAGATTGTCTGGCGCGTGCGCCTGCCGCGCGTATTGCTGGCTGCCCTGACCGGCGCAGGCCTTGCGCTGGTGGGCGTGGCCATGCAGGCCATGGTGCGCAATCCGCTGGCCGACCCCTATCTGCTGGGCGTTTCATCCGGTGCGTCGGTCGGGGCCGTGAGCGTGCTGGCCTTCGGCGCACTGGCATTTGCCGGCGAGCTGGCCTTGCCGCTGGGAGCTTTCAGCGGTGCGCTGCTGGCCTGTGCGGCCGTGTACTTACTGGCTCATGCCAATGGACGACTGCAGGCATCGCGGCTCATTCTGGGCGGCGTGGCCATTGCCTACTGCCTGGGCGGCGTCACCAGTCTGATTGTGCTGACGGCCGATCAGCGCGAGCTGGCCAATTCCGTGCTCACCTGGACCCTGGGCAGCCTGGCCGGAACCCGCTGGCAGGAGCTGGGCCTGCCGGCCGCCCTGCTGGCGGCGGGCGTGGCCCTGCTGCTGGCACAGGCCCGCTCGCTCAATGCGCTGCTGGCAGGCGAAGAGACCGCCGCCACGCTGGGGGTGGACACCACTCGCACCAGGCGCTGGCTATTCGTTCTGGTCTCGATGGTGACGGGCGTGCTGGTGGCGCTGACGGGTCCGATCGGCTTTGTCGGCCTCATCGTGCCCCATGTCGCCCGCATGCTGGTCGGCTCCGAGCACCGGCGCGTGCTGCCTGTGGCCGCGCTCACAGGCGCCATTTTTCTGATCTGGGTCGATGTGTTCTCGCGCATCAGCTTTGCCCCCGCCGAAGTACCTGTGGGTGTCATCACCTCGCTGCTGGGCGGCCCCTTCTTTGTCTGGATGCTATGCCGCAAGAGCGTGCGGGAAAAGGGCAATCCGTGAGTTCCGCACCCAGCTCTTCCTGCCTGCTGGAAGCCAGCCGCCTGCATTGGCAGACGGCGGCCACGGCCATAGTCAAGGACATCAGCCTGCATATCCGGCATGGCGAACTGGTCGGCTTGCTCGGCCCCAATGGCAGCGGCAAGTCCACGCTGCTGCGCATGATCTACCGCATGCTCAGGCCTGCCAGCGGCGCGGTCTGCATAGACGGACACGACGTCTGGCTGCGCAGCGCCCGGGACAATGCCCGCGCCATGGCGGTGCTGACCCAGGAGAACGCCAGCGAGTTCGATCTGCGCGTCTGCGATGTGGTGCTCATGGGCCGCACGCCGCACCAAAGCTCTTTCGCCCGGGACAGCGAGCAGGACTTCCGCATCGTCGCCCAGTCCCTGGCTCAGGTCCGGGCCCAGTCGCTGGCACAGCGCATGTTCTCAACCCTGTCAGGGGGCGAGAAGCAGCGCGTGCTCATGGCCAGGGCACTGGCCCAGCAGACCAGGCTGCTGGTGCTGGACGAGCCCACCAACCATCTGGACGTACGCCACCAGTTCGAGCTGATGAACCTGATCCGCAGCCTGGGCCTGACCACGCTGGCCGCGCTGCACGAGCTGCCACTGGCTGCCCACTACTGCGACCGCCTGTACCTGCTCAAGGCAGGAGAGCTGGTGGCACAGGGCACACCGGCCCAGGTGCTGACCGCGCAGACCATTGCCGAAGTCTACGGCGTGCGTGCCCAGGTACGCCTGAGCGAGCGCAGCGGCAGACCGCTGATCGAGTTCATGCCGGACGAGTTGCTCTAAATCCCTCTGCGATTCGCCCGGGGACTGATAAACTCTCGCGGCGCCTTGATGGCGCTTCGTTTCGGAAGGTGCTCGCTTGACTGCGAGTGAAACGGGAACAAGGTCTGATCGCAAGCTCAGGAAGCCTTGGCTGCCCCCGCAACGGTAAGCAGGTCAACACACTCATGCGAGCGCATCAGCGCTTGCAGCCACTGGACATGATCCGGCCCCTCGCATCGCGACGGTCCGCATCCTTCGGGAAGGCGAGTCGTGAATTCAGCAATGAATTGCCTGTGAGCCCGGAGACCGGCCCGCCGATGACTCAACTCCGCCCCTCGGGGCGGTATTTACGAAAACTGTCTGCGGGGTGCGGATAGCGGCCAGAAAGTGGATTGCGTCATGCCTGGGAAAGGCGGACCTGTCTGCGGCACAGCTATCCCTTCAGGCAGTTTCGGCCTCGTGATATGTGCTCTCATCCACAAACCTCTGCTGCTCTTCATTCCGTCCTCAACTCCAAGCCTCCGCTGCGCCATCTAGGTAGCACTGCACTCAAGCTGCTCTTGCTCTGCCCCGCCGTCGGCATGGCCCAGCAGTCGCTGCCCGAAGTCACAGTGCGGGAAAACCGCCTGCCCTTGCATGAGCTGCAGACCAGCCAGCCGTCAGTCACGGCCTCCCATGTGAACGTCCCCGTGCTGGATCTTCCGGCCAGCGTCAGCGGCGTGTCTTCGCTGCAGATCGACGAGCGTGCGGACTATCGGGTCTCCGACGCAGTCACGCGCACCGTGGGCCTGAGCACCTCGGGCACCCCCGGCAATGGCGGACTGTCTTTTTCAAGCCGCGGTTTCAATGGCGTGAACTCCATCGGCATTGCCGAGGACGGCATCATGCTGGGCGTGGCCTCGGGCACCGTCAACTATCCGGGCGACAGCTGGGGCTATGAGCGCATCGAAGTGCTGCGCGGCCCCGCATCGCTGATGTATGGCAGCGGCACCACAGGTGCCACCATGAATGCCATCCGCAAGCAGCCCAGCCGCGAGCGCTCCACCGAAGTGCTGCTGGGAGCAGGCAGCCACGGCAAGGCCTATGCCGGCATCGGCGCCAGTGGCGCACTGGGCGAGACCCTGAGTTACCGACTCGATGCCTATGGCGACCGCACCGACGGCGAGCGCGAGCTGGGCAAGGCCAGCAGCGGCAAGCTGATGAGCGCACTGCGCTGGACTCCACGCAGCGATCTGACCGTGGACCTGAGCGCCGACATCAGCCAGCAAAAGCCCGAGCGCTATTTCGGTTCGCCCGTGATCGGCGGACAGATCGTCAAGGAGCTGCGCAACAAGAACTACAACGTGCTCGATGCCATCGACCAGTTCAAGGATCAGCGCTTCCGTGCCAAGGCCCAGTGGCGTGCCAGCGACGCGCTGACGGTGCGCAACGAGCTCTATCACTTCAAGTCCGATCGCCACTGGAAGAATATCGAGGCCTACGACTACCAGCCTGCCACCGGCCAGGTGGGGCGATCCGACTATCTGGAAATCGGCCACGATGTGCAGCAGACGGGCAATCGCATGGGGCTGGACCTCAAGGCCGCCAACCA
This sequence comes from Comamonas testosteroni, assembly GCF_030505195.1. Taxonomy (NCBI): domain Bacteria; kingdom Pseudomonadati; phylum Pseudomonadota; class Betaproteobacteria; order Burkholderiales; family Comamonadaceae; genus Comamonas; species Comamonas testosteroni. Next base: position 421,877 of record NZ_CP129672.1, read on the forward strand.
CCAAATCGCCATGGGCTGGGACCTCTCCAACGCCCAGTTCACCAGCACCAGCAACTCTCCCTACACCGGTCAGTCCACGGTTTCGGCCTTCAACCCGCAGCATGGCTATTGGGACAGCCCCGCTGCCTATCTGCCGCGCACGAACTCCAGTCTCCGCCAAAATGCGCTGTATCTTGAAGATGCCTGGAAGATCAGCGAGCAATGGCTGTTGATGGCCGGCATGCGCCGCGACTGGTATGCCTTCTCGCGCACCAATATTCAGGACGGATCGGGCTTTGACAAGCCCCTGAACGGCACCTCCTGGCGCCTGGGCCTGACTCACAAGTTCGATGCGCTCAGCAGCGCCTATGTGCAGACCAGCACCGGCCATGACCCCGTCACCAGCCTTCTGGCGATTGCGCAGTCGCAAACCGGCTTCAGCCTCAGCCAGGGCCGCCAGGTCGAAGTCGGCTACAAGCAGCAACTGGCCGATGGACGTGGCGAATGGACCGTGGCGGCCTATCGCATCGTCAAGGACGACATCATCACCCGCGACCCCGATCGTCCGGCACTGTCGGTCCAGGGCGGCAAGCAGTCGTCCAAGGGGATTGAACTGACCGGCCTCATCCATGCCAGCAAGGCGCTGCGCTTCGAAGGCAATATTGCCTATGTGGATGCAAAGTTCGACCGTTTGCTCGAAGGCAACAAGGGCGTGGACCGTGCAGGCAACCGTCCCAGCAACGTGCCGCGCGTGACAGCCAACCTCTGGGGCCACTACCGCACCGGCCCGTGGCAGGCATCGCTGGGCATGCGCTATGTGGGCGACCGCTTTGGTGACAACGCCAACACCGTTCGCATGCCTTCCTATGTGGTGACCGACGCCGTGCTGAGCTGGGATATGAACCCGCACACAACGCTGCGCCTGGTGGGCCGCAACCTGACCAACCGTCTCTATGCCACCTATGCCTACAGCGGCAACCAGTGGCTGCTGGGACGCGGGCGCAGCGTGGAACTGTCCGCGCTGATGCGTTTCTGATGCTGCCCAGGCCTGCTGCCATGCAAGCTCTTGGCTTGAATCGACCCCGCGCCTCGGCGCTGCTGGTGGCATCGCTGCTGCTGGCCGGTTGCGGCAAAGCACCCGAGCCGCAGGCGGTTGCGGTACCGATGCGCCAGCATCAGCCAGCGCTGGAGTTGCCGGTGTGCGGGCAGACCGTGCGCTACGACAAGGTTCCCCAGCGCGCCGTCACCCATGACGTCAACATCACCGAGAGCTTTCTCTATCTGGGTCTGGGCCCGCGCCTGGTCGGCTACTCGGGCATTCCCTCCAGCAAGGAGATCAGCCCCCAGCTCAAGCCCTGGCTGCAGCGCCTGCCCGATCTTTCATCCCAGGGCATGAACCTGGAGGTATTGCTGGGCGCCGAAGCCGACTTTGTCTTTGGCGGCTGGAGCTATGGCTTTCGCCAAGGTGGCGTGACCCCGGAGCGCCTGGCCAGCCACGGGATCGCCTCCTATGTGCTGTCCGAATCCTGCATTCGCGTGCAAAAGCGCGAGCGCATCGCACTGGACGATGCATTGCTGGACATGGAGAACATCAGCCGCATCTTTGGCGTCCTCCCGCAGACCCTGCCACGCATAGACAAACTGCGGGCCTCCCAGGCACAGCTGCGCCAGCAGATGCAAGGCAATCGCACACTGCCGCGCGTCTTTGTATACGACAGCGGCCAGGAGATTCCCGTCACCGTTGGTCACTTCGGCATGCCGCAGGCCATGCTGGACGAAGCCGGTGCCAGCAACATCTTTGCAGACCTGAGCCAGAACTGGCAACGCGGCAACTGGGAAGACGTGATCGAGCGCGACCCCGAGTGGATCGTGATCATTGACTACGGCCAGCCCGATGCTCAGGGCAAGATCGACTTTTTGCTGCAAAAAAAGGAACTTGAGGTGGTTTCCGCCATTCGCAACCGCCGGTTCTTCGTGATGAGCTATGCCGAAGCCACACCCGGCCCGCGAAATATCGAAGCCGCACAGCGCCTGGCAGCCGCCTTGCACCCCGAGCGCAAGATCAGCGTCCAACGCGTGGAGTTCTCTGCAGGAGAGCTGCCGTGAACAAGCATCTCCCCACCTCCCAAGCGGCCGATCTAAAGCAGGCCGCAGCGCCTTCGCTGGCCATCATCCTGCTCAGCCGGGGCGGCGCCTATACCGCAGGCCTGACGGAGCTCAGCGATCTGGCCGCGCGGCTGGCGGCAGCCATGAGGGCCTCAGGCCAGCCTGTGCAGCAGGTGACCACGGCCTATGTGGACCGCGCCCAGCCCACGCTGAGCGAGGCACTGGACCTGTGTGCCGAGGCCCGCAGCATTCTGATCCTGCCCGTGATGGTGCCTGACGAAGCCTCGCTGCGCCGCTGGCTGCACAAGCTCATCATGCGCTGGCGTGCAGCACGTGATTCCTCACAGCCCTCTCCGCGTCTGGTATTTGGTCAACCGCTGCTGCAGCTACCCGGACTGACCGAGTTGCTGGCCCGGTCCGTGGAAGATGCACTGCGCCAGCCCGATGTGCCCGAGGTGCTGGGCGACGATCCATGGGAGCATGATCCCAAGGGCTGGTCGCTGGTGCCAGAGCACCGCCAGCATGTGCTGTGGTGCGTGGGCCCGCGCTGCGCGGCCAAGGGAGCGCTGCAGCTATGGCCCACGCTGACGCGAACGATACGTGAAACCCCGGGGCTGAAAAACCGGCTGCAGCCGCTGCAGACCGGCTGCCAGTACCCCTGCAACCATGGCCCGTTGATGATCGTCTACCCCGACGGCGTCTGGTACGGCCCCATGGATGCCGACAGCATAGTGACCACCCTCAAGGGCCATGTGCTGCATGACCGCGTCAACGCGGAGCGCCATGTCCACGGACCAGTCACCTTGAAGCGCCCCTGATTTCTCTTGCTTTCATCTACCGGAGATAGATCCATGCAAACCACCAAGATCCCCGCCACCATCGTCACCGGCTTTCTCGGCAGCGGCAAGACCACGCTGATGCGCCATATCCTCGAGCAGGCCAAGGGTCTGCGAGTGGCGGTCATCGTCAACGAGTTCGGCGAACTGGGCATTGACGGCGAAATCCTCAAGACCTGTGCCATAGGTTGCAAGGAAGAAGGCGGCGCGGATGCGCAGTCGGGCCAGATCTACGAGCTGGCCAACGGCTGCATGTGCTGCACCGTGCAGGAAGAGTTCTTCCCCGTCATGAAGGCCCTGGCCGAGCGCCGCGCCGACATCGATGTGCTGCTGATCGAAACCAGTGGCCTGGCCTTGCCCAAGCCCCTGGTCCAGGCCTTCCAGTGGCCCGATATTGCCAATGTCTTCACCGTCGATTCCGTAGTCACCGTGGTCGACACGCCCGCTGCGGCCGCCGGCCAGTTCGCCCACGACCCGCATGCAGTCGATGAACAGCGTCAGGCCGACCCCAATCTGGACCACGACGCCAGCCTGCATGAGCTGTTCGAGGATCAGCTCTCGGCCGCCGATCTGGTGGTGCTGTCCAAGGCCGATCTGGTCACGGCCGAACAACTCGGCCAGGTGCGTGCCCTGGTGGCAGAAGAAATACCTGCCAGTGTGAAGATGATCGAAGCCGTTCAGGGCCAGGTGCCCCTGAACGTGCTGCTGGGCCAGCATCGCGCCGCGGAGCAGTCGATCGACGACAAGCACAGCCACCACGACCATGACGAAGACCATGACCACGATGCCTTCGACTCACTGCACCTCGACCTGGGTGCCGTGGACCGCGAGCGCCTGATGCAGGCCTTGCAGTCCATCGTGGAGCAACATGGCGTGCTGCGCGTCAAGGGCTTTGCCGCTCTGCCGGGCAAGAAGATGCGTCTGCTGGTGCAGGGCGTGGGCCGCCGTTTTGATGCCTATTTCGACCGTGCCTGGGCCGACGGCGAAGCTGCGGCCACGCGCCTGGTGTTCATCGGCAAGCAACTGGACGCCGCCGTGCTGCGTCAGGCCTTGCTGGGCGCACAGGCATAAAGAACAAGCAAAATCAGCCCCAATCGCTTTACTGGCAAGCGGATAAAGCTATCTTTTTGAATCATGCACCTGCTCAGCACCCGCCCTGGCGGCTTTGTCGAAGACGACAGCATCATCACCCGTCTGGACCAGACGCCTGCCGACATGGTGGTGCTCAGCTCTGCCGACACCACGCTGTCGCTGCTGGCCGATGCCTACCGGATGTGGCTGCAGTCCGAGCCCCAGACCACTGGTCCCGTGCCCACGCTGCGGCTGGCCAACCTGCTGCATCTGCGCCAGAGCGCCTCGCTCGATCTGTATATCGACGAGGTGCTGCAGCATGCCAGGCTGGTCATCGTCGACCATCTGGGGGCAGAATCCACCTGGCCCTATGGCATCGAGCAGCTGCAAAAGCTGGCGCGCCGCAAGGGCCAGAAACTGGTCATGTTCTCGGGCGACAACCAGGAAGACCTGGAGCTGCTGGCCAAAGGAACGCTGGCACCCGAGCAAAGCCGGGCGCTGTGGCAATATCTGCGCGCCGGCGGCCTGGGCAATGCCCGCGAGTTCCTGCGCATGGCTGCTGCCTGGGGCCTCAACCAGGGCAGCGAGGGAGCGCCAGTGCGGGTGCTCCCTCCCGTGGCAGTGCATGTGCCTCAAAGCTGGCTGGCTGACAATGCTGGGCATCTTGCGGGCCTCGACGACCTGCAGGCACGCTGGACCCCCGGAGCACCCGTGGCCATGCTGGTGTTCTACCGCTCGCACCTGCTGGCGGCCAATACCGAGGCCTTCGATGCCATGGCCGAGGCCCTGCTCGCGCGCGGCCTGAACCCGCTGCCGCTGGCCCTGGAGTCGCTCAAGGACGGGCTGTGCCTGCAGACGCTGCGCTCCCTGTGCATCACCCACCAAGTGCAGATCATTCTCAACACCACGGCGTTTGCGGCCCTCGGAGAACATGCGCGCACCGGCGAGGCGGCAGATGCGCTGGCGGGCGACATCCCGGTGTTGCAGGTGATTGCCAGCGGCAGCAACCGCGAAGACTGGCTGGCCGACAGCCAGGGCCTGCGCCCACGCGACATTGCCATGCAGGTGGTACTGCCCGAGATGGACGGCCGCATCATGACGCGCGCCATGAGCTTCAAGGGCCTGGCCCATCGCTGCGAGCTGACGCAGACCGATGTGATCAGCTACCAGGCCGAGCCCGACCGCGTCGCCTGGATTGCCGAGCTGGCCTGGCGCTGGTGCCGGCTACGCAGCAAGCCTGCGGCTCAGAAGAAAGCCGCGCTGATACTGGCCAACTACCCGGGCAGCGAGGCACGCATGGGCAGCGGCGTGGGCCTAGATACGCCGGAATCCGTCATCGCCCTGCTGGATCAGTTGGCACGTGACGGCTGGCAGTTGGGGGACGCTGCCGCGCGGCCCGACTGCGGCCTGGCACTGATGGAACGGCTGCAGCAAGGCATTGCCAATGACCCAAAAAAATGGCCGCTGCGCCCTGCAAGCCAGGGCTATTCGCTGCAGGCCTATCAACAGCGCTTGGCACAGTTGCCCAGCGATATGGCCCAGACCATAGCCGAGCGCTGGGGTGCGCCCGAGCAAGACCCCATGCTGCGCGATGGCTGGTTCATGATTGCCGGCCTGCAGCTGGGCCATGTCTTCGTGGGCATACAGCCCGCGCGCGCGCTCGACGGGCGCAATGACTACGCGAGCTATCACGACGCCGAGCTGGTGCCGCCCCATCACTATCTGGCGTTCTACTTCTGGCTGCGCGATGTGTTCGGCGTGGACGCCATGGTCCATGTGGGCAAGCATGGCAATCTGGAATGGCTGCCAGGCAAGAGCCTTGCGCTGTCGCAGCAATGCTGGCCCGATGCCATTCTCGGCCCGCTGCCGCATGTCTATCCCTTCATCGTCAACGACCCCGGCGAAGGGGCGCAGGCAAAGCGCCGCAGCCAGGCCGTCATCATCGACCATCTGATGCCGCCGCTCACGCGCGCCGAAAACCACGGCCCCATGCAGGAGCTGGAACGCCTGGTGGACGAATACTACGAAGCCCTGCTGGTCGACCTGCGCCGCTCAAGCCTGCTGCGCAAACAGATTCTGGACTGCGCCAGACAGCAGGATCTGCTGCGCGAGCTAGGCCTTGAAGCTGCGGGCGCGCAACCCGATGCCGACGAGCAGTTGCTGGAACGCATCGATGCCTATCTGTGCGAACTCAAGGAAACCCAGATCCGCGACGGTCTGCATATCTTCGGCCGCTCGCCACAGGGCCAACTGCGCGAGTCCACCCTGCTCTCGCTGGCGCGCTATCCGGGCAGTGGCGACGACGAGCAGGGCCTGCTCAACGCGCTGACCGCCGACCTGCTGCCGGAGATGGACTGGAACCCGCTGGATATGGATGCCGCCGCCCCCTGGAACGGCCCACGCCCGGCCGCGCTGCAGCAGCAGGATGCCGGTGCCTGGCGCCATGGCGGCGACACGCGCGAGCGACTAGAGCTGCTGGGCCTGCAGGTCATTGCCCGGCCCGATCTGGCCCGCGACTGGCCGCACACACTACGAGTGCTGACGCGCATAGAGCAGCAGATTGCTCCGTCACTGGATGCCTGCGGCCCCCAGGAGCTGCTGCAGTTCTCGCGCGCGCTGCAAGGACGCTTCGTACCACCCGGGCCCAGCGGCTCGCCCTCGCGCGGGCGCTGCGACACCCTGCCTACGGGGCGCAACTTCTATACCGTGGACACCCGCGCCATCCCCACCCAGACCGCCTGGGCGCTGGGGCAGCAGTCCGCGCAGCGCCTTCTGGAGCGCTATCTGCAGGAGCATGGCGAATATCCGCAGGCCATCGGTCTTTCCGTCTGGGGAACGGCCACCATGCGTACCGGCGGTGACGATATCGCCCAGGCCTTTGCCCTGATAGGAGTTCGGCCCAAATGGGCGGCCGGCAGCCAGCGCGTGACCGACTTTGAAGTCATTCCCGCCGTGGGGCTGCGTCGCCCGCGCGTCGACGTGACGCTGCGCATCAGCGGCTTTTTCCGCGATGCCTTCCCCAATGTCGTGCAGATGTTCGATGCCGCAGTGCGTGCAGTAGCCGAGCTCGATGAGGACGCCGAGGACAACCCCATCCGCGCCCGCGTGCTGCGTGATACACAGGCTGCCATGGATCAGGGCCTGAGCGCTGACGCGGCCCGCGAACAGGCGCTGTGGCGCGTTTTCGGCGCGCCGACCGGCAGCTACGGCGCCAGCATGCATGAGATGCTGCGCACCGGCCAGTGGACCGATGCGGGCGACTTTGCACGCCACTATCTGCACTGGGGTGCCTATGCCTACGGCCAGCAGGCCAATGGTGTGCCGGCCCGCGCCGCGCTGGAGCGGCGTCTGCAGGCACTCGATGTGGTGCTGCAGAACCAGGACAGCCGAGAGCATGACCTGCTGGACTCCAGCGAGTACTACCAGCATCAGGGCGGCATGGTGGCGGCCGTGCGCCATCTGGGCGGCGGTGAGCCTGCCATCTATCATGGCGACCATGGCAATCCTCAGTCTGCCAAGATTCGCTCCCTGGCCGAGGAGATCGGCCGCGTGGTGCGCGCCCGTGTCACCAACCCCAAGTGGATTGCGGGCGCCATGCGCCACGGCTACAAGGGCGCATTCGAGATGGCGGCCACGGTGGACTATCTGTTCGGCTTCGATGCCACCACCGCGTTGGTCTCGGACCAGCATTACGCCATGGTCACCCAGGCCTATGTCGAAGACGAGAACGTGCGCCAGTTTCTGCGCCAGCACAATCCACAAGCGCTGGGCGATATCGTCTCGCGCCTGCTGGAAGCCATAGACCGCGGCATGTGGGAGCAGCCTGGCGAACATCACCAGAGCCTGCTAGCCCAGATGCTGGAGCACGAAGAATTCATGGAAGGACAGGTTTCCCAATGAGCCCCAAGCACGACACGCCCCCGGTATTTCCGCTCTCGGCCATACAGGGACAGCCCGCTCTCATACAGGCCCTGCTGCTGGCCGCGATCGAGCCGCAACTGGGCGGCGTGCTGATCCGGGGGCCGCGCGGCACCGCCAAGTCCACGGCCGCACGCGCGCTCGCGGACCTGCTGGCGCCTGCGCCCTTCGTCACCCTGCCGCTGGGCGCAGCCATCGAGCATGTGACCGGCAGCCTGGACCTGTCCAAAGCTCTGGCGGGCCATGAAGTGGCTTTCGCGCCAGGCCTGATCGCCAAGGCACACAAAGGGGTTCTCTATGTCGATGAGATCAATCTGCTGCCCGATGCCATCGTCGATGTGCTGCTTGATGTGGCTGCGTCCGGCATCAATCGCATAGAGCGCGACGGTATATCGCACAGCCATGCCGCACGCTTTGTGCTGGTCGGCACCATGAACCCCGAGGAAGGCATGCTGCGCCCGCAGTTGCTGGACCGTCTGGGCCTGTGTGTGCAATTGGACAATGCCCAGGACCCGCAGCTGCGCAGCAGCATCGTCAAGGCCAGACTGCGCTTTGACCTGGACCCCCAGGGCTTTGTGCAGTCCCATGCGGCCCTACAGCAGGAGATTCATCAACAACTGGCGCAGGCCCGCAGCCGTTGCCGCAATCCCTCGGAGCTGGCATGGAGCGATGCCGTCCACGAGGCCGTGGCCCTGCAGTGCATTGCCGCCCAGGTCGACGGGCTGCGCGCCGACCTGGTCATGCTGCGTGCTGCACGCGCCCTGGCAGCCTGGCAAGGCAGTCACAGCATCACGCCAGCCCATGTGGCCGAAGTCGCGCCACTGGTGCTGCAGCATCGCACCAGCCAGTCACACCCGGACAGCGCCAGCCAGCTGCGACAGCCTCCCCCAGCCACGCCTTCCGCCCAGCCGCCAGCAACGCCTGCCACACCGTCGGGGACGGGCAGCGCAGGCCGCACAGAGCCTGATACCCAGGCGCCAGCCTCTCATTCACCGGCCACCCGCGAGCCCGCTGCCACGAGATCTTTGCCTCAAGATGCTGCCACGGGCCTCGAGCAGCCGCCTGCCGGCTGGGGTCAAGCTCAAGCCGTGAACAGCGTCGCATTTGAGGCTCAACAGGCCGACGCCATGGCACAGGCAGCCCTGGAGGCCCTGGCCGCAAAAAAAGCCCGAGCCTCCGGTCCGCTGCGCTGAGCGCTGGCCGGGGGCAAGTCGGCTCCGAAAACCATGGCCTCGCCCTGGCCAGCCATGCTGCACCCAGCATCCACAGAATGCCAGGGGCGAGCATTGACTGGGCTGCCACCCTTCGCCAGCGCCAGGGGCTGCCGCTGGCCCCCGCACATCTGCGCTGGCGCCAGCCCGAGGGAGCGGTGCGCAGGCAACACCTGTTCCTGCTGGACTGCTCGGCCTCGATGGTGGAGAGCGGCGCGTTCGCCCAGGCAAAGGGCCTGTTGCTTCAGTGGCTGCGCCAGGCCTATCTGCAGCGCGAATCCGTGGCCCTGCTGTGCTTCGGCGCAGGCCGGCTGCACTGGCTGCTGGAGCCCACGCGGGCACCACGCTGGAATGCCAATCTGATCGAGCCGCTGCGCGGTGGTGGCAGCACGCCGCTGGCCCTAGCCCTGGAGTCAGGCTGGCAGATGGCAGCCAGATACTCCCGGCAACCATCCTGCCTGTGGCTGCTCAGCGACGTCCGCAGCCCCGATGTGCTGCAGCTGGAGCGCGGCCCCATTCCTACGGTGGCACAGATTCTGGTGGACTGTGAAACCGCTGCGGGCCAGAACAAACGTCTGTTTGGCGGTGCCGAGCGGCTGGCAAAGGCCTGGCCGGATACTATTCGACTGCCGCTGAAATTTCCCTAATAGAGGACCTCCATCACTTAACAGGAAAGCGTTAATAGCTATCTATTTTGATAGTCACCTGACAGGGCATCACGCCGGCTCGCAGGTCCACCTAATCGATATCCGGTCGCGGCACAGGCGGTAGGAATGCAGCTGCCAGGCCGATGAATTGAGCCGAGTGCACCAGGTTATCGCGTAAGATCGCGCCACCACAGGTGCCTCATGGCGTGCTCTGCGCGCGGAGGTGAAACGAGAAGCAGGTGGATGGAATCCCCATCAATCCTGCACTGCACCCGCAACGGTAATCAGAGATATGGCGATGCATGCTCTGGCCCACGGCCATGGCTGCCACTGCGAAAGCGGGAAGGCGCATCGACATGCCACCCTCAGGTGGGCTCTGTAAGTCCGGAGACCGGCCTGATGTGTACAAGGCGCAGCGGGATTGCATGTGGCTTGTGATATGCCGGCACCTGCGTGCGGCTCATCACCTCTTCATTTCCCTCTGCACATTTCGTTTGTCTGGCCCGGGTATCGGCCAAACCGACCGTGGATGACCTATGTTGCATGGAATTTGCCAGTCAGATTTGTCTCAGCGGGCCGGCCGTACCCTGGCCTCGTCGCCTGGAGCAGCGCTTGTACAGCCCTGAGCCCATCCAGATTCGCGGCTGGTGCCCCAGCACCTGGAAGCCCATGCAGGCGCAGGACGGCTGGATCGTTCGCGTGCGCCCTCGCTGCGCGTCTCTCAGCGCCGCTCAGTGGCTGGTACTGGCCGAGCTCTCACGCGCTCATGCCTCGGGGCAGATCGAGCTGACCCGCCTTGGCAATCTGCAATTGCGCGGCGTGCGCGAATCGGCCCTGCCTGCCCTGCGCGCAGCGCTCGTTGCATCCAGACTGGCCCCTGCCGACAAACAGACAGATCTGGCTCCTGCCGTGCATTGCACGCCTTTCTACGCCAGAGGAGATCGCACCCATGCGCTGGCTCTGGCGCTTTCCCTGGCAGCGGCGCGTGACCTGAGTCCCCTGACCCTGCAGCAGCAGGACATGCCGGCCCTGCCCGGAAAATTCGACATGCTGGTCGACGATCCGCAGTGCCACCTCCAAAGCCTGAGCTCCGACCTTCAGCTCTGGGCCTGCGTCGATGGCCGCTATGGGCTTGCGCTAGGCCAGTCAGCAGACTGGTACGGTTTTGAGAGCGCACCGGCGGCTGTCCAGGCCGCCATACGGATTGCCCTGTGGTTTGCCCGAGAGCGCAGCGCGCAGGCGGCAGGCCGATTGCGCGCCCTTGCAACGTCGATCGACCTTCAGGCATGCGGGCTCGCCAGGGCCAGTCACCACCTTGAGCCCCGCGCTCCGGACAATACCGCTTCCAGGCCGTTGCGGCCCGGGGCACTCAACCCTCACGGCCTGCTGCTGGGTGCCCCGCTGGGGCGCCTGGACGCATGGGCCATACAGAAGCTGGCGGCTCTCATACCCGAACAGGCGGAGATCCGGGTCACGCCCTGGAAATCTTTGCTTCTGCCGAAAAAGCACCTGGATTCACTGCCTGCCCGGCTGGATGCCAAGGACTGGATCAGCCAGCCCACAGATGTGCGCCTGCGGGTCTCGGCCTGCACCGGCGCTCCCAACTGCCCTCAGGCCCATATCCCGGCCCAGCCCATGGCCTTGCAATTCGCCAGCTCACAGGCGGCGGACCGGCATCTTCACATCAGCGGCTGCGCCAAGCTCTGTGCCCTGCCTGCCGGTGCAACAAATGTGGTGTTTGCCAGCCAGGACACAGCGGGCCAGATATGGCTGCACGCCAGCCCCGCGGAGGCGCAACCGTCGGTCCGGGCATCCATTCCCTATCGGCCTCTGAACTCCGATCCTCACGAGATACAGCAACAACTCAATGACCTACAACTATGAAAAGTGCGGTGAAGAGATTTACCGGCAATCGTTCAGCATCATCCGCCGTGAGGCCGATCTCAAGCGCTTCAACCCCGTGGAAGAGCGGGTCGCCTGCCGCATGATTCACGCAGCCGGCATGGTGGAGCTGGCCTCACATATCCATTTTTCCCCGACCTTTGCCGAAGCAGCGGAAGCCGCGCTGCAGCGCGGAGCACCCGTGCTCTGCGATGCACGCATGGTCAGCGAGGGCATCACGCGCAAGCGCCTGTCGGCTCAGAACCCCATCATCTGCACCCTGCAGGACCCTCGTGTACCGGCGCTGGCCGCCGACATGGGCAACACCCGCAGCGCCGCAGCACTGGAGCTGTGGCGCGAGCATCTGGACGGCGCCGTGGTCGCCATCGGCAATGCGCCGACGGCCCTGTTTCATCTGCTCCATATGCTGCAGGATCCGGGCTGTCCGCGCCCGGCCGCCATCGTCGGCTGCCCGGTCGGCTTTGTGGGAGCAGCGGAGTCCAAGGACGCACTGCGCGAATGGGGACAGATTCCGTTTGCCATCGTGCAAGGTCGCCTCGGCGGCTCCGCCATCACGGTTGCCGCCATCAACGCGCTGGCAACCACGGTGGAGTAGGAAGAGTCACCATGAATCACGGAAAAATCTTCTGCGTGGGACTGGGTCCCGGCGATCCCGACATGATGAGCGTGAAGGCCGACCGCCTGCTGAGAAACGCCCGTCATGTAGCCTACTTCCGCAAGCGCGGTCACCCGGGCAAGGCACGGCAACTGGTCAACGGCCTGCTGCATGCCGAGGTCACGGAGTACCCGATGGAGTACCCGCTGACCACGGAAATTCCGCACGACGATCCGCGCTACATCGCCCAACTGTCCAGTTTCTATCAGGACTGGCAGGCCCGGTTGACGCAGCTCACGCGCAGCGAGGATGTGATCGTGCTCTGCGAAGGCGATCCATTCTTCTACGGCTCCTTCATGCACCTCTATGTGCGTCTGCGCCAGGCGGGACAGGTGACGGTGGAGGTGCTGCCCGGCATACCCGGCATGGTGGGCTGCTGGCATGCCACCGGCATTCCCATGACCTGGGGTGACGATGTGATGAGCGTGCTGCCCGCAACCCTGCCCGATACGCCGCTGCGTGAGCATATGGCGCGCTCGGACGCGCTGGTCATCATGAAGGTGGGACGGCATCTGGGCCGCATCCGTGCGCTGCTGATCGAGCAAGGAAAGCTGGACCGTGCCTGGCTCGTCATCAACGGCACCATGAGCGACCAGCAGGTCATGCCGCTGAGCGAAGCGCCCGAGCGCTGCCCCTATTTCGCCATCATCGTCGTGCACGGCCAAGGTCGCCGCCCGGCAAACGACATGTGAATGCGCTGCCATGAGCACGACCACAATGCCTCCACAACTTTTGGTGCTGGGTCTGGGCCCGGGCGATGATGCCTTGCTGACCCAGCAGGTGCGCGACAGCATTGCCAGCGCCAGCGATGCATTCGGCTACTTTCCCTATGTGGCGCGGCTGCAAGGCCTGGGGCATCTGCAGCTGCACGCCAGCGACAACCGCGAGGAACTCGATCGCGCACGCACCGCCTTGAATCTTGCAGCCCAAGGCCGCAAGGTGCTGATGCTCTCGTCGGGCGACCCAGGCGTGTTCGCCATGGCCAGTGCCGTGTTCGAGACGCTGGAGCAGGCCAGCCCCGAGGAGCAAGCCCGCTGGCAGGGTGTGGACGTGCAGGTGCAGCCGGGTATCACCGCCATGCTGGCAGCGGCAGCCCGCCTGGGCGCCCCCTTGGGGCATGACTTCTGCACCATCAATCTGTCCGACAACCTCAAACCCGCCAGCATCATCGAGCGCCGCATCCGTCTGGCCGCCCAGGCCGATTTCGCCATGGCGTTCTACAACCCCTGCTCCCGATCACGCCCGCATGGCTTTTCCCGAGCACTGCAAGTGCTTCAGCAGGAATGCGAGCCCGAGCGCCTGATCTGCTTTGCCCGCAACGTCAGCCGGCCCGACGAGACGCTGCTGGTCGTGCGGCTGCTGGAAGCACGCGCCGACATGGCCGATATGCGCACAGTGGTGATTGTGGGCAACAGCCAGACCCGGCAGGTGGGCAGGCATGTCTATACCCCGCGCAGCTATGAGGCCTGCAGCAGCGCACCCTCCGCTATGACAGACCATGCCTGAGCGCGCGCAAGGCCTTGCCGGGACCAAGCGTTCAACGGCACTGCTGTCGCAGCCACTCCATAGCCTGCTGAGGGCTCTGGCACTGGACACGCTGCGTCAGCACCGGTCTGTCGACCATGATGACGGCGATGCCCAGTTGGCGCGCGGCCTCGATCTTGGCATAGGTATCCGCGCCACCGGCGTTCTTGCTGACGATGCAGTCGATACGGTACTGCCGCAGCAGCGCCAGTTCATCGGCAAGTTGAAACGGACCGCGCGCAACGATCAGCTCATAGCTGTATGCCGGCAGGGGCAAGGCGCCGCCGTCCTGGTCGACGACGCGCAGCACAAACTGGTGCTCGTCGGCAAGGCCCGCGAACGCCGCCAGTTGCTTGCGTCCAATGGCCAGAAACACTCGCTTGAGCATAGGACTGAGGAGCTTGGCGGCCGCCGCCATATCCGGCACATGCTGCCATTGATCGCCGGGCCGGGACTGCCACGCTGGCCGCTCCATGGACAGCAAGGGCAGATCCAGTCGGGCGCAGGCCGCGATGGCATTGGCACTCATCTGTGCCGCGAACGGGTGGGTGGCGTCGATGACATGGGTAATGTGATGCGCACTCAGGTAATCGACCAGCCCCTGCACGCCGCCAAAGCCGCCCACACGCATCGGCAAGGCCGGAGTACGGCGCGTCTGGGTGGCACCGGCATAGGAATAGATGGCTTGCACCCCGGCCTCATGCAGCAGCGTGGACAACATATAGGCATCGAAAGTGCCGCCTAACAGGAGAACTTGGGTCATGGCCAATCCGTGGCTTTCAATTATCGGAATCCATCCGTCAGGGCTGGAAGGCCTGAGCCCCGCAGCGCGACGAGCCCTAGATGATGCCAGTGTTGTGTTCGGCAGTCCGCGTCATCTGGCGCTGGCGCAAGCAGGAGCGCGTGGCAGAGCCTGGCCGATCCCCTTCAGCGTCGAGCCCGTGCTGCAACTGCGCGGACAGCAAGGCGTGGCCGTGCTGGTGTCCGGCGATCCGTTTCACTTCGGTGCCGGTGCATCGCTGGCCAGGCACCTGGAGCCGGGCGAATGGCGCAATTACCCTCAACCCTCGACATTTTCCTGGGTTGCAGGCGAGCTGGGCTGGTCACAGGAGCGTACCCATTGCCTGGGCCTGCATGCCCGCAGCCTGAGCAGCCTGACGCCTCTGCTGGCGCCTCAAGAGCGCTTTATCTGCCTGTTGCGTGATGGCCCGGCCGCTCACACTCTGGCTCAATGGCTGCAGCAACAGGGCTGGGGCGACAGCCCGCTGTGGCTGGTGGAGCAGGCAGGCAGCAACCAGCAGAACGTACGCAGCGGCACGGCGCGCGAGCTGGCCGCCCTGTTGGCAACCCAGCCGGCCAAGGCCCCTGTGACTGCGGCTTTCGAAGCGCGCGGCGAAAAAGGTTTGTCCAGGGTACCAGGCAGGCCCGTCAGTGAGTTTGCACATGACGGGCAGATCACCAAAAGCCCGGTGCGGGCCATGACGCTGGCCGCGCTGGCACCGCGCCAAGGCGAGTGGCTCTGGGACCTGGGTGCGGGCTCGGGCTCGGTCGCCGTCGAGTGGTGTCTGGCTGGCGGCCAGGCCATCTGCGTGGAGCAGCACGCCGCGCGTGCGGCCAATATTGCGCAGAACGCACAGCACTATGCGGCAGCGCTTGAAGTGGTTCATGACCACGCCCTGGCAGCCCTGCCCCGTCTGCAGCCAGAGCCGCAGGCCGTCTTTGTCGGCGGCGGCTTTAGCGCCGAGCTGTTCAATGCCCTGCGCATGCGTCTTTCCGAGCCTTGGCGGCTGGTGGTGAATGCTGTGGCGCTGCACACCCAGGCACTGCTGCTGGAGTTGCACCGCACGCATGGCGGCCAGCTGTATCAGCTGCAATGGAGCGAAGCACAGAGCCTGGGCAGCATGCATTCCTGGTCCCCGGCCCGCCCTCTGGTGCAGTGGGTTTGGAGCAGCCAATGAGATATTTGTTCGCAGGCTGGGGCTTTCAAGCCGGTGCCTTGCCTCAATCATTTGAAAGCTGCTGGACCCAGGCCTGCCAGAGACTCGAGAGCGGGGATTCCACGCCCTGTCACTGGACCTTTGCCCTGCTGAGCACCAGAAGCCAGACCTCAGCGGCGCGCGCCTTACAGGATTGGGCAAGCCGGATTCCGGGTCATATCGACTGGAAGACCTGTGCCGAAAGCGCGATTGCGCATATCGCCACACCATCCCATTCCGCAAGATTGCAGCAGCGCTTTGCCACGGGCAGCGTTTCAGAAGCTCTCGCCTTGCAAGCCGGTGCCGGTCTGACCCATAGCCGGCTGCTGGTGCTGCGCACCGTTTCGGCAGACCGACGTGCGACGCTGGCGATTGCCGGCTTGCCGCTGCCCACACCCTTTATCCCTGGAGTTTTGCCTTGACCGTTCATTTCATCGGAGCCGGCCCCGGTGCGGCCGACCTCATCACCGTTCGCGGGCGTGATCTGCTGGCTGCCTCGCCTGTGTGTCTGTACGCAGGCTCGCTGGTACCCAGCGAGTTGCTGGCGCACTGCCCTGCAGGTGCCCGTCTCGTCAACACCGCCCCCATGTCGCTGCAAGACATCGTGGCAGAAATCCAGAGCGCACATGAGCAAGGGCTGGATGTTGCCCGTCTGCATTCCGGTGACCTGAGCATCTGGTCTGCCATGGGTGAGCAGCTGCGCGCCCTGCGCGAACTGGACATCCCCTACACCGTCACACCCGGCGTCCCCGCTTTCAGTGCCGCCGCCGCCGCTCTGGAGGCCGAGCTGACTTTGCCTGGCTCCTGCCAATCGGTGGTGCTGACACGTACCTCGGGCCGTGCATCGAGCATGCCCGACGGCGAAACCCTGGCCGCCTTCGCGGCGACCGGCGCCGTACTGGCCATTCATCTGTCGGTCCATGTGGCCGAGCAGGTGCAGCAGGAACTCACCAGCCATTACGGCCCGGATTGCCCTGCAGCCATTGTCTGGCGCGCCTCATGGCCGGACGAGCAACTGCTGCGCACCCGCGTGGGAGATATCGCCAGCACAGCCCAATCCAATCCGCTGCAGCGCAGCGCACTGATTCTGGTCGGGGCCACGCTGAGCCAGCAGGATTTCGGCAGCAGCCGGCTCTACGCCAATGACTACGACCGTCGCTACCGGCCGCGCGGTGAAGAACCGCGTTTTCCTTGCGGAACCGAGGGCGCCTGATGTTGGAGCTGTTCCTGATCGGCATCGGCACCGGCAACCCCGATCACCTCACCCGGGAAGCCGAGAAAGCGATTCGCAGCGCCGACCTGGTTCTGCTGCCGCACAAGGAGGACAGCAAGGCCGAGCTGGCCCAGATTCGCCTGTCGCTGCTGCAAAGCCTGGCCGTGGACGAAAGCCGAATTGCTCACTTCGACATGCCGCAACGCCGCCAGCAGGGATCGGACTACGACCAGCAGGTGGATGAGTGGCATGACGCCATTGCCCGGCGCTGGCAAGCCAGTCTTCAGGGCCATCTACCTTCCCGCTCGGGGCGCGTGGCCCTGCTAGTCTGGGGCGACCCTGCCCTCTACGACAGCACGCTGCGCATTGCCTCGCGTCTGGGCCTGGCCCACGAGCAGGTACGCGTCGTGCCTGGCATCACATCCATGCAGGTGCTGTGCAGTGCCCACGGCATTGCCCTCAATGAAATCGGCGAGCCCTTTCTGATCACCACTGGCCGCCAACTGCGCGAAAACGGCTGGCCATCCGGGGTGAACACCCTGATCGTGATGCTGGATGGCCAACGCAGCTATGAACAGCTGAAAGACACCGATATCGACATCTACTGGGGTGCCTATCTGGGGATGCCCCAGCAATTGCTCATGCATGGCCGGCTTTGCAACATCGCGCCAGACATCACCAGCACACGCGCCCAGGCCCGCGAGCAAAATGGCTGGATCATGGATATCTACCTGCTGCGCAGGGTCGCGGCACCCTGACCCTGGGTTGCCAAGGCGCATCCGTCGCCTGGCAGGCCCACCCGATCACCGTACGGCGTGCTTCACCTCATCCAGGACCTGATCGCCCGGGCGTTCAGCTTGCTTGCCAGTGTCCATCTAAGCGGACGCCGGTATCGCCGCATGAGGCAGCTCGAGCCGATGCCAGAGCCTGAGCATCTCCTGCAGCAGCGCTGGTGCATGGTCTGTACGATACACCGCACCCAGCGGCGGCAAGCCACCCTCGATACGCACATCCAGCGCACGCACACGCCCCTGGGAACGCAGCCCCGGAAGAATGCTGCGGGGTACCAGCGATACGGCCCCAGGCTGGGTGAGCAGGCCCTCAAGCACTGGCAGGGACACAGTGGAGGCAGGAAACCAGGAGGCATCCTCCAGTACGGGCAGCACCTCGGTCTCTACGATATTGCGCACCGCGATGCCAAAGCTTGGCAGCACCCAGCGCGCGCCCCTCAAGGCAGGCAGCGGCACATCGCGCCGCCCGACCAGCGGATGATCAGCATCCGCAATCACCACGGCCGCATCCAGCAACAGCGGCTCAAAGGAAAAATCCACCGGCAAAAGCTGGGGTTGGCGACAGAACACCACATCGAGGCCCGAGGCCATGAGCTGCGACAGCAAAGGGGCGCTGGCGTCCTCATGCACATCCACATAGACCTGCGGGTGTGCTTCGTAAAAGCGTGGCAGCAACTGGGACAGCACCGAAAGCGCTGCTGCCGGAATGGCCCCGAGACGTAACGCTGCCGAAGCCCCGCGACGGATGGAGGCCAGCGATTCGGACACTTCCTGCAACCCTACCAGCATGCTGCGTGCCGCATCGATCAAAGCCTGGCCTGCCACTGTGGGCCGCATGCCGCGCGCATGGCGCTCGAACAACTTGATGTCCAGCACCCGCTCCAGCTCGGCCAGGGCCTGGGTAGCCGCTGACTGGCTCATGCTCAGCTCCACTGCCGCCTGCATGACCGAGCCACATTGCTGTAAAGCCAGCAAAAGCTGCAACTGACGCAGCCGTACCTGCCTGACCATACGGGAAAAGAGCAAGCGCCCCTCGGGGCTTGCAGCCCTTGCTCCAGCCTGTATCTGAGAAAAAGAAGAGTCAGCAGCCATGATTTCAACGGGTGTCGATCGCTTCCACAAAGTTCGTTGCAGCCTCTCGCCGACACCGAACACAGCCGGTGTTCGAGAGCGAGCCGCTCGCATCGAGCATCGAAGTGACCGTGATTCGGATAATGTGCACGCATCCGACTATGCATTCACACCCGCTTGAACGTTCGCAAGAAACGCCGCAGCACCGCATTGTCGTGGCAATTGCCCCCTCTGCTGATGACAGAGCGCCGTAGTAGCCGCCCGCGAACCTCCTGAGAGCAATCAATGCATGGGCCTACCTAGTCGCTGGCTCGCCTTTGAAATCGCATAGTTCACAAGGCAGTAAAGCGCCGCTACAACCAGGTACACCGGCACCAGCGAGTGGTAGTTCGCTATGAGCACCTTGGCGTTCTGCATGAGTTCACCATAGGTGACGACATAGCCGAAGGTGGTGTCCTTGACCACGATAACCAGTTGCGCAACCAATGCAGGAACAATGTAGCGAAGGGCCTGAGGAAAGACGACGAAGAAAAAGACCTGGATTTCGGTCAACCCCAGACTTCGCGCGGCATCGGTCTGGCCGCGCGAAACGGCGAGCACGCCCGCACGGTAGACCTCGGCAACCACGGCTGCGGTACTCAGGCCTATAGGCAAGGTCAGCATCCAGTAGGTGCTCAGCTTGATCCCGACCGATGGCAGCACCAGAAAGCAAACATAGATGAGCAGCAGCGTCGGCGTGCCGCGCAGGAACTCGATGACAGCAATGCTGGGCCAACGCATCAGCCTCAGCCGCGACAGCCGCCCCAGCAGCAGCACCAACCCGAGGCCCAGAGCAATGACGGCGGCCATCGCCGACGATGCCAACGTGCCGAGCAGACCTTTGGCAAGAAAGCTCCAGGTCGTCGGCCAGGCAAAGAATTCCCAATACGGGGCATCGAGCTGCCCTGCCGAATGAAAGCGGAACACGATTGCCACCGCCAGCAAAAGCAGCACGGCTGCGGCGATCGCGCTCACCGCATTGGTGACGGCCCGGGCCTGGCGGCCTGGCGCAGCAAACAGAATGTCCTCCAGAGAACGGCTCATCGCAGTATCCGCACTTTCTTTTCCAGAGCCGCGCCGGCCCAGGCGATGAGCAGGCCTGTCGCAACATACATCGTGGCAGCCACGGCGAACGCAGCAATGCCCAGCGCCGAGTCGTTGGCGATCTTGGATACGAGCGCGGTGAGCTCTCGGCCTGGAAACGGCAACTGCGAGGCCAGAGAGGTCGACAGCATCAATGCAATTAGCAGCGAAGTCATCGGCTGCACCACCGAACGCAGCGCCTGCGGCAAGACCACGGCAGAAACAATCTGCAGCGGCCGCATGCCCAGGCTGAGCGCAGCCTCGATCTGGCTACCGGGAATGGTGTTGATACCCGAGCGCAGGTAGTCCGCCGTGAATGCAGAGCAGACCAGCGTCAGCGTCAGGATCACGCTGGGCTCATAGTCGATCACGATGTTGAGATCGGGTAGCGCGAAAACGATGAAGATCAGCAGCGCTACGCTGGGAATATTGCGGAAGATCTCAACGTAGACGGTCAGCGCCAAGCGCAGCGGCGGCAATGGCATAAGCCTAAGCACCGCGACGACCGTGCCCAGCATGACCCCGGGCACAAAGGACACCACCGTGAGCTTCCATGTCAGCAAGAGGGCCTGCCAGAAGGCAGGCCCATAGTCGGCCAGGAGCCTGGAAACATCACCCATCGTTCAAGGCAGGGCGGGCGGCGTCGGAACAGTCGTGCTACCGGTACGCTGCCCTATGGAGATAGTCCAAAGTTTGGCCCAGGTACCGTCGGCCTCCAGCTTCTTCAGGAAGGCATTGATGAATGCTACGCCGTCCGAGCCCTTGGGCAGTCCAACTCCATAGGGGTCCTGCGCGCCGAATGGCGCACCCGCCAGCCGCGCGTTGCTGGTGCCAAGGCTCAGGGCGTTGAGCAGCAGCGTGTAATCGGTCACGTAGGCATCTACGCGCCCCTGACGCAGCGCATCGAGGGCTTCCTGATGTGTCTGAAACTCTTGCACGACAGCCTTGGGGGCATATTGGGCCAATATCGCAGGCCCCGTGGAGCCCGCTTGCGTGGCCACCTTCTTGCCGCCCAGGTCGTTGTAAGACTGAACCGTCTTGTTGTTCGACTTGACCAGCACGCCGGACTGCGATGCGTAGTAAGGGCCAGCAAACGAGATCTTTTCGGCGCGAGCAGGAGTGATGGAGTAGGTGGCGAAGACCATGTCCACCTGATTATTGATAAGCACCTGCTCACGCGTGGACGAGGTCACCTGCGTGAACTGGTACTTGGCGGCATCGCCCAGAATGTAGCGAGTGATGAGCTGGGCCAGGCCCAGGTCAAAGCCGCGGATCTTGCCGTCTTTCTCATTGAGCAGCGAGAAAAGATTCGAAGTTTGCGTGCTGCCGAGGCGCAGCGTGCCAGCCTGTTTGATCTTGCTGGCCCAGGTGCTCGATGCGATGGTCGCCGCATCGGCCACAGGCCCCTGCGCAACCAGCGCGTCATAGGCCGCTGCATTGATGGGAGTGCCCTGTGCGAAAAGCGACCCACCGGTCGCGATCGTCAGTGCCACCACGGTGGATTTCAGAATGGATTTGATCGACATGCGGTCTTCTTGGATGGTCTGCGACGCGAATCAATATAAAGCAGCATTTGGAATGCGCGAGCCGCTCGTCCGAGCGTAGCCACCATTGTGCACACAATACAGCCCTTGTGCCCCAACACGGCACGACGCCGCCAACAGGCCTTGCCTAGCACTCATTCGAGAGTCTGCCCCGGCCGGCGTCCGGCTGTGGCAACTAGCGAACAGTCTGAACTCAAGCTTGGTGCGATTTCTGGCGCCCAAGCCGGCCAAGCAGCGCCGGCCGCAGACAAGGCAATATTGCCGCCGCTCGATCACACCGCCAAGGCAACCTGCTAGGAGCACCCCGACGGCAGGTTTCAAGTCATCAACTTGAGAGGTCGAAACCTCCACTGCCGTCGCAGCATGAACAAGTACACACGCCCCCCGCTAGTAGATCCAGCGATGTTGAGCGGTATCTCCGACGCCCCCCCGTTTCCAGTAGCACTGGGCTTTGGAGTCTTGGGATTAATTTAACGGGTTAACTTGTTTTGCATAAGCCTTTGGGCATAAGCCGCCGGACTCAGTCCGCCGAGTGCCTTCTTCGTCCGCTCCTCGTTGTACTCCCGGCGCCAAGCCTCGACGATCACACGGGCATGTGTCAGGCTGGTGAACCAATGTTCGTTCAGGCATTCCTCTCTGAAGCGGCCGTTGAACGATTCGATGTAGGCGTCCTGGTTGGGCTTGCCAGGCTCGATAAGGAACAACTGAACACCCCTGGCATGGGCCCAGTTAAGCATGGCTCGACCGCAGAACTCCTTGCCGTAGTAAATGCATAGTAGTTGTCAGCCACTTTCGGCAGCAAGCATCCTTTGGATTGCTAACTGCAGAAAGAGACCCATGCCATGCCTGATACGAACCTACTAATCTTCCCGCTGCACTGGGTTTCAATCGATGTAGCCCGCTACTGCAATGCCGTTCTTATCGAGACTTCATCGGCTCAGCGGTAGCGCTTTCGCATGTCCAACAGTGCAGCAGACATGCAGCGCCTGATTGACTTCCTGTATAGCCTCGGCGGTCGCTGTCGTGTGGCCTTAGAGCCCATCGGGGACTATCACCGCTCGATCGCCCATCGGTTGCTCACAGCGGGCTTTGACGTTGTCTCGATCTCTTCCGTAGCCCAGTCCCGGTTCCGCGAAGCCATGTTCAACTCCTGGGACAAGATTGATCCGAAGGATGCCGCCGTCTTTCTGGTGATGCTCAAGCAGGGCGTCGGCCAGTAGCCGTTTGAGTCATCCGTTTTCGGTTTCCAGCTCCTTCAGACGTTTGGCATCGGACGAGCACATACAGCCAAACTTGCTGCGCCAAAGGTAATAGCTGGCTTCGGAGAAACCGTGCCCTCGGCACAGTTCAGCCACCGACAAGCCCGATTGGGCTTCCCGCAGGAAGCCAATGATCTGTTCTCCCGTAAATCTTTACTTCAAGTCCAATCTCCTGTTGCACGGGATTGGACTCAAAGCTCGCCTGCTACTCAATTTCTGGGGGACGTCGGCAAACGGTCTACCCCGCGACGAGCTCATTCCGATCCACAGCAGTTTTTCAGAATGCATCAAGCAGTGCCAGATACTGTTTTCAAGCAAGCTGTTCTGCTGGATCAAGCCTTGCAACCTACACTTGCACTGCTACACAAGTCTGTAATCCGCCATTTGATGTATGGAACGTTTCACTATCTCCCTTGATGATCGGCTAGCCCAAGAATTCGACGAGCACATTGCCGCAAAAGGCTATGGCAACCGCTCTGAGGCTGTCCGGGACATCCTTCACGTGCATCTCGCAAATGCGCGTGAAACCCAAAATGTGGAGGGGCCCTGCATTGCCTGCCTGTCCTATGTATACAACCATCACGAGCGAGATCTCTCGGACCGGCTGGCGCGGGTTCAACATCAGCACCACGAGTTGACGATCTCCACCACCCACGCCCATCTCGATCACGACAACTGTCTAGAGACCGTGCTTTTAAAAGGCTCTGCTCAAGCAGTACGCCGTTTCGCGGAAAGCATCATGGCCGAGCGTGGCGTGCACCATGGCAGCATCAACATCGTGGCACTCCCCGAGCAATCGCACCATCACAGTGCACATCATCACCCACACTGACCTAAGTTAGGGCTGTCGTCCAAGCTTAGTGCCGGCTGTGGCTACTCATAAGGGCTGGTATGAAGATTGCTAGATTCTTCTTACATAGAGGAAGGATCATGCAAACAATGCTTCAAAAGCCCCGCAGCGTACTGGCACTTGCACTAGTCGCCGCATTCCCCGCTCTCGGATGGACCCAATCCGTTCCCCACGAATCAACAGCACAAGGTACGGAGCATCCCGAGCTGGCCACGATCGAGGTCAAAGGCCAGGCGATGGAGGATGCGTCAGCGGCATACTCCACGACCACCATTGAAAACGCCCAGATCAAGGACCTGCATATCAGCGAAACCAAGGAGCTGTTTCGCCATGTTCCGGGGATGAATGTCCAGAACTATCAGTTGCCTGGTGTCGCAGATGGCATAGTGATGCGCGGCTTTGGTGGCGGTGGCCATGGTGGAGACATTGGTGCCGTGCTGGATGGCATTCCTCTCAATGAGGCCATGTCTCATGCGGATGGCTATGTTGATTTCAACGTTGTCATTCCGCTGGAAATTGACCGACTCACGGTCTACAAAGGCCCTGTATCGCCGTTGTACGGCAACTTCAACCGCGCAGGACTGGTTGCCATCAACACGCGCAAAGGCGGGGTGTACAACGACCTGGACCTGCGGCTCGGCTCCCACTCTACCTTTGACGGGCAATGGGCATTGGGACGACAACTGGACAATGGCGATGACATCAATTTTGCTGCACAGCATGCACGCGGCAATGGTTTCCGCCCGCAGTCGGATGCCGAGCGCAGCACGGTGTCCGGTCGCTGGCGCCATAGCATCACCAATGATCTGGAGGTGGTCCTGTCAGGACGGCTGCACCACGCCAACGGCAACTCGGCAAGCTACATCACCGAGCCGCAGCTGAAGTCCGATCCCTATGGGATCGACCTCAGAACTCAGAACGATGGCTCCAAGAAGAATTTCGGGACGCTTCGCGCCGATGTGAACTACACGCTCTCGCCGCAAGTCAAGCTGCTGAGCTTTGCGTATTTAACGCGCCAAGATTTCACACGCTGGTTCACAAGACCCACCAGCGGCGGCTGGAAGCAACGTGAGGAATCCTATGATCGGACGGTATTTGGAGCTGGCACCAGCTTGAACGGGCACAGCGATGTGGCCGGCCAGCATGTCAACTGGGTTCTGGGGCTTGAGACCTTCCGTGAAAGCACCGATTACGAGTATTACGACGGCACCAATAACCGAATTCGCACAAGCCCCGCCATCAACGACAGACAGAGCAAACTCAACAGCCTATCTGCCTTTGGCGAGCTAGAGGTGCCACTGCACCGACTGTTCACCCCAACCCTGGGCATGCGCTGGGATCGCTTTAGTGGCGGCTGCAAGCTGCTGGGCCCGGAAACCGGCTCTGATCCTTGCGGCCCGTTGGCCAAGATGAGTCACGCCAGCCCAAAGGTCGGGGTGAAGTCAGAGGTACTGCCGGGCATTTTGCAACTGCGCGCCAGTTGGGCTGAGGGGTTTGCATTGCCGAGCACCTTTGCCAAATATGCCCTGGGCGCGTCTGCGGTGAGCCCCAACGTTTTCAAGCAGACAGAAATCGGTGCCCAGCTGACCCCTTGGCAAGGCGTCTCTCTGGACGTCGCAGCCTACCGACTCAATTCCAGTGACGAGATCCGCGCTGTTGCCCCAGGCGTGTACGAGAACTACGGAGCCACAAGGCGTACAGGCATTGAGGCCAGTGCACTCTGGTCCGTGCACCGGACTCTGGATCTGGCGATGACCTATGGAAGCGCGAACTCCAAAGTCACAGAGAACGGTACCGCCAGCCTTGTCGGCAATCGCGTTGCAGGCGTACCCAAATACACCAGCACAGTCAGTGCGACCTGGAAACCTCTGGCGCAATGGGCTGCCACGGTGACCTATCGCAAGGTTGGCAGCTATGCCGTTGATGCCGCCAATACCGTGACCTATGGCGGCTACAACACCTGGGATCTGGGCCTGAGCTATACAGCAAGAGGCAGCCAGAACTACCGTGTCTATGTCCAGGTGGCCAATCTGGCAGACAAGGCCTATGCGACCACCGCCTCCGTAATTGGCGGCACGCGTCTTTATGCTCCCGGTGCACCGCGCACATTGAGTGCTGGTGTTCAGTACCAGTTTTGACAAAGCACAACTGACGACATTCCCGACACAGGCGAACCGATCGAGTAACGCTCAGGACGGTAAGCCTGCAAGGAATGCCTATCCGTTCAGTTCAGAGATTTCTGGAATTACATACATAATGCGCCCATGCATCTGCTGCGCACCTCTCCACTACTTCTACGCCTCGTTCTGGCGTGGTTTGTTGTGGTATTGGGTGTCGCGGTGGCATCGCCTCTTGTCCATCCAGTCTCCATGCAGTTGGTGTGCTCTGCGGGAGGCAACATCACGATGGTTGCTGTTGATGACGATGGTCGGCCATTGCAAGCCGGACAGCACACTCTAGAGTGCTCGCTTTGCCTTCCGGCAGCCCTGCCATTGCCCATTGCGCATGCGTTGCCTGGTACTAACCTGTTACCAGCACATGAACCTCTGTTCTTGGCCGCTGCCAGTCTTGCAGCCCGAGTAGGCGCACCACTTCCTCCACGAGGCCCGCCATCTCCGACGTTGGCGTGAATCCGCAAACAACCAAGCTACGCGCTTGGTACTGGCCTGCGCCTGCCTATCGTGCAGTGCCATCGCATCGACTCTCCGCACGCCTTTTGTGCTTGCATGAGTGAGCGCACTTAGTCTCCATATTCAGTTCCCATAGCTTCGGTGCTTGCATTTTTGCGAGTACCGCTACCTCTACGCGACGCTTTTTATGCATGTGCCATGCAGCGAGCGATGAGGTAGCTGATTCAAAAAGAGTCTGTTATGCATAAAAACGCCTGTCGTCGGCGCAGCGTCCTCGTATGGGGAGCTCTGTCTGTTACTGCGGCGCTCGCCGGTTGCTCTGATCAAAAAGTGACGAGTTTCCACGGCCTCAATGTCACCGGGTCGACTTACGGACAAGACTTCCGCTTGAAGGACCCAGAGGGACGAGAACGCACGCTTGCTGACTTCAAGGGTCAGGCGGTGATGATCTTTTTTGGCTTCACACAGTGTCCTGACGTTTGCCCTACTGCCCTGTCGCGGGCGATAGAAGTCAAGCAGCTTCTCGGCCAGGACGCGGACCATCTTCAGGTGATTTTTGTCACGATCGATCCCGAGCGCGACACACCGCAAGTCTTGAAGGAATACACAGCGGCTTTCGACCCCAGCTTCCTCGGCCTGTATGGGGACTTGGAACGCACTGCCGCTACAGCCAAAGACTTCCAAGTCTTCTACAAAAAAGTGCCCACCGGATCGTCCTACACCATGGACCACTCGGCACTGACCTACATCTACGACCCGGCTGGAAAGCTACGTCTTGCTATGCGCCATCAGCAGACTGCTCAGGAGTTTGCTGAGGACATACGCCAGCTTCTTCATCCAGTCTGAGATCCATTCCTCTTAACCCCCTCCAAGGAGATCACTATGAAACTCGCAATTCGCTCTCTTGTCGCCGCAGCCACGCTGATCGCAGCAGCCGCTGCCCAGGCCCAAGTCACTGTCAAAGACGCCTGGGTAAGGGCCACGGTTCCTCAGCAAAAGGCTACCGGTGCCTTTATGCAACTGCAATCAACGAAAGATACCAAGCTGGTCTCTGCGAGCTCACCCCTCACGCCCAACGTTGAGGTGCATGAGATGGCAATGCAGGACAACGTGATGAAGATGCGCCAAGTGCCTGCAATCGAGCTGCCTGCGGGCAAGGTTGTAGAGCTCAAGCCTGGTAGCTATCACGTCATGTTGATGAACCTGCAAAAGCCTGTCAGCGTGGGGGACACCGTCTCCCTCACTTTGAGCTTTGAAAGCAAGGATGGAAAGCGCGAGACAGTCGAAGTTCAGGCCCCCGTGCGGCCGCTCAATAGCAACGCAGCTCCTGCCGGACACGGCGGCCATACACACTGATTGAGGCTGGCCTCTGCCAAGTGCTAGGGGTTTCATCCCACGCCGTCCCTTATCGGTAACTCAATAGCCGTGCTCTTGCCACTTCCGCTTATCAGCCATGCTTCCTGGCGCACTCGGTGCGTCAGGCTGGTCATGCTCGCGCTGATTTGGGGATGGCTCGCGGCACCGCTTGCTCAGGCCATGGGCTCCTCCGGGGGAAGCTGGGTCCAGGTATGCACCAGTCTCGGCACTCGGTTTGTACAGCTTGATCACGACGATGGCAGTCTAGCTTCAGAGGACGGCAAACCCGCCCCCTCTGCCTCACCGTCCGCTGAATGTCCTTATTGCCGTTTGCACGCCAGCCTCGCGCTACTACCGGTTGTCGTCCAGATGCCGGAGGTTTTGCGTCCTACCCATGTGCTTGCACTGGCACCCGTAGCGACGATTGAGCTTCCCGATCCGCCCTGGCAACCCGCATTGCCGCGCGGACCTCCACCCACGATTTCTGCTTAGACCAACCGACTCAAGCTTGCTTGTGCCGGCGCCGCTTTTCGTGTGCTCCCCAAGGAGCCTCAACAGAAATCACTATGGATTCTTCTCTTTCTTCGCCCCTTCCGTTGGGCATCGCTTGCGTTTTTGCTTGCTCTGCGCCTATTGCTGATGCACAGCCTGCAAGTACACCGTCTTCGAAGCAAGCCAATTCAATTGCTACCGGTAGTGATGAGTCATCACAGGCCCAGCTCCCCACTGTGACCGTGAATGCACGCCCCGTGGTTGAGGAATTGGACCTCGACCCGTTCTCCGCCAGCTCCGCAGTCATCAGCCAAGAGCAACTGCGCGATCAAAATGCCGTGGACTTGGCCTCTGCGCTGCGGCGCACGCCCGGCGTTCAGATCTCGCGTTACAACCCGGTCGGCGCTTTCGGCGGCGACCAAGGTGGCGCGGTCTACATTCGAGGCATGGGCGTCAGCCGCCCAGGCAGTGAAATCAAGACCTATATCGATGGCGTGCCTTTCTATATGGGGCTGTGGAGCCATCCGTTGCTGGATTTGCTGCCAGTCAATGGCATGCAGTCCATCACCGTTTACAAGAGTCCTCAGCCTCAGATTAACGGCAACAACTTTTCCTCCATCAATCTGGAGACTCGCCGCGCCACAGAAGATGGGGTGCATGGTGATGCACGAGTTTCCGCCGGCTCCTATGGCACTGTCACCGAGCAGGCGACGCTGCTGGGCAAGAGCGGGAACCTGGATTGGAGTCTGGCCCAAGGATTTGCGCGTTCTGATGGCCACCGCACGAATGCAGACGGCCAGCTGAGCAACCTCATGGGACGCATCGGCTATCGCTTGGATAGCAACTGGTCCATTGCAGCCAGCTTCCTACAGGTGGACAACAAAGCCCGAGACCCTGGTGATGCGCGTCTTGCCGCTCCGGCTGTAGCGCCTCAGTACAACACCAAGGCCAGCATGCTAAGCACTTCGGTTTCCCATGAACATGGTGATTGGCGCGGCGAGCTCAAGTTCTACAGCAGCCAGGGACGGGGCGATTGGCTCAACCAGCCTGCACCGGACGGCGACAGCATCAACAAATTCCGGATGAGTGGCCTGCGCTGGAAGGAGCAGTTTTCCCCATGGAAAGGCGGGAGCGTCATTGCCGGCATCGACCACGACCAGATCTCGGGCGATGCCACGTTCAGGCGCATATCCCCTGCTCCCAGCGGCTACTTCGATGCGCCGACATTCAGGATCACCTCGCCATATATCGGGCTCAGTCAAGACATTCCGCTGTCAAGTACGTGGAGCCTTGTGCCTTCTGCCGGGTTGAGACTTTACGAGCATAGTCAGTTCGGCAACAAGACCGCACCACATGCCGGTTTGTCTCTCGCCTCGGAGAGGCTCACGATCTATGCCAATGTCTCGCGTGGCATCAACTACCCGGGCCTGGAAACGCCACTTCTGGCATCTCTCATCCCGGCACTCGGCTCCACCTGGAAGCAGCTATCGGCCGAAGAAATGGATCATGCCGAAGTGGGATTCAAATGGACTGCGTCGGATTCCACGCAATTCGATGCCAGTGTGTTCCAGGACAAGGTGAAGAATCGGTATGTCTTCGGTTTCCCACCCAGCCTGCCGCCGCCTCCCCAGTTCATCAATCTTGGTAGCTATCGGATGCGTGGCATGGAATTGTCAATGCGACAGGCGCTGGGCAAAAACTGGTCTGGCTTTGCCGCAGTAACGCTGCTGGATCCCAGTATCGACAACTTGCCTTACAGCCCTCGTCGTGCACTGACGATTGGCGTGAACGGCAAAGCGGGTCCGATACGTATCGCCTTTGACGCGCAGCACCAATCCCAGGTTTGGGCACTCAGCCGCGCACGCGCAGCGGATGCTCTCAACACCGAGAAAGTAGGCTCTTTTGCCGTGGCGAATTTGCGCATGGCTTATCCCTTGCCGGCGCTTGGCTCAAAGGGTGAAGTCTTCATGGCATTAGAAAACCTGTTCGATCGAAAGTACGCATACCGCCCAGGCTATCCCATGCCGGGCCGGGCTGCCCAAATCGGCCTTGCTGCCAGCTTCTGATTCCGACCCATTGCTAAGGAACAAACTCATGAATAGATTCAGATGGCAGGGCTTGGCCTTGGCCCTTTGCTTCGCCACCACTTCAGGGTTGGTAGCAACTCAGGCGTTTGCCGTGACGCCAGTTGCGTCGTCCACCGAGTCAACAGCGATTCAACGTGCGATGAAGGATATCTGGGACAAGCCTGATTCGAGACTTGAAGTGGCCCCAGTCTCCATCTTAGGGTCGCATGCTGTTGCAGGATGGATCCAGGGCAGCCGTGGTGGACGTGCTTTGCTCAAGCGCAACGCTCATGGCCAGTGGACGGTTGCCGTGTGCGGAGGCGACGGTCTCAAAGACCCCAAGATGCTTGAGATGGCTGGCTTGTCAGCAACTTCCGCAAGCCAGCTGGCGTGGAACGTGGCACAAGCCGAGGCTGCCATGACACCCAAGCAACGTGCGCTGTTCTCCTCTTTTGATGGGATGGTACAGATGGACCCGCATGGTGCTCACCCTGCGCACTCGACTGGCAACTCTCATTGAAATGAACTGGAGCTGCAACTGACCAACTGCCTCATCCATTGGTATTTGCAGCTTCCCTCACCATGTTTGGCTTAACGTGACTCTCGCTCGATTCCCACTTTTTCAACGTCATCCAATTGCTTTTGCCGTTGCGATATCTCTCACTTCCGCTGCTGGCGCCCAGGGGCTGATCCCAGGAACGACAGGTGATTCCTCTTTAACCCTTGGCACAGTCAACGTCAGTGCCAGCGCCTCAGGCCCTCTGTCCGCGCGCAATGTATTTAGCTCAGTGGACATCCTGGGCGCGGATGTATTGGCCAATGAGCATGTCGACTACAGCTGGGAGCTGATGTCCAAAGCTCCAGGCGTCCAGGTCACGCAGTTCAAACAAGGCACCGACGCGGGCCGCTTTTCCTTTCGAGGCTTTAACGGCGAAGGCCGTGTCAATGCCGTGAAGCTCCTCATTGATGGCATCCCGAGCAACGACAACGCCGGGGGTATGCCGTTTTTGGATGCTGTCTTTCCTCTGGACATCGAGTCCATAGAAATTGTTCGCGGAACCAACGACGCCCGGTACGGCTTGAACAATATTGCCGGAAACGCCAACGTGATCACACGTACCGGCGGCAATGAAGGACGAGCCAGCATGACCGTTGGCAGCTTCGGGACCAAGGAGTTTCAGCTTTCCAAGGGCATTGAAAGTGGCAACTGGAGCCAGAACTATTTTCTGGCTTGGCGCGACTCCGACGGCTACAGAGACCATGCCGATGCCCGAAAGATCTCGATGTCCGGCAAGTGGTTCTATACCTCTGACGATGGACGCTGGAGAACTGGCGTTATTGCACGCTACTACCGCAACAAAGCGCTGGAGTCTGGCTACCTCAGCTATGACGAAGCCATGAAGGCACCGCGCAGCTCGCCAGCCTATGCAGCGGCAGACCGCGGAGAGCGCGAAACGGGTCAACTGAGCGCACATCTGGATGGAGAGCTGACGCCAGAGCTCTCACTGGCTGCCAAGGTCTATGTGAATCAGTACCAGAACCAACGCTGGGTTCGCTTTTCTACCGCTGGCTCACAGCAAGAGCGCTACAACGACGAGCAACAGCAAGGGGCGATAACCACCTTGACCTGGCGCCCTAAAGTCCAATGGGCGCATGAGTTCACACTCGAAGGTGGACTCGACGCGCAATGGCAAAGCAATGTTGGCCAGCGCTTTCGCACAACAGAACGCATCAGAACATCACAGTTTCGCGACTGGGACTTCGACCTGAATACCCAGGGTGCGTATGCTCAAGCGGTGATTCGCCCGATTGAGGCGCTAAAGATCATTCCGGCACTGCGAGTAGATAACGTCGACGGAAACTTCACCGATCGCCTCACAGGGGCTCGCTATCCAGTTCATAACTATGGACTGATCAAGCAGCCAAAAATCAGCGTGGCCTACACGCTCAGCTCCCAAGCGAGTGTCTATGCCAACTGGGGGCGCACTTTCCAGATCGGCTCTGGAATCGACGCTTATCGTACGCAGCAGCGCAACCTCAAACCGTCGATCAATGACGGTTGGGAGACAGGAGTGAAGTTTTCGCCCCTACCCTGGCTCAACGGCCGAGTGGCTTACTGGGAGCAACGTGCTTCCGGCGAAGTGGCACGAGTGCTGGGTGTCGATGGGCTGCCCGACCCAGGAGGTCTAGGGAACGTGGGTAAGACCCTGCGCAAGGGGTTTGACGTCCAGTTCAACATGAAGCCGAGTGCGCGAACCATGGCCTGGGTTGCCTACTCGCATCAATCGGCACGTATCACTGCGCCTGACCCTAGTGCACCCAACACTTTGGGCAAAGAAATCGAAAATGTGCCGCACTACTTACTCTCAGCTGGTGTTGACTGGCAAGCGACAGATCGCGTGAAACTGTCCGCCTGGGGAAATGCGCAAGGGGATTACTATCTCGAGCGCACCAATACTCAAGGCCGAGCGGGAAAATTTGCGGTACTGAATCTAGGCGCTTCGTACCGCTTGGATGACAAGACAGATCTTGGGTTACAGCTCAAAAACGTCACCAACCGCAAGTATGTCTATGCGTGGTATGACAGTGGTTCATCAGGCTACTCACCTGCTGATGGCCGCGGGATTTACGCTAGTTTGAATGTGAGGTTCTAAGTGTCTAGCGTCCATCTCAATGTCGAGCAAAAGCCAAGTGAGCAGCGCCTTGCGACCGATCTTTACAGAGCCGTATGGCGGTGGCATTTCTATGCCGGATTGCTGGTGCTGCCATTCCTCATCTGGCTCGCCATTACCGGAGGAATCTATGTCTTCAAGAACCAGGTTGATGATTTTTTTCATCATGAGCTAAAGTCAGTCACACAAGCATCGAATCAGGCGCTTCCAGACGGTCAGCTAGCAGCTGCCGCGCTGGCGGCACATCCTGGCACCCTGGTGAGGTACACGCCGCCCCCAAGCTCAACGCGCAGTGCAGAAGCTCTCATTGCTACCAATACTGGCGAACGACTCTCGGTATTTATCGACCCCTACAGCGCTCGTGTCTTGGGTGCCTTACCTGACGGAGGCAGCGTCGCGTGGACGGTGCGAAAACTTCATAGCCTGAAATACTTTGGCTCCGTCGCTCGCGGTGTGATTGAAATCGCCGCGGGATGGTCCATCTTGTTGGTCCTCACTGGAATCTATCTATGGTGGCCACGGGGCCGCAGTGGCGGTGTCATATCTGTGCGTGGCAAACCCGTCAAGCGGATCTTCTGGCGTGATTTGCATGCAGTGACCGGTCTGTTCGTAGGTGGCATATTGCTATTTCTTGCCGTCACAGGGATGCCATGGTCGGTATTCTGGGGAGCAAAGGTCAATCAATGGGCGAACGGACAGAACTACGGATACCCATCGGGTGTTCGAGTGCAGATCCCAATGTCCGAGGTCAAGCTGTCCGAAGGAGGCAACGCGGCTTGGTCACTGCTTCAGGCCAAGGTTCCTCGATCCGGCCATGAAGGGCATGAAGGGCATGAAGGGCAGGATCAGTCTTCAACAATAGCTGAACCCCTCGCTACAGGTTTGCCGCCTGCATTGACGCTTGATCAAGCTATTGCAATTTTCAAAAATTCGGCAATCTCAGCCGGTTACGCCGTTCAGTGGCCCAAAGGCAGCCAAGGCGTCTATACAGCCTCGGTATACCCTGAGGACATAAGCCAGCAGAGAGTGATTCACCTCGACCAATACAGCGGGCGCCCATTGCTAGACATGTCGTTTGCAGACTATGGACCGGTCGGCAAATCTCTCGAATGGGGAATCAATGTGCACCTCGGACAAGAGTTCGGTGTTTTAAACCAGGCGCTTCTAACCGTAGCTTGCCTGGGCATCATCTTGTTGTGTGTAAGTGCCGCAGTTATGTGGTGGAAGCGTAGGCCGAGCGCCGGCTTGGGGGCACCACCTTTACCCAGTGATCGCCGTGTCCTGCGTGGCGTTCTGGCTATGCTCTTTCTAGGAGGAGTTCTATTTCCGCTCGTTGGGCTGTCGTTACTGGTGATGGCCTTGGCCGACTGGATTGCGTTTTCTTCAAGCAGGTCACAGAGGGCAAACTCCTGAATCGATTTAGATTTCCGCTGGAATCGTAATTCCGCGACATCTGGTCAAGCTAACAGCAGTCGCCCAGTTGGTGCTCAAGTTGAACGACTGCTATATGCCTGATAGCGTGATTTGAGGCATTTCCAGTCAATGGCGACTATCGCTGCACAACAGACACCTGCTGACGAAGCACGAACGACAGCAACGGGTCGGCTCCGCCAGTTCGCAAGCCGTGATAGCGGCCTTTGAGCGGCGAAGAACTGACCTGCCCCCTTCCGTCATACCAATCATTCGGAAGTCCGGGTTAAAGCTTACTTGATCTCTTTGCTGGAAGCCGGCGGTCTCTGATTGATGATGCGATGCCGTTGAGCAAACTCGGCCGGCGGTATTCGCCCGAGACTGCTGTGCGGTCGCACCTGGTTGTAGTCCTGACGCCAGCTTGCAATCGTTGATCGCGCCTGTACCAGCGTCTCAAACCAGTGCTCGTTCAAGCACTCGTCACGGAACTTGCCATTGAAACTCTCGATGTAGCCGTTTTGCATGGGCCGTCCTGGCTGGATCAGTAGGTGGCGCACGCCATGTGATTGCGTCCAGGCGATGAAGGCCCGGCTGGTGAACTCCTTGCCGTAGTAAATGCATAGTAGTTGTCAGCCACTTTCGGCAGCAAGCATCCTTTGGACTGCTAACTGCCGAAGGAGCCCCATGCCATGGCTGACACGAACCTACTTATCTCCCCAATGCACTGGGTTGCAATCGATGTAGCCCGCTACTGCAATGCCGTTCTTATCGAGACTTCATCGGCTCAGCGGTACCGTTTTCGCATGACCAACAGTGCCGCAGACATGCAGCGCCTGGTTGACTTCCTGCATAGCCTTGGCGGTCGCTGTCGCGTGGCCCTGGAGCCCACGGGGGACTATCACCGCCCGATCGCACATCGGTTGCTCACAGCGGGCTTCGACGTTGTCTCGATCTCTTCCGTGGCCCAGTCCCGGTTCCGCGAAGCCATGTTCAACTCCTGGGACAAGAATGATCCGAAGGATGCCGCCGTCATTCTGGAGATGCTCAAGCAGGGACGGGTTCAGCAGTATGTCGACCCCATGCTGGCCGGTCATCACAACATCCAGGAGCTATCGAAGACCTACTACCAGATCAGCCGCGCTAGAACCAAGGTACAGCACGCAATCATCAATCACCACGTTCCTCTGTACTTCCCTGAGATGCATAAATACTGGAGCAGCACCCGCAACGAGTGGTGGGTGAAGTTCATGATCGAGTTCCCCACTCCAGTGCATGTGCGGCAGCACACGTGCCAGGAATTCATCGAGCTGGCCTCTGCCTTGGTGGGGCGCCGCGTGCATCGCGTGGCTAAGCTCACTGAGATCTGGGAGGCATGTGCAGACTCGGGAGCACTACCGCATGATCCACAAAGCGTTGCCGTACAGATGTTCCGATTCACGCTGCGTCACTACCAGCAGCTCAATGCGCTACGCCGTCAGCTCGAACAACAGGTGCAGGACCTTCTCGCGAACGAGGCCGACTACAACCATCTGATGTCCTTGCCAGGCGTTGGGCCCATCAATGCACTGACCATCCTTGCCGAGGCAGGGAATTTGCGTCGATTTGGGCATCACCGTCAGTTCCTGAAGTTTTGCGGCTTTGATCTGGCCAAGAGTCAATCCGGCGTCCATCGCGGTCGAGAACAGTTGTCCAAGCGAGGCAATGCCCGTCTGCGGCTGGCATTTTGGCTGGCCGCTGTTGTGGCCGTTCGAGCACGTGAGAACTCATTTCGAGAGAAGTACGACCGATACGTCAGCAGCAACCCCAAGGATCCGGACCTCAAGCGCAAGGCGCTGACGGCCGTGGCGGCCAAGATGGCACGCGTAGCGTACGGAATGATCAAGAAGAACCAGCCCTATCGGCGGTTCTTCGAGCAGAGTTTGCCCAGCGGATCGATCCCTCTCAATAGGGCCGTCGGGGCGCCAACCTAGGTTGGTGACCCCCTAGATAATGCTCGGACCTTCCGCTGGGCTGCCTATGCTGTTTTAGGTACGGTAAAGATCACGACGATGACGACGCCGTGAATCTTGTTTCCACTATGGTTAACCGAGGCACCCTTGTGCGGCGGAAGCGCGTCGCCGACTTTGCTCACCGTTCTTTAAGGTTTCCCGATCTGCGCCACCAGACCGGTGCACGATGCTGTTGCCGTTTGGCAAAAGACCTATTGCATTTAGTACGTTGTCGGTTCTCACTGCAGTTGGGTAACCTCTGAAGGTGGCCGCACGCTCGAGCAGCCTAGTGACGTATTGCCCTGAGAGTCCGTAGTCCACCGAGATATCCACGCATTCATGCGAGAAGTCATCGGCCACCGTCAAACACTTGATGCGCCGCCCGTTGGCCAAGCTGTCGGAGACGAAGTCCATGCTCCAGACTTCATTGACATGTGTTGCCACCGTGAGGGGCACGCGTTCGCTGGAAGCGCGCCATACCTTCTTGCGCTTGCGAACCGCCAGTTGTGCTTGGTTGTACAGCCGATACACCCGCTTGTGATTGACGCCTGGGAACTCCGGGCGCAGCAGGTCGTGGATGCGGCGATAGCCGAAACGACGACGCACCTGCGCGATCTCAACGATCTTGGAGCTGAGCAACTGTGTACGCTCATCCACCAAGGGCGGATTGCGGTAGCAATCTCTGGAGAGCCCCACCAG
Organism: Comamonas testosteroni; assembly: GCF_030505195.1. Classification (NCBI taxonomy): domain Bacteria; kingdom Pseudomonadati; phylum Pseudomonadota; class Betaproteobacteria; order Burkholderiales; family Comamonadaceae; genus Comamonas; species Comamonas testosteroni. Next base: position 458,865 of record NZ_CP129672.1, read on the forward strand.
GAGACATGCGCGGCGTTCGGACAGATGATGCTCAGAAATCATCTTGGCGGCTGCTGCGCGTTTGGCCTGCGGGGCTAAGGCTTTACGCCGAAGATGTCCTTGAGCGCGTGAATGTCAAGGTGGGCCTCGGCCAGCAAGCGCTTGAGCTTGGAGTTCTCGGATTCAAGTTCCCGCAGCTTCTTGGCATCCGTGGCCTGCATGCCACCGAACTTGGCGCGCCACTTGTAGAACGTTGCATCGCTGAAACCGCCTTGGCGGCACAGTTCCTTGATAGGCATCCCCGCCTCTGCTTGCTTGAGGAAGCCAATGATCTGCTCTTCGGTGAATCTGCTCTTCTTCATATCCATCATTCTCCTGGTTGATGGACTTCACTAACTTTACGTTGGTATGGCTAGAAGGGAGCAGGTCATACCGACTCGAACGGATTTACTCACACAACGCAACAGAGCGAAAACAAGAATTAACTCTCACGACGAACTTTACTTTGAAAAAGCTTCGACGAACTTTGCGATGTGCGACGAACCTTAATGAGAAAAACACAACATCACTCTCCATAGAGAGAGGTGCACCAGAGGTATCGATAAAGCTTATAGCTAACCGCAAATACCATGTACTGCCAAGGCTACGAAATTTCTATATTTCATTTTCATGACGGCAGAAATTCGTGAACAGCACTGATGGTGTAGGCACGCATTGGCCGATATCTTTCAGGAGCCCTCCATGCCCATATCTTCACGCACTCGCGGCTGCAAAAATGGCCTCACTAGCCACGTCGGCCTGCTCTCGCTGGCGGTTGCCAGCTCCTTGTGGACCCTGGCCGCGTCGCAGGCGCTGGCCGCTGGCGTCTATCCAAGCAAACCTGTCAAGCTCATCGTGCCTTTTGCCGCCGGTGGCTCCACCGACATCGTGGCGCGCGTGATTGCCGAAGGCATGCGCACCACACTGGGGCAACCGGTGATCGTGGACAACAAGGGCGGCGCTGGGGGGCTGATCGGCAGCGAGGCCATCGCCCATGCAACTCCAGACGGCTACAGCATTGGCATGGCTACCGTGAGCACGGCCACCATCAACCCCTTGCTCTACAAACGCGCCAGCAAGATTGAAGGCAAGCTGCTGCCGGTGGCCAATCTGGTGACCATGCCTTCGGTCTATATGGCCCACCCCAAGATGGGCGTGAACAACTTCAACGACTTCCTCGCCAAGATCAAGGCACAGCCCGGCACCTACAGTGCCGGAGTACCGGGACTGGGAACGCTGGGACATCTGATGGTTGCCTCGTTCAACGAAACCATGAAGACCCAGATCCAGATCGTGCCCTATCGCGGTAACGGCCCTGCACTCAATGACGCCCTTGCCGGCATGGTCCAGATCATGACCGACCAGTTGCCCTCGGCAATGCCACAGATCAAGGGTGGCAAGCTGCTGCCTTTGGTGATCGCCTCACATGGCCGCTCGCCCGAGCTGCCCAATGTGCCGACATTCAAGGAGCTGGGCTACGACGAACTCAACGAACTGGGCATCAGTTGGTTCGGTCTGGTCGTCCCCAGCAACACACCGGCCCCCATCGTGAAGCAGTTGCAGGATGCAGCGGTCAAAGCCGTCCATCTGCCCGAGGTGCAAAAGCATCTGAAGAATCTGGGTGCTACGGCGACCGAGACGGCGCCCTCCCAGTTCCCGGCCCAGATCGCCGCCGAACTCAAGCGCAACAAGGCCCTGCTCGACAAGGCCGGCGTCAAGCCCGAATAAGAGCCTGCCCTGCAACCTGCGCTCGCTGTAATCGGCCGGTTGCTTCCTCATGCCCTATCTTCTTCACCACAGCTCAAGGACCCTTTTGCCATGCAAGCGATGAGCGCCCTGCAGAATTTCTTTCAACGTGAGACACCGCGCATGACGGCACTGGCCGACCAGATCTGGTCTCTGGCCGAGCTGCGCTATGCCGAGAACGCTTCGGTCCAGCTCCACATTAATGCACTGCAGCAGGCTGGATTCCGCATCACGCGCGATGTGGCTGGCATCCCCACCGCCTTCATGGCCGAATGGGGTGATACCGGCCCGGTCATTGCCTTGCTGGGTGAATACGACGCCCTATCAGGCCTGAACCAGCAAAGCGGTGCACTGGTGTGCACCCCGTCCACCGACAGCCCTGGTCTGGCCGGCCACGGCTGCGGCCATCATCTGCTGGGCACTTCGGCGCACTTTGCCGCTACTGCTCTGCAACAGCACCTGAAAAGCACCGGAACGAATGGACGCGTGCGCTATTACGGCTGTCCGGCCGAGGAAGGCGGCTCCGGCAAGACATTCATGGCTCGCGCCGGTGTGTTCGATGATGTGGATGCAGCACTGACCTGGCACCCAGCCAGCTACACCGGCCTGTTCAGCCAGAGCACGCTGGCCAATATTCAGGCGAAGTTTGTCTTCCATGGCAAGGCATCGCATGCCGCGCACTCTCCCCACCTGGGCCGCAGCGCCTTGGATGCAGTGGAGCTGATGAACGTAGGGGTGAACTATTTGCGCGAGCACATGCCCTCGGACGCCCGCGTGCACTACGCCATCACCGATAGCGGTGGTCTGTCGCCCAATGTCGTGCAGGCGCGCGCCGAAGTGCTGTATCTGGTGCGGGCAGCACGCAACCACGAAGCCACCGAACTCTATGAACGCGTTCAGAACGTGGCGCGTGGCGCCGCGCTGATGACGGACTGCAAACTCGAAATCATCTTCGACAAGGCCTGCTCCAATCTGCTGCAAAACAGCACTCTGAACAGCGTGATGCATGCGCAGATGCAGGCACTGGGACAGTTGCAAGCCGATGCACAGGCGCATGCTGTTGCCGGCCAGTTCCAGGCCACGCTGGACCAAAACGATGTCGATGCCGTCAGCCGCCCTTTGGCGAGCGTGCTGCGCGGCAAGGTGCCGGCCATTTTTGAAGGTTTGACGCCCTACGACCCGAACGCCAGAGACATCATGTTCGGCTCCACCGACGTGGCCGATGTGAGCTGGATTACGCCCACGGTTCAGGCCTGGGTGGCCTGCTATGCTTTCGGCACGCCGCTGCACTCCTGGCAGATGGTGTCGCAAGGGCAGTCCGGCCTGGCTCACACCGGCATGGTGCACGCCGCAAAAATTCTGACTGCCACCGCCGTGGAGTTGTTCGCCCAGCCCGAGTTGCTGGAACGAGCCAAGGAAGAACTACTGCAACGCCGCGAGGGCAAGCCCTATGTATGCCCCATTCCTGCAGAGGTAGCACTGCCCTTTTTGCGAAAGTAAGTTGGCAACGGCTCCCTCCGCTAAAAGGAATTTCGGCAACTTCAAAGTAAAAGTCCCTGAAAACGCCCGCCACGATTAAGGGTTCGCAATGCGCGCCAGCTTGCTCTGCCTCAAAGCGACAGCAGTCAAAGCTTGATGCAGCACAAGCCTCCAGCCAGGCCCAGCGGCCATAGTGAGACATACCGCAAGACTGCGGAAACTAAACAGGGAGGAACCATGAAGCTGATGATCGATCTCTTTTCCACCGACTACGGACTGATGAGCCTGGCCGTGATTTTGCTGATCATCGTCATGGCCGCTTTCTTTACCCGCCTCTTCCTTGGCAAGATGAAGAACGTTGCAAACACCCCGCTCGAATAGTCCCGAGCTTCGCTGCATGCTGCGTAGGTACTGCCGTGAGTTGCTGGCGGGATAACTTGGATTGAACGCAAAAAGCCGATGAGTTCGCTACTCCCCGGCAATTTATATATCCAGGACGAATGAGTCAGTGCAAGCTCTCTCAGCCCCTCTTGCAGGGGCTTTTTTCTTGCCAGGATTTTCTGCGGATAGATGTCGAAGACTTGACTATTGTGTTTCAAGGCATTCTTGAATCTTTAAACGTCAGGAAGCAAGAGTCGACCAAGAGTGCTCGGGGCATTTACTTGCCGAAGAAAATCCAGCTGCAGTGAAGCGCGCGCCACAGGTCCACCCCAACACTTCGGGTTCAGCGCCACAATCCGCCTTGCCAGCGGCAAACACCACGTTGGCCACATAGAGACCGACAGCCAGGAATACCTGTACGCCAGGGCACAAGCAGGAAGAAAGCGCCAAGGTCAAGCGCATGTATGCCGGTCCCTGTCTCGCACACCATGTCTTGAGGAGCTGCTTACTGCAGGGAGGACAGCCGCTACTGATTGTTCCGCACCGAACGCGGCAGCACCCCGTGAATCAAAAGAGAGTTCGACCGATGGCGCCATCAACTGGGTGCGACTTTCTGCGTCTGTATCGAGGCAATGCGCCTGAAGCCATTCCAGGAGAGCGCTCTTGTTCATGGGCCTCGCTATGTGATAGCCCTGTCCTTCATAACAATCCATGGCGAGCAATGCCTGGCACACAGTGGCGTCCTCGATTCCTTCGGCGAGCACGCTCAGCCCGAGCTTGCGACCCAGTTGAACGACCATTTCCGCTATCCGTGCGCCGTCCGGTTCGCTAAGCTGACACACAAAGGAACGGTCAATCTTGATCCGATCCAGAGGAAGCTGCTCCAGATAGCTCAGCGAAGAGTACCCGGTACCGAAATCATCGATGGCGATGGAGACGCCCTCTGCCCTCAGCGCCGACAGCGTTGATTTCAGCAAATCCGTGGGAAGCGCCGCCACTGATTCGGTGATCTCCAGCTCAAGGAGATCCCCTCGCAAACCACTGCTGGCGAGCGCTGCGCAGACGATCTCAAGGAATCCAGGGTCCTGAAGCTGCACCGTCGAGACATTGACGGCGATGCGCTGAGGCGCGACTCCTGCATCCAGCAATTCGCGCATCGCTGCACATGCGGCCATGAGCACCCATTGGCCAAGGGCCACAATCAGACCCGAATGCTCGGCAACAGGGATGAACTTGTCCGGAGGCACGAATCGGCCATCCTCCGTACGCCATCGCAGAAGCGCCTCAATTCCAACGACGCTACGCGTCACCAGGTTGAGCTGAGGCTGATATACCAGAAACAGTTCCCGGTTCTCGATCGCCTCTCTGAGTTCGGACAGCAACAATGCCCTGGATCGCGCCTCGACTCCCATCTGATCGGAGTACCGCAGCACCTGACCGCGGTGATCTCGCTTCGCACGCTTGAGTGCAATCGTGGCATCCTTGACCAAGTCCGCCCCTGCTCGAAACTCTTGAGGCAAAAGCACATAGCCACAGGTGAGCGAGACCTTGTAAGGAGCCCCATCAATACTCAGCGGTTGGCGCACGCACTCCAGCAGACGCCTGGGCTGCACCTGTCCAATATCCCCCAATACCCCGAAGGTGTCCGCACCCAGCCTGGCCAACAGCACATCGCCTGGCAGCACATCTTCAAGACAGCGAGCAACGCGCTTCAGAAGACGGTCCCCGAACAGATGCCCCATCAGGTCGTTCGTGGCACTGAAATCGTCAATGTCGATCAGCGCCAGAATGTAGTCGTGCAAGCCCTGTCTTGCACATTCATCGACTGCCTCGACGAAATGGGCGCGATTGGGAAGATTCACCAGAGGATCATGATAGGCACTCTCTTTCAGGCGCCCGAGCAAACCGCGGTTATGCAGCAATGTGCTCAGGTTGGCACAGAAGACATCCAGCAGTTGCGGATGCAGCACGGCATGGTGCCTGGGCACATCGATAAACACCACGAAGTTCTGTCCATCATCGTGGCCGATATGCAGTGCCAGCCCGCCAGTCTCGCCGTAGACATTGCAGCTGCCTTCAACGGCCTTTCTTAGCAAGCCTAGTTCCGATGTCTGCGGCAACAACTCCAGAGGACGCCCAATCAGCTCGGAGAATCGGCCCGTTGCCGCCTGCACGAAGTAGCAGCCGTCGGGATTGGCCACCTCCTGAGCACACACCACACCTACTTGCGCAACCTTCAGCAAAGTTGCCAGCTGTGTCAGTACGCCGGATGCGAATTCGTAGCAATCCTTGATCTCCAGCAGAGATGCACTGGATCGCAGAACATGCTCCAGGCCGCCTCGGCTTGTGTCCGCCGCGCACAGCTGTTTATAGGAGCGAACTGCCGTGGCAACGATGACGTGCAACCGATCCGCAGTCAGTTCCGCTCTAGTTCTGTAATCACTGATGTCATTTTCAATCAGTGCATCGAGCCCGGGCTCCTGCCCCGGTTGGCCGGACAGAAGAATGATGCGGGTATTGTGCAGGGCCGCAGCATGGCGTATGGAATGCACCAGATCGATTCTCACGCCCGCCCGCTCCATCGCAAGGTCGAGTATGACCACGGCCAGGTCGGTTTCGCTCAGAAGCAGCTGTCTTGCCTCGTCGCCAGAAAACGCATTCAAAAACAGCAGCGGGCGCTCGAACAGCATCTGCGCATCCAAAGAGGAACAGCTTGCCGCGTGAACCTCTGGATCTGCGCTCACAATGAGGATGCGCCACCTTGGTCCAAAGGCCGAGTCTGCGCTTGGCATTGCATCGGCGGAGACCAGGCGCGACTGATCCCCCCTTGGAGCTGGCTCAGGTCTCATGCTCGAGAGACTGCAAAAAACACGACGAGAGGCAGACCTGGTTGCGTCCGCCACGCTTTGCGACATAAAGCGCTTCGTCAGCGAAGCCATACGCGCTGTCGAAATCGCCGCCCGGGGGTGCCCAACTCACGCCAAAGCTGGCAGTGACAGCACTTCCATCGGGCAGATCGAAATCGCAGATCTCAATCGCACGCCGGAGATCCTGTGCAAGTCTTTCGGAAACGTCCGCACTCTGACGAGGTAGCACAACAGTGAACTCCTCACCACCGACCCGGCCGATCTGCGCTGAGGAAGGCACCACTGCCTGAAGACAGGCAACAACGCCGAGGATGACCTTGTCACCCGTCGGATGACCAAAACTGTCGTTGATTCTCTTGAAGTGATCGATATCCAGCACGATCAGTGAAAGATCATCATGCACAAAGTACCGGTTCACCAGTTCAATGACGGCAGCCCGGTTCAGGACACCCGTCAGCGTGTCGTGAGTAGCCCGATGTTCAAGCTCTGCCGCCAGATCCTGAAGCCGGGAATTCAACTGATTCATCTCCAGTTCCGCGCGATCGCTGCGGCGCACCAGTCGGCGTGTTTCTCGCAACAGCCGTTCGTATGCAAGAAGCAGGTCACTCAAAGCCTGTCTGCATTGAGATGGCGCTGTGCAGGCGCAGCCGGTATGTGCCGCTCGCGCAGTCAACAGCGCCTGGTTCTCTGCTTCAAACAGATCTGGCGCCGCTGAAGTGCCAGGGCTGTCCATTCAGGTTGCTCCAACTGGATGGGCGACAAACTCGAGAGCGGGAAAATCCTCGCTCAGCTCCTGCCCGAACTCAAGAATCGTGTCGTCTTCTTCATCGTGATACCAGTTGAGCACCACGTGATTACCGGCCTCTGCGCAGTTGCTCAAAGCCTCTATCAAATTGAAGAGCATTTTGGTGCTGGAGCTGTTGAAATACGCCAGCGCAATATTCACTTCGATCTTTGTCTCTATCTGTGCGGACAGGTAGTCCTTGAGCCGAGAAATGATGTCGCTGTAGAAAGCTGCAGCATTTTCCGGATAGGACTCGCCGCGCATGCTCAAGGTATGCGTATCAAAAATGAAATCCACCTCGGGAGAGCTGGGGGTTGGGGCAATGTAGAGGTTTTCCATCAGTTTTCTTTATTCGTTGACGGTCTCGCTGTGCCTATATGGCTGCCTTCAGGTAGAAGACAGGCGAGTCGCCAGACTCCGCGTCGAAGTCGAACTCCAACGGCTCCCTGGCATCCCGGGCAACGGTCAAGAACCCCATGCCCGCACCCTTGCTTCCCTCAGGCGTCTCCTCGCGAAGTGTCTGTCGATATGCTTGCTTGATCTCTTCAAGCGTCATGCTCCGCAGTGCATTCAGTTTCACCCGCAGCGCTTCGGCCATCAGTGGCTCGATAGGATTGGCGCAAAGCAGCAAAAAGCTGCCGTCCTCCTCTCGACGAATGCAGACCGAGCCATGACGTAGCTCCCCGTTGTTCAGACTGGAGGGAGTCAGCGAATCAGCTGAGTAGTGAATGATGTTCTGCGCCATCTCCACGAACGAGGAAAACAGCTTGCGTCGGGTTGGAGCGGCAACCCCGGCAACTTCAAGCTGCAACTTCACTGCATCGGCCATGGCCGCAACGATGTGCTGCGAGAAATACCCGACGTAGTAGAAAATGACTTGGTGCTGACGCGCCAAATTGAAGAAGGATCCGTACTTCTCGGCAATCATGGGGGAAGGCATATATGGGCCTGGAGACTAGGTACGAAAACAGAAAAAAGTCAGATCGTCGCGGCGGTGGTGTTCACCTTGCCAGACGCGCAGAGATTCGAGCAAGGCCATATTGATCTCTGAAGGAGACTTCTGTCGATGCTCAAGCAGTGATTCCCGCACCCGGCGCTTGCCAAGAGCGATACCGCGTGGCCCGCCGATCTGGTCAATCAGTCCATCGGTGCTCACAAAGACAAGCGTGCCGCGGGGAAGACTTACCTCCTGGTTGAGCCAGGCAAAATCGATCTCGCTGTCGACATAGCCGACTCCCTTGCGCTGTCCCTCCAGCATCTCAACAGTGTCCGCATCAGGGCGCAGCAGGAACATGGACAGCCGTGCGCCCGCGAAAGTCAAGCGCCCGTTCACGGGCTCAAACCAGAAGCAGGCCGCATCCATGCCGTCGTCCGAGCCCGGTGTTGCGTCCTGACCGTCGACTTGACCCAGCATCTGCTTGATGCTGCGATTGACATGACCCAGCAGACTGGCCGGATCGCGGGACCCGTTCTGCTCTATCGCCTGGTTGAGGCTGGTCGACGCAATCAAGGTCATGAAAGCACCTGGCACGCCATGCCCCGTGCAATCAGCCACGGTCGCAAACCAGCCATCGGTGTCGGTGCTGAACTGGTAGAAATCGCCACCGACAATGTCACGTGGCTCCCACACCAGATGTGCTTCGGGACAGGCTCTTGCGAGCGCATCCAGGGAGCTGCGAAGTGTCGACTGCTGAATCACGCTGGCATATTCGATGCTGTGCATGATTTGGCGATTGCGCGAAGCCTGCATATCCGCCACTACCCGCATGAGCTGGAGCCCGTTGCCTGTTCCGGCAAACACACCATCTCGGGTAACGATAAAGCCGTCGGACAGCGCTTTTTCGCCGTACTCCACTGTTTTGAAAGTCAGCGCCTCGATGTCCAAAGCTGCATCCACGATCAGCGGTTCTTTGTCCATGAACGCGATACAGCTCTTGCGACCATAAAGCTCCATGCGGAACTGCTTGCTCATCTGCGACAGGAAGATGTTGCGATTGATGAGTCCGATGGGCTGTTTTCCCTCAACGACAGGCAGGCTGACAAGGTCACGGTAGCGGTTGAAAACCTCCATGACTTTCTCATTCGTGTCATCAGTCGTCATGCACGGAGCCTCGGTGCAGAGATCGGCAGCACTCGGTGGGCGAAAGCGTGGCCGGAAGTCGCTCAAATACTCGGGGATTTCAGGCATGCAGCATCGCCATAGGAATCATTGTGAGTAAATGTTACGCAAGCTATATGGCAATTTCATGACAAAGCAATAGTGAAGCCATTTCACTGACACATTCAACAGTTCACAGGAACGAAACGGCCTCCTGCAGCCTCTGTGGAGTTTCAGCAAAGACGCTTTACAGCGCAGGTTGAGTGCACACGTAATCAAAAGAGATTCCAGCCTTGAACGCTGCATCGAAGCATCCTGCTTGTGACTGGAATCAGCGCCACGTCACTTCCGTTCCCCTGCACCCTGTTCTAGGCGGTATCGTCATCGCCACCCTTGTGTGGACGTTCGATGCCTGCCGCTATACCGGGCTTGGCATTCCATGCTTGGTGCGAGCATTTGGCTAACCCATTCAGCCTTACTGGACAAGCTGCTGGAATCGGGCCTGCCCCTGGTACAGGTCGCCGAGAATTGCGGCTACGAATCGGAGCGCGTCTTTGCCCGCGCCTTCAAGCGCTGGTGCGGCCTGCCACCACGCGCCGACTAGCGCAAAAAACCAGGCGCTCCGAAAAGAGTTTGCGGCGCTGAAATAAGGCTGTGCCGCCCTTGCCGGGCCGGCAATCGCTGGCTCGAGCCTCCGCAGGCATCTTGAATCTGCCTCAGCTCAAGCGGAAATTCCAGGCGCAGCCGCAGTCAGTAATGCGGCGGCAATTCGTCGCGCAGATTGCGCACCACCGCGCCCCCGCCTTCTGGCGCTTGGCGCTTGAGTTCCCTTACCTCGTTGATCAACAGATCGATCTGCTGCTGTTGGCGGTAGATCGTCATATTGAGTTGCTCGAGCAAATCCTCGGTGTAGCTGGCCTTGATCTCCAGCTCCATGATTCGCTCTTGCAGCGCTTCGTGACTGTCGCTCATGACTTCAGCGCCTTGGCAAGACGAGCAATGCCTGCGCGAATCTTGTCCTCGTCAGCCGTGGCAAACGAGAGGCGGAAGGTCGCCGTATCCGGGTTCTGTGCATAGAACGGAGCGCCCGGCACAAAGGCCACGCCCTCTTCAATGGCCTTCTTGGCCAGCACCGCCGCATCCGCCAATTGACCACGCGCGCCTGTCAGGCGCACCCACATGAACAGGCCGCCGGCAGGCTGTACAAACTCGACGGTATCGCCCAGTTGCTCGCGCAGCGCATCGCCCATGGTCTCGGCGCGCTTGGCATAGACCTCGCGCACATGGGCCAGGGTCTTGGGCATAGCGCCGGACTTCAGATACTGGGCTGCAGTGGCCTGGGCAAAGGTGCTGGTATGGGCATCGCTGAACTGCTTGCACATCACGGCGCGAGCAAGCAATTCGGGATGAGCAATCAGCCAGCCGATACGCAGACCGGGGCTGAGCACCTTGGACAAGGAGCCGCAGTGAGCCAGCCACTCGCGGCTGCCGGGAACTTCGCGTGTCAGCGACAGCAGGCTGGCAGGAGGCGCTTCATTGAAGTACAGATCGCCGTAGGGGTCGTCTTCCACCAACAGAGTCTGGTACTTGACAGCCAGCTCCAGCACCTTTTTGCGGCGCTCCAGACTCAGCATGGCACCACTGGGGTTGCCAAAGGTCGGGATCAGATATACCAGCTTGGGCTTGTGCTCGGCAATCAGCTTTTCCAGTTCGTCGGTCTTCACACCATGCTCATCCACAGGGGCGGAAATCACCTCTGCGCCATAGAGACGGAAACACTGAATCGTGGCCAGGAAAGTCGGGCCTTCGACAATGACCTTGTCACCCTCGCCCACCATGGTCTTGCCCAGCAGGTCCAGTGCCTGCTGGCTGCCGGTGGTGACGATGAGTTGATCAGGCGCCACATCGGGCACGCCCTTGCCGGCCATAAAGGACGACAGTTGCTCGCGCAGCGGCTGGTAGCCCTCTGTAGCACCATACTGCAATGCAGCTCCAGCCTCCTGCTGCAGGGCCGCCGCAGAGGCAGCACTGATGCCGGTTACGTCAAACATTGCGCTGTCTGGAAAGCCGCCCGCAAAGCTGATGATGCCTGGCTTGCCCAGCAGCTTGAAGAGTTCGCGGATCGCAGAGGTTTCTACGTTATCGAGTCGTTTGGCAAATTGCATACGTTTTCTTGGTTAAAGCGCTACGGAATCTCGTCGCTGCTTGAGCGGCAGATTCCCATTGTGGCGCGCGAATCGCCCCAGAGGCAGGAAGTGGCTTTTATGTAGGCGCTATTCCATGCCGCAAGTAATCAAACTCCTACCGAAATATAAAAGTTGATAGCAATTGTTAATTGCGCATAACTTCGTGTCTCAAACTTTGAATTGGACAGCGCCAAGCCTCTGACAAGAACATACGCCTACCGATCAACGGACCGCGTATTTGACGGATTTTTTCACTTGTTTTTGGGATGGAGGATTTATGCGTACTACTACTTTTACCGGCAAGGCCCTGTCTGTTGCCATTGACGGCAAGACCCCGTTGAGCCTGCGCAGCCTATGTGCCGTAGCCTTGGTTGCCAGTCTGGCTGCCTGTGGCTCGAGCGGTTCTCTGCGCAGCGACCTCGGACCCGACGGCACCGGCGGCGGAGATGTTGTTGCCGGCGGTGGCACTGGTGGCACTGGTGGCACTGGTGGCACTGGTGGCACTGGTGGCGGAACTGGCGGTGGCACAGGCGGCGGTACCGGTGGTGGCAACACCGGCGGCGGTGATGGCGGCACGGGCAATCCGCCTGTGGCAAGCACTCCGCTCACTCCGGTGCGCGACACCGTGGCGGATGTCACTGGAACGCTTTCCGGAACAAGCGGCGTCATCAGCGACGTCAACAACATCGTGACCTCCACCCTGGGCACGGCTACCAGCGGCACGCCTCTGAGCGGTGTGGCCCAGCCGGCCGGCGGCATTCTTGGCAATGTGAACAATGCCGTCAACAGCGTGGGTAGCGGCGTCAGTGCAGGTCTGGGCCAGATCGGTAAGACGGCCGACCCCATCGGCACCACCTTGCAAGGCGTGGCACCCGCCGTCGGCTATCTGGGCGCTGCAGTCACTTCGGCAGGCAAGACGGTCAGTGCGCTGGACACACCTCAGCTTGGCGTGGTCGGTGATGTGGCAGGCTTGGCAGGCGGCACGGTGCAAATCCTTGGCACCACCGTTTCCGGCGTCGAAGGCACTGTGGCAAAGCTGACCAACAACCCGCTGGCCTCGGGTCTGACGACTCAGGTCAGCCAGGTCGCCACGCCGGTGTTGAGCACCGTCCTGGGCAACACCCAGAATCTGGTTCAGACCACGGGCCTGGGCCAGCCGGTTAACAGCTTGCTGGGCACCGTGGGCGGCGTAGTCAATCATGTGGGGGCTTCCGTCACCAGCACCGGAGTTCCGGTTGTGGCTCCGCTGGGCGGCGTGGTCTCGGGTGTCGGCCAGACCGTGGCCGGCCTGGGTGGTGTGGCGACTGGTCCCGGCACACCTAGCGGCGGCCTGCTAGGTGGCGTACTTGGCAATGTCACGGGCGGTGCAGGCGGCTCCGCTGGTGGAGCAGGCAATATTGTCGGCGGCGTGCTGGGTGGCGTCACGGGCCTGGTCGGTGGCGTGACCGGTGGAGCAAGCGGTGGCGGCAATGCCGGTGGCCCTGTCGCAGGAGCAGGCAATCTGGTCGGAGGCGTGCTGGGCGGCGTCACAGGGCTTGTCGGTGGTGTCACGGGATCGGCAGGCGCTCCAGCAGGAGGCACCGGCAGTGCAGGCACTGCGGTGACGGGCCTGGTCGGCAACACCGTTGGCGCAGTCACAGGCCTCGTGGGCGGTGTACTTGGCGGCGTGACCAATGTCGCTGCGGGCGCAGGAGCAGCAGGTGGTGCAAGCACCTCGGGCGGCCTGCTGGGTGGACTGCTGGGCGGCAATCTGGCGCTCGGCCTGGGCGGTGGAGCGGTAGCCACCAGCAAATAAGGGAAACGGCGGTGGCCTGCGTGCACCGCTTGAGCCTGGCCCGCCTTCAGGCGGGCTTTTTTACGACAGCCCCATACCCAGTTCTGGGGATGTAAGGAACAATGAGAGTCATAAAAATAGAACAGGAGGGACTTTTGCAGTCAAAAGCAAAACCACAAGGCCGCATCGGCTCCAGGATTCAGGCCTTGGCACTTGCGGCCTGGGCTCCGCTGGCCTGGTCACAGCAGGCAGGCAACCCGCTCAACAGCCTGCCCCAGACTCCCGAATCTGCAAGGAATCTGCAGCAGCAGCCCAAGCAGGTACCGGTGCAGATAGACAAGCCTCAACCAAGTGTTCAGGATCTCATCAACCTCCGGGTCGCAGTACGTGGCGTCAACGTGCAGGGGAGCACGGCGATTCCTTTCGAAGAGGTCAGCGCGCTTTTCACGCCATTTATCAACGGCACGCATACGGTGGGCGAGCTCAACGCTGCGACCCAGAAGGTCAGCGAGCTGTATCAACGCCATGGCTACGCCCTTTCTTTGGTTCATCGCGCATTACCGGGGAATGCTGCCCGAATCTTCAGAAAGAAGTAGTCCTGATCGCGGTAGCCATAGGCCCGGCGCTTGATGACCTTGATGGTGTTGTTGATGCCCTCCACAACACTTGTGTTCAACGGATGCCTGCATCGGGCGATGATCCCGTGCAGGTAGCTTTGCAAGCGCTGAGCGAAGGTGCTCAGTGCGGCAATGCCGCTTTGATGGGCTTGATCACACCAGTGCCGCCAGGCGCGATGCGCCCAAGTCGCACGACGGTAGAACCACAACTGTTTGAGCTCGTCGCGCAAGACGTATACCGTCATCAATGGTTGATTGGCCGCCAGCAGTTCCTTGAGTTGCACTGCTTGTTGAGGCTGCAGCTTGTTGCGATTGCGCAGCAGCAACCAGCGGCTGGATTTGAGCACCTTACGTGCTGAGGGCTGTTGGCGCAGCAAGTTGGCCTGATCGACACGCACTCGGTCGATGACCTCCCGGCCGTACTTGGCCACGACATGGAACAGGTCATAGACGATCTCGGCGTTAGGGCAGTGGGCCTTAATCTCCAGCTCGTAAGCCGTAGTCATGTCGATAGCAACTGCGCGAATGCGCTGGGCAACGCCAGCGGGCAACTGCTCGAAGAACTGGCGGGCCGTCTCGCGTGAGCGCCCTTGCCCCACCCACAGCACCTGCCGGCTGATGGGGTCGACGACGACTGTGGCGTAGCGATGGCCCTTGTGCAGCGCAAACTCGTCCATCGCCAGGTACTCGATCTGATCCCATTGCGGCTGCGCAGTGTTGGCCAGCAGCAAGGCTTTGTCGATGGACTTGACGGTGTGCCAGCCCAGATCGAAGAAGGCCGCTACCGCCTTGATGCTGCTGCTGCGAAGCAACTGGCTGCACGCCTGCGCCAGACGGTCTGTGACGCGCTGGTAGCGACCGAGCCAGCTGAGTTTCTCCAGGTGCGGGCCACCACAGCTATCGCACCACAGACGCCGACGCGGCACATGTAGCACCACTCTGTACTCGAACAATGCCAGATCGCGCACGCGCCGTGTCGTGGTCTCATGGACTTGGCTGCACTGCGCACCGCAGCGCTCGCAATGCATGACGCTGGCCTGCGGCTTCAGATAAATCGACACGGTGCGGCTATCGCCCTGGGGCCACTGCACACGTTCAACCACGTAGCCCTCCCAGCCGCCAAGAGCCTGCAATAACTTCGAGTCCAGCATTTGATTTGTTCTCCGATGTCAGTGTCGTTGCCATCAGATTACAAAACGAACGGGCTTATCTCCACGAAATTCCTCGATGAACCCTTTCTTTTGCCTACCTTCCGCCGCAAGACTTTGCCAATGGCGCCGTGCAGGTCATCGTGGTCGAGGGCTATGTACAGAGCTTGAGTCTCGAGGGCAATTTTGGCCGCTCCGAAGACCAGATACGCGAGATTGCCCAGCCACTGCTCAACGAAAGGCCTTTGACCACCAAGACTTTTCAGCACCAGACCCAGCTCATGGCACGCCTTCCCGGAGTGCAGATCACGGCGTCTGCCAATCTGCCGACCACCACCGATGGTGCGGTGCCCCTGGTCATCAAATCCAAGCACAAACCCATTGCCGTCACCGTGGGGGGCGAAGCACGCAAGCCCACGCCGCGCATCATTGCGTCCCTCACCCTGAACGACCCCTTGTGGGCAGGCAGCCAGCTTCAGGCTTCGGCGATGTTGCAGAACCCCGACAAGGAGCGTTTCGGCAGCATCGGCTTCACGCAACAGCTGACGCCCGAAGGCACGCAAGCACGTGTCAGCTATTCCGACTACCGCAGCTTCAACCCGCCGGCAACGCGCATTCCAGGCATTGATGACCTGACACAGCAGCGCAAGCTGGACTTCAATATCAGCCACCCATGGATCTTGAGCAATACCACCCAGCTCAGCACCACGGCAGGCCTGTATGCCATCAACTACAGCCGTGAGCTGGCCGATAGCCAGGCCTCCCTGCTGCGTGAGGAAAAGGTTCGCACGCTCTATGCGCAAATGGCCTGGGCGTCCTTTGGCAAGACCACCACCCGCTCGGCTTCGGTCCTGCTGGCCCACGGCCTGGACAGCCTGGGGGCCTACAAAAACCTGGACCTCTACTATCGGCAGGGCTTGCTGCAAAAGTTTGAAAACCCGGCCAAGCTGGACTTCACGCGCATCACCGCCGACTATGCACAGCGCCATCGCTTCGTCAACAAGATGGGCGCCGCTTTTGCCGTGGGCGGGCAATACAGTGCCGACATTCTTCCCGTCCCGGAGAAAATCTCCTTTGGCTCCACCCGCTTCGGCCGTGGCTATCAGGCTGGCGAGTTTTCTGGCGATTCCGGCATGGGCGCCAGTGCCGAGCTCAACTACCAGTTCCTCATCAACCAGACCTGGATCAAGTCGGCCGAGCCCTATCTGCTCTACGAATGGGCACGCACGCATCAGCAAACCAGCGGCGTCAGCGGCAATACACTGCGCTCTGCCAGCCTGGGGCTACGCCTGTCCGACAGCCGTCACTACGCCCTGGACCTTGCCATGAGCAAACCCCTGGGCGATCGCTCTGTCAACAATCCCGATCGGGAACTGCGCTACAGCCTTGTGTTGAGCTACAACCTGGATCCCTGATCCCCCGCCGCTCCGCCCCCGAGCCGCTGCATGCCGCAGCGGCTTTTTCTTTGTTGCACCCCCTGAACCACAAGCCACAATATCGCCCATGAAGAAAAACGATATCGCGCCGTTTTTTGCTGCGCTCAAGGCCGCCAACCCCACGCCACAAACCGAACTGGAATACACCACGGTGTTCGAGCTGCTGACCGCTGTTCTGCTGTCTGCCCAGGCCACCGACGTGGGAGTGAACAAGGCCACGCGCAGGCTTTTTCCAGTCGCCAACACACCACAGGCCATTCTGGATCTCGGGCTTGAGGGGCTGGAGAGCTATATCAAGACCATAGGCCTGTACCGCAGCAAGGCCAAGCATCTGATGGAAACCTGCCGCATGCTGGTGCAGTTGCATGGCGGCAACGTCCCCAGAACCCGCGAAGAGCTGAAAGCCCTTCCCGGTGTGGGCCGCAAAACCGCCAATGTGGTACTCAACGTGGCTTTCGGTCAGCCCACCATGGCCGTGGACACGCACATCTTCCGCGTCGGCAACCGCACGGGGCTGGCACCCGGCAAGAATCCGCTGGAAGTCGAGAAGCAGCTGCTCAAGCGCGTACCCGGCGAATACGCAGTGGACTCCCATCACTGGCTAATCCTGCTGGGCCGCTATGTCTGCCAGGCGCGCAAGCCGCGCTGCTGGGAATGCGCGGTCTCGCAGTACTGCGATTTCACGCCCAAAACTCCGGCACCGGTATCAGGGAAAAAGAGCTAAAACCGTCTCAAACGCATACCCACCAAGCGCTTGCAGCTATATTTTTGCTAGTTCCTCAGCTCTTGGTGCTGACGCCGGCCGATTCAAAGCTGGCCATCTCGTTGAGCATGGTGCAGGCCGAGCGCAGCAGCGGCCAGACCAGTGCCGCGCCAGAACCCTCGCCCAGGCGCAACTGCCAGTCCAGCATGGGCTGGGCCTGGAGGTGGGTCAGCAGGCGAGCATGACCCGGCTCACCCGATCGGTGCGCATACACGCAGCGCTGCAGCACATGGGGCTGCAGGCGGCTGGCCACCAGCACGGCGGCCGTGGTGATAAAGCCGTCCACAACGATCAGGCGGCGTTCGGCCGCAGCCTGCAGCACAGCTCCCGTCATGGTGGCGATCTCCAGACCGCCCATGGCAGCCAGCACGGCCAGTGGCTCTTGCACGCTGGCATGAAAATCCAGCACCCGCCTGAGCACGGCGATCTTGCGTGCCAGGCCTTCGCTGCTCAGGCCCGTGCCCACTCCGGTCACTTCCTCGACCGGCTCGCCGCACAGACGCGCCAGCAGCAATGAAGCGCTGGATGTATTGCCTATGCCCATCTCGCCGAGCAACAGTGCATTGCCCGGCAGTTTCTTGACCAGTTCTGAGCCATTGCGCAGCGCCATCGCGCATTGGGCTTCGCTCATGGCCGGGCCCTGGCTGCAGTCCGCCGTACCATAAGCCACCTTGCGCCGCCACAGGCGTGGCTCATGGACCTTGGGAAGCTTGTGCGCAGGATCCTGCTCGCGCACCTCAAAGTCGCGGGCCACGCCGCAGTCAACCACATTCAGATCAATCCCGTTCTGCAGAGACAGCACGCTCACGGCGGCGCCGCCAGCGAGGAAGTTCTCCACCATCTGCCAGGTCACGTCGACCGGATAGGCCGACACACTCTGAGCGGCCAGTCCGTGGTCCGCAGCAAACACCACCATCTGCGGGGCATACAGATTGGGAGTCTCGCAACCCACGATGCCTGCAATGCGAAAGGCCAGTTGCTCCAGCACGCCCAGCGATCCCTGCGGCTTGGTCTTGAAATCCAGGCGATGCTGCACACGGGCTTGCAGCGCCGCGTCATGGATGTCCTGCACCTGCGGGCAGGACCAGATGGTGGACGGTAGGATTTCGGAAAAAGAAGCGGAACTCATGCGTGCAGTCATTCCCGGTGCAACAGGTCTGAGTGCCATCCACCACCGGGATGCAGAAGGCACGCTTTTGCGACCTAGCAAGTATCGCGCTTTCATCGCCACCGAAACGCCAAGTTCGCCGATTGCGCAAGGCCTGCATGAAAAAGGCCCCGAAGGGCCTTGACTGAAGACGCTGCAAAAGCATCAGCGAATGATTTCCTCAACCGTAATTTCGCGCAGGATGCCGCCATCCTTGACCGAGCCGCTGACAGCGCCATCCTTGACACGCGCCATACAGGCCTGCTGGTCGATTTCGGTCTTGAACACGCCGCAGCGGGCGTAGGCATTGCGCTCGTACTGGCTGAGGCCCTGGCCGTCATCGAGCTTGCCCTTCTTGGCTTCGGCACTGGCCGCCATCGCCTCGCGAGAGGACGAGTTGCTCTCACGCATGGGACGCTGGCCCTTGTGATGATGGCGGTGGTGGTGCTTTTTCATCGCAGGCTTGGCCGCATCCATTGCAGCTACCTCAGCCGCTGGCTTGGCTGCATCCACCTGAGCGCTGGCCATGCCTGCCAGCGACAGAACCGCTGCACCCAAAGCAAGTTGAAGAGTCTGAACCTTGAAAAAAGCCATACGCAACTCCATTCCAAAAAGTGAATAGCTCTGTCAGCTTGCACGCACTCTCAGGCAGGGCTTATCGGTTCAGCGGCGATGAGCCCGCAGGATCAGTCCTACAACTGCTGCAGGCGCTCAGAGCGCGCCCGGCTCAAACCATTGCCCCACGCCCTGCGCCAGCCGCGCAAACACCTGCTCCAGACTGGGTGCATCATGGCCGAACAGCGCATGAATTACCTCGGCGTTTTCAAACAGGCCGTGCAGATAGGTACCGATGACAGCGCTGTTGCCTCCCTGCCATAGCATGCCGGGCAACAGCTCCTGAGCCGGTCGCACGCTGGCCATCTGCATGTCGGCACGCAGCTGGGTCTGACCGTGGTGGATCTCGTAGCCACGTGCCGTCACGTTACTCAGAGCACTCCATGGGGCCTGCAGATCAGGCAGTTGCAGAGTCGTTGGCTGCACGGTCTTGTCCTGCGCAAACAATGTCGCCAACGGCAGCAAGCCCAGGCCTGCAGCATTGCCGTCCACGCCATGCAGGTCAATCAGCGCCTCGCCCAGCATCTGCAAACCGCCGCAAATGCCCAGCACGCGCTTGCCAAGTTCGGCATGAGCGACGACGGCTGCATCCAGCCCTTGCGCACGCATCCAGGCCAGGTCAGCAGCCGTGGCCTTGCTGCCCGGCAGAATGACCCAGTCCGACTCGGCGAGTTGCGCGGGAGAGCGCGCCCAGACCACGCGCACGCCCGGCACTTGCAGCAGGGGCTGAAATTCATCGAGATTGCTGATGCGCGGATAGGCGATGATGGCAATCGTGGTGTGAACGGCCAACCCGGCTCCCGTGCTGCCGCGATCATCAAACACGCCATCCTCTTCGGGAAGACCGTGCTGGAACTGCATGGGAATGCAGGCCACCGTGGGCACACCCGTCTTCTGTTCCAGCATCTGGGGCGCCGGCGCCAGCAGTGCCGCATCGCCCCGGAACTTGTTGAGCACAAAGCCCTTGATGAGCATTTGCTCATCCTCGGGCAGCAATGCCCAGGTGCCGTAGAGATGGGCAAAGGCGCCGCCGCGGTCTATGTCCGAGACCAGCAGGCAATGTGCGTTGCAATGTTTGGCTACGCGCATATTGACCACATCGCTGGCATGCAGATTGATTTCGGCCGGCGAGCCTGCGCCTTCGATCACCACCACATCATTTTCGGCACGCAGTTCGTCCAGCGCCTGCGCGATCTGCGGCCAGACCTTGAGGCTGCGACCTCGCCAGGGCATGGCGCTCAGCTCGTCATTGACTTGGCCGAACAGCACGACCTGGCTGCGCGTGTCGGCCTCGGGCTTGAGCAGCAGCGGATTCATGCGCACATCGGGCACGGCCCCCGCAGCCAGGGCCTGGAGATACTGTGCCGTGCCGATCTCGCCCCAGCGGCCCTCGGGCGTGGCAACAACGCGCGCGTTGTTGCTCATGTTCTGTGCCTTGAACGGTGCGACCTTCAGGCCCTGGCTGCGGTAGTAGGCGCACAGCGCCGTGGCCACCCAGCTTTTTCCCGCGCCACTGCTGGTGCCCAGCACCATGATGCAACGTGCTGTCATAGCTTAAATCTCGGTTGGGATCGGCAGCACCACACGCTGCAGGATTCGGGCCAGCGCCTCGCCGGGATGGGTGCACATGCCCATATGCGAGGGAGAGGTTTGGATGATGCTGCTGCGCTTGGCGGTGAGCCAGTGATAGCGCGCGCGCATGGGCAACTGCGCAATCGGCCCGCCATCGGCCCGCCCTTCGCAGATGGCCACGATGGAGCCCAGATGACGGTGCACGGCCTCCAGATCCACATTCGGGTCCAGCGCCAGCAGACGCTGTTCGTCAAGGGCCACGGCCGCCTGCAGGTGGCCGGTGCGCTGGCAGGAGAGGATGACACCCGCATTCACAAATTCTTCACGCTCCACGCGCGGCACTACCCGCACGATGGCGTAGTCGTAGACCTCATGCGCGTGCATCGATAACTCCTTGCAACCAGCGGCCACGCTCGGCAAGTCGGGCCACGAAATAATTCACGTAGGCCGCACGATGGGCCTGCACATTCTTGAGCACATCGCCCTCTTTGTCGGCGGCGGCCTGCTCCAGAAAGCAGTCGGGCACCTCGTCCAGAATGCTCTTCAGCACCTCGGGCCCAAGCTTGGCAGCCAGCTGCGCATCCAGCTGCGCCAACTGGCTGGCCTGCGGCAGCAGCACATGTTCGGCACTGGGCGCAAAAGGCCTGGCCGGATCGGCAACCATTCCGTTCCAGGCATGGTGAAACGTCAGACTCGCGCCATGATCGATCAGCCAGGGCTGCCTCTGGTACATCAGCATATTGGTGTTGCGCGCCGTGCGGTCCACATTGCTGACCAGGGTGTCGAACCACACCAGGCGCGAGGCAAAGTCGTCGTCCACCGTGTCCACTGCCGGATCAAAGTTGATGGAGCCCGGCAGATAGTCCAGCCCTACATTCAGCCCGTCGCTGGCGCGAATCAGGTCCTGAATCTCGGGGTCGGACTCAGTGCGGGACAGATCGCCGTTCAAGTGCAGCAGCACAATTTCGGGCACCGGCAGGCCCAGCGCACGCGCCATGCCGCCCGAGATGATCTCGGCCATCAACGCGCGCACGCCCTGCCCGGCGCCCCTGAACTTGAGCACATAGGTGCCCAGATCGTCGGTCTCGACAATTGCCGGCATGGAGCCGCCTTCTCGCAACGGCGTGACATAGCGCTCCACCAGCACCGAGCGCAGCTTCAAGGTTTCAGTGTCCATGGGAAATGGTAGCGCCTTGCGACCATCGGGTCTGATCGGCAAGGTCATTGGATGCTTTTCCAGGACTGCTCCAGCGCGGCCTGTGACACAGGCGGCAGCACACCCAGCCGCGCATGGCCGCTCAGGCCAAAGCTTGCACAGTCGCGAAGCTTGATACCCTGGGCACGCAGGCCGGCCAGAGGCTCGGCAAGCTCCGTCTGCGGCAGACCTGCGACAAAGTAATTGGCCCGATGACCGGGAACGACCTGCCAGCCCAGTCTCTCGCACAGCGCCAACTGCTGCGCCTTCCAGCGGCGCAAGGTCATAAGGCTGTGGGCCAGCCATTGCTGCACCTCGTCCGTCACCCAGGCCTGCAGCATGGCCACGCCATGCGAGCCCACCACCCAGGATGGCGCCAGCGCGTTCAGCGCCTGCAGCTCTGTAGCTGTGGCATGCAGGGGGGCAATAGCATAGGCAGCGCGCACACCCGTCATGCCCAGAGCCTTGTTCGGCGTCCACAGCTGCCAGACAGCATCAAGATTGCGCTCCGGCGATTCGCCCTCCAGCAATAGCGGAAGGTAGGCGCAGTCCAGCACGCGCCATTCCTTCTGCGCCGGCGGCTGCTGCCAGGCAGGCCATATGTCTTCCATCACCCCCAGCGGGCTTGATGGCTCGCAAGCCCAACTGAGCAACGGTGCCACGGCCGCTTCTGTGCGGCGGCACAGCGCCAGCCGCCAAACCCGCGCGGCCTGCAGATAGTCTCCATAGTGATGCTGGGGAAACTGCACGCTTTTGGCACCGCTGCGCACCGCGTGCAGCGTGAGGCGATGAATCAGCTCGCTGCTGCTGCCACCGATCAGGATGCGTTCTACCGCCACACCATGAAAAGCCGCCAGCTGTGCGCGCAATGCCCTGTATTGCGGATCAGGGTATTGCGCGACATGGGCGGCCTGCAGCGCCTTCACGGCCATGGGACAAGGCCCGCAGGCATTGCGATTGGTCGAGAAATCATGCGCCGGAACGCCCAGCGCATCGCTACCGCCATGCACGGCTGCCGCATTCACATCAAACATTGGCAAGCAGCCTTCCTCTCCACAGAACAATCAAAATCATAGCTACCAACACAAGCAGGACATTCGATACGATCACTTTTGATGCAAATTTTACAGACATCTCCAGATCGGCCGCCTGCGGTGCCCTCCCCTGCGGGTTGAGTCGATAGACGCCAGGCTTGGAAAGCTGAACCCCCAATGCCTGCGCCATGGCTCCCATGGGCCAGCCACCATTGGGCGATGGTGTCACTGCTGCATCGCGCCTCAAACTGGTCCAGGACAGCCCGCCGGCCAGCAGCGCCAGCCACATTGCGGTGATGCGTGCCGGAATCCAGTTGAGCACATCGTCGGCGCGTGCCGCCCATTTGCCCGCCCATTGCCAGTGACGGCGGCGGTCGCCCTGGCCGCGCCAGCCCGGATAGCCCCACATGGCATCGGCCGTATTGGCAAGACGATAGACGGCCGCCCCGGGCAAGCCGGCCACGGCAAACCAGAACAGCGGAGCAATCACGGAGTCACTGAGGTTCTCGGCCAGAGTCTCGATGGCGCTTTCTCGCACGGTGGCCGCGTCCAGCTGTGTCGTGTCGCGGCTCACCAGCCAGCTCAGACGCTCCCGCCCGGCGGGCAGCGATTGCTGCAGTGCGGCCTCCACCGCCAGCACCTCATCCCTGAGCATGCGCCAGGACAGCAGCGGCTTGAGCAACACCCCCATCGCCAGCCCCCAGAACCACCAGGGGGCAAAACCCAGCATGAACTGAGCCAGTCCATAAACCATGAAAAACAGAGCTGCCAGTGCGCACCAGACAAGCGCTGCCAGGCAAAAACGCAGATAGTCACTCCGCACTTCGGCACGCGGCGCAAGCGCCTGCCCCGACCAGCCCAGCAATTTGCCCATCAGCACCACCGGGTGCAGCCACACCGGCGGCTCGCCCCAAAGCCGGTCCAGCAACAGGGCCACCAACACGGCCAGCAGGCCGGCCTGTGCATTGGCAGCCCAGTTGAGCGCCGCCAGATCACTGGCGGTGAATGTCTGGTAGAGCCATGCCAGTGGACTGAGAGAAAGACCGATCAGCTCAGTCCAGCCAAAACTCGTCATGCGTCTGGCTTGCCCTTCGCGGCGCATGGCCCGCTGCCCGGCTTGCCCTTGGTGGCCGCAGCCACCACACGCGAGTCGTCCCAGACATCGTCCATCAGCATGTCTTCCAGAGGCGCCCGGCAGGCCCACTTTTCCTGCTGCAGCATGGGCTCGGCATAGTAGGCATCAACAGGGCCCAGGCAGAGCACGCCCAGCGGGTGAGCACCCTCAGGCATCTGCAGCAATCTTGCCAGCGCCAGCGGATCGAAAATCGAGACCCAGCCCATGCCCAGACCTTCGGCACGCGCGGCCAGCCAGAGGTTCTGGATGGCGCAGGCGCTGCTGGCGATATCCATCTCAGGCAGGGTGCGACGGCCGAAGATATGCGCCTCGCGTCCCGGCGGCATGGCCACGACCAGCACCTCGGCCGCATCGAGCACGCCCTGAACCTTGAGCTTCATGAAGTCTTCCTCACGTTCGCCCAGGGCATGGGCGGTGCGCACACGCTCCTCCTCGATCAGGCCGTGGATCTGCCGGCGCAGCTCGGCGCTCCTGACCCTAATAAAGCGCCAGGGCTGCATGAACCCCACGCTGGGCGCGTGGTGCGCAGCACGCAGCAGGCGCAGCAAGACCTCGTCGGCCACCTTCCCGCCTGCAAAATGGCGCATATCGCGGCGCTCATAGATGGCACGGTAGACGGCAGCCCGCTCGGCCTCGGTGAAAGGCGTTGCGGCAATCGTCGCGAAGGAGCTGGTCTTGGATTCGGTCATGGAACTATTGTCGCGCCACAGACGTGGCAAAAGCCATCAGTCTTCGATGCCTCTTTGAGCGGGAATACCCGCCTGGAAAGCATGTTTGATCAGCGTCATCTCGGTCACGGTGTCGGCAATGTCAATGATCTCCTGCGGGCAGCGGCGGCCTGTCAGGCAGACATGCACATCCCTGGGGCGCGCCTTGAGCGTGTCCAGCACCTCCTGCAGCGGCAGCCAGCCATAGATCAGGGGATAGGTGATCTCGTCGAGCACGACCAGAAACAGCTCACCCGAGAGAATATCGGCCTTGGCCTTTTCCCAGCCGTCACGCGCCAGCTGGGCTGAGTGATCGAGATCCTTGCTCTTCCAGCTGAAGCCATCGCCCAGCCCTTCGATGGGCAGACCGACCTGCTCGGCCAGGCGGTGCTCGCCAAAGCGGGCCGTTGGCACTTTCATGAACTGATAGACCTTGACGGCCTTGCCCCGGCCCGTGGCGCGAAAGGCCAGACCAAAGGCGGCCGTGCTCTTGCCCTTGCCATTGCCGGTGTTGACGATGATCAGGCCGCGGCGCTCGCCCTCGGGCTTTTCGTAAGGCTTTTCGGTGGGAGGAGTTTCAATATTCATAGCTACTCTCGCTTGTCTATCAAGGGCCAAATGGCAAAAAAATCAAGAATTTCGGCCGAGCTCAACTCAAGCGCGGCAGGGCCAGCCACAGGCCATCGAGTTCGCGTACCTGTATGCGCCGGTCAAACACGGCCTCCAGCGCGGCGTGGGTAGCGGGATCGCCGCAAGCGCCCTGGTGGGTGATACGACCGGCCTGCATGACGACCATTTCATCGGCCAGCAGGGCAAAGGACAGCTCGTGCAGCACGCTGACCAGGGTTACGCCTTGCCGCACCAGACTGCGGGCCGTCAGCATCCAGTCGGTCTGGTGCGGCGGGTCAAGATTGGCCAGTGGCTCATCCATCAGCAGGGTCCGGGCCTGCACTGCCAGGGCCCGCGCCAGCAACACGCGCTGGCGTTCACCGCCCGATAGCTGGCCTATGCTGCGATGGCGCCAGTCCCAGGCATGGGTCTGGCGCAGCGCCTGCTCCACGGCCTGGCGGTCGGCGCTTGAGGCCGGAGCCAGCCAGCCCTGGTGGGGCAAGCGCCCCAGCATGACCAGGTCATATACGGCCATATCGGCCGCAACCGGCTGATTCTGGCCCAGCCAGGCCAGTGCCTTGGCACGCTCTCGGCCATTCCAGTCGCTCAGCTCGCGGCCCTGCAAAAACACGGCACCGCTTTGCCGCTGGTGGGCGGCACGCATGCCTGCCATGGCGCGCAGCAGCGTGGATTTGCCCGCGCCATTGGGGCCGACGATGGCCGTCCAGCGGCCTTTGGGGATCTGCAGACTGAGCTGACGCAGCACCTCGCGCTCGCCCAGCTGCACGCTCAGGGCCTCGGTCGCCAAAGCAATACCGGTCTGGATATGGCTGCTCATGCACCCTCTCCAGATGGCATGGCGCCACGCTTGTGCATCAACCAGAGCAGATAGCTGCCGCCCAGCACGGCGGTGAGCACCCCCACAGGCAGCTCCTGAGGTGCGATCAGCCAGCGCGCCAACAGATCGGCGGCCAGCAGCAGCACCGCCCCCATCAGGCTGCTGAGCACCAGCAGCCAGCGGTACAGCGCACGCACCATGGAACGCACCAGATGAGGTGCAGCCAGGCCTACAAAAGCGATCAGACCGGTCTGCGCCACAGCCGTGCCCGTGGCCAGAGCCAGCAGCACGATCAGCAACAGGCGCAGCGGCGCCAGCGGCAGACCGAGGCTATGGGCCGTGGCCTCGCCGAGTGCCAGCCCGTCGAGTACGCGGCTCAGGCAGCAGGCCAGCACCAGTGCTGGCAGCAGCACCCACAGCATGAGCGCGCAGGCATTCCAGCCCGCAAAGGCCGTGCTGCCCAGCATGAAGGATTGCATGGCCTGCATGATGTCGGGGTTCATCAACAGCACCAGCGATGCGGCGGCGCCTAGCACCACGCCCACCACCACACCGGCCAGCAGCAGGCGCATGGTGTTCTGCACGCCCTTGGCCAGCACCAGGGTCAGCACCACGGCCAGCACCGCACCGGCAAAAGCCGCGCCCGTCACGCCCCAGCGGGCCAGACCGGCCAGAGCGAAGGGCGAGACACCCAGGGCGGCCATGGCCAGCGCCACCCCCAGCGATGCCCCCGAGGCACTGCCCAGCAAGTAAGGATCGGCCAGCGGGTTGCGAAACACGCCCTGCGCCACCGCCCCGGCCAGCCCGAGCAACCCTCCGGCCAGCAAGGCCGCCGCCGTGCGCGGCAGGCGAATGTCCATCACGATCTGCCAGGCCAGCGGGTCATGGCGGGCATGCAGCACGCTCTCGAACCCGGTGCTGCCAATACCCGCGCCCAACAGCGCCAGCAAAGTAGCAGCCAGCGTCAGCCACAGCAGCAGCCAGGCAGTTGCAAGCCCGCGCTGCCCCCTGCGGTGATGACTGGAGATGCAGGCCTTCATCGGCTCTTGCCCTGCCTCGCCGCCAGACGCTGCAGACACTGGACGATGATCTGCGCCCCCTCCGCCATGCGCGGGCCGGGGCGCACCAGAATGTCGGATTGCTCGGGCGTGAAGGCACAGATCGCTCCCTGCTTCACCGCCCGCATCTGGGCCCAGCCCGGGTATTCGGGCACACCGGTTTTCCAGGACCGCTCGCCGGCCATCAGAATGTCCGGGTCCAGCTTGACCACATATTCGGGGTTCAGGCGCGGAAACGGCCCTTGCCCCGCATCGACCACATTGCGCAGATGCAGCCGCGTCAGGGTCTGGCCGATAAAGGATCTTTCGCCCGCGGCATAGGGGCCACGGCTGGCTTCAAAGTACACACGCTGACCGCGCATGGCATCGGGCACGCTGGCTGCGGCCTTGTTCAGGTCGCCTTCGATTCCGGCCCAGACGCGGTCTGCGCCCTGGGCTGGCGGCAAGGCCAGTAGCTGGCCCAGCTTCTGCATCACGGTGCGCGCTTCCTCGTGGGTGCGCGGCTCCAGCGCCACCACCTTGAGGCCCAGCGCCTTCATTCGCGCAATGGCGCGTGAAGCCATGGAGACCAGCACCAGATCGGGCTTTAGCGCCACAATGCTCTCGATATTCGGATCCAGCCCGCCGCCCACCACGGGCAAGGTCTTCACATGGGCGGGCCAGTTGGAATAGCGATCCACCCCCACCAGGCGCTCGCAACCGCCCAGCGCGCACAGGCTCTCGGTCAGCGAAGGCAGCAGGCTGACGATGCGCTGCGGCGGCGTGGCCAATTGCACCTGTGCGCCACGTGCATCGGTGATCTGCACGGACTGCGCCGCCACCGACAAAGCCCCAGCCAGGCCGCAAACAAGCAGCGCAGCAGCGGCAAAATGTTTTACGGTGGCCCTCATGCCTGCGGCCCTTTCAGCGCCAGCGGCAAGCCGGCGCACATCAGCGTGACGCTTTCGCAATGCGCTGCGGCCTGCTGATTGAGCAAACCCAGGGCATCGACAAAGGCGCGCACTTCGCGCCCCAGGGGAATTACGCCCAGACCGATTTCGTTGCCAACCAGAATTACCGGGCCGGCCGCCTCATCAAGCGCTTTCAGAAAGAACGCCAGCTGAGCTTGCCAGTCATGAGAGAGAGACTGATTTCCCTCCAAATCCTCAGCCTGCACCGGCATCAGCCAGTTCGTCAGCCACAAGGTCAGGCAATCAATCACTAGCAGCCTCTGCGGGCTGCTGTGCCGGGCCAGCACCTGGGCCAGCTCGCGAGGCTCCTCTATGGTCAACATGCCGGGCACGCGCTCGGCGCGGTCGCGCTGGTGGCGCGCAATGCGCTCGCTCATTTCCGCATCCCAAGCCTGGCCGGTTGCCACCAGCGCAGCCTGATGCCCGGCATCCGCCTGCAGCCACTGGCGCGCCAGCAACTCAGCGCGACGGGATTTGCCGCTTTTCTGCCCGCCCAATATGAGCTGGGTACGCGGCATGACGAAGGAGACTGTGCTTGCAGGGCTCATGGTGATGGACTAAAGGCTCAGCCTTCGATTGTTGCGCCAAAAAGCGCCGCCACAGCCGATGGACAGGACGGAAACCAGGCATGAAAGTAACTGGCCCGTACACTGCCATGCTGATAGAGCGCCTCGCCACGATCGGCCTGAACGGCCGCGCCGGGGCGGCTGCTGCGCGTGAGCACCGGCATGGCTGTCTCCAGCCGTGTGTAGTGAAAGGTATGACCGCGCAACAGGCCCGCATCGAGTGCCAGCTGCTGCATGCCCAGACCGCCGAGCCGACTCTGCATGACGACCTGACCGGGCAACAGCCCCCACATGGACTGGGTGCTGCCGTCCAGGGCGGTCACACCATCACACAGCGCCAGCATGCCGCCGCACTCGGCCCAGACAGGCTTGCCCTGCGCCATATGCTGGGCAATGCCGTCGCGCAACTGCCGGTTCTCATGCAGGGCCCGAGCATGCAGCTCCGGATAGCCGCCGGGCAGCCAGATCGCATCGCAGGGCGGCAGCGCATCACCAGCCAGTGGAGAGAAAAAGCACAGCTCTGCCCCCATGGCAAGCAGACAGTCCAGATTGGCGGGATAAATAAAGGAAAACGCTGCATCGCGCGCAATGGCAATGCGGCGGCCGCTGAGCCACGGCTCCAAGCGAGGCTGAGCTGCGCCAATGTCCGGTGCGGCAAAGTCCACACACCAATCCTGCCAGTTGGGCTGACCGTCGTCCGAAACCCAGGCCCTTTGCCCCAGCGGCGTCTGGGCCAGGGCATCGGCCGCGGCATCCAGACGCTGCAGGGCATCGTCGAGTTCGTGGGCGGCGATCAGGCCCAGGTGACGCTCCGGCAGCAGCGCCGCAGACCTGGCCTTGACTGCCGCATCGCCCAGTTGCACTCCGGGCATGGCACCAAGCCACAGCGCCTGGTCGCGCAGGCCTTGCCTGAGCAGATCCGCATGGTGCGCCGTGGCCACCCGGTTGGCCAGCATGCCGGCCCAGCGCAGGCCGGCCTGGTAATGCTGCAAGCCGTAGGCCAGCGCCCCGAAAGTGCCCGCCATGGCCGAGGCATCGACCACGGCCAGCACAGGCAGACCCAGCAGCTGCGCCAGATCGCCTGCGCTGAAGTTGCCGTCGAACAGGCCCATCACGCCTTCAACAAGAATCAGATCGGCCTCCTGGGCCGCCTCATGCAGGCGCTGGCGCACATCGGCCTCGCCCGTCATCCACAAATCCACCGAATGCACGGGCGAACCACTGGCCAGCTCGTGCCAGTAGGGGTCCAGAAAATCCGGCCCGCACTTGAATACGCGCACCTTGCGCCCCTGGCGCGCGTGCAGCCGCGCCAGCGCCGCCGTCACGGTGGTCTTGCCCTGACCGGAGGCCGGGGCACTGATCAGTAGCGCGGGGCAGCGAGTAGTTTTTTCCGGCATTGCGATGGATGTCATGGCGACCCTGTTCAGTTAGCTTCCCACTTCACACCGATATAGCCGCTGCGGCCTTCGGTGGCATAGGTACGGGCCAGCTCATAGCGCTTGTCAGCCAGATTGTTGATGCGCGCCACCAGGCTCCATTCACGTGTCAGCTGCTTTTGTGCACTCAGATTCCAGAGCGTGTAGCCGCCCAGCACGGTCTTGTTGGCAGCATCGTCAAAGCGCTTTCCGGCGGCCTGCATTTCGGCGCCCAGCCTCCAGCCGGCCAGTGTGGTGTCGGCAGACAGATTGGCGTAACGCTTGGAGCGGCGAGCCAGTTGCAGATCCTTATCGGTGTCGCGCGGATCCTGGAAGTCCACCGAACCTTGCAGATTCACCATGCCCAAGCGGGTGGTGGCGGCCAGGGTGAGGCCTTCGTAACGGGCCTTGGCCACGTTGGCATAGCAGCCGCCGTAAAGGCCGGTATTGCCCGTACAGGTGCCCGTACCACCCACATAGTTGATGAGATTGGAGACATTGTTGCGATAAAGCGTGGCCGAGAAGCTGTCGCTGCCCTTGCCCCATTTCAGGCCCAGTTCCACATTGCGGCCTTTTTCGGGCGACAGGCTGGCATCGCCATATTGGCTGAAGCGCTGATAGAGCGTAGGTGCGCGAAAGGCAGTGCCGGCCGATGCGGTTGCGCGCCAGTTGGGCATGAACTCATAACCATACGCAGCACTGCCCGTGGTGTGGCCGCCGAACTCGCTGTCGCGGTCATGACGGGCGTTGAGCTGCAACGTGTGCTTGCCAGCATACAGGCCATAACCCAGTGCCAGTGCGTTCTGGGAGCGATTGCGGCTGCCGATATCCAGGCCGTTGTTGACCAGCTTGTCCTCACGGCGCTCCAGCGCGGCCGTCACGGTCTGCGCTCCCAGCCGCCACTCGTTCTGAAACAGATAACTGTGCAAACGTGTGTCGGTTTCATAGACGCTGGGCTTGGTCTGGTAGAAATCGCGTGACTGCGTGTACTGAAGGCGCGTGCTGTAGACATCGCTCCATTTGGCCAGCCAGTTCAAGCCTACCGCATTCATCTTGTAGATGCTGCGGTCGTCCGCCATGGGGCTGATCTTGGAGACAGTGGCGTCATAACCCGCATTCATGTAGCTAGTCAGAGCCGTGGCTTCAACACGTTGATTGCTGTTGATCTGGTAGCCCACACGTCCGTTAAAGGCATTGTTGCGATAACCATCGGCATCGGGATTGAAGCCCGCAGAGGTCTTGGCATTGAAGCCGTTGCTGCTGGCATGCGAAACACCCAGGCTGTAATCCCAGCCGCCGGCACCGCCGCTGACGCCCGCCAGAGCCTTCACCGTGCCACGACTGCCCCAGCCCAGGCCCACATAGGGCTTGGCTTTGCCCTCACCCTTTTTGGTGAAGATCTGCACCACGCCGCCAATGGCGTCAGAGCCGTAAACAGCCGCCGCTGGACCACGCAACACTTCAATGCGGTCGACCGCTTCTAGCGGGATGTCCTGCCAGGAGGCACCACCCGTGGACTGCGAGTCCACTCGCACGCCATCGATATAAACGGCAGTGAAACGCGTGTCGGCACCGCGCAAATAAACGCTGGTGTTGGAGCCGGCGCCGCCGTTGCGCACTATTTGCACACCCGGCAGACGCGAGAGCACATCGGCCACGCCCACGGCACCCGCAGCTTCAATCGTTTCACGGCCCACCACCGACATATCGACCACCAGATCGGACAAAGGCTGCTCGATGCGATTGGCGGTGACCACAGTTTCTTTCATTGGCACCGCATCGGCCTGTGCAGCTGACTGAGCCTGTGCGGCAAACGCCACGGCCAGTGCAGATGCCAGCAAAGTGGGACGGAGAGCAAAAGAGGCGCGTGCGCGCGAAGCCACCTGCACCAAGTGCAGGGACGAAGATTGCGAACTCATGGAAAGCACACTTGAATACGCCCACGCCAGCCTACCCGCCGACATTGAGCAAACATACCTGCACAAAATGCAGGCAACCCATGTTGGCCGGTATCCGGGCTAGGCGAATCATCCTCTTGCCGGCCTTCCCAGCGCGCAGCGCCAGTGACCATGGGGAAAAAGGCGGAATGCCGCAGCATTCTATTCGCCGACCGTTGCGGGGGCAGCGCAGGTTCGGAGTGCCAGTGCATCTGGCCAGCACCTCCCTGCTTCCCGTTGAACTGAGGCCACAGAAAAGCAGCCTCGAGCACCAACAGGCACCCATTGTAATGAGCACTACGCGGCGCAAATCCCTCATTAGAAGTAGCCTTGCGTGGATCAGGTGACGATTTTTTACCTTAAACATGCGTTTGAGGCACACAGAACTTGCGCAGCACGCTACGATTTTGAGAGAAATATTCCAGTCTCCCGACTGCGGCAGTCAAGCAGACTGTGCTCTGGCGCAAACTGCGAATTTGCCTGCACATTTATACTCACCCACGGACTGCAAGACCTACAATGGCAGAGTCTATGACCACCCAGCCCTCTCTTGATCTCATTGCCGAGCGCGTAGAGCGTCTGCTGGTGCGCCACGAGGAACTGCAGCGCACCAACACCCTGCTCACCGATCAGGTCATCGCTCTGACGCAAGAGCGCGATTTGCTGCGTCTGCGCCTGCAGGCTGCACGTGCGCGCGTCGATGCATTGATCGAACGCCTGCCCGCCAACCAGGGAGAGTGACAGCCGTCACCCTCCATCACCAGACCCGCCACTGACGCCCATGAAGCAGATTGATGTGCAAATCATGCAGCAAAGCTATGTGCTGACCTGCCCCGATGGTCAAGAAGAACGTGTGCAGGAAGCCGTTCGCCGCGTGGACGACGCCATGACCCGCATCCGCGACAGCGGCAAGGTCCGCTCGCGCGAGCGTGTGGCGGTGCTGGCAGCCCTCAATATGGCTTTCGACGTGCTTGACCGCGATGCCCAGCAAACCCTTATGGCCAACGCCCAGGCAGAAATGCAGGCACTTGCTCAGGAGCAGCTCGCTCCCCCCGAGGTCAATGAGGCCGCCCAGGCTGAGCTGCAGCGCCAGCAGGAGCTTGCCGAGAAACTGGTGCTCAAGCTCGATCAGGCACTGGATGCTGACTCCAGGCTGCTCTGATCAGGTAACCTCAGCAGCAAAGCAGTCATGACCTCCGCGCAACTGCCAATACCCGTTAGAATAAAACCGTCTGCAAATCTGCCGGTTTTTATATTTCCTTGAACCAATGCTCAACGAGCATGGGCTTGATAAATTACCTATTGAGCGTGATCGTCTCGCGTCAGATGAACCCAACGATAGGTTGCTCTTGCCCACCTGAACCCCCGGTTCAGGATGACGAACCGGTGGCATTTGCAGACACCTTTACACGCCACAAGCCGTTGATTTAATTGGTTTTTCATAAGACTGACCTAGAAAGTCAAACAAAACCAACCAGTTGCACGCAATTGAAATCAGCAACTTGCGCATCTATTTTGAATTGATGATTAGCCCGCATTGCGGGCTTTTTTCTTACCTAATAGACTGAAGTCATGCTCGGCAGCTGCCCTCCTTTGCCTCATTGCCAGCATCTCGGACGATGCACTCTGACAGTTCCCTGCGGCTAACCTGGCGCTTATGAGCAAGTCAAAGTCAGGCCCCCCCAGAACGCAAGCAGCCATTTGGACAAGGTGTTCGGTAAGCACTAGCCGAGCTGACATTTCAAAAAGAGGCTGAGTTGCGGTGCACCAAGACAGATCGGTACGAGCGACAGGTGTGCTCTGTCTGGATTGCTCCAACTGGACTTGCCCAGTCAATACCAGGTGATCGGAACCTCCTTGAGTGGCAGGGCGACAAAACCGTGCAGTGTCTAAAGGAAGATCCTTGGGGTGCCAGGTAAGAAATAGAGGCATTCGCGCAAGATATGGTTCTTCCTGCTTAATCACGGCGCCAGCCAAGGCCTCCAGAAGTGTCATCGCCGCCTGCCCACAGTGGCACGCTGCCTGGACCTTGATACGCTCCACGCCCCCATTCATAGCGCATATCACTGCTTCCCATCGTCCGTTGGGCACCTTGCTCTTGCATACGTCCGGCATCACGGCCCGGCATCATTGAGCAACCCGCCAGCGTACTGGCTACTGCTGCAATTAAAAGTAGCGCTTTCATGACAACTCCTAGAGAAGAAGGAGTCTTCAAGACTATTCCTGAGGAGGATGCCCGCTGTAAATTCTTGTTGAACGGCTACTTTGCTTACCTAATTCGTACAACAGTCAGTATCCATGCGCTCTGTTTTTTGGAGCTTTGAAGCCATAAAACTTGGCGGCCTACCAGATGTCGAGGCTGATCGGCTCTTTTGCGCAGACTGATGAGTCCTTTGTTCCAGTGAAGGCACTGCGCGACAAATTCGTGTGCCCAGACATGTAAGCCGAGCGGCTGGACGAAAGGACCGTGCAGTGCCTCAAAGCAAAACCTTGAACCAGCTATTCACCTACCTGTTCTGAGCGCCATAGAAGGCACCATCACTTCAGGTCCAAGTACGTCCATTGTCGTCATACATCCAGCGATCCCGGTCTCCGCTCATATTCATGCCACCCATTGTCTGACTGAAACCCTCGGCAGGCATAGGCCCGCAACTACGTCCCGGCATCATTGATGCATCCTGCCAGGGTACCGGCAAGTGCCGCGATCAAAAGTAGCGCCTTCATAGTAACTCCTTAAGAATGTGGAGCCTTGCAGGCTAGTTTTTCCGCGCGTGCCTCATATAAGTTCTTGTTGAACTTCCGTTTTGCCTACCCAATTAGTACACCAGCCCGGATCAACCAGGCTTTTTTTGTTTCTGGAGCGCAATGTTCAAGAGAATTAACATTTACCGCAGTGTCGTAGGTCGTCATATCGGGTTAAAAGCGCCAGGAAACACTTCTACCGATATAGCCTTCCAATGGCTCTGAGTCGCATTGCCTGATACCCCGATAGCTGTCAGTTCAATCCGAGCTTTGTCAGCTCACTCGCCGTAATCTTCCAGAGCCAGAATTCGGGCAAACTGTTATTTGCAACAACCGATCGCACTTTGCACTTTAGCGACCATTAACCCGCAATGGCTTACTCCCCTGAAAAAACACGCGGACCACCTTTGTGGGGCCCAAAGTCTTCATCGCCTCTTGCCGATGAAACTCGGCATTTCGAACGCTGGCGTAAGCGCACATGGCAGTTGCACGCTTCGGTCCTATTGAGCCATCTATATGCCTTCCTGCTATTCCTCGGCCACCACTGGGCAGGCTACGTGCCGTTGCATGCAGTGCTGCTATATGGACTCTGGATAGGCGCAGGTATGGCCTTCATCACCTGGGCCTACGCCAGCGGCTGGAGTCAGACTCAGAGTGACCCCGGCTTGTTCTTCTGGCACCAACTGGTCGCGGTTACAGGGGTACTGGGCCTGCTTGTCGCTGCTCCTCAGGTTGCGTTCCAGGCACTGGTTATGCTTCTGGTCTTCAGTACCGACGGCTTTCTTGCGCCGCGGCGTACAAGTTTTTGGATGACCTGGAGTTGCACGCTCATTGCAATTGCGCTGGCCATTTATTGGGTAGGGCCACAGATGCGCATGACCACCGATACCCTCATCGGGCAGTTCCTCACTGTCGGTGTCATGCTCGGAGCGGTCGTCCGATGCAGCGTCCTGGTCACCTACTTTCGCAGCATGCAATATCGACTCAGTGCGAGTAATGAAAAGCTGGCCGTCGCGCTGAAGCAGATTGAAAACTTGGTGCGCAACGATGACTTGACGGGACTGGCAAACCGCCGAGGGGTCATGGATCGACTGCAGCAATGTATTCATGCAGCTCAACGCAGAGACACCCCGTTTTGCATCGCAATGCTTGACATTGACTTCTTCAAACAGGTCAATGACCGTTACGGTCACGAAGGAGGAGATCAAGTGCTTCGGGCCTTTGGACAACTTCTGTCTTCGGAGATTCGTGCAACCGATTGCGCTAGTCGTTACGGTGGAGAAGAATTTCTTCTGGTGCTCTGTGACACGCAACTGTCCCAGGCAGGAGTGCTGCTCGAAAGAATTCGCGAAAGCACAGAAGCACTCCCGTGGGCACAGTTAGTGCACAAAGATCTGCGAGTGACATGTACGCTGGGTGCGACTCAGTATCGACAGGGAGAAACCGCAGAAGCCCTCATCTCGCGCGCTGATGCTGCCATGTATCAAGGCAAGGCCGCTGGACGCAATCGCGTAGTTCTCGCCTAGTTCAAATTTTTAGCTAGCCAAGGGGCTGAACCGTCAGATCACGTCCTTGGGGATGGTCATTCCCGCCATCTACCGACTGCGATCAAGAACATTGGGCTTGTCGACACGGCCATGGACGCGGAGAGCCTGGACGATCGCAGCTTCATACCGGTGGTGCCATTGCCAAAGGCAAGCTTCCGCGTCTGATTTCTTGCAAGAGCGGGTACTGAGGCAGTTTGAATGTTTATAGCCTAGCATCCATGCCGCTGGAGCTTGATCAATATCTCACTACCGATGCATGTGGCATGCTTGGCGCCATTCACATTTTTTAACCGTGGAGGCACTAATGAAGATGAACATGCCATGTATCCGCCCTCATGTGGCTGCTTTTGTGCTGGGAGTTTCAGGTCTTGCTGCGGTGTCCAGTTCCTGGGCATGCACACGGCTGGTATTTCAAGGCGCCAACGGCCACGTGATCACTGCACGATCCATGGACTGGAAGAGTGACATCGTCAGCAACCTCTGGGTCCTGCCGCGAGGCATGCAGCGCACCGGCGAAACCGGCCCCAACACCGTGCGCTGGACGTCAAAGTACGGCAGCGTCATCACCTCGGGCTATGACATTTCCACCACCGACGGCGTCAACGAAGCCGGCCTGAATGCCAACCTTCTGTGGCTCGTCGAGTCGCAATATCCTGCATTTGGTGCCGATAGCAAGCCGGGTCTGTCGATCGCTGCCTGGGCCCAATATGTGCTGGACAACTTTGCGACTGTGCAGCAAGCTGTGGCTGCCCTGAGCAAAGAACCATTCACCCTGGTATCCGACGCCATGCCTGGCGAGAATCGGCTGACCACCGTGCACCTCTCCATCTCCGATGCCAGCGGTGATAGCGCGATTGTGGAGTACATCGGTGGCAAGCAAGTCATTCATCATGGTCGCCAATATCAGGTCATGACAAACTCGCCGACCTACGACCAGCAACTGGCGCTCAATACCTACTGGAAGCAGATTGGGGGCACCACCATGCTGCCCGGTACCAACCGTGCTGCAGACCGCTTCGCCCGCGCTTCGTTCTACGTCAACGCCATACCCAAGGATCAAAGCCCGAACAAGGCACTGGCCAGCGTCTTCAGCGTGATCCGCAATGCCTCCGTGCCATACGGCCTTAATACCCCGGAAGAGCCCAATATCTCCTCCACCCGCTGGCGCACCGTGTTTGACCACGAGCGCAAGCTGTATTTCTTTGAGTCGGCGCTGACGCCCAACACATTCTGGGTGGATCTGAAGGCACTGGACTTCAGCAAGGAAAAAGGCAAGGTAATGAAGATCGACCTGGGACCGGACCAAAATCACACTTACTCAGGAGATGCAACCCAACAATTCAAAGTGTCGCCGCCTTTCAAATTTCAAGGCATCTGAGCACTTCGCCGCGCTTGACTGGCTCCGATCCAAACCCGCACTGAGCGGGTTTTTTTCTTTCTGGAGAGCGCTGCTCCAGCCCATGCTGGCAGTCGATCCACCCTGCGTCTGTGCTGCCACTGCTCTGACACAAAAGGCGTATCGGGATCATCCAATTGCACCCAGCACGCCAAAAGTCCGCTGACTGACAAGCAAGCAGGAACCCTTCAATGGGCGCGTATCCCTAGTCTCATCAGACGATTTTCCTCAGCGGCGCCACTCCAAGAATTCGGCTAATGAGTTGTTCGATCTTCAACGGCTGCATCGTCCTAGATGCACAGATTGGAGTGCATGAGCCTCAAGTCAGACCGAAGAATCTTGATGCGTCTGAATGTTCCGGGAACCTATCTTAAGGAAGTGGCATGTCGTATACGTTGACTGGTTTTGAAGGCAAAGTGGCCGTGGTCACCGGTGCTGGCCGGATGCGCAGCATCGGTCGGCCCATTGCACTGGCATTGGCGCAGGCGGGTTGTGATGTTGTCTTGACGGGCACAGGCCGCGCCCCCAAAACCTATCCGGAAGATGAGCGCGAGGCGCATTGGCGCGATATCGAATCGGTGGCAGATGAAATCCGCCAGCTCGGGCGCCGCGCACTGCCTGTAGTTTCCGACGTCAGCAACCCAGAGTCCATCGACGCACTGCTTGCACGCACGATTGCAAAATTGGGGCGCGTGGATTTTCTGATCAACAACGCGGGGGCAACCCGCGGCGACGACCGCACCCCGGTGACGGAGCTACCCATCGATACATGGCATAGGGTGATGAATGTCAACCTGAACGGAACCTTCTATATGTCTCGCGCGTTCGCAAAACAAATGGGGGCACAGGGAGAAGGCGGCGCCATCATCAATATTTCATCGCTGGCAGCGCAGCTGCTGGCACCGGACACTGGCGCCTATGCCACCACCAAGGTGGCCATCAATGGCCTGAGCACCATCATGGCGCGAGAGCTTGGCCCCAAGAAGATTCGCGTGAATGTCGTGGCTCCAGGCATTGTGGAAACAAGTCGCCTGGATGATGTGCCTCGCGGCAAAGTGTGGGACGACATGATCGCCGGCTACATCTCCCTGGGTCGAGCAGGTACCGGCGAAGATATCGCCCACTTGGTCGCATTCCTGTGCAGCGACCAAGGCGAATGGATCACCGGTCAGCACATCTACGTCGACGGCGGCCACCTGCCAACGCCACGACGCCCAACATGAATTAACTGCACTGCAGCCGTGAGCCACCAGAGTGGGCTCTGACAAGCCACTTCAAGCAACAAACAGGCTCGCCATCGAGCGAGCTTTTGGCTTCCAAGAACGCCATGCGCACTGCACCATTGAGCAAACCCCATACCCTTTACAGCCCCTTCGTAACGTACAGAGCGGGCCGCCAAGGCCGAATGGCTTGACGTTCAGATTCAGGAAATCAGAAAGGTCGCCGTCCGGCTCCATCACGAGCACAGGGAGCCTGGCACAGGACCCACATCACTCTATCGAGCTTGAATATCACCGACGCGAATGACGACAGGGCCCTGGCCTTGATCATGCTTTGTCGCAGCCAGCCCATGAATTGCTTGCCAATGGGTTCTGTACGCCGCCAGGTTCTGTCCCGCTCCAGCAAGTTCCTTGGCTCTCGTCAGGCGCTCAAGCGCATCGCCACTGATAGCAGCCGATCGAGCCTCACCGTTGGTCCTGTACTCAAACACAACCCTGCGTGGGCTCATTTCATACGTTGCACTGGCATCCATTCGATCCATACATGCCTCACTGGATTAATCAGTGACAGTTTACCAATAGCCATCCGCTATTTTCCTTTTGCTTTCTGGAGCCCTGTGATCACCACTCAATCTGGCAGGCGCCGCAGCAGCTGCCATGCATCCATCCCTTCCAGCTTTCCAGAAGACCAGAGACGAGTCCCGCCCTGAAGCCACTGTCCACAAGTACCCCGGCCCGTCGGGCGCTTGTTTCATGCAAGGAGCCGAAATGGAAAGCAAGGCCCTTGACCATGCCGCAATGCATTGCAAACAACTGCCCCCTGTTCCCCTGCATGTAGCCTTCGCAGGCAACTGGGCCGACAGTGCTCGATGCTCTCGCCTCTGCAGCAAGCGTACTAAGCGACCAACTGAAAGACTGCGATCAACAGTCGACAGCTCCAGGCGCCGGTGGCGCGCTTGCCTTCGCATTCAAAGCGGGTTTCAACCTTGCAGACTGCGTCTCCGCAGTGATAGTGCCGACCTTTAATGCATGAGCCTAGTCAGTGAATGGGCACTTCAAACGTCATGACTGCGACCCCAATAACCACGAGGCCACGACAGCTGCAAGCACAATGCTTGCAACAGCTTCCAACCAGGCACAAGAAACAGCCCGCAAGGCGGGCTTTTTTGCCTGTTTCCCAGGCTAGAATCAATGATTGCCCAACCAGGCCACGCTGTTGAGAAAGAGTCTTACCAGTTCGGTCTGACGACGGACCCCGGTCTTGGAGAAGATGGAGCGCAAATGGGCGCGGGCAGTATTGGGTTTGATACCCAGCGCCTCAGCCGCCTCCTCCAAAGACATGCCGTTGCTCAGATGTGTGGCTACTGCTGTCTCCGCAGGAGTCAGATGGAAAAGCTGTTGTGTGAGCTTGACGGGCGGCTCTGCCTTGCCCGTCGTATCGCGCAGAAAAACCGCTACGCTGGGACGCTGCTTGCCTTCGGTCCATTCGTCGGGAGAGATGCTTTGCACCACCACTCCCCAGTTGAGTTGACCGGACTGGCGAGTGATGGACATGCCCTCGGTCATGGCGACGCTCTCCAGCGTGGGAGAAAGCAAGGCATCGCGGATCAGACGCTGCAGCCGGCGATTGTCATTGGCATAGACGGCCTCGAGCGCACCGTTGTTGACCCGTATTCCATCACCCACATTCAAAATGGTAGTGGCTGCTGGGTTGGCCTCTATCATTTTCCCCGTCTGATCGAGAATGACCACGCCCATCATCAGCTGCGCGGTGGCACGCCCGTATAGCGATATGACCTGCCGGTCACGATGCAGATTCAGCTGCATGTTCAACACCCGCTTGAGGTGCGGCACCAACATGCGCACCACGTCCTGATGTGTTGACTCGAATACTCCCGCCGCCGCTGGCCGCGTGATGCGCCAACCATAGGAGCAGCCGTTATCGGTCATGACATCCACGGCCAGAATGTGTTCGATGTCCACCCCCTTGCACCAGTCGGTGTAGTAGCGGCAGGAATGCCATTCGGCCTCTGTCATCACATCCAACAGGGTGAGCACCTTGTCCTTGACGATACCGAGAAACGGACTCCATTGCGCATAAGGGTCGTAAGGAATGACTTCGGAGCGACCGCCCGTTGCTGAAATTACCCAGCCCACATTCTCACCATGAGGGTCCCGCACCACGAGCGAGGCGTAGTTGCCATTGGCGCTTGAGCGCAGCAGCTCCAGAAATACCTTCCAGTTCTGCGGGTCCATGGCTGACTCGTACAGCACAGTAATCAGTTGACTCAAGGCTTCAGTACTGATGACCGATGCCGGCTGTAGCGAAGAAGCTGCCTCAGGCTCCACAGCATACGGAACGGGGAAGCTGGCGACGGCCTCAAGAGCATCCGAGCGATAGTTGTAGAAATCAAAAGTTGCGTAATCGCCTTTGGGCATTTGCTGTCTCAAAAAATCCGGCCCATCAAATACCGCACAGATACTCAACTCTGCGCGCGTTCTTCATTCATGCACGCACCCGGAAGTCGGCCCAAGAAATGCCTTGATTTTGCTGAGTCCTCAGAAACTGCGCATCGTCAAATCAGACGATAGGAAACCTAGCAAAAAAGCATGCCCTCAGACTATTGCAGACCTGCAATATGAATACCGCTGACATCGTCATCCGGCGAATACGGCTGAACTCTCGGCTCCTGCTCGGATGCGCTCTGCTCCAGACGCTTGCGGAATTGCTCCGCAGGCAGGGCTGGCGAGCACAGATAGCCCTGAAAGTAGTCGCCTTGTAACTGCTCAATTGCCTGGCATTGTTCCTGCGTTTCCACACCTTCCGCCACAAGTTCCACGCCCAATGCCTGCCCCATGCTGATGATGGCGCCCACAATGGCCTTGTCTCCCGCATCATGCGGCAGGCCGCGCACAAAACTCTGGTCGATCTTGATCTTGGAGATCGGCAGTTTTTTCAAATAAGCCAAGCTCGAATAGCCGGTACCGAAATCGTCAATGACCAGACCCACACCCAGCTCTGCGATCTGGTGGACGCGCAAAGCCATTTCCTGCGCCTCCTGCAGCAAAATGCTCTCGGTCAGCTCCAGCTCCAGCCACTGTGCCGGCAAGCCGCTGGCGTCCAGCACATATTTGAGGCGATCCACAAAGTCCGGCTGCCTGAACTCCAGCGCGGAGACATTCACCGATACCTTGACGGGCATGTCCATAGCCAGCCAGCGCGCAGCCTCCTGTACTGATTGCTCCAGCACCCAGGCATCCAGAGCAACCACATAGCCGGACTCCTCCGCCAAGGGAATGAAGGCTGCAGGAGAGATCACCCCCAGTTCGGGGTCCGTCCATCGAAGCAAAGCCTCTGCCGCCACGATGCGACCCGAACGGATATGTACCTGTGGCTGAAAGTGCACGGCCATATGCCCTTTGTCCAGGGCCTGGCGCATGGCATGTTCCAGCTTCATGCGCGAGAGCAGACCCGCACTCATTTGCGGCTGATAGAAGCTGAAATTGCCGCGTCCGCGCTCCTTGACGCGATACATGGCGATATCGGCCTGACGAATCAGCTCGTCCAGCGTCAAACCATCTGCCGGAAATTGCGCAGCCCCAATGCTGCACTGAACGGAAAAGCCCAGACCGTCAAGCATGAAGGGCTGGCGCATTTCGTCCAGAATACGGGCAGCCACGGCCGAAGCCCCTTCCCCCGTGCAATCATGCAGATAGAGAACAAATTCGTCCCCGCCCTGACGGCACAACACATCGGCAGGGCGCAGCAGTCCGCTCAGCCGCTGAGCAACCAGCTTGAGCACCCGGTCGCCGAAGTCATGGCCCAGTGAATCGTTGATGATCTTGAAACGGTCCAGATCAAGAAACAGAATGCTGAACGGCTGCTGTGTGAAGCGCGCAGCAGTGATGGCCGCTTGCACGTGACGACTCAAACTCAGGCGATTGGGAAGCCCTGTCAACGCATCACTGTAAGCCAGCTGCTCAATCTGCTTTTGCGCACTGCGCTGCATGGTCATGTCGCGCATAAAGCCAATGCTTTGTACCAGACGCCCATAGCCGTCACGCAATGCCACCCAGGACAGCCAGACCGCGCAGCGCTGACCTTCACTTTGCTTGAGCCAAAGATTGCCCTCCCAGAAGCTGCCCACATCCCAGCGCGCAGCGGCCAGCTCCATCAGGTCGGACACAGCCCCCCCCTCAGACTCGAACAAAGTCCAGGCGGCGAGCCCCAGCACCGCCTTGCCATGCAGCAACTGCACGCCAGCCGGGTTGACCTGAACGATGACTCCATTTGCATCTGCAATGAAGATGCCATCCAGGCTGGACTCGAACACTCTTGCAGCCAGACGCAGTTCGGTCGCCGAGCTGGACTCCACCGTAATGTCCCGATAGGAGTAGATACGTCCTATCGCCACACCGCGACTGAGCTGAGGCACGGAGCGGCGCTCCAAAACCCTGCCGCTGAGCAGTTGCAGCACCTCCGAGGTTTCAGGAGCCGACAGGTCCTGCGCATCCTGCAAAAGAGTGAACTGACTCTCGCTGCTGATGGTCTGTGCATCCAGGTGGGTAAAGATGGCCCCATCATCTCGCTGCACGAGCAGTGGTTCGGGTAGTTGCCACAGCTCCGCGAAACGGTGGTTGAATGCACGAATGCCGCCGCGTAGATCACAGACCAGCATGCCATCTGCAGCGGACTCAAGCGTCGCCCGCAACTCTGCAAGCAGCATGTCCAGTTCGCTCTCGTGCCGCAACTGCTCGCTGCGATCGAGCATCGTGAGCATCAACCAGCGCGGGTTCAGGGCGATAGAGCCCACCCCCATCTCCACAGCCGTCAGTGAACCATTGGCGGTACAAATTTCTGTGAGAAATTTCGCCCCGCCCACCCAGTTTGAGGCATCCTGCCAGAACGCTTTTTGCACCAGGGAGGCACACAGCACATCGACATACTGCTCCTGCGCCTGCTCGGGCGTGTAGCCCGTGAGCTGCATGCTAGCTGCATTGGCATGCACGACACGCAATGTCTGCGCATCCAGCAGCCAGACCGCCTCCTGCAAGCCATCGAGCATGGAGGCAAGCAGAGGGTCGATCAGAAAACTCTGCTGCAACGTCACGCGAGATCTTTCTCGGCAGCAGGTGCTGCAGAACTGTCAAAAAAGTAGCAAAGACGCCTCTGCGGCTGTAAAGCTTCTAACGCATTTCGAGAAAGCTGATTTCGCGTCAAACCTCGGCGAATACCCAAACCCACATATTCACGCAAATCTACGAGCCGCAGTTTCTGCGGTGCCTGCATGTCATAGGTCAGCACCTGCGGCTTGAGCGACTGGCTGGTGTTGACGGACACCACCACTCCCATCCGCCCATCGCTTAGCTCCACCAAAGAGCCCGGCGGATAGACCCCCAAGGTCTGCACGAATGCCTTGAGCACATCGGGCGCATATCGCTGGCGATACTGCCCATACAGTGCAGCCATGGCTTCATGAGGCGTCATTTCGTTGCCTTGCAGTGGCAGATTGCACAAGCGCTCAAAATTATTGACCAGCGCCAGGATCTGTCCGGCAATATCCATATCTGCGGCCAGCAAGCCCAGTGGAAAGCCTGACCCATCGGCCCATTCGTGATGCTGGGCGATGGCCGTCGTGACGGCAGGAGGATAGCCCATGGACAGAGCCAACGCCACCGACTCTCCGACATGGCGTG
Organism: Comamonas testosteroni; assembly: GCF_030505195.1. Classification (NCBI taxonomy): domain Bacteria; kingdom Pseudomonadati; phylum Pseudomonadota; class Betaproteobacteria; order Burkholderiales; family Comamonadaceae; genus Comamonas; species Comamonas testosteroni. The sequence goes on from NZ_CP129672.1 coordinate 503,542, forward strand.
CATACACGGTCTCTCGCACAGGCGTGCGGCCCGAGCCTTGATTCAGTGCATTGGCCGATGCGGAAATCTCCAGCCCCGGCTTGCCGATGTCATGCAACAGGGCCGCCGTGCCCAGATCCTGCAATACGTCATTGCACAGGCCCAGCGTCTTGCCCAACAACAGGCTCAGTACGGAGACATTGACACCATGAACGCCAAAGGTGGCTCCCCCCGTATCCGCGAGCAGATGCAAACTCAGATCACGAGCCTGCGCCAGTTTGACGACTTGCTGCGCAACCAGCATATCCGTCGTTGTCCGCGCCTTCTCGGGGTTGACTGGCAACAAGGCCTGCACGTCATCAAATACGGAAACTGCGCCCAGAAACCTGGATTGCACGCCCAAAATACTGTTACGCCATGCATGCGCATCATTCTCGGGAGGGGCAGGAGCGAGTTGAGGGTCTGCAGCCGCAGACGCTGCAGCCTCTTCCAGATCGCTTCTCGATAGATCGACCTGAACTGCCTTGAGCTTCAGGGTCCTGAGTGTCTGCAACTGCTCGTCATTGACAATCTTGAAGCTGCTGACGGGAAACGGATGGCGCAGCCAGCCAGTCTCCAGATGGACATACATGCCAATACACAGTTGTCCGATATCAATAGCAACGAAACGATTCACTTTGAGCGCTACACACAAGATAAGACATTATTCCGCAGTTCCATGACTGCTCAACCATGACTAGGGTCTGTTGGGATGCAAACTGCGTCAACAATCCCCTCTTGTGTGACTTATCGGCACCAAAGGCCAGGTTTGTAGACCAGATCCATCCACAAAGCCCAACTTGCAACACCTATCAGCATCAGACCTGCGACTCTGGTGCCCCACCTGGCCCGCAATGCATTGACATGCGACTGTCCCAATTGCCACAGCCAAGGTCCCGCCAGCAGCCACAGTGCACCACCAACGGCAAAGGCTGCCATGGACAAAGCACCTTGCCAAGCGCCGCCACTCAAGGCCGCCACCAACACCGCCGAATACAGCAAACCACAAGGCATCAGTGCCCAGGCAAAGCCAGCTGCCAGACTGCCGCCCGGCGCTGTGACCCAGGGCTGAACCCTGGCCCAGACGGAACGCCCCGCCCGCTCCAGCCAGGCTGGTTGCCGCGCCTGCACCACCATGGCCAGCCCCCAGGCCATCACCGCTACATGCATCAGCATCCAAAGTCTCTGCAATGCCGTTGTCTGACTGGTCACCCAGGCCAGACTTTCCATGGCCATGGCCGCGATCCCTCCCAGCAGGGCATAGGCAGCGATGCGACCCAGATGAAACAGGCTGGTGCGCAGCCATTGGCGTTTTTGCAGGCCGTGCACGGCAACGGGCTGCCCGCCACCGACAGGCTTCGCTGCAGTGACCACACTGCAGGGAGCAGCGCACATTACAAGACAATGGGGCCCACCCACGAGCCCCATGATCAAAGCGGTCCAGACCAGCGAAAACAGCATGCGCTAGATGATGCGCGAAAAGCGCGCGCGGTTTCGGTCGGCCTGCAAATATCGATCAAACAGCATGGCTACTCCGCGCACAAAAAACCAGCCCAGGCCCGTGACCTTGAAGCCCTCGTCGGATAGCTGAACCAGGCCATTGCGCTGCATTTCCGCCAGTGCGGCGAGCTCCGAAGCAAAGTACTCGCGGAAATTGATCAGCCAGGCCTGGTCCATCGGCTCATACAGGACGGAGCCCTGACACATGATGGACATGATGACGGCTCTGCGCACCAGATCGTCACGCGAAAGCGCCAGTCCACGCTGCACGGGCAGTATGCCGCCATCGACGGCATCGTAATACTCTTCAAGAGTCTTGACGTTCTGACTGTAGGTCGCGCCCACCTTGCCGATAGCCGATACACCCAGTGCAATCAGATCGCAATCAGGCTGGGTGCTATAGCCCTGAAAGTTTCGATGCAAGCGCCCCTGGCGCTTGGCAATGGCCAGAGAGTCGTCAGGCAGTGCAAAGTGGTCCATGCCCACATAGACATAGCCGCCATTCATGAACGCATCGATGGCGCCGGAGAGCATGTTCAGCTTGTCCTGTCCCATGGGCAGGTCCGCCGATTCGATACGCCTTTGCGGCTTGAAGCGCTCGGGCAAATGCGCATAGGCATACAGTGCAATGCGATCAGGGCGCAGCTCATTGACCTGTGCCAGCGTGCGCGCAAAAGACTCTGGCGTCTGCCTGGGCAGCCCGTAGATCAGGTCCACATTGATGGAGACAAATCCCAGACGGCGCGCCTCAACCACCAACGCAAAGACTTGCTCGGCGGGCTGCTCGCGGTGCACCGCTTTCTGTACCGCGGGGTCAAAGTCCTGCACGCCAAAGCTCAGACGATTGAACCCCATGTTTTTGAGAGCTCTGAGCCGCTCGTTGCTGACGGTGCGCGGATCGACCTCGATGGAGTACTCGCCCGCTGGATCCAGTTTGAAATGCTCACGCATCAAGACCATCAGCTGCTGCAACTCGGCATCGCTGAAGAAGGTCGGTGTACCTCCGCCCAGATGCAGCTGGCTTACGAGCTGGCCTTTGCCGCAGTGCTCGGTATGCATGGCCAGCTCGCGGCCCAAGTAGTCCAGATACTCGGCAGCCTTTTCATGATGCTTGGTCACGATCTTGTTGCAGGCGCAGTAATAGCAAAGCGACTCACAGAAAGGCACATGCACATAAACGGACAGGGGCAAAGCGCGCGAGCCAGAATGCGTCCTGCGCTGCTTGAGTGCCAGTATGTAGTCGTCTGCACCAAAAGCCTCAACAAAACGGTCGGCTGTTGGGAACGATGTGTAGCGTGGGCCGGGGATATCAAAGCGGCTCAGCAACTCAGGCGTGACTGCGGTCATAACTGGGAGTTAGGGTGCGCCCACACTCTGTATAGAGCATATTTCAATGGAAATCAGATCCTGAAAATCATGCCCCAAATAGGCAAAAGCGCATGTTTTGGAACGAATACTGGCAATGTGCCCCAAGGCAATCATCCTGTCCTTGATGAAAATCAAGAGACCTCAAGGCAAGTGCTGCGACAATTTGATCCATCTCATCTTCAACCACGAGGTCAATGACCAGCGCGACTCTCCACTGTGTGTCTGTCTGCGCGGTAGCAAAAGCCCATGAATCTTCAGACCATCAAAGCATCCTGCTCCAACTGCAATCTGCGTGAACTGTGCATGCCCATGGGCCTGGACGATGAACAAATGGAGCGCATTGAAGAGGTTGTGGCCACGCGCCGCAAGATCAAGCGCGGCGGGCTGCTGTTTCGCAATGGCGAAGAGTTCACCTCTCTGTATGCCATTCGAACCGGCTTCTTCAAGACCAGCGTGGCGACCGAAGACGGTCGCGATCAGGTCACAGGCTTTCAGATGGCGGGCGAAATCATTGGTCTGGACGGTATCGTCAACGACCACCACACTTGTGATGCCGTGGCCCTGGAAGACGCCGAGGTCTGTGTCATGCCGTTTGACAAACTGGAGCAGCTCTCGCGCGAGGTCACGGCGCTGCAGAACCATGTGCACAAGGTCATGAGCCGCGAAATCGTGCGCGAGCATGGCGTGATGCTGCTGCTGGGCAGCATGCGTGCCGAAGAGCGCCTGGCGGCTTTTGTGTTGAATCTGGTCCAGCGTCTGTCGGCACGCGGCTTTTCCAAGTCGGAGCTGGTGCTGCGCATGACGCGCGAAGAAATCGGCAGTTATCTGGGCCTCAAGCTCGAGACCGTGAGCCGCACTTTCTCCAAATTTGCAGAGGAAGGCATTGTGGAAGTCAGGCAGCGCCACCTGCGCATTCTGGATACCGAGGCGCTCAAACGCATCGTCAACAGCCAGCAATGCCAGAGCTGAGCCGAGTCAGCAGACGCTCTCAAGACAAAGCCCGCGGACAGCGGGCTTTTTTATCTGGGCGAATTACTCGGGCAGAGGCTCGGAAACGATGCCTCCATTGAGATCGCTGACGGAGCGCCCCAGCATCACCGTCATCGCTCCTCCCATCAGGGTCACGACCCAGAAAGCAAAAAAGGCGACCGTATAGATGGCCTGGCGCGACCAGCCCAGGGGGGAGCCAAGCCAGTGCAGATCCAGCGGGTCCACAAAGGCAAAAACCACCATCTCCATGATTGCCGCCGCCAGAAAGGCCGGCCAGACAATCCACATCCAGCGTCGAGCATCCATCCTGATTCTCCTTGGGCTGTGGGCTTGACCATATTTTGCACAAAGGTGATGACCGCTCACGCAGGACTGCGGGCATGCACCATGGCGGGAAACCCTGAATCACTCTCTTTTCAGTAGCACCTTGCGCCATCCGGATAATGAAAAACCATTTACTTCTGCATCAACTTTAGACGGAGCATGCGCAACATGCTCTGATTTTGATATTGGCAACAAAAAAGGCCGCAAAAGCGACCTTGGCGGAGCAAGCACCGGAGCGCTCAGCGATCCAGAGGATGGTCCTTGACTGGAGTGGCCGCATGATTGCGACCGGTGACTGCAGGGGCCATGCTTTTTTCACTTTCGCTCAGGCGTTGGTTGATTTCAATGCCATGACGGTAGTAGTCAGGGTCAATCACGGGATCGGGCCTGCTCAGTGCGATGTATGCGGTGACAAAGCCGGCAATCACCACGATCACCGGGCCGGCGATGATGAGCCAGACATGGGCAAACTTCCACCAGGACTTGCCGTCCTCGGGGTGGGTGATCCTGGCCGTTTGCGAGACCTTGGCTTGTGCTGCCGACATGATGAAACCTCTTTCCAAAATTCTGGCCACCCAGGCACATAGGGCAAGGTGGCATGGATTGTTGCCGATTGGCGGTGTCCTTGTCCAGCCTCCGTGATGGCTCACGAAGACCGGCAATACATGGCATTAACGCGGCACCAGGAACACCGTCTTCTCGGAAATACGCCCTGCTCCGGCAGTCACTGCATCCACATTGAAGTGTACGGGGTGCGAGCCGGGAGCTGCTGAGCCATACGGAATTTGCAGCCGCACGGCAATGCCGCGCGTCTCGGCAGGGCCAACGGTCACTTCCTGCTCGGATGCAACTTCCAGATTCTCCAGGCCCACGGCGCTGATACGGTAGCGCTGCTCGGACTCCGTGGCGTTCATGATCTGCAGACGGTAGACGTTCTCCAGCTTGCCGCCCGCTACGATGCGCGAAAGCGCAGCACGGTCTCGAATCACGTCGACCTTGAGCGGCTCGCGCAGCACCAGACTGGCGATCATGGCGGCGCTGAGGGCCACCAGCACGGCCGCGTAGATCAACACACGGGGGCGGAAAATACGGCGGATCACCTGTACCTGCTTCCAGGCCTTGGACACGGCATTCTGAGTGGTCAGCCGGATCAGGCCGCGCGGATACTCCATCTTGTCCATCACGGAGTTGCAGGCATCGATGCACAGACCGCAGCCAATGCACTCGTACTGCAGCCCCTTGCGGATATCGATGCCCACGGGGCAGACCTGAACGCAAAGCTTGCAATCTATGCAGTCCCCCAGGCCCTGTGCCTTGTAGTCAACGTCTTTCTTGCGCGGGCCACGAGCTTCACCACGTTCAGCGTCATAGCTGACGATCATGGTGTCCTTGTCGAACATGGCACTCTGAAAGCGTGCATAGGGACACATGTACTTGCAGACCTGCTCGCGCATGTAGCCGGCGTTGCCGTAGGTGGCGAACCCGTAGAACGCCACCCAGAAAATCTGCCAGTTGCCCTGGAAGGCCATCAACTGCACACCCAGCTCACGGATGGGCACGAAGTAGCCGACAAAGGTGAAGCCTGTCCAAAGAGACAGAACGATCCAGAGAAACTGCTTGAACGACTTTTTCCAGATCTTCTCCAACGTCCAGCCGTTCTTGTCGATACGCATGCGGGCACTGCGATCGCCTTCGACCTTGCTTTCGATCCACATGAAGATCTCGGTGTAGACCGTCTGCGGACAGGAGAAGCCACACCACAGGCGCCCGGCCACGGCGGTAAACAGAAACAGCCCCAGCGCGCTGATGATCAGCAGCCCCGTCAGATAGATGAAGTCCTGCGGATACAGCACCAGTCCGAACAGATAGAAGCGTCGGGCTTCCAAATCGAACAGCACCATCTGGCGCTCGCCCCACTGCAGCCAGGGCAGGCCGTAGAAGACGAGCTGGGTCAGAAACACCATGGCCCAGCGCCACCGTGAGAACACGCCACTAATAGAGCGTGAGTACACTTTTTGCTCGGAAGCGAACATAGGCACCAACTCAGGCCCGCCCGCATGAGGCTCAGGCGTGATCGGTATGACTTTTCGGGGCTTCCCCTGATCGCACGGCATCGCAGTTCCTTAATGTTTTTGTAATTACTGAAAATTGAAATGCGAAAAAGGCGGTGCCAGGGCACCGCCTCTTAACAACGCATTACTTCTGGTTTTGCGTATTCGAAAGACTCCAGACATAGGAAGCCAACACGGCAATTTGCGCCTCCGTCAACTTCTCTTTCTGGGCAGGCATTTCATTGTGCTTGCCGTTGTTGACGATGTTGACGATTGCCGCCTCACCCCAGCCATGCAGCCAGATGTCATCGGTCAGGTTAGGCGCTCCCAGCGCAGGGTTGCCCTTGCCGTCCATGCCGTGACAAGCCGCACAGGCCACGAACTTGGACTTGCCTTGCGAAGCCTTGACGGCATCGTGAGGACTGCCCGACAGGCTCAGCACATAGTGCGCCACATTGCGCACATCTTCCGCCGAGCCCACGGCTGCCGCCATGGGCGGCATGATGCCGATACGGCCGTTGGTGATGGTCTCCCTGATCTTCTCGGGAGATCCACCATGCAACCAGTCGCCGTCCGCCAGATTCGGGAAGGACTTGCTGCCGCGAGCGTCAGAGCCATGGCATTGCGCACAGTTGTTCATGAACAGACGCTCGCCAATGGCCATGGCCTGAGGGTCCTTGGCCATTTCTTCGGTAGGCATGCTGGTGAACTTGGCGTACAGAGGCTCCAGGTCCGCCTTGGCCTTGGCCATTTCCTTGTCGTAGGCGCCGGTCTGGCTCCAGTCCAGCTTGCCGCCGAAGCCGCCCAGACCTGGGTAGACCACAAGATAGCCCAAGCTGAAAACCACGGTGATCACGAACAGACCCATCCACCACTTGGGCATGGGGTTGTTGAGTTCACGCAGGTCTTCGTCCCAGACATGGCCTGTGGTGTTGTCGCTCGAGGGAACGACCTTCTTGCTGGCCACCAGAATCAGCAGCAGCAAGCAGCCAAAGATGCCAATCAGCGTAATCGCCGCGACATACACTGACCAGAAATTGTTAATGAAATCGCTCATGGGATGTTCTCGTTGTGGTGATCAGACTCAGTCTTCCAGGAATGGAACCTGAGCTGCCTCGTCAAAACGGGCCTGGTTGCGGCGGGCATACGCCCACCACCAGATGCCCACGAAACACGCCAGCGATGCCAGCGTGGCCACGATACGCATGATGGTGATATCCATTTCCAGCCCCTTCTCTCTTACTTGACGGCGCGACCAAGGACCTGCAGATAGGCAATCACTGCCTCCATCTCTGTCTTGTCCTTGACCTCGGCCTGAGCACCGGCGATTTCCGCATCGGTGTACGGCACGCCCACCTTGCGCAGCGCGCTCATGCGCGTTGCCACGGCCGTGTCATCCACCTTGTTGGCTTCCAGCCAGGAGTAAGCAGGCATATTGGACTCGGGCACCACGTCACGCGGGTTGTTCAGGTGGATGCGATGCCATTCGTCGCTGTACTTGCCGCCCACACGATGCAGGTCGGGGCCGGTACGCTTGGAGCCCCACTGGAAGGGGTGGTCGTACACGAACTCGCCAGCCACCGAGTAGTGGCCATAGCGCATGGTCTCGGCGCGGAAGGGGCGGATCATCTGCGAGTGACAGTTGTAGCAACCCTCGCGCAGATAGACGTCGCGCCCCATCAGCTGCAACGGGGTGTAGGGCTTGAGACCCGCCACTGCTTCGGTCGTGGACTTCTGGAAGAACAGCGGCACGATTTCCACCAGGCCACCAATGGTCAGCACGAACAGCGTCAGCGCGATCAGCAAAAAGTTGCTGGTCTCGATCTTCTCGTGCGAAAAGCTCTTGGGAGCTGCGTTATTTTGATCAGACATTGCTTTTGCTCCTCAATGCTCAAGCGTGAGCCACCACGGCAGGCACTGCCACCTTGACGGAACGGCCGGCCATTGCGGTCTTCCATGTGTTCCATGCCATCACCAGCATGCCGCCCAGGTACAGCAGACCGCCAGTCACGCGAATCACATAGAAGGGATAGGTCGCCTTCACGCTTTCCACGAAGGTGTAGGTCAGCGTGCCGTCGGGGTTGACAGCGCGCCACATCAGGCCCTGCATCACACCGGCAATCCACATTGCGGCGATGTACAGCACGATGCCGATGGTCGCCATCCAGAAGTGCAGCTCGATCGCGGCCAGGGAGTGCATCTTCTCGCGACCGAACAGACGGGGGATCAGGTAGTACAGAGAGCCCATGGTGATCAGACCCACCCAGCCCAGAGCGCCGGAGTGCACGTGGCCCACGGTCCAGTCGGTGTAGTGGCTCAGCGCGTTCACGGTCTTGATGGCCATCATCGGGCCTTCGAAGGTGGACATGCCGTAGAACGACAGGGACACGATCAGGAAACGCAAGATAGGGTCGTCGCGCAGCTTGTGCCAGGCACCCGACAGCGTCATGATGCCGTTGATCATGCCGCCCCAGCTGGGAGCCAGCAGGATCAGCGAGAACACCATGCCCACGGACTGGGCCCAGTCAGGCAAAGCGGTGTAGTGCAGGTGGTGAGGACCCGCCCACATGTACGTGAAGATCAGCGCCCAGAAGTGCACGATCGACAGGCGATACGAGTACACGGGACGACCCGCCTGCTTGGGGATGAAGTAATACATCATGCCCAGGAAGCCGGCGGTCAGGAAGAAGCCCACGGCGTTGTGCCCGTACCACCACTGAACCATTGCATCCTGCACGCCAGCGTAAGCCGAGTAGCTCTTCATCCAGCCCGCAGGGATGGAAATATTGTTGACGATATGCAGCAGGGCCACGGCCAGGATAAAGGCGCCGAAGAACCAGTTGGCCACATAGATGTGCTTGACCTTGCGGATGCCGATAGTGCCGAAGAACACAATGGCGTAGGACACCCATGTCACGGCGATCAGCAAGTCAAGGGGCCATTCCAGCTCAGCGTATTCCTTGCCCTGGGTGTAACCCAGAGGCAGGCTGATGGCAGCGCCGACGATAACCAGTTGCCAGGCCCAGAAGGTCAGGCTGGCCAGCTTGGGCATGAACAGCTTGGTCTGGCAGGTGCGTTGCACCACGTAGTAGCTGGTCGCGAACAGCGCCGAGCCACCAAAAGCGAAGATCACGGCATTGGTATGCAGCGGACGCAGACGTCCGTAGCTCAGCCAGGGAATGCCGAAGTTGAGTTCCGGCCAGGCCAGCTGGGACGCGATAAACACGCCCACCGCCATACCTACCACCCCCCATACCACGGCCATGATAGAGAACTGTCTTACGACGGTGTCGTCGTAATAGACAGCATTGTTATTTGTTGCTTCCATCGGGCACCTCTTAGATATCTTGCAAAGTGTTCATTGGTTTCTGGTCGGGCTCGTTGAGCCACATCAATCGTCGCGAAGAATGCGCTCGCCTTCTTGTTCCACGCTCTCGAACTGGCCCCGGTACACGGCCCACCACAGGGCAGCCACAATGGCCATGACCAGAACAACCGACAGCGGAATCAATACATACAAAATGTCCATCAATGGCCTCCTTGAGTCAGTGGCATGACGGTGCCCCGCGGCGCAAGGTGCGCGGGGGCGGACGCGTTGCTATCTGCAGCCTGCAGCGGCAACGCACGTGCAAGACGGGCTGCGTTGGCGACGACCAGCAAGGAGCTCAGCGCCATGCCGAGCCCTGCCAGCCAGGCAGGCATCCAGCCCACAAGGGCCAGAGGAATAGAGATCGCGTTATAGGCTGCTGCCCAGCCCAGGTTCTGACGCACCACGGACAGGGTCCGTCGGGCCAGCAACAGGCTTTGCAACACTAACTCCAGGCTGTCTCCCAGTACCACGAAGTCTGCTCGCGATTGTGCCAGCGGCACTGCTTTACCAAAAGCAAAAGAGACATGCGCTCCGGCTAAAACTGGGCCGTCATTCAGGCCGTCGCCCACCATGGCCACCTTATGCCCTGCAGCCTGTGCCGCCTGCATGGCTGCCAGCTTGTCCTGCGGTTTGCAATCACCCTGCGCCCGCTCTATGCCCAGTCTGGCGGCGACCGTACGCACTGCCGCAGAACGGTCTCCCGAGAGCAGTTGCACCGCCACACCTTGCTGCCTGAGGTCGGCAATGACCCGGGCCGCTTCGGGACGCACGTCCTCGCTCAGATGGAACTGCGCCAGGGGCAGCCAGCCACTTTGCAATTGTTCGGCCAGCATCACGCTCTGCCCTGGCTCATCCGGTGCCAACTCGGGCACGCCGCAATGCGCGGCCGAGCCCAGACGAAGATGACGGCGCAAAGCGGTATTGCTGCGCGCCTGCACCCAGACATCGAGGCCGCTGCCGGCAACTTCCTGAACAGAGTCCAGCAGCCACCCGCTGGCAGGCACCTCGGCCACCTCGGCCGCCTGCGCCAGGGACCTGGAAGCGGGATGCATGGACTGACGCGCCAGCAAGGCGGCCAGCGCCAGCAGGTCATCAGTGTTTTGACCTTCGGCAGGTGTCAGCGCGCGCAGCACCAGGCCGTCGCGCGTCAGCGTCCCGGTCTTGTCGAACACCAACGTATCCACCGCAGCCAGCGCCTCCAGCCCCTGCAGATTGCGCACCAGCACGCCGCTGCGCGCCAGGGTGCCGGCCGCCGTCAGCATGGCCACGGGCGTTGCCAGAGAAAGCGCACAGGGGCAGGTGACGATGAGCACGGCCACGGCCACCATCATGGCTTTGCCCGGATCGGCAGGCCACCACCAGATGGCCGCAGCCAGCGCCGCCAGCAGCACCACGACAAGGAAAGGACGGGCCACCCTGTCGGCCAGCTGGGCCAGTGTTGGCTTTTGCAGCGAAGCGCTTTCCATCAGATTCACGATCTGCGCAAAGCGGGTGCCCTCACCCACGCTGTCCACTCTCACATCGACAACACTGTCCAGGTTGTAGCTGCCGGCGGTGACTGCATCGCCCTGCGCACGCAAAACAGGCGTGGATTCGCCTGTCAGAAGTGCCTCATCGGCATGGGTGGTACCGCGCAGAATCCGGCCGTCTGCGGGAAAAGCCTCGCCCGTGAGCACGCGCACCACATCGCCCACGCGCAACCGGCGTGTGGCCACGCGCTCGAACTCGCCTGTGTCAGGCTGCTGACGCAGCACCGAATCCGGCAGCCGGTTCATCACGGCTTCCAATGCACCGGCCGTGCGGTCGCGCAGGCGCAGCTCCAGCCAGCGCCCTGTGAGCAGGAAGAAGACAAACATGGTCAGCGAGTCGAAGAAGACTTCCTGACCGAAGGGACCGGAGGGATCAAAAGTGCCCAGCGTGCTGATGACAAAGGCGATGAACATGCCCAGGGCCACAGGCAGGTCCATGCTCACGCGGCGCTGGGTGATGTCCTTGAGCGCGCTCTTGAAGAAAGGGCCGCAGCAAAACAGCACCACAGGCAGAGAAATCACCCAGGATGCCCAGCGCAGCAAGGTCTCCATCTCCAGCGACAGATCACCGGGGCGCGCCGTATAGGCAGGCCATGCGTACATCATCACCTGCATCATGCACAGGCCGGCCACCAGCCAGCGCCACAGGGCGCGGCGCGTCTCGGCCTGGCGCAGCTCACGCGCAAACGCGTCGCGCGCGGGCAAGGCCCGGTAGCCGGCACGCGATATGGCCTCCATCCATTGCGATGGAAGCACCAGGGCGGGACGCCACTCGACACGGGCTCGGCGCGTTGCGGCACTGACTTCGGCGGCCTGCACTCCGGGGACAGCCCGAAGCGCCTCCTCGATGGTCAGCGCGCACGCAGCACAGTGCATGCCCTCCAGAACCACGAAGGAATCCCACACCGGGGACTCGGTTGCGTTCTCGGAGATTGGAGCCTTGGGGCTCTGGCCGGCGGGGCGACCAAACGAGCTCCATTCTTGCGGATCGTCCAGCAGATGACTGTGCATCTGGGACAAGTTCAGGAAACCGGTGTCAGCAACAGCAGGCTCTGCCGCGGAAGGCTGGACAGTAGTGTGTTGGGACATGTTTCAAGCGTAACTACGCCAGATGATACCCACCTTGACATTAATCAACCGTTAACTGCCCAATCGACATATGCTTGTATTCACAACGCCTGCAACCTAAGGAGAAAGCTATGTACAACCGCATTTTGATTGCTACCGACGGCACCGAACTCTCGGACAAGGCTGTGCATGCAGGCCTGGATCTGGCCGCCTTGTGCGGCGCCAGCGTGATTGCGCTCAAGGTTGTCTCGCACTATCCGCGCAGCTACCTGGAAGGCAGCGACTTGCTGGACATCAAGGAAGCCAAGCGCATTGAAGAGCAATGGACCACTCAGGCCCAGACCCTGCTGAACGGCGTCAAAGCCTTTGGCCATGAGCGCAAGGTCAATGTCACCACCGAAATCGCCCACTCCGACCTGGTGGCCGAGTCGATTGTGGAGATGGCCAAAAAGCATGACTGCGACCTGATAGTCATGGCTTCGCACGGTCGCAAGGGTCTGCAGCGCCTGCTGCTGGGCAGCGAAACCCAGCATGTGCTGACGCACTCACACGTGCCGGTGCTGGTGCTGCGCTGATTGACTCCCCCTGAGCCGCTTCGCGGCTTCCACGGAAGGGGATGGCATCTGCACGGGGGGATGACCCTCGCCGAGCACCCCTTGCGGGGCTCGCCCTGATATCCAGTGCGCATGCCGCTCGGAGGCCGCCGTTTGCCACTCACAAATTAAAAGCAGCTTGCGTACAAGCTGCTTTATTTTTAGGCCGATTCGATGCTGAATTCGGCTTCTAGACTGCGTAAACAGCTCACTTTTCAGGAGTCAAGTCAAAAGACAAGCGCCTGAAACGCAGCCAATAGTGCAGCCAAAAACCAACGCCTGGCGTCCGGCTGGAGACGCTCGGCAGCAGGTTCAGGAGAACTCCTGCTGATACCGATCGCGCAGCAGCTTCTTCTGGACCTTGCCCATGGTGTTGCGCGGCAGGCTGTCCACCACATAGCAGCGCTTGGGCACCTTGAAGTTGGCCAGCCTGGCCTTGAGCAACTCCAGAATCTTCAGCCCATCCAGCTGCGCGCCCTTGCGCGGCACGATGACGGCAACGCCGACCTCGCCAAAGTCCGGGTGCGGCACGCCCACCAGGGCGCTTTCGTCCACGCCAGGCAAATCGTTGATGAAACCCTCCACTTCGGCTGGATAGACGTTGTAGCCGCCCGAGATGATCAAGTCCTTGCTGCGCCCCACGATGCTGAAGTAGCCGCGCGCATCCTGCATGCCCACATCGCCGGTCTTGAACCAGCCGTCGGCCGTGAACTCCTCGGCCGTCTTCTCCGGCATGCGCCAGTAGCCCTTGAAGACATTGGGCCCCTGGACCTCGATATTGCCGATCTCGCCTGCGGGCAGGGGTTTGCCGTCGTCGCCATGAATGCGCACGCCCACGCCCGGCAGCGGAAAGCCCACGGTGGCACCGCGACGCTCGGCCTCGTTGCCGTAGCGCGCATCGGCCTGATAGGGGTTGGAGGTCAGCATGATGGTCTCGCTCATGCCGTAGCGCTCGAGGATGGTGTGGCCGGTACGCGTCTTCCAGGCGCGGAAGGTCTCGATCAGCATGGGGGCCGAGCCCGAGATGAAGAGCCGCATGTGCGCGGCCATGTCGCGGTCCAGCCTGGCATCGGCCAGCATGCGCACATAAAGGGTCGGCACGCCCATGAAGACGGTCGCGTCCTTGAAGCGCGCCATGACGGCTTCGGGCTCGAAGCGGGCAAACCAGATCATGGGACTGCCGTTGAGCAGCGCCCCGTGAATGGCCACAAACAGGCCATGCACATGGAAGATGGGCAGCGCGTGAATCAGCACATCGCCGTCCTTCCAGCCCCAGTAGACCTTGAGCATCGCCGCATTGCTCAGCAGATTGCCGTGACTGAGCATGGCACCCTTGCTGCGCCCCGTGGTGCCGCTGGTGTAGAGAATCGCCGCCAGATCGTCGGCGCGGCGCGCAACGACCTGGTGCTCGTCGCTGTGGTGGACCGCACGCTCCAGCAAGCTGCCCGTGCGATCGGTGCCCAGGGTGTAGACATGGCCCACGCCGTGGTTGAACGCAATCTTGGACACCCAGCCAAAACAGCCGGGTGCGCAGACCACCACGGCCGGCTCGGCATTGGTGATGAAGTACTCCATCTCTGCGCTCTGATAGGCCGTGTTCAGCGGCAGGAACACATGGCCGCTGCGCAGCGTGGCCAGGTACAGCATCATGGCTTCGACCGATTTTTCCACCTGCACCGCAATGCGGCTGCCATCGGGCAGATCCAGAGAGGCCAGCAGATTGGCCATGCGTGCACTGCCCTGCTCCAGATCGGCCCAGGTGTAGTAGAGACTGGAGCCATCGGGCTCGATGGCCTCCACGGCATTTTTCGTCAGATCCGCAGGAAACGCAGCGCGCAGCGCGCTGAAAAGATTGGCTTGAGGCATGTCGGTCATCGTGATGCTGTCGAACTCGACAACGGTGAAAGCAAAAGGTCCATGGCCATCATAGGCCCGGCCCTGGCCTGACTGATGGCAGCAGGCACTGAAAAAACGCACTTCTTCAAATGGGGCGCCCGCAAAGGCCGCCCCGCAAAGCAGCCAGCGGGCTCAGGAGTCAATCTTCACATTCGCCGCCTTGACCACATGGGCCCAGCGCTGGATCTCGCTTTGCACCATGGCTGCAAACTGCGGCTGGCTCAGCTGCCCATAGTCGGCGCCGTTCTTGGCCCAGGCAGCCTTGATGTCCTCGGCTGCTCCGATCCTGCGCACCTCGTCCAGCATCTGCTGCTGCACGGCAGTTGGCGTCCCCTTGGGCGCCCATAGTCCATACCAGGTGGTGACGGTGAAGTCCGGCAGACCGCACTCGGCAGCGCTGGGCACATCGGGGAAGGCAGGGTTGCGCTTGGCACCCGCCACCATCAAGGCCTTGATGCGGCCACCCTTGATATGCTGGGCCGATGAGCCCAGGCCGTCGAACAGCATGTCCACATTGCCCGCTATCAGGTCCTGCAGTGCAGGGCCTGCACCTTTGTAGGGAATATGGGTGATCTGGGTCTTGGTCTGCAGCTTGAACAGCTCGCCCGCCAGATGGTGCGAGGAACCCGGCCCTGCCGAGGCATAGTTGTACTTGCCGGGGTTGGCGCGCAGGTCCTGCACAAGGGCCTGCAAGCTGGCATGCGTCACCTTCTTGGGATTGACCACCACGACTTGTGGCACGCTGGCCAGCAGCGCCAGCGGGATGAAGTCACGCTCCAGGTCGTAATCGAGCTTGGGATAGACTGATGGCGCAATCACATGGTGGGTCCCACCCATGAAGAAGTTGTAGCCGTCTGGCGCGGACTTGGCCGCAATGCTGGCGCCCAGCGTGCCGCCCGCACCACCGCGGTTGTCTATCACCAGGGTCTTGCCCGAGGTCTTGGCGAACTGGGCAGAGAACGGTCTGGCAAAGGTGTCGGTGCCGCCGCCGGCAGGAAAAGGCACGATCAGGTTGACCGGCCTGCTCGGCCATTCCGATGCCTGGGCCAGGCCCGCCCAGCCCGATGCCCCTGCCGCCAAAAACACCCCCGTCGACCTAAGCAGCGTGCGCCGCTGCAAACCCACGCTCTTTGCCCAAGAATCCTGCATGCATGTCTCCTCTGCGCGCCCGGTCAGCGGCATCGCTGCCGCCGGGCTTGTGGTTGGAAGACGCAGCAGCAAAAGCCGGCTCAGGCCGGGTGCAGCGCGAGTCGCGATGCACTCAACCCTTGCACAGCGATTCGATCTCCGAGGAAACGGGAATCTTGCTCTGCGCCAACAGGCTGCGGTGCTTGTCCAGGCGCTTGAGGTCATACAGATAGTTGACCATCAGCCCCATG
Source organism: Comamonas testosteroni (assembly GCF_030505195.1). NCBI lineage: Bacteria > Pseudomonadati > Pseudomonadota > Betaproteobacteria > Burkholderiales > Comamonadaceae > Comamonas > Comamonas testosteroni. The sequence continues at coordinate 519,628 of NZ_CP129672.1, forward strand.
GATTGCTTGAGCCCCTTGGACGACAGGTCTGCCGCCCAGTTCAGGCGCTCCACGCGCGCACCGTTGCCAAGGTGAAAGCGTGCCACGGCATCCAGCGGACGACCCTTGGCAGTTTCCCGACCCAGATAGCGCGCGGCGCAAAACATGGCGGCCTGACGCACCACCGATTTTTCCGGCAGCGAGCCGGGGTCGTCCAGCGCAGCCAGCAATTGCGCGGCACTCACTCCGCCGGCCACTTTTTCCAGAGCCGCCTTTTGCTTGTCGTCCAGCTCCGCCAGCGCCGCATCGCCGTTCTTGCTCAACCAGCTGCGCAGTCCCGGAATGGGCGACAGCGTGGCGAACTGCTTGAGCCTGGGGAACTCCTGCGTGAGCGTCTCCACCACATGCTTGATGAGCGAATCGCCGAAGCTCACGCCCTTGAGTCCGGTCTGGGTGTTGCTGATGGAGTAGAAGATGGCGGTATTGGCCTTGGCCAGATCGGCAGCCGCTGCGGCTTCGTCCAGCAGCGGAGCCATGCTGCCCGCCATCTTGTCCAGCAGTGCCACCTCCACAAAGATCAGCGGCACATTGGGCATGCGCGGGTGAAAGAACCCATAGCAGCGGCGGTCGCTGTCGAGGCGATTTTTCAGATCGGCCCAGCTGCGGATATCGTGCACAGCCTCGTACTTGATCAGCTTTTCGAGCAGCGATGCGGGCGAATCCCAGTTCAGGCTCTTGAGCTCCAGCAAGGCCACATCGAACCAGCTGGAAAACAGATGCTCCAGCTCGGCGTCCAGCGCCACATAGTGCTGCTCGGCCTTGGGCAAAGCCAGCAGTTCGGCACGCATATCGACCAAAAAGCCCATGCCGCCCCTGGGCTGGGCAAAACGCTGCAGCAGCCGCGTGCGCGATGAAACCAGGGCGCGGCGCAGGCTCATCTCGGCCTCGCCGCGCTCCACATCGCTGCCCGCCTTGTCGTAGCGCTCGCGTGCCGCCTGCAAGGCCTTGGCATCGGGGCCGAACTTTTCGATCGCCAGCAGCCAGAAGTCCTTGCGTGCGGCCAGATCGGCATTGCCATACCACTCCATCAGCACCTGCGCGTGACGGCCGCCTTCCACGTCGCTGAGCGCGGTATCGGCCACCTGCTGCATGTCCTGCAGCAAGCGACGCAGCTCGCGCGGCGACAGCGCCTCCTCCCCACGACGCAAGGTGGCCTCCAGGCGTTGCGCCAGCGGGCGATGCCGGCCGTCGCCCTTCTCGCCCTCAGCACCACGCACCCACAGCTTGGTTTGCTCAATCCACTCGGCTGCCCAACCCATATGCATCTCCTTGTTCCAGCACCATCATGCTCTCATTGAAGAAGCAGATACCGCAATTGCAGTAACGCTTTCAGCCATTATGTGTAGTTTTTCCACCTCGCACACCGCACCATGAAAAACGCAGACCGAAGTCTGCGTTTTTCGAGGATCTGGCCTTCAAGCCATGGTTCGCTGAACCTCGTAGGCCTGGCGCTTGCCGCACCACACCCACATGAGGACACCCGCCACGATCATGGGAATGCACAGCCACTGCCCCATGCTCATGCCCAAAGACAGAATGCCCAGGAAGTCGTCGGGCTCGCGGAAGTACTCTGCAATGAAGCGGAAGGCCCCATAGCCGATCAGAAATACCGCCGAGACCTGGCCGGGCTTGTGCTCCTTGCGCGCGTACAGCCACAGGATGAAAAACAGCAGCAGCCCTTCCATCAGAAATTGATAGATCTGCGAGGGATGACGCGGCAGCATGGAGCCGCTTTGCGGGAACACCATGGCCCAGGGCAGATCGGCACTCGCAAAACGTCCCCAGAGTTCGCCGTTGATGAAGTTGCCGATCCGACCCGCAGCCAGCCCTGTGGGCACACAAGGCGCCACAAAATCTGCGACTTCCAGCCAGTTGCGCTTGCGCGAGCGCGCAAACCAGATCATGGAGCCGATGACGCCCAGCAGGCCGCCGTGAAAGCTCATGCCGCCCTGCCAGACGGCAAGAATCTCCAGCGGATGCGAGAGGTAGTAGCCAGGCTTGTAGAACAGGCAGTAGCCGATGCGCCCGCCCACGACCACGCCCAGCACGCCGAGGAAGAGAATGTCCTCCACATCCTTGCGCGACCAGGCACGCTCGCCCGTCATGTATTTGAATGGAGGATGGTGCAGTCGGCGCGTGCCCAGAAACAGGAACAGACCAAAGGCCACCAGATAGGTTATGCCATACCAGTGCACGGCCAGCGGGCCAATCTGCACGGCTACAGGATCAATGTGCGGATACATCAGCATGTCAGGCATTGTGCCGCAGGCCGATGACGTTTCTGCAAAACTGCATGCACCAAGAACGCTGCAAGGCCTCATTCGTCGATCCAAAGACCTCAGAGACGCCCAACCACGGCCTGGATGACTGCGGCATCGGGCACCGGCAGTCCCATGTGAAGCGTCAATGCGGCTTGTCCGCCGCCAGACCCTGCTCGCGCACGGTCTGGCGCACGACCCTGGCGGCCTCATCCATCATGGTGCTCAAGCGCTGCGGTGCGCCGCCCAATACATGCACGCCCATGGCCTGCAACCGCTCCTGCACTGCAGGCTCCTGCAGGGCCGCGTTGGCTGCGCCGTTGAGCCTGGTCACGACGGCCTGAGGCGTTCCTGCCGGCGCAACGATACCGAACCAGGTGATGGCCAGATCGTTGAGCACAGGGTGACCCAGCTCCCTGAACGTAGGCACCTGCGGCAGGGCCGGCAGGCGCTCCTGCGCGGCCACGGCGAACGCCATCAGGCGGCCCGCAGCCACATGCGCTGCCGACGAAGGGTATTGATCGCTGAGCACCTGGGTCTCGCCCGACAGTGCGCCGCTGATCACCGGCCCCTGCCCCTTGTAGGGAATGTGGTGCAACTTGAGCTTGAGATCGGCATTGAGGCGTTCGGCAATCAGATGCCCGATGGAGCCCACTCCGGCCGATCCGATATTGAACTGACCCGGCTTGCTGCGCGCAACGGTGAGGAACTGGGCGTAGTTCTGTACACCCATATTCGGATGCACAGAGAACACCGACGGAATGGACGCCAGTGCAACCACCGGTACAAAGGCCTTGGCAGGATCTATGCGTGCCGACTGGGGCAGCATGATGGGATTGACCACCAGCGTGCTGATGGTGCCCAGGCCGATCGTGTAGCCGTCAGGAGCCGCATTGGCCACGGCCTCGGCCCCGATGAAGCCGCTGGCGCCGGAGCGGTTGTCGACCACCACGGGCTGGCCCAGAGTCGTGTGCATGGCATCGGCAACCAGGCGCGCCACGATATCGGTAGAGCCTCCGGGCGTGAAAGGAACCACCAGACGCACGGGACGCTGCGGATAACGCCCTTCTGCAGCCTGCGCCGTCAATGCCCCCAGCAAGGCCAGCAGCCCTGCGGTCTTGAACAAGAAGGAGGGGCGAACAGCGAAAGACATGGAGATCACTTTCCGGCAAGACCATAAAAACAGCCGCGCGACTTGCATCGAGCGGCTGTGCGATTGTCCGTCAGCACGGGAGTCCGCACTGACGAAATGACGAAACAAACGTAACTTAGTCGTCGAGCAGCGACAGGTCGCGCACGGCGCCGGTGTCGGCGCTGGTCACCAGCTTGGCGTAGGCCTTGAGGGCAGCCGAAATCTTGCGGGGACGCGCCTGGGCAGGCTTCCAGCCCTTGGCATTCTGCGCTTCACGGCGGCGGGCCAGCTCTTCGTCGCTGACCAGCATGTTGATGCTGCGGTTGGGAATGTCGATGCGGATGATGTCGCCGTTCTGCACCAGACCGATCGCGCCGCCGGCTGCCGCCTCTGGAGAGCAGTGACCGATGGACAGGCCGGAGGTACCGCCCGAGAAGCGGCCGTCCGTCAGCAGCGCGCACGCCTTGCCCAGACCCTTGGACTTGATGTAGCTGGTGGGGTAGAGCATTTCCTGCATGCCGGGGCCGCCCTTGGGGCCTTCGTAGCGCACGATGACCACATCGCCGGCCTTGACCTTGTCGGCCAGGATGTTGGCCACGGCCTCGTCCTGCGACTCGACCACATGGGCCGGGCCTTCGAACACCAGGATCGACTCGTCCACGCCCGCGGACTTCACCACGCAGCCGTCCAGCGCAATGTTGCCGCGCAGTACGGCCAGGCCGCCTTCCTTGCTGAAAGCGTGCTCGTAGCTGCGGATGCAGCCTTCGGCACGGTCCACATCCAGGCTGGGCCAGCGGGTGTTCTGGCTGAACGCCACCTGCGTGGGAATGCCGGCCGGGCCGGCCATATAGAAGTGGCGCACGGCCTCATCCTGCGTGCGCATGATGTCCCACTGCTCCAGCGCATCCTTCATGGTCTTGGCGTGCACCGTGGGCACATCGGTGTGCAGCTTGCCGGCGCGGTCCAGCTCGCCCAGGATGGCCATGATGCCGCCGGCGCGGTGCACATCTTCGATGTGGTACTTGGGCGTGTTGGGCGCCACCTTGCACAGCTGAGGCACGACGCGCGAGAGGCGGTCGATGTCGGCCATGGTGAAATCGATACCCGCTTCCTGGGCGATGGCCAGCAAGTGCAGGATGGTATTGGTGGAGCCGCCCATGGCGATGTCCAGCGTGATGCAGTTCTCGAACGCCTTGAAGCCCACGGAGCGCGGCAGCACGCTGTCGTTGTCGTTCTCGTAATAGTCGCGGGCCAGCTCGACGATGCGGCGGCCTGCGCGCAGGAACAGCTCTTCGCGGTCGGCATGCGTGGCCACCACGGTGCCGTTGCCGGGCAGGGACAGTCCCAGCGCTTCGGTCAGGCAGTTCATCGAATTGGCGGTGAACATGCCCGAGCAGGAACCGCAGGTCGGACAGGCGGAGCGTTCCACCTCGGCCACTTCGGCGTCGGAATAGCGCTGATCGGCCGCGATCACCATGGCATCCACCAGGTCCAGCTTCTTGAACTCGATGGTCTTGGTTTCGGGGTTGGCCAGCCGGGTCTTGCCGGCTTCCATGGGGCCGCCGGAAACAAAGATCACCGGAATGTTCAGGCGCATCGCGGCCATCAACATGCCGGGGGTGATCTTGTCGCAGTTGGAGATGCACACCAGCGCATCGGCGCAGTGAGCATTGACCATGTACTCGACCGAGTCCGCGATCAGGTCGCGACTGGGCAGCGAATACAGCATGCCGTCATGGCCCATGGCGATGCCATCGTCCACGGCGATGGTGTTGAACTCCTTGGCCACACCGCCGGCCGCCTCGATCTCGCGCGCGACCAGTTGCCCCAGATCCTTCAGGTGCACATGGCCGGGCACGAACTGGGTGAAGGAGTTGGCAATCGCAATGATGGGCTTGTCAAAATCGCCATCTTTCATGCCGGTGGCACGCCACAGGGCGCGCGCACCGGCCATGTTGCGGCCGCCAGTGGAGGTTTTGGAACGGTATGCGGGCATGGGATTCGCTATAAGACGTTATCGGGAAATGATTCTTTGGATTATGGCCCAGCACTGCAAGGCAGCGATGCCTAGCCCATGGCGGGCTGTCAGGCAAAACAATCGCAAGACATCGTCAATCACGATGCCTGATTCGCTGCTCAACGACGTCGCTGACCCGGTGCCATGGCTTGCTTGTGACGTTCGATACGCTCTTTCTTGCGCTGATCCATCTTCTGCACGGCCTTGCGCTTGGTATAGCCGGAAGCATCGGCCCAGGCCCACCAGGCGGCAGCCGCGCCATAAACGGCCAGAATCGGCCACCAGCCCCAGCCTGCGACAGGCCCGATCTCTACGAGCTTGAGCACAGACAACACGATCGCCAAACCTAACAGATACATACATCCCCTTTTTGGTTGATTTTCCAAAACACAGAGTGCACTGGAGAGTACACAACCCAAGCACTACAATGCGCTAAAAGATCAACTTTAACCCCGCACCCTGGGAACTCATGATGAAGCAATTTCTGATCGCCTTCGCCCTTTCCGCCGCTGCCGTGGCCCCTGCCATGGCCGATCAGGCCCTGGCGCAGTCCAAGAACTGCATGGCCTGCCACGCTGTTGACAAGAAGCTGGTTGGTCCCGCATTCAAGGATGTGGCCGTCAAGTATGCAGGCCAAAAGGATGCTGCAGACAAGCTGGCTGCCAAAGTCATGAAGGGCGGCTCCGGCGTGTGGGGCCCCGTGCCCATGCCCGCCAATCCCCAGGTGAACGACGCCGATGCCAAGAAGCTGGTGGCCTGGATTCTGGCGCAGAAGTAAATCGAGCACTTCACAACGGCGCAAGACAAGGCCGTTATCAAAAACCGCATGGCTGCCATGCGGTTTTTTGTTTCTGGCGCCGCCGCGTCTCAGCGTCGCTGTAGCTTGCCCCGGCTCTGGCATCAGCGCTGCGGCGCAAGGCGTCCAGACTTCGCTCCGGACCCGTAAGGTCAGCATCTGCAGCACTTGACTGCCGCAGCCCGGCTGAAACTCGGTAGTAGCCCGGCAGTAGCCCGGCACCAACTCGACCCATGGCTCGCATAGAGACGAATCGATACCGCAGCGGCTGCGATGTATGGGCCATACAGATGAGCGCCCTGTCAGGCAGCAGCGTGCAATAAAAAAGGCCCCGAAGGGCCTTTTTGGGGATTCACAGCCTAAGCCAGTGAATTACGCATCACGCGAAGCACGCTTGCGATCATGCTCCTTCAGATGACGCTTGCGCACGCGCAGGCTGGTGGGGGTGATTTCCAGCAGCTCGTCGTCTTCGATGAATTCCACACCGTATTCCAGCGACAGGTCGATGGGAGGCGTGATCTTGATCGCATCTTCCTTGCCGCTGACGCGGAAGTTGGTCAGCTGCTTGGTACGCGTGGCGTTCACCACCAGGTCGTTGTCTCGGCTGTGGATGCCGATGATCATGCCTTCGTACACGGGGTCGCCGGCCTTCACGAACATGCGACCGCGGTCGTCCAGCTTGCCCAGGGCGTAGGTGAAGATTTCACCGTCGTCCATGGAGATCAGCACGCCGTTCTTGCGGCCGCCGATCTCGCCCTTATGGGGTTCGTAGCTGTCGAAGATGTTGGCGATCAGACCGGAACCACGTGTCAGGTTCAGGAATTCGTTGGTGAAACCGATCAGGCCACGGGCAGGGATACGGTATTCCAGACGGACGCGACCGCGGCCATCGGGCTCCATGTTCACCAGCTCGCCCTTGCGCTCGCCCAGTGCCTGCATCACGCCGCCCTGGTGGCCTTCTTCGATGTCGGCCGTCACCAGCTCGATAGGCTCGTGCTTTTCGCCGTCGATCGTCTGCATCACGACGCGGGGCTTGGACACGGCCAGCTCGTAGCCTTCGCGGCGCATTTCTTCCAGCAGGATGGTCAGGTGCAGTTCACCACGGCCGGAGACTTCAAAGATACCGTCTTCGTCGGTTTCCTTGACGCGCAGAGCCACGTTGGAACGCAGTTCCTTTTGCAGACGGTCCCAGATCTGGCGGCTGGTCACGAACTTGCCTTCACGACCTGCCAGGGGCGAGGTGTTCACGCAGAAGTTCATGGTCAGGGTGGGCTCGTCAATCTTCAGCATGGGCAGAGGCTGGGGATTGACCGGGTCGGTGACGGTTTCGCCGATGCCGATGTTTTCGATACCGCTGATCAGCACGATCTCGGAAGGACCGGCTTCGGTGGCCTGCACGCGATCGATACCCTGGAAGGTATGCACCTGGTTGATCTTGCCGCTGTAGCTCTTGCCGTCAGGACCGGCCATCACAGCCACTTGCTGACCGGGCTTGAGCGTGCCCTGGGTGATGCGGCCCACGCCGATACGACCCACGAAGGTGGAGTAGTCCAGAGCGGAGATCTGCAGCTGCAAAGGAGCGCTGGCATCGCCTTGCACGGCAGGCACGTGAGCCAGGATGGTGTCGAACAGGGCGGACATGTCCTCGCCCCACTTGGCACCGGGCTCGCCCTCTTCCTTGGACGACCAGCCGTTGATGCCGGAGGCATAGACCACGGGGAAGTCCAGTTGCTCGTCGGTGGCGCCCAGCTTGTCGAACAGGTCGAAAGCGGCGTTGATCACCTTGTCGGGGTTGGCACCGGGCTTGTCCACCTTGTTCACCACCACGATGGGGCGCAGACCCAGGGCCAGAGCCTTCTTGGTCACGAAGCGCGTCTGGGGCATGGGGCCCTCTTGCGCGTCGATCAGCAGCACCACGCCGTCGACCATGGACAGGGCGCGTTCCACTTCACCGCCGAAGTCCGCGTGACCGGGCGTGTCGAGAATGTTGATGTGGGTGTCCTTCCAGGACACGGCGCAGTTCTTGGCCAGAATGGTGATGCCGCGCTCACGTTCGATGGCATGGTTGTCCATCACGGTGTCGACGACTTTTTCGTGCTCGGCAAAAGTGCCGGACTGGCGCAGCAGCTGGTCCACCATGGTGGTCTTACCGTGGTCAACGTGCGCGATGATCGCAATGTTGCGGATTTGTTTGCTCATAATGTTTCCAAAATGCCGCTTGCTTGTGGACGCGGCGTTCCTTCCAAAATTTGTTGAATTTCTAGCGGACTGAGCAGGCGCTCGGGGATCAACTCCCCGCTCGCCACACGGCCTACCCCTAAAAGGGCATGCGGGCGCTCACCATACACCGCCACGGCCGGGGCATCCGCCCAAGACCCTCGACGGCGCAAGCCTGATAGAAAGCGACCTGCATCCTGTTCACCCAAGGTGACGACGACATGACGATGCAGCAGGGTATCGACAGGCTGTACCTGCGCGATGCGCTCTTCATCGTTCATGGCTTCCAGCGCCTGCAGCGTCACGCAGCGCGACACCTCAAGACCGCCGGTTTCCACACGGCGCAGAAAACGCAAGTGGGCGCCACAGCCCAAGGCCTCGCCCACGTCTTCGCCCAATGTGCGGATGTAAGTGCCCTTGCTGCAGGTCACTCTCATCTTGACGGCTGGATACCCCTGATCGTCCTGCACCAGCGTCAGATCCAATGCATGAATCGTGACATCGCGTGCGGGGCGCTCCACTTCCACGCCCGCACGGGCGTATTCATAGAGTGCCTTGCCGTCCTTTTTCAGCGCACTGTGCATGGGCGGCACCTGCTTGATGTCGCCCGTGAACTGCGCCTGCACCTGCGCCAGGCGCTCGGGGGTGATGGCGGCCAGATCGACGGCACGCTCCAGCACCACATCGCCCTCGGCATCGGCCGTGGTCGTGGTCTGGCCCAGGCGGGCAATGGCTTCGTAGGTTTTCTCGGCTTCGAGCTGAAGCTGACTGAATTTGGTGGCAGCGCCGAAACACAGCGGCAGCACGCCACTGGCCAGCGGATCAAGCGTGCCTGTATGCCCGGCCTTTTCGGCGCGCAGCAGCCACTTGACCTTCTGCAAGATATCGTTGCTGGACCAGCCCAGCGGTTTATCGAGCAGCAACACCCCATGCACAGGGCGCCGCTGCACCCGGGTGCGAGGGGCGTTCATGTGCTTATTCCTGTTCGGGTCCGCGCGACGCCACAGCCTTGGCGATCAAGGCGTTCATGTCGGCAGCGCGCTCTGTAGTGCGGTCGTAGACGAAATGCAGCGTGGGCACGGTATGAATGTGCAGACGCTTGAACAGGCCGTTGCGCAGAAAGCCTGCAGCCTGATTGAGTGCAGCCAGCGTCACTTCGGGATCGCCGACAAGCACGCTGAAGAACACCTTGGCGTGGGCATAGTCAGGAGTCACCTCCACGCCTTGCAGCGTGACCATGCCGACGCGCGGGTCCTTCAACTCGCGGGCGATCAGCTCCGACAGATCACGCTGGATCTGGTCGGAAACTTTGAAGCTGCGATTGGGAGCAGCAGATTTGCGTTTGGTTGCCATGAATAAAAAAGGAGCTATTTGCGCTTGCTGCACAAGGAGTTCAAGGCGTTTTCAGCCTCAAATCCTTGCAGAGCAGGCGCTAGCAGCTATTGCTTTTACAGCGTACGAGCGATTTCCTTGATCTCGAAGACTTCCAGCACGTCGCCTTCCTTTATGTCGTTGTAGTTGCGCAGCTTGATACCGCACTCGAAGCCTTCCTTGACTTCCTTGACATCGTCCTTGAGGCGGCGCAGCGACTCGATCTCGCCCGTGTAGATGACCACGTTGTCGCGCAGCAGACGGAAGTGTGCGTTGCGGGTGACGTGACCTTGCGTGATGTACGAGCCGGCAATGGTGCCGATCTTCGTCGCCACGAACACGGTACGGATCTCGGCCATACCGATGATCTCTTCGCGCTTCTCGGGAGCCAGCATGCCGGACATCGCAGCCTTCACCTCATCCACGGCGTCGTAGATGATGTTGTAGTAGCGAACGTCGACACCGTTGCCTTCGGCCGTCTTGCGGGCCTGAGCATCCGCACGCACGTTGAAGCCGATGATGATGGCCTTGGAAGCCAGTGCCAGGTTGACGTCGGACTCGGAAATACCGCCCACGCCGGAGTACACCAGCTGAACCTTGATCTCGTCGGTCGACAGCTTGAGCAGCGAGGTTGCCAGAGCTTCCTGCGAGCCTTGCATGTCGGCCTTGATGATGATGGGCAGAGTCTGCACATCGCCAGCGGACATTTCGGCGAACATGTTTTCCAGCTTCGCAGCCTGCTGCTTGGCCAGCTTGGTGTTGCGGAACTTGCCAGCGCGGTAGGTCGCGATTTCACGGGCACGGCGTTCGTCGCTCAGCACCATGAAGTCGTCACCGGCCTGGGGCACTTCGTTCAGACCCTGAATCTCGACAGGGATGGAAGGACCGGCTTCCTTGGTCTGCTTGCCGTCTTCGTCGAGCATGGCTCGCACGCGGCCATAGGTCTGACCCGCCAGCACCACATCGCCGACCTTCAGCGTACCGGACTGCACCAGCACCGTAGCCACGGTACCACGGCCCTTGTCCAGCTGGGCTTCGATCACGATACCCTTGGCAGCGGCATCCACCGGCGCATTGAGTTCCAGCACTTCGGCCTGCAGCAGCACTTGCTCCAGCAGCTCGTCGATGCCCTGGCCAGTCTTGGAGGACACGGCCACAAAGGGAGAGTCACCGCCGTACTCTTCGGGCAGCACCTCTTCCACAACCAGCTCCTGCTTGACGCGGTCGGGGTTGGCTTCGGGCTTGTCGGCCTTGGTGATGGCCACCACGATGGGAACACCAGCCGCCTTGGCGTGCTTGATGGCTTCCTTGGTCTGGGGCATCACGCCGTCGTCGGCAGCGGCCACCAGAATCACGATGTCGGTGGACTTGGCACCGCGAGCACGCATGGCCGTGAAGGCCTCGTGACCGGGAGTGTCCAGGAAAGTGATGATGCCGCGAGGCGTCTTCACATGGTATGCACCGATGTGCTGCGTGATGCCGCCGGCTTCGCCCGACGCCACCCTGGTGCGACGGATGTAGTCCAGCAGCGAGGTCTTGCCGTGGTCCACGTGACCCATGACGGTCACCACGGGAGCGCGCGGCAGTTTCTCGGCTTCGGCGTTGGAGACTTCCTCGGCGGTGAAGGCTTCCAGATCGTCCAGCGCAGCCACCTTGGCGGTATGGCCCATTTCTTCCACCACGATCATGGCGGTGTCCTGGTCCAGCGGCTGGTTGATGGTGACCATCTGGCCCATCTTCATCAGCACCTTGATCAGCTCGGATGCCTTGATGGCCATCTTGTGAGCCAGTTCGGCCACGGTGATGGTCTCGGGCACCGAGATCTCCAGCTGACGGAACTCGGGAGCCTGCTGCTGTTGCTGCTCGTGACGGTCATTGCCACGACGGCCCCTGGGGCCACCGCGCCAGTTGGAGCGGCCAGCCACGCCACCGGAGCTGTCGCCACGGGTCTTGATTTCCTTCTTCTTGGCCGCATCGTTGGACCAGCTCGAAGACAGCTTGGCGGACTTGACCTCCTTGCCGGGACGGGCACCGCCGCCGGCATTGGCCGCGCCAGGGCTGCCTGCGGGCTTGTTGCCATCCTTGGCGGCAACAGGCTTCTTGGCATCCGCAGCGACCGGAGCAGCCTTTTTGGGCTCCTCGGGCTTCTTGGCGACCAGCACCTTCTTGGGCGCAGCCATCATGGCGCGGATGGCTTCCGCCTCGGCCAGGGCCTTGCGGCGGCGTTCATCCAAATCCTTGGCGCGGCTGGCTTCTTCAGCAGCCTTGGCCTGGGATTCGGCTTCCGCCTTGGCGCGTGCCTCTGCCTGGGCTGCTGCACGTGCAGCAGCGCCAGCGGCGTGACCGCGCTTTTCCTCTTCCTTAGCCGCCTTGGCTTCAGCCACCTTGGCGACTTCTGCGGCTGCATAGGCTGCAGCACGCTCTTCGGCTTCGCGCTCGCGGCGCTCGCGCTCTTCGCGCTCTTGACGTTCCTTGGCCAATTGTTCTTCCTGATGGCTCAACAGCTCAACCTCTCGGCGAGCATCTTCTTCACGGCGTGCCAGCTCTTGAGTAGCGGCACGCTCCTGCACAGCCTTAGCCATGCTTTGCGCATTGGCCTGAGCCTCGGCGGGAGTGTCTTCCCGCTTCACGAAAGTGCGCTTTTTGCGCACTTCCACCTGAATCGTACGAGCACGGCCCGATGAATCCGCCTGCTTGATTTCGCTGGTGGATTTCTTGGTCAGCGTGATCTTCTTGGCGCCGCTGCCATGGCTTGCCTGCAGGTGAGACAGCAAGCGCTGCTTGTCACCTTCGGTCAGCGCATCAGCAGCATTGACCTTGTCAACCCCGGCGGCCTTGAGCTGCTGCAGCAAGGTATCAGGGGTCGTGTTGCGCTCTTTCGCAAATTCTGCAACCGTATTACTCGACATAAATGCTCTGTACCTCCCTGACCTTACTCTTGCCCATCGGTAAACCAGTGCTCACGCGCCTTCATGATCAAGGCCTTGGCTTCTTCGGCAGTCTGACCGGTGATTTCGGTCAGCTCATCGATTGCCAGGTCGGCCAGATCATCACGGGTGTGCACATCAGCTTGCGCCAGCTTGTCCAGCAGCTCGGCAGTCATGCTGTCCAGAGACACCAGATCATCGGATGCCTTGCTCACATTTTCTTCGCGAGCAATTTCCTGACTCAGCAGTGCATCCTTGGCGCGGCTACGCAGCTCGTTTACCGTCTCTTCGTCGAAGGATTCGATTTCGAGCATTTCCTGCAGCGGCACATAGGCCACTTCTTCCAGGGTCTCGAAACCTTCTTCGATCAGGATGTTGGCGATTTCCTCGTCCACATCCAGCTTTTCCATGAACAGCTTGCGCGAGACAGCCGACTCGTCGGCCTGCTTCTGAGCAGACTCTGCAGCGTCCATGATGTTGATCTTCCAGCCTGTCAGCTCGGAGGCCAGACGTACGTTCTGACCGCCGCGACCGATGGCGATAGCCAGATTTTCCTCGTCCACCACCACGTCCATGGCGTGCTTTTCCTCGTCCACGACGATGGAAGAGACATTGGCAGGAGCCAGAGCACCGATCACGAACTGAGCAGGGTCTTCGGACCACAGCACGATATCCACACGCTCGCCGGCCAACTCGTTGGTCACGGCGTTCACACGGGTGCCGCGCACGCCGACGCAGGTGCCGATGGGGTCCACACGCTTGTCATGGCTCAGTACGGCGATCTTGGCACGAGAGCCGGCGTCACGGGCGCAGCTCTTGATCTCCAGCAGGCCTTGCTCGATCTCGGGCACTTCATTGCGGAACAATTCCACCATGAATTCGGGGGCCGAGCGCGACAGCAGGATGGGAGCGCCGCGCAAAGTGGCGTCGACTTCCATGATCATGGCGCGCACGCGGTCGCCATTGCGCAGATTTTCCTTGGGGATCATCTCGCCGCGCTTGAGTCGACCTTCCACACGGCCGGATTCGACAATGATGTCGCCCTTGTCCATGCGCTTGACGGTACCGGTAAAGATCTTATCGCCACGGGCCAGGAATTCGTTGAGCAGCATTTCGCGCTCCGCGTCGCGAATCTTCTGCAGGATGACCTGCTTGGCAGCCATGGCACCGATACGGCCAATGGGCAGCGACTCGATCTGCTCTTCAATGAACTCGCCAATTTGAATGCCGGGCATGCGGTCTTCCGCATCCATCAGCATTTCTTCGGCCTCGGGGTTCTGCAGACCGGCATCGTCAGACACCACCACCCAGCGGCGGAAGGTGTCGTAGTCGCCGCTTTCGCGATCGATGGACACGCGGATGTCTACTTCACCTTGGTACAGCTTCTTGGTGGCCTGTGCCAGTGCGGATTCCACGGCACCAAAAACCACATCGCGTTCCACGTTCTTTTCACGCGAAATGGCTTCAACCAACATCAACAGTTCGCGATTCATGCGACGACTCTCCTATTTCAATCACACAAAGAGGATTTGCATGCGACCTCTTTGCCCCAAAAGATTCCAACGCTTCAGCTGCCTCAATCGAGCTTGGCTGCGCGTCCTTTGAAATTCACAATCGGTGCCAGACGAGCTTCGCGCAACTCGTCAAGCGTAAAGCCCATGGCGTTCAACGGCGCCGGCTCACGCTTCTTGCTGACGCGCACGCCCGGCTTGGGAGGCGGCTCATCGCTCCAGACGAGTTGCCAGCCACCCTCTTCAGTCCGCTCCAGCGTGCCACGAAATTTCTTGCGGTTTGCATTGACCTTGTCGCCGCCAGCAGCCCCGATGGGAGCCTTGAGCGTCAGATCCACCTCCGAGCCTTCAAAGCGGATGAAGTCCTGCTCATGGCGCAGCAAACGATCAATGCCTGGAGAAGAGACCTCCAGGCGGGCGTAGTCAGCACCATCGACTTCCAGCGCAAACTGAAGCTGGCGCGTGACCTTTTCGCAGTCTTCCACTGTCACGAACTGCTCGGGCAGCTCAGGCGCACCTTCCTCCGGCGCCTGCCAAGGCAAATCAATCGTGATGCGCAGCAGGCCGCCGGCCGAGCGCTCGATTTCAACCAGGTCATAGCCCAGACCTGTCACGGTTTGTTCAACGATTTGCTGTAGTGCCACGTGTATTCAGTTCAATCCCGAAAAATCTGTCAAATCATGGACTTAGCTCTGTCACAAACAGGTTTCGCCATGAATTGCCCAAAAAAAACGGGCGGTATGTACCCGCCCGTTTGGTCGTGAAGCCGTGATTGTAGCCGCAAACCATTGTTTTCGCAAAAAGTGTCTCTCATAAAACTGCGATCAACGCAAGACATCCTGCAGGTCATCAGCGCGCAACAATCGCTGCAGCAAATCCTGAGCCTCCAGCACATCGGCAGGCCTCGCCGCGGCATCTGTGGGCAGGGATTGCAGCATCCGCGCCAGCACCCCCGCCTGCGGAAGCACAGGCCCCAGGAATTTGGCCTGCTCGCCCTGCGCCACCAAAATGGACGGAAAGGTCTCTATGTCCAGATCGCCAGCTACATCCTCACGGTCTTCCACATCGAGCCAGACAAAACGCATCTGTGGAAACTGGGCAGCAAGAGCCTCGAAGGGCTGCCGGTACTGTTTACAGGTACCGCACCAGTCAGCACAGAGGCAGACAACCAGCCATGCGTCTGCTTTTGTAATTTCTTGTTTCATTTCACAAACTCTGGGCAGGCCTTCGCACACGCCCCTGCATTGATCCCCGCAATGGTAGCGCCAGATGCCCCCAAGGACTCAAACCCCGGCCATCAACCTACCAACGCGCATTGAGACCCTTGAAGCCGCAGCACTCTATCCCTATTATTTTCCTGAACCCGGGCGCGGCAATGGCAGCAGCCATAGCTGCTGGCTTGCGCCCTTCTTTCGACAAGAAGATTGGTGACTCCATGGATTACAAGGACTATTACAAGATACTTGGCGTGGACAAAAAGGCCTCCACCGAGGACATCAAAAAGGCCTATCGCAAGCTCGCCCGCAAATACCACCCTGACATCAGCAAGGAAAAAGATGCGGACGCTCGCATGGCCGAGGTCAACGAAGCCAACACCGTACTCTCCGACCCCGAAAAGCGCGCCGCCTACGACGCCATGGGCGACGAGATGCAGTTTGCGCAAAATGCCAGAGCCCAGGGCGGCGGAGGCTTTCGCCCGCCGCCCGACTGGGATCAGCAGGACTTTCACTTCAGCAGCCAGGGCGATGCCGGCAGCGACGCCGATTTCAGCGACTTCTTCTCGCAGATGTTCGGCCAGGCCGCTCGTGCGCGACGCCATCAAGGCCAGCAAGGCGCGCACAGCACACCCGATATGCGCGGCCAGGACCGGCATGCCAGCATAGAGCTGGATTTGCAGGACAGCTACAGCGGAGCCGTGCGCTCGCTGCATCTGCGCAGCACCGTGCTCGACGACCAGGGCATCCCCACCCATAAGAACAAGGAGCTGCAGGTCACCATTCCAAAGGGCGTGCGCGAAGGCCAGATGATTCGCCTTGCCGGTCAGGGCAACCCGGGCCTGGGCAAGGGTGCCCCAGGAGATCTACTGCTGGAGGTGCACTTTCGCAGCGACCCACGCTGGTGGTCCGAGGGCAAGGATGTGTACCAGCGAGTGCCACTCGCGCCCTGGGAGGCCGAGCTGGGCGGCCCCGTTCCCTTCAAGACGCTGGCCGGGGAACTGGAAGTCACAGTGCCCGCCGGCTATCGCTCGGGTCGCAAGCTGCGCCTCAAGGGCAAGGGCCTGCCCGCCGCCACGCCGGGTGATTTGTATCTGGTGCTGGATGTGGTCTTCCCGCCCGCTGCGACAGCCGCGCAAAAGCAGGCTTATGCCGACTTTGCCAAGGCCTTCCCGCAGTTCGATGCCCGCAGCCTGAGTTGAAAGGTTTTCCCATGAGCACCTCCCACTACCCTTTCTACGAGCCCGCCGAACTGCTGGAGCAGGCTGTGCTCGATCTGCACGAACTGGCCCGCCATTGCCGCACCAGCCCTCAATGGGTGATCGAGCATGTGCATACAGGCGTCATCAGCTACGACAACGACGGCCAGGTCCGCGAGATCAGCCATGAGCAATGGCGCTTCAGCAGCCAGACGCTGGTGCGTGCGCGCCGCATCGCCCAGCTGGAACACAGCTTCGACGCCGACCCTCAGCTCGCCGCGCTGACCACCGATCTCATCGAGGAAGTGCAGCAGTTGCGCCGCAAGCTGAAGAATCTGCAGGGATGAGCAAACCCCTTTTCTGAAGCCGTGCAAAGCAAAAAGCCCTCGCACCGAAGTGACGAGGGCTTTTTGGCGGGCCGCACACCAGGGCGCAGCCTGCTGCAGGAATTAGCCGTGGCGCTTGCCGGCCTGCTTCTTGCTGCGAGTGTGCGAACCACGCTCCAGGCTCACGCGCTGGCCGCGCCCGGGAGTGGGCAGGGTCACGCCATTGGGTGCCTGGGGACGGGGAGTGGCCTTGCGGTCTGCTTCGGTAACGATCTTATTGCCCATGTCGAATTCTCAATTGGGAGGTTGAAAAGGATCAATTAGGCCACAGCCAGAGAATTCGCGCCAAATAAATACAGACTTTCGCGTGCGGATTCAGTGTTTTTCAGCGAATGCCTGCCTCGCGAATCAGTGAATCGACGGCAATTGCAGGTGTTCAAAGCCTCAAACCATTGAAGTGAAAGCGCTGCTCGCCATCACCTTCAGGCCGCCGGCAACTCGGCAACGACGGCAGCGACCTCGACCAGCTGGCGCGTATAGGCCTGCTGCGGCGCAGTCAACACCGCCTGCACCCCGCCCTGCTCCACGATCTGTCCGTCCTTCATGACCAGCACCTCATGGGCCATGGCGCGAATCACATCCACATCGTGGGTGATGAGCAGATAGGCCAGACCACGCTCCTTCTGCAGCCGCTGCAGCAGGGCCAGCACCTGCTGCTGAATGGTGACATCAAGTGCACTCGTGGGCTCGTCCAGCACCAACACCTCGGGCTCCATGATGAGCGCGCGTGAAATCGCCAGGCGCTGCCGCTGCCCGCCCGAGAATTCATGCGGATAGCGCTGCAGCAGGCCGGGAAACTGGGCCTCGGTCAACCCCACCTCCTCCAGCATCTTGAGCACGCGCTCGCGCCGCAGCGCGGCAGCGAGCTCAGGGGCATGGATCTGCAGGCCTTCGCCGACGATCTCCTCCACCGTCATGCGTGGAGAGAGCGAGGAAAACGGATCCTGAAACACCACCTGGATCTTGCGCCGCAGCGCCAGATTGGCGGCGCTGTTGCGGATTGCCGGCTGCTGCCATGGCCTGCCGGCCACCTGCAGCTCCCCGGCCGCAGGCAACAGCCCCAGCACGGCCTGGGCCAGCGTGGATTTGCCCGAGCCCGATTCACCGATCACCCCCAGGGTACGGCCAGGCCGCAGCAGCATATCTGCGCCCTTGACCGCCACGAATGCCCCTTTCTTGAACCAGCCGCGAATCCCGGGCAAAGGCGTGGCATAGCTCACCTGCAGGGCCCGGGTCTGCACCACGGCCGCCTCGCCGCCCGGCTCGGCCCCCTCCACCACATTGCGCACCGGCCGACTGGCCAGCAGCTTGCGGGTATAGGGGTGCTGCGGGTTCTGCATGAGATCGACCACAGCGCCCTGCTCCACGAGACGGCCTTTTTCCATGACCGCCACGCGGTCGGCGAAGCGGCGCACCAGGTTCAGGTCATGCGTGATCATCAGCACGGCCATGCCGGTCTGTCGCTGCAGATCGGCCAGCAGATCCAGGATCTGGCCGCGCAGCGTCACATCCAGCGCCGTTGTCGGCTCATCGGCCAGCAGCAGCCGGGGACGACTGGCCAGGGCCATGGCAATCATGGCGCGCTGACGCTGGCCACCGCTGAGCTGGTGCGGAAAGCTCTGCGCGCGGCGCCCGGGCTCGGGGATACCGGTAGTGGCCAGCAGCTCCACCGCCTGCTTCAAGGCCTGGGCCCGGCTCAATGCCTGCTTGAGTTGCAGCACCTCTGCCACCTGCGCGCCCACGGTCATCAGCGGGTTCAGCGCCGTCATCGGCTCCTGAAAGATCATGGCGATATCACCGCCGCGTATGCCCTGCATCTCGCGCTCCGAAAGCCCCAGCAGGTCGCGCCCGTCCAGCAGGGCCCGACCACCCAGTTGCGCATCGCCCACCAGGCGCAGCAGCGACAGCGCCGTGACCGACTTGCCCGAGCCGGACTCCCCCACCAGCGCCAGCTTTTCACCGGCCGCCAGCTCGAAGCTCACCTCCTGCACCACGGGCTTGCCCGCAAAAGACACGCTCAGATCGTGCACGCTCAGCAGCTGGCTGCGGCTCTCCATCCCGTATTTCTCCTCGCTCATGGCTTGCCTCCCGTGCGCTTTGCTGCATGCGTGCGCGCCTGCTTGCGCGGGTCCAGCGCATCGCGCAGGGCGTCCCCCATGAAGGTCAGCAACAGCAGCGTGATGACCAGCACGCCAAAGGTGGACAGGGAAATCCACCAGGCATCGATATTGTTCTTGCCCTGGCTCAGCAGCTCGCCCAGGCTGGGTGTGCCCGGGGGAACGCCCAGGCCCAGAAAATCGAGCGAGGTCAGCGCCAGGATGGCCCCGCTCATGCGAAACGGCAAAAAGGTGATCACCGGTGTCATGCTGTTGGGCAGGATGTGGCGAAAGATGACGGAGCGATTGCTGGCACCCAGCGCCTGGGCGGATTTCACATAGTCGAGCTGGCGGTTGCGCAGAAACTCGGCGCGCACATAGTCGGCCAGCCCCATCCAGCCAAACAGGCTCAGCAAGATCAGCAGCAGCGAGACGCTGGGCGCAAACAGCGCACTGAAGATGATGAGCAGGTAGAGCTCAGGCATGGAGCCCCAGATTTCCGTCAGGCGCTGAAAGGCCAGATCCGTCCTGCCGCCGAAAAAGCCCTGCACAGCCCCCGCCAGCACACCCAGCAGCACGCCCACGGCCGTCAGCGCCAGGCCGAACAGCACGCTGACGCGAAAACCGTAGATGAGCTGCGCCAGCAGATCGCGCCCCCGGTCATCGGTGCCCAGCCAGTTGTCGGCCGACGGTGCAGAAGGGTTGGGCGACTTGGCAAAGTAGTTGATGGTGGACTTGCCATAGCGGTTGAAGGGGAAGATCGCCCAGTTATCGCCCTCACCAAGCCTTTGCCGGATGAAGGGGTCGAGGTAATCGGTTGGCGTATGGAAATCGCCCCCAAACGTGGTTTCCGGGTAATCGTGCAGCAGCGGCAGATAGATCTGCCCCTCATAGCGCACGATGAGCGGCTTGTCGTTGGACAGCAACTCGGCAAACAGGCTGAGCACCACCAGCACCGAGAAGATCAGCAGGCTGACAAAGCCCAGTCGGTTGGATTTGAAACGCCTCCAGGCCCGGCGCCCAGGGGATTCGGATTGGGCAGCAGGCGCTGCCGGTGCACTTTTTGCTCCTGCATTCATAGCATCTTGCATTGGCAGGGCATTGGTTTGAGGCTTATCTTGCATAAATCAGTCAAACTTGACCCGGGGGTCCACCCAGACATAGCAAAGATCGCTGATGAGCTTGGTCACCAGACCGATCAGCGTGAAAAGATACAGCGTGCCCAGCACCACGGGAAAGTCGCGGCGAATCACGCTTTCATAGCTGAGCAGACCCAGGCCGTCGAGCGAGAACAGGGTCTCGATCAGCAGCGCGCCGGCAAAGAAGGCGCCGATGAAAGCCGAGGGAAAGCCCGTGACGATGGGAATCAGCGCATTGCGAAACACATGCTTGTAGAGCACCTGGCGCTCGGACAAGCCCTTGGCGCGGGCCGTCAGCACATATTGCTTGCGGATCTCCTCAAGAAAAGAGTTCTTGGTCAGCATGGCCGTCACGGCAAAGCTGCCCGCCACCATGGCCGTCACAGGCAGCGCGATATGCCAGAGATAGTCCGCCACCTTGCCCATGGCGCCGAGCTCGTCGAAATTGGCCGATGTCAGCCC
This sequence comes from Comamonas testosteroni, assembly GCF_030505195.1. Taxonomy (NCBI): domain Bacteria; kingdom Pseudomonadati; phylum Pseudomonadota; class Betaproteobacteria; order Burkholderiales; family Comamonadaceae; genus Comamonas; species Comamonas testosteroni. The sequence continues at coordinate 540,392 of NZ_CP129672.1, forward strand.
GCGCAGCGGAAACCACTGCAGCTGCCCACCAAAGATGACCAGCAGCGCCACGCCCAGCACAAAGCCCGGGATGGCATAGCCGATGAGAATCAAAATGGTGGTTGCCAGATCGAAGCGCGAGCCCGCTCGCACAGCCTTGGCCACACCCAGCGGCACAGCCACCAGATAGCTGATGAAAAACGTCCACAGCCCCAGGCTGATGGAGACCGGCAGCTTTTCCTTGACCAGCGCCCAGACGCTTTTGTTCTGGAAAAAGCTGGTGCCCAGATCAAAACGCGCAAACTGGCCCAGCATCTGCACGAATCGCTCGAGCGGCGGCTTGTCAAAGCCGTACAGCGCCTTGATCTCCTCCAGGCGTTTGGGATCCACGCCCTGGCCGCCCCGATAGCTCATGGAAGCGCCTTCGGCTCCATGTCCGGCGCCGGCCTTGGCCTCGGCCAGATACTGTTCCACCGGGCCGCCTGGCACGAACTGGATGACCACAAAGGTCAGCAGCAGCACGCCCAGCAGCGTGGGGATCATCAGCAAAATGCGTTTGAAAATATAGGCAAACATCTTCGATCAACCCTTGTTTTCAGCCACGGCGGCGATGGCCGCAGCGCCGGGCCGCCCCAAGCAAGGCCAGCCCCCTTGGGGGGCTGCGACCCGTGCAACGGTGGAGCGTGGGGGCCACCTTACCGGGGCCGCAGCGCCGGGCCGCCCCAAGCAAGGCCGGCCCCCCTTGGGGGGCAGCGACCCGTGCAACGGTGGAGCGTGGGGGCCACCTTACCGGGGCCGCAGCGCCGGGCCGCCCCAAGCAAGGCCAGCCCCCTTGGGGGCAGCCACCCGTGCAACGGTGGAGCGTGGGGGCCACCTTACCGGGGCCGCAGCGCCGGGCCGCCCCAAGCAAGGCCGGGGCCCCTTGGGGGCAGCGCCCCGTGCAACGGTGGAGCGCGGGGGCCACTTTACCGGGGCCGCAGCGCCGGGCCGCCCCAAGCAAGGTCGGCCCCCTTGGGGGGCAGCGACCCGTGCAACGGTGGAGCGTGGGGGCCACTTTACTTAGCCCACCAGGCATAGACCGCCCATAGCTCGCCCGGCGAATAAGCCGGAATCTGCCCCGGCAGCGCCAGCCTCCAGGCGTCATAGACCATCCGGTGCGTGCCCGAGTAATACTGGGGAATCAGGTAATGGCCGTGCACGATGATGCGCTCCAGCGCATGGCAGGCGGGCAGCATCTGCTGCTCGGACTTGGCAGCCGCCATCTGGGCGATGATGGCATCCACGGCCCGGCTCTTGAGCCCGACATAGTTGGCGCCCCCTTCCACATCGGCAGCGGCGCTGCCAAACAGCTCGGCATATTCCTGACCCGGGTTGTGCGTGCCGGGCACGTTCAGCGTCACGATGTCGAAATCGTATTTGTCCATGCGCTGCTGATAGAGCGCGTAGTCCACATTGCGCACCTTGAGCGTGATGCCCAGCTTTTCCAGGTTGCGCATCCAGCTGCTGACAATCTTGACGCCGCTCTCGCTGCTGTCCAGATACTCCAGCACCATGGGCTCGCCGCTGGCGTTGCGCAAGGCTCCGTCCCTGACCGTCCAGCCGGCATCGGCCAGCAGCTTCTGCGCGCGGCGCAGATTGCCGCGCAGGCCGTCGCCCGTATCGGTGCGTGGCGGCTGGGCCATGGGCCCCAGCGTGGCCGGTGGCAGGCTGGTCTTGAAAGGGGTGAGCAGGGCCAGCTCCGCCTCGGTGGGTTCGCCCCGGGTCTCGCACGCCGTGTTGCCGAACAAGCCGTGCACACGCTGGTAGGCGCCGTAGAACATCTGGCGGTTCATCCACTCGTAGTCATAGGCCAGACCCAGCGCCTCGCGCACGCGCACATCCTTGAGCTGCTCGCGGCGCAGGTTCAGGAAGAAGCTCTGAAAGCCCGAAGGCAGCTTGTTCTCGAACGCGCCCTTGACCAGCTCGCCCGATGCAAAGCGCTTGCCCGTCAGGCGTCTTGCCCAGTCCCCTGCGCTATTGATGCGCATGAGATCGAACTCGCCGGCCTTGAGCGCCTCCAGCCGCGCCGTTCCATCCTTGTAGATCTTGATCGTGATGCGCTCGAAGTTGGCCAGCCCGACACGCACCGGCAAGGCGGCCCCCCAGTAGCTGGCGTCGCGCACATAGCTGATGTCCTTGCCGAACTTGACCGGACCGATCTTGTAAGGCCCGCTGCCGATCGGCGTGTCCATCACCACCTGGTCAAAGGCCTTGGGCTTGCCATCCGCTCCCAGCCCCCAATCGCGGCTGAACACCGGCAGCAGGGTGCCCACGGTCAGCGGCAGGTCACGATTGGGCTTTTTGAAGCGAAAGCGCACCGTGCGCTCATCGATCACGTCACAGCCGGCCACCTCGGCAAACAGCGTCTTGTAGCCGGGCGAGACATATTTGCTCAGCAGCGTCTCATAGCTGTGCTTCACATCCTGGGCCAGTACCGGCTTGCCGTTGTGAAAGCGCGCCTGCTTGCGCAGCTTGAAGGTCGCAGACAGACCGTCGGCCGCCACCTCCACATCCTCGGCCAGCAGGCCATAGCCCGTAGCGGTTTCATCGAGGCTGGGGGTCAGCAGGCTCTCGAACAGCATGTCCGCCAGATAGGCAGGCGGCGAGCCCTTGATCGTGAAGGGGTTGTACTTGTCGAAGGTCGAATAGCGCAAATTGCTGACCATGCGCAGCTCGCCGCCCTTGGGCGCTTGAGGGTTCACATAGTCAAAGTGCTTGAAGTCAGCCGCGTACTTGGGCTGACCCCAGAGCGCATAGCCATGTGCTGCCAGGGCAGGTGTGGCAACTTGGCTGCTGACAATCAGGGCTGAGCAAATCATCCAATGGCGCATGCGACAATTCTGCCCTACCCCGACTGATTCGCACCCAGTTCGAGCGGATACGTTTTCAAAGATGGCGCGTCTGCCACAGATGCGGCCATCGTCTCTTTCAATTTTCTTTGGAGAACAACAATGGGTTTTCTCGCCGGTAAAAAGCTGCTGATCACGGGCGTTCTGTCCAACCGCTCCATTGCCTACGGCATTGCCAAGGCCTGCCACGAGCAAGGCGCAGAGCTGGCTTTCAGCTATGTGGGCGAACGCTTCAAGGATCGCATTACCGAATTTGCGGCCGACTTCAACTCCACGCTGGTGTTTGACTGCGACGTCGGCAGCGACGAGCAAATCGAAGCCATGTTCAAGGGCCTGGGCGAAGCCTGGGGCAAGTTCGACGGTTTTGTGCATTCCATCGGTTTTGCCCCCCGTGAAGCCATTGCCGGCAACTTCCTGGACGGCCTGAGCCGCGAATCCTTCAAGATCGCCCACGATATCAGCGCCTACAGCTTCCCCGCCATGGCCAAGGCTGCCCTGCCTTACCTGAACGACAAGTCCTCGCTGCTGACCCTGTCGTACCTGGGCGCTCTGCGCTCCATCCCCAACTACAACACCATGGGTCTGGCCAAGGCATCGCTGGAAGCATCCGTGCGCTACCTGGCCGAAGCCGTGGGCCGCACTGCCGACGGCCGCGCCATCCGCGCCAACGGCATCTCCGCCGGCCCCATCAAGACCCTGGCGGCCTCGGGCATCAAGGACTTCGGCAAGCTGCTGGGCCGTGTGGCCGATGCTGCCCCCCTGCGCCGCAACGTGACGATTGAAGACGTGGGCAATGTCGCCGCCTTCCTGCTGTCCGACCTGGCCTCCGGCGTGACCGCCGAAATCACCTATGTGGACGGCGGCTTCAGCCAGACAGCAGGCCTGTCGGCCGATCAGGTCTGAGCCCCAGGCTTTTGACGACACCAGCCCCGCAGGCTTCTGAGGCCTGCGGGGCTTTGTTTTTGGGACCGCTCCCGACATCTTGGCCCTTGCCCTACAAGCGCGGCAGAGCACTGACGCTATGGTTCACAGTGTTTTCTCTATGGTTCTTGCGAATATTCAAGAGGAGCTTACATGCCATATCGTTTTCTCATCCTGACCGCATTCGCTGCGGCCCTGACGGCCTGCAGCACCCCCGAGCCCCAGCCCGCCCAGGCCATTGCCAGATTGCAGGCCACTTCGGGCAGCAAGGTCAGCGGCGATGCGAAATTCACCCAGAAGACCGGCCAGCAGGTCGTGATCAATGCCGTGGTTCACGGCCTCAAGCCCAATTCCGAGCACGGCTTTCACATCCACGACAAGGGCGACTGCGGCGACAACGGCAATGCCGCTGCCGGCCACTTCAACCCGCTGGGCAATCCGCATGGCAAATATGACTCGACCCAGCACCATATGGGCGACCTGCCAAGCCTGAAGGCCGACTCCAACGGCGTGGCCACCGTCAACGTACAGTCGGCAGACATCACCTTGCTGGCCGGCCCTGGCAATGTCATAGGCCGCGCGGTCATCGTCCATGTCCAGCCCGACGACTACACCACCCAGCCCACGGGCAATGCCGGCGCGCGCATCGCCTGCGCCGTCATCAGCCGCGACTGAAGGCCTTGCCCCCTGACAAAAGCCGCTGCCTGGCTGCAGCGGCTTTTTCATTGAAGTCACCACAATCCCTATAGCGATAAGCCGCTGATAGCCATGTTTTTTGAAATGGGCTCATACCCGCATCGACGGCCTGGGCTTCGCGCTCTAGCATGAGCTGCCTCATTACCGGGAGATAGCCATGCCTGAGCCACGGCACCGATCCCTTCGGGAATGCATTCACTGGCTGGTCTGCGCCTGCCTCTGCCTGGGCTTTGTTGCCGTGCGGGCCCAGACCACGGCCCAGCCGCCTTCGCTGATGCTGGCCCAGGTCTGGCGCAGCGGCCTGCCGCTGCAGGACTATTGGGTCAGCGAAAAACTGGACGGCGTACGCGGCTACTGGAACGGCCACCAGCTCATCAGCCGTGGCGGGCTGCGGATCGCGACGCCAGAGTGGTTTGTCCGGGACTGGCCGGCCACCCCCATGGATGGCGAGCTCTGGGCCGGACGCGGCCGGTTTGGCCATGCCCAGTCCACCACGGCACAGGCCATCCCTGACGACCAAGCCTGGCGCCAGATGAGATTCATGGTGTTTGATCTGCCCGCCGCTGCGGGCAGCTTTGACCAGCGCCTGCCGCTGCTGCAGCGCACCGTCGGTGCCATTGCCCAGGACTGGGTGCAGATGGTGGAGCAGCGCAAGCTCGGCTCGGAAGCCGAGTTGCAGCAATGGCTGCACACCGTCGTCAAAGGCGGCGGCGAGGGCTTGATGCTGCACAAGGGCAGCGCGCCCTATCGCCCGGGCCGCAGCGACGATCTGCTCAAGCTCAAGCCTTTCGATGATGCCGAAGCCCGGGTCATAGGCTACAAAAGCGGACGCGGGCAATGGCAGGGCATGACGGGGGCGCTACTGGTTCAGACCCCGGACGGCAAGCAGTTTTCACTAGGCTCCGGGCTGACGGCGCAGTTGCGCAAAAGCCCGCCTGTGCTCGGCAGCTGGGTCACCTACCGCTATCAGGGCCTGCACGAAAAAAGCGGCCTGCCGCGCTTTGCCCGCTTTTTGCGCGTGCGCAGCGAGCCGGGCTTTCAACCCGAGCCGGCAGGCCCGTGACCCGGGCTTCATCGCTGCCTGCGACTGCCGACCATACGCCTCACGCCCACAGCGCCCCAATCTACGGCAGCTGCGCCCCCAGGTCGCGGGCGGCCTGCAACACGTTTTTGACATAGCGTTCGTCATAGCGATGCGCAGGCATGGTCAGCGTCAGGGCTGCGGCCAGCTCCCCGTTGCGGCGAAAAACCGGGGCCGAGATGCCGGCGATCTCGCTATGCCTGTCGCCCACCAGGGCTTCGTAGCCATCGGCCCGTACACGCGCATAGTGGCTGCGCTGCTTCTTCACCCAGTCGCCCAGCTCAGGATCGAAAGCGACCAGCACGCGCCCGCCGGCCCCCTTATCCAGGGGCAGCAGATCTCCGGCACGCGCATGGTCGCGCACCGGATGCGGCGAATCCACGCGGTACAGACACAGACGTTCGCGCCCCTGGCGCACATGGTAGGCAGCGCTCTCGCCCGTGGCCTGAACCAGTGCGCGCAGCACCGGCATGACCAGCTTGTCCAGCGAAAAGCTCTGCTCGTAGACCGCATGCAGCCTGGCCACGGCCGGGCCCACCTCGTAGCGCCCGTCATCCTGGCGCTGAACCCAGCCGCCATGCTCCAGGGAAGCCAGCAATCGCAGCACCGTGCTCTTGTAAAGGCGCGTGCGCTCGGCCAGCTCGGCCAGGCTCAGCGCGGCATCGCCATCCTGGAATGCGCCCAGCACGCTCAGGGCCCGGTCCACAGCGGCCACACCGCCAGGCGCGGCATTCTCGTCGGCTACGGATTCATTCAGGGATTTACGCGGCATAAAAACTCCTGCCCCTCAGCTTGACAGGGCATCAGGACGCAAGGCAATATTTCAATAGAAAGAATTTAGTTCTATCAGATAGAACATCATTACAACATTGTGCTGGCTGCAATGCAAGCATGAAACCACAGTGAGGCAACATGTCATCCCCCCACCGTTTCGATCTCCTGATCAGCGAAGTCGGCCCCCGCGACGGCCTGCAGTCCCTCTCGGCCACCATGAGCACGGCCCATAAATGCGCATGGATCGATGCCCTGGTCGCTGCGGGCGTGCAGGAGATCGAGGTCGGCTCCTTTGTCTCGCCCAAGCTGCTGCCGCAGATGGCCGATGCCGCCGAAGTCGTGCGCCACGCCGTCGCCCAACCCGGCGTCACCATCATGGCCCTGGTGCCCAATCTCAAGGGAGCCGAAGCCGCCATGCGCGCCGGCGCGCACAAGATCACGCTGCCCGTATCGGCCAGCCCCGCGCACTCCATGGCCAATGTGCGCAAGACACCTGCACAGATGGTGGAGGAGGTGCGCGCCATCGCCAGACTGCGCGACGAGATGGCCCCCGGCGTGCATATCGAAGCCGGCATCTCCACCGCTTTCGGCTGCACCTTGCAGGGCCTGGTGCCCGAGGACGAGGTGATTGCGCTGGCAGCGGCCTGCGTGGCCGCCGGAGCCGATGAATCGGGGCTGTCGGACACCACAGGCATGGCCAACCCGGCGCAGGTCAAGCGCCTGTTCACGCGCCTGCGCAGCGAACTCGGCGACAGGGCCGGCGCCGCGCATATGCACAACACCAGAGGCCTGGGACTGGCCAACTGCCTGGCCGCCTATGAGGCAGGCGTGCGCACTTTCGACGCCTCCCAGGCCGGACTGGGCGGCTGCCCCTATGCCCCCGGCGCCTCCGGCAATGTGGTGACCGAAGATCTGGTCTTCATGTTCGAAGCCATGGGACTGCGCACCGGCATTGATATTGAGCGATTGCTTGCAGCGCGAGAAACGCTGGCCGCCGGCCTGCCGGGCGAGGCGCTGTACGGCATGCTGCCACCTGCAGGCCTGCCCAAGGGCTTTGTGCCTCACCGTTACTGATCACGAAACGGCTCGCAACCGGGCCAAGAACAAGAAGAGATGAATATGCACTCCTCAACCGAATCCGCCGGCACCGGCGCTGCACCCCTGCCCTATGCCGGCATCCGCGTGGTGGAATTCACCCACATGGTCATGGGCCCCAGCTGCGGCCTGATGCTGGCCGACCTGGGCGCCGAAGTCATCAAGGTCGAGCCCGTGGGCCACGGCCGCAACGGCGATGCCACGCGCAAGCTGCTGGGCTCGGGCTCGGGCTTTTTCCCGCTGTTCAACCGCAACAAGAAAAGCCTGACGCTGGATCTGCAGACCCCCGAGGGCAAGGAAGCCGCACTGCGGCTGATCGCCACGGCCGATGTGGTGACCGAGAACTTCAAGCCCGGCACCATGACCAAGCTGGGGCTCGACTACGACAGCCTCAAGCAGCAGTTTCCGCGCCTCATCTATGTCAGCCACAAGGGCTTTCTGCCCGGCCCCTACGAGCACCGCACGGCCCTGGACGAGGTGGTGCAGATGATGGGCGGCCTTGCCTATATGACGGGCCGCCCCGGCGACCCGCTGCGCGCGGGCACCAGCGTCAACGACATCATGGGCGGCATGTTCGGCGCCATGGGAGCCATGGCGGCCCTGGCCCAGCGCGAGAAGACCGGCAAGGGCCAGGAAGTGCAAAGCGCACTGTTCGAGAACAATGTGTTTCTGATCGCCCAGCACATGATGCAGTACGCGGTGACGGGCAAGCCCGCAGCCCCCATGCCCGCACGCATTTCGGCCTGGGCGATCTACGACGTGTTCGAAGTCCAGGGCGGCGAGCAGATCTTTCTGGCCGTGGTCAGCGACGGCGCCTGGCGCGAGTTCTGCAACGCCTTCGGCCTGGATCAGCTGCGTGACGATCCGCGCCTTGGCAGCAACAACGACCGCGTGCAGGCCCGCAGCTGGCTGATGCCGCTGCTGCGCGAAACCATGGCCGGCTACAGCGCCGCGCATATCGCCAGCGTCTTCGAGGACAAGGGCCTGCCGTTTGCGCCCATCGCCCGCCCGCACGACCTGCTTGAAGACCCGCACCTGAACGCCACCGGCGCGCTGGCCCCCATCACCCTGCCCGACGGCCGCGACAGCAAGACCGTGCTGCTGCCGCTGACCCTGGACGGCAAGCATCTGCAGGTGCGCCTCTCGCCCCCCAGGCTCGGCGAGCACAGCCTGGAGATTCTGACGGCGCTGGGCTACAGCCAGGCCCAGGCCCAGGCGCTGGCACAGGGCCAGCCCGACTGAGCGACTGAGCGGCCCTGCGGGGCCACCGCCCCGCACCACTTCACCCACCCCAGAACAGGGCGCCCACGCGCGCCCTGCGGGGATTCTTTACCCCAATTTCCAGATTTCAGGAGACAAAACCATGCCACACAGCCCTTCTTCCCGACACCCGAGTCGCCGCCTGGCGATGGCAGCATGCACGCTGATGGCCATGACGCTTGCCGCAGCCAGCGCAGCGGCCCAGCCTGGCGAATGGCCCGCCAAGTCGATCCGCATGGTCGTGCCCTTCACCCCTGGCGGCGGCACCGACACAGTGACGCGCCAGATCAGCGAGCGCATGGCGACCGCCAATCGCTGGGTCATCGTGGTGGACAACAAGCCCGGTGCGGGCGGCAATATCGGCCTCGATGCCGTCGCCAAGGCACCGGCTGACGGCTACACCTTCGGCATGGGGCAGACCGCCAATCTGGCCATCAATCCCTCGCTGCTGCCCAGCATGCCGTTCAACGCCAGGACCGACCTGCTCCCCGTGGCGCTGGTGGCCTCGCAGCCCGTGGTGCTGGTCGTGCCCACCGATTCGCCCTGGAAATCGCTGCAGGATCTGATCGCTGCGGCCAAGGCCCAGCCCGGAGCCATCAAGCAAGGCCTGGCCTCCACGGGCACCGTGGGCCATCTGGCGGGAGAAATGCTGTCCTTCAAGGCCAAGATCGATGTGCTCAACGTGCCCTACAAGGGTGCCGCGCCGGCCGTGACCGATCTGCTGGGCAAGCAGACCCACTATATGTTCGGCACGCCTCAGGCGGTCTACCCCATGATCAAGGGCCAGCGCCTGCGCGCACTGGCCGTGACCTCGGCCAAGCGTCTTGCCATCCTGCCCCAGGTCCCCACCGTGGCCGAGTCCGGCTTTCCCGGCTTTGAAGCCGTGGACTGGAAACTGATCGTGGCCCCCAGGAATACGCCCGCCGCGCTGGCGCAGAAGATCAACGCCGCCGTGAACACCGGCTTGCAGGACCCGGCAGTGCTCAAACAGTTGCAGTCCGAAGGCAGCACCCCCCTGGGCGGCAGCCTTCAGGATGCCCAGGCCTATCTGCAAAAGGAGCAAGCCAGTTGGGCCGCACTGATCCGCGACGCGAAGATCACTCTGGAATAGTCATCAAAATCAGGAGCTGCTTGCGCAATCAATACCTATGTTTCAGATAGTTTTATGCCTATAAACAATACAGGTAAAGCGCAAGCAGCTACTATTTTTGATTCATGCAGCGCAGCCCCTCAATGAACAGCACGGCCAGGCTCGCGCCCACAGCATTGGCCAGTGCATCAAGCCACTCGGCTGACCGCGTGGTGGACAAGCCGGCCTGCAGCAGCTCGATCACGCCGCCGTAGCCGGCACAGATCAGCACCACGGCCAATGCTTGCCCGGCTGTCCAGCGCAAGTGCGCAGCATGCGCACGCGCCAGCCCCGCGCAGCAGAGCCAACCCGCAAGCACCGCATGCAGGCCGGCATGCACCAGCTTGTCCGTGTGCTCGAAGCCACGCAGAAACGGGAACAGCATGAGAATCAGCCCACCGCTGCTGCCTGTCTCATTGAGGCAGCCCCAGAGCATGAACAAGGCCCAGCCCAGGCTGGCTGCCGCCAACAGCTTCCACAGAGCCACGGGGCCAGCCGGTTGCAGGAATGAATGCATGGCAGGGATATGAAAAAGCCCGAAGTGCAGGCACTGCGGGCTGATGTGCAAAAGGCCGGGATCGCCCCGACCTTGCAAAAGCCAAGGCTTATGCAGCCTTCCTTGCCGTTTTGGCCGCAGCCTTCACTGCAGGCTTCGCGGTGGACTTGGCTGCTGCCTTTGTTGCCGGCTTTGTTACCCGCTTTTGGGCAGGCGTCTTGGCAACTGTCGTGGCTTCGGGCGCCGCAGCCGTCTTCTTGGCTGCCGCCTTCTTGGCCGCGGGCTTCTTCACCGCAGCCGCCTTCTTCACAGCCACAGCCTTGACGCTTTGCTCGGCCACGCAGTCCGCGTAGTAGCGGATTTCGCCGTTTTCGTCTTCCAGCTCCACCAGACCGTGGATATCGGTCTCGAAGCCCGGGCACTCCTTGGCGAATTCGCGCGCGAACACCAGGTAGTCCACGATCTTCTTGTTGAAGACTTCACCGGGAATCAGGAGCGGAATTCCGGGTGGGTAAGGCGTGACCAGACCCACGGTGGTGCGGCCGACCAGATGGTCGATTTCCACACGCTCGGTCCTGCGCTGCGCGATATGCGCATAGGCATCCGAGGGCTTCATCGTGGGCTTGAGATCCGACAGATACATCTCGGTCGTCAGGCGTGCAATATCGTACTTGGCATACAGCTCGTGCACGTGCTGGCACAGGTCCTTGAGGCCCATGCGCTCGTAGCGGCGGTGCTGCTGGCAGAACTCGGGCAGGATGCGCGCCAGCGGCTGGTTGCGGTCGTAGTCGTCCTTGAACTGCTGCAGCGCCGTCAGCATGGTGTTCCAGCGGCCCTTGGTGATGCCGATGGTGAACATGATGAAGAAGGAATACAGGCCGGTCTTCTCGACCACCACGCCATGCTCGGCCAGGTACTTGGTGACGATGGAGGCCGGAATGCCGGTGTCGGCAAAGTCGCCGTCCAGGTCCAGGCCGGGCGTGACAATGGTGGACTTGATGGGGTCCAGCATATTGAAGCCGTCGGCCAGATCGCCAAAGCCGTGCCAGTTGTCGAACTCCTTGCCGTTCTTCTTGGAGCGGGTCTTGGTCGATGCGTCCGTACCGCGGATGATCCAGTCCTGGGCCGTGCCCACGCCTTCCTCGGCCAGGGCTTCAGGGCCCCAGACCTCGAACCACCAGTCGTCGTCGCCGAACTCGTCTTCCACCTTGCGCATGGCACGGCGGAAGTCCAGCGCCTCGACGATGGACTCTTCCACCAGCGCCGTGCCGCCGGGCGGCTCCATCATGGCAGCAGCCACGTCGCAGCTGGCAATGATGCTGTACTGGGGGCTGGTCGAGGTGTGCATCAGATACGCCTCGTTGAACAGCGGGTGATCCAGCTTCTCGGTCTGGCTGTCCTGCACCAGCACATGCGAGGCCTGGCTGATGCCGGCAAGCAGCTTGTGGATGGACTGCGTGGCATAGACCACCGAGTGCATCGGGCGCTTGCGCTTCTTGCCCATGGCGTGATAGCTGCCGTAGAAGGGATGGAAGGCAGCGTGGGGCAGCCAGGCTTCATCGAAGTGCAGATTGGCCACATAGCCGTCCAGCATGCCCTTGATGGTCTCGGTGTTGTAGAGCACGCCGTCGTAGGTGGACTGCGTCAGCGTCAGCACGCGGGGCTTGACGGCCTTGGCGTCCACGCCCTTGAGCAGCGGGTTGGCGGCAATCTTGGCCTGAATCGACTCCACGCTGAACTCGCTTTGCGGAATCGGGCCGATGATGCCGAAGTGATTGCGCGTGGGCTTGAGGAACACCGGAATCGCACCCGTCATGATGATGGAGTGCAGGATGGACTTGTGGCAGTTGCGGTCCACCACCACCACATCGCCGGGTGCCACGGTGTGGTGCCAGACGATCTTGTTGGAGGTCGATGTGCCATTGGTCACAAAGTAGCAGTGATCGGCATTGAAGATGCGCGCGGCATTGCGCTCGGACTCGCCGATGGCGCCATTGTGATCCAGCAGCTGGCCCAGCTCCTCCACGGCATTGCAGACGTCGGCGCGCAGCATGTTCTCACCGTAGAACTGGTGATACATCTGGCCCACGGGGCTCTTGAGAAAGGCCACGCCGCCCGAGTGACCGGGGCAGTGCCAGCTGTAGGAGCCGTCCTCGGCGTAGTCCAGCAGCGCCTTGAAGAACGGAGGCTGCACGCTCTCCAGATAGCTCTTGGCTTCGCGGATGATGTGCTTGGCCACGAACTCGGGTGTATCCTCGAACATGTGAATGAAGCCATGCAGCTCACGCAGAATGTCGTTGGGCAGGTGACGGCTGGTCTTGGTCTCGCCGTAAATGTAGATGGGCACCTCTTCATTCTTGCGGCGCACTTCACCGATGAAGTCGCGCAGGCTGTGAATGATGGGGTCCTTGTCGCCGCCGAGCTGGAATTCCTCGTCGTCGATCGACAAGATAAAGGCACTGGCCCGGCTTTGCTGCTGGGCGAACTGCGACAGATCGCCATAACTGGTCACGCCCAGGACTTCAAAGCCCTCTTCTTCAATGGCTTGAGCCAGGGCGCGGATACCCAGTCCCGAGGTGTTCTCGGAACGATAGTCCTCGTCGATGATGACGATGGGAAAGCGAAACTTCATGAACAGCCTCCGTACCAAACAGGCCTAAAAAACGAAACAGCCGCGAAGTGTAAGGAATATCCTTATTGCGGCTTTGAAACAGGCTGTTTTTAACCCAGAATGTGGTGCACTAAATACAGCCCCTAACAGGAGTTCAGATATGGATCACTCCACCGCATGGTGGTTGCTTGTCGGTTTGCTGGTCATTGCGGAGCTGTTGACTGGCACTTTCTATCTCCTCATGCTGGCTCTGGGTGCCATTGCCGGTGCACTGTGCGCTCATTTCGGCATGAGCACCAGCAGCCAGATCGTCGCCGCGGCGCTGCTGGGTTCGGGCGCCGTCCTCGTCTGCTATCTGCTGCGCAAGCGCAGCCCGCGCAGACAGCCCGCCTCCAGCAATCGCGATGTCAACATGGATGTGGGCGAAACCGTGGTCGTGGAGCAGTGGAACACTGACGGCACGGCCCAGGTCCGCTATCGCGGCGCCACCTGGACCGTCGTGGGGCGCCAGGGCACCCTGTCCATTCCCGGCACGCACCGCGTGGCCGAAGTCATCGGCAACCGCCTGCTGGTTGACAAGGTCTGATCAGCGGCCAGCCCCGGCATGGTTATGCTGGGCGCTGGAACGCCTCGCACTCTTTCTTTACACCAACGCCCCACAAGGGCTGGAGACAATATGGATTACGCAGTCCCTCTCGCCATCGCCATCATTGCCGTCATCTTCATCGTCCGCTCGATCAAGGTGGTCCCCCAGCAGCATGCATGGGTCAAGGAGCGTCTGGGCAAATATGCAGGCACGCTCACACCCGGCCTGAATTTTCTGATCCCGTTCGTGGACCGCATCGCCTACAAGCACAGCCTCAAGGAAATTCCCCTGGACGTGCCCAGCCAGGTCTGCATCACGCGTGACAACACGCAACTGACCGTGGACGGCATTCTCTACTTCCAGGTCACCGACCCCATGCGCGCCAGCTATGGTTCGTCCAACTACATCATGGCCGTGACCCAGCTCGCCCAGACCTCGCTGCGCAGCGTGATCGGCAAGCTGGAGCTGGACAAGACCTTCGAGGAACGCGACATGATCAATGCCCAGGTCGTCAATGCCATCGACGAGGCTGCGCTGAACTGGGGCGTGAAGGTGCTGCGCTATGAAATCAAGGACCTGACACCGCCCGCTGAAATTCTGCGCGCCATGCAGGCCCAGATCACGGCCGAGCGCGAAAAGCGCGCCTTGATCGCCGCTTCCGAAGGTCGACGCCAGGAACAGATCAACATCGCCACCGGCGAGCGCGAAGCTTTCATCGCCCGCTCCGAGGGCGAGAAGCAAGCCGCCATCAACAAGGCCCAGGGTGAGGCTTCCGCCATCACCACCGTGGCCGAAGCGACCGGACAGGCGCTGGAGCGCGTGGCCACGGCCATCCGCCAGCCCGGTGGCGAGCAGGCCGTTCAGCTCAAGGTGGCTGAAAGTGCCGTGGAGGCCTACAGCAAGGTGGCTGCGGACGCCAACACCACTTTGGTCATTCCTGCGAACATGACCGAGGTCTCCGGCCTGATTGCTTCCGCCATGAAGATGGTCCAGGTGGGCAAGAGCGCCTGAGCCTGCTCGCTTCAGGCACCGTGCAGAAAAGAACTTTCTGCACTTTCATTTTGAGGTCGAAATTTCTGGTTAGAATAGCGGCTTCATCACACGGAGCGGTGGATGAGTGGTTTAAGTCGCACGCCTGGAAAGCGTGTGTGGGTTAATAGCCCACCGCGGGTTCGAATCCCGCCTGCTCCGCCAGATTTAAAAATCAAGTCGACCACACTTGGTTTTTTACTTCAGAAATGAAGTATTTTGGGATCGCTGTGGAGCGGTGGATGAGTGGTTTAAGTCGCACGCCTGGAAAGCGTGTGTGGGTTAATAGCCCACCGCGGGTTCGAATCCCGCCTGCTCCGCCAAATGATAAAAGGCCTTGAAGCAATTCAAGGCCTTTTTTCTTTTTACCGCATTCGAGCGTGATGCGAATTGAATTCACGGCGCAGCATGGGCACCACGCGCATCCAGCCTGGCGACGGCGAGTGCGAGGGACTGCATGGTCTTGCGAGCCAACAGGCTGCTCTTGCCGCCGCCCACGCGCAAAAAAAAGAGCCAGGACTGCGTCCTTGGCTCTCTCGCCTGCACCGCCGGATGGCTCCGGGCGGCCGGGCCCGCCTGGCGAGCTCGCGTGAAGCGGGTTGCCGGGCGACAAGCCCGGCCACACTCAACCCGCTGCTCGCCCCCAGCCGCCACCCAAGGCCTTGAACAGCGTGGCCAGCGCCATCTGCCGCTGCGCGCTGACCTCGATCAGAGCCATCTGTTGCGCAAAATCGGTGCGCTGCGCATCCAGATAGCGCAAATGACTGTCCACCCCCGCGCGATAGCGCAGCTCGGCAAGCTTGAGCGTATTCGCGCTGGTCTGCACCAGACGCTGGCGAGCCAGCTCCTCGCGCCTCAGCGTCTCCACGGAGGCCAGTGCATCGCTGACTTCACGAAACGCCGTCTGGATGCTGCGCTCGTAGCTGGCTACCGCCATGTCCTTGCGCAGCTGCGCGATTTCCAGATTGGCGCGGTTGCGGCCTCCATCAAAAATCGGCAGGCTCAGCTGCGGCATGAAGGACCAGGAGCGCTGGCCGCCGGCAAACAGATCGGAGAGCTCGGCACTGGCCGAGCCATAGGAGCCCGTGAGCGAGATGCGCGGAAAGAACGCTGCCCGCGCCGCGCCAATGCTTGCATTGCGTGAGCGCAGCTGATATTCGGCAGCTCGGATATCGGGGCGCAGCACCAGCAGCTCGGACGGCAGACCGGCTCCAATCTCCTGCACCATGGGTCTGGCATTCAACTCCACGACTGCCTGCACCGAGCCATCGCCCACCAGCCAGTCCAGTGCGTTTGAAGCCTGGCGCAGCTCGCGCTCGAAGCGCTCGACTTCGGCGCGCGCCAGCTCAAGCAGCCCTTGCGCCTCCTGCTCGTCCAGACGGCTTGCCGTGCCGACCTTTCTGCGCTCGCTCATCAGCTGCCATTCCTTCTCGCGCGCCTGCAAGGTGCGCAGCGCCAGGGTATGGCGCTGCCGTGCGCTGTCCTGGGCCAGCGAGGCCTGGATCACTTCTGCGATCAGACTGATCTGCACGCTGCGCGCAGCCTCCTCGGTGGCCAGATACTCCATGAGCGCAGCCTCGGACAGCGAGCGCACACGGCCGAAGAGATCGAGCTCGAAAGCCATCAGCCCGGCGCCCGCCTGATAGTTGCTCTGCACCCTGGCCGCTCCTGTGCCGCTCAGGTCGGCGGGCATGCGCTGGCGGGTGCCGCCAGCCTGCGCCTCCAGACCGGGCAGCTGGTCTGCACGCTGCACGCGATAGGCCGCGCGAGCAGTCTGTACATTGAGCAGTGTCTGACGCAGATCGCGGTTGTTGGCCAGCGCCGTTTCGATACGCGAGCGCAGGCGCTCATCGATCACGAACTCCTTCCAGTGCAAGCTCTGCACCGATGCCGTCGAGGCCGATGATGCCGCGCTCCAGGTGCCGGGAATGGGCGCAGCAGGCCTGTCATAGGTCGGCGCAAAAGAGCAGCCGGAGAGCACCGCAGCAATCAGCGTCAGCGCTGCGGCACGCATGGGGTTTCGTCCGTTCATGCGGGTTCTCCTTCGGAGTCTGTGTTTTTTTCCTCCGGCACTGCGCGGCGCTTGCGCCGCAAAGAGAGCACGAAGACAAAGAAGATGGGCACGAACAGCACGCCCAGCAAGGTGGCGCTGAGCATGCCGCCGATCACGCCGACGCCGATGGCGGCCTGGCTGGAGGCTCCCGCCCCGGTGGCCAGTGCCAGCGGCACCACCCCGAGGATGAAGGCCAGCGAAGTCATCACGATGGGACGGAAGCGCAAACGGGCTGCCTGCAATGCCGCCTCCGCCAGCGAATGGCCGCGCTCGTGCAGGTCCTTGGCGAACTCCACGATCAGGATGGCGTTCTTGGCAGCCAGGCCGATGATGGTGATCAGGCCGACCTTGAAATACACGTCGTTCGAGAGACCCAGCCCCGAAGTGGCCAGCACCGATCCCAGCGCGCCGATGGGCACGATCAGCATCACGGCGGCTGGAATGCTCCAGCTTTCGTACAGGGCCACGAGCAGCAGAAACACCACCACGATGGCCAGCGCAAACAGCTTGGGAGCCTGTGCGCCAGCGGCCTTTTCCTGATAGGACAGCGCCGTCCA
The DNA here is from genome assembly GCF_030505195.1 of Comamonas testosteroni. Classification (NCBI taxonomy): domain Bacteria; kingdom Pseudomonadati; phylum Pseudomonadota; class Betaproteobacteria; order Burkholderiales; family Comamonadaceae; genus Comamonas; species Comamonas testosteroni. The sequence continues at coordinate 557,547 of NZ_CP129672.1, forward strand.
CTCGTAGCCTATGCCGCGCGGCATCTCGCCCAGGATGCGTTCGAGCTCGGCCATGGCCTCACCCGTGGTGTGGCCGGGCTTGGCATCGCCCGCGATGCGGAAGGCCGGGTATCCGTTGTAGCGCGAGATCTGCACCGGCCCCTGCTCCCATTTCACGCTGGCAAACGAGGCCAGCGGCACCTGCTCGCCCTGGGCATTGGGCACATACAGGCGCAGCAGGGCCTCGGGCGTCATGCGCGCGGCCTTGTCGGCCTGCACCACCACACGCTGCAGGCGCCCGGCATTTGGAAACTCGTTGATCACGGCCGAGCCGTAGGCCGTGGACAGCACGGCGCTGATGCTGGCAAAGCTCACGCCCTGGGCCTGGGCCTGGCGACGGTCTATGTCCAGGCGCAGCTGCGGCGCGTCCTCGAGATTTTCCATCATCGCGTAAGCGATCACCGGCGAGGCATTGGCCTTCTTCAGCAGCTCGTCACGCGCGGCAACCAGGGCCTCCCGGCCCAGATTGGCGCGATCCTGCAGACGCAGCGCAAAGCCGCCGGAATTGCCCAGGCCATCGATGGGGGGCGGGTCCACCGCCATGGCCGCACCATCGGACAAGCTGCCGAAGCGCTCGTTGAAGGCCTGGACCTCGTCCCACGACGCCTGCCCCTTGCCGCGCAAGGACCAGTCCTTGAGCGTGACGAAGGCCATGGCCGCGTTCTGCCCCATGCCCGAGAAGCTGTAGCCCATGAGGAACTCGGCCTGGGCCGTGGCGGGGCGGCTTTGCACATAGGCTTCCATGTCGCGCACCACAGCCTCGGTACGTGCTTCGGTCGCACCAGGCGGCAGTTGCACGCTGACGATGTAGTAGCCCATGTCTTCATAAGGCACAAAGGACTCGGGCATGCGCATATAGGCAAAGCCCAGCCCGCCCACGATGGCCGCATAGATCAGCATATAGCGGCCCGTGCGCCTGACCAGACGCTGGTTGAGCAGCGAAAAGCGCTCGGTCAGCTTGGCAAAGTGGCGGTTGAACCAGCCAAAGAGGCCTTTCTTCTCCTCGTGGTGATCCTTGGCAACAGGCTTGAGCAGCGTGGCGCACAGCGCCGGCGTGAAAGTCAGCGCCAGCAGGCCCGAGAACAGGATGGAGACCGCCAGCGACAGCGAGAACTGACGGTAGATCACGCCCACCGAGCCACTCATGAAGGCCAGAGGCAGGAACACGGCCACCAGCACCAGCGTGATGCCGACGATGGCCCCCGAGACCTGCTGCATGGCCTTCACCGTGGCGGCCAGCGGCGAGAGGCCCTCTTCGGCCATGAGACGCTCCACGTTCTCCACCACCACGATGGCATCGTCGACCAGAATGCCGATGGCCAGCACCATGCCGAACATGGTCATCATATTGACCGAGAAGCCCAGCGCATACATCACGGCCAGGGTGCCGGCCAGACACACCGGAACCACGATGGTGGGGATCAGCGTATAGCGCAGGTTCTGCAGAAACAGCCACATCACCAGAAACACCAGCACCACGGCCTCGACCAGGGTCTGGATCACCTTGCCGATGGCGACTTCCACAAAACGCGAGGTGTCGTAGGGCACGGCGTACTGAATATCGTCCGGGAAGTTCTGCGACAGCTCGGCTAGCCTCGCCTTGACCGCCTTGGCTGTCTGCATGGCATTGGCACCCGGAGCCAGTTGCACGGCGGCCGCCACTCCTTTGTGGCCGTCCTCACGCGAGGCGAAGCTGTAATCGAGCTGGCCGACTTCCAGACGCGCCACATCGGCCAGATGCACGGCCGAGCCATCGGCCCTGGCCTGCAACACGATCTGGCCGAACTCCTCGGGCGAACTCAGCGTTCCCTTGACGGCAATCGTGGCACTGAGCTCCTGCTCGGACGATCCGGGCTGGCTGCCGAAGCTGCCCGCCGGCACCTGGGCGTTCTGCGCGGCAATGGCCGCATTCACATCCGCCACCGACAGGCCGTAGCCCAGCAGCTTCTGCGGATCGACCCAGACCCGCATGGCGACATCAGCGCCGAAGTACTGCACCTTGCCCACCCCGGGCACGCGGCGGATCTCGTTATTGATGTTGCGCACCGCATAGTCGGAGAGGCGGACCTCGTTCTTGCCGCTGTCGTCGCCCTTGTAGGTCAGCGAATAGATCAGCAGGAAATTGGCGCTGGCCTGCTCTACCTGCAGCCCCATCTGCATCACCGATGCGGGCAGTCTGGCCTCGGCCTTCTTGATGCGGTTCTGCACTTCGACCTGGGCCAGCGCGGGATCGGTACCAGGCGCGAAGGTGGCAGTGATTTCGGCCAGACCCGTGGCGCCGCTGGACGAGTCGAAGTACAGCAGACCCTTGGTGCCATTGAGCTCCTCCTCGATGACGCTGGTCACCGACTCCATTACCGTGGTGGCCGATGCCCCCGGATAGGTTGCAGAGATGGAGATCTGCGGCGGAGCCACGTTGGGAAACTGCGCCACTGGCAAAACCGGGATCGCCAGCAGGCCGGCAAGCAGGATGAAGATCGCGACCACCCAGGCCAGCTTGGGGCGATCAATAAAAAACCGGGACATTATCTATCCTTGAATAAGGCTTGTCGTTTTGGCATTCAGCGCTTGCAGGAGCGACGCATATTGCTCATTTTTTTACAGTGGCTTCCGCGTCTTTGACGGCGTCGGCGACATTTGCAGCGGCAGCCCTGATCTGCACCTTGGTGCCGGGCACGGCTGCAGCCAGGCCTCCGACCAACACCCTGGCGTTTTCCTTCAGGCCCTCGGTGATATGCCACTCGGATCCGTACATGGCGCCAGCGCTCACCTTCTGGGACTGCACAACGTTGTGCTCGTCGAGCACCAGCACATGGGCCATTCCATCGCTGCCGCGCTGCACCGCACGCTGAGGCACGAGAATGGCTGCGGGATCCTCACCCATCCCCAGGGTCACACGCACATACATGCCGGGCAACAGCAGGCCATCCTTGTTGGGAAATTCACCACGCAGCGCAAGCTGGCCGGTGCCGCGATCCACCGTCACATCCGAAAACAGCATGCGACCCTGGCGCTTCTCGTCCAGACCGTCCGCCATCAGCGTCACGGAAGCACTGCTCTGCGACTGCGCCCCCTGCTGCTGTGAACGCAAGCGCGTGGCCAGCGCTGCGGTCTGACGGAAATCGGCATAAATGGGGTCAAGCTGCTGTATTACCGCCATCGGTGTGGCCTCCCCCTGGCCGACCAGGGCGCCTTCGGTCACCAGCGCACGGCCGATGCGGCCCGCAATCGGGGCTCTGACCGTCGCATAGTCCAGGTTCAGGCGTGCCGCCTCTACTTCGGCCTGAGCCGATTGACGCGTGGCCATGGCACTGTGCAGCGCAGCCTTGGCGCTGTCGAAATCCTGGCGGCTGACGGCTTCCTGCGCCACCAGCGGCTCGTAACGGCGCACCACGGACTGCGCTTCAGACAGCGCGGCCTCGGCTCGTGCCAGCTCGCCCCGGGCCCGCGACAGCGCCGCGCGCAGCGGTGCCGGATCGATGTTGAACAGCACCTCGCCGGCCTTCACATCGGAGCCCTCTTTGAAGTTGCGGCTCAGCACGATACCCGGCACCCGCGCACGCACCTCCGCCACACGCACAGGCTCGATGCGCCCGGGCAGTTCAGCGCTGAGGCTCAGCGCCCTGGGCTTGATGGTCACCACATCCACCAGCGGCAACTCCTGAGGCGGGCTGCCCGCTTCCGACTGGATGCAGCCGGCCAACATCATTGCGGCCGCCAATGCGGCCAGGGCCGGCCAGGCACGCACATTCTGGCTGTTCTTCTTCATGGCTTTTGAGTCTTGTCAAATCTTGAAAGAAGTGCATGATGCATGAAAATATTTTTTGAATCAAATTTGATTCATTAAGACCTATATTGATTCATGGCATTTTGATACCAAGTAAAGTTGCTATCCCAAGCTTTTAGGCTCGCTGCTTGAATCAAAATAGGTTCATCCGTATCCGCCCCAACCGGAGCCACGAATGACAACAGTCCCCCACGACAACACAGCAATCCTCCCCCCCTTGGCCCTGGCCCTGGTCAACCACCCACGCGCCACACTCCAGGAACTGGCCAAGGCCATAGGCATCAGCAAGGCCACGCTCTATCGCTTCTGCCCCACGCGCGATCTGCTGATCAAGCGCCTGCTGGAGCAAAGCCTGCGCACGCTGGACGAAGCACTGGACGAAGCCCGTATCGAGGAAGGCCCGGTACTCGAAGCACTCAAGCGCCTCAATGCGAAGCATCTTGAACATCGCGAATTCACGCTGTTCCTGACCTACTACTGGAACGAAGTCGAAAAACCCATGGAGGAAAATGCGATCTGGGAACCCAAGGTCGACGCTTTTTTCCTGCGCGGCCAACAGCAAGGCGTGTTCCGCATCGATTTCAGTGCCGCAACGCTGACCGAGTTATGGCTGGGAACCGTGATCGCACTCATCGATGGAGAGCGCCGCGGTCGCATCCCTCGTGCCCCGCTGGCACAGCTTGCAGAGCAGGCATTTTTGCAGGGGATCATGCGCCAGGACGGAACGGCGACAGCCTGACACAATCGACCCTGACTGCAGCCCTAACGGCGATGCCGGCCTCCAGTTGCACCCTGGTCATGCTGCGGCCCTGCAACCCGAGCGCGCGTGCCTTCACACTCGTTTTCACAACCGGACAGTAGCCTTGTCATGATCAGTCACCTCGACCACCTGGTTCTCACCACGGCCAATGAAGCGCAATGCATACGCTTTTACACCGAAGTCCTCGGCATGCGGCTGGAATCCTTCATCGGCGGCACCCCGCCCGTGGAGCGCAAGGCCTTTGTGTTCGGCCGGCAGAAAATCAATCTGCATGTGAAGGGCAACGAGTTCGAGCCCAAGGCTCATACGCCGGTACCCGGCGCTCTGGATCTGTGCTTTCTGGCCTCCGTGCCGCTGGACGAGGTCATCGCCCGTCTGCAGCAGTTGTCGACTCCCATCGCCGAAGGCCCCGTCATGCGCACGGGAGCCACATCCCGAATCCGCTCCATCTATTTGCGTGACCCCGACCTGAACCTCATCGAGATCTCGGAGCCGGCCTAGCCGCCCTCGCCCTCGCCCGGGCCAGCCGGGGACCGCGAAAACGGCCCCCGTTTGTCAGGTCAAAGCTGTGTCAGAGCTGTGCCAGGGCCTTTTTTGCCGGTGCATGGCCTTGTTCGGCAGCACGCTGCAACCATTCACGCGCCAGCTTGGCGTTCTTCTTCACACCCTGACCGTCCCGGTACAAGGTGCCCAACGCATACTGGGCCGGGGCATCCTGCTGCTCGGCGGCCAGACGGTACCACTTCAGCGCCTGCGACAGACTTTTGCCCACCCCCTCGCCGTTTTCGTACAAGGTGCCCAGGTTGTACTGGGCCTTGGCATAGCCTTGATTGGCTGCCATGGTGAACCACTTGGCGGCCTCGGTGTAGTTCGGTTGCGCAAAGCCCTTGCCCAGATATTGAAAGACGCCGACGTTGTACTGGGCCAGAACATTGCCCTTGAGAGCAGAGTTCAGGTTCTCCATGTATTCCATGGACTGGGCAAACTCCGCGGACTTGGGCGATGAAGCGGAGAGCTGCTCCAGCCGCTGCGCCGCCGCTGCATGCTGGTACTTCAGCGCCTGGGTGTAATAGGCAATCGCTTCTTTTTCGTTGCGATACTCGCCCTCTCCCTGTTCGAACAGGCGGCCCAATTCATAGTAAGCCTCACCCGAGCCGCGGATGGCAGCAGCGTGCAGCAGCAGTACGGCCCGCTCGTAGTCGGGGTCCATACCCTGGCCTTCGAAGCAAATCTTTCCCAGCAGCAACTGGGCCTTCTGCACGCCTTTGTCTGCCAGCGGGGTCAGCCATTTCGCGGCTTCGGCATGGTTCTTTTGCACGCCTTCACCAAGGTAATACATCTCGGCCACCGTGAACTGCGCAAGCACATCGGCTTGTTGGGCCGCCTTCAGATACCAGCCAAACGAGGCCTGCAAATCCTGGGCCAGCAGCTCGCCTTTGCGGTAGACGAAGCCCAGGCTATTTTGTGCCGCTGCAGAGCCCTGTTGCGCGGCGCGCTCCAGCCATGCGACACCTGTTGCGGCATCCTTTTCAACCGCTTCGCCTTTTAGATAAATAGTTCCAAGCAGGTTCTGCGCATCGAGATTTCCAGCGTTTGCAGCCTGATGAATGTATGCAAGGCCTGCCTCAGGATCCTTTTTCATACCATCGGCACCCAGTACATAGATCAGACCCAGCAGATACAGGGACGGCGCATGATGGTGCTCAGCGGCCAGACGCAGCCAGCGCAAGCCATCGTCGGCATTCTTTTGCACGCCCTGGCCGTAAAGATAGGCCTTACCCAACTCGTACTGTGCCGCGACATCGCCTGTCTTCGCGGCATTGACCATTTCGCTGGGCTGAGCCTGCGCACACCCCCAAACTGACAGCCAAGCCGACAACACCAAAGCACCAGACCATCGCGCAAGCATCGCTTCCCCTGTTCACACAAAAAAAAGTGAGTATAAAGAAGCAATACCCTGTCCATAAAGCGTAGACAGCTATCAAAATCATACTGACCCGGCTCAGCGCGGACAGGACTGCCGATGGGGCTCGCCCTGGACTGTCGTCACAGAGCCGCTATGTGCCCGTGAAGCTTTTCTCGTCTCGGGGCAGCATTGCTGCTCGGTGCTCTCTCGGGCCACGCAGCAAAGAGATCTGCCCGCTCAAACTATTCCCGCTCAAACTATTCCCGTTCAAGCTCTGCCAGCGTGCAATGTGCGCGGCATGTTCGCGGTACGGCAAACAGTGCGGAAAACCTGGTCTGGACCTTGCGTCTCTGCGGCCAGGCATCTCTGCGGCTCAGCCAGCCATGGGCGTACAAAGCTCCACCACGCAGCCATCGGGGCAGCGCAGATAAGACACTACCTGCCCCCAGGGCTTGGCTGTCGGTGCAGCCATCTCGGCAGCGCCGGCGCTCAGTGCATTTCGATGGGCCTGCTCGACATCCTCCGTGACCAGCGCGATTTCGAAACCCAATGGCTTGGCCGAGCTGTGCGCTTCGACATGGCCTCCAGGAAAATTCAGTGCGCCCAGTTCATGGGCGGCAAATGCCAGCGTGGTCTGCCCTGTCTCGAGCTCGCCGTAGGTTCCGGATTCATGCAGAAAACGCCGCTGCAGCCCGAATGCCCGGTCAAAGAACTCCAGAGATGCCGGGACATTCGGGACGTAGACGATTGTGTAACCCAATTTCATGAAAACACTTTCTCAAAGCTTGAGCGAATTTGAACCTTGAACGCATGCCTGTTTGTCGTTCAGCAGCCGTCATCCTAGCTTGCAAAACAAAAAGGCCTTGAAATGATTCAAGACCTTGGTGGCTGCTTGTCGGCATCAGGCCGTCATCTACAGACCCATGCCCAGAATCGAGTTATCGGCATGCAGCTCACTACCACTCATGACACTGGACTCGTCGCTGGCCAGGAACATCACCAGCTGCGCGATGCGCTCGGGCATATAGGCGCGCCCGGCGCGGTTGAGCTTGGGGTCATGCAAGATCATTTCCTTGCTCACGCCCTTTGGCAGCGCAGCCTGCGTCATGGGCGTATAGATGCCATCGGGATGAATGGAATTGACGCGGATCGCATAGCCTTGCTTGCGACAGTTCAGTGCAGCGGCGCGGGTCAGTGCCGACACGGCGGCCTTGCTGGCGCTATAGCCGGCGTATTGCTCTATGGGCAGCCAGCTCGATACCGAGGCCATATTGATGATCGAGCCTCCCGCCTCCTTCATCGCCGCAATGCCCTGCTGGCAACCAATGAAGACTGACTCGGTGTTGACCTTGAGCAGGCGGCTGAAATCCTCCAGACGCCCCGTCTCCATATCACCAGGCAGCAGGATGCCGGCATTGTTGACAAGCACATTGAGCGTGCCCAGACGCTGCTGCACCGCCGCCATCACATGCGTCCAGTCCGCCTCGCTGCTCACGTCATGGCGGAAAAACATGGAGCGTTCGCCCAATTCAGCCGCCAGCTGCTGCCCCGCCGCTTCATTGATATCGCTGAATGCGACCTTGGCGCCTTCACCAAGAAGCAGCTTCACTACCTCCAGACCCACACCGCTGGCGCCACCAGTGACCAACGCCACCTTGCCCTGCAAACGATTTGTCATCTACGTCTCCTCTTTTTTTCAAAGCCCTGGGAAGGGCATTGCTGCTGCCACATAAAAAAGGACGCGCAAGCGCCTCCTGGCTTGAATGGCAAAAGCCCACAGCGGCACAAGTTACGCCGCAGGCTGTTTGCCGGATTCATCTTTTAGTTGCCTGCATTACGCGCCGCTTCGGGCGTAAACATGGCCGCAGTCATATCGCCCTTGTTCAAGACAGGGCCCTGAGGGCGTTCCTGGAACAGGTTGTAGGCCACATAGCCGCCAGAGTTCAGATCGTGATAGAAGCTGGTGCCCGCATGCCAGATCCGGGCATCGAAGGCGTAGTAATGATTGACCACCGACTGAAGCCACAGCTGGCCGCGGGCATCGTAGTAATCGCTCATCAGCGCCTGGCCGGTATCTTCATCGAGGAACAGCACGCGCCTGCCGAACATGTGGCGATAGCCGTCCTTGAGCGAAGCCTCCAGCACCCAGACGCGGCGCAGTTCGTAGCGCATGTAGTCGGGGTTTTCATGACCGGGTTTGAGCAGGTCGGCATACTTCACGTTGCTGCCGTGAATCCTGAAGGCATTGGCCGGCACATAGATTTCCCTCTTGCCCAGCGACTTCCAGTTGTAGCGCTCGGGCGAGCCGTTGAACAGGCGATCGGAGTCAATCGTCAGCTTGCCACCGGTACCCGACAGAGGCTGGTCGAAACCGTACTCGGGAATCTGGCGCACACGACGGGTGCCGGGGTCATAGCTCCAGCCCAGGCGCTTTTCCTTGCCAAACTCAACCGGCTCGGACACCACACTGACGCTGCCTTTCTCACGTTCGGGCAACTTGACCGCATTCATGCCCTGGGACATGGGACTGCTCAGTGGCTGACCTGCATTGGCCGGGTCGTTGATCTGACTGAAGGCGCGATTGTCGGCCCGACCCCAGACGATGCTGCCATCGGCCAACACATTAGCGTTGTCACGCAGCGTGTGTTCGGTGAAAGCACGCGAGGGCAGCAGATTGTTGAAGGCCAGCTCAAGTCCGTTTCTGGGGAACGGGAAAGGCAGCGCACCCTTGACCGCACCCGTTGTGCCCTGACCGTCTGCGTTCATTACGGCATCCTGGGCGTTCTTTCTGGCCGCCGCGCAAACGGCATCCGGGAAGCGGAAGTCACGGTGGCCCTGATAGACCGGGATACGGTAGGTCTTGGGGTATTTGGCAAACATGGCCTTCTGCCCCTCGCTCAGGCGCTCGCCATACTGCGCCAGATTCTCAGCCGTGATAGTGAGCAGCGGCTTTTCACTGGCATAGGGGTCCACCGGGTGCTGGCCAGCATGCGGGTTGTATTGAATGCCGGGCGGCGTACCCAGCCATTTCCCTGTGAACTCGGGCACTCCACTGGCTGTGCCCGCTTTTTCTCCCCCCGTGCAGGTCAACGACTTGCCCAGCCTGGCCAGTTCATCGGGCGTCGCCTTGGCCCAGGCCGCCCCCACAACCAATACACCTGCAGCCAAGACCACCAGCAAACGGGGCCCCTCTCCTAACTTCATGCCTAGTCTCCTTGGATGCATCCGCCATGCATCTACCTGTCATTGAATTTCTCTTCTCGTTCTTCTTCCTTGTCGACTCGCAATTGCGAAGCAACGTAATCATTGTTCGAGCATTGACAGTCGCAAGCATCGTCAATTAGGACTAGCACAGGCAAACGCCAGCAACAGACAAAAAAAAGCGGGCCATTGGCCCGCTCGGGAAAAGCAGATTTCGTTCAGCGCTTGATGCCGAACACACCCAGCATCTGTTCTGTCTGCTTTTGCATCTGCTCCTGCATCTGGGTGAACATGCTCTGGGACTGCTCCATATAGCTGCCCATCAAACCCTGCATGGCTTGAGGCTGCATGCTCATGAACTGCTTCCAGGCCTCGGGGTTCATACCCTGGGGCTGCCCCGCCAGCTTGCTCTGGAAGTCCGTGAACATCTGCACATTCTTTTCGATGTAGCTGCCCATGAAGCCCTGCATGGCATGCCCATAGAAGCGAATGATGTTGGCCAGCATGGCCTCGGAGAACATGGGGGCACCACCGGCTTCTTCCTCCAGAATGATCTGCAGCAGGATGGAACGCGTCAGGTCTTCATTGGTCTTGGCATCCCTGATGACCACCGGCTCGCTATCCATGACCAGTTGCTTGACCTCGGCCAGCGTGATGTATGAAGAGGTATTGGTGTCGTAGAGGCGACGATTGGGATACTTCTTGATGATTCTCTGGTTCCCCACCTGGACATCACCCTCTTTGCCCTCTTTGTTTTCTTGCATCGCAAATCCTTTATGTTCTGGGGTCGGCCCCGTCGTCAATTGAGCTATTGCAGTGCAACAGATTTTAGGCAGTGCACAAGCCTCATCGGCAAGCAGTAACCCTGACAGCCCAGCTTATCCGTGCTGCAACAAAGTCGCACCACCGTCACAGCCAGCATCAGGTCTTTGCCATTTATTCACAAAAAACAGTTTGCCGTGTATCGAAATCAAGCTTGCAGAAGGTTTACAGTGCCTGTCGTTGTTTGACGAAAGGCTCAACGGATGATTACCACCAAAACACGCAATGCTGTTTGTCTGACCGCCCTGCTGGCTGCTGCCGGCTTCATGACTGCGGCGCAGGCTCAGCCCGATGCGGCTGCGACCGATGCCGCCAAGGCCGCTGCACCGCAGGCAGCACCCGCAGCGCAGGCAGCCCCTGCCAACGTGGACGCCGCTGCAGCAGACGCCGCATTGCGCAAGCGCCTGCAGGCAGTTGTCGCTGCCATGGACGGCAAGTCCAAGCTGGCTGCCAACAATTTCAACGAGGAGTTCCTCAAGAACTCCCCCATCGACACCGTGCAGAAAGCCCTGGACTCCGTGCGCACCGGCGTCGGCAGCTGCCAGACGGTTGGCCGCATGGAGAGCCCCACACCTCTGGCCACCAGCGTGCTGCTGAGCTGCACCAAGGGCTTTGTGCCCATGGAACTGGCGGTCGAGCCCAAGGCTCCTTACCGTATTTCTGGCATTTTGCTGCGCCCGGCATTCTGGAAATAAGCGCTTTTCACCATCAAAAAATGGAGCCTCCCGGCTCCATTTTTTGTGGGCTCTCGCAAACTCAGATCACCACCGGCTCGGGTTCCAGACGAATCCCGAAGCGCTCGTAGACGCTGGTCTGGATGGCCCCGGCAAGCGTCATCACCTCGCCGCCGGTCACGCTGGCGTCGATGCTGTGGCGATCTCCTCGATTGACTAGTACCAGCGCCTGCTTGTCGTAGACGCCCGCCCGGCCCATGGTCTTGCCTTTCCAGCCGCAGGCATCGATCAGCCAGCCGGCCGCCAGCTTGATGGAGCCGTCATCCATGGGGTAATGAACAATCTTGGGCTCGCGCGCGATGATGTCCGCGCATTGCTCGGTCGTCACCGTGGGGTTCTTGAAAAAGCTGCCCGCATTGCCAATGACTTCGGGGTCCGGCAGCTTGGCACGGCGAATCTCGCAGACCCATTCAAAGATCTGCTGCGCGCTCGGCTGCTCTATGCCTTTCTCCGCCTGCTTGCGCTGCAGATCGAGATAGCCCAGATCCGGTTGCCAGCTCTTGGGTAGCGCCAGTCGCACCCGGGTGATCACCGCCCGCCCCTTGAGGCCCAGGCCGCGAGGGACAGCCGTCGAGCCCGTCACGGGCCAGTACTTGGGCTGAGCAGGTGCATGCTTGAACACCGAGTCACGGTAACCGAAGGCGCATTGCGCAGCATTGAGGCTGAACTGCTCGCCGGCGACCAGATCGATCGCGTCCAGAGAGTCGAAGCGATCCTGCAGCTCCAGCCCGTAAGCGCCGATGTTCTGCACCGGGGCCGCGCCGACCGTGCCTGGAATCAAGGCCATATTTTCAAGGCCTGTATAGCCCTGGGCCAGCGTCCATGCCACCATGTCATGCCAGCGCTCGCCCGCCCCTACCTCGACAATCCAGTGCTTGTCGGTTTCGCGCAGCAGCCGCATGCCCATGATTTCCATCTTGAGCACCACGGGGGCCACATCGCCCGTGAGCACCACATTGCTGCCACCGCCAAGGACGAACACAGGCTGCCGTCCCCATAGCGGGTCGGCGAGAAACTGGCGGATATCGTCCTGGCTACGAATGCGCACCAACGTTTCGGCGCGCGCGGCAATGCCAAAGGTGTTGCAATGCTGCAGGGGAACATTTTTCTCGACTAACATCCATCCAATTGTCGCACTGCGCCTGCTCTGCTGCTGGCAAGCAGCACATCACGGCCCGGCGCACTGTGGCTGTTTACCGCTCTGATACTGATAGGAATTACACATGCCTTCTTTTGACACTGTTTGCGAAGCCGATTTCGTCGAAGTGAAGAACGCCGTTGACAACGCCACCAAGGAAATTGGCACCCGTTTCGACTTCAAGGGCACATCGGCCGCCGTTGAACTCAAGGACAAGGAAATCACCATGTACGGCGATGCCGAGTTCCAGCTGCAGCAAGTCGAAGACCTGCTGCGCAACAAGCTGACCAAGCGCAATGTGGACGTGCGCTTCCTGGACATCCAGAAGGCACAGAAGATTGGCGGCGACAAGGTCAAGCAGCTCATCAAGGTCAAGAACGGCATCGAGTCCGAGCTGGCCAAGAAGATCCAGAAGCTGATGAAGGAAAGCAAACTCAAGGTGCAGGCCGCCATTCAGGAAGAAAAGGTCCGCATCACCGGAGCCAAGCGTGACGATCTGCAGGCGGCCATGGCATTGATCCGCAAGGATCTGGCCGACCACCCTCTGTCGTTCAACAACTTCCGCGATTGAATGAAGCCCCCCCTGCGCAGCTCCGCTGCTTCCCCTTCTCTCGCCTTGCGGGATGGAGACGAGGCCGTTGCCGCAGGGCGACGCGGCCAGTGCAGGCTCTTGCCCGGCGCCTCTGGCCTGCGTCGCATGGGGCTCATGCTTTCAGTCGCTGTGGCCTGCAGCGGCGCCTTTGGACAGTCCGTTGCCCTGACCGGCGTGCTGGGCAGCAAGGCCTTGCTGGTCATTGATGGCAGCGCCCCCAAGGCGCTGGCCGTCAACGAAAGCCACAAGAACGTGCGCCTGCTGCAAGTCAGCGGCGACTCCGCCGTGGTGGATATCAAGGGCCAGCGCCAGACTGTGCACCTGGGAGCAGCTCCGGTCAGCGTAGGCAGCCGGGGCGGCATCGGTGGTGCCGCGCGCTCGGGCCGGCTGGTCCTGATCGCCGACTCGCGCGGCCATTTCGTCGATCGTGGCTATATCAATGGCAAAACCATGCAGTACATGGTGGACACCGGCGCCAGCACCATTGCCATAGGCCGAGCCGATGCTGATCGCATGGGCCTGCCCTACGAGCAGGGCGTCCCCGTCCTGATGCGCACGGCCAACGGCACTGCCCAGGGCTGGCGCATCAAGCTCGACAGCGTCAAACTGGGCGAAATGGAGGTCTACGGCATAGAGGCCGTCGTCGCCCCCCAGTCCATGCCCTATGTGCTGCTGGGCAACAATGTGCTGACCCAGTTTCAGATGACCCGCAAGGGCAATGAGATGGTTCTGGAAAAGAACTGAACCCGCCTCTCGCCCATGCACGCACGCTACGACGACCCCTATGAAGACCTGTTGGGCCTCTGGTCGGATCTGGAGGCCGCACTCGCGGTTTTGCTGACCGAGCCGCTGCGCATCCCTGGCTTTGCCATCAAGCTGCGCCAGCTTGATCTATGGCTGCAAGACCTCATCACGCAGGACAGCGATGCCGCGCTGTATCTGATGTTTCAGCGTGCCAGCTCGACAACCGTGGGCTACAGCCCGTCTCACGCCGTGGTCTGCGCGGGCCTGTGCCATATCCTTGCCAAGGAGCTTGAGCTGCCTCAATCCGAGCGCGACACGCTGATCCGGGCCGCGCTGACCATGAACATCGGCATGACCATGCTGCAAAACCAGCTGGCCGAGCAACGCACTGCGCTGAGCAGCCAGCAGGCCGAAGCCGTCAAGCAGCACCCCACAGAGGGCCGCCTGATGCTGGAGAGGCTGATGGTGCGTGATCCGCTCTGGCTGGACAGCGTGCAGTACCACCATGTGGTGCTGCAGCCCGCGCCGCTGGCACAGTTGCAGCCGCTGGAGCGTCTGGTACGCATTCTGGGCACGGTAGACCGTTATGCGGCCCTGATAAGCCCGCGCAAGACCCGTAGCGGCCGCTCGGCCACCGAGTCTTTGCAAGTGCTGCAGCAGGGTGGTCAATACGCTGATGAGGTCAAGCAGGCCTTGATCGATGTCGTGGGCCTGTACCCGCCCGGCACCTATGTACAGCTGGACAACGGCGAGGTAGCAGTGGTGCTGCGCCGCGGGAAAAGTCTGGAGGAGCCCGAGATTGCCAGCGTGATCGACCGCGACGGCCACAGCATGTACCCGCCCATCTGGCATCTGGACGGGCGCAGGCCGGCCATCACCTCCGCGCTGGCTCGTTCGTCGCTGACGCTGGATCTGGACCTGCGCTCCATGGCACAGCTGGGCATTCACAGTGCACGCGGCAACGCCGAGCTGTACCGCATGGTGAAGCTGCCAGGCAGCAGACGCTGATTCTTTCCAAGAGCTGGTTGACGTTCTAAGCGCCCTGCGCCGCCCTCAACCCTGCATGGTGGCCACGCGTGAACGCCTCCTCCAGCACCGAATAGCCGGCCCAATCCGAATGTGCAAAGCTCAGCCGCGCCGTCGCAGGCGTGGGCAGACCCTGCACTCGCTCCCCATTCAATCGCAGATTGCGCTTGCTGGAACTGAACTTGACGGCTATTTCGCTCAATATCTGCTGATCACCAGGGCGCGGAATCGCCATCGCATGGCCATAGCGGGTGATTTCCATGCGTGTGGCATGCCGCAGCAAGTCTGGGTGCGGCTCGCTCAGCGTGTTCACGATGCGCTCGCGCCAGAAGGCAAACGGCTGCTGCATCAATTGCCTGCGCCCATCGGCCCAGTCACCCAGCGCCTGGTAGTAGCTCAGCACCGTGGGCTGGCTGCGGATGCGGTCCAGCCGCTGATTGCCCGCATCCACATAGCCCAGCCCACCCGCATTGCCATCGCGATACAGCACATTGTCCCAGGCGGGCTCGGCACCAGGGTAGTCGGCCAGCGGTCGGTCGATATGGATGTTCGCCACCAGCCAGGGGGCCCAGTCCAGGCGAGCCGCCACGGCACGCAGAAAATCGGGCGCATTGCGCAGCACTCTTGCAGCCACAAAGCTGGGCAGCGCCACCACGCAATGGCGCGCCAGCCAGCGTTCATGCTGCTGGCGGCCATGGTGATAAACCTCGATCTGCACGCTGCCCGCGTCCTCGGTGACGGCGAGCACGCTGCAATCGGTCTGAAGCTGCGTGGCTTTCAGTCCCGCCACCAGTTGCTGCGCCAGCCAGCCATTGCCCTGGGGCCAGGTCAGCACCTGCTCGCCGTCCGCTTCGCTCTCGTGCTCGGACTGTGGACGCGGCGCGTGGAAACCATGGCGGCTGGCGAAATAGTGAATCCCCGCCCAGGCCGAGACGCGGCTCAGACCGGCACCGAAATCATCCCGGCAGCTGTAGTCCAGATACCAGAGCAGGCGCTCGTCATCGAGGCCCTGCGCCGCCAGCCATTGGTCGAAACGCTGTGCATCGAGCACGGCATGGGAAGTCGGCAAGCCCGCTTCGCGCTGCCAGACACGGATCGATGGCATGGCAAAGGCCGCCGCCCGAGCCGCTGCCTCGACCTGCTTTTCAAACAGCGCATATTGCTCCAGCGTGCGCTGGCTCACGCCCTGCACGGGCAGCAGCCCCTCATGCCAGCCGCCCTGCCAGTACAAGCGCTCCTGCGGGCTATGGCAGAGATAGCGCTCGTCGTAGCGCCAGCGGCCCGCCAAGCGCTGGCGCACGCCCAGCTCCTCCAGCCAGTCCTGCACCTCATGAGCATCGTCGCCGGGCACGGGCAGATAGTGCGCGCCCAGCGGGCAGGCTATACCCTTGACTTGCCCGCCCTGGCTGTTGCCGCCCATGGCGGCCTGGGTATCGAGCAGGGCTGCGCCCTGAATGCCGGCCAGCTCCAGCGCGCGCGCCGCTGCCAGCCCGGCCATGCCCCCGCCCACAATCACGACCGGCGCCCGGTGCACCAGCGCCGGTGCGGGCAGCTCCAGCCCCTGCGCCAGACGCTGCCAGAAAGGGCGCAGCCCATGACCGCGCTCCAGCGACACGCCGCTGAAGCCGCCGGGCAGATCGTCCAGCCTGGGCGACTCCTGCCTGCAGCCGGCCAGGCCGGCCGCACCCAAAGCCCCCAAAGCACCCAAAGTGCCTGAGACGCCAGAGACGCCTAAGGCACCGGCAGTCGCCCGCTTGAGCCAGTCACGCCGATGCAGATCCTCCGGCATCAATGCTCCACCTTGCCCCACTCGCGTTCATAGGTGTTGACCAGCACCTGATTGGACAGGCGATTCACCTCGGTCGGCACGCGCGCCATATCGAGAGGAAAGTCAAACATCAGGCGCAGCGTGGGCAGAGTCAGAAAACGCATGCCAGCGGGCAACGCCTCGGGCTCGCGCCAGGGACGGTGGCTGGCCAGCACAAAGCCCCATTCGCCAAAACTGGGCACATGCACGTGATAGGGCCTGGCCGTCAGGCCCACGGACTCCACGGTCTGCACAACGGTCCAGAAGCTCTGGCGCGCAATCAGCGGCGAGGTGGTCTGAATCACGGCATAGCCACTGGCTGCCAGACGCTTGTCCAGCAGCGAATAAAAACTGTTGGTGAACAACTTGCCGATGGCGAAATTGGTGGGATCGGGAAAGTCCACCACGATCACATCGAAAGTCTCCGCACTTTGCTGCAGCCAGTGAAACGCATCGGTATTGACGATGCTCACGCGGGCGTCGTTGAGCGCATTGCCATTGAGCGCCGTCATCATGGCATTGCTCTTGAACAGATCAGTCATGGCCGGGTCCAGCTCCACCAGCACCACGGACTCCACGCCCGGGTACTTGAGCACCTCGCGCACGGCCATGCCGTCGCCGCCCCCCAGCACCGCAACCTTCCTCGGTGCGCCATGTGCGGCCATGGCGGGGTGGACCAGCGCTTCGTGATAGCGGTACTCGTCGCTCTGGGCAAACTGCAGATTGCCGTTCAGATACAGCCGCGCGCCCTGGCGTCCCTGGGTCACCACAATGCGCTGATAGGGCGAGCTGCTGCTCAGCACGATGCGGTCCTGGTAGAAATGATCGTCGGCCAGCCGGGTCAGCTGATCCGCGCCCGCGATGCCCCCGCCCAGGGCCAGCAGCACCAGCGCGCAGGCCCAGGCATGGGCACGCAGATTGCGCAGCTCGTGCTTGAACAGCACCAGGGCCCAGACGGCGATGGCCGCATTCATGAAGCCGAACAGCAGACCTGTGCGCACCAGGCCCAGCTTGGGCACCAGCACGATGGGAAACGCCAGCGACACCGCCAGGGCCCCCAGATAGTCGAAGGTCAGCACCTTGGAGACCAGATCCTTGAGCGATGCATTGCGCTTCAAGATGCGCATCACCAGCGGGATCTCCAGCCCCACCAGCGTGCCCACCACCATCACCATGCCATATAGCAGAAAGCGGAACGCGCCCGGCGCATAGGCATTGGCCAGAAACAGCACGGCCGGCAAGGCACCGCCGACCAGCGCCACCATCAGCTCCACACGCAGAAAATGCGCGGGCAGCTGATCATCGAAATAGCGCGACAGCCACGAGCCTATACCCATGGCAAACAGATAAGTGCCGATGATGGTGGAGAACTGCAGCACCGAATCGCCGAGCAGATAGGACGCCAGCGCGCCTGCCGCCAGCTCGTAGAGCAGGCCGCAGGCCGCGATCACGAAGACACTGGCCAGCAGCGCCACATCAATGGGCCGAGGCCCCTGGCCAGCGCTATGCTCCTCGGCCACCATCGAAGTCATCTAATTCCTTTAACCGTAAAACAGGCGCGCCGTCCTCTGCCTGCCAGGGACAGCGAGCAAGGGCCGCCCCGCGGCGAAGCTGTCGTTCCCCTCCCCTAGCGCCCAGCGCGTAGAGAGAGGGGGAAGGCGCGCAGCGCCTCAGGGGGAGCCTCAATGTATCGCTGCAGCGACGATGATGCTGATGCCCAGGCACATGGCCGCCACCACCATGGCCAGCGCCTTGTTGTGCTTCTCCACGATCTCGGCCCACATGTCCACGGGCGTGATCTTGTCGATGATGATGAAGCACAGCCAGAACACCACCACGCCCACCAGGGCGTAGATGATGGAGCCGAAGAAGTTCTGGGGGTTGAACCAGTCAAACATGATCTCTCTCCTCGAATGAGATAGGGGTGTTATTTGTGGCTTCCGCCGGAGGTATAGCCGCCATAGGAGCCGCTGCTGGAGCGGCTGTAGCTGCAATTGGGGTCGGTGCGCGGATCGCAGTTGGGACTGGACATGCAGGCACGCAGGAACGGCAGGATGAACAGCAGCAGGAACAACCAGAACAGAATCGTGCCCCAGCTGAAGCCGCTGCCCGACAAAGGACTGACCTGGGAGCGATCCTTGAGCTTGGCCGTGCCGAACGCCTGGGCCACCGTCTCCGCCGAAACGCGCTGACCATGGGTCCAGGTCGTTTCCTGGTTGGCGGTCTCCAGCGCCAGCGTGGACTGCTTGCCTGGATTGGCATAGTCCACATTGCTGGACTTGGCGCCCTTGAAGACGGGCCAGTAGAACTCGCCCTCTGCATATTCCGTCTCGGCCAGATAGGCGTAGTCGCGCTGATATTTGCGCTGCAGATAGGTGGCAGTGGCGCCGTTCTTGCTGAGCTTGGGTGCGCCGGTGATGACGCGCGCCGTGCTCCAGCCGTCTTCCGAATCGACGATGAACGAAAAGCCAGCCTTCTTGTTGTAGAGCAGGTACTCATCCCAGGTGAAGCTGTCGTCCTCATCTTCGCCCAGACCACGCCCGCTGCGCCGTTGAAAGCCCACGAGCTGCCATTTCAGGCCATCGAGCGTGCCTTCGCTGCCCAGCGCGATCAGAGGCTTGACCTTTCGGCGCTGCTCGGCATAGCTCAGCTCCGCCCCCATGCCCTTGGACATGTCGATCAGGCTGCCGCAGCTGGGGCAGCTAAGGGCCTTGGTGGTGTCAAAGCGCACGGGCACCACGGCACCGCACTTGGGACAGTTGAAGTGGCGGCCCTGGGCTTTTTGCTGGGCGCTGCTGCGCAGTCCCTGCATCTGCAAAGCCTCCAGCGCCACGGCAGCCCCCAGGCTGAAGGCCGGTGTCTTGTCGCTGAAGTCGATGGAGAGAATCTGGTTCTTGTCGCTGCGCAGCTCGACCAGCTTGAAACTCTTGCCCAGTTGGGGCAGCTGGGGCAGCTCGCCCTGGGCCGCCATCAGCTGCGCATCCTGAATGCTGGTGACGGTGAAGGATTCCGTGCCGGCCTTGAGCTCACGGCCCATGCGCCATTCGCGCTGCTGGAACTCTTTCACGTTCCAGCCCGGCGGCTGCCAGTTCACGGCAAAGACAAAGCTGCCGTTGTCCTCGCTGAGCCAGGCCAGCTCGCCGTTGCTAAGGGCAGCCACCCATTCCGACCAGCTGCCTGCAGCACTTTTGTACTGCGCGCGGCCCACGACGGTGAAGGGCTCGGGCTTGCCGTTGCGCTTGACCATGCCCGAGGCGCCCAGTTGCAGCGGGCTGTAGTCCTCGAACACCTCGGCCATGGAGCCAATGCGCTTGAGCGTCTCGCCATCGCGCAGCACGGTGCTGCGGCAAAACTCGCAGACGGCAAAGCTCGATTGCGCACTGGCGAAGTGGACCGGCGCGCCACAACCAGGACAGGGAGCGCTGTAGTCGCGCTGCGATGGGCTGGAAGCCATATCTTTTTGCTATTAAATTAAGAGCTGCTTGCGCTTGTATATATGGAGTCTCGCGACCCCCTCATGGACGATCTGCGGGAGCGTCCTAGCGATGCTTGCTCTTGCGGGCCGCGCCCTCTGCAGGTTTGGAGCCGTCGGTCTTTTTCTGTCCCAGCCTGGATTCCTTGCCCGCAATCAGGCGCTGGATGTTTTCGCGATGACGCCAGACCAGCAGGATCGCCATCACGACAATCGCGGCAGTGATGGGCGTTTCCGCATCCCAGACGATGCCGCTGCACAGCACGTAGTACACGGGCGCGAACACCGAGGCCACCAGCGCGGCCAGGGAGGAATAGCGGAAGAACACGGCCACGATGACCCAGGTCAGCGCCGTCGCCAGACCCAGCCAGCCGCTGATGCCCAGCAGCACACCCAGCGCCGTGGCCACGCCCTTGCCGCCCTTGAAGCCAAAGAACACCGGGTACAGATGGCCCAGGAAGGCGGCCAGACCGGCCAGTGCCACCATGCTGTCGCCCAGACCGAACGGCTCGCCGAAGGCCTTGACCAGCACCACGGGCACCAGGCCCTTGAGCGCATCCAGCGCCAGCGTGACAGCCGCAGCCGCCTTGCTGCCCGAGCGCAGCACATTGGTGGCACCGGGGTTGCCGCTGCCATAGGTGCGCGGGTCGTTCAGGCCCATGACGCGGCTGACGATGACGGCAAAGGACAGCGAACCAATCAGATAGGCTGCGATGACGGCGATAACGGGATAGAGGGCGTTCAAAGGAATTCCTCGGCCAGAGACTGGCCCTTAGGCTCGCCAACCAAAGTCGACGGCACCGATTGTTGTCACGACTTGCGCAATCCGGATCAGGCATGGCGGTTTGTCGACCGTCATGCCCCTCGTGCATCCTGGTTTGCGTAAGTCCTTGTTGTTTGCGTTTTTGCCGGCCGGCGTCTGCCCCCGGCTGGCCAGCCCCTATTCTGCCAGCGCGCAGTGCACCGGCCGGGCATCGAGCAAACGGGTGCAGACCTCAGGGGCCAGTTGCACCAGATAGCCGCGCCGTCCGCCGTTGATGGCGATGCGTGGCAGCGCGAGTATGGTTTCCTCGATATAGACCGGCATTTCGCGCCTGGTGCCAAACGGCGAGGTGCCGCCCACCAGATAGCCGCTGTGGCGGTTGGCCACTTCGGGCTTGCAGGGCTCCACGCTCTTGGCACCGATCTGGCGCGCCAGGTTCTTGGTCGATACCTTGCAATCGCCATGCATGAGCACGATCAGCGGCCTGGCATCCTGATCCTGCATCACCAGGGTCTTGACGACCGCATGCTCGTCCAGCCCCAGCTGACGCGCCGACTCTTCGGTGCCGCCATGCTCCACATAGTCATAAGGGTGCTCGGTGAACTCCACCTTGTGGGCCCTGAGCATCTGCGTGGCCGGCGTCTCGCTGACATGGGTGTTTTTGTCTTTTTTGGCCATGATTCAATTTTGATAGCTGCTAACCCATGAACTACATGGGAGAGCAGCCATTCTCCCTCAATAAAGCGATCAGACAGCGGGGTCGCGCATCTCCCAGCGGATGGCGTCGATTGCGGCCAGCAGCTCGGCAGGCAGCTGCGTGCCCCAGGCGTCAAGATCCTCGTCAAGCTGGGCCACCGAGGTCACACCGATGATGGTGCTCGCCACCTGCCACTTGGTATAGCAGAACGCCAGCGCCAGCTGCACCGGCGTGAGGCCATGCTGCTGGGCCAGCGCGTTGTAGCGGCGCGCGGCAGCCAGCGCATCGGGGCGGCCCCAGCGCTGCCTCTGCACTGATTCATACCTGGCAATGCGAGCCTGCTTGGGCGCGCCCTCCTCGGTCGGTGCAAACTGATCGAACTTGCCCGTCAGCAGGCCGAACGCCAGCGGCGAATAGGCCAGCAGCGACACATCGAGGCGGTGGCAGGTTTCGTCCAGCCCGTTTTCATAGCTGCGGTTGACCAGGCAATAGGGGTTCTGGATCGCGGCCACACGCGGCAGTCCGTGCTGCTCGGCCAGGCGCACAAACTCGTGCACGCCATAAGGCGTCTCGTTGGACAGGCCGATATGGCGGATCTTGCCCTGCTTGACCAGACCGGCCAGCGCCTGCAGCTGCTCGTGGATGGGCGTGAGCGAGCTTTCCTTCTGCGGGTCGTAGTACATGGTGCCGAAGGCCGGCACATGGCGCTCGGGCCAGTGGATCTGGTAGAGGTCGATCACCTCGGTCTGCAGGCGCTCAAGACTGGCGTCGCAGGAGCGAACAATGTCATCCGCCGACAGGCCCGAGCCTTCACGAACCCAGGGCATGCCGCGCGAGGGGCCGGCCACCTTGCTGGCCAGCGTGATCTGATCGCGCATGCCGGGGCGGGCCTTGAGCCAGCGGCCGATGATGGATTCCGTCGCACCACAGGTGGCCTGGCGGGCCGGCACGGAATACATTTCGGCCGTATCGAAGAAATCCACGCCGCGCTCCACGGCGCGGTCCATGATGCGCCAGGCTTCAGCTTCGTCGACCTGCTCGCCGAATGTCATGGTGCCAAGACAGATGGGGCTGACGCGCAGATCGCTCTGCCCCAGAGCGACGGGATTCATGGAAAGACGGGAAGTGGATGCAGCAGAAGTCATGCGTCCAAGTTTAGAGCCTGACAGTACAAGATCAGGGCAGACTCCTGGTTTTTTGACACAGCTGTCCCGTGCACGACGGGCCATGCTGCAAGCGCAGCAATAATCAAAACAACGGAGACAATATGACAACGCACCACCCCACGCAGACCGGCCAGCTCACCGATATCACGCACTATCAGCCGCGCCGCCAATGGCGCTCGCAGATGCTGCCCGTGCGCAATATGCACTACCACCTGCGCAGCTGGGAGCCCGAGCCAGCGTCCGGAATCGATCCCGAGTTGCCCGTGCTGGTGCTGGCCCATGGCTGGATGGATGTGGCCGCCTCCTACCAGTTTGTGGTCGACGCCTTCAGCGACGCTTTTGTGCAGGGCCGCCGCATCGTTGCCCACGACTGGCGCGGCTTCGGCCTGAGCCGCAGCACCGAGCCCTGCGACAGCTACTACTTCACCGACTATCTGGCCGACCTGGACATGCTGCTGGAGCAGATCTCGCCCGATCAGCCCATCGATCTGGTCGGCCACAGCATGGGCGGCAATATCTCCTGCATGTATGCGGGCGCGCGGCCCGAGCGCATTCGCCGCTTTGTCAATCTGGAGGGCTTCGGCATGGCGCCCACAACGCCCGAACAGGCCCCCGGGCGTCTGGCCCAGTGGATGGATCAGCTGCGCGAGCAGCGCGCGGGCGGCATGGGGCTCGCACCCTATGACAGCGTGGAGGCCGTTGCCAATCGCCTGCAAAAAACCAATCGCCGCCTGCCCCGCGACAAGGCGCTGTGGCTGGCTCACCATTGGTCGGCCCCCGATGCCCAGGGCCGCTGGCATATTCTGGGCGACGCCGCGCACAAGCTCTCCAACCCCTATCTGTATCGCGTGGACGAGGCTCTGGCCTGCCTTGCCGCCATCACCGCCCCCACCTTGTCGGTCGAAGCCTCGGACGACAGCCTGGGCCAGTGGCATCAGGGCCGCTACACGCTGGAGCAATACCACGAGCGCATACGTCATATCCCGCAATGTGAGACAGCCCGCGTGCAGGACGCAGGCCATATGCTGCACCACGACCAGCCGGAGGCCGTGGCCGGCCTGATCGAGGATTTCTTGCGCTGAACGGCTGCGACTGCGACTTCAACCACAACCGCTATCTTTAAAGTAGCTTATATCGCACGCGAACATTGATTTTCAGCATCTTTTATATCTGAAATCAATATATTACAGTCGATATAAGCTCACTTATTAATAGCCATCCACGCCCTGAGCGGCCTGCAACTCCAGCACATGGCGCCAGCGCCTGGGCTGCATCTGCAGCTTGCGATAGCGGCCGTCGGCCCATTCCCGGCTCATGTCCGCATAGCGGCCCGACAGCGCCAGCCCGCTCTGCCCGGTCTGGTAGATGAACTGCGAGGACTCCGGATCGCCCAGGTCGTAGATGGCGCGCAGCGAAGGCGCGTGGCGACTGACAAAGCGCCCGCCCAGCGGGCCTTTGGCATCGGCGGGCGGCGGATTGGCGTTGTACTGCCCGACGTTGACGCTATAGGTGTCACCGCCCGAGGCCACGCTCACATTGAACACGCCGGCCAGCGCCGCCACCGAGCCCAGCGGCTTGTGCGCGCTGAGCGCCGGGTGCGCCGCGCCCCAGCGCCATTGGCGCGGGTCATTGCCGTAGGCGGCCTGCAGCTTGTCCAGCGTGCGGGTCAGCGCCTGTCCTGCCTGTTGCTCGCAGCTCAGCGGCGCGCACCACCAGGCGTCATTGCGCGCCAGCATTCCCTCCAGCCCGGCGCGGAAGTCGCGCTTGCCGTAGCTCATGGCAAAGCGCTGCTCGCCGATGCGCGCAATCACCAGGGCGCGCGTCAGCTCGTCGACCCAGACCGAGAAGATCAGCGGCTCGGGCCTGTCCCGCTCCATCTGCCCATCGAAGTCCGCCAGCAGTTGCTGTGCCTGCGCTGCCAGGGCGTGGATCGATTGCGCCTTGCGCAGCACGGGCAGCAAGGCCCGGGTGGCCAGGGACTGCACATCGTTCTGGATCGCCGCCATGCTGGCCACATCATGCTGGCTGCCGGCCGCCAGCAGTTGCTCTATGCGCTGGTGGCGATAGGGCAGGCTCCAGTCCTGGGTCAGAAAATGTGCATAGCCAGCCTCCGTCACGCGCTGGTTGGCCGTGGCCACAAAGCCGCGCGTGCCGCCATCGTCCTGCGGCGTCTGCTCGTAGCTCAGCCAGCCCTGCCAGTCATAGCGCGCATCCCAGCCAGGTGCCGGCGCCACGCCGCGCAAGTCATTGCCCGGCGCGCGCACCGGCACCCGGCCTGCGGCCTTGAAGCCGATATGCCCCTGCACATCGGCCGCCACAATGCTTTGCATGGGCGAGTGGTAGATGGAAAACGCCTCGAACAATTCGGACACGGTCCGAGCACCGTTGGCCCTGAGGCCGGCCTCCACCGTGCGGTTGTCCGTGTCCAGCGCCGCCCAGCGCAGCGCCAGTGCATAGCGCTCGGTGTTGATGACCTTGCCGTATTGCTGCTGCGCATCGCTGATCACGGGGCCATGGCGCGTGCTGCGCAGCGTCACCCTGACATCGCCCTGGCCCTTGACCTTGAAGACTTCCTCGCGCACGGTGAAATTTTCCCAGCCAGTGGGCGTGCGGTACTGGCTGGCATCGACCGGGTTGATCTGCTCCAGATACAGGTCCTGCACATCGGGGTTGGTGTTGGTAAAGCCCCAGGCCACCTGCGCCGTGCGGCCCAGCACCACAAAGGGCATGCCGGGCAAGGTGGCCCCTGTCACATCCAGCGCGCTCAGGACGCTGCCGTCGCTGGCCCGACCCTGGGGCGACTGAAGGCGCGCGAAATACCAGATGGCCGGAGCGCTCAGGCCCAGATGCGGATCGTTGGCCAGCAAGGGCTTGCCGCTTTGGGTCTTGCTGCCGGCCACCACCCAGTTGTTGCTGCCCAATCCGTCGTTGCTGCCCATGTCTCGCACCATGGAGGCCGCCCATTGCTGCAAGGCTGATTGCATCTGCCCGGCCGGTGCCGAGACCTTGGGCAGGGCATCCGCCTCCCGGTAGACACCGAGCTGGCGGTACAGGCTGGCAAGATCCACCGCCGTCGCGGGCGGCTCGCCGGGATAGGCCGGCATCAGTTGCCACAGCTGCTCGGTGCTCAGGACCTGCAGCAGATTCAGCCGCGCGAACTCGTTGCCCCAGTTGCCGCCCAAATCCAGCGCCATCATCAGCGCCCAGCCCACGGTGTCTTCAGGCTCCCAGGTCGATGGCCCTCCTGCTCCGGCCCTCGTGCCCAGCAGCAGGAACTCCGGCGCTGCCGCCTGCGAGGGCCTGGCATAAAAGGCGGCTATACCCTGGCTGTAGGCCTGCAGGGCTTCCTGCACGGCGGGTGGCAGCGCCGCGTACTGGCGACGCGCTGCGCCATGAATATCGAGAGCACGCATCAGCTTGTCCAGCTCCAGCGTGGCCGGTCCCAGAGTCTCCGACAAGCGCCCTTGCATGAGACGGCGGTTGAACTCCAGCTGCCAGCCGCGCTCCTGCGCATGGACAAAGCCCAGGGCCCGCCAGACATCCTGCGGCGAGTCGGCGCTGATATGCGTGACATCGGAGTCGTCGCGCCTGACCCACACGCTGCGCTCAAGCCCGGCGAGGACCAGCTTGCCGTCCATGCGCGGCTGGGCCCGCACGCCATAGACCGCCAACGCGGCCCCTGCCAGCAAGACCAGTCCGCAGGCCGCGGCCGCCAGATGCAGTGTGCACCTGAGCCAGGGATGGGCAGAGGGCTCTGCCGCCGAAGTGATGTCTCCCATATCGCCTCTTGTCATGCGTCCGGTGCGCAACATCCACATGCTGATCGCGTCCAGCCATGGGCGACAATACCCGTTTGGGCCCTGGCCCGGTGTTAGGTAAACGACTTACGCAGACTCGGATCAGGCATGGTGCTTTGTCGATGGAAAGGCCCGTCGCGCCTCCCTGTTTGCGTCAGTCCCAAGGAATTCAACGCATGTGGCCCTTCAGTCTGTTCAAGAAACTCAGCCAGGACCCGGCCGTGGGTCAGCCCCGGGGCGACTATATCGGCTGCTATCTGCTGGGCACGCATACCAGCGGGCGCGACGATGACATCAGCTATATCTCTCTGGCGACCACGCGCGAGCAGCTGGAGCTGGATGCACGCCAGTATCTGCAGGAGTTCCTGGAGCAGCATCCGCAGTTGACCGAAGCAGAGCGCCATGCCCTGCAGGATCTGCTGGAGCACTGGAATGCGCGCGCCGATGCCCATCTGGCCAAATCAGCCGGCAAGCCCAGTCAGCCCCTGGCCGTGCAAGGCGGCAGCGAGCTGTTCCTGCGCACCGGCATGCGGGCGCGCAAAAAGGAAAAAGGGGTTTATCTGGAATAAGCGCGGGCAGCGGCCGCTGCCCTGGCGCTACTGTGTGAAATTCATATCGAAGCCGGCTTCGGTCAAGCGCACCTCGTCGCCTGCTTTTTGCAGCCAGCCCCTGGAGACGGCCCAGTCCAGCGCGGACTGGCGCTCGCCTTCGCCGATGCCATGCTTTTGAAGGTCGGCGCAAAGCGCTTGCTCGTTCATGCCCTCGCCGGCACGCAAGCTTTGCTCCACCACCAGGATGTAGACCATCTTGTGGGCGGCTGTCTGAATGCTCTGCTCTGTCATGTTCGCAAGTCCTCGTTCTTGAATGAAGGTAAAGCCGGATGCCTGCCAGGCTACAGGCCCTGGGCCACAGCCTGCTTTTGATGTTTTATGCCGCGGGGCATACCCACTCTGGCAGTGAGTTTGTAGCCATCTCTCTAGTATTTCCTGTGCGTTTCCTCTGCTTGCCGGCTCCGCAACCATGGTGCCGGCACTTCAGTTTCAGAACTGTGTTTCAGGGAGGTCATCATGGCTCGCCACACGCCCATAGAGCACTATCGCAATATCGGCATCTCCGCGCATATCGATGCCGGCAAGACCACCACCACCGAGCGCATACTGTTCTATACCGGGGTCAACCACAAGCTCGGCGAAGTCCATGACGGCGCGGCCACCATGGACTGGATGGAGCAGGAGCAGGAACGCGGCATCACCATCACCTCGGCGGCCACCACGGCCTTCTGGTCGGGCATGGAGCACAACTTCCCGGCCCATCGCATCAACATCATCGACACCCCCGGCCACGTGGACTTCACCATCGAGGTCGAACGCTCCATGCGCGTGCTCGACGGCGCTGTCATGGTCTACGACTCCGTGGGCGGCGTGCAGCCTCAGTCGGAGACCGTCTGGCGCCAGGCCAACAAGTACAAGGTGCCGCGCCTGGCCTTCGTCAACAAGATGGACCGCGTGGGCGCCGACTTCTTTCGTGTGCGCCAGATGATGGTGGACCGCCTCAAGGCCCACCCGGTTCCCATCGTCATCCCCATCGGAGCCGAGGCTGATTTTCACGGCCTCGTCGACCTCATCAAGATGAAAGCCATCTTCTGGGACGACGAGTCGCAGGGCGTGAAATTCGAGTACCGGGAGATCCCGGCAGCGCTTTTGGCCAGCGCACAGGAATGGCGCCAGAAGATGGTGGAGGCCGCTGCCGAGGCCAGTGAAGCACTGACAGAGAAGTACCTGGACAGCGGCGACCTCGGCGCCGAGGACATCATCACCGGCCTGAGGCTACGCACCATTGCCACCGAAATTCAGCCCATGCTCTGCGGCTCGGCCTTCAAGAATCGAGGCGTGCAGCGTCTGCTCGACGCGATTGTCGAGCTCATGCCTTCGCCGCTCGATGTTCCGGCTATCGAAGGCCATAGCGAGGATGACAGCGCCAGCACCACGCTGATACGCCATGCCAGCGATGACGAGAAATTCGCCGCCCTGGCCTTCAAGCTCATGACCGACCCCTTCGTGGGCCAGTTGACCTTTGTGCGTGTTTACTCGGGCGTGCTGACCAAGGGCGATCTGGTCTACAACCCGACCCGGGGTAAAAAGGAGCGCATAGGCCGCATCGTGCAGATGCATGCCAACGCACGCCAGGAGATCGACGAAATCCGCGCAGGCGACATTGCGGCCTGCGTGGGTCTCAAGGACGTGAGCACGGGCGAGACGCTGTGTGATCCGCAAGCGCCCATCGTGCTGGAGAAGATCTCCTTTCCCGAACCCGTCATCGCCCAGGCCGTGGAGCCCAAGAGCAAGGCCGACCAGGAAAAAATGGGCCAGGCACTGGCGCGCCTCGCCGCCGAAGACCCGTCCTTCAGAGTCAGCAGCGACGAGGAGTCGGGCCAGACCATCATTGCCGGCATGGGCGAGTTGCACCTGGAAATCATCGTCGACCGCATGAGACGCGAATTCAATGTGGCCGCCAATGTGGGCAAGCCTCAGGTGGCATACCGCGAAACCATTCGCAAGAAAGTCAGCGATGTGGACGGCAAGTTCGTGCGCCAGTCCGGCGGCAAGGGCCAGTACGGCCATGTGGTGCTGACCGTGGAGCCGCTGGAATCGGGCAAGGGCTTTGAATTCGTCGACGACATCAAGGGCGGAGTGATTCCACGCGAATTCATCCCCGCCGTGGAAAGAGGCCTGCGCGAAGCCATGAACTCGGGCGTTCTGGCCGGCCACCCGGTGGTCGATGTGCGAGTGCGGCTGACCTTCGGCTCCTACCATGAGGTGGACTCCTCGGAGCAGGCCTTCCGCATGGCCGCCATCCTGGGCTTCAAGGAGGCCTGCAGGAGAGCCGACCCGGTGATTCTGGAGCCCATCATGGCCGTCGAGGTGGAAACACCCGAGGAATACGCAGGCGCCGTGATGGGCAATCTGTCCTCGCGCCGTGGTGCCGTGCAGGGCATGGACGATATGGCGGGCGACGGCAAGACCATCAGGGCCGAGGTGCCGTTATCGGAAATGTTCGGCTATGCCACGCACCTGCGCTCCATGACTCAGGGGCGCGCCACCTACACCATGGAGTTCAAGCGCTACGCACAGGCCCCGCAGCAGGCAGCCGCCAGTGCGCATGCTTCTGGCGCAGCGACCGGCCACCGGAAACAGGGCTAGGCCGATCCGGGCAACTGTGCTGCGGCTCGCCGGCACAGTTGCAGCACTGGTTCAGACAGGCGGCTCAGGCCGCATGCAGCCACTGCAAGGCCATGGCCTCGTCGGTAAAGGGGAAATGCCTGACCTCGGCATGCGTGAAATGCCTGCCGACGAACTCGGCCATGCCCGCCAGATGACTGTCGGTCACCAGAGCGATCTGCTCCACCTGATGGCGATGGTCTCTGACAAAGCCCATATGGGCGCTGAAGCCGGCCCAGTTTTCCCAGCCGGGAAAGTCCTTGGACTGAATCATCACCCCATGCAGTTTGGGATGCTCGGCCAGGAAATCGTCCACGTCCTGACTGACGCCGTCGAAATCCTGCTCGGTCAGGGGCCCATTGGGCTCCAGCAGCAAGATGCCTTCGGGTTTCATGAGGGAGTAATTGAGCATATGCAACTCCTGCAGCGAAACTTCACTGTACGCCTGCACTCGCAGGAATGCAGCCCTAGACAGCACCAGCAGCACAGGTTTTCGTGGCTACTGGCGCAGCGCCGGGCCGACTGCGAAGTCAGCTAGGGACAGCCCATGGCCCGACTCAGGCCCTGCAACTGCTCGTCCAGCGCGGCACGCAGATCGGCGCGCATGGCATCGCGTGTCAGCAGTTCTTCGGCATAAAGTGCCGCCCAGTCGATGCCCACGCCCAGCACCACACCGGCGACCGCTCCCGCCACCGCCCCCACGGCGGTGCCGACACCGGGAACCACGGAGCCCAGGGCCGCACCGGCTGCCGCAGCCCCGGCCTTGCCCAGCCCCTGCTTGGCAGCAGCCTTGGCCAGCACCTTGCTGGCGGCCTTCATCGAGACCTTGGCCATGGCCTTGCCTGCAACGGCTGCGGCAAAAGCACCGCCCCCCGCGCCCGCCAGGGCGCTGGCCGTCAGACGCTGGCGTGCATCGCCCAGCAGCTCCAGCGCAGGCAGACTGGCAACCTCGGCACGCACCAGACATTGCTCGGAACTCAAGGCCAGATGATGGCGCGCCAGGGTTTCCTCGATGCGATGCTGGCCCTCGACCAGAGCGGCACCGCTGGTCAGTGCCTGCCTTTGCAAAGCCTGCACCCAGCCCTCCAGTCCTGGCGTGTCGCCCAGGGTTTCGCTGAGCTTGTTCTGCAGAAACTGGCTCACATCGCCCGTGAGCAGACTGAGGATGCGCCCCCACTCCGCGCCCAGGCTGAAATACCAGTCCAGATAACGCTCGACGGCCGCATCCAGCTGCCGGCTCATCTGCGGGATGCTCTGGCACAAGGCCTGCCCGGCCTGGGCCCGGCCCAGCAGCTGCAGAACCTGCTGGTGTGTGGCGTCCAGCGTGCCGAGACTGTAGAGCTGCTGCCCGATGCGCTCGCACTCGGGCAGGCGCTTGAGCGCCAGCGGGCTCTCCTGCGCACGGGCCAGACCGTCAAGGGCGGCCATGGTCTGCACCAGAATGCCCAGCACCAGCACGGCAACCAGGGCCAGCAAAGGCGCGGCCGGCGAAGGCGCGGCATTGCGCACTGCCGCCAAAGGCCTGGCCTGCAGCAGGAGAGCCGAGGAAGTCGATGCCCCCTGCATGGCGCGCCCCAGGCACAGCAGCACGCCTACCGGGCCAAACAGTGCCAGCAGCAACAGGCGCAGCACGGGCATTTGGGGCAGATCGGCCATGGCACCACTGGCCAGCTGCACGGCCAGCAGGGCATCCAGCCCCCAGCGCACCAGCCCCGAGGGCGCGGCATGAATCTGCACCAGAGCAAGACTCAGCGCTTCGGGCTCCATGCCGGCCGCCAGTGGCCGCCCCATATTCTGCTGACTGGCCATGCCATAGAGCCAGCCACCGCCCAAAAGTACCAGCAGCAGCCAAGTAGCAGCGCGCTGACTGAAGGCCCAGGCAAAGGCCGTGGATGAAAACTCTCGCCTCAGGCCCGCCTGCATGCCATAGGCCAGCAAGGCATAAAGCAAGGGAGCCAGCGCCAGCAGGGTCCACTCCCAGGGCGCAAGAAACCATGCCTGCCAGAGTGAACTGGTGCACAGCAGCAAGGCCAGTGCCAATGCCTTGCAGGCCGGCCACCAGCCCCCGGCCAGCCAGCGGCCTATATGCCCTTGTGGCGCAAACTGCATGCGCAGCAGCTTCTTGCGCAGCATCAGGAGCAGCCAATGCCCCCAGGCTGGCAGCAGCGCCAGCAGCAAGACTGCGAGCAGCCAGCCCCAGGGCGGCAAGCGCGTCAGCCAATGGGAAAAGCCGGCCAGGGCCGCCAGCCACAGCCAGCCCAGCAATACCGCGCGCAGCAGGGTCTGTGGCCGGGTCAGCCCCGGCTCGGTCACTGTCGCGCCAGCGAGGTTCATGGCTCGCAGCTCTTGTCCGCTCCCCGGCCCGCTGCAGCAATCCCCCTGGCGATGCGAGCGTTGTAGACCGTCAGGCGGCTCAGGCCCAGTTGATCGGCAATCTTGGCATCGGATGCGGTGCCCAGCAAAGCCACAGCCTCGTCGCACCAGTCAAAAGCACTGCGGGTCGCAGCCCCCGTCACCGAGGCAATGCCCAGCTCGGTGCGCTTGGCCACCACGCTGGCCTTGCTGATGCCCAGCTGCTTGGCCACTTCGGCATCAGCCTCCCGTCCCAGCAGAGCCAGCGCTGGCTGCGTCCACTGGAAATGCCCGAAGGCCGGAATGCCCAGCGCATTGCGCTTGAGGTTGACCGTCTTGGCCGATGTGCCCCAGCGCTCGGCCAGCACGGCGTCTTTCTCCTGGCCCAGGCGGGACAGCATTTCCTCGGTCCACTGCAGTGCAGCCTTGCCCATGCATGCGTCCTTCCCGATTTCCAAAATACAAGCCAGATTGGCACTTATCCAATATGCAGCCTGCGTTTAAAGCTATCAAAATAGAGATCACTTAGGCACAGCAGAAGGCGCAGGCCATGTTCACTACGCCCCTGCAACCTCAGCTGCCGTCTGCCGTCAGACATGTCCCCAGTAGATCAGCGCATCCCGCCCTTCCACGGACAGCGACACCTGCGCCCCCACGGGCAGCAGCACCTTGGTGGGCACATGGCCGAAGGGCAGGCCTTGCAGCACGGGGCGCTTGAGCTGCATGCGCAGCCAGTCGATGACGGTCTGCAGCTTGAAGCCCTTGTCATGCGTGGTGAGCTTGAATTCGGTGAACTGGCCGAAGACGACGGCTTTTTGCTTTTGCAGCACGCCCGCCAGCAGCAGTTGCGTCAGCATGCGCTCGATCCGGTAGGGGTGCTCGCCCACGTCTTCGATGAACAGAATGCCGCCATCGACCTGCGGGAAGTAAGGCGTGCCCAGCAGCGACACCAGCACCGCCAGATTGCCGCCCCACAGGGTGGCTCCGCCGGGGACATAGAAGTCCTTGAGCTGGGGCTTGCCATTGGGCAACTCGCCAATCCTGGGCATCTGCCAGCCCGCGCCCTCGCCCTGGCCGCTGAGCAGGTCCTCGAAGCAGTCCAGCATGATGTCGTCCACGGGCTCGCCCGTCTTTTTGCTGTCCACACCGAAGTCGGCGTTGAGCGCGGGGCCGGCCCAGGTGACCGAACCGGTCTGTGCCAGCATGGCCAGCTGAAAAGCCGTGAAGTCGCTGAGGCCGACAAACTTGGTGCCATTGGCAATCGCCTTGGCCACGGTCTTGTACTTGATGCCCGGCAGGATGCGCGTGAGACCGTAGCCGCCGCGCGAAATCAGCGCCACATCGGCTCCGCTGGCGGCGGCGCGATGGATAGCCGCCAGACGGGTGGCGTCGTCACCCGCAAAGCGCTGGCTGCTGGCCAGTGCATCGGCATCGATCTCCACCTCGTGGCCCAGGGCCTCCAGCTGCTTGATGCCGCGCTTGAAGGCTGCCTTGTCGCGCACCGCACCCGAGGGCGAATAGATATAGACATGCTTGCCGCCATGGCTGTGATCATGGCCGCAGCAGCTGCCATCGGCGCTGTGCACGTGGTCATGATGATCGTGGCCGCAGTGCTCGTCATGCACATGCGCCTCGCCAGACGGTTCCTGCCCGTGAGCCTGGGCGTGAGCCTGGGCGTGGTGCTGCGGATCTTGCTGCTGGGGCGCTGTAGTGGATGCAGGGGATTTGCGCGAGGTTGCCAAAGCCTTTTCATGCGGCCATCGGCCACATGCTCCGAAAAAAAGTGGATGAATCCGCAGATTCAGAAGTTCATACGACTTGCGCAAAACAGCTTCAGGCCGGGCGACTGCCTCAGAAGGCGGGCCCTTGTTGCATTCTTGTTTGCGTAAGTCCTAATTCAAATGCTTGCTCCGCCGGTCTGACCGATCGGGCTACGGCGCAAAGTATTCCACAGCCGCTGCACCGCCGCCCTGCCGTGCTGCAGGAACCAGAGCGCCAGGCCGGGTTTGCCGCCAGACACTGGCCTGCGCCGCCAGTTGCGGCACGGCCTGCAGCCAGGCCGCCCGCCATTGCGCGACAGATACGGGCTGCTGCGTGGCTGCGGGCTGCAGCCACAGCCTGCCAGCCTGCGCCCATTGCTGCAGCAGATCGGCGGGGGGCACAGCAAGCTCGGTCTGCAGGCGGGGCCACGCCTTGAGTGCGGCCCGATGACCGGGTTGCGCAAACGGGGCATTCCAGGCGCGGGCCTCTTCGGCATTGCTGCTCCCCTCCAATTCGGCCATGCCCCTGGCCACATCCCAACCGGGCTTGCGCGCAGCCTGTTCAAACCATTGCTGACGCTGCTCTGGCTGCGTGCTCAGCGGCCAGGTATCGATGAGCCAGGCACCGGCAAAGCGCTCAGGCAGGGCTTGCGCCACGGCCAGACCCAGGCGACCGCCATCGCCCTGCCCGAGCAGTACCAGCCGCCGCAGGTTGAGCGCCTCGATCAGCTCGGCGATGACTTGCAAATGCCATTGCGCGCTGTGCTGTTTGTCTTTCTTGGGCTGGTCGCTGCGGCCAAAGCCCGGCAAATCGGGCACCACCACACGATGACCGGCGGCCAGCAAATCGGGCAGCAGATGCCGCAAGCCATAACCCCAGCCCGGGCTGCCATGCAGACACAGCCAGGTCAGCGCTGCATCCTGCGGCCCTTCATCGACCACCGCCAGACGCAGGCCCTGCAGCGCCGGCAGGTCGCTGCGCCACTGCGGCTGCCAGGGCCAGGCGGGCAGGTCGGCAAACGCCTCATCGGCATTGCGCAGCGCCCAGTCCCTGAGCGGGTGCGGCTGCTGCGCCTTTTTTTCCTGGCGTCGCAGCTGGAAGAACTCGGCCATCAGCGCCGAGCATTGCTCGGCCAGCACGCCGCGCAGCACCCGCGTCTGGTGATTGATGGCGGGGTAGCCGAAGACATCGAGCACCGATCCGGCCGCACCGGTCTTGGGTTCGGCCGCACCATAGACCACGGCATCCACACGCGCATGCAGCATGGCGCCGCTGCACATGGTGCAAGGCTCCAGCGTCACATACAGCGTGCAGCCCTCAAGCCGGTAATTGCCGAGAGTCCGAGCTGCTTCGCGCAGAGCCAGCACCTCGGCATGGGCCGTCGGATCCTGGGCAGAGAGCGGGCTGTTATGACCGCGGCCTATGACCTGCCCGTCCTTGACGACCACGGCCCCCACCGGCACTTCGCCACAATCGGCGGCGCAGCGCGCCTGCTCCAGCGCCAGGCGCATGAAGTGTTCGTGCACGGAAGCATCAAGATTCATAGCTCTATGCGGCTGACAGACAAGGCCCGAATGACAATTGCTTGAAAAGACCAGCGCCGCTCAATGGCCGCTGATCACCAGTTCCTTGCGCTCGCCGGAGTCATAGCCGTAGAGCGTGACACGCGGATTCTGCAGCTCGCCCTGCGAATCAAAGGCAATCGTGCCCGTCACCCCGTCGTGGCGGGTCTGGCGCAGGCGCGGCAGATACGCCTCGGCCTGGGCCGAATCGGCGCTCAGCATGGCCTGTGCCAGCACCATGGTCGCGTCATAAGCGTAAGGGCTGTAGACCTGATACTGGCCGGGAAAGCGCTGGTCATACTTCTGCTTCCAAAGCAGACCACCAGGCATATTGCCCAGAGAGCTGCCGCTCATCACGCAAACCACGTTCTTGAGCGTCGGCGCCTTGTCAGCCATGGCGGGCAGGCGCTCCGAACATTGCGCATCACCGCCCAGGAATTTCATCTGATTCATGGCCAGCTGCGACATCTGACGCAGCATGAGACCTGCCTGCGCATCGAGCCCGCCGAAGAAGATCGCATCGGGTTTGCGGCCTTTGATGGCCGTGAGAATGGACGCAAATTGCGTGGCCTTGTCGCTGGTGTACTGCTTGTCGACAATCTGCACATCGCGCTCGGCAGCTGCGGCCTCAAACAGCTTGACGATGCCCTGTCCATAGGCTGTTCGATCGTCCACGATCGCGATGCGTTTGACGCCCTGGTGCTTGACGGCATAGTCCAGCAAGGCATTGACCATGGCCCGGTCATTGGCGATGACGCGGAAGGTGTCGTCATAGCCGGCCTCGGTAATCGCAGGATTGGTGGCGGCTGGGGTGATGTTTGGAATACCGCACTCGTTGTAGATCTTGGCCGCCGGCAGCGTGGTGCCCGACTGAAGATGCCCCACCACGGCCGCCACCTTCTTGTCGCAGAAACGGCGTGCCAACGCCGTGGCCTGGCCCGGATCGCCCGCATCGTCGCCGGCCTCCAGCTTCCAATGCACGGGGCGGCCGCCCAGCTGCAGCTTGCGGGCGTTGAGCTCGTCAATCGCCATGCGCACGCCGTTTTCCTCATCCTTGCCCAAGGCTGCGATGGGACCCGAGACCGGTCCGCCATGGGCGATGCGTACCACCAGAGGCTTTTCAGCATCCGCTGCATGGGCGGACGCCAGGGACACGGCGACCAGCGCCAGGCTCAGGGAACACGAGGTGCGGACACGGCGGCTCTGGGCCGAGCGATCAGTCATGGACATGCTTTCTCCTTGATGAAGCGGAAGGCTGTGGCATGCAAGCCTACGCCAGGCCAAAGCCTCAAGCGTAGCGGCAAAGCCGGCGATACCAGTTCAATGTGCAAGCGAAGGGGCAATCCCTGGAGTCTAAGGAACAGAACTCCATTGGGGCAATTGCTAGCAAGCCCGAGCAGGCTCGACTCTTGCGGCGTTGAGCACAGA
The DNA here is from genome assembly GCF_030505195.1 of Comamonas testosteroni. Taxonomy (NCBI): domain Bacteria; kingdom Pseudomonadati; phylum Pseudomonadota; class Betaproteobacteria; order Burkholderiales; family Comamonadaceae; genus Comamonas; species Comamonas testosteroni. Next base: position 594,319 of record NZ_CP129672.1, read on the forward strand.
CTCCGGCTGCTGGGGATATTTCGGGTTTCGGCTGAAGCGGCCGACCTTGCCCTCGCACCGTCGCCGACTCAGCGCCTTGATTGTGCCGCGTTGACAGGGGTGGTGCACGCTGCGCCTAGCTTTCCTGGCTGCCGGGCAAGCTTTTTGGAGGCCGGCGGCCACAGGCACCGGCAAGGTCCAGACCACTTTTGCGTCGGCGCCCCAGATAGGGCTCGACGAATTCGTGTGGATAGTAGGCGTACTCGGCCTGGTGCCGGCCTTGTTCGTGCTGGTGCGCGTGCAGCACACGCGCGCACAGCTGTTGTTTGTGCTCACCGGTCAGCGCATGCACCAGCCAGGGTTGGGTGTTGGTGCCGCCGGGCGCGCGCGCATGGCACCATCGAGCGCCTGCAGGGAATCGGTGCGGGCAAGTGCGCTGAAGGCTTGCTGGTGGCGGGGCAGCATAGGGCGGTTTCCTGGGAAGGGTTTGGGTTGCATGGGCTCATCGCGGCCAGCGTTTTTTCAGGACTGGAAGGACGACATAGATCAAAACCCATGAAAGCGCGAAGGCCAGTATGAACACGGCTGCGGAGTATTTGAAGAAGAGCACCAGGACGACAGAAGCGATCAGAATGGAAAACGAAAGCAGGTGCAATAGGAAATCGATGGTGCCTTTTTTCATTTTTCGCAATCTACGGTGAGAACGCCATCGCCATGCGTTCTGCGAACGAGGAAGGGGCCGATCAAGCCAGCGTCAGGGCCCGGTGCGCAGGGGCTTGCGTTGCGCTGGCTGGCGGGGCCTGCGCGGCCATGCATTGGCCCAGTGTACACAAGGCGGTGTCGCGATCTGTGCGCTGTAGGGCCAGCCGCAGTTGATACGCAGGCAATGGTCGAAACGTGCGGCGTTGGAAAACAGCGCACCGGGCGCGAACAGAATGCCTTCGCGCAAAGCAGTATCGAACAGGGCGTTTGAGCGCGCAGGCCCGGTGCGGCTTTCGCGACCTGCGCTGCGACAACCAAGGGCCTGCGACCTACTTGCAAGGTGTGAACAGGTCCCGCGAAGGGCGCATGGCCACGCAAAATCTATCGGGCCAGCCCCTGATTCAGCGCATAAATCGATTGCGCCAGCGCGCGAATATCGGCCTGCTGATGCAGTCTTTCCAGCCAGTGCGCAGGAATGCCGCTGCGCCCCCAGCACGCACCCGCAATCTGGCCTGCAATGGCCGCAGTGGTGTCGGCATCGTCACCCAGGTTGGCCGCCTCCAGCACGACGGCTTCAAAGCTATCGAGCCTGTCAAAACACCACAGAGCAGCTTCCAGGCTGTGCACCACATAGCCCGAACTCTGGATTTGCTCGCGGCTTTTGCTGCGCCAGCTGCCTTGTGCAATCTCGGCGATGCGCGGGCTGCCAAACGGCAGCGCAGCCAGATCCAGCACCTGCGCCTTGTCTGCGCCCAGCAGGGCGCGGCTCAGTGCCACGGCGAACAGACGGCAGGCATCCAGACACTCGGCAGCCGCATGCGTGGTGCGAGAGCTCAGCGCCGCCCGCTCCTGCACCTCTTGCTCATCATGGGCATACGCCATGGCCACCGGGGCCAGCCGCATCAGCGAGCCATTGCCGGCGCTGCGCGCATCGTCACTTCCCGCCAGCGCATTGCCGGTGCGCAGATAGTGCTGTATCGCCTCGCGCGTTGCCATGCCGATATCAAAGCAGTGACCGGTGGAGCTCCAGTAACCCCACTGATACCAGTTGGCGTAGCGCGTCATCTGGTCCCCGGGATCGCAACCTCCTTTGACAACCAGGCTCTCGGCCAGGCACAAAGCCATGGACGTGTCATCCGTCCATTGTCCGGCCCTCAGTGAAAACGGCCCGCCCCCCACCATATCGGTCAGCGGCACAAAGCTTCCACGCTCCCGAAACTCCAGCGTCGTACCCACGGCATCGCCACAAGCCAGGCCCAGCAGAGCGCCTTCAAAACGGTCCAGCGTGCTCATTGTCCGGCTCTCAACTGAGCGCGTGCGGCCATCAGCGCAAAACCCAGCAGGTTCTGTCCATGCCATTTGCGCGGCTGCTCGGCATCGGGATGGGCAGCGCCCAGGCCGATGCCCCAGATGCGGTCGCGCGGACTGGCCTCGACCAGCACACGCTCGCCGGTTCTCAGCAGAAACTCCCCCAGGGCCGGGTTCTGGGAAAATTTGGCGACATTGGCGCTCACTACAATGTCGAAGCACTCCGCCTTCCAGCGTGCCTCGTTGAAATTGCGCACGCTGCGCCCTATCTGCTTGGCACTGGCCGCAGACGGCGCAGCCAGCACCTGCGCGCGCGCCTCTTCGTCCCCAAACAGCCGCGCCTTGCCTGCCATCATGAAATGCTCCGCCGTGGCAAAGCGATCCCCCTGCACAGTGAATGGAGCAGAAAACCACTGGCTCAGGCAGCCTTTGCCCACTGAGCCATTCCTTTCGGCTTGATGCCCCCAGAAACAAAGGTATTTGGGGCGGTAGCCTTGGTCGAGCTGGGCCACCAGATCGGCTACGGATCGAATTTCGTAATCTCGGTTCATGTCTGTTCTTCTTGATAATGATTCAGCCACCAACGGGAAAAGTCCGCCAGCGTGGCGTGAGTGGAGTCAATGGCCTGCAAACCCGGCCCCGTATTGGGTGACCCACCTTGCTCGCGCAGCACCAGCGCCTTGTGAATCCGCACTCCCACGCCGTCGAAATACGGCAGAAAGTCATCGACAAATGCCAGGGGCTGCAACTGCGCCAGGGCCTGTGCCTTGGGGCTGGGACCCGGATCAGTGCGGCCGCTGGTGGCAATCACACGCGAGATCGGAAAACCCAGCCGCCGCAGATTGACCTGCCGGGCCTCGGCAAACTGCGGCTGGATCGCAGACACGCAGACCAGCTCATACCCCGCAGCGCACAGCTGCTCGCAAGCCTGGAGCGCTCCGCCAATCGCGGGAATGCTTGACCAGAACTGCGCATCAAAGCTGGTGCGAAAGCGGCTCAAGGCCTCGCCCTGCAGGCTGGCCACACCCCAGCGGTCCATGGCCCAGTAGGCGTCAGGCCGCTTCAGCGCGGGCCGCTCGCCAAATACCCGCTCCCAGGCTGAGGCATATGCCCGGTTGTAGTCCAGCAGCACGCCATCCGCGTCGACGGCGATGATTCCCGAGGCATTCATGGCGCCAGCTTCAGCAGATACCGGGCAGGGACGACATCGGTCAGCCACACACCGTTGTCGGAGCGGTAGAACACATGGCCCTCGCCCTGCATGCGCGCGGCATCCACCTGCAGCAAGGCCAGCTTGCCATGGCGACTGCCGACCTGAGCAGCCACTGCCTGGCTTTCGGAAAGATGGACATGGTGGCGTGACTGCCGGTTCAGGCCCTCATGAAAAATCGCATCCAGAAAACGCGTGGCCGTTCCGTGGAAGAGCACTGCCGGAGGACGCCTTGCCTCAAGGCCCAGCTCGACCTTGATGGAGTGGCCCTGATTGGCACGAATGCGCTTGCCATCCGCGCTGAAGGAATAGCGTTGCTTGTTGTTGTCAGCCACCATGGTCTGCAGATCCACCAGACTGATGGGCCGACCGGAGCGTGCCAGGCAGGCCAGCAGCTCATCGGTCTGGGCCCAGCCCGCCTCGTCAAGCTTGAGTCCTATGGTCTCGGGACTGTGCCTGAGCACCAGGCTGAGGAACTTGCTGCGAGCGGTGGTGTTTGGGTTTTTCATTTTCTTGTTCTCTTTTTCTCTTTGTTTGAAGCTGCCTGCCTGGCTCATGACAGGCTCTTGCGCTACCGGGACCCGACCTTGTCGTACTTTCCACGGTGCCACTGCCTTGTGGCAAACCCAGGCCAGGCTTTGTTGGCATGCGTCTGCATGCTTGGTCTGGGCTCCAGCAACAGGACATAAGTTGTATTGAGCAACTTATGAAAGTTGTACAATACAACCCAACATTCATCCAGTCAAGCCTGATTCATGACCGTTACACAGCGTCACTCCAAGCCAGCGCCGGACTTTCCCCGCCCCTACACCACGGTGGATGTGGTGATCTTCACGATTGCCCAGGGCCGCCTGAATGTATTGCTGGTGCAACGCCCAGGCCATGAAGACGATCCGTTTCCAGGCCTCTGGGCCCTGCCCGGAGGGTTTGTGAATGTGGACCTGGATGCCGATCTGCAGGCCTGCGCCGCGCGCAAGCTCAAGGAGAAGACGGGTGTGGACAGCCCCTATCTGGAGCAGCTTGGCAGTTGGGGCAGTGCGGCGCGTGATCCGCGTGGCTGGTCGGCCACCCATGTGTACTTTGCGCTGATTCCCGCCCATGAGCTGCAACTGACGAAAGGCGCCAATGCGGCCGATGTGGCCTGGTTCGAAGTGGATGAATTGCTGCGCCGGCCCGCTCTGGCGTTCGACCATGGCACCATCTTGCAGGCGGCAGTGGAGCGTTTGCGCAACAAGGTCGAATACACCTCGCTGCCCGCTTTTTTGCTGAGCGAGCCCTTCACCCTGCCCCAGTTGCAGCAAGTCTATGAAACCGTGCTGGGGCGCAGCGTGGACAAAAGCGGCTTCCGCACCCGCATGCTGGCAGCGAACTTTCTGGTCGAGGCCGGCCATGTGGAAGGCGTGTCGAACCGCCCCGCCATGGGCTACCGGCTGGCGGACCGCAGCGGGCCCGTGGTATTTCCGCGCACATTCAGCCCACGCGGCCATTGAACCAGGCGATTACCCGCCACTGTGCCGAAACCGGGGCTTGCTGAGATAATCCTGCCCCTATGTCTCTCCTGCCCCACCAGCTCGAACTCCTGTCCCCGGCGCGCGACGCCGATATCGGCATCGAAGCCGTCAATCACGGCGCGGACGCCGTCTATATCGGCGGACCGGCCTTTGGCGCGCGCGCGACGGCAGGCAACGACATCCGCGATCTGGAGCGGCTCATCAAGCATGCCCACCGCTTCGGCAGCCGCATCTTCATCACACTCAACACCATCTTGCGCGACGATGAACTGCAGGGCGCGCGCGATATGGCCTGGCAGATCTACAACGCCGGTGCCGATGCGCTGATCATCCAGGACATGGGTCTGCTGGAACTGGACCTGCCCCCCATCCAGCTGCACGCATCCACCCAGACCGATATCCGCACGCACGAGAAGGGCCGCTTTCTGCAGGACGCCGGCCTGTCGCAGATCGTGCTGGCGCGCGAGCTGGATCTGAAGCAGATTGCTGCCGTGCGCGCCGCAACAGACCCGGCCCGCACCACCATCGAATACTTTGTGCATGGCGCACTGTGCGTGGCCTACTCGGGCCAGTGCTTCATCAGCCATGCCCACACGGGACGCAGCGCCAACCGCGGCGACTGCAATCAGGCCTGCCGCCTGCCCTATGAGGTCACGGACGCCAGCGGCCGCATCATCGCGCACGAAAAGCATGTGCTGTCCATGAAGGACAACAACCAGAGCGACAATCTGCGTGCCCTGATCGACGCCGGCGTGCGCAGCTTCAAGATCGAGGGCCGCTACAAGGACATGGGCTATGTGAAGAACATCACGGCCCATTACCGCAAACTGCTAGACGAAATCATCGAGGAGCGCGAGTTCTCCGATCGGCCGCTGGCGCGCTCGTCGTCAGGCCGCACAACTTTCTCGTTCGAACCCGATCCGGACCAGAATTTCAACCGCGAGTTCACAGACTATTTCGTCAACGGGCGCAAGGATGACATCGGCGCCTTCGACACGCCCAAGACCCCGGGTCGTGCGATCGGCTGGGTGACACAGGTCGGCGACAAATGGTTCGAGATCGAAACCAGCGACAAGGCCACCGAGCTGCACAACGGCGACGGTCTGTGCTACTACGATCTGCAAAAGGAACTGGTGGGCGTGCACATCAACCGTGCCGAATGCGTGAGTGCCAAAAAAGGCATCTGGCGTGTCTTCCCCAAGAACGAGATTGCCGAGTTCAAGGACCTGCGCAAGGGCCTGGAAATCAACCGCAACCGCGATATGGACTGGGTGCGCACACTGGAGAAGAAGTCCAGCGAACGCCGCATCGGTCTGTGGGCCGAGTTCACGGAGACCGCTTCGGGCTTCGCGCTGACGTTGACCGATGAGGACGGCTTTGTCGGCGCGGCCGCCATTGACCAGGAGCACCAGAGCGCTACCGATGCCGCAAAGGCGCAGGCCTCGCTGCGCGAGCAGCTGGGACGCTTTGGCGCGACGGTTTTCGAGGTGAACGATATTTCGCTGAACCTGAGCCAGCCCTGGTTTATCCAGGCATCGGTGCTCAATCAGCTGCGCCGCGATGCAGTGGCCGCATTGGAGCAGGCCCGCGCTGACGGCTTTGTGCGCCTGCCCCGCGCCAAGCCCGTGGAGCCGCCCGCGCCTTTCCCTGAAGACACGCTGACCTATCTGGCCAATGTCTACAACCAGAAGGCCCATGACTTCTATGTGAAGCATGGCGTGAAGATCATCGACGCCGCCTACGAGAGCAAGGAAGAGGAAGGCGAAGTCTCGCTGATGATCACCAAGCACTGCGTGCGCTTCTCGATGAGCCTGTGTCCCAAGCAGGCCAAGGGCGTGATCGGCGTCAAGGGCACCATCAAGGCAGAGCCGCTGCAGCTGATCAACGGCAAGGAAAAGCTCACGCTGCGCTTTGACTGCAAGCCCTGCGAGATGCATGTGGTGGGCAAGATGAAGAAGTCAGTGCTCAACCAGCATGCCAAGGAAATGAAAGAGTCTCCCATGCAGTTCTACCGCACACGCCCCACGCCTCAGCAGCCTTCCTGAGCGCGCGCATGCCACCCCAAAAACCCGCCACCGGCAACGGTTGGCGGGCTTTTTTTACGGACTGAGAACCACTGGTGAAAACCCTCGGTTTAATCCCTTCGCGTAAATCGTCTATTTTTTAGGCAATCCGTGCAAAGCACCATCTGGCGCGGGTTTCAAGGCTTGAAAGCATAGTTTTCCACAAGAGCGTCCACATGATGCGGGGATAAAACTGAGGCATCCATCACACACAACTGTATACATGAACAGTTGCATGCATCAGGCTTGTCCAACAGCCGATATCTTGCCGAAAGGCAGCTTTGAACAAGCCTCTTGCAGCAACTTTGCCACCGCCGGCACCAGGGTGCTGAAGTTGGCGAACCCATGCAACATGCCTTGCGCACGAAGGCTGGAAACTGGCACGCCAGCCTGCTGAAGGCGCAGGCCAAAGGCCTCTCCTTCGTCGCGCAATATGTCCAGCTCCGCAGTCACCAGCACCGCTGCCGGCAAACCAGCAAGATCGGGGTACTGCATGATGGAGGCCAGTGGATGTGCAGGCATGGCAGGGTGATAGTGACGCCACATTGCCGCCATGGCTTCGGTGGTGAGAAACGGCATCTGCCCATAAAGCGCATGCGATGGCGCATCCATATGCGCATCGCAGACGGGATAGAGCAGCAGTTGCTGGGCGATGCCTTTCCAACCGTCTTCTTTTGCGCGCAGGCAGGTGGCAATGGCCAGATTGCCTCCCGCGCTGTCACCCGCCACCATCAACTGCCGTGCATCGCAGTGCAGCTCGGCCGCATGCAACGCCACCCAGCGCGTGGCAGCATAGGCGTCGTCCAGCGCAGCGGGAAAGACATGCTCGGGAGCCAGACGGTAATCGACCGACACAATATTCATGCCGGTCAGGCGCGCCAGGTGGCGGCACAGGTTGTCATGCGTTTCCAGCGTGCCTATGCACCAGCCACCACCGTGAAAATAGACCATGACAGGCGCTGCTTGCGCAGTGCCGGGACGGTACAGGCGCAGCTTGAGCGGCTGGCCGTCGCCACCGGGGATGTCGATCTCACGCACCTCGTGCATGGGCATGTCGGCAGGCGGGAAAGCCATGTGGTCCATCAGCTTGCGGATTTCGGGCACCGGAGTGGTCACGAAATCCATGGGCGGAGCATCCTTGAACTGCTCCAGCACGGCAGCCATTTCGGGGTGTATCTGCATTGGGTCTCCTTGAAGTTGATGGAGCGCGCCCGATCAGGACGGGCGCAAGGTGGCACTCAGGCCACAAGCTCTTCGGTCTGGTGGTGGATATAGTCCTGCCACACCGGCGCACTCATCTCCTGCCTGAAGCGCGACTGCGACCAAGGCCAGGTGTTGGGTACACCGTTTCTGTCCAGATACCAGCTGTTGCAACCCGAGCCGAAGACCGAGCCTTTGGCGGCCTGCAAGCGCTCCTGGTCGTAGTGAGCCAGGGCCTCGGGCCTGGCCGAAAGCCCTGCCACACCGGCTTGCTGGCCACGCTCTATCAGTTGCGAGATATAGCCCCACTGCATTTCCGAGGTATCGATCAACGAGAAGTTGCCCACGGGAGAGGTCGGCCCGTTCATGAAGTAAAAGTTGGGAAAGCCCGGCACCGAGATGGACTTGTATGCCGTGGGCACATCGCTCCAGGCCTGCTCCAGCGTGGCTCCATTCAGGCCCGTCACATTCATGGGGCGCACATAGCGGTCGGTCTTGAATCCCGTGGCCAGAACGATGACGTCCACCTCATGCAGCACACCGTCGCTGGTACGCACTCCCTTTTTCTCGACCTTGGCAATAGCTTCGGTGATCAACTCTGAATCGGGGTGCTGGATCGCCTTGTAGTAGTCGGGCGAGTAAATCAAGCGCTTGCAACCAGCCCGGTAATGAGGCTGCAGTTTTTCACGCAGGCCTGGGTCTGCAACAGAGTCATCCAGGTTGTCCTGGCAGATTTTCTGAATTTCCTGAATCTGTTCCGAATTCGGATCCAGCACACCCTCGGTAAAGCGTTCAACATTGGCCACATAATTAGGTTCGCGCTGCAGATAGACCAGCAGATCGCGGTTACTGCGGAATTCGGCACGTTGCTCTTCGCTGAAAGCTGGATTCTCGACCGGGAAAATCCATTGGGCCGTGCGCTGAAAATGCCGCACCTTGGCACGCGGCGCCAGTGCCGAGACAATTTGCACGCCCGTTGATCCGGTGCCGATGACGGCGATTCTTTTACCGTCCAGCGGTACCGAATGATCCCAGCGTGCACTGTGAATCGTGTTCCCCCCGAACTCCTCCAGGCCCTTGATCTGCGGATAGTTGGGGTGGTGCAGCACACCGGTGGCAGCAACCACCACCTTGCCCTCGTATTGCTTGCCATGCTGATCCTGCAGCGTCCAGGCATCGCCCGTCCACTCGGCTCGCGTGATCTCGGTGCCGAACTGCGAAAAATCGGCAATACCGTATTTCTGGAACACGCCTTCGAAATACTGCTGAATCTCGGCTCCAGGCGGCAGTACCCGAGACCATTCGGGGTTGGGCTCGAAAGAATAGGTATAGGCGTGAGATGGCACATCGCACGTCAGGCCTGGATAAGTATTATCCCGCCAGGTTCCTCCCAATGTCCCGGCCTTCTCCAGAATAATGAATTTCTTCCCGCTATTCTTCAGGTGAATACCAGCCAGAATGCCGGACATTCCGCAACCAATCACTATGACATCATATTTCATTGGAATTCCTTAAATATTAATTACTTTGGCTGCAGAGAATCCGCCATCCACTGGAAGATTGACCCCGGTAATAAATGAAGCAATATCGGAAAGCAAAAATGCCACGGCATTGCCCACCTCTTGTGGCTTGCCCGCTCGCTTGAGCAAATGCATGGCCTCGAAAGCCTGGCCTACAGGCAGTTCATCAAGCATGGTGGTCATGGGCGTATGGATATAGCCGGGGCTGATGCTGTTGACCCGCACGCCGTAAGCACCGAGATCTGCGGCCAGACTGCGCACCATCTGGATCACCGCCCCCTTGGAGGTGCAATAGGCCAGATTGCTCGGGTTACCCAGCATGCCGTTGATACTGGCGATGGTGACGATGGAGCCCTGACCGCGCTGCTTCATGTGGCTGGCCACGGCACGTGCACTGAGCATGGTCCCTGTCAAATTGACCTGCAGTACCTGTTCCCACTCTTGCAAGGGCATGCTCTCCAGATCACCCACGCGGGAAATGCCAGCCGAAGTCACCAGCCCATCAATCTGGCCATAGCGGTCCAGCATGTAAGCAACCAGCTCATTGGTCAGCTTCTCGCTGCTCACGTCGAGCTTGCGAAATTCGCAACCCTGCGGCAAATCCTGGCTTTGCTGCAGATCAGCGCACACCACCTTGGCCCCGCTGGAGGCCAGGGCCTGGGCACTGGCCAGGCCAATGCCCGAGGCACCACCTGTGACCAGAACCACTTTTCCTTTCAAACCACCGATGAATGAATTCATTTTCAAACCTCAATACTGACTGACCGCCACCAATTGGCGATGGGAATTGAGATTCTTGGTTATTTCCAAATTCAAATCACTCTGATTTTTCCTCTTTACAAAATAAGTTTGTGTTTACAGCCCCTAGTGAAAACCATTAATCCATTCGGACGTACTGTGCCCAGGTTTTTTATATGTCAAGCAAGTATTTTCATTTAATAAATTAATAAAGACTGTAAACACCTTCAATAACTGTCAAGCGGGAATTCGTGAGAAATACAAATACGCTGGGAGTGCTTTAATTCATTCGTATTTAGCCAATGAGGAAATCATGAAAGTTGCAGTCATCACCGGCGCCGCCAGTGGAATTGGTGCAGGCCTTGCCAAAAAGGCAGTCTCTCTTGGAATGAAGGTCGTGGTTGCAGACCGCGACCAGAGCGGCCTTGAAAAAGTCGCGCTGGAGCTGGGAGATCAGGCATTGGCCGTGGCCACCGATGTCACCAGCCAGGCGTCGCTGGATGCGCTGGCCGACAAGGCCTATACAGCTTTCGGTCAGGTCGATCTGCTTTTCAACAACGCAGGCGTTCTCAGCACCGGCAATAGCTGGGAGATCAGCGATGCCCAATGGCAGCAAGCCTGGCAGGTCAATGTCAACGGCATCGTCAACGGCCTGCGCGCTTTTGTGCCACGCCTGCTCAGGGCAGACAGGCCCGCACGCATCATCAATACGGCATCGATCGGTGGTTTTTTGCCGAGCCCGCTGATGGCCCCCTACTCGGCCACCAAATTTGCCGTGGTGGCGTTGACCGAAAGTCTGGCCAGCGAGCTGGCCGCTCTGACCCCGCATATCAAGGTCTCGCTGTTGGCTCCCGGTCCGGTCAAGACTGCTATCTTCCGAGAAGCACCATCCGCCGCATCGGCCCAGTTTCACGGCATGATGAGTCATCTGCTTGATGCAAACGGTCTGGGCAGCGACGAGTTTGCCAGCCTGGTTTTTGCGGCGATCGAACGCGGCGAATACTGGATTGTTCCCCAGCCGGAAATGCTCTACCCCTTGCTGGAGGCTCGCAACAAGGTCATTGCCGAACGCACTCCCCCCGTCTTTGCCTGGGCACAGGAAACCGTGGAATGATGACAAAAAGGCCAGCTATCGCCGGCCTTTTCAATCCACGGCGAGCATCACTCCCCCCATAGATCCCTGGCAATCTGCTCGAACTGCCTGCGCATCACGTTCTTCTGTACCTTGCCTGTTGCCGTGGAAGGGAAGGCATCGACAAAGTGCACAAGCTTTGGCACTTCAAAGCCCCCCAGATGCTGACGACAGTGAGCAAGCACCGAATCAGCATCGACCGAGGTTCCGGGCTTGCGCATCACAAATGCGCAGACCGCCTCGCTCCAACGCGGGTGCGGCAAGCCGAAGACGGCAGCGGCCGCGATCTCGGGATGGGCCAGCACCACGGCCTCAACCTTCACGCTGGCGACGTTCTCGCCGCCGGTCTTGATCATGTCCTTTTTGCGATCTATGAACTCCATGCGGCCCTGCTCGTCCCACATGCCCAGATCGCCGGTATGGTGCCAGCCAAACTTCTGTGCCTCGGCCGTCGCCTTGGGGTCCTTGAAATAACCCAGCATGGCATTGGGGCCGCGATGCACGATCTCGCCGACCTGGCAGGATCCCAGCAGATTGCCTGCATCATCCATAACGGCGGTCTCGCAAGTGGTCAGAGAGCGCCCCCAGAAATTGGCATCGCATTCGGCATTGAGCAAGGGGTAGAAAGTCATGGTGGCCGGATATATCTCGGTCTGCCCCGTGGCCAGAGAGATATTGCGGCACATGCGCTGCGCAATCTGGGCGATCAAGGGTTTGGGAATCGGAGCCATGGCATAGATGCATTGCCGGATCGTGGTGGGCGCAAAACCCGGATCGGCCAGCACCGCTGCATACATCAGGGGCAGCCCGACAAAGATCGTCACACCTTCCTTCATCACCAGCTGCCCCACCTCCGCCGGCACAAACTGTCGCGTGAGCACGGTGCAAGCGCCTGCCGCCAGCGCAGTCTGCACCAGCGCATGCTGGGCGCAATGAAACAGGGGCAACCAGCCGCTGAGCACATCGGCCTCGCCATATTTCATCTCGTCGATATTGCCCTTGACCGCCGCATAGACCGACAGATGGGAATGCACGACGCCTTTGGGATTGCCCGTGGTGCCGCTGGTGTACATGAGCAAGGCCGCCTGGTTGTCGTCAATGTCAACCTCCGGCAAAGCATCGGACTGGCCTGCTTCGGCCTGTGTCAACGATATGCCCGGCAGTCCTTGCTGCACCTGCGACATTTGCAGGCGCGTGATGATGAGCGGCACTTGCAATTGCTGCAGAATTTCGGCCAGTCCGGGCAGGGCCAGCAACTCCTGATCGAGCACCACTGCCGACACCTCTGCATGCCGCAGGATGTAGTCGATGCTCGATACCTCCAGCTTGATATTGACGGGCACCCACACCTGACCCGCTTTGTGAATGGCGTTGCAGGCCACCACCATGTCTATGGAATTGGCGCACAGCATGCCGATCTGCTTGCCCGGCCCCAGCGTCGACAGCAAATAATGCGCGAAGCGCGAGCTTCGTGCATCCAGCTCGGCATAGCTGATGCGCTCAGCACCATCGACCAGCGCCGTGCGGTGGCCAAACTTGCGCGCACTGCGGTAGAGCAGGTCGCCCAGCGCAATGCGCCGGATACGCCGTGCCTCCTTCGTCAGACTCATCTCGATCATGGTTTGTCTCCTTGATAGTGTGCAACCCGGAACCCATAACCCACGCTTTTTCTTGTTGTGTCTCTAATCCTGCTTCGGCATTGCCATGGCGGCAGCGGCAACCATGGGCGAGAGCTGGCCCTGCGCCCCGCCGTCACAGGCAATGACGGTGCCGGAGATGTAGCTGGCCGCATCGCTGCCCAGAAACATCGCCAGCCGGGCAATATCTGCAGTCGTGCCCATGCGCCCCAGCGGCACCATGCTGCGCACCAGAGCGTCTCCTTCTGCCCCCTGCGGGGCCAGCCGGCGCATGCCTTCCGTGCCCTCGATGGGTCCGGGGGAAATGGCGTTCACACGAATGCCCCTGGCACCCCACTCCAGCGCCAGCACCCGCGCCAGATGGTCCACTCCAGCCTTGGCCGCGCAGACATGGGCCTGGTACATCATGGGCACGGTGGACTGCGGCGCGGTGATGAAGATCAGGCTCGCTCCCGATTGCCGCAGGTGCACCAGTGCCTGACGCGCGACATGAAAGCTGCCCAGCAGATCGATGTCCAGCACCACCTTGAAGGCGTTGGACGACATCTGCTCTGCAGGGGCGAGGAAGTTGCCGGCTGCGCCAGACACCAGCACGTCGAGCGGCCCATGGCAGGCCACGGCCCGCGCCAGCGCTGCGCCCACCGCTTGCTCATCGCGCACATCGGCCACCACGCCAAAGGCTTGCGCCCCCAGCGTCGCCAGGGCCGCATCCACATTGGCCTGCTTGCGGCTGGCGACCGAGACCCTGGCTCCTGCCATCGCGTAGTGCTGGGCAATGCCCAGGTTGATGCCTGTGGTGCCGCCAAACACCATCACATGGCGACCTGAAAAATCAAATTGAACATTCATGAACAGCACTCCTCTGCTCGCAACAGGGCTTTCTGGATCTTTCCTGCCGGGGTCAACGGCAATTCGGTGCGAAACACCAGCTGGCGCGGCAGCTTGTAGTCAGCGAGCTGCTGGCGGCAATGCGCGAGCAGCTCCTCCTCGCTCACGCTGGCACTAGGTCTGATCACGATGTAGTAGCGCCCCACTTCGCCCAGCACGGGGTCCGGCACGCCGATGCCGGCGACCATCAGCACGCCTGCATGACCGGCAATCACGCTCTCCACCTCGCTGGGATAGACGTTGAAGCCGCCCTGTATGAACATGTCTTTTTGCCGCCCCTTGAGGTAGACCAGGCCCCGCTCATCGACAAGCCCCAGATCCCCCGAATGCAGCCAGCCGCCGGCAAACGCCTCTTCGTCCTGCTCCTGCCCCACATAGGCCGGAATCGCCCCCGCACCGCGAAACCACAGCTCCCCCACCTCGCCACTTCGCAGCTCCTCTCCATCAGCCCCCGCCACGCGCAGCTGCGCCCCTTGCAGCGGCTTGCCTATGCTGTGCAGCAGGGCCTGCTGATCCGCCTGCCAGGGCGTCATCACGATGGCCCCCGAAGTCTCGGACAGACCGTAGAGATTCATGATGCTCACGCCCGGAAACTGCTGCTGCAGCCGCTGCAGCAAGACTGGCTCCACATTGGATCCACCCACCACGATCAGGCGCAGCCGGCTCATGTCCACCTCCGCCAAAAGCGGATGCATGAGCAGCAGTGTCAGCATGGTTGGCACGCCCACCAGCCAGGTCGGCGGATGCCGGTGCGCCATCTTCCAGACAGCCTCGGGGCTGAACATGGGCACCAGCTCGCAGGTGCCGCCCGCCAGCAGCATGGTCAGCACGCCGCAGGTAATGCCCCCCACATGGTTGAGCGGCATGGCCAGCTGCACCATATCGTCCACCACAGCCCTCACATGCGCGTGCTGCGCCAGCGCTGAGCCCAACTGGGAGCGATGCGTCAGCCCCGCCGCCTTGGGCCGGCCTGTGGTGCCGGAGGTGTAGATGATCATCAGCAGGTCATCCGGCTCAGGACCGGTGCCTTCATGCAAGACTTTCACGCCGGACTGCAGCGGTTGCTCGAATCCTTCATCCACCCACAACAGGTGCTCCAGCGCCGCAAAACGCTGACGGGCCTGCGCCAGATAGCTCTGGTAGTCGAAACCGGCAAACTCGCGCGGCGCAAGCACGGCCTTGACCTGGCTGTCCTGCAGCATGAAGTCCAGCTCGGCGTCCCGGTATCGGACGCTGAGGCCCACCACGACCAGCCCCGTCTTCGCCGCTGCCAGATAGCTCAGCACCCAGGGCAGACCATTGGGCAGGATGATGCCGATGCGTTCACCGGGACGCAGGCCCAGCGAGGACAGATGGGCAGCCCAGGCGCTGGCCATGACATCCACCTGCTGCCAGCTGTAGCTGCGCCCCTGGTCGATATAGGCATCCCTGTGGGGATGGGCGGCCACGGTCTGCGCCAGTGCCTGCGCCACGGTCCGAGGAGGAGGGCAAGTGTTCATCTGCAACTTCTCCCTGATTCAGGCCGCCAGGTGCAGCATCTGCCTGGCCTCCCTGGGAGTGGCGACTTCACGGCCCACATCACGCGCATAGCGCGCCAGTTGCTCGATCAGCGGAGCATTGGATGTGACCTTGCTGCCGTCCGGCAGATAGAAAGTGTCTTCCAGTCCGCTGCGCAAATGCCCGCCGAGCTCGGCCGTGCGCAGATGGGTGGGCCAGATCTCGCTGCGCCCGATCAGCGTGGTCTGCCAGGGCGCATCCTTGATCTTGAGCCTGAGCAGGATAGGCAGCAGATCGGGGTCTGCCGGCATGCCGGACTCCACCCCCATCACGAAGTTGTATTCGGGCAGGCCTCGGTACATGCCGGTTTCCACATACATGCCCACGCAGCGCACGATGCCCACGTCAAAGCACTCGAACTCGGGCAGAGTGTGGGTCTCGGCCATCACATCGAGAAAGTCCTGCACCTTTGCGGGCTGATTGTCGAACAGCATCGGCGGCCAGGCCCAGCTTCCATTGCTGCGGGTTTTGAGATAGTTGAGCGAGCCCGCATTGCAGGCCGCCATCTCGGGTCGCGTGGCACGCAGGCAGTCCAGCGGTCCCTGGTAATCGGGGCCGACAACCCCGGTGGTCTGATTGATGATGAGCTCGGGGCAGGCTGCGCGCATGGCATCCACGCAGGCCCTGGCCACTGCCGGGTCCCAGCTGGGCAGATGACCCTTGCCCTCCTCCTGGCGCCTGAAGTGGACATGCACCACCGATGCGCCCGCGTCATAGGCCCGGCGTGCTTCCTGCGCCAGTTGCTCTGGTGTCACGGGCACATGATGCTGATTCGGGTCGGTCAGCACCCCGGTAATGGAACAGGTAATAATGGCTTTATCGGACATATTGCTCCTTTAATAGAAGCTGACAACGCTTTACACATAAGCGTTTCAGGCTTATTCGCTCAAACCTCCCGGCAACGACTGAGGCCGCTGCGACAGCCGCGCTAGATACGCCACTGGCGCGCGGCCAGCTCTTTCATGATTTCCTCTGTGCCGCCGCCAATCGTCAACACCTTGACTTCGCGGTACATGCGCTCGCTCAGCGTGCCGCGCATAAAGCCCATGCCACCCAGAATCTGCACCGCCGTATCGGCACAGAACTGCATGGTCTGGGTGGCGTGGTTCTTGAGCACACAGACCTCACCCACCCAATCCGCACCGCTATCGCCGCCATCGGCTCGTGCGCAGACGGCGTTGAGCCAGGCGTCGGTGCTGCGCAGGCGCTGCTGCATGTCCACCAGCTTGTGGCGTATGACCTGATGCTGATTGAGCGTCACGCCAAAGGCCTGGCGCTGCTGCGCCCAGGCCAGCGCCTCGTCATAGCAGGCCTGGGCAAAGCCCAGCGCAGCGCAGGCAATGCCCAGGCGCTCGCCGTTGAAGTTCTGCATGATGGCGCGAAAGCCCTCGCCCTCGGCCCCGAGCAGATGACTGGCAGGCACGCGCACGCCATCAAAGAACAGATGGGCCGTATCCGAGCATTGCCAGCCCATCTTGTGCAGCGGGCTGCGGCGCAATCCCGCACTCTCGCCCGGCACCAGGATCAGGGAGATACCGGATGCACCTCTTTGCTCGCCCGTGCGCACCGCCACCGTGATCCAGTCCGCACGCATGCCCGAGGTGATGAAGGTCTTCTCGCCCTCGATCACATACTCGTTGCCATCGCGCCTGGCCCTGGTGCGCAGCGCCGCCACGTCCGATCCACCGCCAGGTTCGGTAATCGCCAGCGCCGCGATCTTGTGGCCTGCCAGCACATCGGGCACCACCTGTTGCTTGAGCGCATCGCTGCCCAGAGCCACCACGGGCGGCAGGCCGATGTTGTGCGACAACAGGCTGGCCAGCACACCGCCGCTGCCCCCGTAGCGGCACAGCGCCAGCCACAAAGCGGCGCGCAGACCGTGCGTGGCCGCGGTACCACCGAGCTCCTGGGGGTAGCCAATGCCGAGCAGCCCCAGCTCGGCGGCCTGGCGATAGAGCTGACGCGGGAACTCTCCCGCCTCGTCCCAGGCCGTGACATGAGGAGCGATATGCTCACGCGCAAAACGGCGCACCATGTCATAGAGCATTTCGCGTTCAGTGGCATCAGTCATGCAGTGCCTCCAGACAGGGGCGCCAGTTTCAGCAGCACCTGGCCCGGCGCCACCTGCTGGCCGGCATTGACCAGCACGGCCTCCACCCGGCAGTCGGCCTTCACGCTCAGGCTGTGCTCCAGCTTCATGGATTCGACGACCACGACCACATCGCCGGCCTTCAGCGCCTGCCCGGTCTCCACACCCAGTTGCACCACACGGCCGTTGAACGGCGCGCGCAGCTCTGCAGTCTGGCCGGCTCCGGCTGCATGCTCTGGCGGGGCATAGCTTGCATCTTCGACCCACCAGTCCACACTGCCAGCCTGCAGATGCCAGCGCGTCCCGCCTTGCCCGACGGGCAGTTGCACGGCCTGCACGGTTTGGGTCAGGCCCGCCGTTCTCGCTCGCCAGCCATAGGCCAGCAACTCGTCGACCTGCAGCAGCTCAGGCTCTGCGCCGCGCCGGTTCAGCAGCCAGCTGTCTTCGGTCTCGGGCCGCAGCGCCAGCTCCTGTGCCCGGCCCCGGTGCTGCAGCTTGCGCAACTGGGCATAGCTGCAAGCCAGCGGCCCCGGCCTTTGGCCCACGGCGCAAAGCGCTCCCCAGTGCTGGTGCGCCAGAGCTTCCTTTTCTCGCAGCAGTTGCTGCAGGCGTGGCGCATCGCCCGTCAGATAGGAGATCAGAGCCTGGCCCCGCCTGAACACTTCGTCGTTCAGGCATTCAATCAGAAAGGCGCGATTGGTCGGCAAGCCCAGCACCGCGAGCCGGCCCAGTGCATGAATCAGCCCGTCAATGGCTTGCTCTCGCGTCGGCGCATGGACGATCAGCTTGCCCAGCATGGCGTCGTAATAGGGTGTGACTTCGCTGCCGGTGTGCAATGCGTGGTCAAAGCGCAGCGGCGCGCGGCTGAAGGCGGCCGCGTCGGGGGCCGAGAAATGTCGCACCACGCCGGTATGGGGCTGAAAGCTCTCGTCTTCGGCGCACAGTCGCACTTCGATGGCATGGCCGTCGAACTGCACCTGCTGCTGCGTCAACGGCAAGGCCTCGCCGCGCGCGACGCGGATCTGCCACTCGACCAGATCAAGGCCCGTCAAGGCCTCGGTCACCGGATGCTCGACCTGCAGTCTGGTATTCATCTCCATCAGATAGAACTGCCGGCCTTCGACCAGGAACTCCACCGTACCCGCACCCACATAGCCTGCCGCCTTGGCCAGGGCCACGGCACAACTGCCCATGTGCTCGCGCTGCTCGGCATTGACGGCCGGACTGGGGGCCTCTTCAATGATCTTCTGGTGGCGACGCTGAACCGAGCAGTCGCGCTCCCCCAGATGAATCACATGGCCATGCCCGTCGGCAAACACCTGCACTTCCACATGACGCGGGTGCATGACGGCACGCTCGACCAGCAAGTCACCATTGCCGAAGCCAGCCAGGGCTTCCGAACGCGCACTGTTCAGAGCGGCATGCAGCTGCTGGGCACTTTCCACCAGCCGCATGCCGCGCCCGCCGCCACCGGCCACGGCCTTGACCATGACAGGGTAGCCAATCATGGCTGCTTCGTCGGCAAAGCGCGCATCGCTCTGGTCATCGCCCTCATAGCCCGGCAGACAGGGCACGCCATGGGCCCTGGCCAGTTGCTTGGCGGCGGCCTTGCTGCCGAGCTGGCGGATCGCGGCCGGCGGCGGGCCAATCCAGATCAGGCCCGCTTCCTGAACGGCCTGGGCAAAGCCCGCATCCTCGCTGAGAAAGCCGTAACCGGGATGAACGGCATCGGCCCCTGTCGCCTTGGCGGCCGCCAGCAGCTTGTTCACGTCCAGATAGCTCTGTGCCGATGTCAGCCCGACCAGTGCATAGGCCTGTGTGGACTGTTGCACATGGAGGCTTCCCGCATCCGCATCCGAGTACACCGCCACGGTCTCTATGCCCATGCGCCTGGCCGTAGCCATGATGCGCAGCGCAATCTCGCCACGATTGGCAATCAGAATGCGCTTCATGATGTGCCTCCTGCAATGCAGGTCCAGGGAGCCGGTTGCTTGCGGGAAAAGGCCTTGAGCCCCGCCCCCGCTTCAGCGCTGCGCAGTGCACTGGCAAAGGCCTGCGCGCCCTGGTTCAGCGATGCATCCAGACTTTGCCCGCCAATGGTTGCCAGCAGCTTTTTGGTGGCAGCCACCGCCTGCGGTGCGGCCTGCGCGCAGATTTCAAGCTGATGCTGCAGCTGACTCTGCCATTGGGCAGCGTCTGTGGCCTGGATCACGGTCTGCACCAGGCCGGCCTCCTGGGCCTGGCTTGCGGACCAGCGCTGACCGCCCAGCAGCCATTGACGCGCGCAACCTTCACCCAGCCTGCGCAGCACAAACGGCGCGATCTGCGCGGGCACAATTCCAAGCGTCACCTCGGGTGTGGCAAAGACGGCCTGCTGATCCGCCACCACCCAGTCGGCCACGCAGACCAGCCCCACACCGCCGCCCATGGCTGCGCCCTGCACGGCAGCGATCAGCAACTGGGGCAGCTCTGCCAGCAGCTGCAGCAGATGACCAAACTCGCGGTTGACCTGAACCAGCGGGTCCTGCGCCCCCGCAGGCAGCGGCGAGCCTATGCTGCTGGCAAAGCCTCCCAGGCTCCCGCCCGCACAGAAATGCCCGCCGTTGCCGCACAGCACGACCACGCGCAGCTGTGAATCCTTGTGCGCTCTTGTGGCCTGATCGCGCAAAGCCTGCACCAGCTCGTCGGTCAGCGGATTGCGGGTTTGCGGCGAATTCAGTCGCCACCATTCCACAAAGCCGCTGCCCAAGGGCTGGCGTTCGATTTCAAGCAACTGAGTCATGCGCCGCTCCTCAGTGCGCCTGGCGCTTGATCAGCCCCATGGTCTTGCCGATGATGCCCAGCATGACCTCGTCGGCACCACCGCCTATCGAGCCCAGACGCCCGTCGCGGTACAGGCGCGAGACGCGGTTGTCCCAGGTAAAGCCCATGCCGCCCCAGAACTGCAGACAGGTGTCGGCCACTTCGCGCGTCAGCCGCCCTGCCTTGAGCTTGGCCATGCTGGCCAGCTGCAGCGCATCCTGACCTGCCATATACATCTGGGCGGCACGATAGGTCAGTGCGCGCAGGGCCTCGACTTCGGTCTGCAACTCGGCCAGCTTGAACTGCACCCATTGCTGATCTATCAGGGTGCTGCCGAACATCTGGCGCTGCTGCGCCCACTCGATGGTCTGCTGAATGCAATCCTCCATGGCGAGCAGGCCACTGGCCGAGGCCCAGAGCCGCTCCTCCTGAAACTGCTGCATCTGATAGACGAAGCCCTGCCCCTCCTGCCCCACCAGATAGCGCTGCGGAACGCGCACCTCGTCAAAGAACAGCAGGCCCGTATCCGAGGAGTTCATGCCGATCTTGCGCAGCTTCTGCGCCACTTCCACGCCCTTGGTCAGCCTACCGCGCGGGCCGTCACGCAGCGGCACCATGACGAGGCTTTTGTTCTTGTGTACCGGCCCCTCGCTGGTGTTGACCAGCATGCACATCCAGTCCGCCTGAATGCTGTTGGTGATCCACATCTTCTGGCCGCTGATGACGTAATCGTCACCATCCCTGCGCGCATGGCTTTTGATGCCCGAGACATCGCTGCCAGCACCGGGCTCGCTCACGCCGATGCAGCCCACCATATCGCCCGCAATGGCTGGAGCCAGAAACTGCTCGCACAAGGCATCGCTGCCAAAGCGTGCCAGTGCGGGCGTGCACATATCGGTCTGCACGCCAATGGCCATGGGCACACCGCCGCAGCGGATATGGCCCAGTGTCTCGGCCATCATCAGGCTGTAGGAGTAGTCCAGCCCCGCACCGCCATAGGCTTCGGGCTTGGTCAGGCCCAGCAGGCCCAGATCGCCCAGCCCCTTGAACACCTGGTGCGCAGGGAAGATCTCCTCCTGCTCCCATTCATCGACATGAGGGTTGATCTTCTCGTCGATATAGCGATTGAGGGTATTGCGCACTTCCAGATGTTCATGGGTCCATTGCATGGCTTGTCTCCGTCGAGTCCTGTTTGGAAGAAAAAAAGGGGGGAAGAGGCGCGCCCCTACATGCGCGCGACCCCAAACTGCATGGGGCGCAAGGTGCGCTGCTGCGCTTCGTGCAAGGTCTGCAGGCAAAACGAGAGCACTGCGCGGGTGTCGCGCGGGTCGATCACACCGTCGTCCAGCAACAAGCCGCTGGTGACCAGCGCATCGGCCTGGGCTTCGAACATGGCCACGATCTGGTCGTACTGCTTTTGCATCAGCTCGGCATCGATGGGCAAACCCTTGCGTGCCATGGCGGCCTCGGTGACCTGGCGCATGGTGCTGGCCGCCTGCTCGCCGCCCATCACCGCCGTCTTGGCGCCGGGCCAGCTGAACAGAAAGCGCGGCGCATAGCCTCGGCCGCACATGCCGTAGTTGCCTGCTCCGAAACTGGCGCCGCACTGGATGGTGATCTGCGGCACGGTGGCATTGGTGACGGCCTGAATCATCTTGCTGCCGTGCTTGATCATGCCGGCCTGCTCGCTGTCCTTGCCCACCATATAGCCCGTGGTGTTCTGCAGATAGATGATGGGGTGGCCCAACTGGCACATCCATTGAATGAAGTGCGCGGCCTTGCTAGCACCGGCCACATCGATGGGGCCGTTGCTGGAGATCAGGCCCACGGCATGGCCGCCGATATGCGCCTGCGCACAGAGCGTGGCCGCACCGTAGCCGGACTTGAACAGCAGCAGCTCGGAACCATCGACCAGCCGCGCCATGACTTCGTGCATATCCACTGGCTCGCGATGGTGTGCCGGCATCAGGCCCAGCAGTTCATCGGCGTCGTAACGCGGCTCCGAAACTCCTGAATCAATAGCTTTTTTCGCATATGCATCAATCGTTGCAGACGTCTTCCATGAAGATAGCTGAGACACCACGGCGCGTGCCATACTCAGGGCATGGCGGTCGTCCTCCGCCAGATATTCGCCCAACCCCGAGACACTGGTGTGCATTTCGGCACCGCCCAGCTCCTCCTCGGTCGCGATTTCGCCGGTCGCCGCCTTGAGCAGGGGCGGCCCGGCCAGAAAGGCGCGCGAGCGACCGCGCACCATGATGACCACGTCCGACAACCCCGGCATATAGGCTCCGCCGGCCGTGCCCGAGCCATGCTGCACGGTGATGACCGGCAAACCCGCCGCGGACAACCGCGCCAGGTTGCGAAACAAGGCTCCGCCCATCACAAAGCCCTCGACACGGTAGCGCATGAGGTTGGCGCCTGCACTCTCAACCAAATGAATGAAGGGCAGCTTGTTCTGCAGCGCAATCTCCTGCACGCGCAGCATCTTGTCCAGGCCTTTTTCCTGGATGGCTCCCGCCTCGATGCCCGAATCGCTGGCCACGACCATGCAGCGCACGCCGCTGACAAAGCCGATGCCCGCCAGCATTCCGCCTCCGGGAACCGACTTGGCGGGGTCTTCCTGGTCCAGCATGAAACCCGCCAGCGTGCACAGCGGCAGCCATGGCGTCCCGGCATCCAGCAGCAAGGCCACTCTCTCTCGCGGCAGCAACTGGCCGCGCTTTTCAAACTGCGGCTTGGCCCGCTGCGATGCCTGGGCTGCCCGCTGCTCCAGCTCACGCAGCGCGGCGATGCGCGACAGCGTGGCGGCCCGGCGCTGCTGCGCCTGCTCGCCGGCTGCATTCCATTGCGATGCAAAGACGCTCATGACTGAAAAACCTTGGGAGTCTGGTAGAGAGAAAAGCCGCCAAATGCACGCACTGCGCCGCGCTGCTGCACCTCGGCGCTGGCGGCAACCGGCCCCATGCCCATGCGCACCTGGGGCCGGGCGCCATCGACGCGCAAAACCGTGCCGCTGATAAAACTGGCTGCGGGGCTGAGCAAAAACACGATGGAGGCGGAAACCTCGGCCTCGTTGCCAAAGCGTCCCGCCGGCACGGTGGCGGGTATCTTGCGCAGCATGGCCGCCGCTTCGGGTGGGTAGTGATCCATGCCGCTGGAGGCGATGTAGCCGGGTGCGATGGCATTCACACGCACGCCATGGGGTGCCCATTCCGCAGCCGCCGTCTCGGTAAGGCTGACCATGCCCGCTCGCGCCGCACCGCTGTGCCCCATGCCCGGCATGGAGCCCCATATATCGGCCACCATGTTGACGATGGAGCCACCATGCTCTGCCATGTGTTGCACAAAGCATTCGCGCGCCATCAGAAAGCCGCCTGTGAGATTGGTGTCCAGCACGGCCTGCCAGCCCTTGACTCCGATGCTGGCCAGGGGCGCGATGTACTGCCCACCCGCGTTATTGACCAGGGCGTCGATGCGCCCGTGGCGGGCCAGAACCTCGGCCACCAGCGCTTTGACGGCAGCCTCATCCCGTATATCCGCTCTGTGCCGGCTGACTCGATCCTCCGGTACTCCGGCCTGCTGCAACTCGGCTTGCACCGCAGCCAGCTTGTCCTGATTGCGTCCCACCAGGGCGACTGTGGCCCCCAGGGATGCCAGCTCGTGCGCAACACAGCGACCGATTCCCGAGCCGCTACCAGTCACCACAACCACCTGCCCCGCAAACAATGCGGCACGGAATACGGATTGGTACATCAACGCTCTCCAATGAATAAGGCCAGGGCTTGCTCGGTAAGCTCATCCAGCGTCAGCCCACGGCCCTCGGTAAACCATTGAGCCGTCCAGTTCAGCGCACCGAAGATCAACAGGCGTGCAATCTCTGGACTGGCTTTGAGCTTTCCCGTGTGGTGCAGGGCCTGCAGTGCGGGCATCCACTGCGCCTCGTATTCGTCTTTTTGCGCTCCCACATCCACGCGCTGCTCATCACTGAGCAGCCGCCATTCGTACAGCATGACGGGAATGAAGTCACTGTCCGGACCGACCATGATCTGCAGGTGATTGCGCACCAGGGCCCGCAGGCGCTGCACACCACTGGCACGCGCCGTCAGCGCATCCAGTGCAGCGGCCTGGCTGGCGGCTGCCTGCGCCATTCCATCGCGCATGACCGCATGCAGGATGGCCTCCTTGCTCTCGAAAAAATAGAACAGGGAGCCTGGCTGCATACCTGCGGCTGCAGCGATATCGCGTGTGCTGGTGCCATGAAATCCGCGCTGTCTGAATAGCTGCGCCGCGACCTTCACCAGCTCGCCACGGCGCATGCTTTCATTGCGCTCATCGGCCGACTTCGGAGGTCTGCCGCGACCGCGCTTTTTGGTGATGACTGCTTCATGACTTGTTTGCATGAGATGCAGCATATCGGCCTTTTTTATTTTTACCAATCATTTGCTCTGTAAAAATAACTAGGGCTTTCACGCAAGGGTTTTCAAGAAATCAGCTCTCGACCGACCTGGCGCGATAAAGGCCGGGAGAGCTGCCCGTCCATCCCTTGAATGCACGTTGAAAGGCCGCCGCATCGGCAAACCCGAGGTCTGCAGCCAGCTCTGTAAAGCTGACTTTGCTGGTCCCCAGCCGAGAGACCGCGATGTCTCGGCGAAGCTCATCCTTGATGGCCTGAAAGGAGGTGCCTGCAGCAGCCAGCTTGCGCTGCAGCGTGGGGGCCGACATGTTCAACTCGGCGGCCGTGGCTTCCAGCCCTGCCCACTGCGGACGCGACTGCAGCAAATGGGCATGCACGCGGGCATCCACACCTTCTCCGGTACGCGGCGGCATGATGGCCGCCGCCGGCCAACTGGCCACAAAGGTCTGCAAAGCCTGCTCGTCGCGGCTGCAGACACGGGCGAGCTTGCGCGCGTCAAACCAGAATGCCGAAAACGGCAGGCCGAAATGCAAAGGCGCAGGAAAGGTGTCGCCGTAGTCGTTGGCGTAATCGGGCTGCCCGAAGGCAAAGTCAAAGTGCTGCACCTTGAGCGTACCGCCCATCAGCCAGGCAGTAAGCCGCCACAGCACACGCAGGGAAAACTCATAGAGGAAATTGGGCAGCGGCTCATTCCCCACCGGGCGCAGCACAATGCCAGCCAGCGCTCCATCACGCACCAGTTGCACATCCACCTGGTCCTGCAGCAGCACATGGGCCTGGCACATGCGCTGCAGCGCGGTCTCCATTCCGTGCCCTGAAAGGGCCTGACGGGCAATCAGCTCCAGGCTGCCGCGCTTGAGCGGTCTGGAGAACTGGCACATGGCCTCGTCTCCCAACATCTCCACCACTCGCCACATCAGCGCCACATACTGGTCTGCCGTGACTCTGGCGCCTTCCTGCGCCAACAGCAAAGGGGCTATGCCTGCACGCAGCAGCAGCTCCTCGCAGTCATGCCCTCGTCTTCTCACCCCGGCAGCAATACCTCGCACCAACGCCATGGAGATCGTGAAAGGAACGATAGAAGCAGCAGCCATGAAAAGATCACCTTGAGGTCTTTTGACATACGAAAGATGCGCTCGGCAATGGGTTTGCGCATCGGTAAATCCTACGATGGCCCTCATTGCTCGACATCTGCTTGCCACTTTCCCAAGGAGCCCTCATGAGTCGCGATGTGTTTGTTGCCGGCGTAGGCATGATTCCATTTGCCAAGCCCGGAAAGAGTGATCCCTACTTCCAGATGGGCTCCAGCGCCACGTCCCTGGCGCTGGCAGATGCAGGCCTCGCGTATGACGCAGTGCAGCAAGCCTATGTGGGCTATGTCTACGGTGACTCCACCGCCGGTCAGAGAGCGCTGTATGAGGTGGGCATGTCCGGCATTCCCATCGTCAACGTCAACAACAACTGCTCTACCGGCTCCACTGCACTGTTCCTGGCACGCCAGGCCGTGGCCAGCGGCGCTGCAGACTGCGTGCTGGCCCTGGGGTTCGAACAGATGACCCCTGGTGCACTGGGCTCGGTCTTCAGCGACCGGCCCAGCCCCTTTGACCGGTTCGAAGCGGAAACCGATGCCCTGGTCGGCGACAACGGCGTGCCACTGGCCCTGCGCTACTTCGGCGGAGCAGGCAAGGCGCATATGGAGCAGTACGGCACGCAGCTTTCCACCTTCGCCAAGATCCGCGCCAAGGCCAGCCGCCATGCAGCGCGCAATCCCGTGGCCCTGTTTCGCACCGAGGTTACGGAGGAAGAGGTCATGGCCTCCCCCGTGATGTGGCCGGGCGTGATGACCCGGCTCATGGCCTGCCCACCCACCTGCGGCGCGGCAGCCGCCCTGCTGGTGTCCGAAGCCTATGCGCTCAAGCATGGCCTGGATCACAGCGTGCGCATCCGCGCTCAGTCCATGACCACGGACAGCCCCAGGACCTTCGAGGCTCACGATATGCGCGAAGTAGTGGGCTTCAGCATGGCACAGGACGCTGCGCGCCAGGTCTATGAGCAGGCGGGCATCAGTCCCCAGGACGTGGACGTGGTGGAGCTGCATGACTGCTTTGCGCAAAACGAACTGCTGACCTACGAAGCCCTGGGCCTGTGCCCCGTGGGCGGTGCGGAAAAGTTTGTCTGCGACGGCGACAACACCTACGGCGGCAAGTTTGTGACCAATCCGTCGGGCGGCCTGCTGTCCAAGGGACACCCTCTGGGCGCCACCGGCCTGGCCCAGTGCACGGAGCTGGTGCAGCAACTGCGCGGCCGCGCCGACCAGCGGCAGGTTGCCAATGCCCGCCTGGCGCTGCAGCACAACCTCGGCCTCGGTGGAGCCTGTGTGGTCACCCTCTACGAGCGCGTCTGAAGGAGCTGCCGATGATTGACCCCCAATGGATAGGGCATGTTCTGCCCTCTTCCGAACTCAGCCTCGACCGCAGTCGCCTGCGTTTCTTTGCCAAGGCCATCGGTGAGAGCAATGCCGTCTATACCGACCTGGAGGCCGCCCGCGCAGCGGGCTACCCGGACCTGCCCGCGCCCCCCACCTTTTTGTTTGCGGCGGAAATGGACAGTGGCACGTCCGACCTGCTCCTGCAAACCCTGAACATCCCGATCGCCAAGATCCTGCATGGTGAGCAAAGCTTTTGCTATCACCGCAGCGCCTGCGCCGGAGACCGCATCACGGTGCTGTCCAGGATCGATGACATCTACAGCAAGAAGAACGGTGCGCTGGAATTTGTCGTGAAGTCATCGCGCGCCGTCAATCAGAACAACGAGCTGGTGGCAGAAATGCGCTCCGTCATCGTGGTTCGCAACTAGAAAGGGCTGGCAATGAACACCCCTCGCTACGACGAGGTCCAGGTTGGAGATGTACTGCCCGCTCTCGACCTGCCCCCGATCAATCGCACCACACTGGCCTTGTTTGCCGGAGCCTCAGGCGACCACAACCCTATTCATATCGACACCGACTTTGCGCGCAAGGCCGGCATGCCCGATGTGTTTGCGCACGGCATGCTTGGCATGGCCTGGCTGGGTCGGCTGCTGACCAACTGGGCGCCACAGTCCCGGCTGCGCCGCTTCGATGTGCGCTTTCAGGGCATTACCCATCTTGCCAATGCGGCCTCATGCACGGGCCGCATCGTGGAAAAACGCGATGCGGACCGCGGCGTCCGCATCGAGGTGCAAAGCAGCAACCAGCATGGCCAGACCAAGATCGCGGGCGATGCCTGGATCAGATTGCCCTGAGAGCGTATTGATTCCCTCAAGGAGACAGCAATGACAGGAAAACTCGACGGCAAGGTGGCTTTGGTTTCGGGCTCTGGCCGCGGCATAGGCCGCAGCATCGCCCTCAAGCTGGCCAGCGAAGGCGCACGCCTGGTCATCAACGACCTCGACGCCGAACCCGCCAATGAGACTCTGGCCTTGATACGCGAAATGGGCGGCGAGGCCATTGCCTGTGTGGGCAATGTCACCCACACCGACTTTGCCGAGCGCTTTGTCGGCGCCGCCGAACAGAAATACCAGGGCCTGGACATCATCGTCAACAACGCCGGCTACACCTGGGACAGCGTCATCCAGAAGATGAGCGACGAGCAGTGGTATGCCATTCTCGATTGCCATCTGACAGCGCCGTTTCGCATACTGCGTGCGGCCCAGCCCGTCATCAAGGCCTTGTCCAAGGCCGAGCTGGAAGCTGGCCAGCGCGTCATGCGCAAGGTGGTCAATATCTCCTCGGTGGCGGGTCTGTTCGGCAATGCGGGCCAGACCAACTACTCCGTGGCCAAGGCCGGCATCACAGGCATGACCATGACGCTGGCCAAGGAGTGGGGACGCATGAACGTCAACGTGAACTGCGTGGCATTCGGGCTCATCAAGACAAGGCTGACCAACTCCGCAGCCAATGGCGAGACAGCCCACATCGAGGGCCGCGATATCAAGGTAGGCGTGAACCCCGGCCTGATGGCCGCCATGGAGCAGACGATTCCCCTGGGTCGGGCCGGCACGCCCGACGAAGCAGCGGGTGCGGTCTACCTCTTTTGCCAACCTGAGTCGGACTACATCAGCGGCCAGACCTTGATGTGTACCGGCGGCCTGACAGGGGTCTGAACATGCTGCTGCCCAAACCCTTTCAACATGACTGGATGGATGCCGAGATCGACGCCTTCCGGGAGCAGGTGCGCCGCTACATCGAGCGCGAGCTGGCATCCCATGTCCCCGCCTGGCGCGCTCAGGGTTATGTGCCGCGCGAGACCTGGCGCGGCTTTGGCGAACATGGCTTTCTGCTGCCCGAGATGGACGAGCAATGGGGCGGCGGCGGTGGCAACCTGGCCTATCAGCTAGTGGTGCAGGAAGAGCTTACCAAGGCCGAGATTCACGCCATCACCAGCGTGCACACCATCACCGCCCATTACATAGACACCTATGGCACGCCCGAGCAAAAGCAGCGCTGGCTGCCCAAGCTGTGCAGCGGCGAGATGCTGGCCGGCATTGCGATGACCGAGCCCAGCATGGGCTCCGACCTGAAAGCCATGCGCACACGCGCTGAGCCTGATGGGGATCACTATGTCATCAATGGCTCCAAGACCTTTATCACCAACGGTTTCACCGCCAATCTGCTGGTAGTGGCCGTGCGCACGGGTGATGCCGGCAGCGGCGGTGTATCTCTGGTGGTGCTGGAGACCGAGAACCTGCCCGGCTTTCGCGTTGGACGCAGGCTGGACAAGATAGGCCAGCATATCTCCGACACAGCCGAACTGTTTTTTGAAGACGTGCGCATTCCTGCTTCTCAGTTGCTGGGCGGCACCGAAGGCCAGGGCTTCAAGCAGCTGATGGGCCAGCTGCCCTATGAACGCATGCTGCTTGGCGTGGGAGCCGCCGCCGCCATCGAAATGGCCGTGGCGCTGACGGTGGAGTACACGCAGCAGCGCAAGGCTTTTGGCCAGACGATCGCCGACTTCCAGAACACGCGTTTCAAGCTGGCCGAATGCGCCACCACTGCCCATGTGGTGCGCAGCTTTGTCAACGACTGCATACAGCGCCTGCTGGATGGCACGCTGGAAAACGAGGCCGCCTACATGGCCAAGTGGTGGTGTAGCGAACAGCAGTGCCGCGTCATCGACGAGTGCCTGCAGTTGTTCGGCGGTTATGGCTATATGGAGGAGTACCCGATTGGCCGGATGTATGCCGATGCACGCATCCAGAAGATCTACGGCGGTGCCAATGAAATCATGAAGGACCTGATCGCCAGACGCCTGTTTTCATAAGCAGGGCTCAAGACCCGCTCTTTTCTCCAACACACTGACCTTGGAAGGCCTGTCATGTATCTCACGCAAAATCTGCGCCGCTCCATACAGCAGCAGCCCCACGCCACTGCCACGATCTACAACGGTCGCAGACGCAGTTTTGTGCAGTTGGGCGAGCGTGTGGCCCGCTTTGCTGGCGCCTTGCGCGCACTGGGCGTGCAAGCGGGCGACCGCGTGGCCATCCTCGGCCTGAACTCCGACTGGTATCTGGAGTACTACCTTGCCACCTACTGGGCGGGCGCTGCCGTCAACCCCATCAATATCCGATGGAGTGCTGCAGAGATCGCCTATTCACTGGACGACTGTGACACCCATGTCCTGCTGGTGGATGACAGCTTTCTGCCCCTGATTCCTGAAATCCGAAAGAGTGCACAAGCCCTGCAGACGCTGATCCACATCGGTGATGGCCCGGCTCCCGAAGGCATGCTTTCCTATGAGGCACTGGTTGCCAATACCGCGCCGGTGGAAGACGCCTTGCGTGGCGGAGATGATCTGGCCGGTGTGTTCTATACCGGTGGCACCACCGGCACGCCCAAGGGCGTGATGCTCAGCCATCGCAATCTCTACACAAACGCCATCTCCGGCGTCTGCGAGAACACGGCACGTCGCAGCAGCGTCGGTTTGCATGCTGCGCCCATGTTTCATCTGGCAGACGGTGCCTTCATGAATGCGCTGCTGGCTGCTGGTGGCTGCCATGTCATGGTGCCGCGCTTTGATCCTGTGGCCGTTCTTCAGGCTATTTCCACAGAATCGATCACCGACCTGCTGCTGGTACCCACCATGATTCAGATGTTGGTGGACCACCCGGATGTCCATCAATATGACCTGAGTTCGCTGCAGAACATGTTGTATGGGGCGTCGCCCATTTCCGAAGGTCTGTTGGACCGGGCCATGAAGACCATTCCCAGCGTCGGCTTCACCCAGGCCTATGGCATGACGGAGCTGGCCCCGGTCGCCACGGTTCTGAGCCCCGAAATGCACAGACAGGAGGGACGGACCCAAGGCCGCCATCGCAGCGCCGGACGCGCCACGGTCTGCACCGAAGTCCGTATCGTGGACCCCGACGGGCAGGAAGTGGCACGGGGCGAGGTGGGAGAAGTGGTTGTTCGCGGCCCCGGCGTCATGCTGGGCTACTGGAACAAGCCTACCGAGACTGCCGCTGCCATTCGCAACGGCTGGATGCACACGGGCGATGGCGGCCGCATGGATGACGAGGGCTATGTCTTCATCGTCGATCGCCTCAAAGACATGATCGTGACTGGCGGCGAGAACGTCTACAGTGTGGAAGTGGAAAGCGTAATCACCACCCATCCAGGCGTCGCATCCTGCGCTGTCATTGGCGTGCCCAGCGAGCAATGGGGCGAGCTGGTGCATGTCTTCATCGTGCGCAAAGCTGGTGCCATGCTTGAGGCCGATGAGCTAATCCAGTTCTGCAAGAATCGCATTGCCCACTACAAATGCCCGCGTGGGGTTTCCTTCATCGACGCCATGCCGCTATCTGGCGCGGGCAAGATTTTGAAGACCACATTGCGCGCGCCCTTCTGGGCCAACCAGGAAAGAAAGATCGCCTAATGTCCGAACTCGTTTTATGGGAGCAGCGCAATGGCGTCGGCCATATCGTGCTGAACCAGCCCGACCAGGGCAATGTCATCAGCACCCCCATGGCCCATGCACTGGCCGCTGCGGTGCAACAGGCCTGCAAGGCAGATATTGGCGCTGTACTGATCTCTGCTGCAGGCAAGCAATTTTGCGTGGGCGGGGATATTCGTGAGTTCGTGCAAAACCGCAATCAGCTGCCCCGCCAGATCACGGAAATTCTGGCCCTGCTCAACCCCACCATGCACGCACTGGTCACCATGCCCGTGCCTGTCATCAGCGCCATTCAGGGTGCGCTGGGCGGTGGCGGCATTGGCCTGGGTCTGTGTGCTGACATCGTGCTGGCCTCCAACAAGGTGTTCTTGCGCGGTGGTTACTCGGCCATAGGGTTGAGCCCGGATCTGGGCTCCTCCTACTACCTCAGCCGCAGGGCTGGTGCTGCCAAGGCCAAGTACCTGCTGATGAGCAACCGTCCTGCCTCTGCCCAGGACTGCTTGCGCATGGGCATCTTTGACGAGTTGCATGAGCCGGATGCTCTGGCTGCCCAGGCCCTTCAACTGGCCGAAGACCTGGCTGCAGGCGCTCCCCATTCTCTGGCCCATATCAAAAAGCTCTGCGACAGCGCCCACAGCCATGATCTGGCCGCCCACCTCGAGGCCGAACGCCTGGCCATCACCGACTGCGCCAGCCATACCAATAGCCGTGAGGGCGTGAGCGCCTTTCTGGAAAAACGCGCTCCCGCTTTTTCACGCCGC
Organism: Comamonas testosteroni; assembly: GCF_030505195.1. Taxonomy (NCBI): domain Bacteria; kingdom Pseudomonadati; phylum Pseudomonadota; class Betaproteobacteria; order Burkholderiales; family Comamonadaceae; genus Comamonas; species Comamonas testosteroni. The sequence goes on from NZ_CP129672.1 coordinate 626,762, forward strand.
TGAAACTGCCTTTTATTTAAGCAACACATGCAATACCTTTGTGAGCAAGGCTTTGCAGACATTTCCCCGGAATTACCCACAGACCGGCCCACATGATCTGGGGACAAGCCAAGCTGTTGTGTAATCACCCGCATGCCCAGATTGATTGCCCCCAGCAAGGACGAAAGTGCCCTGCTCCCTCCGTTTCTGGAATTGCCCGAACATGCAATCCACCTTCCGCAGTCCGAAGCCGAATTTGAAGCCGCCTTCAAGGCCATGAATGCCGAGCCTGTGCTCGGCTTTGACACGGAAAGCAAACCCATCTTTAATATCGGCCAGCAGGACAACGGCCCTCATCTGGTGCAGCTCGCCACGGCCAGCCAGGTCTGGCTGCTGCAGCTGCACAGGCCCATGGCTCTGGAAGTATCGCGCATGGTGCTGGCTGCAGAACATATCTGCAAGGTCGGCTTCGGGCTCGATAACGATAAACACTCCCTGCCCCGCAGGCTGGGAGCGCCGCTGATCAATATTCAGGATCTGGACAGCCGCTTCAAGCGGCTGGGCTATGGCCCGTCGGTGGGTGTGCGTGCTGCAGCAGCGCTGGTACTCCAGCAGAGCTTTCGCAAGTCCAAGCGCACCACCACCTCCAACTGGGCCGCAGCAGAACTCAGCCCGGCCCAGCGACGCTATGCCGCCAATGACGCCCATGCCCCGGCCGTCATCTATGCGCACCTGCCCACCTGGGAAAGCGCCCTCCCCGTTCTTCCACGGCGCGCCCCCAGAAGTCCGAGGTCCTGAAGTGTCGTGCCTCCGATCGCGAGCCGAATCCTGAAGGCAAGGCGTCAAGAGTTCTGGGCCTGATAGCGGGGTCAGGCAATCATTCTCCATTGCGACTGGCTCTCGTCTTGCGCAGAGCTCATGACGCAATCCCGCCCCGCCTTCTTGGCCTGGTAGAGCAGCGCATCGGCCTGGGCCAGTGCCTGCTCGAAATCCTGCGCGGAGCTGAGTGCAGCAATGCCAAAACTGGCTGTCACCCTCATTTGCGCAGGCATTCCTGCGAGCACATGACTTTGCAAGCGCTCACGCACACGCTCCACAATGGCTTGCGCTTCGAACAGCTGTACTCGCGAAAGCAGCAAGACGAACTCCTCTCCGCCGAAGCGGGCAACCAGATCACAGTCTCTGACCTGCTGAGTCAGCAGTTGTGCCAGGTGCTGCAGCACCTGATCGCCAGCTGCATGACCCCAGTTGTCGTTGATGTACTTGAAATGATCGATGTCCACAGCGACCACGGCCCAGGGCACCAGCCGCTGATCGGCCAAACGCGACTCTGCAGCCTCCATGAAAGCGCGACGATTGAGCAGGCGCGTCAAAGAGTCCCGGTTGCGCTCTTCGCGCAATGTCGTCATCACATCCCTGACCGAGCATGCCAGCAGTCCTACAGCAAACCACATCGCAAACAGAAGCGCTATGGCCTGGGTGAGCAGCCAATATCCGGATCGGGTCAGCTCCTGCACTTCGTGCACAGGCAACAGACTGACGGCCGCAGGCCGTAACAATGCATTGCATACATTGAGCCCATAGGCCCAGCGCACTGCGCGCTCCAGCCAGTCCTTTGACGAATCGGCCCTGAGAAAAGCCGGTATGGCCAGGGTCAGCTGCAGCGCCATCGCCAGTGCCAGACACTGCACGCGGACCCACAAGTTATTCTCGATCCGGGAAAAATAGAACAGCACGGACAGGGCGACGACAGCGATCAGAATGCCGCCGGGCACACTCGCCCCCGCAGACCCCAGCCTAAGTGAAACCCCTTGCGCCAGCGACCAGGTACCAAGCAGGTACAGGCATGCCGTGGCCATGGCAAACTGGCTCAGCTGCGCATTGCTCATCAGGCTTTGGGCAGCCAAAGCCGTCGCGAGCAGCACGTAACCGCCCACCAGCCAGAGCAGAAACAGCGCACGCGGCTGTCGGCGTTGCACATACCAGCAAGCCAACAGGGCAAACCCGAACAACACCACGCAAGCCGGTGCAATCAAGGCAAAGTACAAATCTGCAGGCTGGCCCAATTGAGGTTCTCCGCGCAGGAAACTGTGAATTCAATGTCATCCATTCTCCGGCGAGAAGTATCTCCAATATTCCAATACAGCGCTCGCCTTCACTCTGGCATAAGCACATAGCCATTAGGTCGTTCGCCTGAATCAGCGTCCTGTCCATAATCAATGACGCCAAAGCTCTGGCTGTGGCGTTCGAATAACTTGCCAAAGAGACACACACATGCGCATAGAGACACTCGCCGTACATGCCGGCTATTCCCCCGACCCCACCACCAAGGCTGTGGCCGTGCCCATCTACCAGACGGTGGCCTATGCGTTTGACAGCGCCCAGCATGGCGCCGATCTGTTTGATCTGAAGGTCCCGGGCAATATCTACACGCGCATCATGAATCCCACCACCGACGTGCTGGAAAAGCGCGTCGCGGCGCTCGAAGGCGGCATTGCCGCACTGGCCGTTGCATCAGGCATGGCCGCTATCACCGCCGCCATCCAGACCCTGGCCGAAGCGGGCGACAACATCGTGTCTGCCAGCACGCTCTACGGCGGCACCTACAATCTGTTTGCCCACACCTTCCCGCAGCAAGGCATCGAGGTGCGCTTTGCAGATCCACGCGATCCGGCCAGCTTCGGCAAGCTGATCGACGGCAGGACCAAGGCGGTATTCATCGAGTCCATCGGCAACCCGCTGGGCAATGTGACCGATATCCGTGCGCTGGCCGATGTGGCCCACCAGCATGGTGTGCCGCTGATCGTCGACAACACCGTGCCCTCTCCCTATCTGCTGCGCCCGTTTGAACATGGCGCAGACATCGTCGTGCATTCGCTGACCAAATACCTGGGCGGCCACGGCACCAGCGTTGGCGGGGCGATCGTGGACAGCGGCAAGTTCCCCTGGGCGGAGCACAAGGCCCGCTTCAAGCGCCTGAACGAACCCGACGTCAGCTATCACGGCGTGGTCTACACTGAAGCGCTGGGCCCCGCCGCCTTCATCGGCCGCGCCCGCGTCGTTCCGCTGCGAAACATGGGCGCTGCCATCTCGCCGCAGAACGCCTTCCAGATTCTGCAGGGCATCGAAACCCTGGCCCTGCGCATGGACCGCATCTGCGAAAACACGCAGAAGATTGCCGAAATCCTGCAGCAAAACCCAAAAGTGGAGTGGGTGCGCTATGCCGGGCTCAAGGACCACCCCGACCACGCCATCGTGCAAAAGCAGTCTGGCGGCCGCGCCTCCGGTATTCTCTCCTTCAGCCTCAAAGGCAACGAAGGCCGTGCGGCCGGTGCACGCTTCCTGGATGCCTTGCAGCTGTTCACGCGCCTGGTCAATATCGGCGATGCCAAGTCGCTGGCGACCCACCCCGCCTCAACCACCCACCGCCAGCTGGATGCCGAAGAGCTGGCCAAGGCCGGCGTGACCGAAGGCATGGTGCGCCTGTCCGTGGGCATCGAGCATATCGACGATCTGCTGGCCGACCTGAACCAGGCGCTGGAACGGGTCTGAAAAGGCGTCCAACTCTGGCGCGCGGCCTCAGGCATCGCGCGCCAGGCGCAGCCCCGTCATCTGCCAGCGAGCCGTTGCGGGAAAGAAGTTGCGATAGGTCAGCCGCGCATGACTGGCAGGCGTGAGGCAGGAGCCTCCGCGCAGCACATACTGGTTGACCATGAACTTGCCGTTGTACTCACCCACGGCACCCTCGGCCACGCGAAAGCCCGGGTAGGCGGCATAGGACGAATGCGTCCACTCCCAGACCTGGCCAGTTGCCATCCCATGATGAGCGCCTGAGATTTCAGGATGCAGGCTGGCGTGCCCTACTGACGAGGACACAGGCCAGTCATGCGCGCTCATTGCCACCTCCCACTCCATCTCCGTCGGCAGGCGCGCACCGACCCAGCGCGCATAGGCATCGGCCTCGAAATAGGAAATATGACAGGCAGGCCTCAGCGCATGCAGAGCCGTCACGCCATACAGGCTGAACTCCTGCCAGCCCACATCACCTGAAGCATCCTCAGCTTGCCTCCAGTACCAGGGGTGGCTCAGTTGCTGTGCCTGGCACCAGTCCCAGCCCTCGGCCAGCCACCATTGCGGCTTACTGTAGCCACCATCCAGCACAAAGCGCAGAAACTCGCCATTGTTCACGGGCCTCGATGCAATCTGCGCGGCTTGCACATAGACGCTGTGCCTGGGCATTTCATTGTCAAACGCAAAGCTGCCGCCGCCATGACCTATGCTGTAGATGCCCGCCTCAAGTGGCTGCCAAGTGATATCGGCATAGGCCTGCACGCAATTCCCCTCTGCCCCCCCACCTGTCGCATAAGCAGGCCAGAGTGGGTGACAAGAAAGCAAATGCTTGATGTCGGTGAGCATCAACTCCTGATGCTGCTGCTCGTGCTGCAGACCCAATGTGACGAGCTGAGCAACGGCCTCCTGCGTCGTCGGGCTTGTCTCTTTCATGGCGGCCATCAGCGCCAGCATCTGCTCATCCACCACAGTGCGATAGGCCATGACCTGTGCCAGAGCCGGCCTGGTCAACAAACCCCGCTGAGCTCGCGGATAGCGTGTCCCCACCTGCTGGTAGTAGGAGTTGAACAGCATGCGATAGCTGGCATCGAAAACCTGATACTCCTGCTGATGCACGGCCAGTACAAAGGTTTCGAAGAACCAGCTGGTATGGGCCAGATGCCATTTGGCAGGACTGGCATCGGGCATGGATTGCACGCAGGCGTCTTCGGCGGACAATGGCGCTGCCAGCTTTTGCGTGCAGGCCCTCACCTGCGCGAACTGCTGCGCCAGTGCCGTCCAGTCCCATGCCTCAGACGAGACGAAAAGGGGCAGAACCATGGCTTCAGGCATGGGCATGAATGACGGCAAACCATTTCTGCTCATCGGTCCAGACCCTGGGTTCGGCAAATCCTGCGCAAGCCAGCATGGAGAGGAAATCGGACAGCGGGTATTTGTAGCTGTTCTCCGTATGGATGGTCTCGCCCTGAGCAAAATAGCGCAGGCCCTGAGGCCAGCACACCATGACGGGGCGACGGGCGCGCAAATGCATCTCTATGCGCGATGTCCGGCTGTCGAAGCGCGCCTCATGCGCCCAGTCCTGAAGATTGAAATCGCTGCCCAGCAGACGGTTCACATGATTGAGCACATTGAGATTGAATTCGGCTGTGACGCCCTGCTCATCGTCGTAAGCCGCTAACAGAATCGGTACCGGCTTGGGCAGATCGATACCAATGAGCAGACCGCCGTCGCCCTCCACGAGCGAATGCATATGTCTGAGCATATGCAAAGCCTGCTGTGTATCGAAGTTGCCGATCGAGGAGCCGGGATAGAACAGCTCACGCCGCGCCTGCGGCACGCCTGACGGCAGATGCCAGTCCCCCGTGAAATCCGCCGCAACCGCACGAGCCGTAAGCCGCGGAAAGTCATGCTCCAGCCTCGCCACAGCGGCCTGCAAAAACTCGACCGCAATATCCACCCCGAGAAACTGCTGCGGCCCCACGCTGCGACACAGGCGTCGCACCTTTTCGCAATTTCCCGCTCCCAGCTCTATCAGCACCTGGCAACCCGCCATGGCCTGGGCGATCTCCAGGTCGTAGCGAGCCATGATGGCCGCCTCGGTTCTTGTGGGATAGTACTCGGGCAGCTGGGTTATCTGCTCAAACAGGGCGCAGCCATGCGCGTCATATAGGAACTTGGGGGAAATCTGCGCCTGCCGCTGCATCAGCCCCTGCGCCAGTTCACAGCGCACAAGCGTGGAGGGGGTATACGCATCCATAAAGGTGCAACTCTCGCCCTGAAGCTGTGGAGGTCTCAACGAGGTCGCCAGAGGCAATGGAATGCGCCCTGCGCGTGATGCAAACTCTATTGATGCTGCCTGCCTGTCCGGTATCGCGCGCATGCTGATCCTCCTGATGAGCCGATCGCGCGATGCAGCCACTGCCCGCGCCATCACTGCCAAGCCTGCCTTAGGCCCTCAGCCTAGCGCGGCCGGCAATCGGCAGAAGTAGGACTGAAGCCAGCGATTCTTTTACTGCATGCGCATGCAGCAATGCTGACAAAGTCAATACTGCTCAAAGAATTCAGCAAAAAAAATCGGTACCCCGCGTTGGCGGAATACCGATCTAAACATACACCCTAGCCTCCGAAGTCATCAGGCCATGCCGACCTGATGACCCCGATGCACCGCAGAGCCTGCGGTGCGTGCCTCGCCTGCGGGAAGAAGGCCGCAGACAAGAACACTCTTTGCCGTGAAGCTATCAGAAGCGATAGCCCACACCCACACCCACCAGCCATGGGTCAACCTTGAACTTGGTGTTTTCAAACACGCCTGCACCTGTGATCTTGGTGCCCAAATACACCTTCTTGATATCGAAGTTCAGTGACCAGTTCTTGTCCAGCGCATAGTCGAAGCCGACCTGCAGCGCGCCGCCAAAACTGTTCTTCTTCACGGTCACGGCACCATCCAGGATGTCCACGCTCGAGAAGCGTGTGTAGTTCACGCCTGCACCCACATAGGGCTTGAAGGCCCCAAAGTTGGTGAAGTGGTACTGCGCCAGCAAGGTGGGGGGCAGATGCTTGAGCGAACCGATCTTGCCGCCATTCAGGCGCACATCATGCTTTTGGGGATAGGTCAGCACCAGCTCTGCCGCGATGTTGGGCGTGAAGAAGTAGGACACGTCCAGTTCAGGCATCCACTTGTTGTTGATGCTCACGCCAGCGTCTCCAGCAGCGCCACCGTTGTCGCTGTCCAGATGCAGAGCGCGCACGCGAACCTGCCAAGGGCTGGAGCCGTCAAACGAAGATTGGGCAAAAGCGGTCCCGGCAGTCAGGGCACTGGCAACGGCAGCAATCGCGATCAGAGTCTTTTTCATGGGTTCTTTCCTTGAAGAATTGGGTGAGTGCAATGCTTTGCATCCCTTGGCATCCATTGAAACAAAGCCGCTGCCACACGGGTTTGTCCCATGTCAACCCGCACACCAACACCGCAAAGAAAAAAGCGGACGTTGCCCATAGGCCACGTCCGCCCAAGATACTGATGAAGCGCAAAAATTTACGTCACCAGTGATGGTATTCGTCACTTCGGATGAGCCACCCCGGCTGGTCGCAGCTTGTGCCACAGCTCCACGCACACCACAACCGCACCGCCAATGACGCCCCCAACCAGCACATGCACCAACACCGGTCCCAGCATTGCAACCATACCCCCCGTGGGCACAATCGCCTGCTCTATCCAATGCTCGACAGGCTTTATGCCGTGCACCAGCAAGCTGCCGCCCACCATGAACATGGCGGCCGTGCCCACGATGGACAGCCCGCGCATCAGCCACGGGGTAAAAGCAATCAGACCACGGCCCATGGCCTTGGCAGCGCTGCTGCTCCTGGCCATCAGCCAGCCGCCCACATCATCCATGCGCACAATGCCGGCCACCAGTCCGTAGACGAACACGGTGATGCCCAGAGCCACGGCGATCAGCACCGCAGCCTGCTCCCAGATGGGCTTGGTGGCTACCGTACCCAGCGCGATCGCCATGATTTCGGCCGACAGAATAAAGTCCGTACGCACGGCACCCTTGACCTTCTGCTTTTCGTACTCCATCGGGTCCATCTGCTTTTCACGCGCGGCACGCACCGATGAAGGTGCAACACCTTGATGGGCAGCCTCCTCGGCATCCACCACGGCGTCATGCGCATCATGCTTTTGGTGCTTGTGAAACAGATCCAGGATCTTCTCCACGCCTTCGAAGCACAGAAACGCGCCCCCCACCATCAGCAAAGGCGTGATCAACCAGGGCACAAAGGCGCTGATCAACAGCGCTGCGGGCACCAAAATAGCCTTATTCATCAACGAGCCCTTGGCCACAGCCCAGACCACGGGCAGTTCCCGGCTGGCCTTGACACCCGTGACCTGCTCGGCGTTGAGGGCCAGATCGTCGCCCAGCACGCCGGCCGTCTTCTGCACCGCCACCTTGGTCTGGGTGGCCACATCATCCAGAATCGCCGTGCTCTTGCCTGCGGCAGTCTTGGTCATCAAGGCCACGTCGTCCAGCAAGCTAGCAATATCGTCTAGCAACATCAAAAGGCCGGCACCTGCCATCGCTTCTCCCGGTGGTTTGCAAAGTCGCCATCATGCCTGCAAACCGTGCCACGAGTGCGACAGGAAATTGCCAACCAGCGCGCGTTCGGCACGGGGTCCTGGCTTTGCAGCGACAATGAGCGCCCTTACCGAACGGAAACCCTGTGACTCAAGCCATCGCTCATGCCGAACTGATTGCCAGCTACCGCAAACTTGCCGCAGAGGCCGCCAAGAAGGCCGAGCTGGTCAAAGCCGCTGCGGGCAAAGGCCCCAAGACCATTGCAACGGTCAGCGAAACCGCTGCCAAGGCCGCGCGCCGCCGTGATGTGATGGCCGCCAAGCTGGCCAAGCTCGGCGTCGTGCTGCCGGACTGAGCCCCAACAAGCAGTCTTCTTCGGGCAGTCTTCCTCAGTCTTCCTATTTGCTGGTCTTGAAGCCCTGCGTCGCCGCCCAGGCGGCCACATCGTCGCGGCGGATGGCCGCCGCCATGAGCTGCGGAAAGGCATCGGGGGTGCAGGCAAACGAGGGCACGCCCAGAGCCGCCAGCTTGGCCGCCAGTTCCGCGTCATAGGCCGGAGCGCCCTCGTCGCTGAGCGCCAGCAGCGTGATGAACTGCACGCCCGCTTCCACCAGCTCGTTGGCGCGGCGCAGCAGGCCCGACTCCACACCGCCTTCGTAAAGGTCGGAGATCAGCACCAGAATGCTGTTGCGCGGCTCGCTGATCAGCCCCTGGCAGTAGCCGACCGCACCATTGATATCGGTGCCACCGCCCAGCTGCACGCCAAACAGCACATCGACGGGATCGTCGAGTTTCTCCGTCAGATCGACCACGGCCGTATCAAACACCACCAGCTTGGTGGCCACGGCCGGCAGACTGGCCATCACCGCACCGAAGATGCTGGAATAGACCACCGAGTTGGCCATGGAGCCGCTCTGGTCAATGCACAGGATCACCTCGCGCTGCGGTCGGCGCGCCTTGCGCCCATAGCCAATCAACGTCTCCGGAACAATGGTCTTGTACTCGGGCTGCCAATGGCGCAGGTTGGCGCGTATGGTGCGATTCCAGTCGATCTCCGCATGGCGCGGGCGGCGGTTGCGCTGGCTGCGATCCAGTGCCCCGGCCACCGCACTGCGCATGGGCTCCTCGAGCTTTTTCATCAGTTCGTCCACCACCTTGCGCACCACCAGCCGCGCCGTGGCCTTGGTGTTCTGCGGAATCACCGAGCCCAGCGAAATCAGGTCCGCCACCAGATGCACATCGGGCTGCACGTTCTCCAGCATCTCAGGCTGCAGCAGCAGCTCACGCAGATTCAGGCGCTCCATGGCATCGCGCTGCATGACCTGCACGATCTGGCTCGGAAAGTATTTGCGGATATCGCCCAGCCAGCGCGATACCGAAGGCGAGGAGTTGCCGCGTCCGCCCTTGCGCGATGCCAGCTTGCTGTCTTCCTCATACAAGGCGGCCAGCGCCTTGTCCATCTCCTGCAAACGGCCCGTCACACCGCCGCAACTGGCGTCAGCGGGGCTGCCCAGCACCATGCGCCAGCGCTGCATCCGCGTAGTGGGCTGCAGCTCTTCGGATTCCTGTTGCGGCTCAGTCGCCATATTTGCTGTTTGCTTCATGGTCACACCTTGGCCGCAGCCGCATCAAAATCGGTAGTTGCCTGGGCCTGGCCCATCAGCGCCTGAGGCAGATTCAAGCCCAGCAGCTCATTGAGCACGGGCAAGGCCAGCAAGGCACGCGACTCATCCCAGGGAGCGGCATCGTCCGCGGCGCCCATGGCGGGACCCGGTGCCGCAGCGCCTCCGACAGGCGTTCGCTTGACCTTGTCGCCCAGGCTTTGCCGCTCGTGATTGCTAAAGGCCGAGAAGCTGCGCCGCACCAGCGGCAGAATCTGTGCAAACTGCACCTCGCCCAGAGCGCTGAGCCAGGCATCGACGGCCCCCCAGATGGACTCGTCATGCAGCAGCACCAGCGCCTGCTGGTTCAGAAAACCGTCCAGCCAGGCCGCCACATCCATGGGGGCCGCACCCAGCGAAAGATTGCGGTTGAACTGACGCACGATTTCAGCGCTTTCCAGCAACTGCTCGTCCAGCAGCAAGCGGCAGGCCATGCCGCGCAGCAGCGCCGCTGCGGCATCCCCCATGGCCAGGCTGCGCAGTGCCAAGCGCCAGGCATCCACCGCCTGCTGCGCCTGGCCGTCGCTGGTTCGCAGCCGCAGTGCCTCGTGCGCCGCCAGCACCTTGGTCTTCATGGCGGCCGCCGCATCCTCATCCATGGCCATGCAGGCCACGGGCAAGCCGATGGCAGCGCGCAGCACCAGCGAATCGATCACGCCGGCCAGCAGCGCCGTATCCGTCTGGCGCACACTGCCATAGCGATAGACATTGGCCAGCGGCGGCAAGGCCTGCAACAGCTGGCCCACATCGCCCGTGGTGGCTGCACGCTGGGCCAGCGTGGCGATCAGGGCCTCGACCAGCTGCGGCAAATCGGCCAGCAACGCATCGTCGATGGCCTGCGCGATTTCGGGCAGCGAGGTCTCGGGCGTCAGGCGGGCTCGCAGCTTGGCCGTGGCTGCCTGGGCCACGGTCGCGCCGTGTACGCTGGCCTCGATGATGCGCACCGCCAGCTCGGGCTCCCACTGCAGCTGCCAGCTTTCGCGGAAAGTGCCTCGATTGCGCTGGGCATCGGTGGCGCGCGCGCCCCAGTCAATGCCGAGCAGGCGCAGACGATGCAGAAAATGGCTGCGTGCCAGATCCGTATCCTTGCGCAAATCCAGCGCCAGCAGCTTGCTGGCCGCCTCGGGCTTGAGACGCAGCGACTTCTGCTGCTGCTCGATATCACGCTGCAGCGGCACCTGGGGAACATCGGCAGGCACCTGGCCCAGCACATGACCGACGGTCAGTTCCTCCTCGATCAACCTGAGCGATGCGTCATCGCCCATGCAGATCACGGTGACGATGGCCTCGTTGATTTCGTCCAGGCCAGGCATGGGCTGACCGCGCAGCGCCGCCAGACTCTCGGACAGCCGCGTGGCCTCGATGATGTGAGCGCTGGAGCAGTCCAGATCCTTGTCGCGCAGCAGATGGGCCACGCGCGTCAGCCAGCCCGCTGTGCGCAGCGTGGCCGGAGAAACCACATTTTTGATAGCTGCTTTCTCTTTACCATCAAGCATTTGAGGCTGATTTGACTCCAAATCCGGAGGCGGCTGATAGCACTGCCACAGATGCTGGTACCAGCCCGGCGAAGTCACGCCAGCGCCATAGCCGCTGCTGCTGGCCAGGTTGCGATAAGTCCAGGGAGCCCAGGTCGCAAGCACCTTGGCCTTGGGCAAGCCTTTGAGCAAAGCACTGTCGGCCTTGGCCGTCACGCTGGCCTTGAGCGCCGGCACATGCCAGGCACCGCAGACCACGGCAATGCGCTGGTGACCGGCCTTGGTCGCCTCGCGAATGCACTGGCGCATATGGGCTTCGCGCAGTGCTTCGCGCTTCATGTATTCCTCGCCGCGCCAATGTTCGCCGTCCTTGGCCAGCTCTTCGCGAGCTGCCGCCATCACCTCGCCAATGCTTTCAAACAGTGCTTCGCTGTCGCCTCGCTCCTCGACCAGACGGTTCCACCAGCTCTCGCCATCGTCAAAGCCTGCGGCATGGGCCAGCCAGTCCAGCGGATCGCGGTGCAGGTGCCGCGAGGCCGATGGCGGGAGATCCTGCTGCAGCTCATGCTCGTCGCCGTCCTGCATATCGGCCAGCGTCGTGGCCTGCGCTCCATCCGGCGCTTCTGCGGCTGCCTGCTCGGAGTCCGGAACAGCCTCCAACAGCACAGCGTCCTCGGCTGCCTGAGCCGCCTTCTTCAGCGCTTCGCGTCGCGCAAACTCGATGGCCATGCCATGGGTCTGGGGCAGGTCAATAAAGCGGGTTGCAACACTCCGGCGACTGGCCCACTGCAATGCCTGCCACTCGGGTGAGAACTCGGCAAACGGATAGAACGCGGCCTGGCTGGGCTCGTCCTGCATATAGACCAGCATGGCCACGGGCGGGCGCAGCTCGGCGCTTTGCAGCATGGGCAGCAGCGCCTCCCCCTCGGGCGGACCTTCCACCAGCAGGCAATCGGGCTGCAAGGCCTCAAGCGCCTGCAGCAGACTGCGAGCGCAGCCCGGGCCGTGGTGGCGTATGCCGAAGAAATGGACGTTGTCAGCGGAAGTGGCCATGGGCTCGATCAGCAGTCACAGGAGAAAAGAATGGGAAAGTCCCGGGAAGTACGTCAGATCTGCTCGCGGCAGGCGCGGTACAGATCCTTCCAGTCGCTACGCTCCTTGACCACTGTTTCCAGATATTCCTTCCACACCACCGTGTCCTGCACCGGGTCCTTGATCACAGCTCCCAGCAGGCCCGAGGCCACATCGGCCGCGCGCAGCACTCCATCGCCGAAATGGCCGGCCAGCGCCATGCCGCTGTTGATGACCGAGATGGCTTCCGCCGTGGACAGCGTGGAGCTGGGCGACTTCACGCGCACGGTCTTGCCATCCTCGGTCTGGCCGTGGCGCAGCTCGCGGAAGATCTGCACCACACGGCGCACCTCCTGCAGCGCGGGCGGCTCGGTTGGCAGCTGCAGCGCCCTCCCCTGCTCGGCCACGCGCTTGGTGACGATCTGCACCTCCTCGTCTTGCGAGGCCGGTACAGGCAGCACAACGGTGTTGAAGCGGCGCTTCAGGGCGCTAGACAGCTCGTTGACACCCTTGTCGCGGTTATTGGCCGTGGCAATGACCGAAAAGCCCTGCACGGCCTGGAACTCCATGGACAGCTCCGGCACAGGCAGCGTCTTTTCGGACAGCACCGTGATCAGCGTGTCCTGCACATCGGCGGGAATACGTGTGAGCTCCTCGATGCGCGCGATCTTGCCCAGCTTCATGGCATTGACCAGTGGACTGGGAATCAGCGCCTTCTCGGACGGGCCATGGGCCAGCAACTGGGCATAGTTCCAGCCATAGCGCAGTTGCTCCTCACTGGTGCCGGCAGTGCCCTGGATCAGCATGGTCGAATCGCCGCTCACGGCCGCCGAAAGATGCTCGGACACCCAGGATTTGGCCGTGCCTGGCACGCCGTACAGCAACAAGGCACGGTCGGTGGCCAGCGTGGACACGGCAATCTCCATCAGACGCGAATTGCCGATGTATTTCGGGCTGAGCTCAAAGCCGTTGCTGAGCTTGCCTCCCATCAGATACTGAAGCACGGCCCAGGGCGAGAGCTTCCAGTTTGGCGGGCGCGGACGATCGTCCACCTTCTGCAGGGCATCGAGTTCTTCGGCAAATTGCACCTCGGCGTGCTGACGTAGTACTTGGCTCATGATGACTTTCGGTTGAATGCAGAAAAAATCGAAGGCTTAGGCGCTCAGTGCGGCATGCAGGGCCAGGCGCAGATCGACGATACGGTTGAGTTGCTCGAGCACGCGCTCGTCATCCCAGGGACGCAGACGGGCGCGCTCCAGCCTCGCCTGTTGTTCGGGCGTCAGGGCGCTTTCCGCAGCCACTGCGGCGGCCTCTTCGGCCGCATCGGCCACCTTGGATACCAGCTTTTTCCAGAGCCCGGCCAGCCCTGCCGGGGCTGCTGCCTCGGGATGCTGCTGCGGCACGGCAAGTTCCTCCACTTGTGCTGGCTGACGCCAGAGTCGCACAAAGCGCGACAGAACGGTCGGATGCAGTCGGCGCGCACAGGCCAGCACGGCCTGATCGCCCTGCCAGCTATGCCAGTTGCCTGTGGCCTGCTTGCCGCCCAGCGCCTTGTCCAGAGCGTCCATCAGTTGCTCAGACATGGATTGAGAAAACACGCCAACCACCGGCATGCTGCTCTCGATGGTGTTGATGCGGTCCACCAGGCTTCCCTTGGCCTGCTGCAACTGCGCCTGCCATAGCGCCTCGCGCTCGTGCTGGCTCAGCCGTTCCAGCAGGGCCGGCAGCAGCGCTCCAGCCCGAGCATCGCGCTCCATGGTCTGCAACAGTGCAATCCAGCGCACATCGGGCTGATCGCGCAGGGCCGCCAGCCAGCCCTGGCGCAAAGCGGTCTTCCAGTCGCTGCGGCGGCTCCAGTCCCAGAGCTGCTCGGGCGTCATCTCCAGGGTCTGCAGCCAGAAATCGATGGACGCAAGCTCCACCATCTGCTGCAGCCACCAGGCTTTCACGCCCTTGATATAAGCGGGCGGTTGCAGCGCAATGCCGTCGCGCTCCCAGTCCTTGCTGCCCTCCTCGGGCGGCTCGATCTGCCATTCCCCCTTGGCATTGCGGCTCAGCATGGACTGCAGCCAGCCCGTGATACGCAGGCTGTGCGCACTTTGCGGCAGACGCGAGAGCAGACGGGCCGCGTTCTCACGCACCTCCTTGCTGCGATCGGTCAGCAGCCTTTCCAGCAGCGGCTCGTCCGCCATGGACAGTCCAACGCCCAGGGCCAGCACCATGGGCGCACGCTCCTTGGCATTGAGCTCCTTCAAGCTGGCTTCCAGTCTGGCGCGCGCCTGGTCTGCATCGGTCTCACGCTCGCTGTGCAGCAGCGCCACACGCTGCTCGATGGAGCCCTCCTGCCAGATCAGCTCGGCATTGGCCGTCTCCTGCACGCCGCTGGCATAGCTCCATTGCGGGTTAAGCCCGGCCAGCCAGCGTCCTCGCTCTCCCAGCACCGGCGTCAGCCAGGTACGCAACTCCACCGAGCGGCGCCCCTCGTTCAAAGCCTCGACCAGGAGCGCATAAGGCAAGCGCTGTCCAGCCTGATCGAGGGCGTGAAACATCGGAGCCAGCATGCTCTCGGGCCCATGCTGCAGCACATCACGCATCAGACCATGCAAGCGCTCATCATCGGGCGCACGGCGAGACTCGTCGGCAGGCAATGCCGGGGAGCTCAAAGGTGCGCTGAGCCGAATCTGCGCACCGGGTTGCCAGCCCGCGCGCTCCAAGACGGCGGCGACGGCACTGGCCCTCAGCACCTGTGCAGCCGTTGATGCAGCCGGCTGCAGCCAGGCGGCTTGCATGGCTTGCAGACCGGCGCTGGCTGCGGCATCGACCTGCGCGGTCAACACCGCAGGCACGGCCAGCCTGTCCGCGCCGACAAGACTTGACTGCTGCAGCGCAGCCCATAAATTGGCGCTGCTCATGACATCTCTCCTTGGTTCTGCCAGATGGGGGACAAGGCTTGGCTCTGAGCATCCTGCTGCCACGCACTGAGCAAGCGCCAGCGCCCCAGTTGCGGCCCGGACTCCCACTCGCCAAACAGGGCCAAAGGCGTGCCGCCGCTTAGCGCCAGCAGCCGCCAGGCTTCGTCATCGGCAATCACCGCCGGCACCGGCGCCGGCTGGCTCTGCCCTGTGGGCCAGCCCACCAGCCATTGCCCCTCGGCATACAGCAGCTGGGCATTCGCACACCACAGCGGCTGCACCGGCTGCAGCGCATTGGCGGCAATGCGCTCGCCCAGTTGCAGCAACGGTTTGCCCAAAGCCTTGAGCGTCAGGGCTGCAGCATCGCAGTTGTCGAGTGCTTCAGCCGCATTGACGGCGACCGCCCGCAGGCTCGCTCTGCCAGGATAGAAGCTCAAGGCTGTGCGATAGGCTCCGCCGCTCACCCAGGCCATCTCGAAACCGCGCCCGCCCTGGGCATAGTCCAGCAGCAGGGCCGCGCGGCCGGTATTGAGGCCCTGCAACCAGACGCGGCGCTCCAGCAGGCGACCCTCGCGCTCGATCAGGCGCTGGCCCAGCACCCGCCAATCGTCGCTGATGGTCTCGCCACGGGCCTGTACTTCAGCCTTGTCCATGGGCCAGCCCAGGGCAGCCATGACGTCGGCCTTCACCTCGGGGCTCAGCGAATCACGCCGCTGCACCGCGTCCACCAGCAGCTGCCAATGGCCAAGCTGCACCAGCAGGTCACGCGGCCAGGTCGGGTGGCTGTCCACCAGCTCCCAGGCTTCCTTGATACGCGCGGCCATGCCCGTGGCCTGGGCATCGACCATGCGTGCCGCCATGGTGTTCCAGTGCTGGCGCGTCTGGCTGTCGCCGGCCTGATTGGCCAGGCCGGTGCGCACCATGTCCTGCATCCATAGTGACAGCTCCTGCATGCCGCCAGCAACCTTGTCCCAGCGTTTGTCCTCGCGCTTGGCCTGCTGTCTGGCCAGAGCCTCCTGATCCGCCACTGGCGCAGCGGCAATGGCGGCAGCCTTGGCCTCTTTCTGCTCGGCTTTTTGCAGACGACCACCCAGCCAGTTGCTGACCCATTCCGGAGGCTCGCCGCCCTCTGGCACCTGCCCGCCTGCGCGCAGCAGCATCAGCGCCAGCCCGTGCTTGCAGGGGAACTTGCGGCTGGGGCAGGAGCACTTGAAGGCCGGCCCGCTCAGATCCACCTGAGTCTGATACGGCTTGCTGCCGCTGCCCTGGCATTCCCCCCAGACCGCAGCATCATTGCTGCCTGTGTTCGGCCATTTGCTCAGGGACTGCAGTCCCTTGGCCGCCTTGGATGACGCAGCATCCGGCGACAGTGCCAAAACTTCTGCTTCCGTTGCTAATACACGCGACACCAATGTCTCCCGTCCCGAATCAACGCTATATCTTGATAGTTCGAGGCGCTAATGCACCAAGGGCGAGTGCGAGACTCTCCTCGGAAAACCTCGTCCGCGCTTTGCTGAAGCTGTGCTTTCAACGCGGAAAAAACTGTGGTTTGACAGACCGCGCAGACCTTTGCGCGCAGTACGTCAGCCTATCATCGCCATGGCACTGTGCCGATGAAAACGTGCAAAAAATCAGAACACAAAGGAGCTTGGTGACATGCATCAACCGGCTTCCTCGCCGAGCTTCGGCACCGCTGTTCCCGGCGAACATTGAGTCCGCCGATGCTCCTGCAGATGCAAGTACCGACTCCGCCGCATTCAAGCCACGGCATCCTCGATACTTTTGCTTACCAATAGTATTGGACGCTCAAATTGGCCTCGCGGTCGACACCGCGGAAGATGCCCGCGAAATATGTCTTGTTGAACAGGTTGTTGATGTTCAGCGCAATGCGGTATCTGGGCGTGTCGTAGGCCACGGCCAGGTCGGCCACGGTGACCGCGTCGTTGAAGTTCAGACGGCCATCCGATGCCACGTTATAGGGCGAACGGCCTTTGTAGCGCACACCGCCGGCCAGCATCAGCCCAGGGAAAGCACGCGGACGGTAGTCCAGCCAGATGCTGGCCGCATGGCGCGTGGTCTGCAGGGTCTGGCGCCCCACTTCGGCGGCGCGGGTGCTTTGCGTGGTGCGAGGGTCCAGCCAGGTGTAGCTCAACAAGCTGCTGAGTTCTCGCGTCAGGCCGATACGCGCTTCCAGCTCCAGGCCGGTGGAGCGCACTTCGCCGGTCTGGATGCTGAAGCGCGGATGGGCCGGGTCCTGCGTGATCACATTGCTCTGGCGCAGATCGAAGACCGAAGCAGTGATCAGCGTGCTGCTGCCTGCGGGCTGATACTTCACGCCCACCTCGTACTGCTTGCCGCGACGTGGGACAAATGCGCTGCCGTCATAAGCCAGGCCGGTGGTCGGATCGAACGAGGTGGCATAGCTCGCATAAGGTGCCCAGCCGCTTTCGAACTGGTAGAGCAGGCCGGCGCTGCCCGTTGTGTCGCTATCGCTGATACGCGGCTGCGCAATGCTGTTCTGCGTGGTGCGGGCCGTATCGTGGCGCAGACTCAGATTGGCAATCCAGCGCCCGTACTGCAGCTGGTTGAGCGTGTAGATGCCGGTCTGGAGCAGGTTGGAGTGGCTGTCCTCCAGCTCGGGCATGGCAATGGACTGGCCGTATAGCGGGGCATTCAGATCAAGATCGGGTACGTCCCAGCCAAAACCCAGGCCGCCACGTTCCCTGTACCGCGTATGGTCCAGACCGAAAGCTAGGCGGTGCTGCAACTCACCCCAGCGCAAGTCTTTCTGCACGCGGCTGTCCATGGCCAGGGTCTTGCCCTTGGTGCGCTGGGCCAGGTTCGCGCGCGAGATGCTGTGGCCGTCGGCCAGCACGTCCATGGCATAGATGTGACGGTAGTCGATATCGATGGTGGAATAGCGCAGGTTCTGGGAGAGCTGCCAGCCGCTGTCGGTCAGGTGTCCGAACTCATAGCCTATCGACTGGGTGTTGCGGTCGAAACGGTCAAATGCCGGATCACCAGCGGTCAGCCTGGATGACAGGTTCTTGATCTGGGGGTAGGTGAACAGACTGGGCCACCAGGACTTTGGCGTCCCCCGCTCGCGTGAGTAGCTTCCGAGCAGAGTCAGACGCGTCTGGGCGGATATGTTCCAGCGCAGCGAAGGAGCGATGGAGATGCGGTCGTCACGCGAACCCACGGTACGACTATTGCTGTCGCGCCCCTTGAGGTTGAGCCGATAAAGCACATCACCGCTTTCACTCAGGGCGCCGCCCAGGTCGGCCGTCAGCTGGGCACGCTGGTATCGGCCGTAGGAGATGCCGACGCTGTTGACATGATCGGCGTCGGGCTTCTTGGACACCACATTGATCACGCCGCCGGGCCGCCCCTGCCCAAAGAGCACCGAGGCCGGTCCCTTGATGACCTCGATGCTCTCGAGTTCATCGATCTCATCGTTCCACGACCCATAGGTGCCGGCCGAAAACTGGCGCAGCCCGTCCTTGTAGTAGGAGCTGCCGTCGCTGAATCCCCGAATGATGGCACCCGTCATGCGCAGGTCGGCTCCCGTCACCTCCGTGGTGACGCCGGCCGTATACGACAGTGCCTGCTCGATGGTCTTGGGCGCCTGGTTCTTGATCTGTTCCTGGCTCACGATGGAGACGGAACGCGGTGTTTCCATCAGCGTGCCGCCCAGCTTGGTGGCCGTCGGGCGGTCGTTGGCCGCATAGCCGCTCATGGCCGCATCGTATTTCGAGGTCACGGTCACTTCGGACAATGCCGCTGCACCGTCCGATACAGGCTGCCCCATCTTGCGCAGCAGCAAGGCACCTTGCGGCGAACGCTGAGCCACCAGGCCGGTGCCGGCGAGCAGGCGATTGAGGGCCTGCTGCGCCGTGGCACGCTCGTGCACGCCGGGGCTGCTCAAGCCCTGGACCTGGTCCTGCGTGAACGACAGCAACAGGCCTGATTCACGACCAAAGCGATTCAGCACCTCATCCAGTGAGCCTGAGGGAATGCGATAGTCACGAACCTCATCGCTGCCGGCCTCGGCTGCAACTCCTGCAGACACGCCGCTCTGGGCGATGGCCAGGGACGGCATGCCCGTCCATGCTGCAGCAGCCAAAGTGCATGCCAGCAGGCGGACGGCACGGGCCGTGGGAGCCAGTCCTGCGCCCTCTGAGGCGCCTGAAACACAGGACAAGGAAGCAAAAGATACCGGGGAAGTTGGCGTAGTAAAGGCCATGGTGATCAAGGGCCGCAGCCCCAAGAAGCAAGGAATACACAACCCGTTCCGGCAACGAAACAGATCAGCCCGGGCAATGCGAAGCAGCCCTCTTCCTGCATGTCCCGCGAAGCGGGAAAACAGACCACCTTGGAACAAAAAATTTGAAAGACAGGGACTCAGGCTCCGGCACTCATTGAATGCTCCGGGCAGTGAAATAAAAAAATAAATAGCACCAACCGAATGCTTTATATAGATTTCAATGCCTTATCAATCTTAAATCCATGCATATCAAGCGAAAATCGCTATCTATTTTGAAAAGACAGGAATCCGTGCAAGCCAGCCACAGCAACCAGCCTAAAGTGCCCCCATGGGGCCGATAACCAGCTCCGGCCCTCCCCACCAGCGGCGCATGGAGCGCACTTGCAGTTGCAGCAAGGTGCCCAACGTGGCCATGATGCGCGGCACGTCATCCAGGGGGTAAGTCCCGGAGACTTTGAGACCCGCTACCGCAGGATGGCAAACCAGGGAAACAGTGGTGGCGGGCTGCAGCGCCTGCAGCACGGCATCCAGGCGCATATTGCGCGCCACCAGCATGCCGTCAATCCAGGCCGACTGCTCCTCGTATGTCGGCACGGCAGCGGCCACTGCTCGCATATCGAGCCAGGCCTGCTGCCCGGCCGGCAGCACACGCTCTTGCTGCGGCTGCAGCCGTGGCCGCAGCCGCACCGCCCCTTCATAGACAGCGACCAGACTGCGCGGTCCTTCGTCGACATGCACGGTAAAGCGGGTACCCAGAGGCCACATCTCGCCCGCCTCGGTCTGCACGACCAGAGCCCTTGCTGGCTGCTGCGAATCTACTGCAGTCACCACATGGATATCACCCGCCCGCAACAGCAACCGCCGCTCGGTGGCACCAAAGGCAATATCCAGCGCGCTGCCACCGATCAGCACCAGTTGCGTGCCGTCGGGCAGGGTCAAACGGCGGCGCTCACCACGCGCCGTACGCACATCGGCGACCCAATTGCGCCAAGGCATGTGTGCCTCCATCTGCCAGGCCGCGCCACCGCCAAGCACCAGAAGTAGCAGGGCCTGCATCGCACGACGTCGATCCCCGCCACGCCTGGATACCAGGGCGGACCTCGCCAGCGCCGCAAGTGGCGTGTCGCCCAGACCTTGCAGGCGCTGCTGTACGACCTCGATACGCTGCCAGGCCTGCTCGTGCAAGGGATCCTTAGCACGCCAGGCATGCCACTGCGACTGCAGCAGGGCGCTGTCCGGCTCCTCCTGCAACTGAAGCCACCACTCGACGGCCTGCCTGGCCAGGTCTGCAGGGACGTCTGGCGCCGTTGCCGGCAAGCCTTGCGCAGAGATCTCCGTTTCGGCAGAGGAAAGCCGCTGCTCATTCATGCGGCTACCGCCGCAAAGCAGCGCATGCCGGCCTGCATCAGGTAGCGCTTGACCGTGGTGATCGAGATCCCCAGTTCCTGGGCAATCTCGGCCTGCTTCATGCCGTCGAGTTGGGACAGCAGAAAAGCCTGGCGTACCGGCACAGCAAGGCCATCAAGCATGCGATCGATTTCGTCCAGCGCTTCGAGCAGCAAAGCACGTTCCTCGGGGGATGGCGCCAGAACCGGCGGCAACTGAGCCAATGCCTCGAGATAGGCGCGCTCCAGTTGCTGGCGACGGTAATGATTGGCAAGCACGCGCTGCGCCACCGTGGTCAGGAAGGCCTTGGGCTCGCGAGCCGATACCGGCTCCTGACGCGCCAGCAAGCGCAGGAACGTGTCATGCGCCAGATCGCCCGCCTGGTGCACGTCGCCAAGTCTTCTGCGCAGCCAGCCGTGCAACCAGCCGTGGTGCTCGGTATAGAGACGGGCAACCTCCTGGTGCAGGGGACTGGTGCTAGTTGGCATGGCGGGTTTCAGCTCTCTTTCGAGATTCCTTGGAAATACTCAATCAATAGTGATTATCATTTAGATTGCATCCAGATGCAGGCTCTGCCAGCGCTCATACCCGGCAGCGCCTCGGCGCCGCGCTGGAGCTCCCCCGAACCTCCATGAAAAAAGGCTCTGCAAAATGCAGAGCCTTTTGATTGCACTAGCAGTGCCAGGGGATCAACCCAACCACTTGCGCGCGTTGCGCCATACGTGCATCCAGGGGCTGAATTCGGACTTGTCACCCGAAGTCCAGCTCATCTGCACATTGCGGAACACGCGCTCGGGGTGGGGCATCATGGCCGTGAAGCGACCGTCGGCCGTGGTCACCGCAGTCAAGCCACCGGTCGAGCCGTTGGGGTTGAAAGGATACTGTTCCGTAGGCTGGCCGTGGTTGTCTACATAGCGCATGGCCTTGACCACTTGCTCGGCATCGCCACGGAACTGGAAGTTGGCAAAGCCCTCACCATGCGCCACGGCGATGGGCAGGCGGGAGCCGGCCATGCCTTGCAGGAACAGGCTGGGCGACTCCAGCACTTCCACCATACTCAGACGGGCTTCGAAGCGGTTGCTCTGATTCTGCGTGAAGCGCGGCCAGTCCTGCGCACCGGGGATGATGTCGGCCAGCTCAGCGAACATCTGGCAGCCGTTGCAAACGCCCAGACCGAAGGTATCGGTACGACCGAAGAAAGCCTGGAACTGCTCGGACAGACGGTCGTTGAAGGTGATGGAACGCGCCCAGCCAATGCCCGCCCCCAGGGTGTCGCCATAGCTGAAGCCGCCGCAGGCCACCACACCAGCGAAGTCCTTGAGCTGCGCACGGCCGGACTGAAGGTCGCTCATGTGCACGTCCACCGCATCAAAGCCGGCTTCGGTGAAGGCGTAGGCCATTTCCACATGGGAGTTCACGCCCTGCTCGCGCAGCACCGCCACGCGAGGCTTGGCAGCCACATGGATGAAGGGCGCTGCCACGTTCTCTTTGGGGTCGAACGTCAGATGCACATGCATGCCGGGGTCGGTGGGTTCTCCCGCAGCAGCATGCTCGCTGTCGGCGCACACGGGGTTGTCACGCTGCTGGGTGATCTTCCAGCTCACGGCATCCCACACCTGGTGCAGATCGGACAGGGTTGCGCCAAACACCTTGTTCGCATCACGCCACACCTGCAGCTCGCCCTTGCCGGCGTCCACAGGAGACGAAGCAGGACGGGTCTTGCCGATGACATGGCTGCACTGGATCAGGCCATGTTCGCGCAGCACCTGCAACACTTCGGCACGGTCTTGCGTCCTGATCTGCAGCACGGCGCCCAACTCTTCGTTGAACAGCGCGCGCAGGGTCAGGTCTTCGCGACGGCCAGAGACCTGCTTGCCCCAGTTCTTGCCTTCGCCGCTGTCCATGCGGCTATCGGAGATGCCGTCGCCCTCGGTGATCAGCATGTCCACATTCAGGGCCACGCCCACATGGCCGGCAAAGGCCATTTCGGCGGCCGTGGCCAGCAGGCCGCCGTCGCCCCTGTCGTGGTAGGCCAGGATCAGTCCCTTGGCGCGCAGTGCGTTGACTGCATCCACCATGGCAATCAGATCCTTGGGCTCGTCCAGATCCGGCACTTCGTTGCCCGACTGATTGAGCACCTGACCGATGATGGAGCCGCCCATGCGCATCTTGCCGCGGCCCAGGTCGATCAGCACCAGGGTGCTGTCCTCCACCTCGGCGTCAAGCTGCGGCGTGAGCGTGCTGCGCACATCGTCGATGGCGGCAAAGCCGGTGATGATCAGGCTCACGGGCGAGGTGACCTTCTTGGTCTGGCCGTTCTCGCTCCACTGGGTGCGCATGGACAGGGAGTCCTTGCCCACGGGAATCGAGATGTTCAGCGCGGGGCACAGCTCCATGCCCACGGCCTTGACGGTGGCGTACAGCGCAGCGTCTTCGCCGGCTTCGCCACAGGCGGCCATCCAGTTGGCCGACATCTTCACCTTGGACAACTCGATGGGCGCGGCCAGCATATTGGTGATGGCTTCGGCCACGGCCATGCGACCCGAGGCGGGCGCGTTGATGGCGGCCAGCGGCGTGCGCTCGCCCATGGCCATGGCTTCACCCTTGAAGCCCTTGTAGTCGGCCAGGGTCACGGCCACGTCGGCCACCGGCACCTGCCAGGGACCGACCATCTGGTCGCGATGGGTCAGGCCACCGACGGCGCGGTCGCCAATGGTGATCAGAAAGCGCTTGGAAGCCACCGTGGGGTGGGCCAGCACTTCGATCACGGCCTTTTCCAGCGGCACGCCGGTCAGGTCCATGGCGGGCAGCTCGCGCTCCACGCTGGTCACATCCTTGTGCACCTTGGGCGGCTTGCCCAGCAGCACGTTCATGGGCATGTTCACGGGGAACTTCTGGTCGCCGGACTCGACCGCCGTGTCCTCCAGCACCAGTTGGCGTTCTTCGGTGGCTGTGCCGATCACGGCAAACGGGCAGCGCTCGCGCTCGCAGAAGGCCGTGAACTGCTCCAGCGATTCGGGAGCGATGGCCAGCACATAGCGCTCCTGCGATTCGTTGGACCAGATTTCCTTGGGCGACAGGCCGGACTCTTCGAGCTTGACGGCACGCAGGTCAAAGCGTGCACCGCGCCCGGCATCGTTGGTCAGCTCGGGGAAGGCATTGGAGATACCACCGGCACCCACGTCGTGGATGGCCAGGATGGGGTTGCCTGCGCCCTGCTGCCAGCAATGGTTGATGACTTCTTGCGCACGGCGCTCGATCTCGGGATTGCCGCGCTGCACCGAGTCGAAGTCCAGTTCGGCGGCATTGGTGCCCGAAGCCATGGAGCTGGCTGCCCCGCCGCCCATGCCGATGCGCATGCCGGGGCCGCCCAGCTGGATCAGCAGCGTGCCCGCCGGAAACTCGATCTTCTTGGTCAGCTCGGAATCGATCACGCCGAGGCCGCCAGCGATCATGATGGGCTTGTGGTAGCCACGGGTGATGTCGCCGACCTGCAGCTCGTACTCGCGGAAATAGCCAGTCAGATTGGGGCGGCCAAACTCGTTGTTGAACGCCGCACCGCCCAGAGGGCCTTCGATCATGATCTGCAGCGGGCTGGCGATATGTTCGGGCTTGCCCACCTCACTGCCCCAAAGCTTGGAGACGGTAAAGCCGGTCAGGCCGGCCTTGGGCTTGGAGCCACGACCGGTCGCGCCTTCGTCACGGATTTCGCCGCCGTTGCCGGTCGATGCGCCGGGGAAGGGCGAAATCGCTGTGGGGTGGTTATGTGTTTCCACCTTCATCAGCACATGGTTGGTAGCCGCCTGCTTCTGATAGCTGGGCGCGCTGACTGCATCTGCCTTGGCATCGAACTTGGCGACAAATCGCTCGACCTCATGGCCTTCCATGATGGAAGCATTGTCGGCATAAGCTACCACGGTGTGCTGGGGCGAGCAGGCTTCGGTGTTGCGGATCATGCCGAACAGCGATTTTTCCTGCTCCACGCCGTCGATAGTGAACTTGGCGTTGAAGATCTTGTGGCGGCAATGCTCGGAGTTGGCCTGCGCAAACATCATCAACTCCACGTCCGTGGGATTGCGCTTGAGGTCGCTGAAAGCGTTGACCAGATACTCGATCTCGTCTTCAGCCAGGGCCAGGCCCCATTGCTTGTTCGCGGTTTCCAGCGCGGCGCGGCCACCGCCCAGCACATCCACAAACTCCATGGGTTGTGCGGCCAGGGTGTTGAACAGTTGCTCGGCTTCTGCGCGTGTCGCAAACACGGACTCGGTCATGCGGTCGTGCAGCAAAGCGGCGACCTGAGCGGTTTGCTCTGTCGACAGCTCGGGCTTGCCGCCCAGCAGACCGGATTTCATGTCCACGCGATACTCGGTCATGCGTTCCACACGGAACACATTCAGGCCGCAGTTGCGGGCGATATCGGTCGCCTTGGAAGCCCAGGGAGAGATGGTACCCAGACGGGGGGTGACGATAAAGGCCAGGCCTTCAGCGCTGCCCGTATAGGGGTCTCCATAAGTCAAGAGCGCCGAAAGGCGCTCTTGCAATGCGGGCGCAACTGCACCCTCGGTGGCAACCAGGTGCACAAAGCGTGCAGATACGCCGGTGATCTTGGGGTGAATGGCGACCAGATCGGTCAGAAGCTGTTGGGCGCGGAACGAGCTCAGGGCGTTTCCACCCTCAAACTGTGTCAGATGCAATGTCACGTGGCGGCCTGTTTGTGTGAAGGCTGTTGAAAAGCGTCCTGACCAATCCCCTGCTTGAGAGGACCTGGCCAAAGCGCTGAATTCGGTGAGCCTCGGATTTTACCGTGCCTCGGGGTTAGTCCGAATGCTCACACCCACAAGCCCTGCATGTTCAAGCGCGCAATGGGATAATTGCGGCCATGAGCATCACACTGAAGACCCCCGAAGACATCGAGCGCATGCGCATTGCAGGCCGCTTTGCTTCGGATGTGCTGGACTACATCACCCCCCACATCAAACCTGGCATCACCACCCAGCAGATCGACGATCTGTGCGCCAAGCGCATGGCCGAGCAAGGCACCAAGACCGCCTGCCTCGGCTATCAGCCCCCGGGCATGACGCCCTACCCGGCCTATGTCTGCACCTCGGTCAACCATGTGGTGTGCCACGGCATCCCCAACGACAAGCCTTTGAAGAAGGGCGATATCGTCAATGTCGACGTGACCATCATCACCGAAGACGGCTGGTTCGGTGACAACAGCCGCATGTTCATCATTGGCGAAGGCACGATTGCTGCCAAGCGTCTGTCCAGGCTCACGTTCGAAGCCATGTGGAAGGGCATTGCCCAAGTCAAGCCCGGCGCCACGCTGGGCGATATCGGCCACGCCATCCAGACCTACGCGGAGGGTAACAATCTGTCCGTGGTGCGTGAATACTGCGGCCACGGCATCGGCAAGGTGTTCCACGACGAGCCCCAGGTGCTGCACTACGGCCGCCCCGGCGAAGGTGTGGTGCTGGAAGAAGGCATGGTCTTCACCATCGAGCCCATGCTGAATCTGGGCAAGCGCGACATCAAGGCCATGCCCGACGGCTGGACCGTGGTCACCAAGGATCGCAGCCTGACCGCCCAGTGGGAGCTGATGCTGGCCGTCACCAAGACCGGCTATGACGTGCTGACCTGGTCCGATGGCTCACCCACTCCGCCCGACTTCATCACGGCCATCCGCACCTGAGCACGCTGCTGCCGCTGATCTGCATGCCGCATCCGGCCAAGGCTGGATGCGGCATATTTTTTGCTTGTAGACCTTGTTCTGCAAGCGCCATGCGCTCATCTTTTTGCCATCACAGGCCTCAAGCCCAAGTCAGTTGGGTTAAGGTGACGCTCAAGCACTTGCCCTGTTGAAACGCTTTTTTTCTACTGCGCATGACCTCCTCTGCCCACTCCTACGCCAACTCTGCCGACGTCTCCGACCTGTCCTCGCTACAGAGCCTGCGCGAGCAATACCGCGAGGCAAAGGCCCGGCAGATGGAGTTGCTGCGCAACCCCACGCTGGGCAGACGCAGCGTGCGCGGAGTGCTGCACCATTTCAGTGAACTCGCCGATGGTCTGTTGCGCACTCTCTGGGAGCGCGCGAAGATGCCGGAAGGTGCAGCCCTGCTGGCCGTGGGCGGATATGGGCGCGCCCAGCTCTTTCC
Organism: Comamonas testosteroni; assembly: GCF_030505195.1. Classification (NCBI taxonomy): domain Bacteria; kingdom Pseudomonadati; phylum Pseudomonadota; class Betaproteobacteria; order Burkholderiales; family Comamonadaceae; genus Comamonas; species Comamonas testosteroni. The sequence goes on from NZ_CP129672.1 coordinate 653,809, forward strand.
CTATTCGGACATCGATGTGCTGGTATTGCTGCCCCAAAGCGGTGCACAGCCGGCTGCGGAATTGGCGGCCAGCATCGAGCAGTTCATCAGCAGTTGCTGGGATGCAGGCCTGGAAATCGGCTCCAGCGTGCGCAGCATTGCCGAATGCCTGCAGGAGGCCGCGCAGGACCTGACGGTGCAGACCGCCATGCTGGAGTCACGCCGCATCACAGGTAGCAAGGCCTTGTTTGCCGACTTCGAGCAGCAGTTCCGTGCGCAGCTCGAGCCCCGAGCCTTTGTCGAAGGCAAGCTGCTGGAAATGCGCCAGCGCCATGCCAAATACGACTTCACGCCCTATTCGCTTGAGCCCAACTGCAAGGAGTCGCCCGGCGGGCTGCGCGATCTGCACACCATGCTCTGGCTGGCCAAGGCTGCAGGCTTCGGCAACAGCTGGCATGAGCTGGCCGAGCAAGGCCTGATTACCCATTTCGAGGTCCAGCAGCTCGAATCCAACGAATCCCTGCTCAGCCTGATCCGTGCGCGCCTGCATGCCGCTGCCGGGCGCCATGAGGACCGGCTGGTCTTTGACCTGCAGACCGCCGTGGCCGAAGCCTTTGGCTACCGCTCCACCACGCCAGAGGGCCGCAAGCTGGCCATGCGCGCTGGCGAGACCCTGATGCGGCACTATTACTGGGCCGCCAAGGCGGTGACCCAGCTGTGCCAGATCGTGCGCATGAGCATCGAGGAGCGCCTGAACCCCGGCTCGCACGAACTGATTCCGCTCAATGATCGGTTTTGCGAGAAGGCCGGCACCATCGAGGTAGTCAGCGACGATCTGTACGAGCGCGATCCGCATGCCATTCTCGAAACCTTTCTCATGTATGAGCAGCATGAGGGATTGACGGGTCTGTCGACGCGCACCCTGCGTGCGCTGTATGCCAGCCGCGATGTGATGGACAGTGCCTTCCGTCACGATCCGGTCAATCGCGCCACCTTCATGAAAATCCTGCAGCAGCCGCGCGGCATCACCCATGCCATCCGACTGATGAATCAGACCTCGGTACTGGGCCGCTATCTCTGGCCCTTCCGCCGCATCGTGGGACAGATGCAGCATGATCTGTTCCACGTCTACACCGTGGACCAGCACATCCTGATGGTGCTGCGCAATGTGCGCCGCTTCTTCATGGCCGAGCATGCCCATGAGTATCCGTTCTGCTCCCAGCTCGCCGCAGGCTGGGACAAGCCCTGGATCCTGTATCTGGCTGCCCTCTTCCACGATATCGGCAAGGGCCGAGGCGGCGATCATTCCGTGATCGGCGCCGTCGAAGTCAAGCGTTTTTGCCGCGCCCACCAGATCGACAAAGCTGATGCGGATCTGGTCGAGTTTCTGGTGCGCGAGCACCTGACCATGAGCCAGGTGGCCCAGAAGCAGGACTTGTCCGACCCCGATGTGATTCGCGCCTTTGCCGAACGCGTCGGCAACGAGCGCAAGCTCACCGCCTTGTACCTGCTGACGGTGGCCGACATTCGCGGCACCAGCCCCAAGGTCTGGAGCGCCTGGAAAGGCAAGCTGCTGGAAGACACCTATCGACTGACCCTGCGTGTGCTGGGTGGTCGCGCCCCGGATGCCGCCGCTGAAATCGAAGCCCGCAAGCGCGAGGCACTGGTGCAGCTGGCCCTGTCCGCCCAGCCTTTCGAGTCCCACAAGAAACTCTGGGAGACACTGGATGTGAGCTACTTCATGCGCCATGAAGCGGCCGACATCGCCTGGCATACCCGCCATCTCTCACGCCATGTGGGCCAGGGCAAGCCCGTGGTGCGCGCCCGGCGGTCGCTGGCCGGCGAAGGCCTGCAAGTGCTGGTCTATGCACCCGACCAGCCCGATCTGTTTGCCCGCATCTGCAGCTACTTCGACCGGGCCGGATTCTCCATCCTCGATGCGCGCGTGCACACGGCCAACAACGATTACGCACTGGACACCTTCCAGGTCGTCGCACCCACCATGCAGGAGCAGTACCGCGAGCTCATGCACATGGTGGAAAGCGATCTGACGCAGACACTGCTGCAGGGCGGCCCGCTGCCCACGCCATCGCAAAGACGGCTTTCGCGCCGCGTCAAGAGCTTTCCATTCGCTCCGCGCGTCATCCTGCGCCCCGATGAAAAAGCCCAGCATTGGCTGCTGTCCATCTCCGCGTCAGACCGCGCTGGCCTGCTCTACATCATTGCCCGCATCCTGGCGCAGCACCATATCAGCGTGCATCTGGCAAAGATCAGCACCCTGGGCGAGCGCGTGGAAGACACCTTCCTCATCGAAGGCCCTGAACTGCAGGACAACAACAGCCAGTTGCGCGTGGAGACCGAGCTGCTCAAGGCCCTGGCCCAGCCCGGTTGAACCAGGCCCGGCAATTCGGGCTTTAGTTTGATGATTCGCTGCCGATAAGCAGTCACCACTACTACGGAAAGCCCATGCAGCTCGCCTCCAATGAAGTTGCGGCATCGCCGCCCACTACACGCAGCGGCCTGTTTCATATGCCGTTGTTTCGCCCCGGCACCGAGGTCACTCAGAATGGCCGACGCGAAGTCGTCAGCCATGTCATCTTGCGCAGACGCGAACTGATGGTCTACCTCCGAGGTCACGACGACCCGGTAAAGCCCGATCGCCTGAGTATTGCCCCCTCGGTGTTCACCACCGAACGCAGGCCTGAACCGCTGACCTGGTTTCTTTGATCCATCAAAACAAGAAAGCCGCTGAGCTCATGGCATCAGCGGCTTTTTCTATGGAACCCGGCTATCAGCCCAGCTTGATCCGGGCGTTGGCCATGACCTGACCCAGTCGCACCGGCGCCGCTGGCTGCCACTGCGGATTGAACTGCAGGCCTGCCGCTTGTGGAAACAGCATGACCACCGTGGAGCCAAGCTGAAAGCGCCCCATCTCCTCGCCGCTAGCCAGCGTCACCGCCTCGGCGCCTTCGTAATTCCAGGTTTGGATATGGCCTGGGCGCGGCGGGTTGACCAGGCCGTGCCACACCGTGGCCATGCTGCCAACGATCGTCGCGCCCACCAGCACCAGCACGAAGGGGCCATGGTCGGTATCGAACACGCAGACCACGCGCTCGTTGCGCGCGAACAAGCCGGGTACGCCACGTGCGGTAACCGGATTCACCGAGAACAGATCCCCTGGCACATAGGTCATGCTGCGCAGCTTGCCGGCACAAGGCATATGAATGCGGTGATAGTCGCGCGGGCTCAGGTAGATCGTGGCAAAACTGCCATTATCGAACTGACGAGCCAGAGCCGCATCGCCTCCCACCAGGGCAGTCGCACTGTATTGATGCCCCTTGGCTTGAAATATCTGCTCGCCTTCGATCCTGCCGAACTGGCTGATCGCACCATCTACCGGGCAAATCCAGTCCGCCTGCGCCAGAGGGCGAACACCGTCCTTGAGCGCACGTGTGAAAAAGGCATTGAAGGTCTTGTAGGCAGCAGGATCGGGATTGGCCGCTTCGGCCATGTTCACCTGGTAGCGCTGGATAAAGCGGCGAATGACCGCCGTCGTCAATCCGCCGGCCTCGGCTTGCGCCAGTTTTCCCATCAGCGCGGTCAGCGCCTGCTTGGGCAAGAAATATTGGGAAAGTACGGCAAGTCGGTCAGACACAATGGAATTTTGCTATCAAAGTTATAGAGCTGTCGAACAGGATTCTAGCCAAGACCACGGCAGCGGCGGCTGTCTTTGAGGGCTACAGGCGTTTTCCCCCATCCAGACCACCTCCCGGGCACGACATCTCAATGATGCAGGCGTCATGACAAAGCCCCATGCCCCCGTCTCATCGCTGCGACGCTTTACCCATTTATGAGGGCATAAGCGAAGGCGAGACGCTACAATTCCAATGTTTAGCTGAATGCTGTTTGACAGCATGGCTTGATTGGATATCGGCCTTTTGTTCGGTCTGCGCAATCAGCGCAGCGCCCTTGCCACACTGAGGCCTGAGCACTTGTACTGCTCAGGCCTTTTACGTGGTGATGACGAGCAAGCGCCGCAACTGACCTTTTCTGAGAGATTGAACAAATGGCCAAGGAAGAACTGATTGAAATGCAAGGCTCCGTGACAGAAGTCCTGCCTGACTCGCGTTTTCGCGTCACGCTGGAAAACGGTCACCAACTGATTGCCTATACCGGCGGCAAGATGCGCAAGCACCACATCCGCATTCTGGCCGGCGACAAAGTGTCTTTGGAAATGTCGCCCTACGACCTGACCAAGGGCCGCATCACCTTCCGCCACCTGGCCAACCGTGGCCCGGCCCCCACGACACCTCGTTCAAAATAAATTGCGCCTCACCATTAAAAATTCGACATTTCAAAAAATGAGCAATTTTTTGTAGTTAGAATAGAGGCTTCGGAGCGTAGCGCAGCCTGGTAGCGCATCTGCTTTGGGAGCAGAGGGTCGCGAGTTCGAATCCCGCCGCTCCGACCAAATGACAAGGGGTTAGATCGAAAGATCTAACCCCTTTTGTCTGTCTGCGATTTGCAACTTTGCCGGCTTGTACGCGCCATCATATTTATTTGTGGCTTGGCGGACCAAGAACCGCCTTAACCCTCCAAGGCCAGCACCGAACACTGATGCTGTGCGCCCTCATGGCAGGAAAACCGGCTGCCTCCGCAACTCCAGCTTCCACACCTTCGGCCAAAGGTGGCACATGCAAGAGCTCTCCGTGAGTGATGAAGCAGCCCTTTCATCACCCGTGCGGCATGCCACCCGGGCGTAGGCCTGGCTGGCTCAAGCGAACAAGAAAAGCCGGACGAGACAAATCCCTGGCCGCAGCAACCAGCCCTCGGCTGGTAGAAGGCAAAAGAAAAAGCCCCGGCTGCTACAGCCAGGGCTTGGGAATTGGCGCCAGGGGTTAAGCCATCTTTCAGTGCTACAACCTGAACCTAGCGATGCGTATCTTGCTCTCTAAATATGACAGAAAGATGGCAAAAAAGCCCTGACCGTTTCCGACCAGGGCTTTATTGGTTGCGAGGGCCGGATTTGAACCAACGACCTTCGGGTTATGAGCCCGACGAGCTACCAGACTGCTCCACCTCGCGATATTCCGCGTCGGGGGCCAACCACCATTCCTAGGCGCCAGCATGATTTCCCCGACCGTTGTATTGTAGCACACATGTATAAATCTACAGCATGAATAGATATTCAGTAATGAACCCCGCCAGAAAGCAACACAAAAGCCAACTGGCCAACCTGGAGGTGGTCTGCTCTTTAGCGCTCGTGCAGCTTATTTTTTGACCGCATCCTGAATCGCTCTTTCAGATCACCGGCCTTCTTCTAAGCGGAGCCTTCAACCTGCTTTGCGATTCCCCTGGCTTCTTGTTCAGGGCCGTCTTTAAGTTAACCAAACCTCTCCTGAATCCTACCTGCAGCAGAGACTGACACCGCACCTTGGCACTGACGCATCGCAACCTCTTCCAACGCTTCTGAACCCAACGCCCGTATCTATCCAGCAACTCTTGGAGCAATTCAGATTCACGCCTCCAGACGTTAGCCCTTTCTTTCTATAGTCCTGAAAATCGCACGGTTATTTGCAAACGATTATCAATTGCATTTATAATTCATCTCATGGTGCAGCGAATCGCTGTACTGCCTCTTCATCGTGGGGCGCTGACAAGCGAGGGCTTGCAGCGTTTTAGCTAGCCAGCGGCCCTCTCCTATTAGCCAAGCCTTTTTTCCACGATCGAGTCAATCAAGTCGTCAACCACAGCAGCACGACCAAACACCGTTGCGCAATCACAAGCCGGACTCTCATCTCAAGCACAGGCCAGAGTTTCTCGACTGCGCCATCACGCACCGCACATGGCTGGCAGCATCCAGCACCAGATTGACGGCAAAGCATCCGGCAACAACCCGGCTATCGCCGCTAGCGATACCCTGAGCCGCTGGCCGGCTTGGGCGGATACCGATCTCAGCCCCCAGGCGGTGCGATCCGAGTCGCTGCACGCGCTGCCTTTTCCTGCCCGGGCAGACAGCCTAGTGACCGGACAACAGGACCGTGCAATGCCTGCTTGAGAATCTGCAAGCACACCTCACGGCTTACATTCCTGTCAACGAACTGACACAGTCAAACGTTAAAAAGAAAGACATCAGCTTCCATCCACCCTTCAAGGAGTTGCCATGACCTACCTGTACGCCGCCTATCCTGAACTCAAAGCGACGATTCAAGAGATCATGACGCCAATGCCTGAACCGCGCTCTCCCGAAGAAGTTCTGCGGATGCTGTCCCAGAACCCTCCCGAAGGCGAGTACAGCGTCGACGCTTTCTAAACAGTCTCCAAATAAACCAAGCCACCTCAAGGGTGGCTTTTTTGCGTTTCAGGCCTAGCGTCGACCATGCCCACGTCCACCGTGGTGCTTATGTCCCCCGCCATGACCACTTGACCAATAGCCATGATGCTTGTGGCCGTGCGGATGCCCGTAGAACCCATCATGGTGACGATGCCCATAGCGATGTCCGTGATGTGCATAGCAACCAGACAAGATATGCGAAGGCCGCCGTCTGCAGCATGCCCAGCTCGGTCAATCGATTGAGGATGGATGCACGAATATTGAGCTCGACGACTTGACGCTCAAGTGTCCTGGCCATCGCTTTCTCTCCCAGGCGTTTGAAGCAATTCATCTTGGTTGCACCAAGCGTGAGGCAGTCAGCCATCCTCAGATGCGCTTTGTATCCGTTAAGACTCTACAGCAGCAGGGCATACCATGTGTGCATCGGCTGAGTGAAGGGTTCAAAGAGGCGAAGGCAAATCCAACCTCGGAGCTATCACCAAGCGAGGCGATAGTTGCCTGCGCACTTTGCAGGTGCAAGGGGCCAAGGCCGCAGTGCTGACCGGCAAACACAACCTTGACCCTATCTCCCAATGGGTGATGGCCTTGAGGCAGCGCAGTGGCTGGCAAAAGGCCGCCGTGGCTTTAGCCAACAAAAATGCACGCATCCTGTGGGCGCTCATGACACAGGAGCGTACCTATGACACGGGCCATGCCAACGAACGCCCCAGACCACCCATCTCTGCCGTTGCCTGAGGCAGGCACTTCAACATGCCAGACGTGAAATCAAAGTTGCAATGAACAGGTCAGATCTGCAGCAGGCAAGCTCGGTTGTTGCATTGTGAGCCGAAAGACGCCACGTGATTTGAAAGGAGCCCTGCTGCACGGTTTGTTTCGGGGGCGCGCACCTCGTGCTTCACCCCGTCTGTAGATGTGCAGTCTGTTCTTCGTTTCAAGCACCTTGATGGTCTTGGCAGTCAGGTGAGTCAAAAGTAACTGATCAGCGCTTGCGTTGATGGGAAGTCCCTGCAGTGCAACAACGCCTTTAATCGATTGCAATGCCTACCCTGCTCGTCAAGCGGCTCCAGCGGGCTCCGTCCTCAGCCCAGAACTCGCGTAGCATTGCCTGGCCGAGCAGATGTGGCTCGGCGCCCTGATTCTGCATGGCCTGAACGATTTCGGGAGTCCTTACAGTATCCACCAGCACTTGGCGCAGACGCTCGGCTACACCGCCGGCCAAACCGGCCGGTGCGGCGATGCCAAACCACGCGGTTACATCGAATCCGGGCACGCCGGCCTCGATCATCGTCGGTACATCCTGCACGGTTTGGCTGCGCTGACGCGCGGCTACTGCCAAAGCGCGAATGTTGCCCGCGCGAATGTGGGGCAGCGCCGCCGGTAGATTGTCGAACATGACATCCACCTCGCCCGCAAGCAGGGCCGTCATCGCACCGGCCGCACCTCGGTATGGAACATGAGTGATCTGGGCGCCGCTGATACTTTTGTAAAGCTCCATGCACAAGTGCAGTGAGGTGCCGTTGCCGTTGGAGCCATAGTTCATTTGCCCGGGCTTGGCTCTGGCTGCCTGGCTCAGTTGTGCGACGCTCTGGATGGGACTGCGCGCGTTGACCAGCAATACGTTCTGCACCCTGCCCAGCAGAGCAACGGGTTCGATCTGCTGGGGCGAATATGGCAAAGACTTGTAGATCGCTGGGCTGATGGTCAGCGGCGGCGAGGCCATCAGCAAGGTGTAGCCATCCGCCGCCGCACGCGCTACATCGGCCGCGCCCAGATTGCCGCCGGCTCCCGGCTTGTTGTCTACCACCACCGGCTGGCCCAGGCTTTGGGCCAAGCGCGGCCCAAGCAGCCGCGCCATACGGTCGATCAGCCCTCCAGGCGGAAACGGCACCACCAGTCGTAAGGGCCGCGTCGGCCAGGAAGCGGCTTGGGCCGCTGCAGTCTGCGTGAGGCCGGCGCCTACCCCGAACCCGGTGAAGGCCGCTGCGGCCATGAAGTCACGTCTTTGCATGTTGTCTCCTGATTTTAAAATCATCTAATACTGTCATCATATGAATTGAGGAATGCATCATCTCCAGGGATTTTCCCCAGCCCTGCCTGCGACTCCCTGCGCGTCAAGGCGTTCTGAGACAATTGCATAGTCCCTCAGCCTCAAAAACACCTTACCTGCGCCATGACGGTTTCCTTCTCCGCAATCCAACCCACCCTCAAGCTGGCCGACCAAGTCGCCCAACAGTTGGAGGCGCAGATCCGTGCCGGACGCCTGCTGCCCGGCGAAAAGCTGCCGACGGAGGCTGAGCTGGTGCAGCAGCTGGAAGTTAGCCGCACTGTGGTACGCGAGGCGATCTCGCGGCTGCGCTCGCTCAACCTCGTTGAGTCGCGCCAGGGCAGTGGTGTGTTTGTCAAGGAAGCGGGGATCGAGCCACTGGACCTGGACAGCCTGCACACTAGCAGCAAGAGCGCAGTAATACAGATTACCGAGCTGCGGCGGGCGCTGGAATCCGAAGTGGCCGAGCTGGCGGCGCAGCGCCGCGACGAAGAAGATCTGCGCCGCATCCGAGAGGCCGTGGACACGCTGGCCGAGGCCGTGCGACAGGGCAGTGACGGCGTCAAGGAGGATGTGGCCTTCCATCACGCGATCGCACAGGCCGCGCGTAATCCGTTCCTGATTCGCACGCTGGACTACCTTGCCCAATTCCTGCACGACGCCACGCGTGTGACGCGTGCCAACGAGGCGCGGCACACCGATTTTGCCCAGGCCGTTACCGAGGAGCACGACCGAATCGTGTGCGCCATCGAGGCCGGCGACCCCGCAGCCGCGCGGCAGGCGGCGGCCAGCCACATGCACAATGCGATTGCACGCATCCAGCAGGCCGATGCCAGCTTCTGGGACCAGGACGGCGAACGGCTGGCGCGCGGCATCGTGAACGCGCCCTGAGCGCTACTCCAGGCGCGCGCCAACCAGGCGGCAACCGGCAAGTAGCAAGCTCTTCTCATAAAAAGTGAGCACTTATCGCTTGCTATATATTGATATCAGCTATAAAACAATCCAGGATTTAAACGCATCATGCGCTAACAGCTCTCATTTTTATACGCAAAGGGTTTACCCTGTTTTTTTTATTAACGCCAAATTTGTATGATGACAATATAACAAGCTTATCCAACATAAATTTTCGCGCAGCCTGCCCGTATGTCTGACATGTCCACCATCGCTCTACTCGGCATTGCTGCCGCCAGCATTGCCCTGCTTCTGCTTCTCATCATCCGCTTCCAGGTGCATGCCTTCGTGGCGCTCATGCTGGTCAGCCTGCTCGTGGCCATGGTCACAGGCATTCCCGTCGGCGACATAATTCCCACGCTGATCGCCGGTATGGGCGGCACCCTGGGCTCGGTGGCCATTCTGGTGGCGTTGGGCGCCATGCTGGGCCGCATGATCGAGGTCTCGGGCGGTGCCAGCGCCCTGGCCAACCGCTTCACCCAGCTGCTGGGACCACGGCGCGTGCCGGCGGCGCTAACGGCTTCGGCCCTGGTGCTGTCGATTCCCGTGTTCTTCGACGTGGGCTTCATCATTCTGATCCCCATCGTCTACGGCTTCTGCAAGGCCGCAGGTGTGAATCCGGTCAAGTATGGCCTGCCAGTGGGCGGCATCATGCTGGCCGTCCACGTGGTCGTGCCCCCGCACCCCGGCATCGTAGGCGGCGCAGCCGTGCTGGGCGCCGATGTGGGCTGGATCACGCTGATCGGCCTGATGCTGTGCATTCCGCTGGCCTTTCTGTCGCAGTTTGTCGCTGGCCGCCTCAACCGCCGCGAATTCACCATGCTGCCCGACACCGAGGCGCAGTTGCGCAGCTTCGGCAACAGCGGCGAGCCCGATGCGGGCCGCAAGCTGCCTAGCGTAGGAGCCATCCTGGCCCTGATCCTGATCCCGCTGGGCCTGATCATGTTGGGCACCACGGGCGCGACCATGCTGCCCAAGGGCGACGCGCTGCGCAATCTGCTGTCCTTCACCGGCGCACCCCTGTTCGCGCTCATGGTTGCCATCGGCCTGGCCTTCGTGCTGCTGGTCCGCCCCCTGGGCTGGAGCCGCACGCGCACCAATGAGGTTATGGAATCAGCCCTGCCCGCAGCCGCCACCGTGATCCTGGTGACCGGTGCCGGCGGCGTGTTCGCCAAGGTACTCACGGTCAGCGGCATAGGCACGGCGCTGTCGCGGGAACTGGCCGACACCGGCCTGCCGCTCATCCTGCTGGCCTTCGTGATCTCGCTGGCCCTGCGCGCCGCGCAGGGCTCGGCCACCGTGGCCATCCTCACCACCTGCGGCCTGCTGGCCGAAAGCATCCAGTCGGGCGGCTACAGCGCCTTGCAGGTGGCCGTGCTCACCGTGGCCATAGGCTTCGGCGGCCTGGGCCTGTCGCACGTCAACGATTCCGGCTTCTGGATCGTGACCCGTTACCTGGGCCTGAGCGTGGCCGATGGCCTGCGCACCTGGACGGTGCTGACCACCGTGCTGGGCGTGGCGGGTTTCGCCATGACATGGCTGCTGTGGAGCCTCATCGCCTAAGCGCCGCAGTCCCTGATCCTCTCCCGCGCCGGCACGTCCGGCGTTTTCCGTCTTTCACTTCTATTGGGAACACCGTCATCATGAGCAACAAGAACGTCGGCGTCATCGGCCTAGGCGCAATGGGCCTGGGCATCGCCAAAACCCTGCGCAGCAACGGCTTTGCCGTGCATGTCTGTGACGTGCGCCCCGGCGCCGCCGAGGAATTCGCCAAGGACGGCGGGGTGGCCTGCACCTCACCTGCCGAAGTGGCTGCCGGGGTTTCCGTCGTGGTGTCTGTGGTGGTCAACGCGGCCCAGACCGAGGCCGTACTGTTCGGCGAGCAAGGCGCCGCGGTCGCCATGCAGCCAGGCAGCACCTTTGTGATGTGCTCCACGGTGGACCCCAACCGGTCCATCGCCCTGGAAGCACGCCTGGCCGACCTGGGCGTGCTCTACGTGGACGGCCCGATCTCGGGCGGCGCAGCCAAGGCTGCTAGCGGCCAGATGACCATGATGACCTCGGCCACGCCCGCCGCCTATGCGGCCGCAGGCCACGTGCTCGACGCCATGGCAGGCAAGGTCTACCGCCTGGGCAACAAGGCCGGCGCCGGCAGCAAGGTCAAGATCATCAACCAACTGCTGGCGGGCGTGCACATCGCCGCCGCCGCAGAAGCCATGGCCCTGGGCCTGCGTGAAGGCGTGGATGCGGCCGCCATCTACGACGTCATCACCCACAGCGCGGGCAACAGTTGGATGTTCGAGAACCGCATGGCCCATGTGCTGGCTGGCGACTACACGCCGCTGTCGGCCGTGGACATCTTCGTCAAGGACCTGGGCCTGGTGCTGGACACCGCGAGGGCCTCCAAGTTCCCGCTGCCGCTGGCTGCCACGGCGCACCAGATGTTCATGCAGGCCTCGACGGCCGGCTACGCCAAGGAAGACGACAGCGCCGTGATTAAGATCTTCCCCGGCATCAACCTGCCGCGCGCAGCCAACGAGGACCAGGCATGAAGACCACCGACCTCAAACTCGGCTGCATTGCCGACGATTTCACCGGCGCCACCGACCTGGCCAACAACTTGGTTCGCGCAGGCATGCGCGTGGTGCAGACCATAGGCGTGCCCAAGGGCCCGCTGGACACGGACGTCGATGCCGTCGTGGTGGCACTCAAGTCGCGCACCATTGCCGCCGGCGAGGCCGTGGAGCAGTCGCTGGCCGCGCTGCGCTGGCTGCGCGCCCAGGGAGCACAGCAGATTTACTTCAAATACTGCTCCACCTTTGACAGCACGCAGGCCGGCAACATCGGCCCCGTGACGGATGCACTGATGGATGCGCTCGCGGATGTGCAAGGCTCGGACTTCACCATCGCCACTCCGGCCTTCCCCGACAACAAGCGCACCGTGTTCAAAGGCTACCTGTTCGCGGGCGATGTGCTGCTCAATGAGAGCGGCATGCAGAACCACCCGCTCACGCCCATGACCGATCCCAACCTGGTGCGCGTGCTGCAGGCGCAGACGCGCCGCAAGGTGGGCCTGATCGACCACGCCGTGGTGGCCCGTGGCCAGGCCGCGATCCGCGAGCGCATCGCCCAGCTCAAGGCCGAAGGCGTGGGCATGGCCGTAGTGGACGCCGTTTCCAACGACGACCTGCTGCGCCTGGGTCCGGCACTGGCCGATATGCCGCTGGTCACGGCCGGCTCGGGCGTGGCCATCGGCCTGCCCGCCAACTTCGGGCTCGCGCCTACCAGCCATGCCGCGGCCCTGCCCTCACCCGGCGGTCTGCAGGCCGTGGTCTCGGGCAGCTGCTCGGTGGCCACCAATGCCCAGGTCGCACACTTCATCGCCAGGGGCCACCCGGCCCTTGCGCTGGACCCGCTGCAGATCGCCGCTGATGCGCAAGGGGGGCGGTCGGTTGCCGAGCAGGCCCTGGCCTGGGCGCGCGAACACATCGCCGGCGGCCCGGTGCTGGTCTATTCCACGGCCGAGCCCGCCGCCGTCAAGGCCATCCAGGAGCGGCTCGGAGTGGAACATGCTGGCGCCCTGGTCGAGCAGACCATCGCCGCCGTGGCGCGCGGCCTGGTCGAGATAGGCGTGCGCCAGCTCATCGTGGCCGGCGGCGAGACCTCGGGCGCCTGCGTGCAGGCTATGGACATCGCACAACTGCGCATTGGAGGCCAGATCGATCCCGGCGTTCCCTGGTGCCATGCCCTCTCGCCGGTTGCGCCGCAGGGTTTGCACTTCACGCTCAAGTCAGGCAACTTCGGTACCGAGGACTTCTTCACCAAAGCCTTTACGATGCTGAACGCATGAGCACGACCACGGACTTCATGAACGAGGATCAGGCCCGCGACGAAATCGTTCGAGTGGGCCGCTCGCTGTTCGAGCGCGGCTACGTACACGCCACGGCCGGCAACATCAGCGTGCGGCTGGCCGACGGCTTTCTAATCACGCCCACTGACGCCTGCCTGGGCGCCCTTGCGCCAGAGCGCCTGGCCCGGTTGGACCAGGACGGCCGCCAGACTGGCGGCGACCGGGCCAGCAAGACCATTGCGCTGCACCGGCGTATCTACCAGGCCAGCAGCAGCACGGCCGCGCCCGCGCGCTGCGTGATCCACACGCACAGCACCCACCTCGTGGCCTGTTCGCTGCGCGCAGGGCCGGATCAGGCCGAGCTGCTGCCGCCCATTACGCCCTACTTCGTCATGAAGGTTGGCCATGTGCCTCACATCAGCTACCACCGCCCCGGCGCGGCTGAGGCCGCCGAGGACGTAGCACGCGCCATTGCGCAGTATGCGCAGGCTGGCCATCCCATACGCGCCGTGATGCTAGCGCGCCTGGGACCCAATGTTTGGCACGACACGCCAGCCGCCGCCATGGCCCTGCTCGAGGAGCTGGAGGAAACCGCCCGCCTTTGCATGCTGGTGCCAGCCGCTTCTGTGAAGCCCCTCGATATGGCGCAGATCGACGAACTGCGCCATACCTTCAACGCTTTCTGGTAACCCACCTTCCCAACGCCTATGCCACGCTTTGCCGCCAACCTGTCCATGCTCTACAACGATGTGGACTTCCTCGACCGCTTTGCTGCCGCTGCCCGTGACGGCTTTCAGGCCGTTGAGTACCTGTTCCCATATGCCTACACACCCACGCAGCTGGCCGCACTACTTAAGCAGCACGAATTGCAGCAGGTGCTGTTCAACGCGCCTCCCGGCAACTGGGACGAGGGCGAGCGCGGTATAGCCTGTCTGCCGGGACGCGAGGCCGAATTCCGCAAAGGCATCGACAAGGCTGTCGAATATGCGCGCGTCCTGGGCTGCCCGCGCATCCACGTGATGGCAGGTCGCGTGCCTTTGCGGGCCGACCCCGCGCATGTGCACTCAACCTATGTGGCCAATGTTCGCCACGCCGCTCGCCAGGCAGCGCCCCACGGCATTCAGATCCTGCTTGAGCCCATCAACGGCCGCGACATGCCCGGCTTCTTCCTGAGTCGCCAGGACCAGGCCCACTCGCTGGTGGCCGAGATTAACGAGCCCAATGTCAAGGTGCAGATGGACCTGTACCACTGCCAGATCGTCGAAGGCGACCTGGCGATGAAGATCCGCGAGTATCTTCCAACAGGCAATGTCGGCCACTTCCAGATCGCCGGCGTCCCCGAGCGCCACGAGCCCGATGTGGGTGAGGTCAACCACACTTACCTGTTCCAGTTGCTCGACAGCATGGGCTGGGAAGGCTGGATTGGTTGCGAATACAAGCCTGCACGCGGAGCCGCTGCGCACGCCACCAGCGACGGGCTGGGTTGGTTGAAAACCTGGCTTTGAGCTCTATGCAGGCACCCCAAATTCCTCAAGGGCAGAGCTGGAAGGTTCGCGATTTTGAGTTCGAGTGTGGCCAGACTATGCCCGAGCTGCGCCTTCACTACGCCACGCTGGGCAACCCTGATGGCGAGCCGGTGCTTCTGCTTCACGGTACCCTGCAGTCGGGCGCGGCCTTCTTCGGTCCGCAATTCGGCGGCGAGCTGTTTGGCCCCGGTCAGCCCCTCGATACCAGCCGCTACTTCCTGATTGCGCCCGACGCCATCGGCACCGGCCGCTCCTGCAAGCCATCCGACGGCCTGCGCACGCGCTTTCCACGCTACACCTATGGTGACATGGTGCGCGCCCAGCACCGGCTGGTGACCGAGCACCTGGGCATTTGCCACCTGCGCTTAGTGCTTGGCAACTCCATGGGCGGGATGCACACATGGATGTGGGCCCAGCAGCACCCCGGCATGCTGGACATCGCTGTGCCAATGGCCTCGCTGCCCACGCCCATGTCGGGCCGCAACTGGATGCTGCGCCGCATGCTGTGTGAATCGATACGCCAGGACCCTGCGTGGAAGGGCGGGGACTACGCCGAGCAACCACCCAGCCTGCGCTTGGCAAGCACCTTCTTCGCGCTTGCCACAAATGGCGGTGACCTGGCGCTGCACGATCAGGCACCCACGCGCGCGCAAGCCGACGCCATCGTCTATGCGCGCCTGAACACACCGCTGCCGGCTGATGCCAACGATACGCTCTACCAATGGGAAGCCTCGGCCGACTATGACGCTTCAAGGCAGCTCGAATCGATACGCGCAACGCTGCTAGCCATCAACGCGGACGACGACGAACGCTACCCGCCCGCGTTGGGCCTGCTGCAGCAGGCCATCGCCCGTGTGCCTCAGGGGCGGATGCTGCGTATCCCTGCCAGCGCCGACACAGCCGGCCATGGCACCACGGGGCAGGCTCGCTTCTGGAAGCATGAGCTTGCGCGGCTACTGGGTCAGCAGTAGCCAACGTAGATGTTCAGTCCCAGAGTGAGATGGTGCGGATGAAGGGCTTTGTTGCATAACGCCATTTGAGGTCGCGCTTTCCCCAGCCCCAGACCTAGTTATGCAACGGCCGCCGTCTGCAGCATGCACAGCTCGGTCAATCGATTGAGGATGGATGCACGAATATTGAGCTCGACGACTTGACGCTCAAGCGTCCTGGCCATCACTTTCTCTCCCAGGCGTTTGAAGCAATTCATCTTGGTTGGCACCAAGCTTTAGCGATGGTAGCCGCTGCAGCGCTTGCAGATACTGCCCCCCCACTCGCTTGCACGCCTCAACGGCCTCGTTGCGATGCGGAAAGGCCAACCCTTTACGCAGTCTTGCTCCTTTACGTGGCGAGATGACGGGGATGGCGCTGCGGCCGTGACATGCTTCATGCACATCCTGTGCGTCATATGCGCCGTCGCCCGTGAAGCTGGCCACCTCTTCAGGTGTTGGGTATTTGTCCAAGCAGCTCAGCCGCTACTGGCGAATCACCCACCTCGTTAGTGGTCACGACGATGGCTCCAATCTGCTGTGTCTGTGCGTCTATGCCCAGATGCACCTTGCGCCACTGGCGACGGCGCCATGCTTCTTGGCTTTCCATTCACCTTCCCCCAAGCACTTGATGCCCGTGGAGCCAGCGAGCAATTGCAGGCCGTTGCGGCTTGGACGGGAGTGCACCTGAACCTCCAACCCCTTCAGATGCTCAAATCACCTCGGGCCTTCAATGCTGCGCTGTACGACTTCCAGCCCAACCGCTGTCACGCTGCTTTCAGCGCCGGACGGCCTAGCGAGGAAGTAGAACTTCAAAGCGGCCTGTGCACCCTGCTCAGCAGGGCTGCAAAAACAAAAATGCCTCACAAGAAAACCTGTGAGGCATTTTATAAACTGGGGTGGCTGATGGGACTCGAACCCACGACAACAGGAATCACAATCCTGGACTCTACCAACTGAGCTACAGCCACCGTAGAAGTCTCTATTGTACTTCAGAATTTGAGTCGCCAATCAAAATTGAGAGCAACAAACACTGAACTAGCAACGATTCAAGGCAAAAACCTCTCATCAAGTAAAAACGCTCTGCGCTGCAGAGCGTTTTCAAAATTCTGGGGTGGCTGATGGGACTCGAACCCACGACAACAGGAATCACAATCCTGGACTCTACCAACTGAGCTACAGCCACCGTAGAAGCATCTATTGTAATGCATAAATCAGACCGCAAATAAACTCGCGCCTGATTTAAATGCCTTACTGAGGACGCGGCACCTTGATCTGGACCTTGAAGGTCTTCTTCAACTGTTCATAGTAGGCCATGACTTCAGCCATGGAGGACCACTGCGTGAACTGCGCCTTTTGCTGCTCCAGCACCTGAGCATCCTGCGCAGGACGCTGGGCAATGCGGTTGACCTTGATCACCGCGTAACCTGCATTGCCAAGATCGACACCCTCCCATGCAGGCAGGGCATTCGTGGGGGCGCGCAATGCCGCATCCAGCACTTCACGCGGCAGATCCCTGGCTTGATCGCGCCCCACCTCGACGGCCGCAGGCAACTGAGCTGCTTCAGGCTTGGCCTTCCATTCGGCCATCTTGGCCTTGCCTTCCTGCTTGGCCAGTTCTGCGGACTGATGCGCCACATATAGCTGCTTGAGCTTCTCACCCACTTCATCCATGGACTGAGTATGCGCAGGAGCATAGCTCAGCACACGGCCAGCCACCAGGTTGCTGGGAGCGAGCTCCACTGCGTCGGTATTGCGCTTGTTCTCCAGAGAATCTGCGGAGAACAGTGCCTCGAGGAAACGCTTGTTGGCCAGAGGACCTTGAGCGCCAGGGGCTGGCTCACGCGTCACGTTCTCGACCTTGTGGATGCTCAGCTTGAACTTTTCGGCCACAGGCTTGAGGCTTTCGGACTGCTCGTAAACGGCGTTGGAGAAGGCTTCGGCCGCCTCTGCAAACTTGCGCTGTGCCTGTTGCTGCTTGAGGTCTGCTTCCAGCTTGGGGCGCATTTCCTCGAACGAGGGGACCTTGGGCTGCTTGATGCCGGTCAGCTCGATGATGTGAAAGCCAAAGTCAGACTGGACCACATCGCTGATGTCGCCCTGCTTCATCTTGAAAACGGCTTCTTCAAATGGCTTGACCATGGCATCGCGACCGAAGTAGCCCAGATCACCGCCATTGGGAGCAGAGCCGGGGTCCTGCGAATTGGCCTTGGCCACCTGGGCAAAGCTCTTGGGATCCTTGCGCACCTGGGCCAGCAGTTGCTCTGCCTTGGCTTTGGCCTTTTCACGCTCTGCAGCGGGAAGATCCTTGGCCGCATTGATCAGGATGTGGCTGGCACGACGCTCCTCTGGGCCGGCAAGACGGGCCGCGTTTTCCTTGTAATAGGTGCGCAGATCATCTTCGCTCAGAACAATGCTCTTCTCTACCGTCGCCACATCCAGTTGCACATATTCCACTGTGGCAGCTTCGGGCTGCTTGAACTGGCTGGTGTGCGATTCATAGAAGGCCTTGAGCTCGGCTTCCGTGGGCTGTACCTTGCCGACAAAGGCGCTGGCATCAAACCGTGCAACCTGAATTTCGCGGCGCTGATACAGAGCATCCATGGCCTGCTGCAGCTGTGCAGCAGTCGTGAAGCTGGTCGAGGACACGGAACCCAGTACCTGATTGAGAGCCAGTTCACGACGCAGATTGGCTTCAAATCCTTCGGGAGTCATGCCCTGCGAGCCCACCAGAGCCTTGTAGGCTTCAGCATCCAGCGAGCCATCGGGCTTTTGCAAGGAGGCAATCGCAGGAATCTCACGCAAGGTACGCACCAGTTGCGCATCGGGCGTTGTCAGGTGCATCTTGGCTGCAGCAGCTGCCAGCACGCGATCACGCACCAGCTTCTCCAGCGTGGCATAACGCGCCTCTGGCGAGTCCAGCAGCTTGGCATCCATGGTCGGATTCTGCGCACGCAGGCGGTCGCTTTCAGTCCTGTGAGCGTTATCCCAGTCCTGCTGGGTGATGTCATGCCCATCCACGCGGGCCACAGTCTGGCTGGACTCGGTGAAGTAGTTCTGGTTGACTCCGACAAAAATGAAAGAGGGAATGATCAGCAAGAACAACAAGATCATCACGAACTTGGAATGCTTGCGGATGGATTCGAACATGGTCAATCTTTCTGCGGCAGCAAAAATAAAGGCGAACTTACGTTCGCCTCATTAACAATGGTGAAAGCCGTGCGACCCGCTTGCGCCACCGACCGGGCCTCTACAGGGCACTGATGCTCTACAGAACTGCCATCCAACCTCCACCAACAGGGTTAGGCTAATCCCGGCCATTCTAACTGCCAGCTTTTCCATTGCCGCTGTCCAGCCAGTGCATCTTGCATAGAAATACCCCGAACAACCTTCACCTCCAGTCGCAACAAACGCCAAAACACAAAGAAGGCTTACTACTGCCAAAGCCTTCTTTGCGCCTTGGTGGTGGGCACTGGATGCCCCGAACCGCCGACCTACCCTGCGAAAATTCTCATATCTCCATAGATATCAGCCCCTTGCAGCAGTCTCCAACTCTCCTGACCACCCACACTCGAAAATGACACACACGCACTCGACTGCCAAGACATGCACTGTTTGATGCCTGGTCCAGACAATGGAAACTGCTCGCAGAACGCCCTAATCCAACACTGCCCGGCGTCCTCCCTGGCCTGGTCGCAGGCATCTCAAAGACGACACCCTGAGCGCCTTGATGGATAGCATGACCTCGCCGTCACCGCTCAAGAGCGGTCATCCGGAGGCCGATGCAGGTGTGGGTCAACGACGGCTTTCCGGTGAGTGACGCTCAAGCACCAATGGAGCGTGCTGCAGTGGCTTGGCTCGAAGTGAGCCGCCACGGGTGCCCACGCACCCTCACCGAACCATTGTGCAAGCCGCTGGCAGATCCCTTCCATGGACTCTGTGCCCGGGCCATCTGCAGGGCAAGATGCGCTCAGGAATCAGCCTTTGCCCCGCTTGAACAAGCGCCTGGCTCAATTGCCCACAAACTCACCCTAGCCGCACTGCAACTCAAGGCTTCAGGGCCGGGCACAACGCTTGGTCCAGCACCCCCATAGCGGTCGCGGAAGCAGCCAGCAGGCGCGGGCGCGACACGCCGTCACGAGCCTGCACTGAGATACCGTGCAAGTGCGTGGCATAGAAGTCGCCCAAGGACTGCACATCCGCATCTTTTCGCAACTCGCCCTCGTCCATTGCGCGTTGCAGTCGGTCGATGATGGACTGGGTTCGCTGGCGACGGTGCACCGCCAGCCAGGCTGCCACTTCCTCATTCTCTTGCGCAAAATTGGTCGCTGCCATGACAACCATGCAGCCTTGTGGCCGGCTTGGTTCCGTGTAGGTGGTCGCTGCATCGCGCAGCATGCGTGATAGGGCGTCACGCACCAATGACTCTTCGGCCAGGGCCCGATCGGCAAAGCAGCCGGCCCCGGACTCATAGCGTTGTATGGCTTCGCGGAACAGCGCCTGCTTGCTGCCAAAGGCAGCATAGATGCGGGCCGAGGCGATGCCCATGGCCTGCACCAGGTCGGCCATGGATGTGCCCTCGTAACCGCGCTGCCAAAACGCCAGCATGGCGCACTCCAGCGCCTGGTCCCGATCAAATTCCCTGGGTCTTCCAGCCATCTTCCTTGTTCCTCTCAAAAGTCGGTGCGGCATCTTAGCGGCGTGTCATCCACGGCGCAGCACACCTATCTGTCGAAAACGACTGCGTTTGCGTGATACCATTCTTTGTCGATCAACAAACAATACCTCAAAGCAAGGAAAAACACATGCAGACAATCAAGGGGCCAAGCCTTCATCTTGCGCAGTTCGCCGATGACAAGGCACCGTTCAATTCGCTGGAGGACATTGCGCGCTGGGCCGCGGGCGTGGGCTTCAAGGCCTTGCAGATCCCGGCCTGGGACCAGCGCCTGTTCAACGTGGCCACCGCCGCGCAAAGCCAGGCCTACTGCGACGACGTCAACGGCATGCTTGCCTCGCACGGCCTGGTGGCCAGCGAGCTGACCACGCACATCTTCGGCCAGCTCGTCGCCGTGCATCCTGCCTACGACGCCATGTGCGACAGCTTCGCCCCCGAGGCCCTGCGCGGCAATCCCCAGGCGCGCACGGCCTGGGCGCTGGAGCAGCTCAAGTGCTCGGCCCGCGCCTCGCGCCGCATGGGCCTGACGGAGATGGGCACGTTCTCGGGCTCCTTCGCCTGGCCCTATCTGTTCCCGTTCCCGCAGCGCCCAGCGGGCCTCATCGAGACCGCCTTCGAGGAGTTGGCGCGCCGCTGGCGCCCCATCCTGGACGCCTGCGACGAGCAGGGCGTGAACCTGTGCTACGAGATCCACCCCAGCGAGGACCTGCACGACGGCACGAGCTTCGAGCGCTTCCATGAACTGGTCGGCCAGCATGAGCGCTGCAAGATACTGTTCGATCCCAGCCACTTCGTGCTGCAGCAGCTGGACTATCTCGACTACATCGACATCTACCGCGAGCACATCCGCATGTTTCATGTGAAGGACGCGGAATTCCTGCCCAGCGGGCGCCAGGGCATCTACGGCGGCTATTCCTCTTGGTTGGAGCGGGCGGGGCGCTTCCGCTCTTTGGGTGACGGACAGGTGGACTTCAAGGCCATCTTCTCCAAGTTCGCCCAGTACGACTACCAGGGCTGGGCCTCGCTGGAATGGGAGTGCTGCCTCAAGGACCAGGAGGACGGTGCACGCGAAGGCGTGGACTTCATCAACCGCCACATCATCCACGTGACCGACAAGATCTTCGACGACTTCGCCGGCGCCCCCGTGGACCAGCGCCAGATCAACACCATGCTCGGCATCGCCTGAGCCCCCGGCTTCCGAATCAGACCAGGAAACAGACCCATGAACGCTCTCCCCTCCACCCTTGCGCACGCCCAGGACGATTTCACCCACGACTACGTGCGCATCGACGGCCGCCGCGTCCACTGCATCACGGCCGGCCAGGGCTCGCCGGTGCTGCTGATCCCGGGCTGGCCCCAGACCTGGTATGCCTGGCGCCATGTCATGCAAGCGCTGGCTGCGCAGGGTTTTCAGGCCATTGCCGTCGATCCGCCGGGCACCGGTTTTTCGGACCGACCTGAGACGGGCTACGACACGGGTGCCATCGCGCAGACCCTGCACCGCACCATGCTGGCGCTGGGCCACGAGCGCTACCAGGTCGCGGGCCACGATGTGGGCATGTGGGTGGCCTATGCGCTGGCCAGCGACCTGCCCCAGGTCGTGCAATCGCTTGCGCTGACCGAGGCCGTGATCCCGGGTCTGGCTCCAGAGCCCAGCATCTTCGCGCCGCCCGAGCAGAACATCTTCCTGTGGCATTTCATGTTCAATCAACTGGCCGACCTGCCCGAGACTCTGATCGCGGGCCGCGAACGCGCCTATCTGGAATTCATGTTCAATCGATGGTCACTGAGGCGCGATCGCGTGGCCGTTGATACCTATGTCGACGCCTATGCGGCACCGGGCGGGCTGCGCGGCGGCTTCGCCTATTACCGGGCGATTCCCGAGACCATTCGACAGAATCGTGAGCGCGCAAAGCGCCCTCTTGGCATGCCCGTGCTGGCCATAGGCGCCGAGCACGCCACAGGCGATGCGCCGCTGACCACCTTGCGCGGGCATGCCCATGATCTGTCCGGCGTGATCGTGCCCGATTGTGGCCACTTCATCATGGAGGAGGCGGCCCAGGCCTTCATCGCCGAACTGCTGCCGTTCTTGCAAAGGACGCGGTAATCATGCCTCTGAACCCTGATATTGCCCACTACCTGCTGGAGCAGGCCCGGATGCCCCAGCCCTCGACTGCGCCCACGCTGGCGCAGTTGAGGCAGGCCACTGACATCGGACTGCGTGCACTGCATGGGCCGGCCGAACCCGTTGCGCGCACGGGAGATTTCACGCTGCGTGCGCGCGACGGCGCACCGCTGCGTCTGCGTGTGTACTGGCCGTCGGCATCCGACGCGCCCCAGCCTGCCCTGGTCTTCGCGCATGGCGGGGGCTGGTGCCTCGGCTCCATGGAGCTGTACGACAACCCCTGCCGTGCGCTCGCTGTTGCGACGGAGGCGGTGGTGATCTCGGTGGACTACCGGCTGGCCCCCGAGCACCGCTTTCCGGTGCCGCTGCAAGACTTCTGCGACGCCTTGAGCTGGACCTTCGAACAGGCCGAAAGGCTTGGACTGGACCGCAGCCGCATCGCTGTGGCCGGAGACAGCGCGGGCGGCAACCTCGCTGCAGCAGCCTGTCTGGCCGCCAGGCATGGAGATGGTTGGGGTGCGGGCGGCGCGCCGAGCATTGCCCACCAACTATTGCTGTACCCGGCACTGGACGCCGCCATGGACTCCCCGTCCTTCGATCTGTTCGGCGATGGCTACGCCCTCACCCGGGCGACCATGGCGTATTGCTACGAGGCCTATCTTGCAGATCCTGCGCAAGGGCGACTGGAGCAAGTATCCCCGTCACGCGCCGAAAGCCTGGCCGGGTTGCCTCCAGCCACGGTGATCAGCTGCGAGTATGACCCGCTGCGCGATGAAGCCGAGGCCTATGCCGCTCGCCTGCAGGAGGATGGTGTGCTCGCGACGGCCGTGCGCCTGCCGGGCATGATCCATGGGTGCATCCACATGCTGGGGCTGGCCCCGGCAGCGCGCCAACTGCTCGACATGGCAGGCATCGGCGTTCGACGGGCGCTGCGCTAGGGGCAGTCCATCCATCCTCTGCCGCGTCTTGACGACAAGGCTGCACTGCGCCGGCCAGCCCAACCGGCTTGCCGGCGGCGACCTGCGCGTTCGGCGCATTGCCGCCCAAGCTTGCCCAAGGTATCGCGGCATGAAGGAGCGGTCATGACCAAAGCCTCTCAAGCCGGCGGCTGCGAGCAACCAAGATCGGCCTGAAGCCGAGGTGGGCGTCGACCGGTCACCATTGCGCTTTTGGCCGTATCCCGTTGGACGCCAGGCACGCCGGCCGGCTCTGAGACAATTGCGCCATGACCGATGAATCACCGATCAACACCGTCCACAAACGCGTTTGCCAGACCTTCCTGCGTCACTGGAAGGCCCACAACAATGCCTACCCCAAGCTCATCAAACTGCCGCCAGAAGAGCTGCGGCAGTTCAATCACGTCAACTCTTTCGGCAAGCCCAATGAGTTGTGGGGAGTCCCCATTGAAATCGACACCAGCACCACAGGAGTGATGATTGCGGTCGATGGGACGGAAATGCCTTTGATCGAAGGTTACTGAGAGTCTGCAAGACCAAAGCGACTCCTTTGCTGCATTCCTTCACTCAGGAGGACTGAGGCAGATGAGCGCTTTTCAGTTTGCCGTGGCTGGTGTGGCATAGCTCCATTTGAGGTGGAGCTTTCCCCAGCCCCGGCCCCAGACCTGGTTATGCAACGGCCACCGTCTGCGGCGCGCCCAGCCCTGTCAATCGATTGAGGATGGATGCGCGAACATTGAGCTCGACGACTTGATGCTCAAACCGATTCACTCATCGAGCGAGGCTATCGCAGTTGAGCGCAGGAGTTATGCAACAACGCCAGCTGAACAGCCCGCCACCAAGCGGGCTTGTTTTCTGGAGCCCGTGCCTTCCTCTCAATAGATGCAGCCCGGCCAGGCGTCGTGGGCTTTTCTCAAGCGGCCATGAACTCCCCTGCCGAGCGCCACGCCAAGCTCAGACAGGTTGGTCAGCCACGATTTCCGGTTGGTAGAGGCGGCTTGTGGCGGCTATTTGGGTTGGTAGAGAGGGCAAAGAAAAAGGGCTTAGATTGCTCTAAGCCCTTGATTTCTTTAGTTTTTTAGTGGTGGGTCCTGACGGTCTCGAACCGCCGACCTACTCCGTGTAAAGGTTTACACTTGGTTTATAAATCAAAGGCTTACAAAGCACACCAACTCTTCTTACCAACTCCGAGCGCCTATTCATGCAATAAACAACAATAGGCCGCCACAAGTCGCCACAACGCCCAATTTCAACTCAACCGCTGCCGAGCGCTCGCTGCAGCTTTTCGAGAGCATTCAGAGAGCAGTTTTATGGCGATTCGTGATTGTGAGCAAGTTGTGGAAAGGCTGAGCCAGCGGTGCGCTACACGGTGAATTTATTCAGAGCCATTTGCACCTATCGAGAGCATCTGGCAGGCAGGAACCCAGCCTATGCTGGGGCAGCATCGAACACGCCGACCGGCGCCAGGCGCAGTAGATCGGACGCCTCTTTCTGGGTTCCCGCCAGCCACTGGTCCACATCCTGCATCTCAATCGGGATCACGCTGCGCTTGTCCTGATGGTCCGCCGGCAGCTTGGGGTCTGGCTTGTGCATGCGACTCATCAGGGGATGTGAGTCAGCATTGATGGTCAGCATGGTGTAGCTCTCCACCAGCTCTCCGGATGCTGGATCCTTCCAGCGATTACACAGCCCGGCCAGCGCCCACGGCGCGCCATCGGCCCGGCGAAATCTCCACCACACGTTTTTGCCAGTCTCCCAACACGGCTCATCAAAGCTCCAGGCGGGAATGATGCAGCGCTGGCCGCGCGCCCAGGGTGCCTTGTAGCTGGGCTTGTCTGCCAGCTCCTCCGAGCGCGCATTGTTGGTGCTGTACTTCAGCACCCGCTCTTTTGCGAACCAGGGGATCAGGCCCCATTGCCCTACCGCACCCTCGATGCTGTAGCCGGGGTCATCGACAGCGCGGCGCAGAAACGGGCCAGACGCGCGCGGAAAGATGTCGAGCCGCTCATCCTTCCACCAGCCCGGAGACTCCCGACCGATTCGGAAATGCCGCTCTATCTCGATCTCGGAGGGGGTGTTGTAGCGGTTGCACATAAGTGCATACTAACAAGTCGGATTTCTTAATGCCTGTATAAATATACAGTCATCAAGAAGACTCCATGCACATCGAACATCACTACAACTGGCGCTATCAAGACCATCTCGGCAAGTGGCGCACCACCAGTTACCTCTGCTCCGAAGAGTCGATCAAAAAGGAGTTCCCAAGTGCCACCCCGGTTCAAGGAACGCTCAGAGTCGTCGAGGTGACCGACACGCTGGACGAATACTGGGAGCGCACGCGCCAAAACACCATGCCGGGTGTAGTGCGCAAGCCGGAATGATGATGATCGGTGAGGACTGGCACCCCACCCTGCTGCACACACCGGGCCGATACGGATATCCCATTGCGCGCATCCTGCCTGGCAGCGCCAGCGACTACATCACAGAAGCAGTCCACCCAGGATGGGTGCTTGTCTTCACCATCGAGGGTGGTCTTGTGTTCTTTGGGCCAGGTCCGGCAAGCGTGACGCGCTCCCCTGCCCCTTTTTGAGCGATGTAAATCGTACTTCTAGTCAGTCGTCAGTCATCAACGCTTCATAGTCTTGTGCACTGATTTGGATTTTCTTGACATCGGAGACAACCTTACTGCTTCCGTCCGTGTACTCCACCTTAATGCTGCGAATTCGATATGACTGAACAACATCCGTCATCCACATGTAGTCCTTAGAGTAAGAAGCCGTTTCACCAGGTGCAATTGGACCAATTCCGCGCAGCGTCGGTGACGCCCCCCCTCGTGCGTTACCTAAGACCGGGTCACCGACAGCATTCAGCCCAGCAACAGTAAAGGACACATACTTAATTGTCTTTTTGCTCGAGTTCAAAACCGTCGCTTTAAAGCCTGTTCCCTCCGTGTAATCACTGACGTCAAAGATGCTTGACTTAAAAAGCGTTATGCCGTGCTTGCCAGTCGCATCTATGGCTGCAATTGCCTGATCCAGTTCGTTTTTACGTGCAATCAGAGAGAACCTCCGCCATTTTTCAGTACTGGCCTCGATTTGATCTGGCTCTATCGCGGCGACACGTTTTTCATTCTCATTCGTCATGAATACAGCATCGACTGGTACTAAGCGCTCATTTCCGGCGTATAGAACCTCGAAGAAATCCGTAGTGACATTTCCTCCATAGCGCGAAACGCAGGACACCTTACGAACCACAACAACAAGAGCTCGATTAGGTAGTTTTTTCGGCACTTCAAGCGTGCAAGTTGCAGATAAACGAATTCCAGCGTCTGCTGTCCTTTTAAGCATGCCTAGGGCTGGCTCAACAGCCGGCACAGTTGTAGTCACACCAAGTACTGGCGCAGACTCATTAGAGGTCTGTGCGAAGACAAGGGGCGAAGCACACGCCACGATGAGGCCTAAAACTGGCTTGAACAAAATTACCCCTCAGTAGATACGATTTGTTTCAATCATACCCAAGTGAGGAGAGTTACTTTCAACCGGAAAAAACAGCTAATTGCGATTGCTGAGAATTCAAGAGTCCAGCGTTACCGACCCTCTGCTACATTCCCTCACAAATACAGAGCAGCAGAGGGAAACATGCAGTCAAAGAACAGTGCGCTTGCAGTGCGCCTCAACATCAAACTTGTACTCGCCGCCACAGTACT
The DNA here is from genome assembly GCF_030505195.1 of Comamonas testosteroni. NCBI lineage: Bacteria > Pseudomonadati > Pseudomonadota > Betaproteobacteria > Burkholderiales > Comamonadaceae > Comamonas > Comamonas testosteroni. The sequence goes on from NZ_CP129672.1 coordinate 680,941, forward strand.
GATAGCTACCGTTGGCGCCCATGCACAGAGCTCTTGGCGCATGGATAAGAAAGGCGCTGCAGGCCCAGTAGCGGTGCTCGATCTTCCCGCTGAGGGCGGAAACAATCGGGTCGCAATGCTTGCATACGAATATGCACGCCGATGTTCGCCACTATTCACCTACGCTGAGATAAAAGGCCGGCAATTTGGTGCAGGCGAGAAGCAAATGGCCTTGCCGTCCGGCCGCGCCTTTGGCAGCGTGAATGGCAACAGATACACCGGCCCGGGTGCAGTATCTGTGTATGCAAATGCCGTAGAAGTCGGATTTGGGATGCCACAGGACATGGCGCAGATTGTGACCTTCGGCAAGGTCACGTCGCTGTCTTTCGTTACCCCAGCAGGAAAGGAAGTGTCCATTCCTACTCGCGGGCTCTCGGAAGCAGCTGGTGCAGCCTTTGAAGCATGCGCTCAAAGGGTTGGTCGATAGCCTGCGAGCGGCATCCACACTTTTCGCAGTGACCTGTATGCATCGAAAAAGCCCGTCTCAACGACGAGCATGCGCTCTGCTACATTCCTTCACATAGGAGGAATGAGAGAGATGAGAGCTTTTCAAATCGCTGCTGTTATTGCTGCATGCGTCGCCCTGTCCGCATGTGCAAGCAAGCACGAAATTACATCGTCTACACCGCGCACAGTTGAGATCAAGGGAACGGCCTGGGACTTTGCAGACAATCAAAAAGCATTTGATCTGGCCCAAGCCCAATGCCAGAAGCAGGGGCGGCATGCCGCGCTTGCCAAGGATGGTGGCTCCAAGCCAAACGCTTGGTGGGTTTTCGACTGCGTTCTCTAATTACTTTTTCCCAAGCCAAGCAGATCCGATCATCCCTGCCGCGCTCCCGAGCCCGCCCCACAGCGAATTGCTTGAGGATCCAGCAGCGATCTGGTTCTGATTGATCTGGCTATAGGTGTTCGCGGCCCCAGCCAATCCTGCCAGGGCGCCTGCGTACCCTGAATTCAGAATCCCCTGCCCGCTCGTGGCCGCGCCCAGTCCAGCATTGGCGCTACCCACGGCACCCGCACCGATTTGCGATGCGATAGAGGCATTTGTGCCCTGGCTGCTGGCGATATTGCGGCCCAGGTTGGCCGCGTCCATGCGCCGGGCATAGCCCTGCTGCTCCACCGCTTTCATGGCGGTATTCGCCGCGCCGGCCTTGGCTTTGGCCGCGCCAATGTCCAAAGCTCCGGCCATGGCCATCACCTTGCCGCTGGCGGGGTTCACCCCCGAGCGCTCCATGGCGCGCATCGTGGCTCCGCGCTGGGCAGCGATACTGGTTTCCACGTCGGCGCTCGCGCTGGCAGCCTCGGCCGCGCGACGCTCCGGAGTGTCATAGGCCTGGGCATCTGCTACCAGCTTCTGCTCGAGCGGGCGATAGGTGCTGGTGTAGTCCTCGTAGCCTGCCTGGGCCACCTTGTTCTGCAGGTTCTGGGCTTCCAGCTGCGAACGGGATACCTGGTCGGCAATAGCCGTGGCCGTTGCGCGTTCATCAGCCGTCTCGCCGTAGATCTGCTTTGCCCAGTCCAATTGTTCCCTGGACAGCTGCGCCTGCATCAGGGCGGCCGCGTTGGCCCCGGAGTTATCAACCTTGGTGCTCTTTCCCATTGCTCAGTCCTTTCCGGCGCGCTGCGCCCGCTCCTGGCCGCAGCCAATCCGTTTCGAGAATCCCGTGTGGGTGATCTGCCCACCCACAAACCGCGCCAGGCGCCCGGCATTGTTGGCCTCGCGCGAATGGCAGCTCATCTGCACGCGCCCCAGGTGCTCCAGCACCCGCTCGGCATAGCGCCACAAATGAACCACCGTCAGGCCGCCGCGCGCGCCCTGCTCTATAAACAGCATGTCGTCACAGGCCACCGGCTCGCCAGTATTCAGGTCCTGATAGAGGTTCAGCCAAACGCTGCCCAGCAGCACGCCGTCGCGGCGCACGGTCAGAATCAGCAGCTGTCCGGAGCGCTCAATCTGGCGCAGCTCATCCCACTGCACTTTGGCCGGCACGCCATGGGGCAAGGTTTCCTCGAGGAACCGCAGGCGCTGCGCGGCCAGCTCGCCGGCGGCCGGATCCGGTCCCAGCTGCTCGGCCTGGAACACCAGGTCGCCGCGCCGCTCCACCGCCACCGCGCCCACGGACAGATCCGGCAGGCACTCGGCCACCACCTCGCGCGCCACATCGACGGTCAAGGGCTGTCCGATACGTTTGGCCAGGGCCACAGCAAGCAATCCACGCATTGGTTCTCCAGCGCCAGCAAATCCGGCAGGGCAAATGAAACGACGGCCCAGCACAAGATTCAAGGGGGTATCAGAAGACTGCCCAGAACACCGCTATGCATGCAGCCATAGGCACAAGAGCATCCAGCACACTGCCCTTACTCCAGGCGCGCGAATCAAACCCACCCCACCAGGGCATGCCCGTGCGATGCCCTCCAGCAAATGCCTGAATCCATCGGTACTCGGCCTGGGTGTGCTCGCGCGCCAGCCACCAGCTGCAGGCCAGCGCGCCACCCAACCACCAGTTACCCACCGCCAGGCCGACTAGGGCCTGTGCCAGCAGGGCGATCAGGGCGTGAATCAGTGGCGTCCAGTCCATATCAGGCGACTCCTTCAACTATTTGCTGAGGAGGTGCATCGAGTTGCTGCTGCAGCGCGGCAATCGTGGCCTTCTGCGCCTCAATCACCTGCTCTTGCTGGGTGGTCAGCGAAGTTGCCGCCTCCAGCTGTGCACGCTGGTCGGCCAAGGCCTGCGTTGCATCAGCAAGCGCGGCTTGAGCCTGGTCCAGCTGTGACTGGCGTTCGGCCAGCGAGGCTTTCAAGGCCTCGACCTGAGCCAGAGCTGCAACAGTGGCCGCACCCAGTACATGGTCCAGATCCTGGCCAGTGATCGGCAGAGGCTCGCTAATCGATGCGCCGGGCAGGATGGTGTTGCCATCCAGGATTTCAGTAATGGTCTGGTGCTGGGCACCGATCGTCCCGTCATCACGGTGCAGGATCTGGGTCCAATAGGGGCGCGTGCGCTTGGTAAGCATGTGAATTCCTTCAGGAGACAGTGGTCGAGGTGTTGAGGATTTGCCAGACCGAGCCATTGCTGCGGCAGCGCTTGGAGCCGCCCGTGGCATTGGTCACATCGATTTCATAGCCGTTGAAGGCCGAGGCACTGGGCAGAGTGGTCAGCGTGTATTGGCCAACCCGTAGCGGCCCAGAAGCCGCCAGGCTGCCGCCCACGAACAGGTCACCCGCGATGCCAACACCTCCAGAGACACGTAAGGCCCCGGTCGTGGAGCTGGTGCTCGCGGTCGTGTTGGTGATGTTGAGCCAGCCTTCAATCTGGTTCTGGGTGTCTCCGCTGAGCCGAAAGCCCCACTTCGTCGCGAATGTGCCGGTGTACGTGCCCCGGAACAGGTGGGCGGTATCTACCGTGCCTGCACTGTTGGTGACGGCAGAGCGCACACCCTCCACTGTGCTGATGGTGTTGCCCACATTGTTGTTCTGCACAAAGCCAATCACCCCGATGGAGTTGGTTACGGACCCGGTGCCCGTGTGATTGCAGTAGCAGTACGCGCCGTAAGCGAAGTTCAGAGCAGTGGTTTTGCCGGCGCTATCTGTCGCCTGCGCATGCACCCCACGCAGCTCAGTCGCCTCCCCCGCATTCCCCATTGTTGTCGCGCTTCGGGCTTCAATAAGCGAGCCCATGACTGTGACTGCAAACGAGCCTTTGTCCTGTGCCGTCATATCGCCGGTTGCGCGCAACCAGCCGCCACGGTAGGTATGCGAGGCCGTCAGCGCGCCTGGGCCAGTGCTGATATCAACCGAGATGCCTCGCACATCCACATTGGGGTCCATTCCAGATGTACCGGCAGCCAGCAACACATTCGAGCTGGCGGTGGCGCTTCCCAGTGCCAGGCGGTTGGACCAGATGCCGAGCGACAGAAAGGACGCGACCGATACCCCGGCATAGGACACACCAATGGCGCCCGCAGGCTTATAGAAGCCAGTGGACTGATCTGCAGAGAAGCACAGTGACGGTGCGGCCACGGTGCCTGCATCGATCAGGATACGCTCGGCAGACGTGCTGCTGGTGAGTATCTGATCCCACAGCGTCCAGACGCCGTTATCGCTGCGCGTGCGCGTCCAGATTTTGGGGAGCGCCCCGCTGCTGTAGCTGGAGACGACCTGGCGCACGCGTACAGATCCGCCGCTCGATCCGCCCGCGTCGTACACCGCCATACCGAAGGCACCGCCACCCAAACCCGCAGGCTTGTTCAGAATGGTCGCACTGACGGAACTGGCGCCACAAACATAGTTGCCGGGCGCCGTCAGGTCGTTGAGGTTGGCATTACTGGCGATAGGCGTGGCGGCAATATTCTGCTTGGCATCAAGTGCCCCCTGAACGGCACTGCTGATAGGGGCCTTGGTCATGACGTTTCCCGACGGCGTGCCATCGGCAGCGATGCTCAGATGCGCAATGCCGGCCGTAACCAGCTGCAGGACATTGGCCCCCGGCATATTGATGCCAGTGTCCTCATCTGCAGTCGCGCGCAGGCTAGGTGCAGCCACGGTCCCAGCTGCAAACTTCCCTTTACCCGCCGTATCGCGCACCGTCGCGTAGCTATTGACAAGCTCTGCCGCCTGAGCGGCCAGGTCACGGATATAGCTTTGCGTGGGCATCACCGCATAGCTCTGGTTCGCGGCCGTCGGCCCCTTGTAGTTGGGGCTGACGCGCAGGCTGGTGCCGCTCACGATGGACGTGATTTCATATACCTGCGAATCAGGGCCCAGGAAGGTCTCACCAATAGACACCGCATCCACCCATGCGGTGCCTGTTCCGGTGATAACGTTACTGTTGTTGGTCACCGTGACGGTGCCCGTTCTGTACCATGCCATTTAGCAGTCCTTCATGGTTATCTCTTGATCGAGATGGTGGTGATCTTGATGTTGTTCAGCGAGCGCTGACCTTCGGGCGAATTGCGCGAAATCGGTGGCATGTTCACGAGCACGCGCGTAGCCCCCAGGGGTACGGCGTACAGAGGGGTGATGACGTAGTTGCCTATCCCTTGAAAGACCTCAACGGACGTAGACCCCATGTAAGAGCCATTGGCGTAAAACAGCAGCTCTACGCGGGCATAGGCCCCCGGATAAACAACGTTCACAAGCTGGCTGTCTTCTCCGCTGCCTCTATAGGCATTCAGATACAAGCCATCGCCGCCAATGTTGTTCAACCACTCCAGGTAGATGATGTTTTGATACGCAGCAGAGACTGCGAAGTCATCGAGCGTTCTGCTGGTGGAGACAAAAAACGCAACGCTTCCAATCCAACGTGGAGCTACCGCAGTGATCGCTCCACTCCTAATCTGCAAGGTGTCAATGACATCGACCTGCTGGACCGTCATCACACCGCCAACGACCCTGAAAGCTGGCGTGTAGATGTCCCCTTCGGCGGTAACTTGAAAGTATTTGCTGTTGTTGGCATTACCGATCAGCAGCCCGTTTGGCCCCAGGTGGAAGCCACTTTGCCCGGCTGCAGGCCACCCATAGCCCGTAAAGGCGCCGCCGTTGATCTGCCCTCTGATGTTGAGCTCGTTGAAATAAGCCTGTCCGTTGGCACGAATCGCCCAGCCCAAGCCGCCCGGCCCATAGACGTTGTTCCAGTTGCTGGAATGCAGTTCATTGCTGGCAATCGTGATACCCCCCACCTGCCCTGCCCATGCGTACACAGTGCCGCGCACGATGACGCCCGAGAACTCGGCCATGCCGTCCGGGCGCAGCATCCAGCCACTCGAACCTGCCACGTAGTTGCTCGACTTCAGGCTGCCGCCGATCACGCCATCCCCGGCCGTGAGTTGACTGGCACTTATAGCCGTGGCTTGAATCTTGTCCGCCAGCAAGGTGCCGAAGCGCCCGAAGAGCACCGTCACGTTGTTGATGTAGGCAGCATCCATATAGACACCGGCCGGAACCACCACCCCATTGATGGTCTGCGCCGTGGTCTGCACCGAGAAAGGCTTGACATTGCTCACCCCCACTGGCGAGCCGCTGGGCGCCGCGATCCAGAACGAATTCGCCATCACGCCATAGTCGATGCGTGGACCGGACTCCTCAGAAGAGGTACCCGAGATGGCAACGCCGCCCACCACCAGCTGGCCGCCCTGCGAAAGCTGCATGCGCAGCGAGTACAGGGCGCCCAGGTATCCAGTCTGGTCCGTGCGAACGGACTTTTCTTCGGCAATAGCAGCAGACACCTCCCCGAGATCACCATCGATCCGCGCAGCCAAATGCTCCCGCGCCGAGGCTTCAGCAGCGATCTCTGTAGCCCGCACCTTCGACTCTTGGGACAACGCCGCAGCTTGCTCATCCACCGTGGCCGCAAGCTCGGTGCGGGCCGTGGCTTCAGCAGACAGCCCCTCCTCCACCTTGGCTGTGAGCTCTGTACGGGCAAACGCCAGCGCAGTGTCGGCCACATTGCGCGTCTGCTCGCCACTCAGGATGTCGCGCAACAAGGCCTCAGCGGACTTCTGCGCATCGCGCTCGGCCTTCTTGACGGCAATCACCGTCGCCGTGATGGCTGGCGCATCGATGGCGCTCAGCTGAATCTCAGCGCTGTTCATGCGCTCATTGAGCAAGCCCTGATCCGCTTCATACTCAGCCCGCGTGACACGCAGCGCGATCTGACCATTGAGCGCATCCAGATTGCTCTCGGCGGCAGTGAGGCGCACCATGGCGCCCTGCAGCTCCAAGGCGCTGGCCTTCTGAGATAGCTGGCCGTTGATGCTGTCGAGCTGTTGAGTGACTTCGACAATGCGGGCATCCAGGCCCTCATAGAGAATCAAGTCTGCAGGCGACAGGGTGGCATTGGCGATTGCACCATCCACATAGGCAGTGGTGGCCTTGAGCACCAACTGCCCCTGCACCGCATCGAGCAGCACCTGAAGCGTTGTCACATGCTCGTTGGTCTGCTCCAGGCCATAAATCTTGACCTGGCCCGTTGCCGGATCGACATACACGCCGGCATCAGTGATGCGCTCGAGCGCCTTGTCGGCGGCCAGTGCCGCCTCCAGCAATCCCTCGGCCATCTGGTTGATGTTGCTGCGCACGGACTGATTGAGCGCATCCTGCTGCTGAGCCGCTGAAACCAGGCTGCGCCCAAGCGGGCCATCCTCCTTGTCCAAAAGGTCTATGCGACTTCCCAGATGTTCATAGAGCTGGCTTTCAGTGATTTTCCCCTGCAGCGCATCCAGCAACTTGGAAACGTCTTGGCCAGTTTCAACCCCAAGACCATTGACTCCACCAGCGGGCGCAACCGATAGCACACCATCCGCGCTCAGCCACTTGATCCACAGCCGCCATTTAGTAGCTGGATTGGTGGAATAGCTCGCAACGATCCCGGCAAACCTCATGAGCTCTACTGCTTGGTCAAAAGTTGGCAGCTGCGAATCAGGCTGGTGGATGACGCCATACACCACCGTCATTCCATGGCCGTGCCCTTGTGTATAGGCTGGCGCATCGTGCTCAATGACGATGTTTGAAATTGCAGAATTTGCAACAAAACCCGTTGGAGTCGGTGGGGGAGTCAAGTCTGGCTGATACTCTCCCGCACCACCGGGCACCAGGCCGCCACCCGCCGCCGGCTTGGCAATCCCGGAATCAATCAAATCCCTGGCCGTCAGTGCCCGGCCATTGCCGGCGCGGCCCATCAGCACGCGCAGCTCCTCGGTCACGCGCTGGTTCCAGTTCGGCGCGTTCGTGCTGGGTAAATCCTTGCGGGGGGTGGTAGCCATCAGCGCAGCTCCTCCACCGCCTGGGCCAGGGCCACGCCCTGCACCGCCTGCTGGCCCGACAGATCGATCTGCCAGGCCCGCGCAGGGATGGGCGGCAAGCGGAAGGCTTCAGGCCCGGGCGCCGACAGCGTGAACTGCACCCCGCTGCTATTGCCCGAGCTCACCGCCACACAGCGCGGGCCGAAGGTTGCGATATGCGCAGCCACCTCGCGCGCACTCAGCTCCAGGGCATTGAGCTTAATCGTCACCGGGTAGCCGTCTGCCACCACCTTGCACCAGCCAAAGCTGGCCGGCGCCGGCATGGCAAACACCTTGGACACAAAGCGTGCGCTCATCAGCGCCGCGCCCGCATCCCATTTGCGCACCTTGGTGCCATCCAGCACATACAGTGCATCCTGCAGCCGGTCCAGGTAGAGCGCGTCATAGCCTTTTTCCAGGTAGAAGATGCCCGAGGGGTTGATCGGATCCACCAGAAAGCCGCGCCGCACGCCGCCGGCGTCGGTATAAAAGCCCAGAAACAGGCCTTCATACAGGCCCGCCACCATGCCGGCTGGGTTCATGGCCTGCCAGTCATCGCGCGTCAGAAGCCCGTTCGTGATCAGCTTGGCGCCGCCGGCGCCGTAGTAGGCCAGGCCATCCGGTGCCGGCCAGGCCACGCCATGGCCAAAGCTCACCACCGCCAGCGGTGCCAGGCAGGCCTGCCCCACCTCCAGCGGCTGCTCGTCCAGGCTATCGGGCGAAGTCCCGGCCACCAATACAGGGTCGGCCGTGGTCAGCACCAGCAACCGCTGCCCGAAGGTGGCCAGCGCCAGCGGCTTGGCATCCGGCGGCAAAGTCTCATAGGCCATAGGCCAGGCATAGGGCTTGTAAGCCTCGCAATAGCGCACCGCATTGCCGCTGATGCCCGCCATCATCCCGTTCCACATGGCCGTCAGGTACGACAGGTCCTGGGGCGGCTCCAGCCACTCCACCGTCTCCAGCACCTCGCCCAGCGTGCGCCTGTCATCTGTGGTGCTCGCCACGCCTGCAGCAATCTCGCGCAGAAAGAAGAATTCAGCGGTCCCTGTTGTTCCGGTCTGAGTGCGGTAGATCCGCACGCGATTGATGGCAAACGCACCAGAAGGTGGCCCGAGAATGGCCGAGATATTGACCGTCGCATCGATGGGCACCGTCAGCGCGGCCGACACAGGCCCTGGCGCGCTCTCCTCGCCCTTGTCCGTCACAAAGGTGTAGACGTAGTAACGCACTTCGGTTTCCGCGCTACTACCTCCTGACACTTGAAGGATGGGCGCTGCAGTGGGCGCGGGCACCCCCAGCTTGCGCCAGGCCGCCGGATAGGTGCCACCGGCCAGCGCAATCGTGTTGTCCGTCCACTTGGGGGAGCCATCGCCCGAGTAATAGGTTCGCTCGGTCGTGTCGTCGGCAACCATGCCGCGCACGGCATGCACAATGCCCGTCCAGGACATCCAGTACCGCCCATCCTCGGCCACATCGCGGCCAAAGCGGTAAATGGTCTTGCGGCCGGCCGGCACCGTCGCCACATCCAGCGGATCGCGCCAGGGCCGGAAGTCGCCGCGCCCCGGCTTCTGGTTCCACGAAACCGTGCCCACCGTCTCCGGCAGCAGCTTGGGGTGCGGCGCATTCACGGCGCCAGAGAAACCAGAAACCGTAACCTTCATCACCACCCCTCAGAAATACGGGCGCACGCGCGGCCGCACCGCAGCCCGACCACGCCACACCTCGACATTGATGGTTTCGCAGCGCGTGTTGAAGTCGCCGCGCAGCACGGGATCCCCGCGCAGGCGCGCCACGGCGCCGAGGGCAATCACTTCGCTGTATTGATCAAACACCGCGTCGTCGATGCCCATGGACATATCGCCCGGCTTGAGCGTCACATCCAGCACCAGGGCCAGATCCACTGCTACCGGGCGATGCAGTCCCACCCTACGCGCGTCCGGTGTCATCAGGTACTGGCCGTGGCCCTGGCCCTGACGCCACAGAACCAGAGATCCATGCCCCAACAGCTCTGCCCCCTCCACCCGCACCAGAGTGGTCTGCTCGGGCAGCGGGATGGCGTATTCAGACTGACCTTCCACCGTGGTGATCGGCTCCAGCGTCATGCGCCAGGCGCGTGTGCGGTGGCAGAAGTCCTGGGCCGCGCGGCGCAGCTGGTGCACCACGGTAGGCTCGGGCGTGCCCAGCTCCACTGCCGGCAGCACGTCGGGGAAGAAGTCGGCCCAATCGCGCATCACTGGCCCACCGGCACCGTCGCGGCACTGCTGCCCTGGCGGAAGTTCGGATTGCCCACCGACACGGGAGCGGCGGACAGCGTGGCCTTCAGGTCAATCCCCAGCGCCGTAGCAAACGCTGCGTAATGCGCCTGGGCTCGCGCGCCGTTGCCTGCATAGTCAGCATCCTTGAGATACACGCGGTACAGCATGTAATCCAGCAGGGAGTTGGCGTATATGTCCGCCACCGAGATATTGCCCACCACTGCCGTGTAATCAGACCCGGCATCCGGCTCCGCAATATCCGTGGGCGTGGCCGAATAATTGATCTCCAGCTTGGCCGCAATCGTGGCCGGCGGGTACACCCAGAAGGCCTTGGGCTCGCGCGGGTCGTACATGAAATGCACGATCTCCGCCGCGCCCGCAATGTTGTGCCAGTTGGGCATCTGCGCATCCAGAATCTCGCGGCTGCAGATACGCACGGCGCGCTTGCTGGAAGCGGTGGAATTGCGCTGCACATCGATCAGCTTGGCACCATCGGCCGGCAGCGCCTGCTTGGTACCCGCTACGCAATCGATCACCGCGCTCTTGTTGAAGGCATCAGGGCGGTGCAGCATGATTTCACGCTGACCATCATTGAGGTAGCGCACCCACTCACCCACCGGCCAGCGGATCGAGGTGGTGTCCTGCGTGGTCACCACGCCGCGCTGAACTACTTCTTTGGCTGCAATGGGCATGGATTACTCCTTGGAGCCTGCGCGCAGGGCGGCCGCCAGTTGGTCGCGCAGCTCGCCCACCTTCACGCTGTTGCCCTTGGGCAGATTGATTTCGTTGGACTCGGCAAACGCGCGGATCTGAGCCGCCGTCCATTCGCTGATGTCGATGGTTTCGCCCGCTTCGTTGGCAAACACATAGGGCGACTCGCTGGCGCTCTCATCCGTACTGGTGCTTTGGCCCTCGCCAGAGGCCTGCTCCAAAGGCTTGTCGGCGCCATCGCCAGCGCCTGAATCGCCGGAGCCAGAGGCGGACGCGGGGACAGAGGCAGCTGCTGCTTGGTTCAGCTCCTGTACCTGGCGCTTCAGCGCTTCAATCCGGCTGGATTGGTCGGCCACCACCTTCTGCAGCTCTTCGGCATCAGCGGGAACGGTTGCGCCAATGCTGGCCGTCAGTTGCTGGGCGACAGTGCCGCCCTGTTCGACAGGCTCATACAGGCGATAGGCCTCGGAGATGGACAGCAGTCGCGCGGCGGCTTTTTCGTGCTGCACCTCAGCCACCACGTCCTTCTTGTCGTTGGGCTTGAACTGAATGGATTGGCCGTAGAGCTCCACGGTCGTGGACTCCTTGCGGCGGTATGCGTGGATGGCGGTCATGTGGCACTCCTTGCCGGTTCAATAAAGAAAGGGCCGCGCGCACGGCGCAGCCCCTTTACACACTCATTGCCTGGGGCTGCGCGGCTCAATAACGCATGCGGACCAGTGCCAGCACTTGCTTGCCGGCGGTGGCAGAAGTCGCGGCCGCTGTGGTCACCTTCAAACCCAGCTTGCGCACGGTGTCGCGGTTGGCGAATGCCAGCGCAGCCGAGTTGGCCGTGGCAGTGGAGCCCGCCGTACCCACGCCGGGCTTGAGGCCCGTGTCGTAGACCGTAGCCAGGTCAGTGCCGGCTGCATTGATCACGCCCAGCGAGAAAGCCAGCGTGGGGGCCGCGTTGCTGTCCAGCTGGGGCGCCACCACGTCCACCGCCACCAGTTGCACGTTGGGGGGAATGTCCAGCAGCTCCAGCAGATCGTTGGCAACGAGAGCCGCAGCAGGCAGAGTCAGGTCGACGGCCACCGTCAGCACGCTGGCGTCAAAGGGTTGCGGCACAGCCTTCTTGCCGGTCGCAACATCGGATTGATATTTAGGCATTTGAAGCTCCTATGTCTGATGAGAGAAAGGGCTTGTGAAGCCACGGCCCACGGCGCGGGCCGCGGGCTCATCAGGCATTGGGGTCAGTGTTAGCGGTGTCCAGCGCCATCACGCCGAAGTCGCGTTGGACGTTGCCGTCCTTGGACTTGTAGGTGGCCTTCTTCACGCCCATAATCGCGTGGGTGCCGATGGCAACGCTGTTGCCGTGATCCTTGGACACCTCGGTCCAGCGGAAGCGCGTGCCGGTCTCGTTGTCGCCGTAGGCGATCAGCGCGGCCTGGGCGCCCAGGAACAGCGCGCGCGCGGCGTTCACATTGCCACCCGCGCCGTAGTCGTTGAAGCGGATCACGTTGCGGTGCTTGTGCAGCACCACATCGTTGTACATGCCCAGCGTGCCCTGGAAGATGGGGTTCTTGTTGCCCTCGGCTGCCGCGGCTGCCTTCTGGATGTCCAGCCAGCCACCGGTGCCCGCATCCTGGCGCATCGCGTCGGCCTGGTAGGTGTGCATCAGGCAGATGTAGTGACTACCGCCCTCGATGGAGACGGGAATCATCGACAGCTCGTCGGTACCGTCGCCACCCATGGTTTCAGCCTTGGCCACGGCCTTGTCGATCAGGCGCAGCTTGAAGGTGTCGCCAGCAGTCAGCGAGGCCTTGGACGTGGCCGCGCCGCCAAACAGGATGTGCTGGCTGTCGGGTGCCGTCAGGGGATTGATCTGGAAGAAGGGATTGCTGGCAGACCAGACAAAGCCCGAGCCATGGCCGCGCGAGCCGGACAGGTAGATGAAGTACAGCTCATCCTGCAGGCGCTTCCACCAGTCTGTCGCCGCGCGCTTGGCATCGCTGCGCAGGTCGCGCAGGGTGCGCTTCTTGGTCATGCGCGAGCCCAGATCCGCGCCGCCGCGCACCTGGTCGATGCGCAGTCGGTCGGTGTAGTACTTGAGCGGCGCTTCCTTGCCTTCCAGGGTTTCGTCACCGATGACGGGCTCCTGGTTGATGGGCATCAGCAGGTCAACGGTTACTTCGTCACCGGCACCTTGCTGAAGATCATCGATTCGCTGGATGGGCAGACGCGAATCCTTGCCATTGCCCACGAACTTGCGAGACCAATAGCTTTCCTTGTTGATGGCCACGGCCATCAGAGAGGCCCACTTCTTGACGGCTTGCGGGTCGTTGACGCCGATCAAAGTACGCATAACGCAACTCCTGCCCTTGCGAGCACTGAGCGCGTCTTGCGCTTGAACCGGGCAACTGCCCCCGGCGGCGATCTGCTGCATGAAGATGGCGCCAACAAAGGCGCCGCAGCTAGGAAAAAAGAATAATCCTGAATTCCAGGAAATCAAGTACCCATGGGGGCGTGGCGCCGCGTATGCAGCGGCTTGTGGCCCCGGGGCTCATCACCCCTTGCATGCGTGGGCTTGTCCACCACCACGTCGTCTTCCAGATGCAGGCTCAACTCAGCGCGTTGGCCCGTGCGTTGGCGCAGCGTAACCACCACGCGGCCGCCGTCGAAAGACAGACTCTCGCCTGCCTTGATCTGTCGTATGAGTCTGCGTCCGGACATCAGGCCCCCAGGTAGCGTTCTTGTTGATCGGCCGTCATGCGGGCCAGGGCTTTTTCCAGCGCCGTGCCCTCCAGACCATCCAGATGGGCAAACTCGCTGCCCACCGAAGCGTCGGCTGCAGCAGGCACCCCGGCCAGCGTGGGCGGCAGTGTCGAGCGGTCAACAGCAGCCGGCTTGCGCGTGGCTGGGGGATTCGGGGAAGTACTTGGCGCAGCAGCCGGAGCAGGAGGCGCGGCCTGAGACTTGCCAAAGCGGCGCAGCATCAGCGCCTGTGCTTCGGCCAGCGCGTCGCGCGAAGCGGCCATGTTGCCCGCCGCATCAGTCAGGCCACGGTCTACCGCATCCTGAGCAAACAGGCGAATAGCGCGGTCGAACTGCTCGCCTGCCTCACCCTCCAGGTCGATGCCCGCAGCCTTCAGCTCCTTCTGTGCCGCGCCCAGGTGCTGGTGATACTCGGTAAACATGGCGTCCTGCTGCATCTGGGTGCGCGCCATGTCCACCGCAGCCGCGCGCGACAGATCGTCCAGCTTGTCCTGCACACGCGACTCCACCTCTTGGTAAGCCTCCTGGTCAATCTCGCCATCCAGCAGCTGCTGCAGCGCCGTAGCCTTTTCAGCGCGCAGAGTCTTGCGCTGCTCGTCCGCATCAGCAGGCGTCACAGGCTGCATCGCTGCAGGGGCTGGCGCGTCCGCGTCATCGTCAGCCGCGCCTGCTTCGCTGGCGTCAGGGGCCGCGCCGGCAGCCGTGTCATCGGCCCCAGGGTCAGCATCTTCTGCAGGCTTGTTGGCTGCTGCGGCCGCGCTCTCGTCTTCATCATCAGCAGCGGCAGCAGTAGCCGCGCCGGCTTCACCAGACTCACCCTCAGGGACCTGCAGATCCTGGTCGTCTTCTGCCAGGTCGCGCACAGCTTCGCGCTCTGCTTCGCTCAGGCCTGCGAGGTCTTCTTCGGTAAACATGGACATAAGGGCTCCTTTATTCGGTGGGGACCGGTTGGATGACTGGTTGGGTCAGTGGTTGGGGTTGGGGCTGAGCCAAGGGCATGGCGTCAGCAGGCGCGGGGAGATTGATGCCGTCATCAGCCAGGCCGGCCGAAGCGGTGATTTCGTCGGCAGCAGGCGCGAGGCCGGGCTGGGCGCTCACGATCTGGGCTCCTTCCAGCGCGGCCAGCATGGCCTGCACCTTCTTCAGGATGTCGTCCACGCCCAGTTTTTTGATCTGCGCTTGCGCCAGCTCGATCTCGGTCTGCATCTTGGAAAGCTGCGTTCGCGCTGTCTCGCTGGCCAGCTGTTCGGCTTCGGCTTGCTTGGCCTGTGCATCCTGCTCGGCCTGCATCTCTTCCGGAGAGGGCGGCTTGCTAGGGTCGCGCTGACCGTTGATCTTGCGAATGCGCGCCACCCACTCTTCCTTGCCCGGGATGTCAGCGCTCTCGACCACCAGATCCAGCACTGACAGCACCACCTGTGGTGCATAAGTGGCAATCTGCCCCAGCAGTCCGAACATCTGCTCCAGTGCGGCCTGGGCCATGGAGGAGCGGTAATCCTGGGCATCCACGATGAAATCCGCTTCGCGTGCCGTGATGTCGTTGAGGATCTTGCCCGTGGCCGGGTCCTCTTGGTTGATCGTCATCCACTCGATGGGGCGCTGGCCCTCACCCACGATCCGGATCACCTTTTCCTCGGTATAGAACTGCTCGATGTGGCTCAGGCGCAGCTGGCCGGCCTGACGAATGGCCAGCAGCAGGTTGTCGAAAAACTCGCTGGTGGTGAGTGAGCCTTGATCCTGCTTGGCCAGAATCGCACGCCCGCTGTTCGCATTCGTATCGCGCCCCAGGTTCTCATCGGTCACGCCGCCAGCGTTGCGGATCAGCTGCGCATCCTGAGCCGCCAGCTCCACATTGGCCTGGAAGTCGCCCATGTTGCTGTCGAACTTCAACTCCTTCAGGGGGTTCTTGATGATGATGCCGTCAGGTCGCGCCGCTTCATCCCGCAGATCATCCCAATCGTCCACCGCCCCCTTCTCGGCAATGATGCGATTCACGCTCAGGGCATACAGGGCTTTGGAACGGCGCTTGTTCAGGTCGTCCTGAATGTCGCGCATGCCGCGCCAGGCACCATAGGCCAGACCGTCGCGTGCACGGCGATAGCCCCAGATGGGCACCATCAAAAAGCGGTTGTGCTTGAACGGGCTGGCCATATCCAGGCAGGGCGCGTCCTTGGTGCACAGCATCAGGCGCATGCGAAATTTCACAGCCTCATACAGGCGAGCGCGGCCCTGGGCCTGCTCGAAGGCGTGGCGCGAATCGGCCGGGTTGAACACTTTGCCCGCGAAAGGGCCGTCCGCAAATACAGGCACCCGCTCGGGGATGCGGTACCAGCACTCCAGCAGTTCCACCGACCGGCGGCTGCTGTTGTCGTAGTAGCCAGCACGGGACATATAGGCCGCGCGCGCTCCGTAGATGCTGCTGGCCGTGCCCCATTCCGTCTCGCTGGCGCTGGTCAGGCGCTCGCCCAGGTACCAGATACCGTCCGGGTCCACATCGTCGTGCCGTCCAGCCTGAGACAGCAGGTGATCGCGGCTGTCGGGCAGCAGGGCCACGGCATAGTCCAGGTCCACCACGCGGCGGCGAAACAGATAGCGCGCGTCCACGTTGTAGTCGATGTTGCGGCTATGACTGTCCCTGTAGACGTTGCGCCAGTCCTCCCAGCCTGAATAGATCAGCTCGGCCTCGGGGTCGCGATTGGCCCCCTCCTCCAGCCAGCTCACGCCCGCCGTCACCGCCTGGCGGAAGGCACGGCTGCGATGCCACTGGGTCATGTTCACGTCGTCCGTGTACTTGATCAGTTTGGTCTTGACCTCAGCCATGGCCTCGTCATCGCGCTCACGGGGCAGCACCTTATAGTCCTTGCGCATGCGCTTCTCGGTACCGCAGATCCATTCAATGGTCTGCCGGCCCTCATTGAAGACCACCGGCGCCTGGCCGCGCTCCATCAGCGCCTGAGCATCCTCGGGCTTCCATTGCAGATGATCCTGATAGTCCTCATCGATCTGCATCTGCTGGCGTTCCTCGCCCTGGCGCTCGCTCTCGTACTTCAGCAGCTCCATCAGCGTGAGGTGCCGTTGCCTGGTCAGTTCGTCATTGCCCGCAGCCGCGCGCTCGGCGGGCTGCTCTTGATCGGCGTTAGTCGAGGAATCTGCTGCTCGAGCACTGGTGGGAATGTCGCGCACTTCAAACATCACAGCACCTCGCTATGCAGATCCTTGCCATAGGCCCGGGCGGTGACTTCGATGCCCATGCGGTGGCGCTTGACCTCCAGGCTGGGCGGCTGCTCCAGTGGCATATCCACCAGGTCGGGCATGCCCTCGCAGATGATGTCCAGCATGCGGCGGATGCTGCTGCGGTCCGTCATCGTGAAGCCCATGGTTTCGGCGGCCAGCGCCGCGGTCTTGATGAACTGCGGCGTGGGGTTGCCCTTGGCATCCACATAGGCATAGGCATTGCGCTGGGGAATCACATAGGAGCCCGTCTCCATGCGCCGGAAAGCCGGAAACAGCACCATGCAGGGCTCAGGGTCCCCGTCCGCTGTCTCGTCGCCAGCGGCGCGCAGGTCCAGCCATTGAAAGCTGCAGACCACATCGCCAAGAACGCGCTGGCGCCAGGCGCGCTCGCCGCCCAGCTCGACCATGGGAGTGCCGCGTGGGCCGAGAATTGAGGTCATGTCACCCTCCAGGACAGTTTGCGCCGCGCTTGACCGGCGGCACGGGGTTTGACGGTGGCCAGACCTAGCCCCGTCACAATGAGATAGCGCGTCGCGTCCATGGCGTGGTCGTCCTTCTTGACGATCTGCCCTTTGTCGTCGCGCCGGTAAATACGGTATTCGTTGAGCCAGTCGTGCATGGACTTGAAGACCTTCAGGCGGCCCGTGCTCATGCGCTCCCAGACTTGGTACAGGCCCGACTCCACGCCGTTGTGCGCGGGGGTCAACTGCAGGCCCAGGTTCACGTAGTCATTCAGCAACTGCTCGCCGTCGCGCTGGCTGCGGCCGCGCGATGCCGGGTCGATGGCACCCGGTATCCAATCGCCGCGCGCCTTGATCGATGCCGCATGCACCGATGGCTCGGCCTGGCCGCGATAGTGGTTGCTGTAGAGGTACACAATGTCCGAGTCGCGGTCGTGCGCGCCCCAGACGGCAGCCGTGCGGTTCCAGCCCACATCCATGCCGTAGGCCCGGGGCCAGAAATCAGGGATCTGGAAGTCCGGCACCACGATGTCACTCTCGGGCACCGGGTAGATCGCGCCCGCACCCAGGGCTGGCACACCCTTGGTCCGCGCATCGCGCTGGTGGGGCATCAGTCGGGACAGCAACTTTGCCTTGGCCTCTTCGGTCAGGTGGGGCACATCGTCCCAGCCGCACTGCACCACCGCGCGGCCGATCACCTTGCCCTCGGGATCGGGCGATGTCAGCTGCTGCACCAAAGCTGTCAGGCCGGACAGCGGCGTGAATGTCAGCATGGAGATGCCCTCGCGCGTCATCAGACGCACCTGGCCCTCCTCGTAAACGTCCTCGGGGCATTCCTCGTCGGCCCAGAAGATGTCCAGCTCGAAGCCCTGGAAAATCTCGCGTCCCTGCACATAGCTGCGCATCCACAGCTCCGACTCGCCACCGCTCTCGTGCCGAATCATCGCGCGCTCGACTGCGCCCTTCACATGGGAGCGCGCCACGATGCCCGTGATCGAATCGCCAGGAATCAGCCCGGTACCGAAGTTCTCCGGCTTGTCCGTGGTGGACCCCAACAGCTTGAGCTGCAGAATGTCGCGCGTTGTCTCGTGGGTATCGCCAGAGATCAGAGCGCGCACGGGCTTGGTGAAGCGATGGCCTGCCCACCACCAGGGGTAGCGTCCCGTCAGGTGGTAGGCCAGCTCGGTACCGGCGGCCATGGTCTTGCCCACACGGTTGCCGGCCATGAAAACCCGCTCGCTGCAGGTTGCGCCCAGCTCGAAGAACTCCACATGGCGGGGATAGAGCGCACGGCGCAATGCCCCGGTATCCGGGAACATGGTTTCGAGCATGCGAGTACGCCGGCGGCGCTCGAGCTCGTCCAGCAGACCGCCCAGCTCGATGCGCTGCTCTGGGGTGAGGTGCAGAACGGAGTCAGCCAGCATCGCCACCCTCCGTTGGGCCCACCGGCACGATGCTGGCTACAGAGACGCCCAGCTTTGCCAGGCGCTGCAGCAAAGCGTCATCGCTCATCACCTTGTGGTCGACAGTCCCCTCGACCTGCACCTTGTCGCCATAGACGCGCGGCTTGAGCTTGGCGGCAATCCACTTGCGCGCATCCACGCGCAGCTTGTTGCGGGCCACCGCCGTCTTGTCAAAGGCCACGGCAATCGTCTCGCCCGTGCTCATGTCCGTGATCGGTGCGTATTCGCATTCGTCCGATATCGCCACGATTTCGTCGGCCAGCTTGTCCGAGCGATCCTCGCGCGCACGTGCGTACATCTCGGCGCGTGAGCTGTCGGCGTTGATCCAGTCCAGCATCGTCGTATAGGCAAACTCGTGCTGACGGCAGAAATCGGCCATGTGGCCGCCTTCCAGAACGAATGCTAGGAACTGGTCAAGCGCACCAACACCCGACGACCATTTCTGAAATGGCGTCAGGGGTTTGGCTGCTTTCTTGGGCGGGGTGGTCTTGGTGGCCGCAGGCAGCTTCTTGCTGGAAGCCGGGGCCTTGAATGAGGCAGTACGGGCGCGCGTTAAGATGGGCTTCGTGGCCGTCTTGGCGTTTGGATCAGGTGACGCGCGCTTCTTGTTCAAGTCATGTATGGTGCTCACCCTTCATTGGGCGGGGGCAATGAAACGACAAGATGAATAAGAAAGCAATGGGGTCTGAACACGCTAATACACACCAATAGTCATTCGCTGCTCAATCTTCGGAGCAACAAATGTGGGCGTTACACGTACGGAAATGTCAGTGCTACGATCTAGTCAACGTCAGGATGACGCCTGGGATGGATTTCGCCAATCTTCTGCCTACAGCAAGGCTCAGAGAGAACACATCGCAGATCAAGGGAAGAAGTACAACTCGGCACAAACAGTGCTAAACCAGACGATGGTGTTGCGGTGTGCATTGTGGATCTTGCCAAATCTTGACAACAAGAGTTCAGAAGAGATGTGATGTGGCTACTCCAGCAGTACCTGCGAAAATACACAGCCATGAACGGCTTCGGACATGAACCATATGAGGTCATTGTTGCTGAGACCACAAGTCGCCGTTGCAGAACATTGAGGCGACGATGATACAGTCCCGAATACCTTGAATTTTGATCTTAGCACTTCAGCAGTCAACCGTTTTTCACTGTATCCATGACCATTGCACATCCAACTTAAATCCGCCATGCTAAGAGTTAGCTGTGACCAGTCACATAGAGGGATGCAATTTATGGAGTTCAAGCTCCTACAACGCGTCTCGGCGCAACAAGCTACCGCTCTAAATGGATCGCCACACTCGCGTTGATATCGACCGATCCTATTTCATTATGTACTGTACTAAAGATTGCCTGTTAATAATTAGTAAATCTATCAGGCATTTCAGTCCGCGCAGAAAAAAAAAATTGATAAAAATCAGCTGAATAATGCCAACACATAGCCTTTCCCCAATTAACGAATCCCAATTTCTGAAAATTGTCAATGACGACAGTGTAAAACGAACCTATGTAATTTTCTCATCCGTAGACATCGAGCCCGGAAAATTCATGTTTTGGCGGGTTATGGCCACTATTAGCGGCAGTAAAATATTCCTTAACGATGAAAATAATGGATGGTACGTTCATGGAATCCCAACTCTTGGCGCCAACGTAGAAGAGTCAACGCAAGCACTTCTTGAGATCATAAAAAAAACTGAGCCACAAGAGGTAATTTTGCTAGGGCCATCGATGGGCGGCTATGCAGCAATGCTGTATGGATGTCTTTTGAAGCCAATGTTACCAGGGATAAAAATTCGCTGCCTTTCTTTCGGTGGTGAATTTTTACTTTACGAACGTGAAACGCGAAGCAAACTACTGTCAAAGAAGCCGCCAAATCCAAAATATGCAGATTTACGACCATTATTAAAAAGCTCCGAACTGGCCGTCACACATGTATTTGGCGACACCGATTTGGTTGATCTTTACCAAGCTTCTTTAATTTCCACATACAGCAATATTATAACAATCGCAGTAAATAATGCGCCGCATGCAGTTTCAACATTTATCGGACAGAATTTCAATCTTATTGAATTCATAAGATCTTTCGGTGAAAATGGGGCACCAATCAATATTCCTTGCTCCGTTGAATATAAAAAAAATGGATTCTGTGAAAGCCTTTTCAATGGTCATATTGCATTATTAGACAATGACATAGAAACGGCTCTCGACAAATTAAAATTTGCGGCCTCCCTCTGGCCCACGCATTCGGTCACACGGCACAAGTACGGAATTGCTCTCTATCAAGCAGGAGAAATAGAGGATGCATTATTCGAGCAAGAATCCGCTTTACAACTTTGCCCATCCCTAGATCACGCCCACTACCACCTAGGCCTTCTACTGACCAAGCTCGGCAGAAAGAGTGAGGCTATCTCAGCTTACCAAGAATGCGTAAGAATTCAGCCGCGACATTTTTCTGCACGATTTGCACTTACGGAGCTTCTAATTCAAATGGAAGCATTCCGATATGGCTTTGATCATATTAGTTACATTCTAAACCATGATCCGAACAATAAGCGAGCCATATCGCTGCTTGAAATCTTAAGTGCTAAATCACCAAAAATAATGGAAAACAAAAAAAGCCCACCCGAAATATCCTTGATAGCACAGTTCAGCTTCGACAAAACACAAGGTCTCCCACTCTCGGAACGAGAAATTTTCAGAAGTGACACAACTTCATCACTAATAAAATCCAGAACTGCAATATTGCATCATCTTAAGCCATGCTTAAGCGAAAGCGAGACTCTGATCCAAAGCGAATCAAGGCGCGGGAATTGGATTAATGTTGCAGCGTTAGGACGCTACATTACGGCTTCTTGGCCCTTGAAAGCACGCGGTTACCTTGCCCAATTTGATGGGATGTTTAATCTGGGTCTTCGAAAAGATGCATTAGACTCTATAGATCTCGCCGAAAAAACAATCGGTCTTGCGCCACTCGTGACACACAGAAAAATGCGTGCGCAAAATTATATGCGACACTGGACATTGGCGGTAAGCTCATTCTTCGCAGACCCTCTTGCTTCCAAAGACGAAAGATGTCTGCGGGAGGCATTCTCTGCAAGTGTGCAGATGATGGACTTTAATGCTTCTATGGAAATATTAGAGTTTGCGAGAACACATGAAAGTCTATTCAATGAATTAAGCAAAGAGCTCGCTCGCTGTGTCTCAGAAAGCTCTGTCGCATTTGAAAATTGGCACTTCTACGAAAATAATAGTGCAGAAACCGCGTTAGAACAAGCAGTATCAAATAACGATTATCGTGCTATTGAAGTAGGCTACTGGGAAATTTTCAGATCCGGCCGTCGAGATACATCTTTCTTTGATGCTGCAACTCAGCCACTTCCATATGAGTCTGGCTATGACAATAGAGTTTTCTTTTTCCGGCATGCAGCATATTTTGCACATCCTACAAACCTTGACTATGCAAAGAAGCTTGCGAGGTGTTTTTTACATTGGCGACTAATCGATGAAGCCCACCAATTGCTAGAAAATCACGTACGGGATGGTGCTAATGACAGTGAGTATCTTGTGCTCAGGTGCAGAGCACGAGACTCAGTAAAAGGTGCGTCAACCACACCCCTTATGAACTTGCACTGGGATCAAATTTCTTCCAATTCATTTGCAACGTTTGACGCAATACGTCAGGCGAATCTAGCGGTTTGGAATGGAAATACAGAGCTTGCATCGCTAGCAAAATCAGCTATTTCTCGCTATAGCACTAGCCAAGCAGCAATCGAACTCCTGCAACTCTCTCAACCTCCAAAAATTAGTTCATCTATCCGAATGCCTAAAGTTGCTTTATGCATTTCCGGCCAACTTAGAGCATTTGAAGAAAACTGCAGCCATATTCAAAAAAATATTGTAGCACCCTTAAAGGCTGATGTATTCATTCACACCTGGGATCAACAACCTAGCTCCCCACCCGAACTTAGAATAATCCAACGTTTCATCGGCAACGAACTGACTCAAGCACTGCCATCACACCTTCGCCATATCTCTGCATTTCGTAAACGCTTTCCGACCGCCACACAAAAGCTCACAGAACCCACTTTCACTGAAGTGACAAATGACAGGATTTCATCCCTCATAAAGTGCAAAAAAATTTCCATCGAGTCAGAGAAAATATTTCTTGATCGCGTAAATCTTGATAAAGCGATATTACACCAAGGCAAGCCCAATCAGGCAAAGATGTTTTACAAGATACACGCCTGCAACAACCTACGTCTTGCAACTGAACTAGAAACAAACGAAGACTATGATGTCGTTATTCGCATGCGTCCAGATCTTCGAATTAGATTTCCAGAAATCGCACAATTCATATCGGCATGTGCAGCAAACCCTAACCTAGTCTACGTAAATAGCACACATGGAGATGGAATCAGCGATCTATTCGCCATAGCATCTGGAAGTGCTATGAACGCATACTCCTCCGTCTGGAAATTTCTAATTAAGTACAAAAAATTCGATTATATTCCGGGATTTTCCAATCGACCCGCAGAAACTTTACTCGGACAACACCTTATGGCTTCAGGCTTGGATGTCCGTATTTTGCCAACTGAGGAAATTACGTTACTTTCCAATACCCCAATAGAATCAATTGATATAACAAACGAACTGAATTTAGATTCTGAAAAATATGGAGATACATCGGAAGTAGAAAATTTCATTTCCGCCTACAAAATTTGGCGCACGCAAAATCTTAAATTTCAACTATCATGAAAAATTTAAAAAATAATCTATATCCTATTTTGATCGAGGCCGATGAAGCAAATGAACTTTGCATACGCGAAGGCTGGTATATTTCCGATGGGAAGTCGATCTCACTTTACAGTGATGGCTCCCCATTTGGAAGTGAGTTAGAAGCGTTAAATCACATTGAAACCTTAGCACTCAATACATAACAACAGAACTTAGAGGCATTTCCTAAAAATAACGGAATTGCCTCATCTAGTGTTCGGCACTTATTCAATCGCAGTGCATTAAGGCGGGTCACTACATCGACAAATTGGCCATCAGTTCGGATGACCGATTACATGTGTCACTGGCAGTGACTGTCTTATACCTCTCCGAGGACAAGTGGACTGCTCCGCCCATCACGAGGGAAAGACCTGGTGGATCGTTCGGCTCAGAAAGCTGAAATGCGCTCGCCCAGAATCACAGACAGTTCGCGCATCACATCGAGCTGGCGGCGCATGCAGGCCTGCTCATCGGGGTCCAGCTGGCGAAACAAGGCATTGCGCAGAATGAACTCGTCCAGCCTGGTGATTCGGATGTCCAGCTCCTGCTTCTCATCCAGCACGCGCTGCTGATGGGGCGGCAACGCGCCCACGCTGGAATTGCCACCATTGATGCAGTGTTCCAGCATCGCCTTGGCCTGGCCGAAGTGCAGTAGGTTCGTGCCCGTGGGGTTCATGCCAGCGTGTGGCGAGCGGGTGAAGGTGATGCCACAGTCAGGCGCAAAGTCAGTCGGCAGAGGCCAGGATAGGAAGCGGCCGACCATCTGTTCGGTGATTGCAATTTTGCTCATTGGTTTTCCTTGGTTTGGGGAATCACTGGCCAGGCTGCGCGGCAGGTTGCTGCATCAGCTGCGTGGCCATCAGCTCGGATTGCCAGCTCCGTGTATCGCTGGCTGCACTGTCCGAATACTTTTCCGAGGGCTCTGGCGTACTCGATGAGGGCGGCGGGGGAAGCGTCAGCAAGTCGCTGCTCGGCATCGGACAGTTGCTGGCGCAGGCCGTCACGCTCACGGCGAGCGCGATCAGCAGCAGCCTGCAAAGCGGCCTGCTTCTGGATGGCGTCATTCAAGGCTCCTTGGTATTTGTCATTGACCGCGCGTTCGACGGCCAGCACGCGCCGGGCGGCGGTCGTGCGCTCATCAGCGATCTGCTCGCGGTATTGGCTGGCCTGCAGGCGCGCGTCGGCCAGGTCCGCACCTAGACGGGCCTCCTGAAAGTACCAGACGCCGGTACCAGCGAGTGCAGCCGCAACGATGTGAGTAATTGCCCTCACTGTCATGGCAGTACCCCGGCCATGAAGTGGCCATCCCGGCCCCAGCTCGAGCACAGCTCGGCCGTCGTGCCGCGCCGATCCACCAGCCCGGCCAGCACGGCGCTCTTGCCGTTGACCGTGCCGCGCACCCATTTGGGCATCTGGGCGCAGGCACCATCCAGATCCCCGGCATTGGCCAGGGCCCGCATCGTGCTGCCGGCCACTTGCGCCTCGCCCAAGTTGTAGATCATGTCGATGAGGCTGGCCTGCACCCACACGTTGTAGGTGCTCCAGTGGCGGAACATGCGCTTCGCCGCGGCCTCTGCAGCCAAGTACATTGGCAGCTCAAGCCGCATGCAGTCTGTCTTGGTGTAGTAACGCCCAGCCACGACCTCCGGGCCCGTTACCCCATTGCAGACAGTCAGCGGCTGACCCTTGCCCACCTTGTCCACGTAGGGAGTGCCGATGTGTCGGCCGCTGCTCTCGTAATAGGCGCCAATGTCCATAGCGAGCAGCACCGCCTCGGATGGCTGGGGCTCCCCAGGCGGCAGCATGCTGGCAGCGCCAGCCCCCAGAAGCATGATGGTCAGCGCGGTCTGCACCAGGCGTTGTTTGAGGATGGAAGGCATGCTCATGGCGCGCCGTCCTTTCCGCAGGCCTCGCGGGCCCGCTGCTGCAGACGCTGGCGCTCCTGGTCGCGGAGATAGTCACGCCGCCATTTCCAGATCAGGAAAGAGGCCTGCAGCGCCACAAACGCAATGGAAGCAAGCACCAGCCAGTCACTCAGCGGCAGGCCTGCAAGGCGAAAGCTCACTGCAGTGCCTGCGCCAGGTGTTGCCTGGTAGGCAGCGCCAGCAATGTCCTGTTTTTGCTCTGCACTCAGATGCTGGTGAATCCCCAGCAGGCCCAGCCATGCAGTAAGGATTTTCTTCATGCTGCAGCCCCTCCTGTATGAGAGGTTGCGGCATGTCCGTATGCGGCCGGCGCCGTTGTGTGTGTGATGGGCATCGAGGTTCCTTGGTAGGAACCGCACGCCCCGGGCAGTGAGTGTGTGGGCGCATTATCTTCACGCCCACACCTCGGATCAAGGGGCTGTGGTGCCCCCTTGCGCTTCCGCTAAAGATTGACGCACGCTCGCGCGAATCGACTTCGGGGCAGCTGCTGCAACCCGCTCGGCCTTGGTCTGGCGCATCTTGATCACCCGCTGACGTACTGAGCGCCTGTCGATGAATAGAGGGCTCTCCGGGTTTCGACGATTCCAGGCCTGCTGGCGCTCACGAATCTCGGCCTGGCGCTTCACGTCCTTGTCATAGACGGCCTGAGCCATGTCTGCAGTCAGGCGCTCCTTCATGGCACGGTTCTGCCCGATCAGGTTCTGCTCGGTAGCCGTGGCCTCCTGAGTCTCTGCCACAGACTTGGGCTGGAACCCGACAGCCTTTGCCACGGCCTCGCCCAACGTCACATCGATGACCTTGCGGCCCTTGCTGTCCTTGTAGACCCCGCTGTCGGCCATGTCGTAGCCCTTGGCCAAGTTGCGCACGGCGGTGGGCGATACCTCAAGAGCAGCGCCAGCAATATCCCCCGTGAGCGCCTTGCGGGCGCCTGTGGCGGCACGCTGGATCAAGTCGCCCGCCGGGCCGATGATCTCCAGCATGTCCCGGCTGTGGTCGCGCTTCTCTAGGAACAGGCCGGTACCGGGGATAAGGTTGCCCATGCCCAGGCGGCCAGAAATGTCCACCGGCGCGCCAGGCAGACCCGACACACCCTGCTCGATGAAATCAGCCAGCTCCTTGCCCAACACCTCCTGCATCAACTGCTTGCGCCACTGCTTGACGCTCATGCTGTAGCCCATCAGCTGCCCGCCGGCATCGATCAGGTCCTCGATGTCTTCAGCGAACGGCAGACCGCCGGCGCCGCCCATCAGCATCAGCATGGCGATTGACCAGCCCACGGCGCGGCGGCCAGCTGCTCGCTCTGGGCTTCCTGCTGGGCCCTGTGTCCACATGCGCTGCATCAGCTCCAGGTAGGACACGCTATATGTCTTAAAGGCAAACATAGTGCCCCCGATGGTTCCCCGTGCCCATTGCGGTTTCACAGCCTTGGAATAGACGAACTGGGTATCCAGCACCGCTTTGCGCGCGAATGCAGAAGGGTTCTGAATGCCCTGCTCCTTCGCCAAGCGGTAAGAGGCAATGAAGGTGCTGCGGCGGTTGAACTGCTCGGCCAGGGCGAAGGGCTGGCCCCATGCCACCTTGGTACGCTCCCATGCATTCGCTGCAGTTGCTCGAGCATTCCCTGCAGCCGTCCCATCACCGGCGCGCAGCGCACCCGCACCGCGGGCCTGCGACATCAGCTGGTGGATTTCCTGCGGGCTGACCACGCCATCGTCTTCGGCAGACTGCAGGGCCTTGGCAAGGTCGGCCTCGTACTGGAAGCCCTTGGTTCCCATGTCCTTGAGCGCGCGGGCCAGTTGCGCCCCGGCCTTCTTCATGCCGCCGTACTGGCTCAGCCATGGCAGCGTCACCTGGAAAGGCTGGGTCATGTTCACAAATGCCGAAGCCAGCGAGCCGCCCAGGTACTGGGCAAACAGCATGCCGCGCACGGCCTGCCCCTCCTCCTGGGGATCCTGGATGTAGCTGCGCAAGCCCATAGCCAGGTCGCGCAGTTCGCCCTGCTGCTGCGGGATGGCAGCAATGGCCTTTTCCATCCGTCCTGCATTCAGCCCTTGCGCACCTGCCCGTGCGTTTGAGTAGACAAAGTTCGCCACGACACGGCCCACGTCTTGGCTGTAGCCCGCCGTACCCTTGCGATGGATCAGGCGCTTGAGCGCGCTGTGATTGTTCTTGGTGATCTTCAGGTACTCCTGAAACGCTTTGTCCTGGGCTTCATTGCCCTGGGACTTCAGACCCAGCATTTCTCCGAACTGCTCCAGCGTCTCGGGAGTCACACCGGCGAATAGCTTGAACGTCTGTTCCGTCATGGTTCCCTGTTCCACCTTGGCGCCAGGGAAGGTCAGGCGGAAGTCGCGCGCAGCTGTGTTCGCCTCGCGAATCGTCTCGTACATGCCGAAATACTGGCGCTCGCCGGCGGCGTCCACCACATCCACGAAGTAGCGGCCGAAGCGCGACAGCGGTGCATAGCCGGCCTGCTGCAGGTCGGTCGCCATATCCAGGCGGCGACGCACATCCTGCTGCATCTCCGCCAGGCGGTCCCGGTTGTCGGGGTTGGCTTTGGAGTCCTGCTCCAAGGTGTCCAGCAGCAGCTGGGCCGCGCTATCCATGGACGGCTGCTCGAGCACGGCATCACGCATGGCGACGTACTCATCGCCCAGGGTCCGCATCATGTCGGCGCGGGCCGTCATGTCGATGGAGCGATCAATGGCCGCGCGCGCTTCCCGGTACAGACTGATCTGATCCGGGGTCGCGCCAAACTGAGACTGCAGCTCTTTATCACTCCATACAACGCCAGCCTTGAGAATCTTGCTCTCAAAGCGGGAGTTGATGTTCTTTTCAAACTGGGCCACGGGCAGGCCTTGCCACATGGCAAGCACGCCTGCGTCGATCCGGTTGGCCTTCAGCAGCATGGCTGCCTTGTTGTGCACGCCCAGGTTCGCGTACTTCTTGGTCAGATCCTCCACCAGGGTGGCCTGGCCGTTGATGTCGCGCCCCCACAGCAGCGTTCCCTCAAACAGAGGGCGGGCCACGGCCTTGTTGTCAGCAGCAGATACCGGGCGCTTGCGGTTCTTGCCCAGGATGTCCCCCATGCTGTCGACTCGAGGCAGGATGCGCGGCGCTTGGTCGGCGGCATCGTTGGCGAGCATGCTCACATCGTCAATGTTCTGCTGGGCGGATTCGTAGACGGGTTTGAAAAACGGGTTGCGCTCGGCCAGGTGGCGCATGGTCCCCACGGTCTTGTCCCACATGGAGACTTTGCCGGGGTGGCTCAGGATGCTGTCGATCTGGGAAAGCGCGCTGTCCTTGATGTCGGCCAGGCGCGAACGGCTGAAGAGCGGGCCGTCTTCTAGTGAGCCTGGGCCAGCATTTCCTTGATCTTCGCCAGCGCGGCCTCGGTGTCCTTCTGCAAAGATTCGATCTCGGAGTCGGTCAGCCGGTTCGTAGCGCGCGAGATAGCGGGCTTCCGACTCGGTGAGCGAGTCGAAGCCGTAGCCGGTGGCGGCGCGGAATTCGTTTTCGAGGTCACCATGTTTTTGCCGGAGAGATGCCAGAGATTCTGCAGAGGGATGAATTTTTGCACTGTACTGCTTGCCGGTCAATGCAATGACCCCGGCCACGGTCCCGCCACCTTCCCGAATATGGCTGGCCAGCGCCGCGAACGTGCCGCCCTGGGTGAGAGTGTCGTCCACAAGCAAGTAGGGCTTGGCTTCCACCTTGCCGGCGAAGTCCACGGGCGCAAAGATGCGATCCAGCCCGTCCATGCCAGTGCGGTGAGCACGATTGGCCTGCACAATGGCTCCAGAAGTGGACAGCCCCAGACGCTGGGCCAGCACCCCGGCTGCTGCCACAGGGATTCTGTTGCGCCCTGTGGCCTCCTCGGCCGCAACTGGTACCACCACGGGCTTGGTATCCCCAATCGCTGCACGCACCTTAGCCACCAGCTCGGGATTCACGATGTCTTGGGCCAGGCGAAAGGCAGCCTCAATATCCCCGGCCTTGGCGGCGGCATAGTCAGGATGCGAGGAGGCAGTGCCCAGTGTGCTGCCAATGATCGCGTCTGGCATGCTGGTCGCGCTGGTGCGGCTGAATGCGATGTCACTCGCCATTCCAGCGCCAGCACCGCGCTCCACCCAGCCACGGGCAGGCAGGATATAGGAGCGGATGATCTCGTCGTCAGTTACCTCGCTATTTTTGAACCTTGCCACATGCTGGCGCAGCCAAGAGCGGATCGCAGCCACTGCACGGCGAACAAACCCCATCTCGGGGC
Source organism: Comamonas testosteroni (assembly GCF_030505195.1). NCBI lineage: Bacteria > Pseudomonadati > Pseudomonadota > Betaproteobacteria > Burkholderiales > Comamonadaceae > Comamonas > Comamonas testosteroni. The sequence continues at coordinate 710,605 of NZ_CP129672.1, forward strand.
GGCTCTGAGCCCACTCGGCCAGCACCTCCTCTGCAGCCTGCAGACGGTGCTCGGGTGTCATGGCATTCCAAATCTGGTCCGCCGTCGCATCACCCAGCGCAACGTCTCCGAGCTTCTTCTTATCCAGCAGGCCATAGTCGACCGCCTTTTTGCGCACATCACCACGGCGCACAGCCACGATCTGCTCGAGCACGCTGTCCAGTCCGGCACCGAACACGCCGCGCAGGCCATGGTGGCCCAGCGCCTCATGCATCAGCACCCGGGCCACATCCTTGTCGGTGTGCAGCTGACTGGCCAGCAGATAGGCCTTGCCGCCGTAGTAGAAGCCCTCCGGGTCGCCATCAGCGCCTCCACTGCGCTGTGCCTGGTCGGCCCGGCGCGCGGCTGCCGGGATTGCAGGATCGGCCATGTCGTACACCACTGTGACCTCGGGGCCGTTGGCCCAGCCCGCACGAATGGCATCTACAGTCTTCTGTACCGCACTCACTGCTTGAGCCCTGGCCTCGGCCACGGGCTGGCCGTCATCCATGGCCTGCAGAAAGCCCTCCACATCAAAATCAGCACCAGCAGCTTGTTCGGACTCCTGGCGGCGGAATCGGATGTCCGCTTTCTCGGGGTCAAAGTTGCCGTTGTTCCCTGTCGCGCTCTTGATTTGCTCGGGATCAAAGGCGATATAGACGCGGTGTCGCACACCATCGGACTGCACACGACCACCACCAATATGGGTGATTCCGTCAAAGCCCATCGCGCGCAGACCGCTCTGCATGACCTCGGCCCCCTCCCACTTGGGCAATCCCTCATCGCTCAACGCTTCCTCTGCAGCTCGATACCAAGACTCGTTTGTCTCGCCGCTATCGTGGTGGATCTCGGCGTCCGGGAACTGCTTACGCCAAGTCGCCGGATCAGCCTTAGCATCCATATCAAGAGGATTCTTAATCGACAGATAAACAGGGTAGACGGTCGGCGTAACTCCCTTCCCCTTGCTGGTGTAGCTACTTGCCACCTCTGGATCGGCGGTGAAGTAGCCGCCCATCCCCATAAGGCCGTAGTTCGATGCATAGGTATCGAACATGCTGAAGGCCTGTCCGTCCTCGCTGGCGCTCGTGCCGTGGTACATCACCATCGGGCGCTTGTCTTCTCCGACAACCTTGCTGCGGCCAAACCAATGCTTAAAGGCTGGAGTGTCCGTTGCCAAAGTTGGCTTTGAGGCTTCTGCTGCTTTTTCAGCGGTGTGGCGATGCTCGGTCGCGCGCATGCCATCCACTTCGCGCACCAACTGGCGATGGGCATCCTCTGCCTTGAGCAACTGCAACCGGTTGGCAGTGCCCCCCTTTACGGCGGCACGCAATTGCTTGACCTTGGCCCATGCCTCATTCTTCTGGCGCTCTCGATTCTCGATCTGCCCTTGGGCCAGTTCCTGTGCCGGAGTCAGATCCTGCTTGCTCGGCTTGATCGCGCGCTTGGCCCCTGCCTCCTTGGCAGCCCTGGCCTCCTTCATGCGTTGCGGTACCGACTTGGGCGCAGCCACGGGGGCAGCAGGCCCGGCGCCCACGCTGGTGGTGCTACTGGGGAATTCGTGGGCCGCCTCCAGCAGTTGCTCGATAGGCGCATCCAGGCGGATCGTCTTCACATCCTTGCCCTGCTCGCGCGCTGCCATCCACTGGTGGTGGCCGTCCAGCACATGGCCGTCTTGGGAAACCAGAATGGAGCGGTCGCCGCCCTCGTAGCCCAGCGCCTTTTGCACCTTCTCGCGCGAAAACTCGGCCTGCGTGGGCTTCAGACTCGCGGCAGGCACGGTTTCCTCCTGGTGCGCGATACCCCTGGCGTTCATGAAATTGACCATGGCGCCACGGTGCTCGGCCTTGATCTGCGGCATCTGGGCACGAGGCACGGCCTTGGTGCCCGAGTCCGGGGCAAATGCGGCCCACCCGTTGCCAAGGTCTTCGCCCTCGATTGTCTTTTCTTCGGATTCCTTTTGCTGTTGGGCGGCTGCAGCTTCTGAATTCATAGCACTCAGCACCTTTTCGCGGTTGCCAGCGCTCATCTTTTCCCAGGATTTACCCTCCAGGTTCTGACGGATGACCTTTGCCATCTTGGGCACGGCCGCCAGCACGGCGCGCTGCGCATCGGGCTGCATGGCATCCCATAGAGCGCCTGCGTCCTGGTCGGCCAGCGCCACCTGCTGGCGCTGGGCATTGCCCTCACGGGCGATTTCCTCAGCCTTGGCCGTTGCCTCCTGAACGGCCGGCGCTGTTGCCTTGGGGCTGGCGGGTGCGGCGGGTGCTGGGGTGTCCGTGGTCTGCACCTGACGCACCACATAGCCGCCCTCCACCTTCACGGGCTCCCATCCAGCGCCAGCCGCCTGAGCCGCTTTCACTGCTGGCAGCTTGACCGTGAAGGGCTTGCCCTGTTTGTTCAGGATGTCCGGGGCGGCCTGGGCCACGCGCGCGGCGCGGTCTTGCTGCGCGGCCAGCTGTGCCTGTGCGTTACCTTCGCCTTCAACCTGGTCGACCTGCGCCCGGGCTGCCGCCGCTTCCTGTTGCGCCTGCTGGATGTTTTTCAGCCGACGCTGCTCGTTCGCTTCTTGAATGTCTGCCGGGCCACCCTTGGATGCATGCTCGGGCAGCTCCGTGGGGTTGGGGCGGTATTGACGTCCAGCCCAATCGGCGGCACGTGCCTCCGCTTCTGTAGCCTGGTTCTGCAGATCCGCCATGCGCTGGGCGGGCGAGAGCAGATCCAGCTCCTGCTGCAAAGCCGTGCGCTGGGCCAGGGACTCGTTGGTCCAGCCCTGGCTGCGCCCCATCTGGGCCAGGAAGTCCAGATGCTCCTGGATTTGGCCGACGCGGGCCTCGGGGGAAATCTCCCCCGTCTCCATGTCTGCGCCTTCAGTGGGCTGGGCTGACTGTTGCTGTTCTTGCGTCTCCGCGGCTGTTGTCAAGGGGGCTGCCTGCTGAGTCACTGCGGACAGGTTGGCCGCGCGTGACAGCGCGCCGCGCTCTGGCACGACCTGCACCGGGGCGCCCAAGCCCTCGCGGCTCAAGGCCACCTCGTCCAGCAGGCCAATGGGAGGCACGCCATTACGCTGCAGTGCATCCATGTCCATGGTGGGGCTGACGTTGTTCTGTCCCGTGCGGTCGGCCTGCAACTGCGCCAGCAGGGCCAGCTGATCAGGCGAAGCTGTGCCATTTGATACAGAGTCGATAGCGGCTTGTGCCTGCTCCACAGTCAGCTGAGGCTGATTGATGGCTGAATCCAGGGCGTTATCCGTGACGGGCGCATGCCCACCGGTAAGCAGCGAAGTGCCCGCCCCCGTCATACCCCCCAGCGCAGCGCCCATACCGGCGGCAGCTGCCACCCCCTTGGATGGGTCGATGCTCGGATCAAAGGGAACAGCAGCGCGCTGGCCCTCGTATTGGGTAACACCCTCCTCCACGGCCTCCTGGGCGGCTTCGCTCAGGCCGGTTTTGGCTGCTCGCGCAGCAGCACCACCACCGAACCCTTTTGCCCCCGCCAGCAGCTTTTCAGCACCGAAGGCACCACCAGCCCCCCCCACCAGGGCCGGAATCACGCTGGCTTGGCGCGCTGCGGCAGTGGCCTCTTCTTCCGTTGCTCCTGCTTTGATAGCCAGGTCATAGGCGGTACCTGCGGCATCACCGCCAGCCATGGCAGCGCCAGCGGCAACACCACCGGCCCGGCCGGCGCGCTCGATACCCTTGGCTCCCAGGCCTGCTGTACGGGCAGCCATGCCCGCCCCCTTGACCGCAGCACCGGGCCCCACGAAGGAACCTGCCGCCTGAGCAGCAGCCAGCAGAGGGTTCTCGGCAATGTAGCGGCCCACAGCCCCCAGCTCACCCATCACCCCGTCGGCCTTATCCACCCCTTCACGGAATTTCTTCTTTGACGCCTTGACCACATCGCTCTGGGACTCTTCACCGGCCTGGATGATGTTCTTGTCAATCCAGCCCGATACCGCATTGCCCGGCTTGATGAAGTTGGCAGCAGACGACAGACCACCGGCGGCCGCGTTGGCAACCTCGATCACCGTGTCATTCGCCACGGCCAGCAGGCCGCGACTCTTGGGGGCGTCAGCCGCCGGAGCAGGTTGCTCATCCTGAGGGTCATACATCCCGCTGAAGAACCCATCAGGGATGTCCTTCAGCGTTACCGATTCATAGGAGAGCTTCGGAGTCTTCTTGCTTGCCATCTTGATTCCTTATTGGTCACGAGCGGCCGTGCCGCGTTTGAGGGCTTCTGCCCCGGCTCCGATCTGTCGCCTCTGAGCGGCGCGCTCGGCTTCGCGTTCGGCGTCTCGCGCTTCCTTTTCCTGGCGCTCCCGTCGCTTCATCTCGCTCAACTCGGCTTGGTGAGCTGCAATGGCCTTGGGGTTGGAGTTGTCCAAAAACTGCTGATAAGCCGCTCGACTAGCAGCCTCCTGTTCACGGCCGTCCCCGACCGAGGAGGCAACAGAGAAACGGACTGCGTCCTTAACCTGGGCATTCGGCCCCTTCATTGCAGTAGGTGTGGCTATGGCTGGCTTTGTGGAAGACTTTTCTGCGGCCTTCTCAGGGGACGGGAAGCCCATTCGCTCCAACTGCTGAGGGTTCAGCCCCTTGGCGATGACTTGCTTATATGTGTCCGCATAGGCAGCGGGGTCGTCTTTGACGGAATTCAACGCACTCGAAACAGCAGATGCAGCCAAGCGCTGCTGATTGCCATTGACTGCTGCCCGGCGCATTGCTTCAAAATCATTCTGGGCATACTGGGCAACCTGCTGCTGGGTCATTGGCTTTCCTTCGGCAGCAGCAGCATCCGCAGCTTTGGCGGCGCGGTTGTACGCCTCTCCCATGGCCTGCTTAGGATCAAAGCCATAGAGAAGATCGATCTCCGGAGCGCCTCCTGCGGCCTTGCCGGATGCTTTGCCGGCAGCGATAGCCAGTTGCTGGCTCCGATGACTGATGTCCGCATTGAGCCTGCGCTCATTCAGCGCGTAATTGCGGTCGTCGTTCGCCTGGGCGCGCTGGGCCTGGGAGTTGCGGTGCAGCATGTCCAGGTAATGCGATGTGTCAAGACTCTTCCAGTGGGGAGACACCAGGGCGTTCAGTGCCTCCTGGGTGTTATCCACTGGCTGGCCCAGCAGAGCCTTCGTGCCGTCTGCGCCCAGTGTGTAGAACTGCACCTTGCCGTCTTTGCCGGTATCGAAGCCCACCTTCGCACCGCCGAACAAGCCGGATTCGCTGGCAAATGAGCTCAGGCCTTGGGCTCCACCGCCAAGCGCAGCACGTAGCCTGCTGTCGGCGTCCTTGGCGACGGCGGCCCTCTGTGCCTCATTGAACTGCAGGTCAGCAAACTGGCCTTGCTTGATGTTGCGCTCGACTTCAAGGGCCTTGTCGGCCAGGCCAGCGCCACGATACGCCGCCACCACCCGCTGATTCATTGCCTCGGGCTTGGCGTAATCGGCCTGGGCCTGCTGGGCTTCCGCAGCGGTGGAGAAAGATTTGTTGACCCCTGGCGCAACCATGCGGAAGGTTTGCGGCACTGGCTGACCAGTGCTGCCCTGGGTCAATGCCGCAGGTACCGGAGGGCCCGCGCTCTGATCGCCCAAAGGGCCGTCCATGACTTCAGCAGGGGCCTGGGCCTGCTTGAGGGACTGATTCAGCGAGTCCGCTTCGGCTTGCTGCTTGCGCCAGACCTCGCGCTGCTCATTTCTGAACTGCTGGTCTTGATCGTCCCGCTTGCGCTGGTCTTCGACGTCACGCTGCTTCAGATAGCCGGTACCGGCCCCCGCCAGGAATGCAATGATTGGGCTTGCCATGTGTTCCCCTGCCATACCGCAGGCGCACACAAACGGCCTCGGCGCGCGCTATGAAACGACAGTGCCGAGGTGATTTCAAGGGGGTATGGAATTCAGGAATTCCACGGGTCACAGACGCCAGCGAGCCACTTCTTCCGCCCGTCGGCGGGTTTCCCGATGCGCCTCGCCATATCCAGACGCGTTCTTCTGGAGCTGGTCAATGTTGAAACTCGCCTTCTCAATAGCTCCCAAGTAGTACTGCTCCACCCAGTCATGGTCGAAGATCGTGCGCCCCTGAGATGTGCCTTTCTCGAAGATGTCATGTGGGCTTTTGGGGTCAACAACGATGCACGCAACTTGCACGCCCCGCTCCTTGAGCAATCGCTCCACTCGCCTCGCCTCATCGCTGCACGCGAAACAGATGCGGTCCCCATCCTTGACGCTCTCTACCAAAGAGGTAGTGCGGCCAGTCCGGCGTGCCGACTGCATGTAAATCCTGATTGAGCCCAAGACTGCTGCGCCGATTCCAAAATGATCCATGTCATTTATCTTTCTGTTGCAACGGAGTTCAACGTGTGCGAGCACGGGTGCCGGGCAAGCTGAATGGCAGCGCCCTGCCGTGCTTGGCGCCGGCCTTGCGGCGGGAGTCAGGCTCCGGACTGTCCGGAGCATGGCGCGAGCGATACAGCACATCAAATGCATTGCCCCGGCTGCGAGGGGTTCCGTCTGGCCATGGGGTATTGGATTGGGGTTGATTCATCAGAGCGCCTTTTTGCAATGGTTCAGAAGAAAGCGCAGCGTTAGCGTGTCCTCACGCGGCGCAAGTTGATCGTTCTCGTTCACTTCGCGGACAACGGCCTCAGGATTGGCGCCCTGCTCGATGCGGCGGACCTCCACAACCTTTCCAGACGGGAGAATGAAGCGCTTGTAGATATGGGGGGAGCTGGCCATCAGTTTGTTTTTCTTGGGGATTCCTGCCACAGCGGCAGCTTCTTGGGCCACAGCCCAGCTTTCAGGATTTGTTCGCGGGTAAAGCGGCCGGCTTCAATGCCGTATTCGCGGTGAGCCTCGCGGCCTCCGTGCTCGAGCAGTCGATAGTTGTCATAGGCAACATGGCAGCCCTCGATTCCTGGGCGGCTGCAGCAAAGTGGGAACCCCGTGCGGTCGTCTGTCTTCAGGCCCAAGCCCTTGCCGTAGTTGAGATGGGCATGCTGGCTATAGCCGCTGATGCCGCACCAAAAGCAAGGCAGCTCGGCCACCAGACGGCGGTAGGGCTCGCTCTCGATGGCGTGCTCTTTCAACACAGCTATGCCAGTCGTCCCAGCTCCGTGCTCCATGGTGACGTTCTCGGGCAATAGGTCTGCTGTTGCAAGGGCGCTCTCGATCTGACGGGCAGCGCGATCGGCTAAGCGTTGCTCTCGGCTGTCAGCCTGGCCGGGCTCGTAGTGGTGACCCTCATCCTGGTCATCACGGAGCCCAGCGCCAGCCCAGCCGCCGCGAGACTTGAAGCCTTTACCGGGCTTGAGGGGCGCGCGACGCATCAGCATGGCAGCACCTCCAAGGTGCGGGCATCCAGAAATGCAGCCAGCCGCCTTCCATCCGGAGCGGTAATGCAAACGCCGAAGGTCTTTCCCCAGTCGAAGCGCTCATAGCGCACCTGATACACACCGTATCGACCTACAAAGCGTTCCTGCAATATGCAGCGCGCCCTTTCCAGCGAGCAACACCCAAGGGCGAGCTGAATCCCTGACACTGCGGCATGCAAGAATGAATAGAGTTCCACCAGCACGCTGTTTTGCTTTCGCGCTACAGCGGCGGTTCGGCGGTTGAAGCGAGTGCGGACCAAGGTCCGTTTTTTGCGGACGATCAGTACCATGCACGCCCCCAGTCCTCTACGGGCACCAGAAAACCGTAGTCGTTACAAACGTAGACAGTGCGAGCGCCAGCCTGCACCCGGTTGCAGCAGCGGTTCTCCATCCAGCGCTCAATGAGGTAGCGGCCGTCCGCCAGGCGCTCATACTCCGGCCACACCAGCCGGGTGACGCGCGAGGCGCTGGGGGGCTTGCGTTCGCCAGCCAGCGGCACGACCTTGCCAAAGAAGGCGGGGTTCAAAGGCTGGATCATTTGACCAACCTCACTTCCAGGCCCAGCAGAGCCTTCATCAGATGGCGCTTGAGCTTGAATTCGGGAGTCAGCACGCCCTTCACGTCCTCGATGACCTCGGCGCCCTCTTCCATGTAGACGAAATCGGCCACATAGCGAATGGCCGGTTTGACCCGGCTCGCGTCGGAATACTTCACGGCGGGCACCAGCTCATAGGCCACCTGGCGGCGCAGCTCGCTGATTTCTCCCGCGCGCAGCTGCATGCACAGATGCCCCCAGCGGCGTGCCTCGGCCCTGCTGTCGAACTTCACCCCATCAGGGGTGACGGTCTTCTTGTTGCCGTACTTGGCTCCACCGGCTCCAGATCGCTTGGTCGCAGCTTGAACCCCAGGCGCTTGAGCTCCGCTCGCACGGCTTCCCGCATTCCCGGCCACAGGCCGTGCCCACGTGTCACGGATTCCTCTTCCAACTCCAAAGCCCTTTGCCTTGAGTAGTGCCACCATCCCGGCGTCATTGCCAGCTGCACGAGATGGTCCCTGGCTTCCAGGTAGTGCGGTGGTTGATCGTTTCGCATTCATCACCTGCCCTCCTGCTGCCGGTTCAGGCCCAGGGCCTCCATCGCTGCCATACGGCTGTGGCGCGTCACCGTTTGGTCGCCATGGTTGATGCGCGCGACGATCTTTCGAGCCCAGTCCTTGCTATCGCCCTTGAGCTCGACCGGTACGTCCAGCAGGCGCTCTACCTTGGGTGCAGGCAGCGCCAGCAGGCCGTTCTCCTCAAAGTAGGTCTTGCGTGGCGTCAGGGCTTCGCAGGCCTTCACGAATTGCGGCAGGCTGGGTGGGAACTCGGGGCTCTCGCGCTGGGCATTCCGAGAGGCCGTCTCGATTACGTCATCCGCGAATTCAGCCAGGGCGGCATCCCAGACCAGTTGCGCCGCCCGCATGCCCTTGTCCTCGCGGCGTTCGTTGAGCTCCCCTGTGCTGAACTTGGCCAGGAAGGCTGTGCCGTAGGCGCTTTGCAGCACCACGAACAGCTTGCGGGTGCGGATGGATGCCTCCGGGCGCTGGGCCTGGCCCTGCTGCTCGGCGCCCTGCAGGGCGTGCTGCGCCAGGTCTGCAATCTCGTAGCTGCGGTTCATAGCTCGATCCCGTCAAAAATGGCTTTGCCGGCGCCAGCAAACTTGTGGCTCGCGGCCGGGGCCAGGGATGGGGGCGGTGTGCTCGCGCCGGTATTCTGCTGGGTGGCCCACTTCTGGGCATGGCTCAGCAGCAGGCCCACGGGATGCAGCTGATCGCAGATGAACTTCTCTTCGACACGGCGCACGTAGTGCACTGCGATACGGGGCGCCCGCTCCGCTCCCACCTTGTCGATGAACTTGATGATTTGCCCTGCAACGGACTCGTTCCACAGGGGCCAGTCCTTGTAGCGGCCCTGGTAGGCAATCGCATAGGCCACCCAAGTTTTGTGGCTCTTGGTGCTCTCGCCCGGATAGCGCAGCTCACCGGGGATGACATGGGTCACGCCGTTGGGCGCTTTCACCATCATCGGCTTGATCTCTTTGGGTTCCTTGGCCTCCTTCGGCTTCTTCGGCTCCTTCCCCTTCGCAGCCTTGGCGCCAGCCTTGGCTGCAATAGAGGGAGTCTCTGTAGGAGTCTTATGTGGAGTCTCTGTACCATTAACGGACTGCGTTTGGCGCAGTTCGTCGAGCGACGAATCAGCAGCCCCCGGACTGCTTTTGGCGTCACTCCCCAATTGCGGATTTGTGTTTTCCCGAACTGCGTTTTCGTCGTTCGGGGAATGCGCTTTTGTTTGTGCCTCGGTCCAGGCGTCAAAAGCAGCGTCCACGGCCTCCAGATTCAGGCGGTAATAGACCCGGTGCTCCAGGCGGCGGTGTGTTTCGACCAAAAAGCCAGCCTCGCGCAGTTGTTTGCGCGCGGTGACCTGCTCACGGTAGGACAGGCCTGTCTCTTCGCTGAACTGCTCAGAGCTCTTGTGCGTGCCCAGATCGCTCTCGCCGCGCTGGCTCCAGTAGTGCAGCTGTGCGAACAGAATGGCCACGTTCACGGAGCCGAAGAAGCGCGCCAGGCGCGGGTAATAGGCAACGGGATGGCCGACATTGGTCAGGGATGCGGAAAGGCTCATGTGCTGGCGCTGCCTTCCTGCGCCAGCCGCGCCTTGTGTGTGCTGGGGTTGGTGTGTTGCTTCGCCATCAGGCAACCCCCTCGCTGATCAGGCGCTCGACAATCCATGCCTCGCCAGCGGTAGTAAACAGGGGCTGCGAATAGCCAAGCTCCGTTTGCTTCAGCTCGCCGTAGCCCTTGTCGATCACCCACTGCTTGAAAACGCGAGCGCGCTTCACGCCCATGGCATAGATGCCCAGCTCGTCCAGATGCTTGTTCAGCTTGATGGCAGACATGCCCAGCTTCTGGGCAATCTGCGTGGCGGTCATCAGCGTGGTTCGCTCAACCACCTTGTCGAAGAAGTGCACCTTGGGTACGGCCTGCGCCAGCTGAGCAACGGCGATCTGCTCGCCTTCCTTCGCGTCCGCCCAGGCGCGTGCTGCGGCCACCGGATCTGCAAAGTTTGGAAGTGCGGGGCTCTGCCGGGCCTCCAGCGCTTGCCAGCGGTCAATAACTCGGGCGCGGTGCTCGTCGCTATAGCCAGAGACGACCAGATGCGTGTCACGCTCAATCAGGTCGTAGACATCAATCGGACGACCGCCGGTTACCTCGCGGCGGGTTTTACGACTTGATCGCAAAAGCCCCTTGCTGAACAAGCGCAAGACGGTGGCAACCACATCGTTATGGCGTGCCTCGACCAAATCTGCAATCTCGCGGCTGCTCATCGTCAGCGGCACGGCCACTGGTGAAAGTGTCGGATTCAGATTCATCGACCACGCCCTCCGAATTCGGGGGCCTGAATGTGGCCTACCAGCGCCAGCAGTCCCTGGCTATGCTCATCCTCATGAAGCATCCTCTCTGCAACCATCTGTCGGTAAGGCTTTTGCCACTCCAGCACATAGACGGCATCGCGAAGGCGCGCGGAAGTGTCGGTCTGCAGCAGTGCGCAGCTTCGGCGAAACCGGTGAAAGGTCACTTCATCGACCTTCGTCTTCAGTTCATGGGTTACTTTGCCCAAGGGTCCAGCAATGCCGCGGGCAAACATGGGCGTGTGCTCATCTCCGATCAGATGAGCAATGGCGTGATCCAAGACCTCTTGAGCGTCTTCGGGCGGCAGGCCCTTGAGCGCGTCCAGAACAGCAGCAAGCGCCGTGTTCTGAGCCTTGGACAGGTGCGGGAGTTGCGCGATGCGCTTGGTGGAATCAGTCATTGCCGCCCACCTCCTTTTCTTGGGTGGATGGCTGAGCCAGCTCAGGCAGTGGCTTGTCTGAGTAGATGTGATCGAACGTGAGTTCTAGGCCGTGACTGGCAGCGAGAGAAATCAGCCGGCGGGCGACTTCTGGCGAGACGGTCTGCCCTTTTTCGTAGTGCCCGATGTTCCCCTGGGTGCATCCAAGGCCATCGGCCAGCGCTTGCTGGGTCAATCCCAAGCGCTCCCGGATCGATTTGAGGTTGTGCATCCCTCAATTATGAGTCCGACTGATAACTAAATCAACAGTCGGACTGTTTTGAATTAATGAGCCCCACTAATACCCTAAGTTGCTTATGCCAGCACTTCCTTTGACTCCAGAGCAGAAAGCAGACGCTGCGCGCCTGAAACAACTGTTCCAGCGTTGGAAAGCTGACCGGCGCGCTCAAGGGCTGCAATCCAGCCAGGACACATTCAGCGATCAAGTAGGTTTCGGACAGAGCGCCGTCAGCCAATACCTAAACGGCAAGATCCCTTTGAACCCTGCTGCAGCTGCAAAATTCAGCAAAGCACTTGGGTGCCAGATCAGCGATTTCAGCGCCACCATCGCCGCAGCTGCGAGTGAAATTGGTGAGGCTGTTTTGCAGCCTGGCCAAGAAGCCGGCCGATCCGGCGGCATGGACATCACAGAGCTTTCAAAACTGGAAATGCAGTTGGTTCTGATGTTCCGTGAGCTGCACGACCAGGCCAAGGATGAAGTGATCAGCTTGACGAACCAGTTGCATAACTCCGTTATGCCCGTAAGGTCTGCAGCTAACCCCTACCCTGGTGTGCCTGCCCCCAAGCAAAAATTGCCCCCCGCGCCAAGGGCCAGCCGCAAGAAGACCGAGAGCGCAGAGCACTGAGGTGCATTAGGTTACGGGGCGGCCCTTGCCCAAGATGTGGTCGGGAATCTCGTCAAACTTGTAGACGGGAATCAAGACACTGCAGCGGCTCTTAATCAGCGCGCCCAGGGCAACCATATCTGCCAGCTGTTCGGCAGTCAGTTGGTCAGCCAGCTTCGCCACCGTCGCGGCATACACCTCCGGCACATATCGCACACGGGGGTGTTTTTCCTTGTACGCCTCAATCTGGTCGAGCAACTCTTTCGCGTCCATTCTCTCTCTCCTGTTGTGATCGCACGGGCCTGCATTGGCCCCTCATCAAATCCTGAACCGTCACCTGCTTGAACGGCTCGCCAAACAGCAACGAATGAGCGCATGTGCAATACATCGTTGCCAATTCCCCAAGCTGCCGCGCCGTGGGCCAACTTGCCCCCGTCTCCCATTTCGACACGGCCTGGCGGGTCACACCCAGCGCGTGAGCCGTGAAGTCTTGCGATAGCTTGGCGGCGATGCGCGCCCTCTTAAGGCGACTTCCGAACAGCATGTTTGAATCGGTGTTCATTAGCGTTACTGGTTTTTTATACAGTATTGCACAGTGCTTTGAGCGCTGCAACTGCAACTTTGGGTTGCGCAACGCACAGTTGCGCAACCGTGGGTTGCGCCCACCAAAAGCCGTTTGTAAACAACAACTTGTTTAGGTCACAAAAAAAATTGCCAGATTTAATTAGTCCGACTGTTGTGTTTTTTATGATTCCGACTAATAATTTATTCAACGACAGCGATTCGATGTCGCGCACCACAAAAGCGTGGCGCTCCGTTCTTCCGGGCCGGCCGGGTTACCAAACGGGAAAGCGGCGAGATCGGCCGCACTTCCAAGAGACACGTAAGTGCAAGGGGGTGAAAGGATCACTCACACAAGGCTAGTAGCGCTCTGCCCCCGGATGGGATCAGGCAACGCGAACGAGATGTGGCACCAGCAGAAGAAGGTGCCGACGCTGAGAGTCCAGACCCTGGGACGGTACGGGGGTGAGGCAGACGGGATGCCAAGAAAAAAAACCTGTTGAGGTGTTTCGGGATACCAAGACAAGCAAAGCCCGGCCGCAAGGCTGACAGGTCGGAAAGAAACGGCCAGACCCAACAAATCTCCAAGCTCTTTCACCAGAGAGCGCTTGACTTCTTTAAGCCGATAGCAGGGCGGCCCTCCCCTGCAGATAGAAAGACTCTCTCCATGAACGCAGCTCAAGCCATCATCAACAAGCTCTCCGAATACGACTTCGTGATCGCTATCGACACTTCCGGTTCCATGGGCGAGCCCGTCAAGCGCGGCTCGAGCACCACTCGCTGGCAAGCCGTGCAGGAATCGGCGATGGCCATGATCCGCGATGCCCAGCAAATCGATCAAGACGGCCTGGGCCTGGTTCTGTTCGGTAGCAAGGTTGAATCCTTCGACGGCGTGACAGCTGACAAGGCTCGCGAAGTGTTCGCCTCTCACGGCCCTCGCGGCACCACCCCCTTGGCTCAAGCCCTGGATGCGGCATTTGCGCTGGCGGGCAAGTCCGACAAGAAGGACATGATCATCGTCTTCACCGACGGCGTGCCCGACGACAAGGCTGCTGCTGCCCAGCGCATCATTCAACAGGCGAACAGTCAAGCCAACGATAACGACTGCACTGTGCTGTTCATCCAGGTGGGTGACGATGCCGATGCAACGGCCTACCTGAAATCGCTGGACGACGACCTGAAGGGCGCCAAGTTCGACATCGTGGATGTCAAGACCGTGGCCGAAGCTGATGCGTTCGCCTCCACGGCCGAGCTGGTGGCCGCTGCCATCGAAGACTGATGGTCGACCTGATCCTGCTGATCTTTGTGCTGGCGGTGTTCGCCGCCGGCTTCTGGTGCGGGAAGAAGTACCGCACTGTGGCTGCAATGAAGTCGGCCATTGCGGCTTGGTTCAAGTAAGCAGCTACACGCCCACCCGGAGCGGATCCGGGGTTTCAAGTCTGTCCAATGTCGGGCAATGGCTTGAAGAGGAGTTCTCAATGTGAGCGTTTAGCCAGCATGCGGCCTGCATGTGCCTTCCCCCGCAGGGCTTTAGCGGGGCCATCACGCAGGTGGACTGGACACGGTTCGACTCCGTGGGCTACACCGATGCGCCTTGCGCGCTAGGTCTAGGCGGCCCAGTCCATCGCCGTGATGGTGCCGGGGGTCGGCTCCCCGGTTCTTACAAACCAGGCCTGCAAGGCCCGGCTGGAATACTGCAAGAGGGTAATTGCACCGGTCTTAGGTGCCCATCATGACCACCCCGGGAAAGTAGCGGGGGCTATCTGGCGTGACTGCTCGAGCAGGTACGGCAGTTCAGGAATGGGCCTGAGCTGACGGCAATTACGAGCTTGGCGAGAGTAGTCACACCAGATGGCGCAGCACCTTTTATTAACCCAAGTGCGCATTTCTTCTGCCTGACCCTCATCGGGCAGAAGGAAGCTGCGCCATCGCCTTTTTTGCCGGGCCTGGGGCCTATCTCCTCCCTCCCTCTCTGAACCATTCCCCAGGCAGACCCGAAAGGTCACCGGCTCTTTATTCAAGCCCGCAGCAATCGCTCGCGGGCTTTTTCTTTGCCAACAGGAGACTCCCTTGATCCTCAAAGCCCCTCATATCGTGCTCGATCTGGAAACCCGCAGCACCAAGCCGAATGCCATCGTCGCGTCTATCGGCGCGGTAGCCATCGGCCCAGACCTGCAACTGCTGACCAGCGAATTCCACATCCCACTGGCTCAACACCTGCAGTTCCCGCGTCATGAAGACACAGAAACCATGCGTTGGTGGGCCCAGCAGTCTCGTGAAGCCCGCGAAGCCTCAATCATGGCCGCACAAACAACACTGCCAGGCCAAGCGCTGCGCGACTTCGCAGCCTGGGTTAACAGCGTTGCTGACCCCAAAACGGTGAAGGTCTGGGGCAATGGTTCCGTCTTCGACAACGTGATCCTGCGCAGCCTCTACGACACGTACGACCAGCCACCGCCCTGGGAATTGTTCTTTGACCGCGACATGCGAACCATCCTGGACCTGCACCCCGCCGCCAAGGATGTGGGCGAGTTTGTTGGGGTGAAGCACATCGCCGTCGATGACGCGCGCCACGAAGCAAAGCAGTTGGCAAAGGCGCTGACCCTGCACCAAAGCCTCACCAACAAGGGGGAGCTGTGAAATGGCCGCGCATCTCCACCATCGCCCTCGTGCTGCTGATAGCGGCCCTGCTGCTGATCGCCCCGGCCCTGGAACAAAGCTACTGATTGCCCTTCAGTGGGCGCTGACCCTGTTCGGCCTCTTCTGCCTGATCGGCGCGGCCGTGGTGATCGCCCAGACGCCTGATGCCTGGCCCATGTGAGCGCGATCGAATCAATTTTGATAGCTGCTCGCGCTTGCAGCATATGCGGTAGAGGTCATTTCAATGCGTTTTCAAGATCCCTTTGAATTCTTGAGAGTCTTCGGCTCCGGAGCAACCGCCGCGCGGCTGGGTCAGGCCATCGGCGTATCCCCAAAGGTCGCAGCCCGCATGGCAAAGCAGAACGGCCACACACCGCTGCTTTGTGAAAAGCCCATCCCAGGCCTGGAGCACTTGCCCGGGCTTCCTGCCTTTGCAGTCACAAGCCGCACCCGTGCAGGCGGCACTGTCCACCAGATCGACTGCACGACATCCGGCGACAGCCCCGGCTATCGCTCTCTGCTCATCCACCGCAGTGCGCTGCATTGCGATGACGACCCTCAAGAGGATGAAACCAATGTCTAAGCACCTTTGCGCAATCGCGCTGGCCGCCTGCTCTGTGCTCTTGCTGCTGTTCTGGGTCACTGGCCCTGCCCAGGCAGATGAAGAGCCCACCGAATCCCCATCCACCGCCCGCGCAGTCCACATGGCTGCGCGCGATGCCTTCGCCTGCCCCGGCATGCACGCCGAGTGGCTGGATGAAAAGACCGTTCAATGCCTGAAAGTGACTCAATGAGCAGATCCCCCAGCGAAGCCAGCCGCGACTTCACCGTGCGCGGCTGGCAAGTCCTCTCCCCTGCAGAGCGTGCCGAGCGCGAAGCCCAGCAGCATCAGCCGGACAGCGACAGCTACACGCCACCCTCGGATTGCTATGACGGCGAGGAGCTGAAGCGCACACCGGGCATCCCAGATTCCCGATTCCGCGCCTTTGAGCTGCCCAGCCGGGCCCATGGACAGCTGAACTACCCCAACGGCACGCGAGTCCCTTTCCCTGAACCCGCTAACGAAACCGCCCGCTGATAAGCGGGTTTCGCATTTTTTGGAGCTCAAATGTTCAAGAACATGATCATTTACCGCTATGCCGAGAGCTGGCAAGCCGACCTGCAGGAGCTGGAGGATGCCCTGCGAAAGACAGTCTTCGAGGAATGCGGCGCCACCCAAGAGCGCTCCGTGGGCTGGGTGCCGCCGCGCGGAGAGGAGCACGGCCCGCTGGTCGAATCCGTGGCCGGTCAATTGGTAATGCGCTTCATGACCGAGGCCAAGGTGCTGCCGGCCAGCGTGCTCAATCGCAAGGTCAACGAGAAAGCCGAGCACATCGAAAAGACCGAAGGCCGCAAGCCCGGCAAGAAGGAAAAGAAGGATCTCAAGGACGAGGCCAAGCTGGACCTGCTGCCCGTGGCCTTCACCAAGCAGGGCAGCATGTGGGTCTGGATCGACCCGCAGGCGCGCACGCTGGTGCTCGATACCAGCGCCCAGGGCCGCGCTGATGAGGTGGTCACGCTGCTGGTCGAAGGCCTGCCAGGCTTCGCCCTGGCTCTGCTGGATACCCAGACCAGCCCACAGGCGGCCATGGCGCATTGGCTGATGACGCAGGAGCCGCCCGCCGGCTTCACCGCCGACCGCGAAACGGAGCTGAAGGCTGCGGACGAGTCCAAGGCTGTGGTGCGCTACGCCCGTCACCCGCTGGATATTGATGAAGTCCGCCAGCACATCGAGCACGGGAAGCTGCCCACCAAGCTGGCAATGACCTGGGACGACCGCGTGAGCTTTGTGTTGACCGAAGGCCTGCAGATCAAGAACATCACGCTGCTGGATGCAGTCATGGACGGCAACAGCAAGGATGACAGCGGATTTGATACCGATGTAGCCATTGCCACCGGTGAGCTGTCGCGCCTGATCCCCGATCTGATCGAGGTCCTGGGTGGAGAAGGCCGCACCGCGCTGGGCGACGGACTGCCTGCATCGCTTCAGAACGCGCCCGCTGCGGAAACCCCGCCTGCTCGCACTGCCAGGGCCGCACCCGCCCCGCACTGCGAAGCTGCTGGCGATGGTCCGGACCCGCTTTATGCCGAAGCCGTGGAGCTGGTGCGCAAGGACCGGAAGCCCAGCATTTCCTATGTGCAGCGCAAGCTGTTGATTGGCTACAACCGCGCCGCCGCTTTGCTGGAGCGCATGCAGGTCGAGGGACTGGTGTCGCGCATGGATGCCAGCGGCAAGCGCACCCTCTTGGAGCCGACCACCTAGGCGCCCAGCGCCAGCAGCTGCAAGCCTATTCATAGATCTTCATGAATTGGGCTTTTTGTCTGCATCAATGAATCACAGCCCGCCACTGAGCGGGCTTTTTGCTTTCTGGAGCCCTATGCTTACCCCTCAATTTGTGCTGGCCCTGGCTGCCAAGCTGGTCATTGACTTGTTTGCCGGTGGCGGTGGAGCCAGCACAGGCATTGAGCAGGCCATCGGCCGCCCGGTTGATGATGCGATCAACCATGATGCCGACGCCATCGGCATGCATACAGTCAATCACCCTCAGACGCGCCACCATCGCGCAGACATCCGTGAAGTTTGCCCGCGCACTGTCACAGGCGGCCGGCCGGTGGGCCTGCTGCACGCTTCGCCGGACTGCACGCATCACAGCCAGGCACTCGGCGGGCAGCCTCGCTCGACCGAGATCCGGTCTCTTGCTTGGATTGTGGTTCGCTGGGCTGGGGTCACCAAGCCCGATGTAATCACGCTGGAGAATGTCGAGCAGATGCTGCAATGGTCGCGTCTGATCGCCAAGCGCGACCCAGCTACAGGCCGAGTAATCACGCTGGACAAGATCAAGGACGCCAAAGGCAAAACGACCTACCGCGTGGCAGATCCGGGCGAGCGTGTTCCGCGTCATAACCAGTTTCTCGTGCCCGACAAGAAGCAACTGGGAAAGACCTGGAATCGCTTTGTGCAGAGTCTCCGGGATCTAGGCTACAAGGTGGAATGGCGCGTGATCTGCAATGCAGACCTTGGCTGCCACAGCACCCGGACCAGGCTCTACATGATCGCCCGCCGCGACGGTCTGCCCATCGTCTGGCCCGAGAAGACCCATGCCAAGAAGCCCGTAGGCGCGCTCAAGCCGCATGCGCCTGCCGCTGATTGCATCGACTGGAGCATTCCCGGTACCAGCATATTCGGCCGCAAGAAGGATCTGGCCGAGGCCACGATGCGCCGCATTGCCCATGGCATGCAAAAGTATGTGATCGGCAGTAAGGATCCATTCATCGCCCCTGCTGCAGCAAACGCGGCCTTCATTACCAAATTCAACACCGGCTCTGTCGGCGTGGATCTGCGCGAGCCCGTGCCCACGGTGACGGCTGGCGGCAACCCGGTCCGACCCGGTACCGGCACAACGATAGGCCTGATTGCTGCCTCGTTGGTTCAGATGGGCTACGGCGAGCGAGAAGGCCAAGAGCCGCGCGCTCTGGATCTGCGGCAGGCTTTGGGTACCGTGGTTGCTGGCGGCAACAAGTTCGCAACGGCTTCAGCCTACCTTGTACAAGCGGGACATGGTGAGGGCACCGGCGCGACAAAGCGCCGCAGCCACGGCACCAACGACATCAGGGGACCCATCGGCACGATCACTGCCAGCGGTGGGGGCCAGAGTCTTGCGACTGCCTTCATGGTTCAGGCTAATGGCGGGTTCAACACCACGCCGGCAAGGGATCTGCGAGAAGGCATGTCCACGGTCACGACGAGCGGCAGCCAGCAGCAGCTGATTACCGCCAAGCTGGAGCAGCAGAGCCTGAGCCCCGAGCATGAGGCAGGCGCCCTGCGATGCGCTGCATTCCTGATGCGGTACCACGGCAGCGGCGGGCAATGGGCAGACTTGCGCGATCCGATGACGACGGTAACCACGCATGACCGCCTGGCACTGGTGACCGTCTGGCTCAAGGGCGAGCCCTGGGTAATCGTAGACATCACGCTGCGCATGCTGGTGCCGCGCGAGCTTTACAACGCTCAGGACTTCCCACCGGACTACATCATCGACCGCACGGCCGCAGGCAAGCCCTTGACGAAAACAGCCCAAGTGAAGATGGCAGGCAACAGTGTTAGCCCCCTACCCATGCGAAAAATCGTCAGCCTCAACTACAGCGAAGCAGGCCAGCTCCGAAAAGTCGCCTGACCACCAACACCCCAGCCCGCAGCCGCGGGCTTTTCTCATTCTGGGAGCCACTATGCGATTCATTCCGCGCTTTCTACGCCGCAAACCTCAAGAGCAGAAGCCCGCACCTCGCTACTCCAGCGGCGCTGCCCCCTCACCCGCTCCTGCGAACGACGTGAGCAACCCGCTGCACCCACTGAGCCCGTTCAACGCTAGCAGCCCGTTGATGAGCTCTCTGTATCACGCACACCATGCCGCGCCCTCTCCATCTCCTGCGCCGTCACCAAGCCCATCCCATGACTGGGGCTCCTGTGGTGGTAGCAGCGCCAGCAGTTCAAGTTGGGACTCAGGGAGCTCTAGTTGTTCCAGTGATTCCAGCAGCAGCTCAAGCAGCTATGACTAAACAGCAGACTCTGGGAGCCACCCACATGCAGAACATCGTCACTCTGGGCGAGATCAATGACGCCCTGAAAATCGCTGCAGTCACCGCAGCACAGCTCGCAGATATGGGATTCGCCGCCCTAGCGAACAAGCCCATATGCGAAGGCCTGCCGCCCGAAGAGTCGCGCCGCCTGCGCAATGCAAAGCTGTACCCGGCTGAATCCATCGGCCAGATCCGCGTAGCCCTTGCACAGCGCTTTGCAGAGCCCGCAACCGCAGCCGATGTCCCAGCCTCTGGAGCAGCTGCGCTGAGCGAATACCTGAAAACCTGCGAGCAGCACGCGATCGTGCCGGATGTCGGCGGTGCGTTTGCCTCGGCATTCGCAGCTGGCCTCAACCTTGCTGCGTCCCAGGCAGCGCAGCCAGAAGCGACAGCAGCCATAAAGACACTGCAGAACCTTGGGTACACATATCACGGCGCCGAGCTGTGGAAGCCACCTATCGGCAAGGTTCCTGATTTCGACCTGATCGACAGCCTGCGCAATCGCATCTCAGAGTTGGAGGCTTCCCAGGCAGCGCCCGCAGCCGTGGCAGTGCCTGATGAGCGCGCGGCGTTTGAGCGCGAACTGATCGACAACCATCACTACGTCCCCTCTGACTTCTCCTTTAAAGACGGGTTCTATGGGGGAGACGATGACTACATCCAGTTTGGCTGGGATGTGTGGAAAGCCCGAGCCGCGCTTGCCGCCACCCCGGCAGCCAACTCGGTGGAATTACACCAAATTAAAACTGCCGCGCCAGTGGTGCTGCCTGAGCCTGATGCAGCCATCAGCGAAATTATGGAGCTGGTAGAGAAGGCATCCGTCCAAAGGGCCTCGATGGCAGTCCTGATTTATACGGAACAACCGAAGGAGTTTTCGGACAAAGCCGCCGCTCAAGAGCGGGACACTGTGAAGTTGATCAAAACCAAGCTGCGCGCCCTGCTGGCTGGAGCATCTGCACCGGCGGCGCAGGCTGAGCCTGTAGCGTGGCTTTACACGCACAAGCTGGGGAGCGTCCAAGCATTTACCACTGAGCCACCGCCAGGGCTGAAAGCACAGTGCCAGCCGCTCTACACAACACCCCAGGCGCAGGCAGACGCGCGGGATGCGGGAATCACATGGCCCAAGGCGCGCGATGTGGGTCGTTTTGATGACATGAGCCCCGGCGACTCCATCCGCGTGGGCCTAGACAACGACAACGACGTATACGTGAGCGTCTGCGGCGGCGGAGGGGTGGGCTCTGTGGAGTTCTGCAATCCGGGCGGCGGTGGCGGCGGTAAATCGAGCCGTACTCGCCTGGCGCTGCTGGCTTTGATGGTAGCCATGGAGGCCGACAACGCCGAAGACCCTTCCCGAGACTGGTGGGCTCGGAGCGCCGCCCAGGCAGCCCAGCAGGGAGGTGACAAGCAATGAGCATTCCCGCAGTTCTCGACGCCTGCTGCGGCAGCCGAATGATGTGGTTCGACAAGCAAGACGCTCGCGCCATGTTCGTTGACCAGCGCAGCGAAACCATCACCGTGACTGATAACTCTCGGGGCAATGCATCTGGCCAGCGCGTTCTGCGAGTCGAACCTGACTTCCTCATGGACTTTCGCGCTCTGACCTTTCCTGATGGTGCATTCAAGCTTGTGGCCTTCGATCCGCCCCACCTCGTCCATGCCGGGCCGCGCTCGTGGCTGGCAGCCAAGTACGGAAAGCTGGGGACAGACTGGCGTGAAGACTTGCGCCAAGGATTTGCCGAGTGCTTCCGCGTGTTGGAGCCGGGAGGCACCTTGGTGTTCAAGTGGAACGAAACGCAAGTCAAGGTGAAGGAAGTTTTGGCGCTCACGCCGGAAAAGCCATTGTTCGGGCAAGTTAGCGGGCGCTCAGGAATGACGCACTGGCTCGTCTTTATGAAGGCAGCCCAGCAGACACAAGGGGGCGAGTGATGTTCTTCGACCTGCCCTCAGACAAAACGTGTATCCATCCGGGGCACAACCCGCCGACAGGCCTCTACATCCCGCCAGGAAAGGGATACCGCCATGTCTGCCCCGGCTGCAAGACGGTCAAAGCCGTCATCCCTACGGACTACTCGCTCGCACGGCGCGCACCCGTTGAGCAGTCGACGGTTCAGGGCTGGAAGCTGGTTCCCATTGAGCCGACAGAAGCCCAGCTTGCAACTGTTCGCAGCCAGAAAAGCCATCCGTGTGCACCAGATCGCTGGGACTCAAACAACCGGCGTATCTACATGCGAATGCTGGCCGCAGCGCCAACACCACCAGGGCAGGAGTCCCAACCCCTGACAGATGGCGAAATCATTGCCGCGCAAGAGGCTCTTATCGAGGCCAAAGATGCGCGTTACCGATCGCGCATTGGTTTGCAGTGTATGCACTGCAAGAAAGGCACGTATCGCGCTGATGGAAACGGGTACTACGACTTTCACCGTTGCGACCAGTGCCGTTATGTGCCCATGTGGAACGCAGACGGCACGGAATTCGGCATTCAGGAGAAGCCAAATGGCCCGTCCATCTAAACGAGAGATACGCCGCGCTCGCCAAGAGAAGCAGCAAAACCGCAACCCCGAGCCCCGCCACTGAGCGGGGTTCTTCATTTCTGGAGGGCCGCATGGCCGAAAACACCAAGATAGAGTGGACAGACCACACGTTTAACCCCTGGGAAGGCTGCCAGAAGGTGGGCCCGGGCTGCGACCACTGCTATGCCGAGACGCGCAACGCGCGCTATGCCGGTGGTCAGGCCATCAACTGGGGGCCAGGCGCGCCGCGCCGCCGCACCAGCGCCAGCAACTGGAACAAGCCTCTGGCCTGGAACGCGAACCACGAGGCATTCTTTGCTGAGCACGGCCGTCGGCAGCGCGTCTTCTGCGCCTCCCTAGCCGATGTGTTCGACAACCAGGTGCCTGCCGAGTGGCGCGATGACCTCGCAACGCTCATTTTGGACACGCCAAATCTCGACTGGCTACTGCTGACAAAACGAATTGGCAACGCCGGGACCATGCTGGGTGAAATGTTTCTCGATGGCACACCACCGAATGTGCGGATCGGTGCATCCATCGTGAACCAGCCCGAGGCTGACCGCGATATTTCAAAGCTACTAGCACTGGGCCTGCCCAACTTCCTGAGCATGGAGCCTTTGCTCGGGCCGGTGGACTTGGAGCGCGCCTGCGACTTGGCCGAAGAGCAAGTCTGCAAGGGAACATGGAAAGAAATGGCTGACCCGCTCAAATGCGCTGCTGCCCTTCGCCGTGGAAGCGTGGCGCTGCTGGACTGGGTAATCGTCGGCGGTGAGTCCGGGCCTGGCGCGCGCCCGATGCACCCCGACTGGGCGCGCGCGCTGCGCGATCAGTGCCAGGCGGCAGGCGTGCCATTCTTGTTCAAGCAGTGGGGCGAATGGGCACCGGCCCAGTTGGAGCGCTCCCCGTCTGGCGACAAGCTGGTAATCAAAGGCGCTGCCCCATTCACTGACAAACCAGAGTGGCACACCTTTGCAGACGGCCAGGAAATGGCCCGAATCGGCAAGAAGGCTGCAGGCCGCCTGCTCGACGGCCGCACCTGGGACGAGTTCCCACAGACCTGACAACCAGCCCCGCCACCGTGCGGGGTTCTTTTTTGGAGCGCCGCAATGCAGCAGTCTCTGACATTCAACGGAATCCCCGTTTTCTCTCACCCGCTGGCCGAGCGTGTTTCTCACCACTGGGAAGTCAAGAAGCACCCCACAAAGAAGCGCCGCCGCTCATGGCGGCCCGTGCGGATCGAAGAACGCACGCCCGTGGCCTACCAAACGCCCATGGGCATCTTCATGCACCCATCCCTCCTTGAAAAGCTCAAGCGCGAACTGGGCCAGTACACGACAGGAGCAACAACATGAGCAAAGAGAGTGCACTGCTTTCCGAATGGACTCACCAAGGCCTCTGCAACGACCTCGAAAGCCACTTGCGCGGCAACACCGACCGGATGGTTTTCCAGAACATCACCATGGGCCAGTTCCACGGCGGCAGGCCCGATGTTTTCACGGTCATGAAATCTTTTGCGAATTTCCGCGCCGACACTTACGAAATCAAGGTTTCGCGCTCTGATTTTCTGAGCGACGTAACAAGCGGGAAGTGGCGCAAGTATCTGGACCATTCGCACGCTGTCTGGTTCGCAGTCCCTGAAGGAATGATCAAGCCCAGCGAATTGCCAGATGGCACCGGATTGACTGTGCGCAGCAGCAAGGGCTGGCGGTCGGTGCGCAAGCCGAAGCCACAGGCGATGGACACCCTGCCGCGTGATGCGTGGCTGCGCCTGGTGATGGATCTGCACCCCATAGGGTTCAACGGAGAGCCCAAGACTCCCCGAGCGGCGCCCAGCGCCTACAAGCTGGAAAAGATTGCGCGCCAGCGCATGGGCGAAGAACTGGCCGCGCTGATCGCCAAACCAGAGGAATACAGGGAGCGCGTGGAGCGCGCCCGACTTCTAGCCGACAGCGAATTGGCCAGCATGAAGGCCCGCAAGGAGGAAATGATGGCCGAGGTCAATGCAAAGCATGCCGAGCTCATTTCAATCCTTGGCCTGCCGCCCGGTGCATCGACCTATGTCATCAGTTCCGCGATACGCCATTTGCGCGACGTAATCGACATGCGCGAGCTTCAGGAGGCAAAGGACAACCTGGACCGGCTCATGAAAAAGATCCTGGAGCGCATGCCTGAGAAGGCGGAAGCGCAAAAGCCGTGAAGGCCAGCGCCAGCACCGTGGGCCTTCCAGAAGACAAAGCCTACATCTCCCACCACTTCAAGTGCGCTACCTGCATAGCCGCTGGGGCCGCGCCGGGAAAGCAGGCGCGCTGCACCGATGGCCAGCAACTCTGGGATGCCTATCTCAAAGCCTTTGAGGCTCACACACGTCAAAACTCAAAAGGAGCAAAGCCATGCAAATGAGCCTTTTCGCAGTGCTCAAGGCCTGCCTCGTTACCTGCCCACATGACGTGGCGGCCGGAGGGTTCACAAGGCAATTCGTGCAACGAGTCTTGGGGAGCCAATGCCATGAGATTTCCTAGCAACTGCATCGTCTCTGCGCTGGTGGCCTGGCTGCTCAGCCCCGCTCATACACGAATCCGCTTCATACGCACATCGACACGACGCTGGCATTGCATCTGGGTACAGAACGGCCAGCGCTACGAGTTCTATGCACCCGGTCGCAGCAAGCTGCCTTATTGGCGCAACCTGGTCTATCTGGGCTGCATACGCCAGATCGGAGGACCAGCATGAATCAACCACGACTCTCTCCTGCCATGCGGACCATGCTGCACAACGCAATCCACGGCCGCCCGCTGGCCACCAGCCTGACCCGCAACAGCATCAGCATCAAAGGCAGCAGCACGCTACACGCCCTGCATCGCGCCGGAATGTTGGCAGGCACTGACCACCAACCGACCCAGGCCGGCCGAGCCTACTTCGCACTCCCTGAAAAACAGAAAGCCCCGAGAGGGGCTTAACTTTTGATAGCACTATGACTAAAGCCACAAACAATTTCACCTGCTCCGTCACAGAAGCGGCCGAGATTCTTCAGGTGCATAGTTCCACCATTGAAAAACTCATTGCCGGCGGCGTGCTGCCCGCCGGCCGCATTGGTCGCGCCTACGTGATGCGAACCAGTGATGTGCACCGCTATGCAGAAAAAGTCATCCTGGACCAGACTTCAGAGCGGCTTACCAAAGGTCATCGGCCAAGGTCGATCCGCGCAAGTTTGCGTATCGCATGAGCATTCTGTGGCTCTTGTGGCCAGTAATTTTCATGATCTGCGTCTCGCTGAGCTTGGTGCGCTCAAACAGGCGACTCGTCGCCTCGTGGCGCAGGTCATGGAAGAGCAGCCCAGCCGCTCCGGCTTGCTCAAAAATATCCACGAAAAGGCGCGACAAGAAATCTGTCGTGTCATTCAGCTTCTTCGCTGACTCCTCCCCCTTCAGGAAGGGGAACACCAAGTCAGCAGGGTCGGCATCACTTGGCTGGAACGCGCGCAGTTCCGCTAGTGCCACGGACGACAGCGGGACTTGCCGCTTGTCCCCGTTTTTGGTCTTGTCCAGGAAAACTGTCTTTTGCGGCAGATCCACCTGGCTCCAGCGCAGCGTATACATTTCGCGCATCCGCATTGCAGTCTCCACTGCCAGCACTGTGATGCACTTCAACGCCACTTTGTCCCGCCGCCCCTCAAGCACGAGGGGCCGCTGTGTGCGGGGCAGCACTCCCGTGGCGATCACCCCCAAGATCTTTTCCCACTCTCCCGGCTCAAGCCGTCGGTCCCGTTCACTGTCTTTTCGCAGCACGCCGGCCACGGCCGCGTCAGCCTTGGTGTATTGGGCATAGCCACTCGGCAGCGAACGAAGTGCGTGGTCAGGCATCGTGAGGAAGCCTTTGCGCATGCCCCAGTCCGTGGCGCGAGCGAGTGCGCCGACCTTCGCATGAATCGTAGTGGGCGCTACCTTATCAATGCGCTTCATCTTGGCGATCCATTGATCGACCCAAGCCGCATTGATTTCAGTCAAGCGCACCGTGCCGAGGACCGGCAGGATGGTTTTCAGCGACGCAATATCTTTGGGCGAGGGATGGGCCTCGCGCTCGTAATCGCCAACGAGGTCAGCGATGGTCAAAACCTGCTCTGTCTGTTGGTGCTCAAGAGGAACGATGCCGCGCGCCAGCAACGCCTCCAACTTGGCCGCATATTCATCGCCTTCCGCCTCTGTGGAAAACGTGAGATACAGCGGCTTGTCCAGTACACCCTTCCTCTTGAAGATGTACTGCCACGATCCATTTGCGAACTGCTTCTTGCCTGCCATCTAGCCTCCCGAAAAGGAGCGCCATACTAATCCCTGCAGAGTTGGTAGACAACGATTTTCGGTTGGTAGAGGCGGCTTGTGGCGGCTATTTGGGTTGGTAGAGAGGGCAAAGAAAAAGGGCTTAGATTTCTCTAAGCCCTTGATTTCTTTAGTTTTTTAGTGGTGGGTCCTGACGGTCTCGAACCGCCGACCTACTCCGTGTAAAGGAGCCGCTCTACCAACTGAGCTAAGGACCCACTAAAACTGGTTGTCAGTTCAGAGCATCTTTCAATGCTTTGCCCGGACGGAATTTAGGCACCTTGGCCGCTTTGATCTTGATGGAATCGCCGGTGCGGGGATTACGACCGGTGCGAGCTGCACGCTTGCCAACAGCAAATGTGCCAAAACCAACAAGCGATACTGTACCACCTTTTTTCAGTGTTTTCTTCACTGCGTCGATGGTGGAGTCCAGTGCACGCGCAGCTGCGGCCTTGGAAATATCGGCGTTGTTAGCGATGTGCTCAATCAGTTCGGTTTTATTCACAAGATGCCTCTCGAGAAATAAGTGAATGGAATGTCTCTGCAAACGCAAGTCTTGCGCAGCAAGAAACCAGTCGCGATGAAGACGGAAGCCAGCCTATCAGTTTTTTCGTATGGGCAAGCCCATTTTTACCTGAAGCCGCTGACATTTTTGACGCCAACTCGCGCTGCGCATTCCAGCGACAGAACCAGATTCTATGCGGTTTTTGAGCGGGTTCGGCCCTCCCAAGCGGCTTTTTTCAAGCTTCTTCCGTGTCGGCTTCACCGATTGACAACAATTGACAAAATCTGCAGTCAGATCAAGTCATGCGAGGTGCCGCCGCAGAATCTTTTTGCGGTTTCGAAAGCGGCCCACCAAATAGCAAAAAGCGCTTGATGAACAAGCGCTTTCAAAGAGATTCGTGGCGGATTTCAGAGCCTGGCACGAATTTCGGGCAATGCCTTTTGCAGGTAGTAGACCATGGACCAGACGGTCAGCACCGCTGCAATCCAGATCAACCACTGCCCCCAGACGCCGGTATCGATCACTCCAAACGCCACTCCGTCATAGAGCAAAAAGGGGATGGCCACCATCTGGGCCATGGTCTTGGCCTTGCCGATCATGTGCACGGCCACGCTCTTGCTGGCACCGATCTGAGCCATCCATTCACGCAGTGCCGAGATGGCGATCTCGCGGCCGATGATGATCAGCGCCACGAACACATCGGCGCGTTGCAGATGAACCAGCACCAGCAGCGATGCACAGACCAGGAATTTGTCGGCAACGGGATCCAGAAAAGCACCGAATGCCGACGTCTGATTGAGCTTGCGCGCCAGATAGCCGTCAAACCAGTCGGTTGCGGCGAACACAATGAACATCACGGTGGCGATGAGATTGCGGGTCGCCTGATCCAGCGGCGCGTAAAACACCCCCACGATGAGCGGAATCGCCACGATCCGCGTAAGGGTCAGCACAGTAGGGATGGTGAAGAACATGGGTGTCATTGTGTCACGAGCACGCAGCGCCAGCGCAGATTCGCGCTCGCGCAGCCTGCATCAATGCAGTGCCTTGTAGATTTCTTCGGCCAGCGTTGCGGAAATGCCCTCCACGGTCATCAGATCGTCCACGCTGGCATCGGCCACGCCGCGCACACCGCCAAAGCGCTGCAGCAATCGCGCCCGCTTCTTGGGCCCCACGCCGGCAATGTCTTCCAGGCTGCTGCTGCCCGTGCGCACCTTGGCGCGGGCCGCGCGCATGCCGGTGATGGCGAAACGGTGAGCCTCGTCGCGGATCTGCGCCACCAGCATCAGCGCCGCCGAGTCATGGCCCAGGTAGACCTTGTCGCGCCCATCGGCAAACACCAGCTCTTCGAGGCCGACCTTGCGGCCCTCGCCTTTTTCCACGCCCACGATGCGCGACAGATCGAGGCCCAGTTCCGTGAACACTTCGCGCGCCATGCTGACCTGGCCCTTGCCGCCGTCGACCAGCACCAGATCGGGCAGATGCGGCTGCTTGCCGCTCAGCTCGGCGCCGCCCGCCTCGCGCTGCGCCTCGGCCACGGGCTTGTAGCGGCGCGTGAGCACCTGGCGCATGGCCGCATAGTCGTCGCCGCCGGTGATGCCTTCGATATTGAAGCGGCGGTAATCGCTGCTCTGCATCTTGTGGTGATGAAACACCACGCAGGAGGCCTTGGTGCTTTCGCCGCTGGTGTGCGAGATATCGAAGCATTCGATGGTCAGCTCGTCGAGATTCTCGACCGGCAGGTCCAGCGCCTCGGCCAGCGCACGCGTGCGCGCCTGTTGCGAGCCTTCTTCGGCCAGCAGCCGGGCCAGCTGGATGTCGGCATTTTTCTGCGCCATCTCCAGCCAGATGCGGCGCTGCTCGCGCGGCTGCTGGACCACGGTGATGCGCACGCCGCTCTGCTCGGTCAGCAGCTCCACCAGTCGCTTTTCCACGGGGTGGCTGACGATGAGCGTGGGCGGCACCGCCACGCCGACATAGTGCTGGGAGATAAAGGCCTCCAGCACCAGCTCCTCCACGGCTCGCGCTTCGGCTGCAGCGTCCACCTCTTCCTCGCTGGAGTAGACCGACGCGGCATCGCCCAGATTCGCCGGGAAGTAAGGCCTGTCGCCCAGGTGGCGGCCGCCGCGCACCATGGCCAGGTTCACGCAGGCACGGCCGCCCTGCACACGCACGGCCAGGATGTCCACATCCTTGTCGTCCGTGGTTTCGATCGCCTGCTGGTGCAGCACGCGCGACAGCGCCGTGAGCTGGTTGCGCACCTCGGCCGCCTGCTCGAACTCCAGCCTGTCGGAATGCGCCATCATGCGCGCTTCGAGCTGCTGCAGCAGCTCGCTGGTTTCGCCGCGCAGCATGGCCTCGGCGTTGCGCACATCCAGCGCATAGGCCTCGGGCGATATCAGATCCACGCAGGGGCCGGTGCAGCGCTTGATCTGATAGAGCAGACAGGGGCGGCTGCGGTTGGCAAACACCGTGTCCTCGCAGGTGCGCAGCCGGAAGACTTTCTGCAGCAGCTGAATGCTCTCCTTGACCGCCCAGGCACTGGGATAGGGGCCGAAGTAGCGATGCTTCTTGTCCACGGCGCCGCGGTAGTAGGCAATGCGCGGAAACTCCTGGAACGCAGGTTCGCCCTCCTTGCCGTCACGGTGGGCCACGCCGGTGATCTTGAGATAGGGATAGCTTTTGTCGTCCCTGAACAGGATGTTGTACTTGGGGTACAGCGTCTTGATGAGGTTGTTTTCCAGCAGCAGCGCCTCGGCTTCGGAGCGCACCACCGTGGTCTCCAGCCGCACGATCTTGCTGACCATATGGCCTATGCGCGTGCCGCCATGGTCTTTTTGAAAGTAGCTGGAAACGCGACGCTTGAGGTTGATGGCCTTGCCCACGTAGAGCAGGACTCCGGCAGCATCGAAATAGCGATAGACGCCGGGCAACGGCGGCAGCGCGGCCACCTGGGCCAGCAGTTCGGCGGAATGCGTGGAAGACATGGGCGCTATTGTCTGCGCATGTGGACCAATCCGGCAGCAAGCGGTGCAAACCGGCCAGCGGCTACAAAGCGTCAATAAAGAGAGCTACTAGCGCTTGTTGAGATTTAATTTCAGATAGTTTTATATCTGAAACCTTTATATAACAAGCGCTAGTAGCTCCTTTTTTAGAATCAATGGATTCGAGACAATCCCTGCGCCCTGCCGCTTACTCGGCTTCGATCCTGGACGACTTCACCACCTGCGCCCAGTTGGCATATTCGGTCTTGACCATGGCCGCCAGTTGCTGCGGGCTCATATAGTCTGCCGTGGCGCCCTGCTCTTCGGCCTTTTTCTTGAAGGCGGGGTCCTGCACCACTTTCTTGATGTCGGCCGTCAGCTTGTCGATCACGGGCTGCGGCGTGGCCTTGGGCGCAAACACGGCAAACCAGGAGGTGGCGTTCACGCCCGGGTAGCCGGCTTCCGCCGTGGTGGGCACATTGGGCAGGCTGGGCAGGCGCTGCTTGCCCGTCACGGCCAGCACGCGCAGCTTGCCGCTTTGCACATGGGGCATGAAGGGAGGCGCGGTGCCGAAGGTCAGGTCCACCTGGCCGCCCAGCAGGTCCTGCAGCGCCGGCCCCGTGCCCTTGTAGGGCACGTGCACCATCTTCACGCCGGCCTGCTGCTCCAGCATGGCACCCGTCACATGCTGCAGCGAGCCGTTGCCCGACGAGGCGTAGTTGAGCTTGCCGGGGTTGGCCTTGGTGTAGCTCACCAGCTCGGCCAGCGTCTTCACCGGCAGCTCGGAGCGCACCACGATGATCTGCGGCGCCGACAACACATTGGCCACGGGGGCAAAGTCGCCTTGCTCCCAGCTTCTGGCCTTGGTCAGATGCGGGGAGATGACGTGGTAGCCCGAGTACTGCATCAGCAGCGTGTAGCCGTCGGCATCGGCACGCTTGACCAGATTGGCGGCGATGGCGCCGTTGCCGCCGCCCTTGTTGTCCACCACCACCGATTGTCCGATCACCGGCGCCAGCGCCTGTGCGGCCATGCGGCCGGCCAGATCGGTGGTGCCACCTGCGGCTGCGGGCACGATCATCAGCACGGTTTTGCTGGGATAGCTGCCTTGGGCCATGGCCGGGGCGCTGGCAAGGCCGACCGCGGCAGCGGCCGTCGCAAGCATGAAATGAAGGCGTTGACGTTGAACAGTCATGTTTGTCTCCTGATTGGAATGGGGACTTGCGCAGACAAGGGTGTACAGCGGGCATCTGTATTGGCCAGACACCATGCCTGGTCCGAATTTGCGCAAGCCGTGGGGCGGTAAACCGCACCAGCTCCTTCCCCCGAAAGAGCCGATGCAGCGGGGCGAAAACCGTCTCAGGCCCTGGCCTGGGCGCGTTCCTTGATCTCGGCAAAATCCGCGGGCGGCTGGTGCAGATCCCAGCGCGCTCCGGCCTTGACGATCTGGCTGGGCGTCTCGTGGCCTATCAGTGCCGGCAGGCTGCGAGCAGCCGCCACGATGCGGGCCAGGTCTGTGCCGGTGTCATAGCCCATAAGCTGCAGCGCGTGCACGATCTCTTCGGTGCAGGCATTGCCCGAGGCACCTGGCGCATAGGGGCAGCCGCCCAGACCGCCAATCGAGGCGTCAAAGCGATCCGCACCCGCAGCAATGGAGGCCAGCACATTGGCCAGCGCCATGCCGCGCGTATTGTGGAAATGCAGGGTCAGCCCCAGCTGCTGCCAGCGCGACTTGAAGGCCAGGACCATGGAATGCACCTGGCTGGGATAGGCCATGCCCGTGGTGTCGCACAGCGTGATGCCCTGCACGCCCAGATCGGCAAAGCGCTGCACCCAGGCCAGCACTTCGGCCTCGGCCACATCGCCCTCCATGGGGCAGCCAAAGCAGCAGGAGAGCGACACGTTGACGGGCGTTGCCGCCTGCTGCGCCGTGGCGATCACCTGCCTGAGTGCCTCGAAGGACTGGCTGCGCTGCATGCGCAGATTGCAGAGGTTGTGCGTCTCGCTGACCGACATCACCAGATTGAGCTCGTCGGTCTGCGCCTCGATCGCACGCTCCGCGCCGCGCACATTGGGCACCAAAGCCGTGTAGACCGTGCCCGGCCAGCGTGCGATCTCGCGCATCACGATCTCGCCGTCGCGCAGGGCCGGGATGGCCTTGGGCGAGACAAAGGCCGTGACCTCGATCTTGGACAGACCCGCCTCGGACAGCGCGTTGACCAGCGCGATCTTGTCCTCGGTGGGCACAAAGGCCTGCTCCATCTGCAGACCGTCGCGCGTGCCCACTTCGTTCATGAAAATGCGGCGACCCGCACCATTCCAGACATTTGGCGTGCTCATTGGATGATGCCTTTCTCGCGCAGCTGGGCGACCTGCTCGGCGCTCAGACCTATCTCGGCCAGCACGGCATCGGTGTCGTCGCCCACATGGGGGGCGCTGCTGCGCACCGTGCCCGGCGTCAGCGAAAGCTTGGGCACCACGCCAGGCACCTGCAGCTCGAAACCATCGCGGGTGCGCTGGGTCAGAATCATCTCGCGTGCCTGGTAATGCGGATCCTCGGCAATATCCTTGGCCGTGTAGACCTTGCCGGCCGGCACGCGTGCTGCGCCCAGCTCGTCCATCACCGTCTGCACGCTGCGCGCCTGCGTCCAGGCGCCAATCGCGGCATCGATCTCGGCCACGCGCTGTACGCGGCCCGCGTTGTCTGCCAGATCGGGCGCATCGGCCAGATCCTGGCGGCCGATGGCCGCCATGAGCCTCTTGAAGATGGAGTCGCCATTGCCCGCCACCAGCACCCAGCCATCCTGGCAAGGGTAGGCATTCGAGGGCGCAATGCCCGGCAGCGCACTGCCGGCGGCCTCGCGCACGGCGCCAAAGGCGCTGTACTCGGGAATCAGACTTTCCATGATGTTGAACACGGCCTCATGCAGGGCCACGTCGATCACCTGGCCGGGGCCGCCGTTCACCTTGCGGTGGTACAGAGCCATCATCACGCCGATCACGCCGTGCAGGGCGGCCAGCGTATCGCCGATCGACACGCCCACGCGCACCGGCACCCGGCCCGGCTCGGCCGTCAGGTGGCGCAGCCCGCCCATGGCCTCGCCGATCACGCCAAAGCCCGGCAAATCGCGATAGGGGCCGGTCTGGCCATAGCCCGAAATGCGCAGGATCACCAGACCGGGGTTGATGGCATGCAGCTGCTCGGGCGACATGCCCCAGCCTTCCAGCGTACCGGGACGGAAGTTCTCGACCAGCACATCGGCTTCGGCAATCAGCTGACGCGCCACGGCCTGCGCCTCCTGCTGGCGCAGATCGAGAGCGACGGAGCGCTTGTTGCGCGACTGCACTTGCCACCAGACGGAGGTGCCTTCCTTGATCAAGCGCCAGTTGCGCAGCGGATCGCCCGCACCGGGCGCCTCGATCTTGATGACATCGGCACCAAACTCGCCCAGGGTCTTGCCGCAGAAGGGGCCGGCAATCAGCTGGCCCATTTCCACCACTTTCACGCCCTCCAGCGCGCGCGGCGTGGCAGTCTGTGTGGCGGGGTCTTGGATATTCATCGTCGTCATGCGTTTGTCTCTTGTTGGTCTCTTGCTACCTGTCTTGCTGTGCCGCTTTGCGTTGACCAGCACCAGGCAAGGCGGCTTTTCAAGCATATTGCCCTTGAAGAGCAGTCCTGCAAAACGCTGAAATGCGAAGCTGCCATCGCATTTGGGCATAGCCAGGCGGGATAATGCATGCCTCATGAAACTGGACCCGATCACCCTGCGCCTGTTTGTGGCCGTGATGGAAGAAAACGCCATCGCGCGTGCCGCTGCACGCGAGCACATCGCCCCCTCGGCCGCCAGCCGGCGTCTGGCCGAGCTGGAGGATCAGCTGCAGCTTGAGCTGTTCACACGCAGCAACCGGGGCAGCCAGCCCACGGCCGCCGCCTACGCCCTGCTGAACATGGCGCGCGGCGTGCTCAACGAGCTGGACGGCATCGCCACGCAGATGAAGGACTATGCCCAGGGCGGCGAGCAAGGCCTGCGCGGTCATGTGCGCGTGATGGCCAATATTTCCAGCATCACCCAGTTTCTGCCCGCCCAGCTGCAAAGCTTTCTGAGCCGGCACCCGCTGGTGGACGTGCGGCTGCAGGAGCGCGTGAGCACCGACATCGCGCGCGCCGTGGCCGACAACGAAGCCGACATCGGCCTGCTCAACAACGGCAGCTACGGCAGCAAGATCAGCCTGCGCCCCTATCGCCGGGACAGGCTGGCCGTGGTCATGCCCCAATCCCATCCGCTGGCCGGCGAGCACAGGCTGCGCCTGGAGCAGGTCATCGAGCATGATCTGATCGGCATGCATGCCGACAGCGCGCTCAACCATCTCATCACCCGCTCTGCCGCCGATCTGGGCCTGCAGCCGCGCCTGCGCATGAAGGTGACGGGCTATGACGCCCTGTGCCTGATGGTGGCCGCCGGCCTGGGCGTGGGCATTCTTCCCGAGGGCAGCGCCCATATCTACATGGGCGCCCTGCCCTTGCGCTGCATCCGCCTGGACGAAGCCTGGGCCGAGCGCCAACTCATGCTCTGCGTACGCTCCCAGGACGCACTCTCGCCCGTCGCACAACTGCTGGTCGAGCACCTGTGCCAGAGCGCCTCAACCGATAAAGACTGAACCCATGCCCGAATTCGCACCGTTGCCAGCCCCCGGCCAAGCGCCACAGCACCCATCACTGAGCTGGGACATCTTCTGCCAGGTCATAGACAACTTTGGCGACGTGGGGGTGTGCTGGCGCACGGCCGCAGAACTGGCCGCACGCGGCCAGCGGGTACGCCTGTGGATGGACGATGCCAGCGCCCTGCAATGGATGGCCCCTCAGCCCTGGCCGCCGGGCCTGAGCGTGCATGCCTGGCCCGCGCAAGCGGCCGACCTGCCGGCATCGGTTGGCGACGTGGTCATCGAGGCCTTCGGCTGCGAGATTCCCGCAGCATTTGTGAGCGCCATTGCTGACAAGGCATCGAAGAGCAAGCCCCCGCTCTGGATCAATCTCGAATACCTCTCGGCAGAAGACTATGTGGAGCGCTGCCATCGCCTGCCCTCACGCATCATGAGCGGCCCCGCCTCCGGGCTGACACGCTGGTTCTTCTACCCTGGCTTTACGGCGTCAACCGGCTCGCTGGTACGCGAGCAGAACCTGGCGCAGCGCCAGCAGGCCTTCGCGGCCCAACGCGACTCATGGCGCCGCGCGCAAGGCATTCAGCATGACGAATGTGCCGTCTCGCTGTTTTGCTACGAGCCTGCCGCCCTGCCCCAGTTGCTCGCACAGCTCTCGGACAAGCAGGCGCTCAACGCGAGACTGCTGGTGACCCCGGGAAGGGCCACGACTGCCGTGCAGGCTCTGCCTGAAGCGCAGCAGATGCAGCCGGTCTATCTGCAAGCCCGCCCTCAGGCCCGGTTCGACGAAATGCTCTGGGCCTGCGACCTGAATCTGGTGCGTGGCGAGGATTCCCTGGTACGTGCGCTCTGGGCCGGCCAGCCCATGGTCTGGCAGATCTACCCCCAGCATGACAACGCCCACCACGACAAGCTGAACGCTTTTCTGGACTGGCTCCAGGCCCCGGACAGCCTCAGGCGCTTTCACCACACCTGGAATGGCATGACCGCACCGCAAACATTGCCTTTGCTCAACCGGAAAATGTTGGACGAATGGGCCTGCTGCATCAGGGCTGCACGCGCCAGATTGATGGAGCAAACCGAACTGATTGAGCAGCTTCAAGCTTTTTTCGCCGAAAAAAGCTAAAATCCACGTTTTGCCTCTCTGAGGGCAGTCGCAGCCGGTATGCCGAGCGATCTTGCTTTCGGGGTCGCGCCCCGCCGCGGTACATGCGGCAGGCCCCGCCGCCGCACCTTTGATGCGTTGCTTTCTCCAGCGACCATTGCGAACAGCTTGCCTGCCGTGTAGAGCGGCTCCAACCTTTCAAACGCAAGCAAGCCATGAAAATCGCTCAAGAAATCCGCGCAGGCAATGTGATCATGTTCGGCAAGGACCCCATGATCGTTCTGAAGACCGAATACGCTCGTGGCGGCCGTGGCGCAGCTACCGTGCGCATGAAGCTCAAGAGCCTGATCGGCAACTTCGGCACGGAAAACGTGTTCAAGGCCGACGACAAGATCGACAACGTGATCCTGGACAAGAAGGATTGCACCTACTCCTACTTCGCCGACCCCATGTACGTGTGGATGGACGAAGAATTCAACCAGTACGAAGTCGAAGCCGAAAACATGGCTGACGCACTGAACTACCTGGAAGACGGTATGACTGCCGAAGTGGTGTTCTACGACGGCAAGGCCATCTCCGTCGAACTGCCCACCACCATCGTGCGCGAAATCACCTGGACCGAGCCCGCCGTCAAGGGCGACACCTCCGGCAAGGTTCTGAAGCCCGCCAAGATCGCTACCGGCTTCGAAGTGGCTGTGCCCCTGTTCGTGTCCCAGGAAGACAAGATCGAAATCGACACCCGCACCGGCGAATACCGCAAGCGCGTGTAATGTGGCGGCGGCAGCTGCCGCGGCTGCTCCCCCAAAAAAGGCTTCCTTCGAGAAGCCTTTTTTCATTCTCGACTCCGACAGCGGGATTACGCCAGCACCCGTCATCCGCCGCGACGCGCAAAACCGCTTCAGTCTGTGCAAGACTAAGGGCAGTCCATCCACTCCTACTGCCAATGACGCACTCCCTGCCCTGGCTGCAGCCCGAACAAGAATTCCCCCCCATCGATCAGACCTGGGGGGAACGGGATCCCATCCCCGGGCTGCTGGCCGCCGGCAATACGCTTGATGCAGCACGTCTTCGCACCGCGTACAGTCAAGGCATTTTCCCGTGGTTCAGCGAGGGACAGCCGGTGCTCTGGTGGTCTCCCAACCCGCGCATGGCCCTGCATCCCGACGAGTTTCGCCTGCACCGCAGCCTGCGCAAAAGACTGCAGAAATTTCGCAACGATCCGCGCTGTGAAATTCGCATCGACAGCGCTTTTGCCACGGTGATGCAGCATTGCGCCCAGACCCCTCGCGACGGACAGAACGGTACCTGGATTGTGCAGAGCATCGTCGATGCCTATACCGAGCTGCATGAGCAAGGCGCTGCACATAGCGTGGAAACCTGGATCGACGGCCAGCTGGTCGGCGGCCTCTATTGCGTGGCGCTTGGCAGAGCGGTGTTTGGCGAGTCCATGTTCGCCCTGCAAACCGATGCATCCAAGATCGCACTCTCGGCACTGGTTGCTCTGTGCCGGGCTCATCAGGTCGCGCAGATCGACTGCCAGCAGGCCACCGCACATCTGTCTTTCATGGGCGCTCGAGAAGTCACAAGAGCGCAGTTCGCCCGGACCGTTCAAGCCCAGGCCCAACTGCCCGATATGCAGTGGCAATTCAGCCCCATATACTGGGAGCACTTGCTAAGCCACAGTGAAGCTTGACGCACCGCATCTGCAGCCGAGTCCGATCATGACGCACCCGAACGACCTCCCGCTACATGCCCTGCAGTTCTATGCCACGGCAGCCTATCCCTGCAGCTACCTGCCGGGCCGACTGGCACGTTCTCAGGTCGCCACACCCAGTCACCTGATTCAGAACACCACCTATTCGGAACTGGTCACGCTGGGCTTCAGACGCAGCGGCATGTTCACCTATCGCCCCTATTGCGATGGCTGCAAGGCCTGCGTTCCCCTGCGCATCCTGGCCCAGGAGTTCCGCCCCAGCCGCAGCCAGCGGCGCGCTGCAAAACAGCATGGGCAACTTGTCGCCTCCATTCAGCGCCTGCACTACTCCGACGAGCACTACCAGCTCTACCTGCGCTACCAGCAGCACCGCCATAGCGGCGGCGGCATGGACAACGACAGCGTGGACCAGTACACGCAGTTTCTGCTGCAAAGCAGAGTCAACTCCCGATTGGTCGAGTTCCGCGAGCCGGGCGCAGACGGTCAGCCCGGCACACTCAAAATGCTCTCCATTCTGGACGTACTGGAGGACGGGCTGTCGGCGGTCTACACCTTCTACGATCCGGAAGACCACGCCAGCTACGGCACCTTCAATGTGCTGTGGCAAATCCAGCAAGCGAAAGCCATGAACCTGCCTTATGTCTATCTTGGTTACTGGATCTCCGAGAGCCAGAAGATGCGCTACAAGGCCAGCTTCTTGCCACATGAGATTCGCCAGGGCGAGCTATGGCAGCGCGCAGACAGGCAAAGCATTGTGCGCTCGCACATTGAAGAGTGACGTCACAAAAAGCAGCACATGGATATATGAGCGGATGATATGGCTGCACGGCTGCAGCACCGCTAGAATGCCCCCATCCCGCAAAGTATCTCCAACGCATGAAAAAAGACGACCTATCGGCCTCCGCAAAGCCCAGCGTCCAGGTTCTGGAACGCATGTTCACGTTGATCGACGTGCTGGCATCGCGTGAGGAAGCGGTTTCTTTGAAGGAGATCAGCGAACGCACGGGCCTGCATCCCTCGACCACGCACCGCATCCTCAATGATCTTGCAACGGGCCGCTTTGTGGATCGCCCCGAATCGGGCAGCTACCGCCTGGGCATGCGCTTTCTGGAACTGGGCAACCTGGTCAAGGCACGGCTGAATGTGCGTGAAGTGGCGCTGACGCCCATGCGCCAGCTCTACAAGCAGATTCAGCAACCCATCAGCCTGTCCGTGCGCCAGGGCGACGAGATTGTCTATGTGGAGCGCGCCTACAGCGAGCGCTCCGGCATGCAGGTGGTACGCGCCATTGGCGGCCATGCTCCTTTGCATCTGACCTCCAACGGCAAGCTGTTTCTGGCGGCCGATGACTCCCAGCAGGTGCGCGCCTACGCCATGCGCACCGGCCTGCCTGGCAAGACCCATTTCAGCATCACCCAGCTGGGTGATTTGGAACATGAGCTGGCCAAAGTGCGCCAATACGGTATTGCCCGCGACAACGAAGAGCTGGAATTGGGCGTGCGCTGCATGGCCGCCGGCATTTACGACGACCAGAGCAAGCTGATTGCAGGCCTGTCCATCTCTGCCCCGGCAGACCGGCTTGACGAGAGCTGGGCCCCCAGACTGCAGGCCACGGTGCAGGAGATTTCCGTGGCCCTGGGCTTCAGCGGCACACGCCCGGCTCCGGCTCAGGCCGCCCCCAATCCCTATAGCCGCAGCCAGCACAGTTAAATACTGGGGTGCCTCTCGCAATCTGCAAAGGGGCCTCAATGCCATTTCAGGTGTAGACCCCATAAAAAAGCGCTACCTGGGTAGCGCTTTTTGACTGGACCTTTACCTGCTTAGCCCCTGATACGGCTTGCAATCGTATTGCTGGCAGTGGGTCCCTTGCTTTCCATCCAGTGGCGCACACGCTCGGCATCTGCCAGACGGCTGAACTTGCCGGCAGAATCCAGGAACACCATGATCAGCTTGCGGCCGGCCACATGGGCTTGCATCACGAGGCAGCGTCCGGCTTCGGAGATATAGCCGGTCTTTTGCAGGCCGATATCCCAGTTGTCGCTCTTGACCAGGCGGTTGGTGTTGTTGAACTGCAGCGTGCGACGACCCACGGCCACTTCATAACCGGGCGATGTGGAGTACTCGCGCATCAGCGGATCCGCGTGGGCCACCGCCACCAGACGCGCCAGGTCACGCGCGCTGGACTGGTTGCTGCTGGACAGGCCGGTGGGCTCGACATAGCGCGTGTCCTTCATGCCCAGCTGCTGCGCCTTGGAGTTCATCAGCTGCACAAACTGCGCCAGACCGCCGGGATAAGTGCGTCCCAGGGCATGGGCAGCACGGTTCTCGCTGGACATCAGCGCCAGATGCATCATCTCGGCACGCGTCAAGGTGGTACCGACACGCAGGCGAGAGCTGCTGTGCTTTTCGGTATCCACATCGTCCTGCGTGATGGTGATCATCTCGTCCATGGGCAGACGGGCCTGAGAGATCAGCAGACCCGTCATCAGCTTGGTCAGCGAGGCGATGGGCAGCACTGCCTGATCGTTCTTGCTCAGCAGCACCTCATGTGTGTCCTGGTCAATCACATAAGCCACGCTGCTTTGCAGATCCAGGGGATCCGAGACGGAGTGAAGACCCGCCATCTGCCCATAGGACAGGCGTGCGGGCTCGACCGCCGTGGCAGCTGCTGCAGCCGCAACCGCAGCGCCAGCGGCTCCTGCCCTGGCCAGACGCTTCTTGCCGCCGCTCTTCTCGTCTCTTTCGGCCTTGGCTGCTAGAACAGTCTTGCCGCCCTTCTTGCTTGCAAGCTTGGCGTCCGCCTTTTCCGGCTTGCCTTTGGAGACCTTTGTGCTTTTTGGCTGCGCTGCAGCACGAACCTTGCCAGCCGGCTCCTTGGCCGCTTTCTTAGCCGAAGCCGCAGCAGCCACGGGCTTTTTGGAGTCTTTTTTGGGCGCCGCCGCATGCACTGCCGGAGCAGCCAGAGCGCAGCTCAACAGAGCCAAAGACACGACCTGAGTGAGTTTTGCAAGGCGAAATGGACGCAGCATCTGCATGCGATACTCCAGACAACAAGGTGTAAGGATTTAATTCAATCAAAAAAGTTGTGCAGTGACAAGCACTTGCACAACCTTCTCGATAATCTGAGTGAAATTATAAATCCAGCAGTCAACCTTGTGCTGCAACAACTTCCTGATTGCTATGCAATTTGTTCAAAGCACTCAGATAAGCCTTGGCCGATGCGACCACAATATCGGGGTCAGCACCCACTCCGTTGACGACGCGACCACTGCGTTGCAGGCGCACCGTCACCTCGCCCTGGCTCTCGGTCGAGCCGCTGATGGCATTGACGGAATACAGCACCATTTCAGCACCGCTCTTGACTTCGGACTCGATGGCCTTGAACGAGGCATCGACCGGGCCATTGCCTTCGGAGCTGGCCTTGATTTCCCTGCCTGCATTGCTGAAGACCACGCTGGCATGTGGGCGCTCACCTGTTTCACTCTGCTGGGCCAGCGAAATGAACTGGAACTGATTGTTCTGGTGCTCCGCTCCTTCGGCATTCAACAGCGCCAGAATGTCCTCGTCAAAAATCTCGCTCTTGCGGTCCGCGAGCTCCTTGAAGCGCGTGAAGGCCTGGTTGATGGCAGCTTCGCTGTCCAGCTCCACCCCCAGCTCCTGCAGGCGCTGCTTGAAGGCGTTGCGACCACTGAGCTTGCCCAGCACGATCTTGTTGGCCGCCCAGCCCACGTCCTCGGCACGCATGATTTCGTAGGTGTCACGAGCCTTGAGCACGCCGTCCTGATG
This sequence comes from Comamonas testosteroni, assembly GCF_030505195.1. Lineage (NCBI taxonomy): Bacteria > Pseudomonadati > Pseudomonadota > Betaproteobacteria > Burkholderiales > Comamonadaceae > Comamonas > Comamonas testosteroni. Next base: position 752,083 of record NZ_CP129672.1, read on the forward strand.
AATGCCGGAGGCATGGGCAAAGGCGTTGGCCCCCACCACAGCTTTGTTGGGCTGCACCACAAAGCCCGTGGTCTGGCTGACCAGGCGGCTGGCGGCCACGATATGCTGGGTATCGATATTCACATCCAGACCGAAGTAGTCCTTGCGCGTCTTGATGGCCATGACCACTTCTTCAAGTGAGCAGTTACCCGCGCGCTCACCAAGACCATTGATGGTGCATTCGATCTGGCGGGCGCCGCCGATCTTCACTCCCGCCAGAGAATTGGCCACCGCCATGCCCAGGTCGTTGTGGCAATGCACGGACCAGACCGCCTTGTCGCTGTTGGGCACGCGCTCGCGCAAGTTGCGAATGAATTCCCCGTAGAGCTCGGGAATCGCGTAACCCACGGTGTCGGGCACGTTGATGGTGGTTGCGCCTTCCTTGATGACTGCCTCGATCACACGCGCCAGAAAATCGGGCTCGCTGCGATAGCCGTCCTCCGCGCTGAACTCGATATCTTCGATGAGATTGCGCCCGAAGCGCACCGCCTGCCTGGCCTGCTCCAGCACCTGCTCGGGTGTCATGCGCAGCTTTTTCTCCATATGCAACGCACTGGTGGCGATAAAGGTATGAATGCGAGCGCGGTTGGCATCCTTCAACGACTCGGCCGCACGCGCAATGTCGCGGTCGTTGGCTCGGGAGAGCGAGCAGACGGTGGAATCCTTGATGGCTCGTGCAATGGACTGGATGGACTCGAAGTCGCCATTGGATGCCGCAGCAAACCCCGCCTCGATCACATCGACCTTCAGACGCTCCAGCTGACGGGCAATGCGCAGCTTTTCATCGCGTGTCATGGAAGCGCCGGGCGATTGCTCGCCGTCACGCAAGGTGGTGTCGAAAATAATGAGTTGATCGGACATGGTGGGGGACTCTCTATGTGAGGGCGCCGGTAGACGCCTGTTTTGACTGGAGGATTGCCGACAAAAAAGCCGGTGTGCTTTTGGCGACACCGGCTTTGAACCTTTTTCATGCAGCTACCGCCTCTTCAGCGACAGCGGCAACGCGCTGCACTCCCGAGATGATGGCGCGCAAGGAGGCGGAAACGATATTGGCATCCACCCCTACGCCGTAGCAGACCTGAGCGTCATCCACGCGCAATTCCACATAGGCAATCGCCTTGGCATTCGCGCCCTCGCCAATCGCATGTTCAGCATAGTTGAGCACGCGCACATTGCGACCGACGTTAGCCGACAACGCCTGCACGAAGGCATCAATGGGGCCCGTACCTTCGCCTTCCAAAAAATACTTTTCCCCGGCGATCTCGATGTGGGAAGTCATATTGACCACGCCATCGGCCTCGCTCAGGCGATATTGAGGCGCCTTGACGGTGTTGACTCCATATTCGCGCTGGAACAGCTCCCACAGATCCGCAGCCGACAACTCCTTGCCGCTGGCATCCATCTCGCGCTGCACGACCTGGCTGAATTCGATCTGCAGGCGCCGGGGCAGCTGAAGTCCGTATTCGCTCTCGAGCAGATAGGCAATGCCGCCCTTGCCCGACTGGCTGTTCACGCGAATCACTGCCTCATAGCTGCGACCCAGGTCCTTGGGATCGATGGGCAAATAAGGCATATCCCAGATATCGCCTTCCTTGTGGGCGGCGAAAGCCTTCTTGATAGCGTCCTGGTGGGAGCCGGAGAAGGAGGTGTAGACCAAGTCACCCACGTAAGGGTGACGAGGATGCACGGGCAACTGGTTGCAATGCTCAACCGTTGCACGGATATCGTCGATGTCGGAGAAATCCAGGCCGGGGTTCACACCCTGGATATACATATTGAGCGCCACATTCACCACGTCCAGATTGCCGGTGCGCTCGCCGTTGCCGAACAGGCAGCCTTCCAGACGGTCCGCACCGGCCATCAGCGACAGCTCGGCAGCCGCAGTGCCCGTGCCGCGGTCGTTGTGAGGATGGACCGAGATCACCACGCTGTCACGGCGCTTGATGTTGCGGTGCGTCCACTCCACCATGTCGGCAAAGATATTGGGCGTGGAGTGCTCCACGGTGGTGGGCAAATTGATGATGCACTTGTTCTCGGGCGTGGGTTGCCAGACATCGGTGACGGCATCGATCACGCGCCTGGAGAACTCCAGCTCGGTGTCCGAGTACATTTCGGGCGAATACTGGAAGGTCCACTTGGTGCCGGGGTGCTGGGCCGCGATGTCCTTGAACATCTGCGCATTGGTCACCGCCAGCTCCACAATCTCGTCCTCGCTCATGTTCAGCACCACACGGCGCATCACGGGAGCCGTGGCGTTGTAGAGATGGACGATGGCGCGGGGCACGCCTTCCAGCGCCTCGAAAGTGCGACGAATCAGGTGCTCACGCGCCTGGGTCAGCACCTGCACGGTCACGTCGTCGGGAATGCGGTTTTCCTCGATGAGCTTGCGCATGAAGTCGAACTCGATCTGCGAGGCCGAAGGGAAGCCCACTTCGATTTCCTTGAAGCCGATCTTCACCAGTTGCTCGAACATGCGCACCTTGCGCTCGATGTCCATGGGCTCGATCAAGGCCTGGTTGCCGTCACGCAGATCCACGCTGCACCAGACCGGGGGCTTGGTGATGACCGCGTCGGGCCAGGTCCGATCGGTCAAACGCACGGGGGCGAAAGCGCGGTATTTGGTGGAAGGGTTTTGCAACATGGTGAGTCTCTTTAGTCGAAATTAGAGGAAATTGAACCCAGCTCCAGCGACGCCCAAAAGCAAAAACGGCCCGTCGCTGATGCTACGGGCCGCCAAGTAGGGTGTGTTTGTACGCGCGCGCTACTTTCTCTGCCCGTTGGACATTAGTAGTAGAGCTAGCGACAGGTTTTGCATGCGGATCACTTTAACACAAGAAAAGTTGACAGGGCCAGGATTTTTTGGGGCCGCTCTTCAATCGTCGTGCAGACCACGCTCATCGGGCTCGTCCTTGGAGGTCGCCACGATGCTGACCTGCTCGCCCTTGGCGCGGCGCCAGGCATAGATCACATATCCCGAGATCGAGTAACCGACAAACACCAGGAACAGCATGGTGGCGGGCTCGATGCTCACCACGGCCATCAGCAGGGCCACCACCACCAGCGAGACGAACGGCATGCTCTTGGCGCCGCCGATGTCCTTGAAGCTGTAGTAGGGAATATTGGTGACCATGGTCAGGCCTGCAAACAGCGTGATGGCGAACATGATCCAGGACAGATCGGCCCGATCCGTGGGGTAGCCGCCGAAAAAGGAAATCACATCGCCGAAGATGGGCACATCGCGGTGGGAAACCATCAGGGCACTGGTCAGCCAGATAAAGCCCGCCACCAGGGCCGCTGCCGCAGGAGAAGGCATACCCTGGAAATAGCGCTTGTCCACCACGGCCGTATTCACGTTGAAGCGGGCCAGGCGCAGTGCCGCGCAGGCGCAATACACAAAGGCGGCAATCCAGCCCCAGCGCCCCAGGGGACGCAAGGCCCACTCATAAGCAATCAGCGCAGGCGCGGCGCCAAAGGACACCATGTCGGAGAGCGAATCCATCTGCTCGCCAAACGCGCTTTGCGTATGCGTCATTCGCGCCACGCGACCGTCGAGACTGTCGAGCACCATGGCGCAGAAAACGCCCACGGCCGCCAGTTCGAACTTGTTGTTCATCGCCATGACGATGGCGTAGAAACCGCCAAACAGTGCTGCCAGCGTGAACAGATTGGGCAGCACATAAATGCCTTTGCGCGGTTTGCGCGGCATTCCACTCAGATCGGCAGAATCATTGCTGTTTTGCATCAAACAGACCTCCAGTGCTTGCATGTCAGATGCATGCAGCTATTAAAACGATAGTATTTCAAGCACGGCCATCATGACCATGTCCCTGCCACCAGTGTACCCGCCACACAGATCGCCTCCGGAATGAAAAAAGGCCACCTCAAAGGTGGCCTCTTGCCCAAGCGCAATCATCCGGCTCGCGCCGAATGACTTGCCTCAGCATCAGTTGCGGGTCTGGTCGACCAGCTTGTTCTTGGAGATCCAGGGCATCATGGAGCGCAGCTGGCCGCCCACTTGCTCGATGGCGTGATCGGCGTTCTGGCGACGACGGGCAGTCATGGAAGGATAGTTCAGACGGCCTTCGCTGATGAACATCTTGGCGTACTCACCGCTCTGGATGCGCTTGAGGGCGTTGCGCATGGCCTTGCGGGATTCTTCGTTGATGACTTCGGGGCCGGTCACGTACTCGCCATACTCCGCGTTGTTGGAGATGGAGTAGTTCATGTTGGCAATGCCGCCTTCGTACATCAGGTCAACGATCAGCTTGAGCTCGTGCAGGCACTCGAAATAAGCCATTTCGGGAGCGTAGCCAGCTTCAGTCAGAGTCTCGAAGCCCATCTTCACCAGCTCCACTGCACCGCCGCACAGCACGGCCTGCTCGCCGAACAGGTCGGTTTCGGTTTCTTCCTTGAAGTTGGTTTCGATGATGCCGCCCTTGCCGCCGCCATTGGCGGAAGCGTAGGACAGGGCCACGTCACGGGCCTTGCCGGACTGGTCCTGATAGATGGCGATCAGGGAAGGCACGCCGCCGCCCTTGAGGTATTCGGAGCGCACGGTGTGACCGGGGCCCTTGGGAGCGACCATGATCACGTCCAGATCGGCGCGGGGCACAACCTGGTTGTAGTGCACGTTGAAGCCGTGAGCGAAAGCCAGGGTAGCGCCGGACTTGATGTTGGGCTCGACGTTGTTCTTGTACACCTCGGGGATGTTCTCGTCGGGCAGCAGGATCATGACCACGTCGGCAGCCTTGACCGCGTCGTTGACTTCCATCACGGTCAGGCCGGCCTTGCCGACCTTGTCCCAGGAAGAGCCGCCCTTGCGCAGACCGACCACCACCTTCACGCCGCTGTCGTTCAGGTTTTGAGCATGTGCGTGGCCTTGGCTGCCGTAGCCGATGATGGCAACAGTCTTGCCCTTGATCAGGCTCAGGTCACAGTCCTTGTCGTAGAAAACTTTCATGATGGCTCCAGGTCTCTTATCTTGAGGGGGTTAAAAAGGTTTGTTCAGATTCAAAAGGGTGCAACGCAGCCATTAGACACGCAGAATACGCTCGCCACGGCCAATACCCGAGGCGCCCGTACGAACGGTTTCGAGGATGGCAGTGCGATCAATGGCTTGCAGGAAGGCATCGTTCTTGGACTGGTCGCCGGTGAGCTCCACGGTGTAGCTCTTTTCGGTCACGTCGATGATGCGGCCGCGGAAGATGTCCGCCATGCGCTTCATTTCCTCGCGCTCCTTGCCCACGGCACGCACCTTGACCATCATCAGCTCGCGTTCGGTGTAAGCACCTTCGGTCAGGTCCACCACTTTAACCACTTCAATCAGTCGGTTCAGGTGCTTTGTGATTTGCTCAATCACATCGTCCGAACCCGTGGTGAGGATGGTCATGCGCGACAGCGAGGGATCCTCGGTCGGTGCAACTGTCAGGGATTCAATGTTGTAGCCACGAGCAGAAAACAGGCCCACGACGCGCGACAGTGCTCCAGGCTCGTTCTCGAGCAGCACGGCAATAATGTGTTTCATTGGGAGATTCCTCTTTTCGCCGCCCTCCCCTGACACCGGTAAGTGCCAGGCTCGGCGGGCAATAGATTCGTCAAAAAATGCTATTTAAAATATAGCTGCTTGCGCTTGACATGTAAGTGCTTGGAGCCGAATTCACTGAAAATCGGCTTCCCAGGCATCACAGGTCGTCGGCACCCAGCAGCATTTCCGTGATGCCACGGCCGGCTTGCACCATGGGGAACACGTTCTCGGTCGGGTCGGTGCGGAAGTCCAGGAAGACCGTCTTGCTTTCTTCGCGCACGATGCGGCGTGCCTCGCGCAGCGCAGCCTCGACATCGGCGGGCTTTTCGATCAGCAGGCCGCGGTGGCCGAAGGCCTCCGCCAGCTTCACGAAGTCGGGCAGCGAATCCATATAGCTGCTCGAGTAGCGACCCGAGTATTCAATTTCCTGCCATTGGCGCACCATGCCCAGGAAACGGTTGTTCAGCGCGCAGATGACCACCGGGGTGTTGTACTGCTTGCAGGTGGCCAGCTCCTGGATGTTCATCTGGATCGAGCCTTCGCCCGTGATGCAGAAGACTTCGGAGTCGGGCTTGGCAAGCTTGATGCCCATGGCGTAAGGCAGACCCACGCCCATGGTGCCCAGACCGCCGGAGTTGATCCAGCGACGGGGTTCATCAAAGCGGTAATATTGCGCCGCCCACATCTGGTGCTGACCCACATCAGAGGTGATGTAGGCGTTCGCATCCTTGGTCATGTTCCACAGCGTGTCGACCACGTACTGGGGCTTGATGACTTCGGTGTTGGACTTGTCGTAGCTCAGGCAGTCGCGGCTGCGCCAGCCTTCGATGGTGTTCCACCACTGACCCAGAGCTGACTCATCGGGACGCTGGGCCGACTCGCGCAGCATGGCGATCAGCTCGCTCAGCACATCCTTGACGTCGCCCACGATGGGCACATCCACCTTCACGCGCTTGGAGATGGAGGAAGGATCGATGTCGATATGGATGATCTTGCGCTCCACCGACATGAAGTGCTTGGGATTGCCGATCACGCGGTCGTCAAAGCGGGCGCCCACAGCCAGCAGCACATCGCAGTTCTGCATGGCATTGTTGGCTTCGATGGTGCCGTGCATGCCCAGCATGCCCAGGAACTTCTTGTCGCTGGCGGGATAGGCTCCCAGACCCATCAGGGTGTGAGTGACGGGGTAGCCCAGCATGTCCACCAGCTGGCGCAGTTCGTTGCAGGCATTGCCCAGCAACACGCCGCCGCCGGTATAGATATAAGGGCGCTTGGCCGTCAACAGCAGCTGCAGAGCCTTGCGAATCTGGCCCGCATGACCCTTTTTGACGGGGTTGTACGAGCGCATTTCCACTTTTTCAGGATAGCCCGTGTACAGCGCCTTCTTGAAGGACACGTCCTTGGGAATATCCACCACCACAGGGCCGGGGCGGCCGGTGCGGGCGATGTGGAAAGCCTTTTTCATGGTCTCGGCCAGCTCACGCACATCCTTGACCAGGAAGTTGTGCTTGACGATGGGACGAGTGATGCCCACGGTGTCGCACTCTTGAAATGCGTCGGTACCGATGTAATTGGTCGAAGTCTGACCCGCAATGACCACCATGGGGATGGAGTCGGTATAGGCGGTGGCAATGCCTGTCACCGCATTGGTCAGACCGGGGCCGGAAGTCACCAGCGCCACGCCCACTTCACCGGTGGCACGCGCAAAACCGTCGGCAGCATGCACAGCCGCCTGCTCGTGGCGCACCAGCACATGCTGAATGCTGTCCTGCTTGTAGAGCGCGTCGTAAATATAGAGAACTGCCCCGCCTGGGTAACCCCACAGGTGCTTGACACCTTCAGCCTGAAGAGACTTGATGAGGATTTCGGAGCCCATCAATTCCTGGGCGCCCTTGGGGGAGGATGCGGCGGCTGCAGAGGCCAGCTCGGCTTTGGAGATTTCCATGATCAACCTTTGTGAATTTCTCTAACGAAAAACCTTCGGTGCCCTTAGCCTGAAGCCCTTGTGAGGCCGGTTTAGGACTTAAGACCACATGCCATGGACGTTTGTGTATACGCCGGACCGTGACCCGTTTGCTTCTTTAAGTTGAAGATCATTATCGCACTGCAACAAGACCTTCAAATGCAGTACACAAAAAAACATCATCGGATGCGATAATCTGCGGCTTTCGCCACTACCTAACTCCCGTTTTCTCCAGGGTTACCCTCTCTTGGCCACAGAACAAGAACTGTCTGCATTCCTCAAAGACGTTGAAAAGCGCGCCTTCAAACGCAGCGTTTTCCATGTCCGCGACGAGGAGGCCGCCCTGGATATCGTACAGGACAGCATGCTCAAGCTGGCCCAGCACTATGGGGACAAGCCCGCCAACGAGCTGCCCATGCTGTTCCAGCGCATTCTGTCGAACAGCACCCTGGACTGGTTTCGCCGCCAAAAGACCCAGAAAGCCGTTTTCACTCACTTCAGCGACCTGGAGTCTTCCGTGGACGGGGACAGCGACTTCGACTGGCTGGAAACCTATGCAACCCATAGCGACGCATCCACCGCCAACAACGCCGAGAGCCTGACCGAACGCAAGCAGACGCTGCAAAGCATAGAAAAAGAGATACAGGAGCTGCCTGCGCGTCAACGCGAGGCCTTTCTCATGCGTTATTGGGAAGAGATGGATGTCGCGGAGACCGCTGCCGCCATGGGTTGCTCAGAAGGCAGTGTCAAAACCCATTGCTTTCGCGCCATCCAAACATTGAGCAAGGCACTCAAGGCCAAAGGAATCGAGTTATGAAATCCGTGCCCACCCTCCGGCAAGAACAGGCCGTCGACCGTATCGCCCGTCAAATCACTGCACGACTGAGTGAGGGTGAAGCCTTGCTCCCGTATGAAGTCACCGAACGTCTGCGCGCCTCCCGTGAGCAAGCCGTATCCATACGCCGCCGCGAAGCGTCCGTACTGCGCATTCAGACCAGTGCTGCAACATCTGCCCAGGGCGGCACCCTGACACTGGGCAATCCCGACGAAGGCAAGGGCTGGTGGCGCACCTTGGTCTCGGCCATCCCCGTTTTTGCACTCATTGCGGGCCTGGTAATCTACAACTCCGACACCGAACAAAGTATGCTGAGCGAAGTCACCGAGGTCGATACCGCCTTGCTGACCGATGATCTGCCCCCTGCTGCCTACTCTGACCCTGGTTTCATCCAGTACCTCAAGACCTCGGCAGCCACTCCATCAGAACACTAAACAGCCTGCCACGTCTGCCTTGATGCCCACTGAGAAGCGCTCCCTCCTGAAACCAGACAATACCGCCGCCGTCCTGGCGGCGCTGTTGTTGGTGGCCTTGAGCTGGACAGGATGGAATGTCGTACAGCAAGTCAGGCTGGCACCCAGCTCCGTGCCTCCCGCCACGGTAGCTGCATCCAAGTCCATGCATGCGGATCCGTCCACGCGCCAAAGAGCCTCGGCACAGGCTTCGGGCCCACGCTGGGGCGAGCTCAGCAGCCACCAGCGCGAGATTCTGCAGCCGCTGGAAGAGCGCTGGGCCATGATCGGCTCGGTACAGAAGCGCCGCTGGATTGCCCTGGCGGATGGCTTTGACAAACTCAGCGAACGCGAACAGCAAAAGCTTCATGACCGCATGGAAGCATGGTCCGGCCTGAGTGCCGCCCAGCGCAACCAGGCCCGGCTGAACTTCGCCATTACCAACAAGCTCGCAACAGACAAGCAGGCCCAGTGGGAGGCCTACCAGGCTCTGAGCGATGAAGAAAAGCGACTGTTGGCCGCCCGCGCCACCCCCAAGGTGGTAAGCGCCGCACCGGCCATCAAGCCTGTGCCTTCCAAGAAGCTGGCGCGCATTCCTGCTGCCACGGCCTCCCCCAATACGGTACCCAATCTGCCCAAGATTCCGCCCGCAACCATTCATCACCCACCACCGCCCGTGCCCGCAACACCGGCCATGGTGGAGACGCACCCAATCCGTACGCCCTCGGTGATTGTGGAGACGGCTCCCGTGGACATTCCTCGCGCCACCCCGATCACCCTGCCTCCGCTGGATGCGCCAGGTCAAGACTCGCACCAATGACAGCGTCGATGCGGCAAACCGAGTTTCAAGCCTGCTGACCTGAACCCTACAATTGCCTCATGCAGCAAGACACCCCGATCCGCAAAGGCAGTGCAGCACCCTCAACCACTCCTGACTTCATAGCACCAAGCCTTCGCCGCCGCATGGCTTGCTGGCTTTATGAAGGAATGCTTTTGTTTGGCGTGGTGTTCATTGCCGGCTATTTGTTCGGAACCCTGTCTCAGACGCGCAATGCACTCGACAATCGGCATCTGCTGCAGGCTTTCATGCTGGTGGTGCTGGGGATTTACTTTGTCTGGTTCTGGAGCAAGGGCCAGACGCTGGCCATGAAGACCTGGCATATCCGCGTGGTCGATACCCAAGGTCGCCCGCTGACGCAGACCCGCGCCCTGCTGCGCTACGCAGCCAGCTGGATGTGGTGGCTGCCGCCGCTGGCCCTGCTGTACCCGCTGGGCCTGCCGCCACTGGAGGTGCTGGTGCTGCTCCTGGGCTGGATTCTGATTTGGGCACTGCTGAGCCGCTTTCACCCCCGAAAGCAGTTCTGGCACGACGCCTGGGCCGGCACCCAGCTGGTGCATCAGGCCCCCACTCCAAAACACATTCGCTGACCCAATCTCTCCATGAGCGCCTCCTCACCCGACCCCGTCAACCCGCAAAAGAGCCGCACCGGCCTGTCCCGGGTGCTGCATGCCGGCGGCTACTCGCTGGCTGGCCTCAAGGCCGGCTGGCACGAAAAAGCATTTCAGCAAGAAGCCATCTGTGCTGTTGTCATGGTTCCTCTGGCGCTCTGGCTAGGTCAGAGCTGGGAGCAGGCAGCATTGCTGGCCGGCAGCGTCATCCTGGTTCTCATTGTGGAATTGCTCAATACCGGCATAGAGGCAGCCATAGACCGTATCGGCCCGGAATGGCACGAGCTGTCAAAGAAAGCCAAGGACATGGGCAGCGCCGCTGTATTTCTGGCCCTGTGCCTGTGCGGCGCCATCTGGGCTGCCGCTCTTTATCACCGTTTCATCGTATGACCCAACCCGCTTTTTCCATTTGCGTGTACTGCGGCTCACGCCCCGGCACCAACCCTCAATTCACCGAAGTCGCCAAGGCCGTGGGCCAATGGATAGGCTCGCGCGGCGGCCAGCTGGTCTATGGCGGCGGACGCAGCGGCCTGATGGGCGTGGTGGCCGAAGCCACGCAACAAGCTGGCGGCCGCGTCGTCGGCATCATCCCTCAGGCGCTGGTCGACAAGGAACTGGCCAACCAGGCCTGCGACGAGCTGCACATCGTCAAGAACATGCACGAGCGCAAGGCCATGATGGCCGAGCGCAGCGACGCCTTCGTGGCCTTGCCCGGCGGCATCGGCACGTTTGAAGAGCTGTTCGAAGTCTGGACCTGGCGCCAGCTGGGCTACCACGACAAGCCCGTCGGCATTCTCAATGTGGATGGCTATTACGACGCCATGCTGCAGTTTCTTCAGTCCTGCGTGGGCAACGGCTTCATGGGCGAGTGGCAGATGGGCCTGGTCGAAAACAGCAGCGACACCTCGGCCCTGCTGCAAAATCTCGTCCAGAATGCAGGCAGCCAGCTGGATACACCGCCTCTGCGCTCGGTGATCTGAGGCCTGCAAACCCTGTGGAACGGCATCCGCCTGCCCGCAGAGCTGCAGGCAGCGCGCAAGCCCGGCTCCGTGCCATGAAAAAAGCCAGACTCAAGGTCTGGCTTTTTGGTTGGGGCGCATGTCTGGCGCGCATAACTGGGGCGCATAACTGGACCCGGCATGCCTGCTCAGACAGCAGTGTCGTCCAGCTCGCCCGTGCGGATGCGCACCACTCGCTCCACGGGGGTGATGAAGATCTTGCCGTCTCCAATCTTGCCGGTGCGCGCGACGTTGACGACGGCATCCACGCAGCGGTCCACATCTTCATCTCGCACCACGACTTCGATCTTCACCTTGGGCAGGAAATCGACCACATACTCGGCGCCACGATAGAGCTCGGTATGGCCTTTCTGGCGACCAAAACCCTTGACTTCGGTCACGGTCAGACCATTCACCCCACACTCTGCCAGGGCCTCGCGCACTTCCTCGAGCTTGAAGGGCTTGATGACGGCGGTAATCATTTTCATGGGGCTGGTTCCTCAATTGATTGAAATCGGCAAACACCGGAGGCAGAACCTCAGGCGCGAAATTTGTTGGTGATGGGGTAGCGCCAGTCCTTGCCAAAGCTGCGCATTGTCAGACGTGGACCGACCGGCGCCTGGCGACGCTTGTACTCGTTGATTTGTATCAGACGCGTGACCCGCTCCACATCCGCCGGCGCAAAACCCTCGGCGACGATGGAGCTTATGCTCTCGTTGTTTTCCATGTAACGGGACACGATGGCATCCAGCACCTCGTAGTCCGGCAGGCTGTCCTGATCCTTCTGATCGGGGCGCAACTCAGCACTGGGTGGACGCGTAATGATGCGATCGGGAATGGGATCGAGCCCCGTGCCGAAGGGATCGTTGGCATTGCGCCAGCGTGCCAGCGCAAACACCTCGGTCTTGAACACATCCTTGATGACGGCAAAGCCTCCAGCCATGTCGCCGTACAGCGTGCAGTAGCCGGTGGACATCTCGCTCTTGTTGCCTGTGGTCAGCACGATGGAGCCAAACTTGTTGCTCATGGCCATCAGCAAGGTCCCCCGAATACGGGCTTGCAGGTTTTCCTCGGTCGTGTCTTCGGCGCGCCCGGCAAAAGTGCCTGCCAGCGCCGCCTTGAAGGCTTCGAACTGCGGCGCGATATCGATCTCTTCGTGCTGTACGCCCACGCGCTCGGACATTTCGCGCGCGTCAAGCCAGCTGATATCGGCCGTATAGGGCGAAGGCATCATGACCGTGCGCACCTTGTCCGCGCCCAGCGCATCCACTGCGATAGCCAGCACCAGGGCCGAGTCCATGCCGCCCGACAGGCCGATGAGTGCGCCCGGAAAACGGTTCTTGCCGACATAGTCACGCACGGACAGCACCAGCGCAGACCAAAGCGCATGGTGGTGGTTCAGCTGGGGGTTGACTGCCCCCGTCAGCGTCACGCATCCATCCACCAGATGCGCGGCCACCATGGGCAGCTCTTCCTCGAAAGCGGCCGCGCGAGCCGCCACCTGACCACTGGCGTCCACTGCAAACGAGCAGCCGTCGAACACGACTTCGTCCTGACCGCCCACCAGATGGGCATACACCAGGGGAGCCGCATTTTCCATGGCGCGCTGCGCAATCACCGCCTCGCGCTCGGAGGATTTGCCGCTATGAAACGGCGAGGCATTGATGACGGCCAGCAACTGGGCGCCTGCGGCCACGGCAGCCCGCGCAGGGCCGGCATGCCAGGCGTCTTCGCAAATCAGCAGGCCGATCTGGATGCCATCGAGCTCGAAGACACAGCTCTCTTGACCGGCCGCAAAGTAGCGCTGTTCGTCGAACACGCCAAAATTGGGCAGCAGCTGCTTGAAGTAGCGCGCAATCTGCTGACCATCGCGCAGCACGCTGGCAGCGTTGAACAGTTTCTCACCCTGCTCATCGCGCTGCGGGTGACCGATGACCAGCGCCAGCCCCGGCCATTGGACACTGGCTTGCTGCAATTGCTGCAGGGCCGCGTCGCAGGCCTCCAAAAATGCCGGACGCAGATACAGGTCCTCGGCCGCGTAGCCGCACAGGGCAAGCTCGGGCGTGAGCAGCAGTCGGGCACCGTTGGCATAAGCTTCAGCAGCAGCGGCGATGATTTTCTGGACATTGCCAGAGAGGTCTCCCACAACAAAATTGCGTTGGGCACAGCAAATGGAAAGCGTCATGAAAAGCAAGCTAGGCGGTGAGGCCACCAGCCCCCGCGACAATCAGGGCATGGCCGAAAACAAGATTATCACTCGCGTGCTTGCCAGCGTGCAGCAGCTGGACGCACAAACCTGGAATGTGCTGCTGGCCTCTCAATCCACGCCCACGCCCTTCATGCGCCACGAATACCTGGCGGCCATGGAGCAAAGCGGCAGCGCCACGCCCGACACCGGCTGGATCGCCCGGGTCATCACCGTCTGGGACGGCGATGAGTTGCTGGCCGCCTGCCCTCTCTACATCAAGACCCATTCTTACGGCGAATATGTGTTTGACTGGGCCTGGGCTCGCGCCTATCAGCAGCATGGCCTGCCGTACTACCCCAAGGGTTTGCTGGCCGTCCCCTTCACGCCTGTGCCCGGCTCGCGTCTGCTGGCACGCAGCCAGGCACTGCGCGTGGCGCTGGTGCATGCCGTCCAGGCCTGGGCAGCCGAGCAGCAGCTGTCATCGCTGCACCTGCTGTTTGGCGATGCCGATGATCTTGCCGCCTGCGCTGCGGCCGGCTGGATGCAGCGCAGCACGGTGCAGTTTCACTGGACGAACACGCCGCCCGCCCTCCCTGCGGCGCGCGCCACTTTGCCCGCCGAGGCAGAGCCCGCCAGCATGCAGGCCTGCGCTGACACAGCAACGACACCGCCCTGCTGGAAGGACTTCGACGATTTTCTGGGCTCGCTGAACCAGGAAAAGCGCAAGAAGATCCGCCAGGAGCGACGCAAGATTGCCGAGGCCGGCGTGAGCTTCAAGGCCCTGCAAGGCCGCGACATCGGTGCGCAGGACTGGTCCTTCTTCTATCGTTGCTACGAGCGCACCTACCTGGAGCATGGCAACCCGCCGTATCTGACACCGGAGTTCTTTGCCGCCATGGCCTCGGCCATGCCCGAGAGCTGGGTGATGTTCATTGCCGAGCGCAACGGACAGCCCGTAGCATCAAGTTTGATAGCTACTACCGCCTTACAGTCAACGAATTCAGCATCAAAACCATTGTTTTTTGATGGTGGACAAGCGCAAGCAGCTATCAATAACAAGGTCGCCTATGGCCGCTACTGGGGCGCTCTGGAGCGGATCGACAGCTTGCATTTCGAAGCCTGCTACTACCAGCCCATCGAATGGTGCATCGCCAACGGCTTTGACCGCTTCGAGGGCGGCGCCCAGGGAGAGCACAAGATGGCCCGTGCGCTGCTGCCCGTGGAAACACCGAGTGCCCACTGGGTGGCCCACCCGGCTTTTGCCGATGCCATCGAGCGCTTTTTGCAGCGCGAGAGCGAAGGCATGGCCCAGTATGTGCAAGAGCTGCAATCCCATAGCCCGCTGCGCAAGGCCTGAAGGCGGAGACAAAAAAAGGCCGCTTTGCAGCGGCCTTGAATCCCTAACCCTTGGAGACATTCAGAAGGTTTCCCAGTCATCCTCGTTCAGCGAGGACTTGGGCGCATTGCGGACAGGCGCAGATTCACCAGCAGCAGCGCCCCCCATCAAAGAGCGCGGGGCTGCCGGCATGGGGGCAGAACGGGCGGCCACACGACGGACAGGAGCCTGACGCGCCGGGGCGGCAGCGGCGACCATGGCCGGCGCCGCTGCACGGGCTGCAGCCTTGGGTGCCTGGTCATGAAGCGCACTGGCAGGCAGCTGGAAGACCGCCACGGCCTGAACCAGATCCTGCGCCTGCTTGCGCAGCGCGCCGGCAGCAGCGGCACTCTCCTCCACCAGCGCCGCGTTTTGCTGCGTCGTCTGATCCATCTGCGTCACAGCCTCGCCAACCTGGGCCACCCCCTGGCTCTGCTCCTGGCTGGCGGCACTGATCTCGGCCATCAGATCCGTCACCCGGCTGATGGCCGAGACGATGTCGGCCATGGTGGCTCCGGCCTTGTCCACCAGCTGCGTGCCCTGCTCCACGCGCTGCACGCTGGTGCTGATCAAGGCCTTGATTTCCTTGGCGGCTTCGGCACTGCGCTGGGCCAGGGTGCGCACCTCGCCCGCCACCACGGCAAAACCACGGCCCTGCTCACCGGCGCGAGCCGCTTCCACGGCCGCATTCAGCGCCAGGATATTGGTCTGAAAGGCGATGGAGTCGATGACCGTGATGATGTCGGCAATCTGCTGGCTGCTGTTGTTGATGCCCTTCATGGTCTCCACCACTTCAGCCACCACGGCACCGCCCTGCGCTGCCACCTGGGAAGCATTCACCGCCATCTGATTGGCGGCGCGGGCGTTGTCGGCGTTCTGGCGCACCGTGGAGCCCAACTGCTCCATGGAGGCGGCGGTCTGCTCCAGCGCACTGGCCTGCTCCTCTGTGCGACCGGAGAGATCGGCATTGCCCGAGGCAATCTGCGAACTGGCCGAGGCCACGCCTTCCGCGTTCTGGCGTACCGAGCGCACGGTCTGCACCAGACTACTTTGCATGCGCTGCAGGGCGCTGAGCAAGCGGCCTGTTTCGTCCTCTCGCTCCACGCGAATGACGCCACTCAGATCCCCGTTGGCCACGCGGTCCGCCGCCTGCACGGCCTGCTCCAGCGGCGCGCGGATGGAACGCACCAGCCAGAGGCCGGCGCCCAGGGCCACCAGCACCGCCACTGCGGCGGCCACGATCAGCAGGCTCACGGCCCGTTCATAGACCCCCTCCGAAGCCAGCGTCTCGCCTCTTGCCACATCGCTGTTGAACTTGATCAGCTTTTGCAGGGTCGCCGAAGACGCGTCGTAGAGCTTGAGAGACTCCCCCCCCAGCAACTGCTTGGCACGCTCCTTGTCGCCGCTGCGCGATGCCTCGAACAATTGCTTGTTCAGCGCCACATAACGCTCTCTCTCGCGCAGGAACTGGGTATAGAGCTCGCGCTCCTCGGCCGTGATGATCAGCGGCTCGTAGAGCTTTTTCGCCTCTGCCAGATGCGTTTGCAACTGCTCGAACTGGGTCTCCACCTGGGCCATATAGGCGGCTTCGTCATTGTTGACATGCCGCAACTCGAGCAAGCGGGTGCGCGCCAGGTCGGTATTGAGGGTGTTGATCACTTCCACGCTGGGCAAGGCATTGCCCGTGATGGTTTCAGCGCTGGAGCGCATGGAGCGCAACTGCAGCAATGCCATGGCCACTACCACGACCAGCAGCACGACCAGAATCCCGAACGTGCCGAGAATCCGCGTGGAGATTTTGATGCTTTTCATTGATTGCACCTCCCTCTATTACCAATTAGTTTTTTATGAATACCGCTTTTGAATCCACGCATGCGAGACGTGAGGATTCAATTTCTCTGCTCAATCGGAAAATATCTCTGTGGAGCGCATATGAGTTCCAAGGGTCCGGGATAAGGTCTTATCTGTTTTCAATTGTTTCCAGTTTCATATTTCTTGCCTATCTTCAGGAACCTACAGCCACGTAGGCAGGCACTTACGCCGCCCTGCAGTTACTAGAAGTTACCAATAAAGATCCATAGCGATTCTCGAGCTCCAAAGCACAGACATTGCTTTGAAAAGGCACCAAGCCACCCCGCTTCTTGATGAATATCAAGACAGTTTGATGAAAGCTTGTAAAAAAACCCCGGTAGCGATCGCTACCGGGGTTCTGAGAAATATTTGCTTGCCGAAACAGTCAATGGCTTAGAACTGCTCCCAGTCCTGATCGCTGCTCAAGGCCGGCTGGGTCGGCTTGGCGGCCATCTGCACGGTTTTGGCCTGGCCCGGGTCGGCGGCCTTGGCGGCAACGGCCCTGGCGACGGGTTCGGTACGTTTTTTCAGAGCCGCCGCGGCAAAGCTCTGGGCCTGATTGCCGAGCTGAAAAATCGCCACCGAATCGACCAAGGCCTTGGCCTGACGCTGCAGGGAGTCGGCGGCTGCCGCGCTCTGCTCCACCAGGGCCGCATTCTGCTGCGTGGTCTGATCCATCTGGGTGACGGCTTCGCCCACCTGGGCCACGCCCTGGCTCTGCTCACGACTGGCCGCACTGATCTCGCCCATGATGTCCGTCACGCGGCCGATGGCCGTCACGATTTCGGCCATGGTGGCGCCGGCCTTGTCCACCAGCTGCGAGCCTTGCTCCACGCGCTGCACGCTGGCATGGATGAGCTGCTTGATTTCCTTGGCCGCCTCGGCGCTGCGCTGGGCCAGCGTGCGCACCTCTCCCGCCACCACGGCAAAGCCACGACCTTGCTCGCCGGCTCGAGCGGCTTCCACGGCCGCATTCAGGGCCAGGATATTGGTCTGGAAGGCAATCGAGTCGATCACGCCGATGATGTCGGCGATCTGGCGGCTGCTGTCGTTGATGCCCTTCATGGTGTCCACCACCTGGGCAACCACATCCCCGCCGCGACCCGCGACATCGGAGGCATTCTTTGCCATTTGATTGGCGGTCTGGGCGTTGTCCGCGTTCTGACGCACGGTCGAGCCCAGTTGTTCCATGGATGCCGCCGTTTCCTCCAGGGCGCTGGCCTGGCTTTCGGTGCGCGATGAAAGATCGGCATTGCCCTGCGCGATCTCGCTGGACGCCAGGGCCACGCCATGGGCATTGCCGCGCACATCCTGGACCACGGCGGACAGTTGCCGACGCATGTCTTCCAGCGCGTTGAGCAGCAAGCCCATTTCATCGCGGCGCTGATTCTTCACCACCATGCCCAGCTTACCGGCAGCCACGGCCTGCGCCAGCTCCACGGCCGTGGCCACGGGCGCCGTGATGGCACGTGTCATCGCAATGCCGACCACGGCAGCAAACAGCACCACCAACGCCAGCGTGCCGAGCAGCCAGTAGCGAGCCAGCTCGAAGCTGGATTTTTCGGCCTGCTGGGCCTGAGCCGCGCTCTCGAGTTGCAGCGTCATCAGCTTGCCCGTGCTTTCCGCCAGTTGGCTGAAGGCCTGCTCGGACAGCCCCGCAAAGAACAGGCCCAGCTCATCGGCCATGCCGGCCTGGCTGTCCACGGTGTTGTAGTCGCCGTCGCGGGCCCGCGCCAGCAGCTGCTCGTGCAGCTTCAGGAAATTCGCCTTGTTGGCCTGATAGCCTTCATAGGCCTCGCGCAGCGGCTGGCTGGCAATCAGCTCATGGACCACCTTCTCCTGCTCGGCAATGGTCTTCAGGCGCTGCTGGAT
Source organism: Comamonas testosteroni (assembly GCF_030505195.1). Lineage (NCBI taxonomy): Bacteria > Pseudomonadati > Pseudomonadota > Betaproteobacteria > Burkholderiales > Comamonadaceae > Comamonas > Comamonas testosteroni. The sequence goes on from NZ_CP129672.1 coordinate 770,629, forward strand.
CTGCTGCTCGTAGCCTTCGATCTCGACCAGGGTGCGTGCAGTGGCGATACCTGCCTCATGGCGTCGCAGCCGGTTGTACTCGGATCGCATGGAGGCTGCGTTGTAGACGCTGGGCAGCGCCACCTCGGATACCTCGCGGCCCGCTGCATGAATGCTGGACAGCTGCAGCCAGGCCACCAACCCGAGCAATGCAGACAACAACACCAGCGCCGTAAAGCTGATGCCCAACTTGGTCCCCACGCGCCAGTCCGAAATCTTCCAACTCATGCGCTCCCCCTCGTATCTATCGATGCAGGCCATAAAAAAACGCACCAAGCGAGGTCCGCCAGGTGCGTTTCAAATTGTATATATGCAGATTGCGGGGCTTCTCTGCAAGTAAAGGTTAGAGACCCTTTACTAGTTTGGATCAGCCCTTGTAGTTGGCGATACCGTCCACGATTTCCTTGTGTGCCGCGTCCACGCCCTTCCAGCCCAGAACCTTGACCCACTTGCCCTTTTCCAGATCCTTGTAGTGCTCGAAGAAGTGGGCGATCTGCTGCAGGGTCAGCTCATGGATGTCGCTGAGGTGGTTGATCTTGTCGTAGGAAGGCAGCAGCTTCTGCGTGGGCACGGCCAGAACCTTGCCGTCGACGCCGGACTCGTCTTCCATCTCCAGGATGCCGATGGCACGGCAGGGCACGACCACGCCGCTGGGCAGGGGGAAGGGAGTCATCACCAGCACGTCCACGGGGTCGCCGTCGCCAGACAGGGTCTGGGGCACATAGCCGTAGTTCACGGGGTAGTGCATGGCAGTGCCCAGGAAACGATCCACGAACAGGCAGCCGGACTCCTTGTCCACTTCGTACTTCACGGGAGCCGAGTTGGCCGAGATTTCGATGACGACGTTGAAGACTTCAGGCGTCTTGGAGCCGGGGGTCACATTGTTCAGAGACATGATGGTTGGGTGAAGTAATACAAAAAGCCCCGCAAGAGCCAACAAGGCATCAGCCCCCTAGGGTCAGCCCGCGATTTTAGGCGCATGACCCTAACGCAGGCATTACATGTTTGAAAGATGCACGCACAGTTGTGTATTACCGCCGGGCGCCGCTAGCCACAACACCCATAAAAACTCACTCAAACCAATATAAATATAGAGGACTTAGCTCTCAGAACCAGAGCATATCAAGCGTTCACCGGGTGCCGGCGACGCACGGGGCCGCTGCGTTGCTCCACCGCCGCCTGCACCTCCTTGCGCAGCCCGAGCGCAAAGCCCAGCTCGGCCGCCACAAACAGCGGGCCTATCAGCAGGCCCATCACATCGTCAAAAAAAGCGGGCTTGCGTCCTTCCCAGTAGTGACCGATGAACTGGATCACCCAGCCCAGCGCAAACAAGCCCAGCCCCCAGGCCAGCCAGCTGCCCATGGGCTGCGCGGCGATGTGAGTGGCCAGCGCCAGCATGGCGGCTAGCAGCACGCTCATGAACAGGCCGTAGCGCCCGTCCAGCCGCCAGTAATACACCGCAGCGGCAACTGCTGCCAGCAGGGCCAGCGAGATCGGCATACCGCCAGGCGCACCCCATTGCAGCCTGGCCAGGAGAATGACCACCGCCTGCATGATCATGGGCACGCCAATGTAGTGCGTCACGATATTGCGCGGGTCGCGGTGGTAGCCGGCGTAGTTGGACAGTTGATCGATTAGGGTTTTCATCGCTGTATCTCCTGGTCGCTTGTCAGAGCATGGTGGCGCAGCATCAACCTTGCCGTCTGTCATGCCACCGACACAAGCGCTAAACCCCTCACCCAGGCCTGCACCGGCCGCAGTGCCCACTGCACGCCAGCGCGGCAGCTTCGAGCATGTCAACTCCAATGACCTCTGGGCCATTGTGCAGGCAGGGCGCTGGTTCCGCTCCCTGCCGCCGGAGTTGACCGCCCAGATGCAGCAACTGGCCCAGCCAAGGCTGCTGACCGCCGGCGAATGGCTGTTTCGCCGCGGCGATGCCCCCTGCGGCCTGTATGCGGTGGCCAGGGGCTCGCTCAGCATCTCCGGCACGGCAGCACTTCAGGAAAACACCCGCACAGCCTTGCTGACCTTGATCGAGCCGCCAAGCTGGCTGGGCGAGATCGCCCTCTTCGATGGCGAGCCCCGCACCCACGACGCCTGCGCCAATACCGCCTGCGCTCTGCTGCATATCCCTATAACGCCGCTGCGCGAATGGCTGGATGCCAACCCGCATTGCTGGCGCCACATGGCCCTGCTGCTGACCCACAAGCTGCGCTCCAGCCTGATTGCGCTGGAGGAACAGACCGTACTGCCTGCTCCGCAGCGCGTGATGTGCCGCCTGGTGCAGATGGCCATGGGCCACGAGCAATGGGCCGACCGCATGCGCACTCACCGCGAGCTGGCCGTCTCGCAGGAGCAGATCGCACGCATGCTGGGCCTGTCGCGCCAGACCACCAACCAGATACTGCAGGAGCTGCAGCAGGCCGGCTGGTTGCAACTGCGGCGCGGCAAACTGGAAGTTCTCGATCTGGCCGCACTCAAGGCCGCAGCACTCACCGGGCAAATACCCACGAGCAGCTAGGCGCTTGCCGCCAGGCTCGGGGTCGCCCCCCCTGCCGCCGCGCTGTCCGCTTGGTGCTGGACAAGCCTGCTATCTCTTTGATAATGAAATCGGGTCTGGCGCACCAGACCCGATTCAAGATCATCGCGGGCGATCCAGCCATGCTCCGACATGCCGTCGTCGCCCGCCATAACAACGTATACCCCATGCCCTTGCCTCCCAGTGCCAGCCGCACGCCAGCCCCCATCCACATGCGCGACGTCAAATACCGGGGCTATGCCCGTGATGACGGCATGTGGGACGTGGAAGCCGAGCTGATCGACCAGAAAACCTATGACATCGAGCTGCACGGCCGCCGCAAAGTGCCGGCAGGCAAACCGATTCACCATATGTGGATCCGCCTGACCATCGATGCCGACATGGTGGTGCACGGCATAGAGGCTGCCATGGACGACCACCCCCTGGGCCACTGCCCCCAGGCCACAAAGTCCATGCAGAAGATGGTGGGCTGCTGCATAGCCCGTGGGTGGCGCCGCGCCATTGCCGACAATCTGGGCGGGGTGGTGGGCTGCACGCATTTGCGCGAGCTGCTGTTCAATATGGCAACGCCCGCCTTCCACACCGTGCTCAACCAGTTCGGCCCCAATGGCTCGGGCCTGCCGCCACGCCATCTGGGCCAATGCCTGGGCTGGGACTTCAACGGCCCCGGCGTGGCCGAGTTCTACCCCGAGTTCAAAGGCTGGAAGCCGATCGCTCAGCAACCCACGGAAACCACTACAAAAGACTGATCCACAATACCGTCAAGCGCTAACAGCTATCAAATTTGATAAGCCACAACAAGCCCGCAGCCGGCCCGGACTTCGCGCTTGCGGCACAATCGAGCCCATGGCAGAACGTGTGATTCCCTTGGTCGATGAGCGTGCGGCGAGCCGCAACGCAATCGTCCCCAGCCCCCTGCAGACCCCTACCGGGCTGCTGCAGGATCAATGGGGACGGCCTTTGCGCGACCTGCGCATCAGCGTCACCGACCGCTGCAACTTCCGCTGCAACTACTGCATGCCCAAGGAAGTCTTCGACAAGAACTACCAATATCTGCCTCACAGCTCGCTGTTGAGCTTCGAGGAAATTACGCGCCTGGCCAGACTTTTTGTCGCCCATGGCGTGCGCAAGCTGCGCCTGACCGGCGGCGAGCCGCTGCTGCGCAAGAACATCGAAGCCCTGATCGCCCAGCTGGCCGAGCTGCGCACGCCCGATGGCCAGCCGCTGGACCTGACACTGACCACCAACGCTTCGCTGCTGGCACGCAAGGCCCGTGCCCTGAAGGACGCCGGCCTGAATCGCGTGACCGTCAGCCTCGACGGGCTGGACGACGCCGTGTTCCGGCGCATGAACGATGTGGACTTCCCCGTGACCGATGTGCTGGCGGGCATCGAGGCTGCGCAGGCCGCAGGTCTGTCGCACATCAAGGTCAACATGGTGGTCAAACGCGGCACCAATGACGACCAGATCCTGCCCATGGCCCGCTACTTCCGCGGCACGGGAATCACACTGCGCTTCATCGAATACATGGACGTGGGCGCCACCAACGGCTGGCGTATGGACGAGGTGCTGCCCTCGGACGAGGTGATAGCGCGTCTGCGCGCCGAGCTGCCGCTGATCCCGCTGGCGCCCAGTGCCCCTGGCGAGACCGCCGTGCGCTGGGGCTATGCCGATGCCAGCGGTCAATATGACCCGCAACTGGGCGAGGTGGGCGTCATCAGCAGTGTGACCCATGCTTTCTGCGGCGACTGCAACCGCGCACGCCTGTCCACCGAGGGCCAGCTCTATCTGTGCCTGTTCGCCAGCCAGGGCTGGGACTTGCGCAGCCTGCTGCGCACGGGCGCCAGCGATGCCGAGATTGCCGGCGCCATCGCCCCCATCTGGCAGCAGCGCGACGATCGCTACTCGCAGCTGCGCAGTGAAATGCCGCCCGATGTGGCGCCGGTGCAGCAAGGTCGGCGCATCGAGATGAGCTATATCGGTGGCTGACTCACGCATCCCCCCTGAGCAGATCACCGGCTGCGTGCTGGCCGGGGGGCGCGGTGCACGCATGGGCGGCGTGGACAAAGGCCTGCAGCGCTTTCAAGGCTTGCCACTGGCACTGCATGCATTGCAGCGCCTGGCCCCGCAAGTCGGCCCCCTGCTCATCAATGCCAATCGCAATGCAGCGGCCTATGCTGAGCTGGTCCAGCCACTGGCTGCCGAGGTCTGCGCCGACAGCCTTCCCGACTACCCCGGCCCGTTGGCGGGATTCATGGCTGGCCTCGCGCATTGCCGCACGCCATGGCTGCTTTGCGTGCCCTGCGATACGCCGCTGCTGCCCCTCGATCTGGCTGCGCAAATGCTGGCGTCGCGCGGCGATGCCGATATCGTCATCGCTCACGGCTGGGATACCGAGCATGCCCTGCCGGGTCAGCCGCCGCAACTGCGCGCCCAGCCTGTGTTCTGCCTGCTGCGGGCCCAGCTCGCCCCAAGCCTCGAGCGCTTCATCATCGGCGGCGGTCGCAAGATAGACGCCTGGACCGGCCAGCATCGCAGCGCCCAGGCCCTATTTGACCGCCCCGGGGACGAGCAGGCCTTCAGCAACGCCAACACGCTGGCCCAGTTGCTTGATCTGGAGCAAATCGCCCCCGAACGCCAATCCTGATTCACCGGCGCCTCAAGCCAAAAGCGTAAAGTGCCACGCAGCCCCATGGCCGCATCCCGTCATGAGGTTTTTTATTTTCTGCTGTTATGACTGCGACTTTTCAACCTGCCGCTTCCACCAGCGCCCAGACGCTGACCACTGACCAGGTGCTGCAACAGCTGCAGGCCCTGCTGCAGCCGCTGGGTGCGGTCGCAGAGGTGGAAACCGTCGCCCTGCCCGAGGCTCTTGATCGTGTGCTGGCAGCCGATGTGGTCTGCCCCGTCAACGTCCCCCCCCATGACAATAGCGCCATGGACGGCTATGCCTTTGCCGGCAGCGAACTGGAGCAGGCGCAGCCCGGCCGGCCACTGGTGCTGCGTGTGGTGGGGACGGCGCTGGCAGGAGGGCCCTGGCAAGGCCGGCTTGGCTCTGGCCAATGCGTGAAGATCATGACGGGTGCGGTCATGCCGGTGGGTGCGGACACGGTGGTAGTCCATGAGCAGGCCAGCGCTGTCCAGGAGTGCATTCAGTTTGACGGCCATGCCCTGCGTGCAGGTGCCAATCGTCGCCTGCGCGGCGAAGACCTGGAGCAAGGCTCTGTGGCGCTGCAGGCCGGCCAGCGTCTCACACCAGCCGCTCTTGGCCTGCTGGCCAGTCTGGGACTGGGCCAGGTCAGCGTGCGGCGCCGGCTCAGCGTGGCTTACTTCTCCACCGGCGACGAGCTGCTGAACCCAGGCGCCGAGCCGCGCGAGGGAGCCATCTACGACAGCAACCGTTTCAGCCTGCAGGCGCTGCTGCGCCGACTGGGTGCCCATGTGCTGGACCTGGGGGCCGTGCCCGATGAGCCGGCCGCGCTGGAAGAGCGCCTGCGCGAAGCAGCCACCCTGGCCGATGTGGTGCTGACCAGTGGCGGCATCAGCGCCGGCGAGGCCGATCACACCCGCGCGATGCTGCAGCGTCTGGGCACCGTTCAGTTCTGGCGAGTGGCCATGCGTCCCGGTCGGCCACTGGCGGTGGGCCTGCTTGCTCCCGCCGGTGGAATTTCACTGACCAGGTCGGCAGGTATTCCAATCAAGACAGGCGCAAGCGGCTCCCAGAATCAGAGCAACCTACCGCCCACTCAGCGCCCGGCGGTGCTGCTGGGACTGCCCGGCAACCCAGTGGCCGCCATGGTGAGCTTTCTGATGTTTGTGCGCCCGGCCCTGGCCATGCTGGCTGGCGAACGCGGCGCCCCTGCGCCATTGCTGCAGGCGATCAGCAGCGAGCGCCTGCGCAAACGCCCGGGTCGTACCGAATATCTGCGCGGCATACTCGAACTCGACGAAAAGGGCCAGGCCGCCGTGCGCACCACGGGCCCGCAAGGCTCGGGCGTGCTCAGCTCCATGGTCGCAGCCGACTGCATCATCGTGCTGGACGATACGCGCGGCGATGTCCTGCCCGGAGAATCCGTCAACGTCCTGCTGCTGCAGGGCCTGATCTGAAGACAGTCTTGCCGTCTGGTCTTCGACCTTCGATCCATTCTGGGAAATATTTCATGCCATACCAAGCCACCCACTGGGCCACAGAACCCACAAGGCAAGCCATCGATGCGCTCAAGGGCGCGAATTTGCTGGAATTCGGCACCCCCTGGTGCGGCCACTGCCAGCGCGCCCAGCCACTGTTGCAGTCCGCGCTGTCAGTCCAGCCCGAAGTGGCGCACATCAAGGTGGAAGATGGTCCCGGCCGGCCGCTGGGGCGCAGCTATCGCGTCAAGCTCTGGCCCACGCTGATTTTTCTGCGTGACGGCAAGGAAGTGGCGCGCATCGTGCGTCCCGAATCCGAGCAGCAGATCCAAGAAGCACTGGCACAGATCACGAACTGAGCCAGCGCAACTGGTCCAGCTGCTGGCTCAGCCGTTCTTGAGCGCCAACTCCACGCCCTTGTTGGCCAGCGCATCGGCGCGCTCGTTGCCGGGGTCCCCGGCATGGCCCTTGACCCAGCGCCAGTCGATACGGTGGCCGCTGCCCTGCACCAGCGCGTCCAGCTGCTTCCAGAGCTCGACATTCTTGACGGGTTCCTTGGAAGCGGTGACCCAGCCCTTGGCCTTCCAGCCCTGGATCCACTCGGTAATGCCTTTGCGCACGTACTGGCTGTCCAGATACAGCACCACATCGCAGGGACGCTTGAGCGCGGACAGCGCCTCGATCACGGCCTTGAGTTCCATGCGGTTATTGGTGGTTCCCAGTTCACCACCGAAGAGTTCCTTCTGTGCCGATCCGGCCTGCAGCAATGCGCCCCAGCCTCCAGGGCCGGGATTGCCCTTGCAGGCACCATCGGTATAGATCACAACTTGATTCAATTTTCTTCCTTGTTACGCCAGAACATGTCCGGCGGCTGCCTCTGGGTCACGGGCGCCTTCATGCCAGCTGGCACGCTGCCCTTGCGCCAGCTCGGGCTCATCAGTCGCATGCCCTGCACGCGCTTGACGGCCACCACGCAATAGACGCCCCCCATCACCGGCCAGCAGCGGTGGCCCAGGCCTTCCATGAACTGCCAGCGGCTCAGCCACTTTTCACTTTCAGTGGCAGGACGATAACAGCCAAATTGCACTGCTTCGATCTCGAAGCTCAGCAATCGCAGCCAATCGCGCAAACGCCAGTAGCCCACCCCCAGGCTCAGGTCCGGCAAATAGCCCGCACTGCGCTCCACCCTGCGCTGCAAGCCCAGCAGACTGGAGGGGTTCAGCCCGCTGATCACCAGCCGCCCTTCGGGCACCAGCACGCGCGCAGCCTCGCGCAGTGCGGCATGCGGATCGTTCGAAGCCTCCAGCGTATGCGGCATCAGCAGCAGGTCGAGGCTGGCCTCGGCAAAAGGCAGGGCTTCCGGGGCTGTCCGGAGCGCCGGCATCAAAGGGGCAAAATTATGCGCATCATCGGCAGGCGGCTGCACCTGCGACACTCGGTCCGCCGCCGCTTGCGCTACAGTGCCTGCTTTTGCATCCGGAACGGGATCGAGGCCCTCCAGTGCCAGCCAGCGATGGGGCATGCGGTTGCCGCGCAGGCCTTGCAGCTGCGGCAAGCCCAGTTGCAAGGCGTGGTAGCCAAAGATATCGGCCACCGCCTCGTCAAAGCGCTGCTGCTCCCATTTCAGGAGGTAGTGCCCGAGGGCTGAATCCGTCCAGTGATGCATCTCTATAATTTTGCAGCTCATGAACCTGTTGCCCATTCCCGCTTTTTCCGACAACTACATCTGGATGCTCCACGATGCAGAACATGCCGTGGTCGTCGATCCGGGTCAGGCCGAGCCTGTGCTGAGCACATTGGCACAGCGGGGTCTGAAACTGCTGGGCATTTTAGTCACCCACCATCATGCCGACCATGTGGGCGGCGTTGAGACCATTCGTGCGGCCACCGGCGCTCCCGTCTGGGGCCCTGCCTACGAGTCCCTGCCCGAGCCCGTCACGCGCGTACAGGGCGGCGACAGCGTCGAGTTGTTCGGTGGCCCCTGGCAGGTCATCGATGTGCCCGGGCACACCAGCGGTCATATCGCCTTCTTCAGCACCCGGGCGCAAAGCCAGCCCCTGCTGTTCTGCGGCGACACGCTGTTCTCGGGCGGCTGCGGCCGCCTCTTCGAAGGCACGGCAGCGCAGATGCAGGCTTCGCTGGACGCACTGGCCGCCCTGCCCGGCAACACGCTGGTGTGCTGTGCACATGAGTACACAATTTCCAACCTGCGATTTGCGCAGGCCGTGGAACCAAACAATCCGGAACTGGCTCAGTATCTGGAATATTGCCAGCAACTGCGCAAGAACGGGCTGCCCACGCTGCCCTCCACATTGCAGACCGAGCTGGCCATCAACCCGTTCATGCGAAGCCGCGCTGCCGATGTGATCGCGGCCGCCGTGCACCATGATCCTCAAACCAGGCCCGAGGAGCCCGCCAGCGTGCTGGCTACCCTGCGCCAATGGAAAAACGTTTTCTGATGAAGCTGCTATCCACCCTGCTGCTGACAAGCGCACTGATATTAACCGGCTGCGCAACCACCAGCAGCGTCGACCCCATGTATCCGAACGGCCCCCTCAAACCCCTGGGCCAGGGCAAAGTCGGCAGCTCCGAAGTCGCTGAACTGGAAGCCACGGGCGATCTCTGGGTTCGCATCCGCAAGGGCTTTGCCATGCCCAATCTTGAGCAGGATCTGGTCCAGAACCAAGAGCAGTGGTATGCCACGCGCCCCGACTACATCCAGCGCATGACGGAGCGATCGAGCAAATACCTGTTCCACATCGTCGAGGAACTGGAGCGCCGCAATATGCCGACAGAGCTGGCGCTGTTGCCCTTCATCGAGAGCGCCTTCAACCCTCAGGCCGTTTCCAGCGCCAAGGCCGCCGGCATGTGGCAGTTCATGCCGGCCACGGGCACCTATTTCGACCTCAAGCAAAATGTCTTCCGCGATGATCGCCGCGATGTGCTGGCCTCGACCCGCGCCGCGCTCGACTATCTGCAAAAGCTCTACAACATGTTCGGCGACTGGCATCTGGCCCTGGCCGCCTATAACTGGGGCGAAGGCAGTGTGGGCCGCGCCATCAAGCGCAATGAAAAGCTGGGCCAGCCCGCCGGCTACCTTGATCTGCAGATGCCGGCCGAAACCCGCAACTACGTGCCCAAGCTGCAAGCCGTCAAGAACATCGTGGCCGAACCCGAGAAGTTCAACACCGAGCTTCCCATCATCGAAAACCACCCCTATTTCCAGGCCGTGGATCTGCCGCACGACATCGACGTGGAGCTGGTGGCCAAGCTGGCCGATGTCAGCGTCAAGGACTTCAAAGCACTCAACCCCAGCTTTCACAAGCCGGTGATCTTTGCGCGCGCCACACCACAGGTGCTGCTGCCCTGGGACAATGCCAAGGTTTTCCGCCGCAATCTGCAGGCCTATAGCGAAGGCCAGTTTGCCAGCTGGACGGTATGGACCGTGCCCACCACCATCACCGTGGCCGAAGCCGCCCAGCGTGCAGGCCTGGGCGAAGCCGATCTGCGCGCCATCAACAACATCCCGCCGCGCATGCTGATCAAGGCCGGCTCGACCCTGATGGTGCCGCGCGATGCCAACGTCAAGACCGATGTGCCCGGCCATGTGGCCGACAACGGTCAGATCTCCTTCGCACCTGAAGTCGTGACCGTGCGCACCACGGTCAAGGCGCGCAAGCGCGATACCCTGGTCAGCGTGGCCAGCCGCTATGGCATCAGCGTCTCCAACCTCGCGGACTGGAACGACCTCAAGTCCACGGCATCCTTGCGCCCCGGCCAGTCGCTGATTGCCTACCTGCCCAGCCGCGCAGCCCGCAGCGCACGCGCCGAAAGCAGCGACAGCTCAGCCCGCAACACTCGTGGCGGCAGCAAGGTGGCAGCCACCGCCGGCAAGAGCGCCAAGACCAGCACCGCAACCACTCCCCGCGGCGGCAAGAGCGAACCCAAGGCACGCGGCGGCACACCTGCCAAGAAGCGCAAATAAGCCTCGCCAGCCGCAAAAAAGCCCGCTGTTCGCAAAACCAGCGGGCTTTTTTATATCTACTCGTTTAACGAAGTAGATAGCAACAAACGCTTGATAGAAAAGCGCTTGAGGCCAATCCAATCAATATCTTCAGCGCCTATCCACCAGCGCGTGGGCAATCGTGCCCAGATCCACATATTCGAGTTCGCTGCCTATAGGCACGCCGCGCGCCAGCCGCGTGACCAGAATGCCGCGCGACTTGAGCGCCTCGCTGACGGCATGGGCCGTGGCCTCGCCCTCGGCCGTGAAGCTGGTGGCCAGAATCACCTCCTGCACCACGCCGTCACAGGCACGCTCGAGCAACTGCTTCATGCCGATTTCCTTGGGACCCACGCCATCGAGCGGCGACAGCCGCCCCATCAGCACATAGTAGTAGCCCTGATAGGCCCCCGTGCGCTCCATGGCAGCCAGATCGGCCGGCGCTTCGACCACGCACAGCCGAGCCCCGTCGCGCCCGGCGTCATCACAGATTCGGCAGATAGCGCCTTCGGTAAACGTATGGCAGCGCTCGCAGTGATGCACCGAGTTCACCGCAGAGTCCAGTGCCCGGGCCAGCTGCAGCGCCCCGGCCTGGTCACGCTGCAGCAAATGAAACGCCATGCGCTGCGCCGACTTGATGCCCACACCCGGCAGTCGGCGCAAGGCCTCGATCAAGGCATCCAGAGATTGCACATCAGACACGCGTTGTCCTTTCAGTCACCAGAAAAAAGGCGACCTGCCACTGCGCAGATCGCCATTCATCCCCTGCACACTCCGGCCAGGGACAGCGAGCAAGAACCGCATCGCGGCATCGCAGCCATCTCTTTGCCAGGGAAGCGGCACCGCCGCTCAAGGGAAAATCCGTCAGAACGGGAACTTCATCCCGCCTGGCAGTCCAGGCATACCGGCAGTGATCTTGCCCATCTTCTCGTTGGAGGTCTCTTCGGCCTTGCGCACAGCCGCGTTGAAGGCAGCAGCCACCAGGTCTTCCAGCATGTCCTTGTCTTCGGCCAGCAGGCTGGGATCGATGGTGATGCGCTTGACGTCATGCTTGCAGGTCATCACGACCTTGACCAGACCGGCACCGGATTCGCCTTCGACTTCGATATTGCCCAGCTCTTCCTGAGCCTTCTTCAGGTTGTCCTGCATGGCCTGAGCTTGCTTCATCAAACCGGCGAGTTGTCCTTTGTTGAACATGAGAATTCCTTCTTTTGTTGAAACGCCTTATTCAGGCTGAATAGATATGGGCTTGATACTACCGGGCACGATTTTCGCGCCAAAGTCTCGCATCAAGGTTTGTACCTGCGGATTGCTTTTGACAATGTCCTCGGCCAGCAACTGGCTGGCTTGCCTTTCCAGGGCCAGCCGGCGGGCAGGACTGTCCGTCACCGGCCCTTGCTCAACCTGCAATTGTCGCGCATGACCGGCTGCTTCCAGCGCAGCACGCAGACGATCACGTGTGCCAGCCTGATTGAGCGAGTTGGACTCCACGCGCAGCCGCCACAGATCGCCTTCACGGCCCAGCAGCTGCGACTGCAGCGCCAGTTGCCGCGCCACAGCCACCACGGCTTCGCTCTGCAGCAACTGCTGCACCACGCCAAACCACAGATCGCCCTCGGGGGTGCACTCCACAGGGGCTGCATCCTGGGCCGTGCTGACATAGCCACCGCTTGCGCTCTGGGCCGCCGGCTCGTCAGACTCCATGGGCGGCATGGCATGCAGGGGCTGGCCGACATCCAGGTCAGCATCATCACCCCAGCGCCCATCGTCAGACCAGCCCTCATCGGGCATGCCTGCCCAGGCCGCCTCGCTGGCATCCTGCTCTTCGGGAGCATCAGCCATATCGACGACCTCGGCGCTCTCGGACGCATCGTCGGCGGGCATTTGGCCTACCTCTGCGACAGCTTCATGATTCGCCGAGGGCATGGCTTGCTGAACCGCAGCAGGCTCAGGCGTCACCGCAGGAGCTGGCGATCGGGTCGGCTCCGGAGCGACCTGCACCACCGGCTCTGCTAGGGAATATGCAGCTGAATCCGAGCGATCGGCAACAGCTTGAATATGTTCTGGCTCGGCCATGCCGACCTCTGACGCAGGCTCCTGCTTTGGTGCGGACTCCGGTGCGGCTTTCGTAACAGGCTGCGGTACAGACGGGATGGACTGAGCCTGGGCCGATGGTGCCTCCATCGCTGCTGGCGGTGAAGCCGGTGGCTGCTGAATCGGATTCGGAGCCTGGACAACCGGACGGCTAGGCCTCAGCGCTGGAGTTTTTTTTTCAGCCGTGCCAGCTTCGGCGTTTTCCGGCTTGAAGGCCAGCAACCGCAGCAGCGCCATGGTCAACGCCGCATATTCATCGGGGGCCAGCCCCAGCTCTGCACGCCCATACAGGCAGATGCTGTAGAGCAGTTGAGTCTCGTCGCGCGGCATCAGACTGGCCAGTCGGTCCACTTCGGCGGCCTCGGGGTCGCTGGCATCCAGCGGCATATCGGGCACAGCCTGCAACACGGCCATGCGCTGCAGCACGGCGCACATTTCTTCCAGCGTCGATGCAGCAGACAGACCGTTGTGACGCAGCTCTTCGGAGACTTCCACCACCGTGCGCCCGTGCCCCTGCGCCAAGGCATCGATCAGGCGGAATACATGGCTGCGATCCACGCTGCCCAGCATCTGGCGCACCGTCGCCTCCTGCAACTGGCCGCTGCCAAAGGCAATCGCCTGGTCGGTCAGGCTCAGCGCATCACGCATGGAACCACGTGCAGCACGCGACAGCAGGCGCAGCGCCTGAGGCTCCGCCGGCACGCTTTCCTTATCCAGCACATGGGTCAGGTGCTCCAGAACCGTCTCGGGCGCCATCGGACGCAGATTGAACTGCAGGCAGCGCGAGAGCACAGTGACCGGCACTTTCTGCGGATCGGTCGTGGCCAGCACGAACTTCAGGTACTCCGGAGGCTCCTCCAGCGTCTTGAGCATGGCGTTGAAAGCGGTGTTTGTCAGCATGTGCACCTCGTCGATCATGAAGACCTTGAAGCGCCCCTGCACCGGCTTGTACACCGCCTGCTCCAGCAGGCTCTGCACCTCATCCACCCCCCGGTTGGACGCAGCGTCCAGCTCGGTGTAGTCGGGGAAACGCCCGCTATCGATTTCAGTGCATGCTGCGCAAACTCCGCAGGGGGTTGCGGTGATTCCACCGTTACCGTCCAGGCCCTGGCAATTCAGAGACTTGGCCAGAATGCGCGACACCGTGGTCTTGCCCACGCCACGTGTGCCCGTGAACAGATAGGCATGGTGCAGGCGCTGCTGGGTCAACGCATTGGTCAGAGCCTGAACCACGTGCTCCTGTCCCACCATTTCGGTGAAGGTACGGGGCCGGTATTTGCGAGCAAGCACTAAATAAGACATAGCCTCTGATTCTACGGGGCCGGGACATGCCAACAAGCCTGCTCCTGGAATCTCATTTCACAGCTCGCTGGGCTGTGTCTGTTTTGCATCTATAATCGAGCATGACGGGCCTCCTCGCATGGGGAAGCAGCCAACCGGGTCAGGTGGGGAACCAAGCAGCCCTAACTGTGGATACAGTGCCGAGATCAGGCTCGTCACCTTTCGATGGAAACCTCTTTACAGACAAGAGGCTGTCTTCCGAGAAAGGCCATTTTTCACCATGAACAACACCATGCAGTAGCACTTTGCCCAGAAAAAGTGTTTCGCATCGACGCCCCATGCCTGGGGTCTCAACCTGATTCCAGAGGCGGCAGCGACCCGGTCAGAGCTAAACCCGTCATTGCCTCAAGATCTCCCGCAGGCAATTGACAGACAAGAGCCACAACCAAGAGATCAGATGCAAAAAGGCCGCAATTGCGGCCTTTTTGTTCTTACCGGATTGACAGGGCGCCGCACAGCGGCGCCATGGAAACTCAAACCGGAACGCCCACCAGATCATGCCCCTGCGTGCCCACGATGCGCACGCTGATCAGCTCACCCACCTTGTAGGTCTTGCTGGCCTTTTCGGGCGGCTGGATGTGAACCACGCCGTCGATCTCGGGGGCATCGGCATAGGTTCGGCCCACACCGCCCTTTTTGCCCAGGCTGACAGCCTTGTCCACCAACACCTTCATGACCTGGCCCACCCGGCGCTGCAAACGCTTGGTGGAGACTTCCTCGGCCACTTCCATGAAACGCGCACGACGCGCTTCGCGCACCTCTTCGGGCAGCATGCCAGGCAGCTCGTTGGCGGTGGCGCCTTCGACAGGGCTGTAGGCAAAGCAGCCGGCACGGTCGATCTCGGCTTCGCGAATAAAGTTAAGCAGATGCTCGAACTCCTCCTCGGTCTCGCCGGGGAAACCGGCAATGAAGGTGGAACGAATCACCAGCTCGGGGCAGATCTTGCGCCATTCGCGGATACGGTCCAGGTTCTTTTCGCCCGATGCGGGTCGCTTCATGCGCTTGAGCACATCGGGGTGGCTGTGCTGCAAGGGCACGTCCAAGTAAGGCAGGATCTTGCCCTCGGCCATCAAGGGCAGGACCGCATCCACGGTGGGATAGGGGTAGACATAGTGCAGACGCACCCAGGCACCGTGCTGCTGCGCCAGCTTGCCCAGCTCGTCGGCCAGCTCCAGCATGCGGGTCTTGACGGGCTTGCCGTCCCAGAAGCCGGTACGGTACTTCACATCCACACCATAGGCCGAGGTATCCTGGCTGATCACCAACAGCTCTTTCACGCCCCCTTCGAACAGCGCCTTGGCCTCCTTGAGCACATCGCCGATCGGACGCGAGACCAAATCGCCGCGCATGCTGGGGATGATGCAAAAGGTGCAGCGATGGTTGCAGCCTTCGGAAATCTTCAGATAGGCATAGTGCTTGGGCGTGAGCTTGATGCCAGCATCGCCAAAGCTGCCAGGCACCAGGTCCACGAACGGGTCGTGCGGCTTGGGCAGATGAGTGTGCACCGCATCCATCACTTCCTGCGTCGCATGGGGTCCCGTGACTGCCAGCACGCTGGGATGCACTTCGGCCACCATGGTGGAGCCACCCTCTTTGCCAGCCTTGGCACCCAGGCAACCGGTCACGATCACCTTGCCGTTGGCTGCCAGAGCTTCGCCAATGGTGTCCAGACTTTCCTTGACGGCATCGTCGATGAAGCCGCAGGTGTTGACGATGACCAAATCCGCGCCTTCAAAGGTCTTGGAAGTCTGGTAACCCTCGGCGCTGAGCTGCGTGAGAATCAGCTCGCTATCAGTCAAGGCCTTGGGGCACCCGAGTGATACCATACCTATACGGGGAATTTGATCTTTCTGGGAGATGGCTTCAGTCATGGGGGATTCTGCAAAAAATGGTTTGGTGTATAGCTATCTGCGGTTCTCTGATCCAAAGCAATCGGCAGGCGGCAGCACAGACCGGCAGCTTGCATATGCTGCCAAGTGGGCTGCCGAGCACGACCTCAAACTTGATACCCATCTATCGTTAAGGGACGAGGGGCTTTCTGCCTACCATCAGCAGCACATCAAATCAGGCGCCCTGGGCGTGTTCCTGCGTGCTGTTGAAGAGGGGCGCGTTCCCTTTGGCTCAGTGCTCATTGTTGAGGGCTTAGACCGCCTATCTCGCGCCGAACCCATCCAGGCACAGGCGCAACTGGCCCAGATTGTAAATGCGGGCATCACTGTGGTCACTGCAAGCGACGGGAAGACCTACAGCCGGCAGCGGCTGAAGGACAACCCGATGGACCTTGTCTATAGCCTGCTGGTGATGATTCGCGCTCATGAAGAGTCGGACACCAAGAGCAAGCGGGTCAAGGCAAGCGTTCGCCGTCTGTGCGAAAAATGGATTGATGGCTCCTACCGGGGACGCGTTGAGCAGGGACACGACCCGGCGTGGCTCACACGCAATGACGCCGACGGCTGGGACTTCAAGCCCGAGACGGTCAAAGCCATTCTGCTCGTGATCGAAATGTACAAGCAAGGCTTGGGCGGCAAGCGAATTATTGAAAAGCTGAACGCCGAGGGTCTGCGCATGTACCCGACGAGCAAGGAAAATCAAACGCTTCAGGTCTACCGCATCACCAAAATGCCCCAGCTGGCAGGACATAAGCCCATCAGCGTGGACGGTGACGAGTACCTGCTCAAAGGCTATTACCCCCCACTGCTGTCAGAGGTTGAATGGGAGGACCTGCAACGGATCGTCAAGAGCACTGGACGCCGCAGGGTGAAGGGCGACCTGCCGCACGTGATCACCGGAATCGGCATCACGTACTGCGGCTACTGCGGACACCCCATGGCCGGACAGCACCTGGCCAGCAAGAAACGGCTACCGGATGGCCGGATTCGGGATGGCTACAGGCGTCTGCTGTGCTCGGCCGCGGCCACCTTCAGCGCAGTCTGCCCGGTCCGTGGCTCTACCTCAGTGGCCCCCATCGAGCGAGCAATCATGTCTTACTGCTCCGACATGATGAACTTGCAGGGCCTGTTTGAAGCCGATACCAGTTCCGAAAGCCGCAAAGAGCTCCTGAAGGCGCAAAAGAATGTCGAAGCGATAAAGGCCCAGCTCGACAAGCTGACAGATGCCATGCTCGCCTCGGCAGATGAAGGAATACCACTCACCTTTGCCCGTCGCGCCCGCCAGCTGGAAGAAGATCTAGCAATCGCGGAGAAAACGCTGGCAGCCCAGGAACGCGATATCGCCATGCTCGCCCGACGCGACATATCTGGTGCTGATGAGAAATGGCGGGCACTCGCTGCCGGCGTGGAAGCCCAGGACATAGAGACACGACTGCAAGCACGCCAGCTTGTCGCTGACACCTTCAGCCGCATATCGGTCTACCACCATGGTCTGCGTCCCAATCACACACCGAAGTCCCGTGACTACTACATCGACCTGATGCTGGTAGCCAAAGGTGGAAGCTCCAGATGGCTTCGCATCGACCGGGATGGCAACTGGGTACACGGCGAAAACTACGAAGTCGCTGACTAATCCACAGCGCCGTGAGAACAAAGACCCCATGCGCTGGCAGCAGGGGTTTTCAATATTCGCCCAGAAAAGGCGGATATATACTGTATGCATGTACAGTCATCGACTCTTGAGCGGCATGCCCGTCCAACTCACTGCCTCCCCAGTTGCTTTGCCTCTGGCAGATTGCAGCGTGCGCGCGGGCTTCCCCTCTCCAGCCGAGGACTTCTCTGGCAAAAGGCTGGACATTGCCGAGCTGCTGATTGAGCACCCGCAGGCCACGTTCCTGCTGAGGGTGGCCGGGCCATCCATGCGCGAGTACGGCATCGACGACGGCGACCTCATCGTGGTGGACAGGGCACTGCGCGCCCGTCATGGCAGCATCGTTGTGGCCGTTCTTGACAATGACTTCACAGTCAAAGTCTTGTACAACGCTGGCGGCAATTTCAGGCTCCGGGCCGGCAACCCCACCTACCCCGACATCGTCCCCAAAGAAAACCAAGAGCTAGAAATCTGGGGCGTGGTCAAGTCCTGCATCAAGCGCTTTGCATGAGCATGTATGTTCGCGCTTATCGACGGCAACAACTTCTACGTCAGCTGCGAGCGGGCTTTCCGGCCTGCGCTCCAGGGCATTCCTGTTGTTGTCCTGAGCAATAACGACGGCTGCGCCATCTCACGCTCCGACGAGGCCAAGGCCTTAGGCGTGAAGATGGGGCAGCCGTTTTTTCAATTGCGCGATCTGGTAGAGCACAAGGGGCTTGTCTGCCTCTCACCAAACTTTGAGCTGTACGGCGACATGAGCGACCGCATGATGTCGCTGGCTGCCGGCCTGGGCCCTACCCAGGAAATCTACAGCATCGATGAATCATTCATCGGGGATCTGGACGGCGTGCGTGATCTAACCCGGCGCGCCTTCGCCATTCGCGCACGGATTCTGAAATGGACCGGCATACCCACTTGCGTGGGCCTGGCCCCCACCAAGACCCTGGCCAAGCTCTGCAACCACGTCGCCAAGGACTCGGAGCGCAAGCCTGGCAGCTACCCTGCCGAGCTGCAGCGAGTCTGCAATTGGGCCGAGCTGACCGAGCAGCAACGCGCCGACATTCTCGGCCGCACCGCCGCCGGCGAGGTCTGGGGCGTGGGCCGGCGCATCTCTGCCCAGCTGGCCGAGCAGGGCGTGCTGACCGCATTGGACCTGGCCAGGCTGCCCGCCCATGCCGCGCGCGATGGCTGGAGCGTGGTGCTGGAGCGCACTGTGCGCGAGCTGCAAGGCGTGAGCTGCATGACGCTGGAGACGGCCCCTGCCGCCAAAAAGCAGATTGCATGCACCCGCAGCTTCGGCCACCCCATCACCACCCTGCCCCCATTGATTGAAGCCGTGAGCGAATTTGCAACCAGGGCCGCAGAAAAGCTCCGCGCTGGTGGCTTGCGCGCAGGCGCCCTGCATGTTTTCGCGCACACCTCGCCATTCAGGCCCGGCCGCAGGTTCTACGAAACGGCCGTGATTCAACTCCAGCCACCCTCATCAGACACCAAGGCTCTAGTCAACGCGGCCGTGCGTGGGTTGCGCTTGATCTACCAGCCTGGCTATCAGCTCGCCAAAGCCGGCGTCATGCTGCAGGATCTGTGCCCCACTGATGTGCAGCAAGGCGATCTGCTATTTCAGGAACCCTGCCGCGATCAAAGCAAGCTGATGGAAGCCATGGATAAGGTCAACAAGCGCTTCGGCAAGGGCACGGTGCATGTCGCCAGCACCGGCGTGCCCGAGCAGGACGAGAGCGGCTGGCGCATGCGCCAAGAGCGCCGCACGCCGCGCTATACGACCAAGCTGCATGAGATACCTATTGCACGTGCTTAAGGACTGGCGCTTAACCCAGGTGACGTCAATAGCGTCTAGATACATTCATTCCCTGCTCGACAACCAAAGATTCTTTCGATGCACAAGAAAATTCGATCACATGTAGCTTCACATTAATTTTCTGCAACAATCCATCTGCACAAACTCAATAGAATCAAATTATTTTCAGGGACAGCATGCCATCCATATCCACAAAAGAACTAAAAAGGGCCGTCATTAGTGGGAAAGTCGGCGCGATCACAATTGACACATCAATAGTAGAACGCCATCAGTTTGGCTTTGAAGTTGGCGTCCTCGCCTTGATGTCGCAATTTAGTAGGTCGGACGTAACTCATCTAATTCCAGACATCGTCCTTCACGAAATTACTGCTCATCTGAAAAAAGAGTCTATCCTCCAAAAGAGCAAAGCAACCAACGCACTAAAGCCACTTGGGAACTCATGGGGGATAGACAAAGAGAAGCGAACAGAAGCACTTCGAGTTTTGTTTGGAGAACAGTCGGGTGAAGAGAGAACACAAGAGCGCTTGCAAGAGTTTCTTGATAACACCAGTGCGACCGTGCTTTCATGTGCCGAGTTCGTAGGCATAGGCGAGTTGCTATCGCGCTTCATTGAAACAAAGCCGCCATTTGGCACCAAAGAGGCGAAGAAGAACGAATTTCCAGATGCAGTCGCATTACTAGGGCTTGAGGGGTGGGCTCGAAAAAACGACACAACAGTCGTCGCTGTCTCTACAGACGGAGATTGGAAGCAATTCTGCGCAAGCTCAGATTTGATCTACATTGTGGACAATCTAGCGCATGCGCTCTCCGTTTTCCAAAGCGACGCAGATGAGGCAGCAGATCTATTTAAGACCATGCTGCTGCGTAACGAGGTCGCAGATGTCGAAGTGACAATTAACGAAGCCTTGAATTTCCAATCAGACAAGATAGAAATTCATGTGGAGGCATACTCGCAATGGAGTTACGATGAAGACGCACCTGACATCTCGTTTGAGCCTGATAAACCACTTCTAGAGCAGATCCAGGAGTTTGATGTAGTTGAGTACGAAAGCAATACACTGGTAATTCAGACCACTGTATCAATGAACGTTACAGCAGCGATCAGTTTTGGATTGGACCAATGGGACTCCATTGACCGCGAGTACCTTCACCTTGGCAATGCAACGAGGTCTTGTACAGAACTAACCGACTTAAACCTCATCCTCACCATCGTTTTCGAAAATGGCAGCGCATCGATCGATCACGTTGAACTGCTCCCAACTGGGATTTCGATGGACTTTGGTGAGTTAGAGCCTGACTGGATGCACGGACCAGACGATCATGATGAGATGGAGGAGGAGGGATCCATCTAAAATGGGCTCGGCCATATTTTTTACTCAGATCTGAAATGCCTTTGATCGAAGGCTACTGATCAAGCTCCAAACGCAAAACAGCGCCCCGACACCAATCAAGGTATCGGGGCGCTTTTAGTTCAACTGCTCAAGCAGCGTTCGGTCAGCCGCAATCTGGCCGCGCAACAGGCTCACCTGGGCGTCTCGCTTTTGGACCAGGCCGCCAAGCTCGCCAACCACTGCTGCGCCTTCTGCAGCAATTGCTGCGAGTCGTTGGTGCTGATCTGCGAGATCTCGGAAGGCAGCGGCGTCACCGGCAAGCTGGGCGTTGCGGGTTGCTGCGCTCCTAATGTCGTGCTGCAGGCCTGCAATACGGGCAGCATCAGCAGTGCGCCCAGCCTCCAGTCGGGCCATTTCTTGCGTGTAGTCATGGGTGTTTTCCTGTTGAGCTGCGCCGTGCTCCACCACGGCCGCAGCTTTCTTTTCTGTAGCTACTTGCGCTTGCTGAGCCTGCGCCGCCGCTGCTTTTGACTGTGAAGTCTCGACCTTGGCCAGCCGCTGGGTCTGCAGAGCCAGCAGCAGGGCAAGGGCCAAGGCCAGCCAGGGCCAGATGCGGGATGCGCCGGTCATCCCAGGCCCGCCTCGCACAGTTGGCGCTCTGCCGCGCGGCGCTTGACCAAGCCGGGCAGTTCCTTGCCGCTGGCATAAGTCCAGCGACTCAGCTCGGCGCAGGCTCCATCAATGTCGCCCGCATTGGCCTTGCGCACCAGAGTGCTGCGACAGAAAGCGTCATCACCCACATTGAAGGCGAAGCTCAGGAATGCCGCGCGCTGGCCGTCGGTCAGCGGCGCACGCACGCAGCTCAGGGCATCGGCATGCTTGACCAAGTCCTTGTAAAGCATCTCCTCGCATTGCTCGCGGGTATAGGTCTGACCCATCTTGAGCTCTGGGCCGGTATGCCCCGTGCAGGCCGTGATGATGCCCACCGGATCGCGATAGCTGCGCAGCACAGTGCCCTCGTACTTCTCCACGAGCGGCACAGCCAAGACGACGGCAGCGCCGCCGATGGTTGCAATGAGTTTTTCTTTCCAGTTCATCGGCTTGTCACTCCCTTGATTGCGGTCCAGAAGCCCACGCAGGCCCCACCCAACATGACGATTGCGGCAAGCGGCTTGGCGACCTTGCCCACCCAGTTCAGTACCTTGAAAGCACCTTTCATGGCGGAAAAAAACTCCAGCATTTCGGCCAGCTGCTGCTTGAGTTCCTGCAGCTCCTGGGCTACTGCCTTCAAATCTCGCTCGATGGCGGCCATGCGTTCACTCCCCTTGTCAAAGCGTTCATTCATCTGCCGGCGTGTAGTCGCTGGCAGCTCGTCGCCAAAATCGTCCATTCCCTCTCCTTTCGGTTTTCGCTTTCAGACCTCAATCAGCACATAAGCCATTTCCGGGGCCGCGCCCGTCACTTCGCCGCCTTGCACATACACACGAGAACTGTTTGCTTTGCCCAGCGGGTTGCGCACGCGCAGCAGGCCTGCTGCACCTTCGAGCGCGACCAGCGCGGTCCCGTCGGCATACACGGCGCTGATCTGCCCGGTCATGACGGGGTCGTCGGGGAGCAGGGCCTTGAGGCGCTTGTAGAGGTTGGTGCTCATGCGGCCACCCTTTCAACGGTGACCTGCTGGCGCACGCGAGGCATAGAGGCACTGACGCTGACGCCGCGCACCAGGCCGCGCCAGGTGCCGTCGGTGTCGGCCACCTCCAGTAGCTGGCCGGGGTTCAAGATGCCGGGGTTGGTGCCGCCCGTGAGCACGGGCATGCTGATGCTGTGCTGCAGCTTGTTGCCGCTGGCGGCCAGCGCCCAGCTACCGCGCATGCGGGCGGCGTCGGTATGGGTGATGAGGTCGTCCTGAATCTGCGGGGCCAGCTTGTCGCGTGCGCCGAGGCTGCGCACCACATGGCCCAGCACGCCGCCCACGCTGCCGCCGGCGACATAGATGGCGTTGTATTCGGCACGCGGATCCGGGCGCAGCTCGTCGGTGACGATGACGGCCGCAGGCATTTGCACATCGGGCACGGCCGTGCCCCACTCCCACGGCAGCACTGGATAGCGTGGCGCAACAATCAACTGCTCTGCCGTGCGGTGGCTGCGCACCACAGCATTGACCGACTGGGCCATGCGCAGCACGGCCTGCAGCGGCGTGCCCTGAAAGCTCCACGCGCCGGCGGGCACTTGCCAGTCAGGGATTTGCCAGTCCAGATCCACGCCACTGAATTGCAGCGCGCTCACCGCCAGCTGCTGCGCCGTTGCCACCGAGGTGGAGAGCCAGGCCTGCTTGGGCATGTAGGGGTTGCCCAGCATGGCCGTGACGCTGATACCCTGCACGGTCACGCGGCGGCGGTCAAACGAGCGGCTGCGCGCGGTGCTGGTGACCGCAAAGACAAACTGCATGCCGTCGATGCCGACCTGCAGCCGCTGCGGCAGCCCGCCCACGGGCGCGAGCTGGTCGAGCAGGTGCTCAGGGCCGTTGGCCGACAGGCTCCAGCAGTAGCTGTCGTCGTCGGCAGCAATGGAAACGTCAGTGAGCACTACGGGCTCAAGGCTTGGCAGCAGATGCGCCGTAAGGTAGTGGACTTGCATATAGACGGGCAGCAGTGGAATGACAAACTGGGGCTGCGGCTCGGGCCCGACGGGCTTGCAGCACATGAAGAGCAGATTGGCCGAGGCAGTCCAAGACCTGCAGAACAGCAATCGGATGGGGCCGCCCACCAACTGCTCATAGCAACCGGGCTTTTCCGGCTCGGGCGGTTGAGTCTGAGACTTGCCTGCAGTGGGCTTGATGGCCTGCTGGTAGCGGGCCTGGAAGCCCCGATACAGCGGCACCGATGGGCCTGCGCCCGTGGTGAACAGGGTCTGCAGGCCCGTCGCATCCTGCGCCGTTGCCACCACCATGCGGCGGCGGTCGCGCAGGCTTTCCTGAAACCGCACCACCCAACCGGCCCGAACGGGCGCAGCATCCTGGGCCGAGGCCTTCTGACTCACGCGCACGCCCTGCCCCTCTTGCCAGCGGGCCCGGGTTGTTGCGCCAGGTAGTGCCCGCGCCTGCTGAAACCTGCCCTGCAGGGTGATCCTTTGCCGCTGGCCTTCCTGCCATGCGACGCCGAACAGCTCCTGCAAGGGCATGGCGTCTTGAGCGGTCGACACCCAGCCCGCAGGCTGTGCATCGGTTTCCTGCCACCCGGATATCCAGCCCTGCGCAACAGGCTGCGCCTGCTGAGCACTGGCGGCTACCTCGGCCACTACGGGCCGGGGCGTGTCGGTGTTGTAGCGCACGACCGCGCTGCAGCGCAGCCCAGGCATGCGGCCCGCAGCAACCAGATCCTTGCGCACATGCACCAGGGACCGGACCCGCAGGCCTGGCATGCGCGCGGCAACGACCAGGGTCGCGTCGGACACCTGAGCGCCACCGCCATCGTCGCCAAACACCAGCTCGACCGGGTTGCCGGTCTTGAAGGCGCGGTTGAAGATCAGGTCGACAGCGGCCATCAGTCGATCCTTGTCTCGCCCAGGATGGCCTTGCCGCCCGCATAGAGCTGGGTGCCGGTGCTGCCCAGCAGCTTGAAGTGCCCAGCGCCCGCCTCGTCGGTAACGAGACCACGGCCGATCAGCTTGCCATCGCTGGTGCTCCAGACGCCGATAGCGGCCTGGCCGCTGGTCAGAATCATGTCGCCGCCGCCGCTGGCCTGAGTCAGCAGCAGATAGCCGCCCTCCACGATCTGGCCGCAGGGCTTGGTGAGCGTCAGCGTGACGAGCAGCTGCTCGGCAGCGTCATACAGGGAGATGCGCGACGCTTCAGGGCCGGAGTCCGCAAAGGCCAGCGTGGCCTGCAGGCGGGCCAGGGCATGGGCGGCTGAGATCTCGAATACGGGTGCATCACTCATGCCACCACCTCGGGGATCTGGTTGTTGGCTACCGCCGAGAAATAGTTCTTCTCGTGGTCCCAGGCCTCGATGTCATATTCGTAGCGCTCGTTGATGCCCTCGAAGCGGTAGCTGCCATCTGCAGCACTCCAGACTTCGCGCACCAGATAGCCATCACGGCTTCGGAACAGGCGCACGCGGCGCTGCAGAGCAGCTTTGGTATCAAATTCACTGACTGAGCCGTAGATCAGACCACGGCCCCCAAACTCCAAATCAGCAGCGAGATACATCTCACTTTTGCTGCATTCGATCAGCCCTTGCGGTGTGGATGCCCCATCGCCAGAAATTACCTCATGGCTGGCAATGGCCTGCCTGTATGGGGTCACCCCATAAATGGGGTCTGGTGATACCCGCATCCACGGGTACCCGGCAGAATTCCCTTGGACCGCAGCGAGCGCGCCCCCCGTCTGGGAGACCGCACAGCCATACCAGTTTCGGACACCCGCACCGTTCTGGGGCACCCAGGTGGCTCCGCTATCTGTGGAGACCTGTAGAGGCCCATTGCTCTCGGATGCGATCAATACGGAGCCCCCACCCGACACCCCGCAGCCCCACCATGTCTTATTGCCAAGCGCTGATACTGACTGCCATGTGCTACCTTTGTTGCGGGATAGCATCGGAATGCCTCCGGCAGGGACTGCCAACAATGTGTTCCCATCTGCGGAGATTGCGCAATAGGCCCAGTCCAAGGCCCCTGCCGCAGTCTGCACCCCCCAGGTTGCACCGCCGTCCTTGGACAGCCACACGCTCCCCCTGAAGCGCGTCGCTAGAAGTACCTGTCCATCCGCCGAAATCGCACAGCCACCCCAGGAGGCGCCACCCGCCGCAGTCTGCGCAGTCCAAGTTGCACCACCGTCCTTGGATAGATACAGGTTGCCGCCGTTGTAATCGCCCACCAGCAATGTCAATCCATCTGACGAAACAGCACAGCCCTTCCAGTAACCACTCCAAAGCACTGTTCGCCAACTGACACCGCCATCATTGGTCATCCACACCGGGCCACCGTACACCGTCGCAATGATGGTCTTGCCATCTGCTGACATGGCCAGCCCATTCCAACTCAAGGAGGCAGATCCCGCTTGCTGCACCGCCCAGGTCGCTCCACCATTCATGGACAACCACAAACGGCCGAAGGCCTCCACAGTCGCGATAGCTTGACCGTCTGCGGCTAGCGCGCAGCACTTATAAGCGGTAAAAACTCCTGCCGTTCGCTCTACCCAAACTCCCGTGGGTAACTCAAAGTTGAGCACTGCAGTAGGGCTGGCGCTCAGGACAGCCACTCCCTGCCAATCAACCGCAGAGACAGAACATGCCGCAAGCCCTCCACGCACGGAATGCCTCAATGGCCAAGTGGAGGGGCTGGGCCCCGCGAAGCGAAAACCCCAAAGCTCTACAGGCTCTGAAAATGTGAATGTCAAACTGAAACCAGGCTGCCTCACATCACCAGCCGCAAAGCTCACTATCGTTGAATCGTCAGCCAGCAGGTTCATCACCGATCCGGCAGTGGGTGCAACACTGGACGCCACTGAGACAGGAGCCAACGCCCCGGAACGTCCCCAAGGCACCACACGGCTCAACGTCAAATCAGCATCCAGGGTGTCAATGCCGCAGATTGACCAGGCTGTAGACTGCGGCATGACTTATCTCCAGGGGCCAGTGGCGTCAAAGAATGCAACGCCCTGGTTGAAATTGTTCGGCGTACCTATGCAAACGCTCAGCAACTGTTTGCCCGATAGCACGCCCACGCCGGGCGTGATTCGGACATCCGCACCAAAGGAAGCCAGCGCCTGAGTCTGCGGACAGTGAAACGCACCAGGCAACTCGCCGCGCGGCCCATTGGTAGTGCCCGCGCCGTCCAGAAGCCATATGGAGGACAGCCTCAGCCCGTTATCTGCCCGGGATGGGAAGGCACCCAAAAATGAATCTTCACCACTTCTGTTTGATGGAGTCCCAAAAATCACTCGATTGGTCTGAAGCGCTCCGCCCAATCCAATCGAGCTGCGCTGCAGTGTCATCCCGGTCGAGACACTCGACTGAAACAGGCATCCTGAAATATCGGTGGAGCTGGAAGACGGAGCCCCGGTCAAGGCAGCACACCAGGCATCGCCACTACGCGCACTATTGAGGTCACCGCAATAGGCTGTCACGCAGCTGTATCCGCTGGTGTTCACTGCACTGGTCGAGTTATTTGAGACGGCACAGTAAAAGCCACGGCTATCCCCGAGCAACACCCAGTAGCTTGGCGTCGCATTGGTGCGCTTGAACCAGTAATAGCCACCCGCCACCGTTGCAGGCGCAACCCCGACACCCGCATCAATATCGGTCATAGACTCGAACATCTGAACGCGGGCGTATTGCGCATTGCCATCGTCGACCCGCACAAAGGGACGGGTGCCACGGGGGTCCGTGGGCCGATAGACCGCCTTGTTGGTCGCCGTAAAAACCTTCTCCCAACCCAGCGCTGCCATCTTGAAGCTGATAGAGCCGGTGGCAGCACCGTCTGGTAAAGAAGTCTTGAACTCCACCCAACCGTTGGCAACGGCCGTGACACGTTGCTCGCCATTCAAGGCCGAGGGGGTTGCGCCGGCCACCGCGATGACGGCATGGACCTCTGCCGCACTCTTGCCACTGGCAAAGTTCAGGCGACACACGCCATTGCTGATGACCGCCGAATCCACGGCCTTGCTGCCCCAGCCTGTGACCAGGAAGGCGTCGAGCGTGGCAATCAAAGAGCCGGCCGTTCCGCTGATCGCGGGTGCCCCGGCCATGGAGCTGTACGCGTGCTTGACGCTGGTGTCTACGATGGATGCCATTTCTATCTCTCCAAATCAGTAATCAGGCGGACTGTGGGCGGTTCACATCGCCGCGCGCCAGGATGGAAAAGCTGTGCTCGATGCCGGTCTCGGGACCGGGCTGGATGGTTCGCACCACCCAGAACGGGTAAATGGCCCCCACTGTGTTGATGCGCAGGATGTTGCCGATGGCCCAGCCACTGCCCCAGCCCAGCGGCTTGATCGTGAAATAAGGCTTGCCGGTAGCCGGGTTGAGCGGCGAGCAGACCGCATTGATGTCACCCGTAGCAATCACACCCACATGCTCACCAATCACCCTGAATTGGCTGGTCGTCGTGAACTGCAGCACCCAGCGCTCAGTGCTGCCGCCAGCGTTGGTGATCTCGATTGGAGAAACGCTCTGGTCATACTTGGCAGGAATCAGAGGGCCCATGGGCGCATCGGCCCAGGCGTTGTCGACCCAGCTCTGCTGCGAGAAATCCAGGCTGACGCGGGCACGGCGGTCGCTGGCCTGCAGGGCGCTAGAGACATAAGTGCCGCTTACCGGGTAGTCATGGGTCAACGCCCGGTTGAAGGTGATCTCGCCCGAGATCTGCACATCCGTGGCGACGGCCATGTCCTCGATCCGGTCCTCGATCGTCACCGGCATGGTCATGGCAGACACATCGGTAAAGGTGACCAGTCCGGCCTCCAGGTCGGCGGAATAGCCGGTATTCAGGGTCTTGCCATTGGCATCGCGCACGACCACACGCGACAGACGCACGCGGGCCAGGTTGATGGTCTGGTTGTTGCTGACGTTGAGCTGAGCGCTGGTCTTGGTGTGACCCACCACGCACAGCGAGCCTGGCCGGAAGATGGGCACCTTGCCGTCGCTGGGCAGGCGCACGGGATCAATGCCGATGATGTCGGCATTCATGGGCAGATAGGCATAGGCCACCGCCGTGTAGCGCAAGGCGCTCGCAACCACGGGCTGGGGCTTGAAGATCTTGCCGTCGGGCTGGACGTTGGCCGCGTCATACCAGGGCTCGGCCTCATTGCCTGCGGCCACGACCAGGGCACCGAAGCCCAGGCGCACCAGGCCGGTTTCGTAGTCCACCGTGCCGACCACACCAGGGGCCGTGATGGCGCCGTCAATGCCCGCGCTGACGTTCTGAGAGCCGCCCGAGGCCCTGGGCACCTGTACCGTGAGGGAGCCTGGACGCAGGGGCGCTGCCGCCGTGCGGAACACATAGGCGCTTGAGATGGCATCGCCCAGCGTGGTGATGCAGCCTGCACGGCGCAGCGTGTTCGCATTGCCCGGCGTCCATGAGGTCAGGCCCACGCGGCCCGTGGCGTAGTTGACCGAGCCGCGCGTCACAAAGCCGCCCGAGGTCAGCACCCGCAACAGCCCTCTGCCGTCATCGCTCCAGGGCTGACCACTGGAGGGCATCAGCACGACCGAGCCCGGCACCACCGGGGCTTGCACACCCGTGACCAGATCAAACTCAGGCGCAAACGTGACCTGCAGCGTGCGGCGCGTGGCGCTGCCCGTGGTGCGAAACCGAATCTTGACGTAGCCGCTTTCGTCATTCGGGTAGATAGACGGGGCATTGAGGTACTCGATGCCCTCATAGTTGAGGCGGTACTGGGCCACCTCGCCCGAGAAGCCGCCGCCGCTGACCTGGCGGGATGAGTAGACCGGCTTGGGGATCTTGATGACGACATCGGGATTGAAGTCCACCGCGCCCGTGCTGTAGTTAACCGTGCCGACCTGCACGCCGTTCAGCATCAGCTTGCCGTTGCCGTCATCGCGTGCGAGCTGGAGCGGGTCGACCAACGTCACGCCCATTTCTTTGAGCTGGTCGCGGGTATAGACGCCCAGCACAGCCTGATCGGTCATGGTGTTCCATTCCACCTCGACGGTGAATGGCACCAAAGCGCCTTGGCCCGCCGAGACGGCCAGACGGCCCTGTCCATTGCGCGAGGGGTGCTGCAGGTTCACCTCGACCGCAGGGGCCGTATCGACCGTGACATCGAGCACCGTGCCCACGGCAGGCATCAGCTTGGGCGCAAACAGCACTTCGGAGCGGCCCACACGCACCTCGCCCGTGGCATCCCCCTGGAGCTGCCAAGCGGCGGATGCCGTGGCCGTGCGCTGGGTCGTGCCATCCATCCACTTGATATCAAAAGCGCCGGGATACAGCGCCTGCCCTGCAGGCAAGGCCAGGGCAATGGTCTGGCTGATCAGCAGATCGGAGGCGGGCTGCACCGTCTCCTGCGTGGGCACGCCCCAGTGCTGGACGATGGAGCTACCCACATCGGGAAGAGCACCCAACGTGACGACAAAGCTGCCGGTCTCGGCGCTATAGGTGCCCGCGCCATAGCTGGAGTCGGTACCGCGCAGCGCGCCGTCGCCGGCGTCAGACAACACATACCAGCGGCCCTGCGCCCGGTAGCTAAAGCTAAGCGTGCCGCGCGCCGGCAGCGGCGTGATAAAGCCCGTGTAGCTCTGGCTGCGGTTCTCCGCCGTGATGCGAATCTCACTGGACTGCGACACGCGCTGCATATAGGCTGCAGGCCGGTAACTGATGGTCTTGCTGCCGTCATAGCTTCCAGAGCTGGACGTAACAATGCCGTTCGCATAGTCCACCAGACCGATCTGCTGAGTACCCGACATAAGAATGCCGCCCTTGTCGGTCAAGGTCACTCCTCCCACCACGATGGAGAGCGAACCCGGCAGGCAGCCACCCGGTAAGGCCAGATTGGTGGTGGAATTCCAGGTCTGCGATGTGCTGAAGGTCACGGCCTCGGCCGCAGAGATGGGCAAGCCTGCAGCCGCATAGGGAATGGTGGCAGGGATGGGCGTCTCGCTCTGGGCCGAGGGCACGATCTGGGTCATGATCGTTTTAGCGATGATGGTGAAATCGCCCAGGGCTGCAGCCTTTTGCAAAGGCGTGACGCCCACATAGCTGCCCGCATCGGCTACCACCGTATCGCGCAAGCGGGCGCTGTTGAGCAGGCGTGTGAACTGGCGGCTGGCCGGGGAGCCGGTGAAGCCGTAGCGCAGCGCATCCGAGATCTCGACAGAGACAATCAGCGCCTTGTAGTCTTTGTCTGTGTCATAGGTGAAAGAGCGCTCCACGCTGGTCACGCGAATGGCGCGGACATACTGCATCTGCTCGTTCGCCAGCCCTTCATTGCCCACCAGCACCAGGGTCTTACCCACGGCAGGCAACTCGGTACCGGGGCGCTGGAAGATCTGAATGACGCGCTGGCCCTGGATGTGATCCTCATACAGGTAACCCACCCACTCCGACCCTTTGTTGAGGTAGGCCTCCAGCCGGGCCTGCGCCTGGGCACGGGTGTCATAGACGCCGCCCGTGGCAAACAGGGTGATGGAGATATTGGGATCTTCGGGGGGCTTTGCCACGATGACATTGCTGCCCTGATAGGTGTCGCGGTCTTGGGTATCCACACCCACAAACACCTGACGCATGTTGTCGCGGCCAATGGCGCGGTCCATCTCAGAAACGTCGGGCATGATTGCGTTCTCTTGCCCGGACTCGATCACGACGTTGGACGGGCCACCGCCACCCTCAGGTACGTCGTCCATGACGCGGCTGGCACGCAGCTGGATATCGCCTTGCAGAATGGGCATTGTTCTTCTCGCTTAAACAGTGATCAGCCGCAGCGTGGCGACATAGGGATGGGTGGCGGCAGGCAGCTCGGGCCGAGAGATGGGCGCAGCGGCAATCGGGTCATCTGCCGCAAACTGCACGGTGAATTCACGGCCGTCAGCCAGGCGCAGCGGGTACTGACCGTCTGGCACATCAACCAAGGCCTGCACGGCCCGCAGCGTTGCGCGGCGAATCCAGCCCTGGTCTTCCACGGCCTGCAGGGTGATGGGGCGGCCCTCGATGCGGGCAGCAGCGTCGATGATCTGGACGCCGGTAATACCGCGCTCGACCGTCTTCTGCACGGCAGACCAGTTGAATTCGTCTACCCACAACATGCCGCGCGGCAGCTCGATACCCGCGAGAAAATGACCCGCCATCAGTGAACACCTCCAGACAGCTTGGCATCCCGCTCCAGCGCGGCCATCAGTTGCTGCATCTCTGTGCTGCCCGCTGCGTCTGTACCCACGTTGTATTGACGGCCGCCAATCACTACTTCGTGCCTGTGGGTGATGACTGGCTGGGAAGGTGCAGGAGCTGGTGCGGCTGCCGGCGCCTGAGGCACGGGGCTAGGGGCACTTGGCTTGCGCTCGGCCTCTGGCTTGGGACGGGCATTGGCGGCGGCCTGCTGCAGGTCGATTGCCCTGCCTGCTTCCTTCACCGCAAACTGGGTCAGGTCATATTGATAGTTGCCCAGTGCGCCGCTGCTCTTGACGGAGAAAGGATTGTCCTGCGCATACTGGTTTTGCCATTGCTTCCACCAGGCATCGAGCTCTTGCCGGGTTTGGAACTGCGGCACGAGGTTCAGCGGCCCAGAGTTCTGCTGCATGATGCTTGGCGAACCCTTGATATTGGCATTGCGCACAGCCAGCGAGCCGCCGGCCAACACATCCATTGGCGTAAGACCATTGGCCAGCGCCTGCCGTTCTTCGGCTGTAGGTGGCCGGCCCATAAGCTTGTCAAAAGGTTCGTTTTTGATCGAGCCGCCGCCCCCACCTGTGCCGTAGCCGCCAGACCGATCATCACCATTGCGGTCATTGAACCTGTCCAGCTCTCTGCCAGCACCACGGACCGACTTACTGAGGTCATTGAAACCCGTCGCCATAGATGCCGTGGCTCTACGTGTGGCACGGTCGGTGTTGACGATGGCTTTGCCGGCCTCATCCAGCTCCACCACATAGCCCTTGACGGCAGCTTGGGTCTTGAGCCATTCAGGTGCAATTCCGCCATTGGCCGCAATGACCTTGTCTGCCATGGCCTTCCAGGCCTCGGCAATACGCATGGGCGGCTGCTGACCATCTTTCTCTAATTGATCAAACGCTGCACGCGCCTGCGTAGCCATGCGCTGCAGATCCTCGTTGGTGGTCATGCCCAGGTCTTTGTAGGCCTGCTCCAGCAATGCGGTGGACTTAGCCGCATCCTCTGCCGTACCTGCAGCAGCGCGTTGTGCCTTGGCAATTTCCTGCAGCTTGCGCCCAGCGGCATCCAGATTGCCACTGGCAATCAGTTGCTGATATTCGACCTTGAGTTGCTTGAGGTTTTCGGCCGCAATGCGGTCGGCCTCTGCCTTAGCAGCAGCCTCCTTGGCTGCTTTGGCAGTTGCCTTGCCCGTGGCCTCGATGCCAGCAGCCACCGCCTCGATGGAGGGAGCTGCCGCAGCGGCAGCATTGCCCACCGCAGTCACTTCCCCCGTCAAGCCGCTCCAGGCATCACGCGCTGTCTGGGCACCATCGGCCATGCCCTGCAAGGACTCAGCAGCCTTGGCCTTGAGGGCATCGGCAGAGGCTGCAAAAGCGCCGGCCATCTCCTCGGCATCAGCCGCCGCCAAGCGAAAGCTCTCACTGAGACCGCCAAAGGTGACGGATGCCAATCCGCTGCGCAGCTGGGCCACGCCCTCCATGACCTTGGAAGCGATCTGCGCAAACGCTGCGCCCAGCCCGTAGATGGCAGTCAGCACACCATTGACGCCCGCCGTCATTACGCCCCAGGCCAGCTGCACCGTGTTGCCAGCGTTGGTGGCGTATTGGCCGATGCGCTGCAGCGTCTCGCCCGTCTCACTGGCAAAGACCTGCAGGCGCAGCACCACAGCGTCAAAGTTGACGTTGGCTGCAAACGCGCGGAAGAACTTGAGGCCGTTCTCAAAGGCCGTCGCCAGAGCCTGGCCGAAGCGCTCCACCAGACCGTTTTCGACCGCCTTGCGCAGCGCGCCGGTCAGCTCATCCACGCCCTTGCGCACCACCGGCAGCACGGGCTTGCCCAGCACCTGGGTCACGGTCTCCCACATGCTGCCCAGGCCCTTGAGGGAACCGTTGAGGTTGTCGGCCATGGTCTTGGCCGTAGCCTCGGCACTGCCGCCCGCCTCTCGCAGCTTGCCCGTCAGCTCATCCAGCGCACCCATGCCCTGATTGAGCAAGGCGCGCAGCGCAGGGCCAGACTCCAGGCCCACGGCATTGATGGCTTTCTCGCCGTCCTTGCCCTTGGCGGCCAGTTGGTGCAAAGCCTCCTCAAAGTTGGTGGTGACAATGCCTGCAGCACCCAGCTCCTTGCGAAACTTGCTGGTCGGATCGGCAAACTGACTCATGATGGAGTTCAGCGCCGTACCCGCACGGCTGGCGTCAATGCCCGCGTCGGCAAACTTGCCGATGATGGCGACCGTGCTCTCCAGGCTCACGCCAAGGGAATTGGCAACGGGCGCGGCATAGCTCAGCGCCTGGGCCAGCCCTTCTACGCTGGTGTTGGTGGCGTTGGCGCCCTTGGCCAGCACATCGGCCACGCGGCCGGCATCGTCAAACGCCAGGCCCATGCCCATCACGGCCTTGGTCACATACTCACTGGACTTGCCCAGCTCGATATCACCCGCCTGGGCCAAGGCCAGCACGGCGGGCAGCGCCTTGACGGAGTCGCCCGCGCTCAAACCAGCCTTCGCCAGGTTCTCCAGAGCACCAGCCGCCTCCACTGCGGTGTACTTGGTACTGCTGCCGGCATCCTGGGCGGCCTTGGTCAGCGCGGCCATTTCTGCAGCCGTGCCTTCGGTGGCGGCCTTGACGCGGCTCATGGCCGCTTCAAAATCTGCGGCACTTTTCACCACACCGGCAAATGCCTTGATGCCGAAGTAGCCGGCAATCGACGCACCCAAGAGCTTCAACTTGCCCTCAAGCCTGCTCAGCACCGCAGACGCATCGTCTTTGGCATTGATCACAATTTGAATGGGCTTGAAGGCCATGGCGTCGGTGCTTTAGTGAAAGTAGTTGCTTCGGTTTGCACTGCAGCCGGTGCTTGCTGGCCGCAGTGCAAACCGCCCCGGCGTGCCGGGCGGTCTGTAAAAGTAGTGAGTTAGGGAATCACAGACGCGCGGCCGTCCACATAGACGGCCTCGCCGTCCTCGGGCTTGAGGACTTCCACATCCAGGCCGAACTGGCTGTAGTCGGTGCCGTCCTGAATCAGCGGCAGCTCGCCTGTGGGCGACAGGGCTACGCTGGGGAACCACCAATCACGATTGGTGCCGTGGGCGTTGTCGGCAATCAGCTGCAAAGCCCCCTTGAGATCCGTGCCGTTGCCGGACTTGATGCGCTCCCAGGTGGTCTCGGCGGCCGTGTAGCCAACCTCGACTTGGGTTGCCGTGGAGATGGCACCGCCCTCGACGATCTGTAGCAGGCCGAGGTCTACATCTACTACGTAGTCCTTGCCCACCTCATAGGGAGTGGAGCCGGATTTGCTCTTGACCGTTACTGCACTGAGCTTGCGCGCCCCGGTCGGAGCTGCAGGGCTGACGCCCAGACGGTAGATGCCGCCCGGCTCCACCTTGTGCTCCTCATCGGTCACCGTGGCCGAGGCCTGAGAGTGCGTCTCGGAAGTGCCGGACAGGAACATGCGCAAGTTTCTGCCGCTGATGTTGTCGGAGGTGATGGATGCCTTGCGGGTGATCTCGATCAGGACTTCTTCGTCCTTCTCGCGCAGACCGCCCTGAGAGCTGTAATGAGGGGCCTTGTCGCCTTCCACGCTCAAGGAAAAACCAGGGCAGTTGCCGAACTGGTAGCCGCCCCCAGGGCGACCATCAGCATCGAATGGATAGAAAACAAGGCGTCCACGCGGAATCTGGTATTCCTTCTTGACGCGGGGCAGTGCAGCCATGGCTAGCTCCTTTGAAAGATTGAACGGCGCCGGCCTCAGGCGTCCAGCGACTCGAAAACAGAGACGGTGGTGAACTCCACCGCGTAGCCGACCAGGCCGGCGTCCACAAACTCAGCCTCACGCACGCCAGCGGCGCGCAGCTCGGACCAGGCCCGACCGCCAGGTGACACCGGGCGCCAGCCATGCAGGCAGCCCACCACATCCTCCATGGCGGCATCGAGCTCAGAAGCGGCACCTTCACTGCGCTTGGCAACCAGCACGCAAGACCAGCGCGGCTCCAGCTGGGCGGCCTCACGCGACACATCACCCAGACCGGCACCGGACATACGCACCTCGATGGCCGGCACCTTGGTGCGGTCGCACAGTTCAGAAGCACCGCGCACCTGCCAAGAGGCCAACGCGCTGCGCCCTGCCAGGCGCGTCTTGATGACTTGTTCAAGCAACAACATGGCGATCAGTTCAGAAAGACGATGGGAAAAGTGGCCCAGCCGCTGGCGTCTGCAACCACTGGGCCTGTGACTTCGCAGGGCTGCCCCGACAGAACCAGGGCCGTGCTGCCCTCGGTAATGCCTGGGGCGTTGGCAACGCACAGAGAAACGCTCCTGCTAACGCCGGTAACGGCATCACCCATGAAGCCTTCGAGCTGCGAGCGATCAAAGATCACGCCGAACGGCTGACCGCCCTGCCAGGTGGCAGTGGCATTGGCCAGACGGCGCAGCACTGACGCATTGAGCCGAGACTCAACCGCTGCGAATGGGGCAAGAGATGCAGCCATGTGCCTCAAGCCTGCACAGTGCCGGGCACGCCGGTGAACTTGATATGCACCACTTCGGCGTTAGCTGCGGCCGCACCGAAGGCCACTGCACATGCACCGGAGATGTCGCCGGCTGCGGCTGCAGCCCCGGAGAAAGCACCCTCGGCCGGTTTGAACACAGGCACCGCGCCCTGTGCAATGGCCGCACCTGCCAATTTAGGGACGGCAAAGACGCCATCGATCTGGACGGAGCCGGTTTGACCCGGCGCGATGTTGCGCAGGGCAACACCCAGAATGACGCCGATCAGCACGACTTGCCCGCTGACCACCGCATCAGCGGTGGTGTTCACATAGTCCAGCACCTTGCCGGGCTGAATGAAGTTGTTTGCCATTTCAATACTCCTTTATCAGCCGCAGGGCTTACTGGCCGGCGTTGGTGGCGATGCAGCGGTGGTCGTGACCGGCCACGCCGTAATCGAGGCGAACCTTGAAGCGCGCACCGTCGGTATCGAATGCGTCCTGCTGCTCGATGAAAGGCGTATCCACGCCATCGAGGAAGGCGACCTCCAGGGCTGCACCTTCATTGACATCGGTGAAGGCGTAATGGCGAGTGCCCTCCAGGCGGGGGCTGCCAACGATGTCGCGGAACATGCCCAGGCCCACGTTGGGCGTCAAGGGGTTCACATCGGTGCTGATCTCGTACTCGGACTTGTTGATCAGCTTGGCGCGGCCCTCCAGACCCACGGGGCCCAGCCACACGGCGGGGCGCAGATCCAGGAAGTCGTTGCCGCTCACGTCCTTGTGCTTGGCCATGAGGATGCGGAAGGCTTCAAAGGCAGCACTGGAAGGTGCCGCAGCTTCCGCCACCACGTTGCCGTGCGATGCATGCAGCAAAGGCTTGCCGTCCAGCATCGTCGGGCCCAGGCCGTTGTTTTCACCCAGCAGCGCATAGACATCAGCCTCGACCGTGCGGGCGGCACTGCGCCCCATGGCGGCAGCCTGGTCAGTGAACGCGCCCAGGTCATCGTTGATGATCATTTCGCGCGACAGATTGATGATGAAGCCCTTGGTTGCGGCTGCAATGCTGGACTTTTCACCATCGGGGATGTGCACATTCTTGTACTCGCCGTTTTCGCCCTTGGGCTGCAGGTTGCCCAGCGAGCCGACACGGAAACGATGGTGCTCACGGAAGTCCGACACCTGACCGCGTTTGCAGAAACGCTGCCAGGTCAGCGCCTGCACGGCGTATGCCGACAGCAGCACGCGGTGAATGGCATCGGTGAGCAGAATGGGGAAATCGCTGGTGGACTGAGTGAAGGCTGCAGCGACGAGCTCGCGCTTGTCCTTGCCCTTGGCACTGACGCCAGCGGATTCCAGGGAGGCTCGGGCCATTTCCACCAGGCTCATGCCACGGTATGGATTGCCGCCGTGGGCAGAAACCTGCTCCTTGGTGGCGTAGCCGGCACGAACCAGCAACGCGGATACAGCAGCATCGCGGCGCTTATCGCCCTCATCTTCCACAGTGGTGACGTTCACGCCAGCCACAGGCGTTGCCTGAGAGCCCAGGTGAGCCAGCAGGCGAGCACCAGCGGCAGCGGCAGAAACGGAATGATCATCTTCGCACTGGCGCTGCAGATCCTGCACACCTTCACGACCAGCCCAGGCAGCAAACGATGCACGAATGGACTGACGACGGGTCTGATCAGCAGCCAGCACAGCAGCTTGCGCAGCGGCGTCGGGCACGGGCGTGGAAGCGGCAGCGACGGGAGCAGCTGCAGCTGGTGCGGCGCTTCCGCCACCAGCTGCCGGCGCGCCAGATGCGCCAATGGCGTTCATCAGCACATGGGTGCGGTTCTTTTTCATGTTGTCCTCATCAGGAGCGGATTGCGCGGCAGGCGCCGCAGAAGTACCCCCTGCCCGCTGCAAAGCAGCTGGCAGGGAGCGGTAACGGGAAAGGGGCAAGTCACGGGCAGCGCTGGCCGCGACGGGTGACGCATCGGTGATGGAGTCAATGAAGCCGTCTGCCAAGGCCTCGGCAGCGGTAAAGAAATGGTCCTTGCCGTCGGACAGCAAGGCCATGACGGCATCGTGATTGCCGGTCTTGCGGGCATAGCTGGTCGCCATGGCAGCTGCCCAGGTGTCCAACTGGTCGGCCATGTCACGCAGCTCGACCGCATTGCCAGCTGCATAAGTCCAGGGCGCATGCACCATGAGCATGGCGTTTTCAGCCATGCACACCTTGTCGCCGCCCATGGCGATCAGGCTGGCAATGCTGAAAGCCATGCCATCCACTTCAGTGGTGATGGTGGCCGGGTGGCGCTTCATGGCGTTGTAGATGGCAAAGCCGTCTGGAACGCTGCCGCCCAGGCTGTTGATGCGCACGGTGATGGCCTGCACATCCAGGGCCTGCAACTCCGCCACAAAGTCGCGGGCGTTGGTGGTCTCTTCCCACCAGCTCTCACCGATATCGCCGTAGATCAGGATCTCGGCGGCAGACTGCACACCCGCAGCCGCTGCAGCCTGCGCTGTCTTGCGGCGGATGGCGAACCACTTTTGCGATGTACTCATGAAAAACTGCCTGCATTCGTTGTCGCCTCAAGGGCGGAATGCAGGCAGTTTCTGGGTTTCGCTGTCTCATTTCATGCCGTGAAATGAGACTTTCTTTAAGTAAATATCAACGGATCATCTTCTTATATAAAAACTAGAGGCGTCACATGAGAAAGTATCAACATAGTCAATTATTTATTTCTCTATACTACCTATAGCTACGATCCTGACTAAGCCTTATGTTTACGAGGTAATCCAATTTTAAATGAGTTAGTTTGATATTCAATACCCATGTGTTTGTGAATACTGCTAGCCACATGGGAATAATCAACATAACCATTATTAATACGAAGAACTTCACGAATTAAAAATGTACCAATTCCACTCCCTTTTTTAGCGGTATTTGTAGACAGCTTCCCAGAGAATCCTTCTTCAAAAATTCGAGGTATTTCGTAATCATAAATTCGCAAACTAGTCATTGCAAAATTAATACTTACGTAGTTCTCATCCTCCGAAATTGTTATTTCAATTGTGGAATTTGGTTTTGTATACTTAGCTGCATTATCTAACACATGATAAAGTGCAACATGAATTGACTCATAGTCAAAAAAACCTGTCGCAGTACTTTCAGTAATTTTCACTATCACGCTCTTATCCGTGAAATCCTGAAAAAACAAATACAAGATATTCATCAATACCTTATGTATTTGATGATATTTTTTCTGAAGCGTGGGGTCAGGGTTAAATAATTTCTTGAACACCGAGAATTCGGTCTTCATTGATGCACTAGCTTTGGCAATAGCTAATAAGGACAAAGCAGCTTCATAGCTGCTGTTTGTTATTATTCCTTGCACAATTTTAGTGTGCCCGCTTGTGCGATCGCTCAGAAGCTGCTGAGGTACTAACGAATATATCTCTTGAATAATATGAGCATTCAATGATGTCAAATTATGAATCAATCTGCCCGTATTCTTAAAGCTTGACTCTTGCTGCTTTTCAATTGATCTCATCACAAATTCAATCGAATTATGAATTGCTTTGTGAGATGTCTTAAACTTCTGAGAACTCTTCAAATAATCAGACCTACTTGATGAAGCAAAGCTTACTCCATTTTTTGATTTAATTACTCCGAACCTTACCCTACCATCCCTTAATAAAGTAGATTCGTTCTTAATCTCATTTATTAATGGCTTCTCGTTATCTAAAAGATTGCAGTAAATAATATCATTATTATTGTTAACTAATCTGTAGCGCATATTATTTCCCTAAGAGCAATTCCTCAACCGTTTTTTCAAACTCGTAGGGATCAGCATTCTTTGAAAGAAAAGAATCTGCCTTTCTTAAAGCATCATGAAATCTATTACCATCCTCTATTACTGAGTAAATAACAATCTTTTTCTCTGGGTATTTGTCTTTAAGCGCCAACGCCAAGCCAAGACCTTCATCTTTAAATCCTAATGCTGCACCGACACCTTGAATATCAATAAAAATAATGTCAGCTTCTAAGATTTCTCTATCAATGAGACTCTTAGCATCCTTCACGTGTTTTGTAAAAATCCACCCACTGTTGTAGAGTATCTTAACAACTTTGAATTTTGTATCATCATCAATAAATAAAATTCGTTTATGCTGCTTGATTGAGTCTAAGCTCTTCACCACCTCATCAGTTTTTGAAGGGCTTCCATTATCCATGTTATGTACGTTCACAGTATTATTAATACTCACCGGTGCAGGATGATTTTCATCATTATTTGATAACTTAATCCCAAATAATGTCTTAACCATATTACCAAATATTTTCCACAAAGCTGTCAAAACCAATATTCCAATCCCGCTAAATACCCATTCTCTATTTTCAATTACGGTATCCACTGTATGCCTCACAAGTTGGTTTGTGTAGCACATTGTAACCAATGAATTTCAGAATCAATTTCTATCCGCGCTTGTGACTGACACCATACGCTTGCAAAAAATTCATACTTATGCCAGCCATGCTTTCGCGCTTTATCAAAAGTCTTACTACTTCGGCAATCTCCGCAAGTAGCCGTTGATATACCCCGGCTAAGCTTCCTTCGATAAGCAACATTGGCAACGACAGAGTCCTAGAAAGGCGCGAAATTAGTCATTCTTACTCTGACAAACCATGCCCTCGAACTCTGCGCTGATTGCCTCCAGCAGGATCAGATGACATCTTCAGTCCTCTTTCTGCTGCCTCCTGCCGATATTGCTGAATCTGATCAAGCACCTCACGCGGATTGCCACCACGGCGACGAATGACTTCCACCTCGCTTGCAAATCCGGCTTGCACCAGCCTCTCCCAGGCATTGGCTTCCTTGAGGGGGTCGATCCAGGGCATGGACTGCCCGATCAAAAGGCAATCATCTTCTGAGCCTGGCTCAACATCATCAGGCATGGGCAAAGCGCCACTCAGATGGGCAACGCGCACAAACATCTCCCAGACAGGCAGACTGAACTGACCTGCAAAGTCATCGGCCAGCACGGCATAGTGCACCCACTGCTCCACCAACTCTTGGCGCAGCGAACTGTAGGTGCCGCCATAGTCTCGGCTGATGCTGCTGTAACTGGCGCCTACGCCTGCCGCATAGGCCTTGAGCTGGCCCGAGCGCCAGGCCACCAGATTGGGGTTGGGTCGATTGGTATCGATGAGGCCCACCTCTTCGCCCACCATCAGGTCATCGAAGATCATGCCCGGCTGCAGGCGCAAGTCACGCGGCAGCGGGTTGCCCTTGTCGTCTTTCTCACGGGTATCTGCACCTGGGTCAAAGCCCTCGACACCAGGCAAGCGCTTGACGTAGGCCGCCATGCTGGCCGCAATCTTGGCGGCGATGCGCTCGCTTTCCTCATAGTCTTTCAGATCCTCCACGCGGTTGAGCACGCTCGCCAGCTCGCTGATGCCACGCCACTGATGCAGTCGGTCCATGGTGGAGACATGCAGCATGTTGCCCGCAGGAATGGTTTTGAGATCTGCTGGCGTGATCCAGGCGCCTGACTCGCGCGGGTCACGCTTGAAGACGTGATAGGCCATGGGTCGCCCCCAGTCATTTACCTGAATGCCTTGGCGAATTTTGCGGCTGAGATCGGTGAAGTCAAGCGGCACAAAGTCAGGCTCAAGAATCTCCAGGCTGAAAGGCACCTTGCTGCCATGCACCAAGCCCGGCGCATTGCCGACTACCTGCTGCGCAAACACTTCCCCATCGCGCAGCCAGGTGTAGGCAGCCATGCGCTGGGCCTGCGACCAATGCATGCGCCCAGTCACCTCGGGCGCTTTGCTCCACTTGCGGTGCAACTGGCGCAGCTGATCGGCATATTCTTTGTGGATGGTTCCATCGCGGCGGCGCGGCTGGGGCTCGATGCCGATGCCGTTGGGGCCCACCACGTTGTTCACCAAGGTGCGTAGCACACCACGGGTGATATCGTGATTGCGCTCCAGATAGCGCGCGTGGTTGCGCAATGCAGAAGCGCTGCGGCCCACCAGCAGATTGGGCGACGGGTTGGTGTTGCGGTTCTTGCGCAGCCTGCTGGGCTGTGCGGCCTCGTAATGAGAAAGCACCTTCCTGGCTTGGGCGCGGCGCAAGGCCGCCTCGGGTGCCACGTAGCTCACGAGACTATCAATGATGTTGGCCATATGTGAGCTCCTTAATCGCGGTCAAAACTGGCCAGGCCGTAACCACGGCCGCCAAATGTGGCCGCGCCCTGGCGCGACTTCTGCGCAAGCAGCCGCGCGATATGAGAGCGCGCCTTGAGCAGCGCATCGGTGGTCTGATATGTGACGTTGCGCCCCTGATAGGAAACGCTGAGCTCGCCGCTGGCAATCGCCAGGTCGATCTGATCCAGATGCTCTTGGGTAATGATGGTCATGTGTTGCCTGCCTTTGTGCAGCACGCTACGAGGTTTGCCGTCTCATTGCATGCCGACAAATGAGACTTTCTCAAGGCGCCTTGGCGCTGGCCACACCGATGCGCGCAGATCCAGCCTTGGCAGAAATGACCCGGTAGAGCGTGGCACGCTGGATGCCGTGGCGCCGCATGACCTCCAGATGGTTGGTGCCGTCAAACTCCTCACAGATAGCCTTGTTGCGCTCGGCCTTGCTGGGCGAGGGAATGTAGATGGACGCCCCACGCCCGCCCATACGCATGCCGCCGTAGCGCTTGCGCAGGCCATGCACAAAGGCCTGGGCCACCTTCAAGGCCTCGACCTCACTGATGCCCAGCTCTTGCCGCGCGATCTCCACCATATCGCACTCGAGTTGCAACACGGAATCGGCCACTTGTGCGGCGTCTGCTTGGCTCTTGTTAGTATTCACTGTCATAGTCTGCTGCTCCATTCTTCGCTGGCAAAAGAGGATCGGGGGCGGCGCTGGGCCGCTGGCTTTGGTGGGATGGACGGAGTGACAGCGCGAGGTGCAGGCTCTTCCAAAACTGGAGCTGCATCGCTGGCATCTGTTTCAGGCGGGCTGAATAGGTCGCGCGGCGGTTGCACAGCCTGCTCAAGCAACTGCCACTTGGCGTCAGACCATTTGTGCAGCCCTTGGGCCATGGCGGCATGCAGCGCATAGTTGCGGCAGTCCAAGATCTCATTCCGCTGCCGGCGCTTCATCCAGCGAAACACATCCTTGCCGTTGATCCGCTGCAGCACACGGTGCTCAGCAGTCAGCTGCTCAAACCATTCGCGTGGCAGCTCTTCGCTAAAGTGCAGATAGCCAGGTCCGGGTTCCTTGATGGCAAGTTGGCCTAGCAGCAGATCCTTGGCGTTATCAACGCCCAGAGTCCACAGCTTGACCCCGCGCGCAATCTTGCGGCCACGATAGTTGACCTCCTGCAGCGTGACGGGCCCCACCAGAGCGATGCCAGGCCGGCCCTTGATAGCGCGCAAATTGGGAATGACGTTCTGCGTCTTGGTCACCCAGTTGTAGACCGCCTGCGTCTGGTCGCTGCTGTCCACATTGGTGGCCGTGATGCCCATGCTGCTGCCGTTCCACAGCTGCTTGTAACGGCTTTGCAGATAGGCGGTGACCGGCTCCCAATCGCTTTCATTGGCAGGGTTGCCCTCGATGATGTGGTGATCCACCACCCAGCTCTCCAGCCCTCGCCCCCAGGCCCAGACGCTGATATCCCACCAGGTGTGCTGCACGTCCACGCTGGCCGTGAGCATCAAGCCACCCACGGGCACAGTCTTCAACTTGTAGGGCTCGGCGCGGGCCTGCAGCGCATGTTCATCAGCGGCTTCGCCCTTGAGCTCCCAGGCCTGGCCCAGAGTTTCGTTGGTGAAGCTGGTCATGGGGCCGGCATCACCCTCTTTCAATGCACGGTCGGCCTTCTCGAATTCGTCTGCAATGGTGGACCAGGGGCGCTGCGGGCTATAGGCAGCCCAGATATGCACGCCCACCGTGCGCGGTGGCCGGCAGGGTTCGCCGCTGGCATCGCGCCAAATGCGATCAGCGCCAAAGCGCTTGCCTGAGCGACGGCACACCCAGGCGCCGACCAGGGGCCAACCGCCCGGCATGTAGTCGGCCTGGGTGATGGAGTCGCGGCAATGTGGGCAGACATGGCGCACGGTCTCGGGCTTGCCGCGTTCCCACTTGAAGCCGTGCAGCACCGAAGGCCCACCCCAGGTCAGCGTGTGCTCTACGCCGCAGCGGGGGCACTCGATGAGGTAATCAACTTCATCTTCTGAATCCTCGCAGGCGCGTGAGACGTGGCACAGCCCCATGATGCCCGGCGTGCTGCCGCCCACGAACTTGGGATATGGAGCCCCCTCCAACCGCCCTTTGGCCAAGCTGCCGGGAGAGCCCGCCGTCTTGTCCTTGCTGGCACCAATGGTCTGGTCAAAGGCCGTCCACTCATCAAGGATTGCCACCGCGACCGTGATACGGCGGTATGCCCGCGCAGCCTTGCCGCCCAGCAGGTGCAGCACGCTGTCACGGAATGGCTTGTATTTGATGGTCTCTTCGATGCGCCCACCTCGCTTGCGCGCAGCGAGAACAGACGGCACACCGTTCACAGGGTCGAGCAGCGGCTCGATTTCCGACTTGACGAAGCTGTCGCGGTCATCATCTGTCGGCTGCCACAGCGCTTGCTTGCGCCGGCGGTGGGCGATG
The DNA here is from genome assembly GCF_030505195.1 of Comamonas testosteroni. Taxonomy (NCBI): domain Bacteria; kingdom Pseudomonadati; phylum Pseudomonadota; class Betaproteobacteria; order Burkholderiales; family Comamonadaceae; genus Comamonas; species Comamonas testosteroni. The sequence continues at coordinate 815,432 of NZ_CP129672.1, forward strand.
TTGTAGCAAATAAAGGCCGTGATCATCTTGCTATAGCCCACCCGTTTGGACTTCTTGACCGCCAGTTCCTCGATGCGGTCATCGCTCATGAAATCCAGAATGCCGATCTGAAAGGGCCAGGCCACCCAACCACCCTTTTGGTGGCTGGACTCACCAGCCAACAGGAAATTCTCAGCGGCCCATTCCGACAGGGTTTGCGGAGCCTCAGCCCGCATGCTGGACATTCCCAGCGCCGCGGCTGCCTTGATGGCCTCCATGGCTTCAATGGTGACAACGCTCATTCACCGCCCTCCTCTTCTGCTTGGCCTGCGTCTTCTTCAAAGCCCAAGGCCATTCCTTCGATTTGCTCTGATATCTGTTTTGTCGTGACTCGGATCCACTCATTGCGGGCACCAGCCAGCACACGCAGCACGACAACCAGGGCTTCATAGGGCAGGTCTGGGCAGGCCTTGCGCATCTGCCCCTCGACCTGATCCATGTGGTCGACCACCGCAGAACTGGCCAGGCCCAGCACGTCAGCCAGCAGGCCGATGGGAGCAAACTGCCCGCGTGCCACTTTGTTCTTGAGGTCTTGAGCCTCACGTTGTGACCGGGTCAGCAAGGCACGCTCATAGGCCAAATCCGTTCCATCGCTGCCGGCCCGACCCGCCGAGACATCGCGCAGACGTTCGCAGTAGCTCAGCAGCCACTCGTGGGCCGTGTCGCCGCGCGTGATCACCTTCTCGCTCACCAGCTGGCTCACACGGGCCTCGCTGACGCCGATAATTTCTGCAAATTCCGCTTGCGAAATAGGAGCATCCAAGTAAGGCAGGATCTTCACTTAACCCCCCTAGAAGCACTGCGCAACAGTCTAAACATGCGGCTCGAATTACCCGCTTCGGAGGAGGCCAGGGAGGACCCATGGCCTGCCCATTTTTTGAGCACCACCGCCCTCATGCCGCCAGCCCTCCGATGTCGCGGCGACCGCTGTCCCAGGAGAACTTGAGGACAGCCCCGCCGTCCTCGCGCAGGCGATCAACCACCCGCTCGCCCAGGTACTTGCTACTGAGATCCTCGACCGTGTGGTTGGTCAACAGCAGCGAAGGCTTGCGCTGCTCATAGCGTTCATTGAGAACGTCGAACATCACATTGCGCTCAAACTCCGTACCCTGCTGCACACCGACCTCATCCACGATCAGCAGATCCGGGAACACCATCTGCGCCACCACATCGCTCTCGGTCACGCCTGAGTTGCGGGCCCAGCTGTCCTTGACCATGCGCACGATGCGGCCTGCAGAGACAAACAGCACACTGGCCTTGTGCTCGCGCATCACCTGTAGACCGATGCCCACGGCCAGGTGCGTCTTGCCCGTGCCGAAGTTGCCCATGAAGATCGCGCTGCGTCCTGTCTTGCGAACCCTGGCGAAGTCATCGGCGTACGCTTGGGCGAAGTCCAACGCCATTTGCTGACCCTCATGGCTCACCTCGTACGACCCCAACGTTCGATCACGAAAACGCTCAGGGATGCCGGCGCGGCCCATCCTGGCCTCCCACTCTTGCACCCGCACCGCGCGGCGCTGCTGCTCATCACGCAGCCTCTCAGCCTCACGCTCTGCCGCCGCGCATGCTGGGCAACCCAGCCAGATGTCGCCCAGATGGCACAGCGACTGGAAGGGGCCATGCCTATCGCATTCGGCCTGCTTCACCAGCGGAGGACGATGCACACCCGACTGGATGGCAGCAGACAGCGAGCGGCTGCCCGATTGGCGATTCATTTCATTCATCACAGCGCATGCACTCCTATGCCTTGGTGGAGGGTTTTGATGGGTGGCTCACTTCGGCCAGGACGGGGCTTGATCGGGGCCGAGGCAGTCGCCAGCACCCGGTCTACGTAGGACGGCAGGTAGGAGATCGGCTCGCGCGCCTCGGCTCGGGCACGGGCCACGGCAGAGCGCATCTGCCCCACCGTCACGCGGCTGGTGCACCAGCTGTTGGCCAACGGCCAGAACTTCTTGCGGTCATGGATGCTGGTGTGGTCAACCTGCACGCCAAACTCTTCAAACACAGTTGCCCATTCGGCTTCACGAGCAGGCACAACGGCATCCGTGCGCGCCTTTTCTTCATCATCGATATGGTTCTGGTTCTGGTTGGTTGTACGTCCGTTCAACGACCGTTCAACGTCCGTTGCACCGGGTTCACCGTCACCACCGTGGCCCGGTTGACCAGTCACAGCACCACCAGCCAGTGGCGGCGCGGGCTTCTTTCCGCCCCTGCGTTTGGCCGCAGACGCTTTGCCAGCAAGCGATTGCTGCTCCTGTTTTTTCAGGTATGCAGCCAACTCGATATCACAGCGCTCGTTGTGCCAGCCGTCATCCTGCAGCGTGAAGAACTCATCCAGCAGCCCTTGCAGCGCCTTGCGCAGCTCATCAGACGTTGCCAGCACACGGCGCGCCAGCTTGTCAAAGTCCGGGTTCAACGGCTGCTCGGTGTCGTAATACAAATCCAGCAGTTCCCGGTACAACGCCCGTTCAACGAACGTTAAATGCCGGGTGGCATTGTTGAAGTCACCAATATGGTGCGGGTAGTGATTCATTGCCCTAGGCCCAACTGATATCAGGCGATGGCTTGTTGCTTCGCCTTGCACTTCACAGGCACAACGTCACGCTGACGCGGAGACACGCTGCAGCGGCGTGCAGCTCCCTCCTCAAGCCGCCCGGCGGCCAGCAAGGCATTGACGGTGCTCGCCACACTGCACAGCTCCAGCCACACGCCGGTTTGCTGGTTGTAGTAGTCGCGCAGCTCACGGCGGCTCATGTCACGCACGCCCTGCTGGTGGGCATGGCGCAGCGTCTCATAGAGCTTTTCGCTCAAACGGCGGCGGGTCTCGTTGCCCAGCTCGGCAAAAGCCTCTGCGCTGGTATCTTTGCTGGTCATAACGGGTTTGGATTGCTGCATGGTTGCACCTCCTGATATCTGCGTTTGCGGCTGCATGGCCGCGTTGAAATTGGTTGCGGTCATACGCCTGCGGCCTCACGCAAGCGGTAACGGATACGGCGCTCCAGATAGGCCTCGGCGTCTGCGCGCTTGGCTACCTTGTCCATGTCAAAACGGGGCTGGTAGCCACGGCCAGGGCGCACAAACATCAGCACAGGGCGCACATCGGCACCGCCCGTGCCGCTGGCAGCCCAGATGCCGGGGGCCAGGTGAGCTGTGCGTTCGTCTTGCTCACCCTTCTGGGTGATGCGTGGCCCGCCGCGTGTCTTGCCGTAGGTCACGAAGTAGCGCCTGCCGGCCTGCTTTTTGGTGCCGCGATGCACGCGCTGATAGCCCTTCTCGCTCATGTTGGCCTTGTAGCCCTGCTCGCCAAATGCATGGAAATAGCTGATCAGCTGAACCAGAAACGGGCCGCGCAAGTTGCCCTTGCCGTCATCGCTGCCGGGATAAGGCCCACCCCTGTCATCGCTGGGAATGGCCGTTTGGTAGCCGTTGGGCAAGATGCCTGCGCGCCTTAGCGCGGATTCGCTGCGCTTGTCACGACGACGACCGCCCCAGGTCTGGGCATCAAGGATCTTTTGCGGGTCGATCCCCTTGCCGCCCATATAGGTAGGCTCGATGGTCACGCTCAGCTTCGCGGCCGTAGCCATGCGCACAAACGGGCTGCGCAAGATGTAATCCGTGGGACGGTCAAACACAGCGCGCATCTCATCCTGCATGGCGCGGCGCACTTGAAAGCCGGTATCGTTCAGCGCCTTGGCATAGGCCTTGGCAGCCTGCGGGCCGGTCAAGCCGCGAATCTGGCGCAGCACTTCTGCCTGGTTCATCATTCGGGCACTCAGCTGGATATACATATCAGCCGTCCCATCCGTCCGTCGATGGCTGCTGCGGCACGCGCTGGGCCACCGCTGCCACCAAGTAGCCTGTCAGCACCATCACATCGCTGGCGAAGGCCTGCACGCGGCGAAACTTATTGCGATTGACCGGGCCATCACCCAGCAAGGCATCGGCCACCGAAGCCGTGAAGTCGCCCAAGCCATGCTGGTAGCGCATGAACGCCTCGACCGGATTGCCGCCAGACTGATCAGGCGCCTCGGGCACGCAGCTATGACGCATGGCGGAAGCCATTGCCTGCAACACAAACGGCAGGCCTGATGCCTGCTGAATCGCCAAAGCCTCATCCATCGTCAGCTTGTGGCGCGTGTTATTGGGGTTCAGCTTGTGCTGCAGCGTGTTGGCAGAGACATTCATAGCCTCGGCCAGTGCAGGCACGCCACCAGGGAAGCGATCGGCCACCAGACGCGCGGCATCTTGCAGGCACATTCCGCGCCCAGTGTCGGATTCGCCATGCAGAACGCCATAGCCGGAATCCGCGCCAACTGTGACAGTAGAGCCCATAGCAGTCCTCCTCAAACAAAGGCAGCCATGAGCACACAACCCACAGCCACACCAGCCAAAGAAAAATCCAGCTCCGCGCCATTGGCTACCATGGCGAAAACCGCCCCGATATCAGAGCTGATCAAGACGAAAAAAATGGACACGCAACCTGACAAGCCAGCCACGCCAGATGAACGCATCGACGCCATCGAGGCCATGCTGGGCCACTTGATATTTCTGCTGGAGGTTGAGCCGAACTTCACTGCTGAGGCCCTTGTGAAGTGGATTGCGACCTGCCGCCAGGCTGAGCGCGACAAGGGCATTGCAGACCCTCGCCAGCAGCTGGTGTTTGCGCAGCTGTGCGAAAGGCTCGGTCTTGTGGAGGGCGATCCTCAGCAATCAGATCCAGCAGCAAAGCAAGCCGCTCGCTCTGCGCTGCAGAGAGCACAACGCCGGCCTGCTGCAGACTGAGTAGCCAGTTGCGATCGGCATGCAGCATCAAGATTGCCGTGTAGACGCAACGAGCGGGCAAGCCAAAATGAGCCGCAACGCGGTAAGCATTGCGCCCATCCCAGGCCGCTGCGATTTGTTCAGCTAGTGCGTCAGCCATGGCTGGCACTCGAAGCGGTGGCTGCACTGCCTGGCCAGTAAACGGACCAGTCTGACGGCCGAAGCTCATACAGAGGCATGCCAGTTAGTCCACTGACCTGTACGCAATAACGAGTTGGAACGCCAGCGACACGCCAACTTTGAACAGCTTGATATGACGGTGCAGACACCTTCTTAGCGGCCTCCACCGGGCCACCAAGCAGAGAAATCGCTTTAGCCGCAGCCTCACGTGCCGCACCCTTAACATCGTCTTGAGCTTGCTTGGACATATTTCACCTATACAAGAATAACTAGCATACTAGTTGATCTTGCATGGACTTGCAAGCCGACACAAGGAACACTTGTGCGTATGTCTATTCACCAGATCATCAAAAAAGAGCGAGAGGCGCGCGGCTGGTCCATGCAGCAACTGGCTGAGGAAATCGCCAAAGCAGAAGGCCTTTCCAAGCCGCTGGCATGGCAGACAATCCAGCAGTGGGAAAAGCAGGATGGATCAGGCACCGCACCAAAGAGAACGCGCTTGGAGGTGCTTGCGCGAATCTTTGACATCAGCGTCGCTCAACTGATTGGCGAGGATGATGCAGCGCCGACTAGTCGCGCCCCAGCGCCTTTCGTAGACCGCTCGGGCATTCAGATGTATCACGCGCCTGATGCTGTGATCGTGCCCATTCTTGCCAACAGCGGAAGCATGGGCCCAGGCAACGAACTGCTTGAGGGAGATGTCATCGTTGGCGACATGGCACTCTCCCCTCACTGGGTTAATCAGTACATCAAGCCACAGAACCCAATGGAGTTGCGATTCATTCATGCCAACGGGGACAGCATGCATCCAACTTTCACCGACGGCGATGTACTTCTGGTTGATACAGGCTCTGGCGCGCGCGACCCTTCATCAAGGGAAGGCGTCTACGTTCTCCAGGTCGACGGAAGAAACTTTATTAAGCGAGTCACCCCCCTGCTGAGCGGCAAACTTCAAGTCTCTAGCGATAACCAGAGCTCCAAAGCTGTAGAGATCTTGAACGGTGATCACGAAGTGACGGTTGTCGGCCGTGTGGTTTGGGCCTGGAACGGGAAACGCTTGTAGAAGCAACAAGTATTCTTTGCTAGTTTTACTTGCATACTAGTTTTACTTGTGGCACATTCAGCCCATCGCAGCAATGTGATGGGCACCACGGTATCGACCGGGTTACGCCCGGTCTTTCAAAACTTCACGCCCAGACAGTTCGCACCACCAATGCAGTGCGCACCGGGCAAATAGCATCAGCGGGCATGGCCGCTGCTCTGCGCGGCATCCCTGCCGTAACCAGCCGTCAAAGTACGTAAACGGTCAAAAGGGTGAGGCGAAGGCGGCCAAGAGCAAGAACGGTCATGCCGGTTGGAATCCCGGCAACGCCCTCCCCGTGCGCTACGGGGCAAACCAGAGCACCTTGCAGCAGGGTGCTGCGGTTTGACCTAATTCCCTCATGTGCTAAAACCTCCCAATCAAATGAGGGAGAAGACATGAAGACACGCCAGCAAACACTGGCTGCATTTGCGCTGCTCTTTGCAGCCAGCACGCCAGCCTGGGCCATTTACAAATGCGACGACGGGACAGGCAAACAGATCTTTCAAGACAGACCTTGCACCACTGGCAAGAGCTCAACCGTTGAAGTGCGGCCCGCATCTGGGCATGCGCCAAAGCCAAGCCCTGCAGCGACCGCTGCACCAATGGCGGGCCAGAGCACAGCACCCGCCGCCAAGCCAATGACCGAAGCTGACCGCATCAACGCGCAGACTGACCGCATGCGCAAGAGCGGTCGACTGAAAGACATCAATGAGCTCTATCTCGGCGGAGCCTACGACAACATCCAGCGCGTGCAGAACAACTGCCGCAAGGATCTTGATGCTCTGGCACAGCGAAAGGGATCTGCCATGAACAACCTGGCAGGCGCTACCTGGGAGCAATCGATCAGCGCAGAAATGCAGGCAGTGGCAACACGCTGCCAGGGCGAGCAACTAGCCGCTCAGAACGAGCTAGAGCGCTTGCGCAGCGAAAAAGCCCAGCTTGAAAAAGACCTGAGCAAATAGCCAGATCCACCCAACACAAGCCCGCACGGCACGCGCCCTGCGGGCTTTTTTTCGTCCATAGATCAGCATTGGGAGTATCAAAAATGTGAGCACTTAGCCAGCATGCGGCATGCATGCGCCTATCCCACGCAGGGCATCAGCGGAGCCATCTGGTGTGACAACTCAAGCAGGTCTGCCGCCGCAGAAATGGGTCTGAGGCGTCAGCTATCAGGAACTTCAGCGCAGGGATCGCACTCTACGTTGATGGCGACAGTGGTCACACCAGATGGTTTCAGTTTTCGCCGGGCCTGGGAGCTCTCCTCCCCCTCCGTATCACTTCCCCAGGCAGGCCCATCAGGGCACCGGCACTTTTCACCAGCCCGCCAGCAACCGCTGTGCGGGCTTTTCTTTGTCCAAGGAACAACCATGACCGCTAGCGACATCGCCTACCCCGCGCTCACCCACACCGAGCACGACCCTCTCCGAGTTTTGGCCTATTTCTTCATCCTGGCCGACGGTCACAGCCATGGCGCCGCACGGGCAGCAGCCGGGATGCTGCTGAGCTTCTACAACGGCTACCGCTTCCAGTTTGATCTGACCGATCTGCGCGTACTGGACGAAAGGCACCTGCAGATGGCCTTGGTGCTCATGAAGTTCGACGCGCTCATAAGGCGAGAGGTGCACGAACACCTCAACCTAATGTATGGCCGCACCGACTTTGGCATGCGCTTTGAGCACATCGCTCACAAGTGGCGCATGAAGGGCAAATGCAAACGCGACCACCTCAACCCTATCGAGCGTATCGCCCTGGCAGACCCTTTTAAGGACTGACCACCACATCCATCACCAAGCCCGCCACTGAGCGGGCTTTTCTTTTGCCCTCAACCGGAGAACCCATGCAAGCAACACGCACCACCTGGCCCAGCATGCGATGCACCAACCCGGCATTCGAGTACCGCGATGCCTTGCGCACCAACATTGCCGAGACCTTCGCCAAGGCCCGCGAGCGCATCGCAGCCGAGCAGGCAGCCCAGACTAAGAAGCAGCGCCGCCGCACCCAGCACGGCCCGGCACTGATGACCTTCAAGCGCGTGCGCGCCGGCACCACCAACCACCTGAATCTGCAGCTTTTCTAGGAGCCGCCGCCATGCGCGTTTTTGTCCTGACATGTGGCTGCGTCTCCATCCAGCACATTGCCCGCAGCGCCGCCGAAGCGTTTGACCACGGCTTTGTCGAGCTGGGCCACCTGGGTTTGGGGATCTCCTGCCGATGCATCCGATAGACACCGTGCTGCACGAGCTGCAGCACCGCGACCAACAGCGCAGCCGCCTGCTGCGCCGCATGCAGAGCCAGGCGGCAACCGCCGCCACGCCTGCCGCCTCTCTCAATACCTATTTTCAAACCGAGCTGCAGCAAGCGCTGCGCGCCATGAAGCATGCAAAGGAGCAACGCTATGCCCACCCGTTCAATCGTGATCTTCGGCCCCAAAGGCTGCGGTAAGGCCCGCCAGGCAGCACGCCTGCAGCAGCATTTCGGCCTCAGCAAGGTCTATGACGCCGACTGCGAAGGCCTGACCAGCGCCCGCCAGCTGCCGCGCCATGACACCCTGATCCTGGCCAACGCCCAGCCGCAGCACTGCCCCGTGCGCAGCATGAGCTTTGAGCAGGCTGTGCGCCAGATGGCCCAGGCACCCACACACGCCCATGGCTGAGGCTTTCAAGACCACCTGGGCCGGTGGCGAGGTGCTTATCCCCAAAGCCCAGGTAGAGGCCGAAGCCCGTGAGGCTTATCATGCAGGCCGCACGCCCAACGAGGCCTGCCCCTACCCCTTCCACACCGACGCCGGACTGCAGTGGCTGGCGACCTTCAATCTCTGCATACCACTGCCAGACGGCAGCCTGCCATGCGGCCACTGACCGCGCCACCCATCACAGCCCGCCACTGAGCGGGCTTTGTCATTTCTGGAGCCCAGGCCCATGGTCATCAAACACGTAATCTCTGTTTCAGGCGGCAAGGACAGCACTGCTTTGTTGGCTCTTGCACTAGAACGCTGTCCCGCCGAGAACGTTGTGCCGATCTTTTGTGACACCGGTAACGAGCATCAGGCCGTCTATGACTATCTGATTTATCTTGAGCAGGCACTGGGCGTCAGCATCACGCGCCTGAAAGCAGACTTCACTGAGCGCTTTGCTGTCCGGCGCATGTTCATCGCCCGCGATCAACGTACTCGCCGCGACAAGTCCGGCCGAAAGGTCCGCTGGAGTAACAAAGCAAAGCGCCGCGCCCTTGCAGTACTGCACCCCTCTGGCAATCCGTTCCTTGACCTTTGCATGCTAAAGGGTCGATTTCCGAGCCGAAAAGCCCAGTTTTGCACCGAGGAGCTGAAGCGAAACATGGCTGTGGAGTTCCAGCTAGGTCTACTGGACCAAGGGCACCGGGTAATCAGCTGGCAGGGAGTGCGCCGCGACGAATCCGCAGCTCGCCGCAATGCCAAGATGGCCGAGCGCATCGGTCCTGGCCTGCGGGCATTTCGTCCGCTGGTGGAGTGGACTGCGGCACAAGTCTTTGAATTCACTGGAGTCCGCTGCATCCACCCCAACCCGCTTTACCTGCAGGGTGCAGACCGCGTGGGGTGTATGCCCTGTATCAACTGCAGCAAGTCTGAGCTGCGCCAGATTTCCCAGCGCTGGCCTGAGCACCCAAAGCGTATAAGCGAATGGGAGCACATGGTCGGTCAGTGCAGCAAACGTGGTTACAGCACCTTCTTTACCGACAGCAACAAGGCGAAGGACCGCCGCAAGGTATTTGCAGACCTGAATGTCTGGACCCGCATCGAGTGGGCACAGACAACCCGAGGAGGCAAGCAGTTCGATCTGCTAGCCCAGCTCAATGAGCCCCACGCCTGTGCATCGTCATATGGCCTGTGCGAATGACCTAACCCATGCCCGCCACTGAGCGGGCTTTTCCATTTCTGGAGCCCTATGCTTACCCCTCAATTTGTGCTGGCACTGTCTGCCAAGCTGGTGATTGACCTGTTTGCCGGTGGCGGTGGTGCCAGCACAGGCATTGAGCAGGCCATCGGCCGCCCGGTTGATGATGCAATCAACCACGACGCCGATGCCATCGGCATGCATACGATCAATCACCCGCAGACGCGCCACCATCGCGCAGACATTCGTGAAGTCTGCCCGCGCACTGTCACGGGCGGCCGGCCAGTAGGCCTGCTTCACGCCTCACCAGACTGCACACACCACAGCCAGGCGCTGGGCGGGCAACCCCGATCCACGGAAATTCGCTCTCTGGCCTGGATCGTGATTCGCTGGGCTGGTGTCACCAGGCCCGATGTAATCACGCTGGAGAATGTCGAGCAAATGCTGCACTGGTCGCGTCTGATCGCCAAGCGCGACCCAGCAACGGGCCGAGTCATCACGCTGGACAAGATTACGGACGTCAACGGCAAAACGACTTACCGTGTGGCAGATCCGGGCGAGCGTGTGCCGCGTCGCAACCAGTTTCTCGTTCCCGACAAGAATCAGTTGGGAAAAACCTGGGATCGTTTTGTGCAGAGTCTCCGAGACCTTGGCTACAAGGTGGAATGGCGCGTGATATGCAATGCAGACCTGGGCAGCCACAGCACACGCACGCGCCTGTACATGATCGCCCGCTGCGATGGGCTGCCCATCATCTGGCCCGAGAAAACCCACGCAAAAAAGCCCGTGGGCAAACTCAAACCGCACATGCCGGCTGCCGACTGCATCGACTGGAGCATTCCCGGTGCCAGCATTTTCGGCCGCAAGAAGGATCTGGCCGAGGCCACGATGCGCCGCATTGCCCATGGCATGCAGAAGTATGTGATCGGCAGCAAGGATCCATTCATCGCCCCTGCTGCAGCAAACGCCGCCTTCATCACCAAATTCAACACCGGCTCTGTCGGCGTGGATCTGCGTGAGCCCGTGCCCACCGTGACGGCGGGCGGAAATCCAGTGCGGCCCGGTACCGGCACCACAATTGGACTGGTTGCCGCTTCCATGGTTCAGGTTGGGTATGGGGAGCGCAAGGGCCAAGAGCCGCGCACCATGGATATGGAATCAGCTATCGGCACCATGGTTGCAGGCAGCATCAAGCATGCGGTGGCGTCTGCATATCTTGTGCAGGCGGGTCACGGCGAAGGCTCAGGCGCCACAAAGCGCCGCAGCCACGGCACGAACGACATCACCGGGTCCGTGGGCACAGTGACGGCCAGCGGCGGCGGGCAGAGCCTTGCCACGGCCTTCATGGTGCAGGCCAACGGCGGATTCAACACCACGCCGGCTAGGGATCTGCGAGAGGGCATGTCCACGGTCACGACCAGCGGTAGCCAACAGCAGCTGATTACCGCCAAGCTGGAGCAGCAGAGCCTGAGTCCAGAGCATGAAGCTGGCGCCCTGCGCTGTGCTGCATTCCTCATGCGGTACCACGGCAGCGGCGGGCAGTGGTCTGATCTACGCGAGCCAGCAACGACCATCACCACGCGCGACCGCCTTGCACTGGTGACCGTATGGCTCAAGGGCGAGCCCTGGGTAATCGTAGACATCACGCTGCGCATGCTGGTGCCGCGCGAGCTCTACAACGCTCAGGACTTCCCGCCCAACTACATCATTGACCGCACGGCCGCAGGCAAGCTCCTGACGAAAACGGCTCAGGTGCGAATGGCCGGCAACAGCGTCAGCCCCCTACCCATGCGGCTGATCGTGGCCGCGAACTACAGCGAGGCAGGCCAGCTCCGAAAAGTCGCCTGACGATCACCACCCGGCCCGCCACTGATCGGGGTTCATTTTTGGTGTGACCCCGGCAAGCACTTAGTACGCCCTTTGCAGCCTTAAAACACTGTATATATAATCAGTATCGATTGAAAGGAATCAACCGTGAGCGAAGCACAGCACACTACAGCACTGGCGAACCTGCGCCATCTGTATAAAAACCTGGCTACTGGTGGAGTTCAAGATGCAGAGGCAGCTAAGCGCATTGCAGAGGGTCTGCTTGCACCTGCAATTTCCGCTCTAGAAAGTGGACAAACACCTAAGCGCTCGCCACTCACACTTGAGCAGATCAGCAAGGCTCTGGGAGGTGATGTGCAAGAAGGGTCGTTTCCTCTCGCATGCACTCGATTGATTGAGAGAGCACACGGAATTATTGAATCGGGCGCGGACGCCAGCACTGAAGGGTCTGCAACGGAGAGCAAACCTAATCTGAAAGGATTGGGCATTCCTCCCGCTGAACTTCATGACCTGGTTACCGCACTCCGCCTGGGTGACGCAACTGCATTGAAAGCAGCGGAAATAATTGAAAAGCTCAGCCAAATCAAGACACCGAGCCTTCGCCGCATCCCAGTGCTCGGCGAGATCGAGGACGAGGCGGTATTTATCAAGCCACTTGAAACCCCACCTGGCACAAAGTGGGTCGAGTAGCTACTCACCCTCACCAATTACCCCAAGCCCCGCCTAGTGCGGGGCTTTTTCATGGAGACGCACATGAACAATCCATGGCCATACCTCACCGATGCGGAGATCAATGAGATCTGTTCTCCACTGAAAAATGGAGCTGCACAGATCCGCTTCCTGGAGCGCCTTGGCATGGTGGTGAAGCCAAAGCCCAGCGGTCGCCCTCTTGTCGCGCGCACGGAGTTCGACAGAGTCATGACCGGCAGCACTGCCGTGACCACAGGTCAAAGCACGAGCGCAGTCTCATCCACACCTAACGTAATCGGGCTGCAATCCTTCTTCAAACAGAGAAAACATGGGACGAGCACGTAAAGATGGAGATCCTATGGGTCTCGCGGGCACTCGCCTTTCCTTCAAACACAACGCCTTCTACTACCGCCACAGGGACGGCCGGTGGGAGCGCATGGGCACCGATGTCCGTACCGCGAAGGAGCGAGCTGCCGTCTACAACAGCCCAGCTGACAACTATGGCACCACCGCGTACTGGCTGGATCAATTCTTGGTGGACTGCCAACAACGGGTGTCCATAAAAGACCTCGCGCCGCGGACTCTCTCCGACTACACAAAAGACTCCGAGCCGCTCAAAGTGTTCTTTGGAGCTATGCTCCCTGAGCACATTGAGCCCCACCACGTCCAAGCCTATTTGGACGCAGGCTCTGCGGCTGAGCGTGGAGTGCGCGCCAATCGGGAAAAGGCATGTCTGAGCTCGTGCCTGTCCTGGCTGATTCGCACAAACAAATGCCCCGGCCTCAAGATCAACCCGTGTATGCAAAAAAGCGGCACGCGCGAAAACTCGGAGAAAAAGCGCGACCGGTATGTCACCCATCAGGAATATCAGGAGGTCTATGCCTTGGCCTGGCCCCAGGTGCGCGTGCTGATGGAGCTGACCTACCGCACGCTACAGCGCCCGGAAAGCGACATCATCTACTGGACGCCAAAAGTCCTCGCACGCGACCCACACACGGGAAATCGCATCATCACCTTCGAGCAGGGAAAGACAGGCACAAGGCTGAAGATTGCGATGACCGAGGGTTTGGAAAAGCTTATCAACCGTGCCGTGGGCACAAATCCACAGATGGACCAACCTCTGGTGCACACCCGAGCGGGCACTGGGTACACCTACGGTGGCATCAATTCCATGCTCGGCAAAGCCATAAGGACCGCAAACGAGATCAGGGCATCCAAGAATATCCCGCCCATGGCCTCATTCGGCTTCCGGGACCTAAAGGGCAAAGGTGCCACTGATATGTGGCTGGCTGGGACACCTATCGAGCAGATTCAGTTGCTCTGCGGCCACTCAGACAAGGCAACAACGGAGCGCTACATCAAGGCTCGATGGCGGGCGACTGCTCAGCCCAACGAGACAGCCGTAATGACTGTATGACCACTGTATGAGATCACTGGATATGAGACGCGTCACATATACGGTCACATAAAGCATAAAAGCCGCTACAACTTTAATAGCTGTAGCGGCTTATGCATTCTGGTGGGTCCTGCGAGATTCGAACTCGCGACCAACGGATTAAAAGTCCGCTGCTCTACCGACTGAGCTAAAGACCCTGCCACACATCAAAAGCAGTAGTTGCCTAATCAGTGGAATGACGTTATTGTAATCTATTTTCCCCGGCTCTTTGCCTAATTCTTGAATTAGTTGGATTAGCTAGGTTAGCTGGGTTTGCGAGCCAATTGATCAAGTACCCAGCCTGCTGCGCACTGACCAAAGGTCGCGGTGACAGCCACGACCGAGCCATAGCCGTGGCAGTTGAGACTGCCATCACCGCCTTCGATCGAGCAAGACGCATCAGGTGGTGCGACGGCCTCGCGGCTGAACACACAAGTCACCCCCATGCGCTTGCCATCCTTGGGAGCGCCATGCTGCTTGCGCAATCGGTAGCGCAGCTGCGATAGAAGCGGATCATGGGTCGTCGCACTCAGGTCTGCGATGTCCACCAAGTGGGCCATGCGCTTGCCGCCTGCAGCACCAACAGAGATAAAGCACTGCTTGGTTTTGCGCGCATGTGCCGCCATTTCGGCCTTGGCCTTGATCTGATCGCAAGCATCAATCACCGCATCCGCATCGGCCGGCAAGAGTTGCTGCCAGTTGTCCGGATCGACAAATTCATCGATGCAATTGACCGCGCAGGCCGGATTGATCTCGGCGATGCGGTCACGCATGGCATCGATCTTGGCCTGACCGACAGTGCTGGTCAGCGCGTGGATCTGGCGATTGATATTGGACTCGGCCACATGGTCCATATCGATCAGCGTCAAGCGGCTCACGCCGCTGCGCGCCAGCGCCTCGGCCGTCCATGAACCGACTCCGCCCACACCGACCACCACTACATGGGCCGCGCGAATCTGCGCTGCCCCCTGCACGCCGTACAGGCGCTCCAAACCGCCAAAGCGGCGCTGCACATCTGCTTCTTCCATAGAAAAAACAGCGCCGGATTGGGGCGCTGTTTCCGCTTGAGGCTGAGAATATTCGGCCATTATTTAAGTGTCGCCAGCTTGGACTTGGCAATCCCTGCGGCTTCCGAGTTCGGATAGGCCTGCAGCAGCTCTTCCAGGGTCTTGCGAGCTGCCTTGGTGTCCTTGAGTTCCACCAGACAGTTGGCGATGGACAGGGCCGCTTCGGGTGCACGAGCATGCATGGGCGCATTGGTCATGACCGAACGGAAATTGGCGATGGCATTCTTGTAGTCGCGCGTGGCGTACTGCGAGTTGCCCAGCCAAAAGCGTACCGACGGCGTATAGCCGCTCTTGGGCCATTGGCGCAGGAAAGCGGCGAAGGCCTGACCGGCCTCGGGGAACTTGCCCGAACGGAACATGCCCAGAGCCTGCTCGAATTCCTGCTGCTCATTGCGATCGGCAGTGAACTCCACGCCGTCCACAGTCACGCTGACGGGCTCGAACTGGCGCAGACGCTCGTCAAAGCCCTTTGCCAGATCTTTCTGGCCACGCTGCAACTCTGCGACGTCGCGTGTCAGTTGCTCGTTCTGACCTCGCAGCTTGGCCTGGTCCGACTTGAGCGACTCGATCTGCGACTGCAAGTCCAGCAGGCTGCGGCGGGTTTGCTCCTGCGATTGCTGCAGGCTGTCAACGCGCTGGCGCAGTTCGATGATGGCGCGGCGCGCCTCGTCATCACCAAACAGGGCTGCATGAGCGCTGATGGCGGAGCCGGCCAGCAGGCCGGCCGCTACCAGGCGAGGCAGCGTTGCGTGACGGAGAGTCAACAAGGCCTGCTTCATCATTAACGGTAGTTGATTTCAACGCGACGGTTTTGGGCGTAAGCGTCTTCGCCATGACCTTCAGCAGCGGGCTTTTCCTTGCCGTAGCTCACCGCTTCAACCTGCGCGTCGTTCACGCCCAGCAGGCCCAGAGAGCGGCGCACGGCTTCAGCGCGCTTTTGACCCAGGGCCAGGTTGTATTCACGGCCGCCGCGCTCGTCGGTATGGCCTTCCAGCTGCACCTTGGCCGCGGGGTTGGCCTTGATGAACTTGGCATGGGCTTCGATCTGGGGCTGTGCATCAGCCTTGACAGAGTAGCTGTCAAAGTCGAAGTAGACGATGCGGCTGACGCCCTGAGGGCCGGCCTTGGACGCTGCGGAACCTGTCAGGTCCACGCCCGACACGCCACTTTGGCCCTGGCCGCTGGTGCCTGCACCCTGGCTGGACAGCGAACCGTCAACGGGCTTGTCGTCCAGCTTGACGCCAGAGCTGCAACCAGCGACCAGCGCGGTCACAGCCAAAGCCAGGGAAAGACGTTTGATAGTCAACATGAGATTTCTCCGAACAGTCCACAATGGACTTCATCACTAGAAAGAAAGAGGGAAAGCAAACTTCAGATCACTGTTTTTGGAACGGGCCCCAGTCGGGCTCACGTATGTCTCCACTTGCACCTGCCAGACGTGCCTTGATCTTGCCGTCCAGCGTGGTGGTCATGAGCGCTTCACGGCCTCCCTGAATGGTGGCGTAAACAATCAGACGGCTATTGGGCGCAAAACTCGGGCTTTCGTCTGCCGTGGTGTCCGTGACGGAGTTCACTGTGCCTGTCGCCAGATCCATGACCTGGAGCTTGAAGCCACCGCCCACGCGGGAGACATAGGCTAGCCATTTGCCGTCGGGGCTGATGGCCGGCGAGATGTTGTAGTTGCCGGTGAAGGTCACTCGCTCGGCACTGCCGCCCGAGGACGAGACCTTGTAGACCTGAGGTGCTCCGCCGCGATCGCTGACGAAGTAAATGGTGCGACCGTCACTGGAGAAGCAGGGCTCGGTATCGATGCCGCTGCTTTGCATGAGACGGCGGGGCTCACCGCCCTGGGCGCTGAGCAGATACAGCTGCGAGCCACCGTCGCGGCTCAGCGTCACGGCCAGACGGCTGCCATCGGGCGACCAGGCGGGAGCGCTGTTGGAGCCGCGGAAGTTGGCCAGCAGACGACGATGGCCGCTGGCAACATCGTGCACGTAGACCACGGGCTTGCGTGACTCGAAGGACACATAGGCCAGTTGCGTGCCGTTGGGCGCCCAGGCTGGGGAAATGATGGGCTCGGGGCTGGACAGCGCAGATTGGGCATTCTCGCCGTCCGCATCGGCAATCCACAGGCGGTAATGAGCACCGGCCTTGGTCACATAGGCAATGCGGGTGGAGAAAATGCCTTTCTCGCCCGTGAGCTTTTCATAGATGTAGTCGGCAATGCGGTGGGCCACGAGGCGCAGATCGCCGGTGGTGACTGCGAAGCCCTGACCACCCAGGTCCTGGCCCTTGACCACATCCCAAAGACGGAAGCGCACATCCCAGCGGCCATCGGCCAGACGCGTGATGCTGCCGGTCGCCAGCGAATCGGCACCCTTTTGGCGCCACAGGGCCACATCGGGACGGGAGGTTTCGTCAAGCGCCATGCCTGAGGCATCCACGCCGCGGAACTGTCCGCTGCGCTCCAGGTCGGCCTGGATGATGGCGGAAATCTTCTGCGGGGCCGAGCCTTCCCCCTTGAACTGGGCAATTGCGATCGGCAACTGTGTCAGGCCCACGCCTGTTACCTCAACCCTGAACTGGGCCAGTGCCGGAAGGGCCGGCGTGGCGGCTAACGTTGCCAGCATGGCTCTGCGGGAAGCGCGCGGCCCTGCCGCCCAGGTTGTCAGGGATGGAAGTCGGTCAATAGTCATTGGCAGCCATCAAAATTTCCGGAATTGCCCGGTACAAACACAAGCGCGAATGTTACACACACTGACGGATTCCTGATGTAAGAACGTGCTCAGTAGGGTGATCAAACGCAAGTGTCCCAAAACTTTCAGATCGGGAGCATGCCAGAGTCTGCGTGAGTGCAGAGGCAATCCCCTCGCCGATTCTGCCGCAGGCTGGCGCTTTATATTCAAACAGGCATAGTTGGTTACAACTTCATCCCGAATTTCATCTATTGAGATCACTGTCGACTCCAAAAGCACAAGCCCTAAAATCACGCGCTTATGCAAGCCACACCGCCCCCATCGCCGAGCGAGACCTCCAAGGCCGTCACGGCCCCAGCTCCCGCTCAAGCAGCACCCGTCCATCCATCCGAGCTGCCGCTGATGCAGCGCCTCAAGCGCCTGACGCCTTATTTCTCGGGCCAGCGCTGGGCCTGGGGTCTGGCCATCCTGGCCACGCTGGTGGGGGCAGCAACCGAGCCCGCCATGCCGGCACTGCTCAAGCCTTTGCTCGACAGTGGTTTTACGACAGGGTCGCTGCCGCTGTGGACGGTGCCGGTGTTTCTGATCGGCCTGTTCGTCGTTCGCGGCCTGGCCCAGTTCACGGGACAGTACGCGCTGGCACGCATCACCAATGACGGCATGCTGGGTCTGCGCCAGAAGCTCTTCGAGCGCCTGCTGGCCGCAGACATGAGCCTGTTTTCCAGGCAATCGGCCTCCGCGCTGTCCAACACCATCGTCTACGAGGTGCAGACCGGCGCCCAGCAGTTGGTGCAGGCCATGATGAGCATCTCTCGCGACGGCTTCACGCTGATCGCCCTGCTCGGCTACCTGATCTATCTGAACTGGCAGCTCACGCTGATCGTGGCCTTCATGGTGCCGGGTGTGGCCTGGGTCATGAAGACGCTGTCGCGCCGTCTGTACCGCATCACCAAGTCCAGCCAGACGGCCACCGACGAGCTGGCCTATGTGGTGGAGGAGAACGTGCTGGCCCACCGCATGGTGCGCCTGCATGGCGCCCAGGCTTCGCAGCAGTCGCGCTTTGGCGAGCTGAGCCGTCAGCTGCGCGGCCTGAACACCAAGGCCACCATCGCCTCGGCCGCCATGACGCCGCTGACCCAGGTGCTGGCGGCAATTGCGCTGTCGGTGATTCTGTGCATCGCCCTGTGGCAAAGCCGCGAAGGCGGCGCCGCCATCGGCTCGGCCAGCGTGCAGGATGTGACCGTGGGCGGCTTTGCCGCCTTCATCTCGGCCATGCTGATGCTGATTGCGCCCATCCGCCGCATGGCCGATGTGGCCAACCCCATCACGCGCGGCGTGGCCGCACTGGAGCGTGGCCTGGCCCTGCTCGAAGGCTCCACCGACGAGCAAGGCGGCAGCTTCAAGCCCACCGCCAAGGTCAGCGGCGCACTGCAGCTGAGCGATGTGAGCGTGCAGTTCGGCCCAGACAAGGCTCCGGCCCTCTCGCACCTGAGCCTGAATGTCAAGGCCGGCGAGGTCGTTGCCCTGGTCGGCCCGTCCGGTGCCGGCAAGACCACGCTGGTCAATCTGCTGCCCCGCTTTTTCTCGCCCACCAGCGGCCAGATCATGCTGGAAGGCGTGCCCGTGGCCGACTGGGACCTGAACACGCTGCGCCAGCAGTTCGCCATGGTCAGCCAGGACGTGGTCATGCTCAACGACAGCGTCGCGGCCAATGTGGCGCTGGGCAAGGATATTGACGAGGCCCTCGTCTGGTCCGCGCTGGAGGCCGCCAATCTGGGCGACTTTGTGCGCAATCTGCCTCAGGGCCTGCACACCCTGGTGGGCCACAATGCCAGCCAGCTCTCGGGCGGTCAGCGCCAGCGCCTGGCCATTGCCCGCGCGCTCTACAAGGACGCACCGATCCTCATTCTGGACGAAGCCACCTCGGCGCTGGACAACGAGTCCGAGCGCCTGGTCCAGCAGGCCCTGAACCGGCTGATGCAGGGCCGCACCACGCTGGTCATCGCCCACCGCCTGTCCACCATCGAGCATGCGGACCGCGTGGTCGTCATGGAGCGCGGCCAGATCGCCGAGCAAGGCTCGCATGCGCAGCTGATGGAGCTCGGCGGCCTCTATGCCCGCCTGCACAACCAGGTGCGCAGCTCGACCCCCGGAGAGCCTCAAATTTAATAGCTGCTACCGCATGTAAACAAAGGACTTCAGAGTCAAATGACCATGAAGTCCTTTTTCATTAAGCGCTAGCAGCTATCAAAATAGAATTAGCCGTTGCTGAACCCCATTCGCTACCAGCTCCCGCGCGGGGGCTGGGTACGGCGCTCGTGCTGCAGCGCCTTGCCCAGCAAATCGACCATGTACTGCCGGTCCACGAGCCTGGCGAAGTCCGCTGCCGTCATATTGCGCTGGTTGCGCAGCGTGATGTCCGCGCCCTCCTGCAGCAGCAGTCTGACCACGGCTTCACTGCTGTACTGGGCGGCCAGCATCAGCGGCGTGCTGCCGTTGGGCGAAGCGGCATCGATATAGGCGCTTTCTTCGAGCAGCAGCTTGATGATGTCCAGCGTCTGCGGCGTATCGGCCGAGGCCGCATAGTGCAGCGGGGCCCAGCCCTCGCGATTGACGTCGGCGCCGCGCTTGATCAGCTCGCGCACAATATCGAGGTGCCCCTTGATGCAGGCCATCATCAGCGGCGTCTCGTTCTGGCGCGAGGCCAGATTGACATCGATGCGAGGCGCCTTGAGCAGCACATCGAAGACCTGGAGCGAGTCCTGATGCAGGGCCGCCACCAGCCCCGGGCGCCCGCGCGAATCCAGGGTGTTGGCATTGAAGCCGCGAAAGATCAGATTCACCATGACACGGGCGTTGTCGCTGACCAGCGCCCGCGAATAGTCCTCGTAGTCATTGGCCAGGGCCAGCCCTGGCAGGCCCGCCACCCCGACGACAGCAGCACCGGCCCAGCGCAGACTCTGGCGGCGGCTCAATGACGATGCAATCGATGGGGCAGCAAAAAGGCTCATGCACTCGCTCCAGAGTTCGCTGACAAGGTCACGCCCTTGAACAGGCGGTCAAAGTTGGCACTGGTGGCGGCAGCCACCTCCTCGATGGAGATGCCGCGCACCTGGGCAATCTGCTTGGCCACAAAGGGCACGTAGGAAGGATTATTGGTCTTGCCGCGATAGGGCACGGGGGCGAGATAGGGACTGTCGGTTTCTATCAACAGCCTGTCCAGTGGCACGAACGCCGCCACGTCCCGCAGGTGCTGGGCATTCTTGAAGGTCACAATGCCTGACAAAGAGATGTAGTAACCCATGTCCAGACCGGCACGGGCCACTTCGGCGGTTTCGGTGAAACAGTGAAAGACACCTCCGGCCTGGGTGCCGGAATCCGCCTCGCCGCACTCGCGCAAAATGCCCAGGGTGTCGTCGGAGCTGCTGCGGGTGTGGATGACCAGCGGCTTTTGCGTGATCTGCGCAGCCCTGATATGCGTGCGAAAACGCTCGCGCTGCCATTCCAGATCGGCAATCGTGCGACCGCCCTTGCGATCTTCCATGCCGTAGTAATCGAGCCCGGTCTCGCCGATCGCCACCACACGCGGCAGTGCCGCGCGCTCCACCAGGTCCTGCACGCTGGGCTCGGTCATGTCTTCGGTGTCGGGGTGCACGCCCACGGTGGCCCAGAAATTGTCGTAGTCCAGCGCCAGCTGGTGCACTTCGGGAAACTCTTCCATCGTCGTGCTGATGCACAGCGCGCGCGTGACCTTGGCAGCAGCCATGGCTTCGCGGATCTGCGCGATGTTGGCACTCAGTTCGGGAAAATTCAGGTGACAGTGGGAATCGGTAAACATAGAAATTGGACCGCCCCTGAGCGGCTGCGCCGGCTTCCCCAGGGAACGACGCCATCGCGGCGAGACAGCTATTGCTCGGCGTCTCTGATGTGGGAGCGCGCCAGTATTAATAATCAGATTGTCTGGGTCGGCTTCTCGGAGCTCAGGGCCGTGCCCAGAATCTGCTCGATCTTGGCCCTGAGCTCGGCGGACTTGGCATCCTTGGGAAACTGGATACCCACGCCCTGGGTTCGATTGCCGGAAGCACGCTCGGGTGTCACCCAGGCCACACGGCCCGCGACCGGGTAGCGCTGCGGATCATCGGGCAGGGTCAGCAGCACGTAGACATCATCGCCCAAGCGATAGTCACGCTGCGTGGGCACAAAAATCCCCCCTTCGGTGAACAACGGAATATAGGCGGCATACAGCGCCGCCTTCTCCTTGATCGCCAACTGCATCACGCTGGGACGAGGGGTGGTAATTGCGTTCATAGTGGGTAGCAGAATTCTTGTGATGGCCGGGCGGCGCAAATCGCAAGGTTAACACCCGAGAAAATTTTGACCAAGCCCATGCCGCATGACCTAGCGAGCGGCTCTGGCGGCTTTGCCCGAGATCAGCACCGCCCGTGCCCTGGAGGCCAGGGCTTCCGTCATCAGCCCGGCATTGAAGGGGTGATCGGCCGTGCGCGCCGCCTGCACCAGCTCGCGCGACCATTCGGCCAGCAGCGCCATGGGCAGCGGCTTGCCCGGCAGATCGGCAGGCGAGAAATACCGGGGCTCGCCGCCGCCGGCCAGAGTCATCAGGTCGTGGCAGATTTTCTGCAGCGCCTGCACGGCATCCACCGGCGCAAAAGCCGCCAGAGCAGCCACATCCCCCTTGGCCAGCTGCCTTGGCAACTGCGCCCAGGCGGCGGCCTTGCCCGCGTCCGCCGCCATGCGCAGCGCATCGCCGGGTCGACCGCCGGTAGCCTGCAGGGCCGCGGCGGCATCGGGCTCGTTCAGTCCTTGCGCCTGCAGCCACTGCGCGGCCTCGGCTGCGGCAGGCCAGGTCATGGTGTGCGTCAGGCAGCGGCTGCGAATGGTGGGCAGCAACTGGTGGGCGGCCTCGCTGGCCAGCACGAAGCGGGTGTCTCCGGGCGGCTCCTCCAGCGTCTTGAGCAAGGCATTGGCAGTAATCGCATTCATTTGCTCGGCCGGGTAGACCAGCACGGCCTTGCCACGGCCGCGCGCGCTGGTGCGCTGGCAGAACTCCACGGCATCGCGCATGGCATCTACGCGGATTTCCTTGCTGGGCTTGCGCTTTTTGTCGTCAATGTCGGCCTGGGCTTTTTCCGGCAGCGGCCAGCCCAGCGCCATCATCTGCACCTCGGGCATGAGCACGCACAGATCGGCATGGGCACGCACCTCGATGGCATGGCAGCTGGCGCAGTGGCCGCAAGCGCCTTGCGCAGACGGCTGCTCGCAAAGCCAGGCGCGCACCAGCGACAAGCCCAGTGCGTACTGACCCAGACCCGAAGGTCCTTGCAGCAGCCAGGCATGACCGCGCTGGGCCAGCAAGCGGCCACGCTGCGCAGCGATCCAGGGTGCTTCGAGATCAGAGGCGCTCATGACTTGCTGCCCACCATGATGGCCAGCCAGCCCTTGCGCACCACGGCCTGGGTGATCTGCTGCCACACGGCGTGGCGGCTGGCATGGGCATCGATGCGCACAAAGCGCTGAGGTGCCGTCCGGGCGCGCTCGGCATAGCCTTGGGCCACACGGGCAAAGAACTCGCCGGGCTGGGCTTCGAAACGGTCGGGAACACGGGCCGTGGTCAGGCGCTCGGCCGCCACTTCGGCGGGCAGGTCAAACCATAGCGTCATGTCGGGCTCGCGCATGAAATCCGGGGCCTGCCCTGCCTGCAGCGCAGTACCGGTCTGCGCCATGCGCTCCAGAACCGATAGTTGCTCCCAGCTGAAGCCGCGGCCAGCGCCCTGGTAGGCAAAAGTGGCGTCGGTAAAGCGGTCGCTGATGACCACCTCGCCACGCGCCAGCGCCGGCTCTATGACCTGCACCAGATGGTCGCGCCGGGCCGCAAAGGCGATCAGCGCCTCGGTCAGCGGATCCATGGCGTCATGCAGCATCAGGGCCCGCAGCTTTTCGGCCAGCGGCGTGCCACCAGGCTCGCGCGTGAGCGTGACCACCCGGCCCTGGTCGCGAAAAGCCTGGGCCAGGGCCTCGATATGCGAGGACTTGCCCGCGCCGTCGATGCCTTCAAAACTGATGAACAGACCCTTGGATAAAGCTGTACTCACTGATATTTCCTCTAGTGCAGCGCATGGCGGCACCAGTTGTTTGATTCGACACAGGGCACAGGCCAGGGCCTGCCGCCCTCAAAGATTGCTTACTGACCGCGCTGGTAGCGGTTGACGGCCCTATTGTGCTCGTCCAGCGAGGCGCTGAAATGGCTGGTGCCGTCACCTCTGGCGACAAAGTACAGCGCCTTGGTCTGATCGGGCTGCACGGCCGCCATCAACGCTGCCTTGCCCGGCATGGCAATCGGCGTGACGGGCAAGCCTGCACGGGTATAGGTGTTCCAGGGTGTGTCTTCCAGCAGATCGCGCTTGCGCAGATTGCCATCAAAGCTGGCCCCCACGCCATAGATGACCGAAGGATCGGTCTGCAGGCGCATGCCTATGCGCAGGCGGTTGGAGAAAACGCCGGCAATCTGCGCGCGGTCTGCAGCGCGGCCGGTTTCCTTTTCCACGATGCTGGCCAGGATCAGGGCTTCGTCGGCAGATTTGAGCGGGGTATTGGCTGCCCGCATGGCCCAGGCATCGGCCAGACGGCGATCCATGGCGTGCAGCGCACGGCGCAGCACGGCCATGTCCGAGCTGCCCTTGGCATAGGTATAGGTATCGGGGAAGAAACGCCCCTCGGGCGGCACGCCCACCCGACCCAGGGCCGTCATCACGGCTTCGTCGCTGAGCCCTGCGCTGTCTTGCTTGAGGAACTCCTCACGCGCCAGCGCCGCGCGCACCTGGCGCCAGTTCCAGCCTTCGACAAGAGTCAGCGCACGCAGGCTTTCCTCGCCCCGCGCCAGCTTTTGCAGCAGCACATAGGGCGTGAGCCCCGTGCTCAGTTCGTAGTTGCCGGCCTTGATGGCGCGATCCTTGCCCGAGAGGCGAAACCACGCATAGAGCAGGCGCGCATCGGTTTGCACCCCGGCCTTGACCACGTTCTGCGCCACGCCACGCGGCGTGGTGCCGGGCTCTATCTCCAGCTCCAGACTGGATTCGGACAGTTGCAGCGGCTGGTTCAGCCACCACCAGGCGCCTCCTGCCGCCAGGGCAGTCAGCAACAGCAAAAATATCAGTGCTCGAATAAGGGCACGCACAAGCTAGATCCATCAGTACACAGAGCGACGATCATAATTCAGCCATGACCCAGCCCAAGACGCTGCCCCTGAACGGCATTACCCCCATTTCCCACCTTGGTGTCATCCGCGCCGTTGGCGCCGACGCAGCCAGCTTTCTCCACGGCCAATTGAGCAACGATTTCGCGCTGCTCAAGTTCGATCAGGCCCGCCTCGCGGCTTTTTGCACGGCCAAGGGCCGCATGCTGGCCAGCTTCATCGGCTTCAGGCGCAGCGCTGATGAGATTGTGCTGATCTGTGACCGCAGCCTGCTGGCGCCCACGCTCAAGCGCCTGTCTATGTTTGTGCTGCGCGCCCAGTGCAAGCTCAGCGATGCGACGGCTGACTTCGCCCTCTACGGACTGACGGGCCAGGCGGCCGAGCAACTTGTCGGCAAGAATGCGGCGGCCTGGACGCTCAAGCAGCAAGGCGATGCCCATGTGCTGGCGCTCTACCCCGGCGCAGGCAACCAGCGTGCGCTGTGGATGGGCCCTGCAGGCCAGGCCCCCGAAGGACAGTTGCTGAGCGAAGACCTCTGGCAATGGTCAGAAGTCCAAAGCGGCGTGGCCACGCTGTCGGCACCGGTAGTGGATGCCTTCGTGCCCCAGATGCTGAACTACGAATCCCTGGGCGGCGTCAACTTCAAAAAGGGCTGCTACCCCGGCCAGGAAGTGGTGGCCCGCAGCCAGTTCCGCGGCACGCTCAAGCGCCGCGCCTATCTGGTGCATGCCGAGCAGGCTCTGAGCGTCGGCCAGGAAGTCTTCAGCGCCGAAGACCTCGAGCAGGCAACCGGCTCCGTGGTGCAGGCTGCAGCAGCTCCACAAGGCGGCTGGGATGCCATCGTCTCGATGCAGATTGCCTCCGCCTCGCGCGACGATCTGTTTGCCCACGCGGCGCTGGCCGAAGGCCAGAGCGCCGATGCGGGCAAGGGCATTGCGCTGCAGGTCCTGCCCCTGCCCTACGAGCTGCTGGCGGATATCTGAACCTCTCTGGCCCGGCATTGCCTGCCCGGCCACCGCTACACTTCGGCGCATGAGCAACTCGCCCCCGGACTACCGCCACCGCTGGCTGCTGGCCCTGGCCTGGGGGCTGTTGTGCGCCCTGATCCTGGCCCTGCAGTGGTGGCAGGCTCATGTCCGGCAGCAGCAGGAGCAGTTGCAGCTGACCCAGACCGTGCAACGCCAGATGCTGGAGAAAGTCGCTCAGCACAAGGCCCACCTTACCGCCCTGACTGCCGTGGCACCGCTGGATGCAGCCAAGGAGTCATCAGCTCTGCAGCATATTGCGCAATCGGTGCAGACCATTTACCCGCGCGTGCAGGAAATTCAGCTGGTCACCGCGGCCACACCCGCCACAGGCAGCTGCCGGGACCCGGCCGTGGCTCAGACTGCCGCGCCTCTGGCGCCGCGAGCCAGCGCCAGCCTGCCTGACTCCCTGCATCCGGGCCATTATCTTTTCCTCAAAAAGATAGCAGACCCCGAAGGCTGGCTCTGCGTTCGCATTGATGCTTCCCACTTGCTGGACGACAAAGTCCTGCCCGACGACAGCGGGCTGCGCATCCGCCTTCATGGCCGCACCTTGCTGGAGCCGGCAGCTCAGCTGCAGCAAAGCCACAGATTTGGCGAATTCACTCTCGCCGGCTATGACCAGCCTCTGCAGGTGCAGTTGCTCAGCCGTCCCCGCAGCCTGGTGAGCTGGAGCATGGTGCTGATCAGCGCCCTGATCAGCGCCGCGCTGGTCGGTGCGGTTCAACTGGTCTGGCAAAGCCGCCAGCAGGCCAGGCGCCACCAGCGGCGCGCCCAGTTGCTGGCCAATGAAGCACAGCTGGCCCATGCCTCGCGCGTCAACGGCATGGGTGAGATGGCCTCGGGCATCGCGCATGAGCTGGCCCAGCCCGTCACCGCCCTGCTCAGCCAGAGCCAGGCCGCGCTGCGCGCCCACGAGCTGGGCAAGACCGAGTTGCTGGCGGCTGCCCTGCAGGCCAATGTGCGCGAGGCCAGGCGCGCAGGCGCCATTCTGGATCGCATGCGCAGCTATGTGAGCAACGCCCCCAGCCAGCCGCAGAGACTGGATCTGGCCCAGGTCGTCGATCAGGCCCTGCTTCTGCTGGAGGGCCCGGCACGCCAGGCCAAGGTGGCGCTGCACTGGCAGGCGCCACTGCAGCCTTGCAGCGCCTGGGCCGACCCCGTGGCGCTGGAGCAGGTGCTGCACAACCTGGTGCGCAATGCGCTCGATGCGCTTGGCCAGACGCAGGACGCGCAAGCAGCCATCAGCATCACGCTGGAGCAAAGCGGTGGCGAGGCCCTGCTCGTAGTGCAGGACAACGGCCCGGGCATGACTGCTGCCACGGCACAGCGCATCTTCGAGCCGTTTTTCACCACCAAGTCCGATGGCATGGGGCTGGGCCTGCCGCTTTGCGCCACCTTGATGGAGCGCATGGGCGGGCGTCTGGAGTATGTGCCCGGCCCGCATGGCGCCCGCTTTGTCATGCATCTGCCGCTGGATGGAACCGATTAGCCTGCACATGATTTATCTGATCGATGATGACCCGTCGGTGCGCAACGCTCTGCATCTGCTGCTGCAGACCTATGAGCTGCCCGTGACCTGCTTTGAATCTCCCGCCGACTGCCTGGCCCATCTGGATCGCGGCCGGCCCGGCATCCTGATCACCGACCTGCGCATGCCCATGATGTCCGGCCTGCAGCTGCACGAGCAGCTCATGGCCCAGGGCGTGGACTGGCCCACGATCGTGATTACCGGCCACGGCGATCTGCATGCCTGCCGCCGCGCCTTCAAGGCGGGGGTCACCGATTTCCTGACCAAACCCATCGAAGAGCAGACCCTGCTGCAAGCCATCGAGTCGGCACAGACCCGGCTGGACCAGCAGGCTGAGCGCAACGAGGCCCGGCAAAGCTTGCGCGGCCTGACCGAGCGCGAGCGCGAGGTGCTGGAGCTGATCACCAAGGGACTGGGCAGCAAGGAAATCGCAGCTGCGCTCGATATATCGGTGCGTACCGTGGACACACACCGTGCCAAGCTGGCCGAAAAGCTGGGCACGGGATCGGTCGCCGAGCAGACGCGACTGCTGCTGACTGCGGCCTGCTGAACAGCCCGACTCGGTAGGATTACCGATGGCCATCCGTTGCCTTGCGAATGGGCACCGAGGACGTCCGTTCTTACAGTTCTGTCATCGCTTGTTCACCCCGTCTTCAAGGAGCTTTGACATGAACCAACGCCTGCGCAACATCGCCCTGTGCACCCTGACCCTGACTGCCGCCATGGCCGGCACCAGCACCGCCTCTGCTGCGACCACCTCCACCCGCAGCATCGCCAGCGCCACTGCCTTGCAGTTGGCCCAGCAGACCGTGGCAGCCTGCAGCGCCGAGGGCTATAACGTCAGCGCCTCGGTGCTGGACCGCTCGGGCGTGCTGCTGGCCATGGTGCGTGCCGACGGCGCCGGCCCTCATACCGTCGAAGCCTCGCGTGCCAAGGCCTTCACCTCGGCATCGTCGCGCAACCCCACCAGTGGCATCGCCAAGGCCATTCAGTCCAATCCCGATGCAGCCGGCATGGCGAATATCCCCGGCTTCCTGGTGCTGGGCGGCGGCGTGCCGCTGAAGATCGGCAATGAAACCATTGGTGCCATTGGCGTGGCCGGTGCGCCGGGCGGCCATCTGGACGAAGCCTGCGCCCAGAAGGCCATCACCGCACTGAAGGATCAGTTGCAGTAATGCCTCCCGCACGCAGGTGAGAAAGGACAGGGCTCAGACCTGCGTGCGACAAGGGCCGCGAAGCAGGCCGCCGCAGAGCGCTCCCGCCAGCGGGTGGCGCCCACCTGCAGCCCCTGGGACTCAGAAAACCCCGTAGCGATAAGCCACATAGGCGGCCGCCGCCACCCCGATCAGACTGAGGACGGTCATGATTCTTGCCATGGACGCTCCTTAGAATAAAGCATCAAATCAGGCCTGAACGCTTATATATAAAGCGTTACAAGCTATCAAAACAGAAGTTTCAAAGCACCCGGCACATGGTGATGTGGGGAATGCCGGCCTCCTCATAAGGCTCGCCTACCGGCGTAAAACCTGCACGCAGATAAAAGGCTTCGGCATGGCGCTGAGCGTGCAGCACGATTTCCTTGTCGCCGCGCTCGCGTGCAGCATCGATCAGGCTCTCCAGCACCATGCGCCCCCAGCGGCCGCCGCGCACGCTGCGATCCACGGCCATGCGGCCGATACGTGCCACGCCCGGTGCATCGCTGACCAGCCGGCCTGTGGCCACGGGCTGGTTCAGGCCATTGAACAGGACCACATGGCGCGCCACAGGGTCGAACTCGTCTATTTCTATCTCGCGCGGCACACCCTGCTCGCGCACAAACACGGCCAGGCGCAGGCGCTCGGCGTCGCGCCCCAGATCGTTCCAGCTGCCCGAGCGCAGCGTGACGACCTCCTGCCCAGTTTCATAGGCCGTGAGCAGATCCCGCATGGCCTGGGGTACGGGCCTGGGGGTCTGCGTCTGGGCGTCGGCAAAGACATAGACCAGCTCCACGGTGTTGAGCAGCTCCATGCCTCGGAAGATGCCGGCCTCGAACTGCAGCGAGGTATTGCCCTGTTTGACACAACGGATGCCGACATCCAGCACATCGCCCAAGGTGGCCGAGCCGTGATAGATCGTGCTGGCCTTTTTCACAAACAACTCGCCGCCCAGTGATGCAAAACCTGCCTCATAAGGAATGGCCAGCTGGCGCCAGTAGTTGGTGATGGCCACATCGGCATACATCAGATAGTGGGCGTTGAAGACAATCTTCTGCGCGTCCACTTCGGCCCAGCGCACCTCGATACGGGTAAAGCTGCGAAAGTCCTGTCGATTCATGGTTCTTACTCTGGTTGCAATTCAATTCAATCCAAACGCACCGCGCAAGGCCTGCGCCATATCCCGGTGCGCCTGACGCGCCTCGGCAATCACGCGGCCCATCTTGACGAACTCATGGGTCACGCCCTTGTAGATTTCCAGATCCACAGGCACACCCGCCATGCGCAGCTTGTCAGCATATTCCACGCCCTCGTCCACCAGGGGATCGCACTCGGCCAGACCGATCCAGGCGGGTGCGACATGGTCGACATCGGGCGCCAGCAAGGGCGCGAAGCGCCAATCCTCGCGGTCTTGGGGGTTGGCAATATATTGCGCGAAAAACCAGGTGATGGACGGCTCTTCCAGCACCAGTCCATGGGCAAAGCGGCGATGGGAGTCGGTATCCTGATGCGCCGTGGTGCCTGGATAGATCAGCAGTTGCAAGGCCAGCTGAAGCCCGGCATCGCGTGCCTGGATCGCACAGGCTGCCGCCAGCGTACCGCCTGCGCTGTCGCCGCCGATGGCCATGCAGCTGCCGTCCGCTCCCAGGCTTGCCGCATGGGCCGCCAGCCACTGCAGCGCATCCCAGGCATCGTTATGTGCAACGGGAAACTGGAACTGCGGCGCCAGGCGATAGTCCAGCGACACAACCATGCAACCCGCCAGATGCGCGAGCTGACGGCAAAGCGGATCATGCGTGGCCACGCTGCCCACGGTAAAGCCGCCGCCATGCAGATACAGCAGCACAGGCAGGCCCGCTGCGGGAGCTTCATCCCGGGCCACCGGTGCATAAAGGCGGGCAGGCAGATTCGCTCCGTCGCGTGCGGGAATCTGCAGGTCCTCCACACGGGGCAAGGCCTGCCTGGGTATCTCCAGCACGCCGGCACCGGCCTCATAGGCGGCCTTGGCAGCTTCAGCTCCCAGCTGGTACATGGGCTTACGCGCGGCCCGCTCCATGCGGCGCAGCACATCGCGCATGGAAAGTGTCAGGCTGACTGGCAAAGCCGCAGAGGAATCGGACATGATCACGGTGAATAAAAAACACAGGCTGGCATTGTGCGTTGCAACTTCGGAGTCTGCATGCAAGTGGAGGCAATTGTTCGGAATCGATACCGTCGCAGACGCATTCCCGTGAGCCGGCCCATGCCGGTGCTTGCTCCCAGCCCTGCCCGGGGCAGTCGGGGCAGCATGCATGGGTGCGGCAAGGAGCGTCAGGGCGGACTCATGGCATCGGCAAGGCCCGCCAGCATCTCATCGCGGCTGCTGGCAGCTCGCGGCAGCCGCTCACCGCTTGGCGAGTGGGCTTCGGCAGCTGTTCAAGGTGCCAAGGGTTGCGCCCAGAAGCCCGAGCCGGTATGCCCGGGTGACGATATAGCCACCGATCACTCCCTCTGTTCACGCAGATCGGGATCGGCCCAGGACTTGCAGCCCAGAGGCGCATTGGCTGAGAAGACGCATATAGGTGTCCTGTGCCTGATCCGAAGCATCCTTCACACAATGCACTGGCCGCTTCAGCCAGTTCACCAGCCATCCGTGGTGATCGCAGTAGAGCGTGTGTAGAAGAGAAGAAGAAGAAGAACTAGCTTGCACACCAGCTATGGCTCAGGGGAAGAACGCCCCCCCGGCGATGAGTCGCCCAACGCGCCAGGAAGGGCCTTCAGACATCCGCCAGGCAGGCAATGGCCAATGATGGGCAGAACTTCAGATGCCGTTTTTAAGGCCACGCAAGCCCAATCACAGAAATAAATACAAATCATTCTTAATTGCATCTATAATCGACTTTACATTTCTTCGCACGCCCGCATGATTTCTTGACACAAGCCAGCCAGCGAATCTGCCACATCGTTTGCTTGTCTGTCATGCTGAGCTTTCCGTCTACCTGCTTTTCCTCGCCAAGGGTGATTCACCCGCGCTTTGTCGTTGCAGCTCCTGTCTGCGGCCATCTTTGCCGCCCGGCGCCAGCACATCAGGAGGCGGTATGAAAGCCACATCGCCCCTCATTCACTACCGCCTTGCGGTTGCCTCGCGCAGTGTGGCTGCCGTGCTTGGAGGCTATGCGCTGGCCGCAGTCAGTACTGCTGCCCTGAGTCTGCTGCTGAACTCCTTGATGAGTCGCGTGGAGGCAGCAATGACAGCCACCTTGCTGTCCTGGGTCATTTACGCCATAGCTATTGCCTGGACCTTCTATGCACGCACGGCTTGGCTTGCCTGGGCCGGTGTACTCCTTCCTGCCCTAGCCCTAAGCGCAGTGCTGTATGGGCCATTGTGGTTGGGAGTGGAAGCATGACCCCACCTCAAACCAAGACAAGCGCCAAAACCACGCGCCAGCCCGAACAAGAGGGTTTCCGCCAGGCCATGTCCTGGCTGCATACATGGTCAGGGCTGATTCTGGGCTGGCTTCTGTTTGCGATCTTCGTCACCGGCACGCTGAGCTTCTTCAAGAACGAATTCAATATGTGGATGCGGCCTGAACTTCATGGCCTGCCACCACCCGACAGTGATGTGGCGCAACGCGCTCAGGCTGCGCTGCACAGGCACGCCCCAGGCGTCAGCAACTACATCATGCGTCTGCCCGACGAACGTACGCCGGCCGTCAATGTGCTGTGGCGCGACAAGCCCAACAGCCGCTTCGAGACTTTGCTGCTGCACCCGCAAACCGGCGCAACACTGCAAGCCCGCGAGACCGCCAGCGGAGAATTTTTCTACCGCTTTCATTTCGAGCTTCGCACCGCTCACAAGGGCCGCTGGACGATTCAGGGCCGCTGGGTGGTGGGCGTGGCGACGCTGATGATGTTCATTGCCTTGCTGACCGGCGTGGTCACACACCGCCGCATCTTCAAGGACTTCTTCACCTTTCGCCCGCGCAAGGGAGGACAGCGCGCCTGGCTGGACGCACACAACGTCTCGGGGGTACTGGTGTTGCCGTTCTATCTGATGATTACGTTCAGCGGTCTGATGATTTTCCACGCCATGTACATGCCGGCCGGCATCGCTGCCGTCTACCCTGGCGCGAAAGGAACGGACACTCAAAGCTATTTTTCCGAATTGCAGGGCGACGCTCCCGGCGCGCGAAGCGCCAGGCGTGGCAGCAACGCACAGGCGGAACCCCTGCCTATGGTGGATCTGGCCCCCATGCTGAGCCAGGCCGCTCAGCTGTGGCGGGGCGGCCGTGTCGGCAGCATCACCGTGCGCAGCGACAGCCAGGGTCCTTTGGTGGAAATCACCCGCCACGACGGCGACAGGCTGCAGTACGGACCAGCGCGGCTGCGCTTCGATGGCCGCACCGGTCAGCTGCAAACCCAGGTCGATCCACAAAGCCCGGCCATCAAGACCTATGGCGTGCTCTATGGCCTGCATCTGGCTCGCTTCGCCGATATCGGGATGCGCTGGGTGCTGTTTGGCTTTGGCGTCATGGGCTCGCTGATGATTGCCTCGGGCCTGATACTGTGGTCGGTCAAGCGCCGCGCCCAGGCGCTGCGCAAGACACCTGCCGCCCCCCTGCCCTTTGGTGAACGGCTGGTGGCAAGTTTCAATATCGGCCTCATGGGCGGCCTGCCGCTGGCGATCGCGGCCTATCTGCTGGCCAACCGGCTGCTGCCATTGGAGATGCCGGGCCGCCCCGATGCCGAACTGTCCTGCTTCTTCGGCACCTGGGCGCTGGCCTTGCTGCTGGGTCTGATACGGCCCATGCGCCAAGGCTGGGCGCTGGTGCTGGGTATGGCCGCCGCCGCATACCTGCTATTGCCTTGGGTCAATGCCTTGACCACTTCCACTCATCTGGGCATCAGCCTGCCCGCCATGGACTGGAGCTGGGCCGGCATGGACCTGAGTTTTGCAGCCATGGGGCTGATGCTTGCCGCTCTCACCCGGCACCTGCTGCGAGGCAGGCCTCAGCCTGCAGCCAGACATGCAGGCCCCGCCAAGGGCGCGGCAGCTCCCGGACGCAAGCCCAGCGCCCAGTTGATCTCGGGCGACAACGCGGCACAGGAGGCCTAGGAGATGCTGCTCGACTTTCTGTTGTGCTTTGCCGCCTGGACGGCTCTTGCCCTGGCCATGGAGCGACATCACGAAGACGCTTGGCCGGATATCGATAGTGAAGCTCCCGCCACCGTACTTCGCCGCCAGCGCCTGTTCCAAGCCGGCTGGATCCTGCTGGTGTTGTCACTGGGCATTGCTCTGGGCTTTGCGGGCGCAACCACCACAGCCATGTCGGCCACGGTGTGGACGGCCGCTCTTTGCCTGGCGGCTCTGGCCGCCACCAGCATGGCGACCTGGCAAGCACAGCGCCTGCCCTTGCTTGGCTTGATGGCACTGGCACTGGGAGTACTGGTTTTTACCTTCGACCGCCTCGGTCCTTGACGGACTGCACTCACAGCCCGCAGAGGCCACGAATCAGAGAGCCGCTGAGCGTCAATGAATGAACCCAGGCGCCTATTGATGCAACAGAAATCCCGATCATGACCGGGCAAGGACATGGCATGTGCATCGCGGTGCAGCAGCCGCCTCGGCGCTTGCATGACTGGCCGTGGCCCATCGATTGAACAAGAGGTGCGAGGAAAGAGCACAGGGCCATACAAGAAATCAACAGGCTCTCTTTTCGTGGAATCCAGACCGGCACTTGAGTCTGGATATCGGGCAGACGACCTTCACTCGTGCAGAGCAATGCATTCACCTATCCCGCATCCAAGGAGATTTTCATGCGCCATTTTTATCACCCCATAGCTCTCGCCACTCTGCTGCTCGCCAGCCTGTGCACAGCCCACGCTCATCAAGTCTGGCTGGAAAACGATGGCGACCAGGCCCAGTTGTTTTTTGGCGAGTTCAATGACAACCTGCGCGAGACCTCGCCTGGGGCGCTGGACAAATTTCTGGCCACGCCCACGCTGGCCCAGCAAACAGCCCGCGGCACGCAACAACTAAGCGGCCAGCGAAACGCCACGGGCTTCAGCTACAACGCGGCAAGCCAGGCTCAAACCCTATTTGCCAGCACCGTCTATCCCTTGATTGACCGCAGCAAGCGCAATGAGCCAGCCTTGCTGTGGGTCCCTGCGGCCCGCTGGGTAGCAACGCCAACACAGGCCGTGGCCGTCAATGCCCAGGCCCTGGATTTGGTGCCCACGGGCCAGCCGGGTCAATTCATGGTGAGCTTCAACGGTCTGGCACTGCCCAAGGCCAAGGTGCAAATCGTCGCCCCCTCGGGCTGGTCGCGCGAGGCGCAAAGCGACGAGCAAGGCCGGGTCAACTTTGCCCTGCCCTGGAAGGGCCTGTACGTGGCCGAGGTGCATCACAACGACAAGCAAGGCGGCGAAGCGCAGGGCAAGCGCTATGGCGAGGCCAGCTATGTGACCACGCTGAGCTTCAGCCTCAAGGACGGCATGCCATCGCCCGCCCTGCCCGCCGCCCCCAAGCCCTGATGCGCAGCAGCGCATCGAACCCCGCCAACACAAAGGCCCCGACGCTTTTTGCAGGGCCAGCCATTTGACAAACGCATCATGAACTCCTCTTATCCCGGTCTGACCGACCGACGTTCGCTGGCCTGGCTCAGCGCCCTGGCCTGCCTGAGCCTGGGCACTCAGGCACAGACCTCGCTTCCCGCACCCAGCGCTGACGGCAATGCCGAAGTCATGCTGGCCCCCGTTACCGTGCAAGACAGCCTGGCCAGTGAAACCGCCACCGGTCCGGTCAGCGGCTTTGTCGCCCGGCGTGCGATCTCGGCCACCAAGACAGATACACCCCTGATCGAAACGCCGCAATCCATCAGCGTAGTCACGCGCGACCAATTCGAAGCACAGGGCGTGACCACCCTGCGCGAAACCACGCGCTACACGGCGGGCATCAATTCCAGCTATTTCGACAACCGCGTGGACTCTTTCAAGGCCCGTGGCGGTGATGTCAGTCAGTACCAGGACGGGCTGCTGCGCACTTACGGCACCTACAACAACATCAAGGTCGAGCCCTATACGCTGGAGCGTGTGGAATTCCTGCGCGGCCCCTCCTCCGTGCTGTATGGCCAGGGCAGCGTGGGCGGTGTGCTCAACCTGACCAGCAAACGCCCCCAGGCCGAGCGCATGCGTGAGGTGCAGATACAGCTGGGCAGCCACGGCCGCAAGCAGATTGCCAGCGACATGACGGGAGCCATGGACGACGAGGGAAAGTGGCTCTATCGCCTGGTGGCCGTGGGCCGCGACAGCAACACCCAGGTCGATCACGTCAAGGACGACCGCGTGGTGATTGCGCCTTCTCTGACCTATCGTCCCAGCACCGATACTTCGCTGACGCTGCAAGCCCTGTACCAAAAGGACAAGAGCGGCTCCATCACCCAGTTCTTTCCCTGGCAGGGAACGCGCCTGCCCAGCCCCTACGGACAGATTCCGACCCGCACCTTTATCAGCGAACCGGGTTGGGACAAGTACGACTCCGAAAACAAGTCATTTGGCTATCTGTTCAGCCATCGTCTGAGCCCTCAATGGACACTGCGTCAGAATCTGCGCCGCACCATCAGCGAAGTCGACTACCGTACGCTCTACACCAGTTTTGCAGCCAACGCTGCCACGGGCCGTCCAGCGCGCCCGGTGTTTGACGCCAACGGCCGCACCGTACCGCGCGATGCCGTGTGGCAGATCAATGGCGGACGCATGCTGCTGATCGACACACAGCTCGAAGGCCTGCTGCAAACCGGTGAGGTTCAGCACCAATTGCTGGCCGGCATGGACTGGCAGCGCAACACCAGCAACCAATCCAACTGGCGCGGACCAGGCACAGCGCTGGATGTCTACAACCCCGTGTATGGCACGTTCATGCCGCCCTCGGCCTCCCAACTGGTACGTGCGCCCAACGTGGCACAGCGCCAGCTCGGTGTCTATCTGCAGGACCAGTTGCGTTGGGGCCCCTGGACCGCGACAGTGGGCTTGCGTCACGACAAGGCCAAAACCGAGACCGAAGGTCGCCCGGCAGCGGCCGCCGACGACTCTGCCACCACCAAACGCCTGGGCGTGACGTACCAGGCCAGCGGCGGCTGGGCTCCGTATGTCAGCTACACCGAATCCTTCCAGCCTCTGGGCGGCGTGGACTTCTACGGCACGCCGTTCAAACCCCAGCGCGGCAAGCAGTTGGAAGCCGGCGTGAAATGGATTCCTGAGGGCAAAGGCATCTCTGGCTATGCTGCGGTATACGGCCTGCGTGAACAGAATCGCAAGACCAATGATCCGGCCAACCCTCTCAACAGCCTGCAACTGGGCGAGGTCAAAACCCAGGGCTTTGAAGCCGAGCTGATCGCCAGCCTGGCCAGAAACTGGGACTGGACGCTGGCCTATGCCTATACCGACGCAAAAATCAGCCGCAGCAACGCTGGCGACCAGGGGCAGCGCGTGGCCTCGGTATCGCGCCATATGGCCTCCAGCTGGCTGATGCATCGATTTGCCGCTCAGGGCCGCGGAGGCTGGAGTCTCGGTGCCGGTCTGCGCTATGTCGGACCACAGTGGAGCGGTACTTCTGCCATCAGCACGCCCTCTTCCCTGCTGGCAGACGCGATGGTGGCGTATGACGCTGGCGACTGGCGCCTGGCTCTGCACGCCAACAATATCGGCGACAAGGTGGTGATCACCCAATGCCTGTCGCGCGGCGACTGCTTCTACGGCGAACGCCGCAACTTTCTGCTGACGGCCACCTATCGCTATTGAGCGGACAGGCAATGCGAGCAACGTCCAGCCGCCACTATGAAATCCGAGGCGAAGGCGTCAAGAGCACCTGCTCTTTGGTTTGCGAGGGCAGCTGGCGAGGCAGGTTGCGCTTGATTGAGGTGCCGCACGCAAGCGGCTGGAGGATCTCATTTCAGCGCAGCAAATTCGTTTCTGAGCGCCTTGGTGTTGCGCTGATAGGCGCGCGGCGGCAGACCGCACCAGCGCTTGAAGGCGCGGGCAAAAACGCGCTCTGACTCGTAGCCGCAATCCTCGGCGATCTGGGCCAGCGGCAAACCCGATTCCAGTTGCTGGGCGGCATGTGCCATGCGCTGCTGCTGCAGATAGGCCATGGGCGATTCTCCAACCAGCGTCTTGAATTTTTCGGCAAAGAGCGAGCGCGACATGGCCGCCTCCCTGGCCAGGGCCTGCAAGGTCCAGCCATGGCTGGGGCGGCCGTGGATGGCGGCCATGGCCCTGGCAATCTGCACATCGGCCAGGCCGCGCACCCAGCCTTGACCGTGCTGCTGCTGTGCGGCGAAATGGTTGCTGAGCAGGTGGATCAGGACCAACTCACCCAGGCGCGCGGCTGCCAAGCGCCAGCCGGCGCGTCGCGCCAGCGAGTCCTCTATCAGAGTCTGCAGCATGCTGCCCAGCATGGCCGGTGGTGCGGCCTGCGCCGCAGGGATGTGCAGCAGCGGCGGCAGCAGAGTCAATATGGTGTGCCGGCAGTAGGCCGATATCCAGAGCAGCACCGAATCGATGCGGGTCTGGGCCCCGCCTCCGCCATGCTCGAACGTCAGAGGATTCTCGTCCTTTGGCCCCTGGGCAAAGCGCTCGATCATGCGTGCGAACGGAACCGGAGCCAGCGCGAGGTCCGACGCAATTACGTGCGGACTGCCCAGCGGCAGCACCACCAGATCGCCAGGCAAGACCTGCAGCGGTGACTGGCCCTGTACTTGCAGCCAATACGGCTGCCCCTGGGCGACGCGGATCATGGTCCCCGGCACTCCCTCGGACGCGAGCGCCCAAGGCTCACCCAATGAAAAGCTGGCCGTCACCGCGCGCTCGGCTCGGCAGATGGCCAGCACGTCGCTTAAATGGTCGCTGCTTTGTTTCATGGAGGATTCCGGACGATTTGTGTCATTTTATGGATGGTTTGCGCTTCACGTGACAGGCGGCCTTGTCGACACTGGCAGGCACCGTAAGCGGGCTGCCAGTGCAGCACGGAACGCGCAAACCATACCCATATCAAGGAGCAAACATGTCCAAGACACGATTGAAAATAGGCATTGTGGGCGGCGGCATTGGTGGCCTGGCCGCCGCCAACGCGCTGCACTGCAACGGACACGAGGTGACGGTGTTCGAGCAGAGCCGGCAATACCTGCGCGTAGGCGCCGACATCAATCTGACGCCCAATGCAGTACGCGCGCTAGACGGACTGGGCGACGGCATTGCGGCTGCCGTGCGGGCTTCGGCTGCCCGCCCAACGCACCGTATCAGCCGCACCTGGGACAACGGCGAGGAAACATCACGCCTGACCATGGGCGATGAGGCCGAGCGTCAATACGGTGCGCCCCAACTCACTATCCATCGCGCAGACCTGCTGGCTGCGCTGGCCGACGCCTTTCCCCATGAGCAGGTGAAGTTCGCCAAACGCGTCAACCGGATTGTGCAAGCCGATGCCGGTGTTGCCGTGGAATTTTCCGACGGTGCGCGAGTCGATGGACTGGATGCGCTGATAGGCTCGGACGGAATTCATTCGGTGGTGCGCACATCACTGTTTGGCGCAGAGAGCCCGCGCTTTACCGGTGTGGTGGCGTTTCGCACCGTGGTTCCCACCGAGCGCGTGCACCATGTTCCCGATATCGGTGCCTTCACCAAATGGTGGGGACCGACTCCGGACAGCCAGATCGTGACCTTTCCGCTCAATCAGGGCCGCGACACCTTTATCTTCGCTACCACGGCGCAGGAGTCCTGGCATGAGGAATCCTGGACCACCGAGGGCAGCGTAGCCGAACTGCGCAGCTTTTATGCTGGCTTTCATCCACATGCCCGAGCCTTGCTGGATGCGTGTGACAGCGTGCTCAAGACGGCTTTATATGAGCGCGACCCGCTGCCGCACTGGTCGCAGGGGCGAGTGTCGCTGCTCGGAGATGCCAGCCATCCCATGATGCCGTTCATGGCCCAGGGTGCCGGCATGGCGATCGAGGACGCCGTAGTGCTGGCCCGCAATCTTGATGCAGTGCAGGATGCCGAAGACGTTGCGCAAGCCTTGCAGAACTACGAGGCCATGCGCAAGCAGCGCACCAGTCAGATCCAGATCGGCTCGCGGGGCAATAACTGGCTGCGTGCCGGAGGCAATGCCGACTGGGTCTATGGCTATGACGCGTGGCAAGTTGCTTTGACGGCCTAACCTGCTGCCTGTTCCATCTGAGCGCCATCACACCCCGGCAGTGTTGCCCTGCGCTGCGCCACTGGGGCCGATGGTTCTGCCATGAACGGGCATCGTGGCGCTGTCGACATCTGACGCAAAGCATGGTGCATGGCTGGCAGGAGCCCATGCGTTGCTTGGCCCATTGCATGGGGCCTGCCTCCATCCATGAGCAAGAAGGCAGGAGTCTGCGAGAGTGCATCCTGCCATGGCGGATCCGGATCTCGCCAAGCGCTTCAGACTTGCGAGACCTATCCGAGGACGGTGACGAGCGACCTCGGAAGCCTGGCGAGAGTGTGCGCCTTTGACACCCGGCCACGGCTTTGGAGGTTGCCGGCTCCAGCCCTCATTCTCAAAATGGCGCATCAACCGGCGAAGCACATGTAATGTGCGGATGACCCCGCCTGCAGCACGCGGAAATTCGTGCGTCTATATGTGTTGCAACAGCATCCAGGCGGCTATCCAACGCAGGGCCTCAGGAACTACTCCAGACCTGCTTCATCCTCGCCGCACAAAGCGCCTGCTCTCTCGCAATGTGCACGCAAGCGCATCAGCGCGTTGTACATGGCATTGCGCTCATCTTCAGGCAATGCCCGAATGGCAGCAGCCTGGCTGGCACGCGCCAAGGGCATGACCTGCGCATGCAGGGCCTCGCCCTGTTCGGTGACCTGACAAAAAATCTTTTTGCGCGGCGTATTGCCTTCACCCTGCAGATCCACCAGGCCTTTGGCCTGCAGCCGCTTGAGAGCGCGGCTCACCAAGGCTTTGTCCGAGGTGGACTGAATGACCAGATCCGAGAAGGCCAGCCGTCCGGCGTGGGCAATCAAGGCCAGCAAGCGCCACTCCGAGACCGTCAGATCGTGTTTCTCGGCGTAGGGAACGGTAATGGTGCGCCGCAGAGCATTGCCCACCTGGCTCATCAATGTGGTGATGAAGTCGTCCACCGTCAGCCCATCACCTTGCGCGTTCAAGTGCGACCAGGGCGTTTCACTCATTTTCTTGTTCATGCGCCATTGTTCCATCTAGATTAACAAAATCCAATGTCAATAGTGAAAACAGCAATTTGATCAATCAACTATAGGCGTATAACTCCATTCATTGTTTCTTTTGCGATCTATTGATTCACTATTGAAACATCAGAGGTTGCGTATGAGATTTATACCCACGGCCCAAGGAGAGGCGACCATGTCAGTTGATCGACGCCAGTTTTGCTTTACTGCTCTTGCCTGCGGCACGCTGCTTGCGCAGCCGGTGCTTGCCGAAGAAAGTTATCCCAGCAAGCCCATCACGGTGATCGTGTCCTACCCGCCAGGCGGGGATACCGATGCCATCGCCCGCCTCTTTGCCGACAAGCTCAGTCACAGACTCAAGCAGACCGTGCTGATTGACAACCGCCCAGGTGCTGGGGGTGCGATAGGCAACGGCATGGTGGGGCGTGCACGCTCCGATGGCTACACATTGCTGTTCACTCCCAACCCCTTCACCACCGCCCCCCTGGTCATGAAGCTATCGGGCGCTGCTGCCTACGACGTACTCAACGGCTACGAAGCCATCATCAACACCGCCACCCAGCCCCTGGTGCTGGTCACGAGCCCCAAGCTGGGCGTCAAAAACCTGCCCGAGCTGATTGCCAGAGCCAAGAGTGGGGCCACCGTCTCCTATGCCAGTCCGGGCGCCGGCTCGCCCATGCACATCGCTGGCGAATGGCTGAACAAGGCCGCTGGCGTCAAGCTGTCCCATGTTCCATACCGCGGTGTCGGCCCCTCGGTGACCGATGTCGTGGCGGGCCATGTCGATACTGCCTGGGTCACTTTCGGCCCTGTGCGCCAGTATCTGGACTCCGGCAAGCTGGTGGCGCTGGCCATCGGCGATACCAGGCGCTCATCGCTTGCACCTACCGTGCCGACATTGACCGAGCTGGGCTACAAGGATGTGGTGGTCAGCGCCTGGAACGGCTTCTTCGCGCCGAAAAAGACTCCCGCAGCGGTGATCAATCTGCTCAACGAGCACCTCAATGCCATTTTGCGAGAGCCCGAAGTCGTGGAAAAGCTCGCCGTCTTCGGAGCCCTGCCAGCCGGCGGCTCTCCCAAGGTGCTCAGCGATCTCAATCAGCGCGAGTACATGGTG
Organism: Comamonas testosteroni; assembly: GCF_030505195.1. Classification (NCBI taxonomy): domain Bacteria; kingdom Pseudomonadati; phylum Pseudomonadota; class Betaproteobacteria; order Burkholderiales; family Comamonadaceae; genus Comamonas; species Comamonas testosteroni. The sequence goes on from NZ_CP129672.1 coordinate 857,377, forward strand.
ATGGGCAAGGCCATCAAGGAACTCGGCATCGTGGCCGAGTGAAACCGATGAATCGCGCAGGCACAGGCCTGGGCGATTCGAACTGACCTCTACATGACTGACGTGGCACAAGCCCGTGGTCCGCAGTGACCCGGGTCTTCTGCCGCGAGGTACGGATATGACATCTGCTCTTTCATCTCGATCCACGCTGGGCATGGACACTCCACAGGTGACGGCCAAGGCAAAGGTGCTTGGCCGGGCCATCTACGCAGGAGATCTCAAGCTCGCCGGCATGCTGCATGGCAAGGTTCTGCGCAGCCCTTACCCGCATGCGCGCATCACTCGCATAGACACCACCGAGGCGCGCGCGCTGCCTGGCGTCAAGGCGGTTCTGACCGGCGAGGATGCTCCCGCCAATCTTTGGGGGGCGCATCACAAGGAACGCGCCGTCCTGGCCAAAGGCGTGGTGCGTTATTGCGGCGAAGAGGTAGCCGCAGTGGCCGCTGTTTCCGATGAGATCGCTCGCGACGCGCTGGATCTAATCCGGGTGGAGTACGAAGAACTACCCGCCATTCTGACGCCCGAGGAAGCCATGGATGAGGAAGCCTTCGGCATCCATCCAGGGCGCAACAATGTGGGCCACCATATCCAGTTTGAGCGCGGGGATGTGGATGCAGGCTTTGCCGCCGCAGATCTGATCCACGAAGCCACTTACACCACGCACTCTCAATACCCCGGCTATATGGAGCCCATGGCCACGGTGGCCTCGCTGGACCCCGATGGCCGGCTTGTGCTCTACACCTCAACCCAGGCAGTGAATCTGGTGCGCATGCAGGTGGCCATGACCCTCGGTCTGCCCATTTCCCGCGTGCGCGTGGTGCAGGCGGCGACCGGTGGCGGCTTCGGCGGCAAGATCGTAGAGGACGACAACCAGTTGCTTGCCGGCCTGCTGGCCTTGCATACCCAGCGTCCGGTGCGACTGGTCAACAACCGGCTGGAGGACTTCCAGTCCGCATGCACCAGCGTGCCTGAGCGCATCACCCTCAAGCTAGGCATGCTCAAGGACGGCAGCATTGTCGCCAAGCAGGTTCGCATCATTGCCGAATGCGGTGCATATGCAGGCCTTGCCGGTGATGTGATGCACGTCAGTGCCATGCGCAGCGACAACATGCACCGCAATCCGAATGTGCGTTCGGAAGCGACGCTGTACTACACCAACAATCCGCCACGCGGTGCTTTCAGGGGCTTTGGCGGAACCCAGATGCAGTTTGCGCTCAACAGCCATATCCACACGATGGCGGAGAAACTGGGCCTGGACCCGGTGCAGGTTCACAAGATCAACGCGCTCAAGGCCGGTGATGTCTCGATTCACGGCTGGCATATCGGCAGCACCGGGCTTCGGGAATGCATAGATATGGCAACCGAGGCTATAGGTTGGACCCACAAACGCCAATGCGCCAAGGCCAGCGGCGTCAAGCGCCGCGGCGTGGGCATGGCAGCGGCCATGCATGTGAGCGGCAACCGAACCATCGGCAACTGGGATGGCTCGACATTGGTCATCAAGATCAATGAGGACGGTCGCGTCTTCCTCATCAGCGGTGAATGCGACATGGGCCAGGGGGCAAGCACCATGCTCAGCCAGATCGTGGCCCATGAACTGGACTTGCCTCTGGCCGATATTCATGTGCTTGTGCCCGACACCGATGTCGCGCCGGTGGCCGTAGGTACTCTGGCTTCACGCGTCACCATGTCGGGAGGCAATGCGGCCATCATCGCCGCGCGCAAGGCGCGGCAAGAGTTGCTGAGCCTGGCTGCCGAGCGCCTGAATGCCCCCTCAGACGCACTGACGCTGGAAGGCGGTGCTGTTTGTGTAAGTGCCGAGCCTGAACGCCGCGTCACCCTGGCCGATCTGGCGCGCCAGCATATCTGGCGCCACGGAGGAGGAGGCATTCAGGTCACCGGAACCTGGGACCCAAAGACCGTCATGCATGACGACAAGCTCTACGGCAATATTGCCGCTGCTTACTCCTACGCCGCCCAGGCCGTTGAAGTGGAGGTGGACATTGAAACCGGCCAGGTCAGCGTAATCGACAGTTACGTCGCCGACGACTGCGGCAAGGCACTCAACCCCCTTGCGATTCACGGTCAGACCAATGGTGCCACCGCTCAGGCCATCGGCTGGACGCTGTATGAGCAGTTGCACTACGAGAACGGGCGCTTGGCGAACGGCAATTTCGCGGACTACAACATGCCCACCGCCGATGCTGTGCCAATGTTGCGTGGCGGCCTCGTGGAATCCAACGACCCCAATGGTCCCTATGGCGCCAAGGGTGCCAGCGAAACCGCCATCCTGCCCGGCGCACCAGCCATTGCCAACGCTGTCTATGACGCCATTGGCGTGCGCATCACAGATCTGCCAATCACCCCGGAAAAAGTGCTGGCTGCATTGCGCGACAAGCAGCAACAAGGAGCAAGCCATGCGTGAATTTGATTTTGCAGAGCCCCACTCCATCGAGGAAGCAAGCCAGCTGCTGGCTGAATACGGCGACGATGCACGCATCATTGCGGGCGGATCGGCGCTGATGCTGGCCATGCGCCAACGCATGCTCGCGCCCACGCACCTGATTTCAGTGGCGAAGCTGCCCAGACTGCATGGCATTGACTTTGATCAGCGCAAAGGTCTTCGTATCGGGGCCATGAGCCGCCATATCGACGTGGCTCGCTCCGAACTAGTGAAAAAGCATGCACCGGTGCTTGCCCGGATGGCCGGCCAGGTGGCCAATCCGCAGGTGCGCAATCAGGGCACGATAGGCGGCAATCTTTGCTATGCGGACCCGTCCACGGACCCGCCCGGTTGTCTGATGGCCCTCGACGCCTCGGTCGTTCTGGGCAGCACACGCGGAGAACGCGTGCTGTCGATGGAAGAGTTCCTGGTCGACTACTACGCAACGGCCATGGAGCCCGATGAGGTACTCCTTGAAATTCGTGTTCCGCTGCAGGCTCCTGGCACCCAGGGGATCTATACGCGTTTCCTGCGCACAGCCGCGGAACACCGCCCACTGGCCAGCGTGGCTCTGGTCGTCCAGATGGACGGGCAAATATGCCATCAGGCACGCCTGGCCGTAGGTGCATCCACCCCCATTCCCGCAAGGCTGAACCGCGCGGAGGACTGCTTACGAGGCAAGACCGTGAATGCGCAGCTCGCTGCAGAGGTCGCAAGCATCGTGGCTGAGGACATCCAGCCGATCTCCGACCTGCGGGGCAGCAGCGAGTTCCGCCGAGAAATGGTGCGTACGGTAACCCGCCGCACGGTAGCCACGCTGTTTGGAATTGATATCAATGAAGGAGTTACCGCATGAGCACGCATCGCATCGAATGCCAGATCAACGGCGAATCGCATAGCGTTGAGGTTGCGTCGCGGCGGCTGTTATCGGACTTTTTGCGAGACGACCTGCATCTGACAGGCACCAAGCGAGGCTGCGAAACCGGTACTTGCGGCGCATGCTCGGTGCTGCTGGACGGCGAAGTCATCAAATCCTGTCTGATGCTGGCAGTACAGGTTCATGGACGCAGCATCACCACCATCGAAGGGCTGGCCGCTGGGGACAAGCTGCATCCACTGCAGAAGAACTTCATGCAATGCGGCGGACTGCAGTGCGGCTACTGCACGCCGGGTTTCATCATGGCCTCTTGCGACCTGCTCAAGAACACTCCGCAGCCCAGTTGCGAAGAAGTGCGCCACGGCCTCAGCGGCAATCTCTGCCGCTGTACCGGCTACACCCAAATCGTGGAATCGGTGCTGCATGCAGCACAGGAGATGCATCATGGAAATTGAAAAAAACCTAACCGTTTCGGCCCCTCCCCAGCAGGTCTGGGATCTGCTCCTCAATCCCCAGATCATGGCCGGCGCCGTGCCGGGGATGAAGTCCATTGATGTCATCAGTCCCACGGAATACGTGGCGGAGATGCACCAGAAGATTTCCTTCATCAGCGCCAGGTTCAAGCTCAAGACCAAGATCGTCGAGCAGAACGCTCCGGAATACATGCGCGTGGAAGGCACCGGCGAGGATGCCTCGGTGGCCAGTTCGCTCAAGCAGACCAGCGAAGTGTTTCTGACGCCCGCTGCCAACGGAGGCACGGATTTGCGCATCAAGGTCCAGGTGGATGTGCTGGGCCGCCTGGGCGCCTTTGGCCTGTCGGTCATGAAGACCAAGGCCGATCGCCTCTGGGAAGAGTTTGGCAGCAATCTGGCTGCTCGCATCGAAGCTGGTGGCTTGATTGTTGATGCCGCACCACCTTCATCCGCCGGCCCCTCGACAGCGCCCACCATGCCTTCATTGGCCAAGCCAGCTGTCGCAAGCCCCGAGATCAAGCCTGCCCCTGCGTCGAGAGTCTGTTCTAGCGCAGTGCCGCAGGGTCGGATGGAAGCCGCCATCACAGCCTCCACGCAGGACACATACAGCGAAGCCGGCTGGTGGGCCCGTATCTTCGGAGGTGCCCGCAATGCACGCAGGGCCGGCCAGGTCATACGCGTAGAAGTGCGTCAGATGGACAAGACGATCTGTGTCGAGTGGCCTTCAACAGCTGCGTCTGAATGCCGGGAATGGCTCCAGTCTCTGCACAAGTAAGCACTGTTTTTGCACCGACCAAGAAGGAGGCTCACGACTCAACAGCTCAATCACATCAAGCCACGCATGCAAAAAATACTGAACGAAATTAAAAATTGGAGACATTCATGCTGAAGAAGCTAGCGAGCGCCATTGCGCTTCTGGGGGTGGGAGGGTTGGCACATGCACAATCGTCCGTACAGATTTACGGCATCATGGATACGGCCGTCGAAACCATGAACAACGTGGGCGCAACCAAGTCCAACCTCACACGCATGCCCAATCTGACGGGCAGCGTTCCCTCCCGCCTGGGCTTTCGCGGCCGCGAGGATCTGGGAGGCGGATTGAGCGCATCCTTCACGCTGGAGATGGGTATCGGCCCCGACAGCGGAGCTCTCAACCAGGGCGGTCGCGGTTTCGGCCGCCAGTCCTTCGTAAGCCTCAATGGCCCCTGGGGATCGCTGGGGCTGGGCCGTCAGTACACCATGCTGTTCTGGTCCGTACTCGACGCTGACGTGATCGGTCCGAGCCTGCACAGCATGGCCAGTCTGGACAACTACTTTCCCAATGCACGTGCCGACAATGCGATCTCCTACAAAGGCACGTTTTCGGGCCTAGCCGTTGGCGCGACCTATAGCTTCGGCCGCGATGCCGTCAATGCGGGCCCCAGCCCCGGCGGTACCAACTGCGCAGGTGAAAGCAGCACCGACGCCAAGACCTGCCGTGAGTGGTCGGCCATGCTCAAGTACGACACCACGACATGGGGGGCGGCGCTGGCGCATGACGAACTGCGCGGCGGCCCCGGTGCTTTCGCGGGGCTGACCAGCAGCGACAAGGTCGACAAGCGCACCATGCTCAACGGCTATGTGAAGCTCGGTGGCGCAAAGATTGGTGGTGGCTATATGCGTCGCAAGAATGACGGCTATATCGCATCGCCGCGCAACGACCTGTGGTTTGTGGGCGTGACCTACCCCCTTGGTCCATGGACCGTGGACGCACAGTACAACCAGCTCAAGTACAAGGACAACGCGGACAAGGGTCAGCTGCTGGTACTGCGCGGTACCTACAACCTGTCCAAGCGCACTGCTGCCTATGCATCGCTGGGTTATATGAAAAACAGCGGCAATGCTGCCTTTGGAGCAAGTAGCGCTCAAGCTGGTGGAACACCGCTGCCTGGCGTCAACCAGACTGGCTTTGGCATAGGCTTGCGCCATACGTTCTAAAACCGGTGCCGATACTGCGGGTGAAGGTGGCCTGGTGACCTGCACCCGCTTTTCAAAAGAAGCAACAGTCCCCCATGCGGGGCTCGTTCACCAAGATAGACGGAACTTGCCTACCTGCCTAAAGGACAGTCCAGGTCGGCATGAGAAGAAGCTGACAACAATGTCACCTCGCTGTCCCGCTTCTGTTGGGGTCGGATTTCTAAGATCCACACATCTCCTCCTTACCTTTCTCAAGGCCAGGGAGATTGTGTTTCACCGACTTTCTTAGGAGCTACCACCATGTCTCAACGTCCTCTGTCCATCGCGTCCGTATTGGCAAGCGCAGCAGCAGTAGCTGTACTGGCCATGCCGGGGATGGCTTCGGCAGCCTACGAACACCCAGCCAATAACGAGCAAGGTGTGACTATTCATCCGGAACATTTCGTGAGCCAGAAGACACGTGCTCAAGTCAGGGCCGAAACTGCAGAGGCGATGAAAAACGGCCACCTGTCGTATGGAGAAAGCAACTTCCCCAACCTTGCACCCCCTGCAGGTCCCGGTAAAACACGCGAAGAAGTGATTAACGAATTCCTGCGCGAATCTCCAGCAGCGCGGGAAGCTCGTTTGCAGTCCACCGCTCGCTGAGGCCCATAGAGGCCTTCTTGGGGCGCCGGTCTTCCTTGACCAGCATTGCGCAATGCGATGACCGGCTTGCGTGACCTGACCACCGGCAGCAACTGCCCCATTACTGCCTGCCGAGTTGCGATGATCAATGCTTGAAATGCCGGCATCACCCAGTCCAAGTAAGCAATTGGTGCGTGATAAGCCTGAACCACTGACGGCGCCCGAAACCTGATTGGAGCGACTTCGACGAGGTGCGGGAGTTCGCTACGCAGTGGATGCGGCGCTGCAACCATGAACGTCCAAAAATGGCATGGGGCGGCATTACCCCAAAACAGCGGCTGGCCATGGCCGCATAGCTCGACTTCTCAGAACTGCGAAATTCGGGGGATTACCGTCTGCTACTAGGGACGATACATGCGGAACTTCTGCTCATCGCCAATCGAGAAATAGTCTGCCGGGCCCCCCGCGCGCAGTATCACCCCGGAATTGGCCGTGTCGAACATACCGTCCTTGAGAAGCCGATGATCGATGTAGACCTTCACCACCTCCCCAAGCACGAGCCAAGACGGAATTGACTCGTGGCTAGCGGCACGCAACTGATGGATGTCGGTCAATCGGCATTCGAAGGTCACCGGGCTCTGAGCGACTCTGGGCACCCGTATCAACTCCGAATCCACGGCTTCCAGCCCTGCCAGCTCGAACTCATCCACCTCTGGACGGACGGCAGCACAAGTCTGGTTCATGGCATCGGCTAGCTCACGCGTGGCCAGATTCCACGCGAACTCGCCAGTCTCCTGGATATTACGCACCGTGTCTTTCCAGCCGATGCTGGAGAATCCGATGATGGGAGGGACGTAGTTGAAGGCGTTAAAGAAGCTGTAGGGTGCCAGATTGACATGCCCGCTCGCGCTCCTGCTCGAAATCCATCCGATCGGTCGCGGGCCGACGATGGCGTTGAAGGGATCATGCGGTAGTCCGTGCCCTTTGCGGGGCTCATAGGTGTGCGCGTCAGTTTTCATCGCTGGTTGTTCTAGCCTCTGGCCTGTCGGGAAGTGCCCAACTGCATTCATGGGCGATAGTGCAAGTCTAACGGCGCGCTGGAGGAGATCGGGCTGCTGGTGGCTCCGAGGTCTAACCCGTCGCTATAGCCGACTCGCACTGGTAAGGTGCTGGCGCCTCAGCACAAACGATGAGCGCCTGATTTTGCGTTTAAAAGCCGTCCCTTTGAATCGGGAGACCAGCCCCTACCCCGAGCAAGTAGCCGCTCCTGGGCGGCATATGATCAATTCTGGCCGAACGACTGGTCTTGGATGCTGAGCAGCTACCTGCCCCCGTACCTGCAGAAGGAACGGTTTGAAAGGCGATGGCCACACGGTAAGCAAGTCTTGACCGCTGGCAACCAACCAAGCATGTATTCATGCAGCAACTACTGCTTTGCAGAGATTGTTGCTGCTCATGGCTGCATCGTGACCGATCGGTCACAGCTACATAGCGGTCATCTGAGATCCAAGGCTGGTGACTGCTCAACGACAGGTTCTAGGTGAGTAGCCGACAGTGACCGTCAGTGGATCCTAGTGACTCTGCTGGAAGTCCGCACTGCGGCTCATGAACAGGCGTTACCGACCCATTGTTGTCATCCGAGCTTTGTCGACGGATAGCTAGTGTGCAGCGATAGCTGCCGACGACCGCCACGTTAGCGACTTACGCTTACCGGCACAAAGCAGTCGTACTCGTTTGATTGTCAAAGCGCTCGTGATCTCAACTAATTGAAATCTATCCGTCGCCGGCTCAGCGACGAATCACTGCCCGGTAAGTGAACTTGTCGGGTCGAAAATACATCTGCGCATATATCAACGGCTGGTTTTCGATGTCGTGCGGCACAAAGCTCACATACAAGAGCGGCGTATCAGGTGCCACGTTCAAAATTTTACCGCGCTCCACGCCAGCGGCCACAGCGCGGGCTTCGATGTGCGTGCTTTCCAGCCGATACCCCAAATTGGCTTCCAGCACACTCATGGTGTCCGCTGTCTCCAAGTCGTGAGCCAGCAGTGCCTCTGCCATGGAGGGAGGTGCAAATAGCTTGCCGCAGACGATCGCCTCGCCGTCAACAAGGCGCACATGAGAAATGCAGGTCAGCGGTGCGCCTACCGCCAGCTTCAGACTATGTGCGACACGTATCGACGCTTTCACCGTGCGCACCGAAAGCGTTTTGCCCTGCGCGTGATAGCCCTTGGAGCGCATGTGCTCATAAAAGCCGGTGAGCATTCCAAGCTGCGGCGCATTCGAGGGACGGGTGACAAAACTCCCCTTGCCATTAAAGGTTTCCACCAAACCTTCCGCCTGAAGCGCTGATAACGCCTGCCGCACCGTGATTCGGCTAACACCAAACTGCGCTTGCAGCTTGGATTCGGAAGGAAGCTTTTGCCCTGGCGCGAGCTGCTTTTCCAAAATGCTTTGGCGCAGGCTTTGCTGCACCTGTGCAAACAGTGGCAGATCGGTTTGAATTTTTTTTTCTTGCTGCGCCGCTGATGCGCTGGCGACAGATTTTTCGGTCTTGGTTTTAGGCATGTCTGACGTGCACTATATCCGTTAGATATTGGGTTGGCAGGCAGAACTTGATCACCCTTGCAACCATGCGCTGTCATAACAGGTATTGCTAGATCTTCGCACGCAACCTATTATGACAGGTATGTGCAATGGAGTTTTTCCATTGCACATAAAAATGGAGACAAGACATGCAACGCAGAAAAATCATAAGCACGCTGCTAAGCGGCGCGGCTGCCTTGGGTGCCAGCACCTTTACGTGTAATGCGCTGGCCGCGCCGGATAGCGACTATCCCAAACGCCCTATCCACGTCATCGTGCCCTATGCTGCCGGTGGCGTGGTTGATGTGCAGACTCGGGCGCTCACTCAAACGCTGCAAGGCATCCTCAAACAACCTATCGTGGTGGAAGCCAAGCCCGGCGCGAGCGGCAGCATTGCCGCTGAAACGGTGGCACGTGCAGCGCCAGACGGCTATACCTTGCTTGTGTCGGCCTCGTTTCTGATCAACACGCCGCTCATGGAAAGCAATCTGCGTTGGAAAATGCAGGATTTCACGCCAATTGGCCGCTTCTCGCTGTCTACCAGCTACTTCACCGTGCCGATGACATCGCCCGCCAAGACTGTGCGCGAATTCGTCGACATGGCAAAGAAGGCTTCACCGCCGCTGCAATACGCTGATGGTGGCATCGGCACGCCGCAGTCTATGTCCACGATGATGTTCCGCACGGCTGCGGGCATTCCGCTGGAGATGGTGATGTACAAGGGTGCGCCGCCCGCGATTCCTGATCTCATCAATAACCGCGTGTCGATGTCGATCCTTCCGTCTGCCGTGGCAATTCCGCAGATCAACGGCAAGAAGCTGCGTGTGCTGGCCAACATTAGTGACACGCGCTCCAATGAGTTGCCGGGCGTGCCAACGTTCGCAGAAGCCGGTTTTCCTGAAGCAACTGCTGTATCTTGGTACGGCTTACACGCGCCCACAGGCACGCCGCAAGTCATCATTCAAAAGCTCGAAGCCGCAATGCGCGAGGCCACTGCCACAGAAGAAGTGAAGAAGCGCCTCATTGCCGCCGCTGGCGAAGAAGCCTTCATGGGCACCAAAGAATTCACCACATTCATCGAAACAGATGTCCAGCGTTGGACAAAAATGATGAAGGCGATTCAGCGATGAGAACGCGCCCCGAACACGAGTTTCAAATCCTGATCGGCGAGCTGCGCGAATTCATCGCCAGCGAAGTCGTTCCGCAAGAGCATTTGCTTCAAGCTGGTGACGCCAAAGCCTTGCAAGAAACCACGCGCGTGTTGCAACGCAAGGCCGTTGCGCGCGGCTTTGGCGCAGCACGCACAGCGCGTGAGTATGGCGGCCTCGCGCTGAGCTGGGTGGAATGCTGTAGCTATCTGGAAGAAGCGGGCCGCAGCTTTTTGGGCCCTGCGGTTTTGCAATGCGCTCCGCCAACTCAGCCAGACATATACGCGCTGGAAAAGTTGGGCTCGCCCGAGCAGCAACAGCGCTATCTGGAGCCGCTGCGCACGGGCGATCTGCACTCCTGCTTTGCAATGACCGAACCCGCGCCTGGCGTAGGCTCTGACCCGCGCATGCTCAGCGCCACAGCCAAGCGTCTGCCTGAAGGGGGCTGGGAAATCAATGCCCACAAATGGTTTATCACCGGCGCCGTGCGGGCCGACGTAGCGATTGTTGTGGCACGCACCGAAGCCGGTGTCTCCTGGTTTCTGGTGGACACAGACACCCCGGGTTATCGCCTGGTGCGCGACGTGTCGACGATGGAGCCGTTTGATGCCGGTGGCCACGGCGAGATCACGCTCACCAATTGCCGCGTGCCTGCGAGCGCATTGATCGGCGAAGAAGGCCGTGGCCTCGAATACGCACAGCTACGCCTCGAAGGCGCACGCCTGTTTCACTGCATGCGTTTTATCGGCATGGCGTCTCGTGCGATGGATATCGCGCAAGAGTACGCATCACACCGAGAATCTTATGGTGCGAAGCTGGGCGAGCACCAGATGGTGCAGTCCATGATTGCCGATGCGCATATCGAGCTTTACGCCGCACGCCTGATGACGCGCGATGTAGCGCGAATGCTGGATGCGGGCGAATCGATTCGCCATCACTCCTCGATGGCCAAGGTGTTCGTCTCCGAAGTGGTCTGCAAAGTGGCGGACTCAGCGGTGCAAATTTGCGGCGCACTTGGCATCTCCGAGGACACGCCGGTGTCAATGATTTATCGCCAGATGCGGCCTTTCCGTATTTATGACGGCGCGTCCGAAGTCCACCGATCGGCGATTGCCAAACGTGCGCTGCGCCATCGCATTTGCGCCTGATGCAGGCTGATCCCGCTTGAATTTCACTCTAGGTTTTCCACCCATGCAAGAGACCACCGAACTTGCGGCATTCCGCACAAAGATACGCCAATTTGTCGGCGAACGCCTTCCCCAGGACGTTCGCGAAACCACGCAGCGCGGCCAGCAGCACACGCGTGAGCAAGTGGTGCGTTGGCACAAAATCCTTGCCACCGATGGCCTTCTCGTGCCGCATTGGTTCAAGCGCTGGGGCGGTCAGGAATGGAGCGTCGAACAGCAAATGGTGTTTGACGAAGAAATGGCGCAAGGCCACGCGCCGGAGCTCAACAGCGTGACATTCGACATGCTCGGCCCGGTGATCATGCACTACGGCAGTGAGGCGCAAAAAGAGCGATTTTTGCCCGCGATTGCCGCTGGCGATCAATGGTGGTGCCAGGGCTACTCGGAGCCCAACGCGGGCTCGGATCTCGCATCGCTCGCCACCCAGGCCAAGCGTGATGGCGATCACTACGTGGTCAACGGTTCGAAGATCTGGACTTCGTATGCACAGTACTCCGACTGGATGTTCTGCCTCGTTCGCACAGCCCAAGGTGGCAAGCCGCAAGAGGGCATTTCCTTTTTGCTGATCGATATGAAATCGCCCGGCATCACTGTGCGTCCCATCGTCGGCATTCACGGTTGGGTGGTCTTCAACGAAGTGTTCCTCGACAACGTGCACGTGCCCGTGGATCAAATCGTAGGCGAGGAAAACGAGGGCTGGACGGTGGCCAAGTCGCTGCTGGAATTTGAGCGGCTGAAACTCGCGCGCATCGGTGAAAACAAGCGCCGCATGACACGTGCGCGTGAGATTGGGCTTACGCACATGCATCTGGGCAAACCCGTTGGCGAGCAGCACTGGTTTCGGGAACGCTTTGCCGATCTGCAATCGCGCTTGCTGGCGCTCGAAGCCAACGCGGGCCGCTTCATCCAACGCCAGCAAGCGGGCGAGTTGCTTGGCGCGGAAGTCTCCATGCTCAAGATGCGTGGCAGCCGCTTGATTCAGCTGTGGGAAGAACTCATCGTCGACGGCCTCGGCGCCGATGCGTTTGCACTCAGCCCCGCCTGGCTTGCAGGCCAAAGCGATGCCCCGCAGATGGGGAGCATTGCGGGCACCGCATCCTCTCGCCGATTTCTTGCGCGGGGCTACACCATCGCCGGTGGCTCCAGTGAAATTCAACACAATATTCTCGCCAAACAGGTACTCGGACTATGAGCGACTCCCTGCAACAAGAGCAGCAAATGATTGCCGACAGTGTTCGGCGTTGGGCCACGCAAACAAGCTCGCCTGCACAACGCGAAGCCTCGGCCGCACACAACGACGGCTGCCCGCCAGAGCGCTGGGGCGAAATCGCCGAAATGGGATGGCTGGCCTTCCCCATTCCCGCCGAAGACGAGGGTCTTGGCGGCAGTCTGGAAGACCTGTGCGTGCTCGCCGAAGAGTTGGGCCGTGCGCTACTGATCGAGCCCTTTGTCGCCAACGCCATCGTCGCCAGTCATTTGATGGTGCAGACCGCCGAAGGTGCGCTGCGCAGTCAATGGCTTGGTGATCTTGCAAGTGGTCAAAAACGTATGGCCTTTGCGATGTGGGAGCCGCAATGCGAGGGCCTCGTGATGCCTGCAAACGCCACGGCTCAACAGACGCCTGACGGTTTTGCAATCAGCGGCGCCAAAGGACTTTCGCCCGGACTTTCAGGTGCAGATGCATTGCTGCTGGTTGCTCGCATTGCCGACGACGACTTCGGCCTATTTTTCGTCAACGCCGATGCGGCTGGCCTCACGCTCGGCAACCAACGCCTGTACGACGGTCGCCACGCTGCCTCTTTACAGCTAGAGAAATCACCGGCAAAGCTGCTGCGCAAGGCCCCTTGGGCGCAAATGCATGTGTTGGTGCAATCGGCTATTGATCGCGGCATCATCGCGCATTGTGCGGAAACGGCTGGCGCGGCCAGCGTGGCGCTCGCCACCACCATTGAGTATGTGAAGACCCGCAAGCAGTTTGGACGCAGCATTAGCAGCAACCAAGTGGTGCAGCACCGGCTGGTTGATCTTTATGTAGAAGTGCAAGAGCTCAAAGCCTTGTGGCGCTACGTCGCCAACGAGCCATCGCCAGGCAATGTGTCGGCGCTTGCCATTCGCTGCATTGACGTGGCCCGTCACGTGTGGGAAGAAACCCTGCAATTGCACGGCGCGATCGGCATGACTGAGGAGTACGAACTCGGCGAATACCTGCGCCGCCTGGCGCTGGCTACATCGCTGTATGGCGGCGCAGCCGTGCATCACGAGCGCCTTGCCGCGCTTTCTTTTAAGGCAGGCTACGCATGACAAATACGCAAGAGCATCCATCGCTCATCACCACACGCGAAACGGGCGTGCTGTGCATGATCATCAATGCGCCGCAAGTGCGTAATTCTTTGCAAGCACCCGGTGTGCTGGACGGTTTGCTAAGCGCACTCGAAGAGCTGGAGCAAGACCCCACGCTGCGCGCTGCCGTACTGACGGGCGCGGGTGGCGCATTCTGTTCGGGCGGCGATCTGCGCCAGCTCTCAGAAAAAAGCGAAGCCGAAGTGCGTCGCAATATGACGAGGAATGCTTGGCTGTATCGACGCCTTGCGCTCAGCGACAAGCTCATCATCGCTGCGGTCGATGGCCCAGCCTATGGTGCGGGACTGGGTCTGGCGCTGGCCTGCGATTTGGTGGTGGCGGGAAAAGACGCAATGTTTTGCAGCGCCTTCACCCGCGTCGGTGCGATGCCGGATGCCGCGCTGTTTTGGTCGCTGCCGTCACGTGTCGGTACTACGCAAGCCCGCCGCATGATGCTGATGGCCACCGAAGTGAACGCCGAGCGCGCCTTGCAAACCGGCCTTGCCGATGAGCATGTGGCGGATGGCAGTGCGCTGCCCACAGCGCTTGAGTTGGCGCACAAGATTGCACGTGGGCCGCAGCGCCCGTTTGGCCGCATCAAGGCCGGCTTGCGCCGCGCGCCAATATCGCTGGAAGATGCGCTCGCGTTCCAGCTCGACAATGCGCCCGGACTCTTTGCGGGAGCGGATTTCAAGGAAGGTGCGAATGCTTTCTTTGAAAAGCGCCGGCCCGTTTTTGGACAGCAGGATCAGTAAGCGCCATGACATCAGCCATCAACTCTGTACCAAACGATGCGCCGCTGGCAGGCGTGCGCGTGATCGAATTCGGCCAATACATTGCCGTGCCCGCCGCTGGCCAATCGCTCGCGGACTTGGGCGCGGAGGTCATCAAGATCGAACCTTCAGCAGGTGATGCAGCCCGTCAGCTCGGCTGGACCGATGACGACTGTGGCCCCATGTTCACCGCCTACAACCGCGGCAAACGCTCAGTGGTGCTCGACTTGCGCAGCGATGCGGGGTCCGCCGCTGCGCTCAAGCTGGTTGCCAGTGCCGACATCGTCTTGCAAAACATGCGCCCCGGTGCCATGCACAAGCTGGGCCTGAGCGCCGAACAACTGATGTCGCAGTTCCCACGCCTGATCTATGGACAAGTCAGCGGCTTTGGCCAACGCGGTCCTGCCAGCTCGCGGGCAGGCCTTGACATCGCTGCCCAGGCCGAAAGCGGCATGATGAGCCTGAACGGCGAGGCCGGGCGCGATCCCGTTCGTGTTGGCTTCACCGCTGTCGACATACTCACCGCGCAATCGCTCACCAGTGGCGTGCTGGCAGCGCTGTTTCGCCGCAGCGTGAACGGGCGCGGTGCGCTCATTAATCTCTCGTTGATCGATATTGCCGTGGCGTCGCTCGCGAACGCTTGGGCAGAGTACCGCATGTTCAACAAAGTGCCCCTGCGCTGCGGTAACGGCCAGCCAACAGTGGCACCCGCGGCCGAGGTGGTGGCGACGAGCGACGGCATGGTGGTGGTTTCTGCCTATACCGAGGAGCATTTCCCGCGTCTGTGCAACGCCATCGGCAGCCCGGAACTCGCTCAAGACGCACGTTTTGCGACCAATCGCGCACGCGTGGAAAACCGCGCGGCATTGCTTGCGGCGCTCAACACTGCCTTCCACCACCACAGTACCCATGCGGTTTGCGAGCTGCTGAGCAACGCTGGCGTTGTAGTCGGAGCCATCCGCACCATGGACCAGATTCGCGCCGGGCAGGAAGGTGTTTCCAAGGACTTGTTCGTTGGAACCCAGGCCGGTGAACGCGCGCCCGCAGATATTCCAGGAGTCGTCTTAATCGACGACTACAAACACCGCCCTGGCCGCGTGCCATCGCTCGGCGAGCACACTCGCCAAGTGCTTTCCGAACTGAACCAAGCCAACTGATCAAGAGACATGAAAACCCGAATCACAGAACTCTTCAACATCGAATGCCCCATCATTCAAGGCGGCATGCACCACGTTGGCTTGGCCGAGCTGGCGGCTGCGGTCTCCAATGCCGGCGGCCTTGGCGTCATCACCGCACTCACCCAGCCATCGGCTGAGGCCCTGTCCAGGGAAATTGCGCGCTGCCGCGAGATGACGGACAAGCCTTTTGGAGTGAATCTCACCTTTCTGCCTGCGGTCAATGCCCCAGACTATCCCGGCTATGTGCGCGCCATCATCGAAGGCGGCGTGAAGATTGTGGAGACCGCTGGCAACAATCCACAGCAATGGCTACCGGCACTGCATGAGGCTGGCATCAAGGTCATCCACAAATGCACCTCGGTGCGCCACGCGCTCAAGGCACAAAGCATTGGCTGCGATGCGGTGAGCGTAGACGGTTTTGAATGCGCTGGCCACCCAGGCGAAGACGACATCCCCAACTTCATCCTGCTGCCGCGCGCGGCGGAAGAATTGAAGGTGCCTTTTGTGGCCTCTGGCGGCATGGCCGATGGCCGCTCACTGGTCGCAGCGCTGGCGCTGGGCGCTGACGGCATCAACATGGGCACACGTTTTGTCGCCACGAAGGAGGCCCCGGTTCACGACAACGTCAAGCAGGCAATTGTGCGGGCTACCGAACTCGATACGCGTCTTGTGATGCGCCCGCTGCGCAACACCGAACGCGTGCTGAACAACCCCGCAGTCGAGCGCCTGATTGCCAAGGAGCGTGAGCTGGGCGAAAAGATCAAGTTCGCAGACATCGCCACCGAGGTCGCGGGTGTTTATCCGCGCGTGATGAAGCAAGGCGATCTCGATTGCGGCGCCTGGTCTTGCGGTCAGGTGGCAGGGCTGATTCATGACATTCCAAGCGTGCAGGAGCTGCTGGACCGCATCATGCGCGAGGCGCATGAAATCGTGAATGAGCGATTGCTCAAGCGCTTCGGGATCTAATGGTTGTGAATCGAACAGCTTTTCCTCGATAGCGCGAGCAGAATCAGCAAGCTGATGGAGTTGGAGTGTTTACGGCATTAGGTTAGAAGTGGCGACGCTCATAAAACAACTCAACCCTGCTACAAAGCGAGATTCTTGGGCTCATGCAGCAATAACACCATTTCAGATCACGCAAAAGCAGGCACTTGGCGTTCGATCAGCAGACTCCAACGACATCTTGAGATGTAGGGCAGACTTTCTCGAAAATTTTGGCGCAACGACTGCTTTGAGCAACAGCCGTCATTAGCATCTCTGAAGTGAACGACTGCAACCAGCCTAGACTTGCCGTTCACGGTTACCTACCGGACGACAGCTTCTGGCCGGTAGCACTCCATCGACATCGTTCTATTGGCCAATGTGATTGACTTGGCCCAAGTCTTTCTTGCCACAGCACTTCTCGCACTCTGTGCAATTCCGATTGCGCCCGGGCTGTATGGCCACAGCCAGTGGATGACTGGAGAGAAAGGGGTTTACTGATGTCACCGCTTGGTTGAACAAGGAGTGGTGATTCTCAGCGCTTGCACCACCAGCGTGAATGCCGGTGATGGCTGGCGCCTGCTGGGGTAGTACAGATGGTAGCCTTCGAATTTCGGGCACCAGTCCTCAAGCACACGCACGAGCCGGCCATCTTCTAGGTACGGCATCAGCTCATCTTCCGGCAGCAGTGTGATGCCCAGCCCGGCCAGCGCAGCGTCCACCTGGGGCTGGGTGGTATTGAAGATCAGCTGCCCATCCACGCGCACATTCATCTGCTGGCCGCGGCGCTCGAAATCCCAGACATAGAGGCCACCGGAGCTTTGCATGCGCTGGTTGATGCACCGATGCTTCATCAGATCCTGGGGCACCTTGGGTTTTCCGTGAGCCTCGAAGTAGTCCGGCGAAGCCACCACCGCCAGGCGCATGGGCGGCCCGATGGGCACTGCGATCATGTCCTTGTCAATGGTCTTTCCCAGACGCACGCCAGCGTCGAAGCGATCCGCGACGATGTCGCGCAAGCCGTAGTTCACATCGAACTCCAGCTTGATGTCGGGGTACTCGCGCAGCAACGGCGTGAGCTTGGGCAGCAGCACGCTGTGCAGCACATAGTCACCGCAGGTGATGCGCACGGTGCCAGCTGGCTTGTCACGCAGCTCGGTCAAGGCATCAAGCTCAGCTTCGATCTCATCGAAGCGGTTGCCGATGGCCTGCATCAGCCGCTCGCCCGCCGAAGTCGGAGAGACGCTGCGAGTGGTTCGTGTGAGCAGCCGGATCTGCAGGCGCTCCTCCAGCGCGCGGATGGTCTGGCTCAGGGCGGACTGCGTCACCCCGAGCGCCGCGGCGGCGCGGGTAAAGCTGCCTTCGCGTGCGACGGTGACGAAGGCCAGCAGATCGTTGAGGTTGCGTCGAGCCATGGGGCAGTTTCTCACGAATACTGATTAGCTTCACTTATAAGCCAATTAAGGATTCAGTAGCTAGTCAATCACGCGAGGCTTCGTAAGAATTGAGGCCATGAAAAAGCCAGCCCCCACTCTCGCTTGGCGGCGCGAAATGCTCGCGCTGCTGATCGGCTCGTGCCTCGGGTTGGCTGCCTGCACCCCTGGCAACTCGGACGCCCAGACACCAGCGCCGCGCATGCCCTCCAAGGACTCCACCATGAAGATTCGCCTGATCGTTGGTGAGCAGGTCGCCACTGCCACCCTCTACGACAACGCCACCGCCCGAGACTTCGCCTCCCTGCTGCCGCTGACCCTGACAATGGAGGACTACGACACCATCGAGCGGGTCTCCAGCCTGCCGCGCAAGCTGTCCACGCAGGGCGCGCCCGAGGGCATGGCGCCCGCAGCCGGCGAACTGACCCACTACGCCCCTTGGGGCAATCTCGCAATCTTCATCAAGCTGCGCTCCTATTCGCGCAGCCTGCTGCCTCTGGGCAAGGTGGACGAAGGCCTGTCCATTCTGTCCCGGCCCGGACCATACATGGTGCACATCGAGCGCGTCGAGCCCTGAACCATCGGACCATCTCCGCCACGACAGCAGCCTGGATCAAAGGAATAGCCATCATGACCCCAACCATTGAAACAAGCGACATCGCCACGCCGGATAGCCTGGACGTGGGCCGCCGTAGATTGCTGAAGATGACCACCACCGGTATCGCTCCTGCGGGTGTCGGTGCCATTGCTGCCACACCGGCACACGCACAACCACAAACGCAGCCGGCCGTGAAGCTCACCGAGAAGTGGGACAAGGTGTTTCCCCAAAGCGACGAAGTTCAGCATAAGAAGATCACCTTCCAAAACCGCTACGGCATCACCCTGGCTGGCGACCTGTACCAGCCGAAGAACACCAGTGGCAAGCTCGCGGCGTTGGCCGTCAGCGGCCCGTTCGGTGCCGTGAAGGAACAGTCCTCCGGCCTGTACGCGCAGACCATGGCCGAGCGCGGCTTCATTACGCTGGCGTTTGACCCGTCCTACACTGGAGAAAGCAGCGGCACGCCGCGCAATGTCGCCTCGCCCGACATCAGCGTCGAGGACTTCAGCGCGGCGGTAGATTGCCTGGGCCTGCTGCCAAATGTGGACCGTGAGCGCATCGGCATCATCGGTATCTGCGGCTGGGGTGGCATGGCGCTGAGCGCTGCCGCAGTGGACAAGCGCATCAAGGCCGTTGTGGCCAGCACCATGTATGACATGACCCGTGTTATGTCCAAGGGCTACAACGACAGCGTGACCCTGGAACAGCGCACGCAGATGCTGGAGCAACTGGGCCAGCAGCGCTGGAAAGACGCCGAGGCCGGCAAGCCCGCCTATCAGCCACCCTACAACGAGCTCAAGGGCGGCGAGGCGCAGTTCCTTATCGAGTACGCCGACTACTACCGCACGCCGCGCGGCTACCACCCGCGCGCGGTCAACTCCGGCAACGCCTGGACAATCACCACGCCGCTTCCATTCATGAACCTGCCCATCCTCAGCTATATCCGGGAAATTGCGCCGCGACCGATCCTTCTGGTCCATGGCGAGAAGGCGCATTCACGCTACTTCAGCGAAACCGCCTACGAGGCGGCGGCCGAACCGAAGGAGCTAGTGATCGTTCCAGGTGCCGGCCACGTGGACCTGTACGACCAGATGGACAAGATTCCGTTCGAACAGTTGACGGTGTTCTTCCAGCAGAACCTGGCCACCACTGCGTAGAACTGGCACACGGGGCGCGCGAGCTGCCCTCCTCCCGTTCGTATCCCCTACCGCGCACGCCCCAGCGGATGGCGCTGCGTTTCCTATTGCGTCGCAGAAGAAAACACTCCATGGCAAGCACCGCAACAGCCACCCCCCAGAGGGACACTGAAACCTCCAATAGTGCCCCCGCACCAGCGGCATCCTGGAGCGGCGTCTTCGCCATGTCGATCTGCGCCTTCGCACTGATCGCCTCCGAGTTCCTCCCCGTGAGTCTGCTGACACCCATGGCGGCCGACCTGAAGGTCACCGAAGGCATGACCGGCCAAGGTATCGCCATCTCCGGCGCCTTTGCCGTATTGACCAGTCTGTTCATCTCGGCGCTGACGGGAAACCTGAATCGCAAGACCTTGCTGCTCGGCCTGACGCTCGCGATGGGCATCTCCGGTGCCATCGTCGCACTGGCACCGAACTACTACATCTACATGCTGGGCCGGGCGCTGATCGGCGTGGTGGTGGGCGGCTTCTGGTCCATGTCGGCCGCCACGGCTATCCGACTGGTGCCGGCGCACGATGTCCCGCGGGCGCTCGCCGTCGTCAATGGCGGCAACGCGCTCGCCATGGTGATCGCCGCCCCCCTGGGTGCCTATCTGGGCACAGTCGTTGGCTGGCGCGGTGCTTTCCTGTGCCTGGTGCCGGTGTCGCTGATCGCATTGGCCTGGCAATGGAAGGCGCTGCCCTCGATGCCGGCTGCCGTGCGCGCCTCGGGTATCAGCAAAGTGTTCAAGGTGTTCACCTTGTTCAAGCACCCTGGCGTCACCGTAGGCATGCTGGCCAGCAGCCTGCTGTTCATGGGGCAATTCGGACTGTTCACCTATGTGCGCCCCTTCCTGGAAACCGTCACGAATGTGCGTGGCTCGACGATTTCGCTGTTCCTGCTCGTACTGGGCGCGGCCGGCTTCATTGGCACAGTGCTCATCGGCCGCGTCCTGCAACGCAGCTTCTACCAGACGCTGATCGTCATCCCGGCCCTGATGGCCGCGACCGCGCTGGCCCTGATCGCCTTCGGCGGCTCGGTCGCCATCGTCGCCCTGCTGCTCGCGCTGTGGGGCCTGACCGGCACCTCTGCTCCGGTGGGCTGGTGGGCCTGGATAGCCAAGGTGTTCCCAAAAGATGCCGAAGCGGGTGGAGGCCTGTTTGTCGCCGTGGTGCAGCTATCCATCGCTCTGGGCTCGACCCTAGGCGGCATTCTGTTCGATCACAGCGGCTACCGCAGCACCTTCGTCGCGAGCGCCGTGCTGCTGGTGGTTTGCGCTGCCCTAACCACCGTGACTGCGCGCGCGGCAGCCAAGCATACGGCCTGAACCCCACCTGGAGAATCCCCATGCAGTACACCCATCTGGGCCGCACCGACCTCAAGGTCAGCCGCATCGTGCTGGGTACCATGAATTTTGTGCGAGCTGGCCGATGAAGCGGCAAGCTTCAAGATCATGAACGAGGCGCTGAAGGCGGGTATCAATTTCTTTGACACCGCCGACGTCTATGGTGACCCGCAGTCGCCGGACATGGCCAACCGACGCGACTGGGTCGAGGGTGCAGGCTGGGAGACGTTGTTTGCGGCCATCGACGACCATGCGCGCATCGCCTTCACCGCCATGCATCGGGACGAGAAGAAGCACGAAGCCGTCGAGTTTGTGCACAACGCGGTGGCGTATTACGCGGGGCTGGGCGTGCGCTGAATACGCCTGCTGACTGCCAACGGTGCAGCCTTCCGGGCCAAGGAGTTTGCTGCAGCCTGCAAAGCCTTGGGGGGCAGGTCAGCAAGGCCGAGCGGTTCATCTTGACGGTTCACATCTAGGCAGATAGTCGTCATCGACTTATGGCTGATCGATAACGGCTTATGCAGACCCCAGACTGCGCGAGGCGCTCTGCCTGAGTTTGCGCTGTGCAAGTTGCCGCGTCGAGCCTCGCGCTGAGGTGCTATTTGGCTACCTCCGAGGGAAAATTCAAAGGCTAGGGAGAATCGATCATGAAGAAATTTCTTCGATTTCGAGTATCTCGCAGTCTGGTGCGGACTCTGCAATGCTCAAGCAAACGTCGCTCGCGTCGAGTCCCCATCGCTTCTGTTCACTCATGAGGCCAACTCGATGGTTCACCAACATTAAACGGAACAGTGTCAATCGGCTTAGGTTCTTTCTTGGCACCGCGCAAAGCGTAGTGTGGGCGTCGGGGTCTGGCAACACCAAGCAGCTATCGCCTGCTTCGACTACTTGCAATCGGCTGCCTTTAGCGAAAAATCTTCCCTCTACCTGTATGTCGCTCAGGACTTGCATCATGGAGTGCATTGTTTTTTTGCATTCCTATTGCATCCGCACTACGACTTTGCCTTTGGCGCGTCCTTGGGACAAGTACTCAAGGGCCTGCTTCGCTTGATCGAACGGAAACACTTTGTCTACAACCGGATGGATATGACCGGCGTCAAGAAGCGCGCCAATTTCGTCCAACTGCTCGCCGTCAGGTCGCACGAATAGAAACGAGTAGTCCACGTCCTTCTTTGCTGCCATGCGGATGATTTTTCTGCTCATGAGGCCAAAGATTAGTCTGAGAGCGAAGTTCAACTTGCGGGCTTGTGCAAATGCAGCGTCCAGCGGACCAATCAGCGAAATTATCTTGCCGCCGGGCTTGAGGATGCCAATCGACTTCTCCAATGCATCCCCGCGGATCGTCCCCAGTACCAAGTTGTATCCTCGCAGTACCTCTTCAAACTCCTGCTTTTTGTAGTCAATCACATCGTCCGCGCCCAAGCTCTTGACCAGCGCAACGTTGGCGGTACTTGTGGTCGTTGCCACATAGGCACCGAGGTGCTTGGCCAACTGAATTACAAACGTGCCGATACCGCCCGAGCCTGCAGGGATAAATACTCTGTGGCCTGTCTGCACGTTGGCACGTTCTTTCAGAGCCTGCCAGGAAGTCAACCCAACCATAGGCACAGACGCTGCCTGCACGAAGTCGAGATGGGCAGGTTTGCGTGCAGCCAGATGTTGGGGAACTACCGCAAACTCGGCAAGTGATCCGGTGCCTTGATCAAAGATGCTGGCAAAGACCTCATCGCCTGGCTTGAAGCGGGTCACACTGCTGCCCACTTCAACCACCACTCCGGCCAGGTCGCTGCCCATGACGGCGGGAAGCTTGAACTTCAGCACGGGCTTGAACATTCCCGTCGTGATCATATTGTCGATAGGGTTTAAGCCTGCTGCATGCACCTCAACCAGCATTTCATTGGGTCGAAGTGTTGGGCGAAGCACCTCGGTGATGCCGATCTCTGGGGTCTTGCCGTAGCGTTTAAATGTGAGGGCTTTCATGATGCTCCTGCTTGTGTGTTACGAAGGCGGCCATGCGCAAGTGCCGTGTGTCGCCTCATCGTCAGCCCCTGCCTTGTTGTGTCGCTGCGGAGCCGTTGTTCAGCCATTACTGTGCGAGGAAGGTAAGAGCCTTGGGCACAAAGTCTTCGTGATACTGAAATACACCACCGTGACCCGCATCGGGATAGATGACCAGCTCGCTGTTGGGCAGGCGTTTGGCCAGGTCGTAGGTGTTGCTGCTGGGTACCATCCGGTCGTGATCACCGTTTGCCACAAGCGCAGGCTGCTTGATCACTGACAGATCGACCGCTGGTTTTTCGCCCCAAGCCTTGAGCGCCTGCAACTGCGCCATGTACGCGCCAAAGCTGATGGCCTTGTCGCGATTCTCTGAGCGCTCCTGCAATCGTTGCAGGAAGGCCTTGCCAGCTGCAATGCCGTTCGGCGTGCGTGTGAAGAACAGGAACTGCTTGGGATCTTGGCCGCTGAAGATCGCACGCAAGAGGTCATAGTTCGCGACGCCTGCCACCGAACTGATGCCTGGGCCACCTGCAGGTCCCGTGCCCGCAAGAATCAGCTTGCGCACCAGTTGTGGCTGCTTGAGCACGATCTCCTGGGCGATCATCCCCCCCATGGAGAAGCCCAAAAGATCGACCTTTTGGAACCCCTTGGCCTTGATGAAGCTAGTAGCATCATCGGCCATCTGTTCAATCGAGTGGGCAGCTGACCCCGTGGATGCGCCTACCCCCCGATTGTCGAACGCGATGACGTGATGCTTTGCAGCAAGGCCGTCTACGACACGGGGGTCCCAGTTATCCAGGACCGCAGCTAAGTGGGCCAGCAATACCACAGGTGCTCCGCCGTTTTCCTGGCCCAGTTCGCGGTAGGCGTAGTCCACACCACCTGCCGAAACAACTTGGGTCTGCACGTTCTTCCATTGCGTTGAAGAAGTGCCGTTGCTCTTGATCTCCACACTGCGTGATGTGGCCCAATCCGTGGCCGATGCGTACGGCAGAAACAGCGTTGCAAGCGCTGCGAGACAGTACGCTCGCACTTGGGACTCGTTGAACATATCGTCTCCGTTAGGTGGTCAAAACGCTCAGGCCTGCGGCTGGTAGCGCTCAGCGGCATGCGCTTGACGGATTTCGGACATCAGTCCTTGTCGCGCCTGGTCCAGCTCATTCCAACGCTCTGCGACATGCAGAGGCGGAATCGTCACCAGTTCCTTACGATCGAAGCCGATGAGTGCGGCATCCACCAGTTCGTTGACATCCATCACCTCTGGCAGTGTGTTGATATCCATGCCGGCGCGGCTCCAGATCTCAGTACGGGTTGCAGCAGGCAGCACTGCTTGCACATAGATTCCTTTCGGCCCTAGTTCCAAATTCAGACCTTGTGAGAGAAACAGTACAAATGCCTTGGTCGCACCATAAATCGTCATGCCTAGCTCGGGAGCAAAGCCAACAACCGAGCCGATGTTGACGATCGAGCCTTTGCCTTCCTGAGCAAAGCGTGCAGCGACTGCTGCAGCGAGGCGCGTGGGCGCCGTAGTGTTGAGCATTACCAGACGGTCAATGCTCTGCGCGTTCTGTTGGACGAAAGCCCCGGACTGGCCCATGCCAGCGTTGTTGATCAAAATCCCGATCGACGTGTCTTCGCGCAGACGCGTCTCGACCTCAGCCAGGTCTTTCTGTTGTGTAAGGTCGGCTTGAATCACGTCGATGGTGACCTTGGTCTCTTCGCGCAAGCGGGAGGCGAGGACGTCCATGCGAACTTTATCGCGGGCAACCATGACGAGGTTGTGGCCACGGCGGGCGAAGCGTTCAGCGTAGGTCGCACCGATGCCGGAAGACGCACCGGTGATCAAGGCTGTAGGCAGATTAGTCATAGTTCTATATCCAGAAATGGTTTGGGAAGATCAGGGGGGAGGCGTGAGGTCAGGCAGCCTGTTGTCCATCCAGGAAAAGAGCGGTCTGGGTGACGAACAGTTCTGGGTATTGGAATTGCGAGCCATGACCAGAGTCCGGGTACAGGATGAGCTGCGCGTTGGGAATGAGCTGCTGCAACGTGAAGGAGTTGATGCTCGGCACCATGATGTCGTTGTGGCCGTTGACGATCAGAGTGGGCTGGCCTATCTCCTTCAGGTAGGCATAGCGTTCGCCGTGTGGTGCACTCCACTCAGCGATGGCTGCACCTTGTGCTTTCATGGCTTCAACTGAGGAGGCTGGATCTTGGTCTGCACGCCGGTGGCGGCGTTCCCAAAATGCGCGGCCTGCCGATTGGCTCTTCGGCGTAGGTGCGAAAAACAGATACAGGAAGTCGTCCATGCTGGGTACAGGGCTTGCCGCAACTTGAAGCACCTTGGAGTCCTGGCTCCGATCACCGTTGCGCGGTCCTGTACCCACAAGCACCAGGCGTCGCACGAATTGTGGATATCGGTGTGCCAGGCTTTGAGCAACGAAGCCTCCGATGGAGAAGCCAAGCACATCCACGGCGCTGGCAAATGCGAGCTCCTGGATGAAATCCGCAATACCATCGGCCATGCCGTCTACCGTAGCGGCAGGCTCTCCACCGGAGCTGGCTACACCTGCGTAGTTCACCAAGATGACAGGACGACCCTGCGCAAGGCCATCGGTAATCAATGGGTCCCAGTTGTCCATTCCTCCGCGAAAGTGCTGAAGGAATACCAGAGGCACGCCTTGCTCTCCTCCAAATCGACGGTACGCATAGCGCACGCCGTTGGCTTCAACGAATTGGGTCGGGGCGGTGATGTGGGTGCTGCTCATATGAGCCTCGCAATGGTTGGGGATGGGATAGAGCGTTGGAGGCAGGAGCCGGTTGTTGGGCTCCTGTGGGATGCACTGGCGATCAGGCTGCGAGCGCGGGATAGTCTGTGTAGCCAGCGGCGCCACCGCCGTAGAGCGTGGCCATGTTCATCTGAGCCAGAGGCGCGTCGGTCTTCAAGCGCTCGACCAAGTCTGGGTTGGCAATGAAGGCGTGCCCAAACGCAACTAAATCGAGCTTGCCTTCCTGCAGGCGAGCTTCGGCCAACTGGCGGGTGTAGCCGTTGTTGGCGATGTAGGTTTGCTTGAAGCGAGCGCGCAGCGCGTCATAGTCAAAATGCGCGACATCGCGGGGGCCGCCTGTCGCGCCTTCAACGACATGCAGATAGACAATGCCGAGGGCACTGAGTTGCTCAGCGATGTAGTTGTACTGAGGCTGCGGCTCGCTGATAGAGATGCCATTGGCTGGGGAGACTGGAGAGATGCGTACACCGGTGCGCTCAGGCCCAATTTCCCGGGCAACGGCAGCGGTCACCTCTAGCAACAGTCGTGCACGGTTTTCCACTGAGCCGCCGTATGCGTCCGTGCGTTGGTTGGCTCCATCCTTGATGAATTGCTCCAGCAGGTAGCCGTTGGCACCATGCACCTCCACGCCATCGAAGCCTGCACTCATGGCATTGGCGGCAGCTTGGCGGAAGCTCTCCACGATGCCTGGGATCTCATCTAGGCTCAGAGCGCGGGGCTCAGATACTTCCGCAAAGCCATTGTTCACGAAGGTCTTGGTTTGTGCTCGGATGGCAGAGGGGGCTACAGGCGCTGCGCCATCCGGCTGCACGGACACATGGGAAACGCGACCCACATGCCACAGTTGCACAAAGATCTTTCCGCCCTGGGCGTGCACCGCGTCGGTGACTTTGCGCCATCCAGCGACCTGCTCGGCTGTGTAGAGACCAGGGGTGTCTTGGTAGCCCTGCGCCTGTGCAGAGACCTGAGTTGCTTCCGTAATGATCAAGCCAGCCGAAGCACGCTGTGCGTAGTAGGTGGCCGCAAGCTCATTAGGCACCAAGCCAGAACCGGCGCGGTTACGGGTTAGCGGTCCCATCACAACGCGATTGGCCAGTACCAGATCACCTAAGACATAGGGTTGAAAAAGCGTCTTCTCAGTCATTTTGCATCCACAGCAATGTTCTAGAAGACTCAATGATGACGATCGTAATCTAAAAAGTCAATACTTTAATTACGATCGTAATCAATATATAGTAGAGGCTCCGCATGCACACAGACACTCCACGGTAGAAAAATGAAGCTCACCAAAGTACAGGCACAGGCAAACCGAGCACATGTCGTGAAAACGGCGTCGGCGCTGTTTCGCGAGCGTGGATACGATGGCGTGGGCGTGGTCGACTTGATGGCGGCAGCGGGGTTCACTCAAGGCGGCTTCTACAAACAATTCCGATCTAAGACGGACTTGATGGCGGAATCTGCTGCTTGCGGGATAGAGCAGACCGTAGAGTTGACGAAAGGCATTGACCTGTCGACTTTTGTGAACAGCTATCTGTCTCGTGAGCATCGTGACAATCGGGCGGAAGGCTGCACCATGGCCGCTCTGGGCTCCGATGCAGCGCGCCAGACGCAAGAGGTCAAGAGGACATTTGCTGCAGGCATCGAAAGCTTGCTGCAGGCCCTTGAGAAGGAATGTCCGGCCTCGGAGCGAGCAGGAAATAACGAGGCGCGGGCCAAGTCCATCGACACCTTTGCGCATATCGTCGGGGCCCTGGTCATGTCTCGGGCCTGTCCCGATGATTCACCACTTGCCGATGAAATCTTGGCTGTGTGTCGGGGCAAGATCCTTGGCGCGTTGGCGGAGCAAGAAGGCGTACCGCCTCCCGCAGCGGCTCACGCTACTCAATCTGATGTGGCCTGAGCTTTAACGTTCAGCGCTTTACTGCGGCCCCAAACGTCACCATCGCCATCAGCAAGCTGGTGGCGATGACGGCGCTGAATGCCAAGTAGGGAGAAAGCGGCAGTGCGGAGGTAATTGCAATGGAGATAGCAGCACAGCCCATTTGCAGGAAGCCCAGCAAGGCAGAGGCTGCCCCAGCGTTTTGCCCAAAGGGTTGCAGGGTCACGGCAGTTCCCAAGGGATTGATCAGGCCCATTCCAATCAAAAACACTGTCAAGGCCGCCGAAAAGTAGTACACCTGCTCCGGGGCAGCCAGCAAGGTCGCACCAGCGGCAAAGGCAATGAAAATGCCTGCACGGGCAGCGCGCAGTGTGCCAAACCGGTGCGCAAGTCGAGGAGCGAGCAGGCCAGCTCCAAAGACAACAAAGACGGTGGACGCGAAAAAAAGTGCGAGTTGCAAGGGCGAAAAACCAAACCCTTCCATCAAGATGGCCGGTGCCATTGCAAAAAACAGATACAGCGAGCCCAAGACCAAGCTGACAGATAGTGCTGGTGCAATGAAACGGCGGTCAGTCAGGAGTGCTTTGTAGGTCGCGGCGACAGCACTGAGCGCCAACGGGCGGCGTAAGTCACAGCTATGCGTCTCCCCAAGTCGCGACACATAGTGGATACCCAGCAAGATGGCGAGCACCCCGACAACGCCAAACGTTGCGCGCCAGCCCAAAAAACTGTTGAAGACACCGCCCAGTAGCGGAGAAAAACCGGGTGCAGCTGCCATGGCGACCATGACCAGCGAAAGCGCACGCGCAAGCGCATCGCCTTCAAACAGGTCACGTGCAATGGCGCGAGATAGCACGGACGTCGCGCAAACCCCAAGGGCTTGAATCACTCGGCCGACGATGAGCTGAGGAAGGCTTGTGGCAAAGGCACATACCGCGCTACCGACCACAAACACGCACAAACCGGATATCACCAGGGGGCTGCGTCCAAAGCGATCCGACAAAGGCCCGACGAAAAGCTGACCCAACGCGAAAGCCACAAAGAAGGTGCTCAGAGTGGCGCTAAGGTCTTTGACAGATGTCCCAAGCTCGGCGCCCATGGAAGGGAAGGCTGGCAGGATGATGTTGGTGGCCAACGATCCCAGCGCCGCCAGTCCAGCGAGCATCAGCAGCAATTCGCCTGAGAGGGATTTTGCGGATTCAATCGGTTTGTGCATCGTCGCCCCCTTCATCGCCGTCAAGGCATTCAATGCAGGAATCGAGTAGGTCATGCAGCGCCGCCACACGCTCCGTGCCCAACTGCGCGTTCAAAGCAAGCTGTGCGGTTTTCCAAGCCTGTTGTGCTTGTGCCTGTTTGGACACGCCGGTTTCTGTTGCAGCGACTAGACGACTGCGCGCGTCGGCTCCAGCGCCAATCGTCAGCAAGCCCATCGCCGACAGCGGCTGAAGATTGCGCGTCAATGTTGAGGCGTCCATCTGCATGCGCTTGGCCAGATCCACCGGCCGTATCGGCCCCAGTTTGACGACGTGGGAAAGCAGGGAATATTGGGTGATCTTCAAGCCCACCTGCGCAAAGAAGTGGTCGTAGTGCCGCGTCACCATACGACTGAGCTGGCGCAACTTTAGATTGGTGCACCCCTGGGGCTTGATGCTGTTCTTCATTTGATGTATTGTAGTTACAACTGTTGTAATTGCAAGTTTTAATAATGAAGGAGGCATCAATGACTGTGGATCAAGTTATCGAGAGGTGGCGAGTCGATGAAGCTGCTGTACGTGCTCATCTAAGAGCTGTGGATACTGGGCCGCACGCAAGTGTCGCTGGTCGTTCTGGCATGGAAATGTTCGAGGCCATCTTTGCTGGGGAGCTTCCGCCAGCGCCTATAGGCAATACGCTCGACTTTGTTCCCATTCGCATGACGCCAGGGGAGGCGGTGTTTCAGGGAAGTCCAAAGCGTCGTCACTACAACCCGCTCGGTACGGTGCATGGGGGCTGGTTTGCGACCTTGCTCGACTCTGCAGTGGGTTGCGCCATTCACACGACCTTGCCGGCGGGAAAAGCCTTCACCACCTTGGAGCTGAAAGTGAACATGGTGCGTGCGTTGACCGATGGCGTGCCACTCGTGCGTGCGGAGGGCAAGGTGATCCACGCAGGTCGGCAGGTAGCCACAGCGGAGGGGCGCATCGTTGGACCCGATGGGAAGCTGTATGCCCATGCAACCACAACCTGCTTGATTTTTGATCAGCCTATCGGCGCAAAACCATCATGAGCAATGCTGAAATTTTCGGCATCCGGAACGACGAACGGTGAACCTTGCATGGCGGTCATCGCCTGCCGAATCTCGAAGGGCAGCAATGGGTCGTCAGCACCTGTTCGCAGCTTGCAAGAGGTTCCCTTCTGGTTGTCTGGGGTACTGCGCCCAGCAAGTTTCTGGTTTGAGGCTCATAGCGGACGTCAGACCAGGCAGCGGGTCAACATCTGCTCTTGGCGACAACGGTCACAAGCTTGCCAAAGCTCAGCCGCTGCAACCAGCCTGGAGCCGACCTCCCCTAGGTCGGTTTTGCAGCGCTTGCTGCCGCAGGGTGAACTCCCGATAAGTCGTACCGAGCAGTCGTTTGGGCCGGTGATAGGTGTCTTCGAAGCACTGTAGTTGTAGGGTGGACTATCCCTTGGCAGGTAGACATCCCTGGCCTATCTTTGGGGTGTACTCTCTTGGACGTACGCCGAACCGAAGCGCTAGCGACTTGAAGGCAATCCACTACCCTCAAAAAAACACATGGGGCGCTTTCTGAGCGCGGGCGACTTTGCGACTTTAGTTCTGCACCATCATCCCCTGCAAACCCGCATGAATGGTGGGTTGCTGTTTACGACTTTATTTACCCAGAATAACCCCCTGTCCCCTGGGAGACGATTTTGCCCTTCCCCTAGGGTTTGCTGTCTTTGCGTGGCTGCATTCGGCTTCTAGGCTTCTAGATTGCCGAGACTCCTCTTTCTACTGAGCAAGCAGAACATGGCCTTTATCAATTACGTGACACAGATCCAGTTTGACTTTGGCGCCGTGCAAATGCTGCGCCAAGAATGCGAGCGTGTGGGTATCAGCAAGCCGCTGATCGTGACCGACCCCGGCGTCAAGGCTGCAGGAATCTTGCAAAAATCCATAAACGCACTGGGTGGCCTGCCCCATGCAGTATTTGACCAGACTCCTTCCAACCCCACTGAAGCGGCTGTGCGTGCTGCGGCTGAAATCTACAAATCCCAGAACTGCGATGGATTGGTCGCTGTGGGCGGTGGCAGTGCCATTGACTGTGCCAAAGGCGTGGCAATTGCGGCTACGCATGAAGGCCCGCTCTCGCACTACGCGACGATTGAAGGCGGCTCGCCTCGTATTACGGAGCGAGTTGCTCCGCTGATTGCCGTGCCTACCACCAGCGGCACGGGCAGTGAGGTAGCGCGTGGCGCCATCATCATCGTGGACGACCATCGCAAACTGGGTTTTCACAGCTGGCATCTGGTGCCCAAGGCTGCCATCTGCGACCCCGAGCTCACCTTCGGCCTCCCCCCCATGCTGACGGCAGCAACCGGCATGGATGCCATAGCACATTGCATGGAAACCTTTATGGCCTCGGCCTTCAATCCACCGGCTGACGGCATTGGCCTGGACGGGCTGACCAGGGGCTGGGCGCATATCGAGCGGGCCATGCTCAATGGCAACGACGCAGAAGCCCGCCGCCAATTGATGAGCGCAAGCATGCAAGGAGCCATGGCGTTTCAGAAAGGGCTGGGCTGCGTGCATAGCCTCAGTCACAGCCTGGGCGGCATCAACCCACGCCTGCACCACGGCACGCTCAACGCCATGTTCCTGCCCGCAGTCGTGCGTTTCAATGCCGAAGCCGAAAGCGTTCAGCGCGAGGACCGCCTCAACCGCATGGCACATGCCATGGGCCTCAGCAGCGGAAGCGATATCCCCGACGCGATCCGAGATATGAATGCCCGCCTGAACCTGCCATCGGGTCTGGCTGCCATGGGCGTGGAGCGCGCACAGTTTGATTCAATCATCAACGGTGCACTCAAGGACCACTGCCACGCCACCAATCCACGACTGGCATCCGCACAGGACTATGAGCAGATGCTCAGCACCTCGCTCTGACAGGCTTCACACAGCGCTCAAGCCTCAACGACAGGGCCTTGCTTGAGCGCCTCGCGCACATCGTCCATCAATTGCCTCGCCATGCTGCTGAGCACCTCGAGCTCATCGTCGGACATGTTGCGAGGCTCGTCATCAAGTATGGAAAGACAGCCCAGCACATTGCCTTTTTTGTCCACCAGAGGCACACCCGCGTAAAAGCGCAGCTTTAGGCTATGCACCGCCGAGTCGCTTGCAAATCGGGGGTCTCGCGCCAAGTCTCCAACCACAATGGCCTCTTTTTCATACACAACATACGAGCACACCGTGCCTTCACGAGGGAAGCCTTGTTGAATGCCCTCTTGCACAGACAGCGGCAGCAGACTGCCCGGCGCAAAGACACGTTCAGCATCCACCCAGGAAACTTGAGCCCACTTGGTGTTGAAAGCGTTAACGGCCTTCTTGGCCGTATCGCGATATAGCGCTGTCAACGCTGGTGTCAGCACTCCGCTTTCATGCAGCATTTTGACGCGCTGCTCATCGTCATCGGGGATCGGAGCTGCAATCACGCACTCGCCTGGATCTCCAACCTGCATGGCCTCTACCCACAGATGCAACTCACGCAGACTGGTCACGCAGGCCTGCGCACCTGTCTGCCGGGCAAACTCAGGGGCAGCTGCCACGGCTGGAGCATTCCACAGACACAGCACCACTCGTGCACCCGGCCAATGCCGGCGAATGCGCCGCACAATGCGTCTCGCCATGCTTTGTGGCTGGTGATTGAAAATCGACAGTACCAATAGATCCGATTGCTTCACGGCCTGGACCCACTCGCGATCCGCCAACAAGCCATTGGCATCAAACTGCAAGGACTTCGAGTCCGGGGCAAGTGCCCATTCGGAGCAGCTAACCTCATGACCATGCAAGCTCTCTGCATGGGCCACCATGGCTGCGCCCAGGGCATCCACCTCCCAGCGCACACCCGCGCAATGAATGCGCAGGCATCGACGCTGGTCACCTTCACCGGGAGCCACCCGAACATGCTCGCTACTGCTTCTGAAGGCATATTGGTCCTGCAACTCCTCCAGCAAGGCTGCCATGCCATTGGACAGCCGCAAGCGATGTTCGGCCGTCGCCGACTCCAGATGCTGCTGGGTTGCAATACGCAGAGCAGGAATGGCAACCTCATCATAAAACCCGCTGACGGCACTGGCTCTGTCATCCAGGCTGGACTTCGAGAGCAGGCGCTCCTCCACGGACTGTACGGCCATGCTGATGGCATCATCAGCGTCATCGGCCAGCAGACGCTGATACAGCCGTTGCTGCGGCCCGAGAACAGGCTCGCTGCCCAGCAATACCTCCATGAATTTGAGCGAGGGAATGTAGCGCCCCAGCACCAGCAGGCACACCGTCAAAGGTGTGGAAAGAATCAGGCCGATCGGCCCCCAAAGCGCTGTCCAGAAGGTTGCGGCAACAATGATTGACAAGGTCGACAAACCTGTACTTGAGCCATATAGCCACGGCTCGATCACATTGTTGCTAATCAGCTCCAGCAGCAGAATCAGGCCAAGGGTCATCAAAAACATATCCCAGCTCGGATCGACCGCAAAAGCTAGCGCCAGCGGAAATACCGCAGACATCATCGGGCCCACATAGGGCACAAATCGCATGATGGCGCCCAGCACCCCCCAGAGAATCGCCCCTGGCACACCAATGAGCAACAAGCCCATGGCGAGTGGCACGCCATAGCTGACGTTGACAATGAACTGCATGCGCAGATATTTGCCAATGCGCTGCGAGGCCTCATCCAGCGCATCGGTGGCCACATTGAGGTTGCCTCCCACCAGCCTCAGCAACCGATCCCTCAGTTCGTCCCTGTCAAGCAGAATCAATATGACAAACAGCAACACGATACCTGCGGTCGTCACAGGCTCGGCAATACGCCCCAGCCACTGCAGCATCCGCGTAGTGGGCTTGGACTCGGGAGACTGAACCTCCACTTTCTGCACCCGCGTCCTGGCGTTGTCCACGCTGGCAATCTCTTTCTCAACGGTGTTGTAGGTCTTGAAAACGCCATCCCAGGCGCTGGGCATATTTGCGCTCTTGCGCAGGCTGCGCAATTTGTCGCGAATCGTCGATTGATAGGTCGGCAGATCGGCACTGAGTTGCTGCACCTGACTACCCAGATACATGCCCAAGCCGCCGAGTGCTGCCAGAGAAAAAGCCACGACCACAATGGCCGACGCCATTCGCGGCAGCCCCCAGCGCTTGAGCCTGCTGACAGCAGGGTCGAGCAAGAAGCCGAACAGCATTGCCAGGGCTAGAGGAATAAGCATGTCCCGCCCGAAATAGAGGGCAAGAATCACGATGGAAGCAATCATCAGCCCGATGAGCAAACGCAGGGCCGGCAGCATTTCTACCAGATGCACAAGTCCCGGAGCCACGTTGGCCCTGGCTCGTCTGTCGATGCCCTCCCACAAACCGGGAGCAGGCTGCCGGCCCTCTCCGGCCGAACCCGCCTCACGCGAGAAAGTCTCGATTTCGACCGGTGCACCCGCATACGGCTTGGTTGGCGCAACCGCGCCAAAGTTGACCTCGGGGATTGCAGACGACTCATCGGACGGGGAATTCTCGTTTCGGTTCTCTGACATTGGCATCCTTGATGGACTGTTGTCTATGATTTTCTGAGACAAAGTACGCTCATCCAGAATTCCATCTGGCTCTGCCCTCCTCTGCTGTCAGGCTTTGTCGTAATTTGCAAAAAAGCGCTATAGAGCCTCGACTCGACCCGGATCAGGTGCATGCAGCCACTGCGCAAACTCATCGGCCAACTGCCGACTGGCCGCCGCCGCGGTATTCCAGGCCTTGGCACGCGCATCATGGTCTGTGCCATAACTCAGAAAATCGTGCCGATCCGGCAACTTGCCGTTCGGCAGGCACGCCACCCAGGTGGGATCAGGGGCCAGCACAATCATCGAGTCCAGATACGAGCTCGGTCCATGACGCCATTTCAGCCCCTTGTCCAACCAGCCAGGAATCACCGCCTTCTGGAAATGGGGATATAGCACCACCCCATCGCCGCTACGAGAGGCCAGATAATCCAGATGCATGTGATAGTCGGTAATGCCACCATCCCAATAGGCACCCTTGGGTGCATCTGAAATGTTTTGCACGGCATCCAGCACAAAAGGGATGGAGCAACTGGCTCGCAAGGCTTCCATGAAATTACTCTCCGTCAGCCGGGTCTGCGCAGACCGAATGTCCGCAACACCAAAGGGAAG
Source organism: Comamonas testosteroni (assembly GCF_030505195.1). NCBI lineage: Bacteria > Pseudomonadati > Pseudomonadota > Betaproteobacteria > Burkholderiales > Comamonadaceae > Comamonas > Comamonas testosteroni. Next base: position 892,595 of record NZ_CP129672.1, read on the forward strand.
AGCATGCACGGCATCGTTTGCAGAAGAGGAAAAGATCACACGCTCCAGCAAGCAGCCCAATGCCGGCCGATGCAACACATTGCCGGCAAACGCGGCCGCATAGCCCAATGGAGTACGCCAGGGCGACGCACGTGACAGCAGACCACGCCCACGGGCGGCAATCACATGCAGCCTATAGCGCGGATTGGCCAGAACCTCACTCACACGCCCCCCGTAAAAGTCCTGTAGAGACTGCGCAAACCGCTCACTGACTTGCGACGGCGGCGTGCGCCTGTGCCCTGCGGGGGGATCAAAGCGCTGTGCAATATAGTCACGCTCCAGCCGCTCAAAGGCTTCCACTGGTGCGTCCAGACAAGCCGTCGCCATGCGCCAGGCACCGATGGAGGCGCCAATCAGATCCACCGGCTGCACGCTGACCTGTAGCCACTGTCCAAAGATGAAGCGATCCAGAGGTCCGAGAATCAAACCCTTGGGACCGCCTGCCGCCGCCGGTATGACTCTGACCATATCCGGCTGCAAGCCCTGCCGCTCTATAGATTGCCGCGCCTTGAGACCAGCATAGATTCGCAATGCTCTTGTGGATGACGTCATGTGGGCATTGTGCTTGCAAGCCCCGTTGCTCGGGATCAGCTCGGCGACTTCACCAGTTGAGCGTGACCGAGGTACCGCCACCGGGTCGGGCTGAGATGCTCAGTTTCGCCCCCATGGCAAGCGCTCTGCGGCGCATATTGACCCACCCCATGCCAGCAGATGCTACATCCGGGATTTGCCTGCCATCCGTCGGTCTGACGGGCCCCGCATCCTCAATGCTCAGGCGAGCATGCACAAAGGAGGCATCTGAAACATTTGACGCACTTTTCCACTGTTCGTCGGCAGCCAGCGTGATCCAAAGTTCAAGCGCGTCAGTGTGCTGCAGCACATTGCTCACGGCCTCCTTCACCACTGCCATGATTTCCTCGGCCATGGGGCCGCATGGCAGGCTGCCGATATCGCCAGACATCTGCGGGTCCCAAACATCCCAGTGCAGACTCATGCCTCGATGATCCACCACAGGTTGCAGCCTGTGCCTGAAACGCGCCAGAAGGATACCCAGGGGTTCATTTCGGCTATCCATGGAATCAACAATCAGCCGTAGATCGAGCAGGCATTGTTCTGCATTGCTGCGAATCGCCGGGTCCGTGCCGAGATCGGTCAGGCTGATCAGCTGCACCAGTTGGCTGCCGACATCGTCATGCAATGCCTCCGCTATGCGCCTGCGCTCCTGCTGTACCTCTCTCGATGGACGTACGCTTTTACGTCTGCGCCACAGCACGCTGCGATATGCACGTGGCAACAGCCAAGCGACAGCCGCCATGCTGCCCACCGTACCTAGCGCCGCAGTCCACCAGGGAGCTGAATGGAACACCGCTCCAGTCTGCAAAAGCCAGGGCAGCCACAGCAGCAACTGAACACTCCACAGAAGTAGCTGCCAGACGTAGGACATGGCGAATGCGTTCGCAGACACTGGCGCTTAGAACCAGCCACGCAAGTAGGCGAAACGCACGGCTTGTGCTCGAGTGCGCACCTGGAGCTTGCGATAGATGTTCTTGATGTGCGTGTTGACCGTCATGGTGCTGATCTCCAACTGCGTGCCGATCTCTGCACTGGTGTTACCGCTGGCAACCATACGCAAGACCTCGCATTCGCGGCTGGAGAGCCTGTCGGACATATCAGAGCCCGGAACGGCTCCGGTGGCCGGCCGCTTGTCATACCGCTGCAAGAGCCGCCTGGCGAGACTGGGAGTGATGGATGCCCCGCCATTGACGACCTGCAGCACCGCTTGGGGGTAGTTGCCAAACCAGGAGTTCTTGACCAGATAGCCGGTTGCACCCAACTCAAAAGCGTGCAACACCTGCTCTTCCGTCTCCACCACCGAAACCACAATGACCTCGGCCTGCGGGCGCTGGCTTTTCATCACCTCAATCAACTCAAGACCATCGTCTGCCCCCAGCTTCAGATCCAGCAACATGACATCAAACTCATGTTGACGAATGGCTTTTCTTGCATCCTTGAGGTTGTCCGCCTGCGCGACCACCATGGTGCGCCGATCATTCATGATTTCCTGTGCGATCACCATACGTAGGTGCGCATCATCGTCCACCAACAGCACTTTGACAGGCTTGTCGGGCTGCCCCACCATGTGATCTGGCCACATGGAAGGGCTCCCCAGCTCCACAGCCATGGGTCGGAGCATCAAGGCATCCCCAGAGTTGTTTGCACCGTTCGGGTCCATTTTTCTCTCCTGGCCAGAGTTGCTTGCCGGGGACTCAGGATGGTGCTCAAGACACCATATAGAAAAAAACTCCCCAGCGCGTCATTAGATAGTTTTTAGCAATTAAAACTGCAACTCAGCGTAAGAAAAAATGCAATTTGAGTAATCACGGTTTTCTGACGACACCTACTCAAAGCCGCCAATTACTCATCACAGTCGCCCAGGTGCCCTAAAACTGAACATCCAGGGAGCCTGCCGCGTGCCAGTCGATAGATGCTTGGCGCAGCACCATGTCGATGTCCATGCCCAGCGCCAGTCCGGTTTCAGCAGGGAATGTCACTGCCAGCTGGCGCTCACCCCAGTTAAGCGCGCGGGTCGATGCTCGCCAGACGGCCAGATGCAGCACCCCCGTCAAAGGCTCGAATACAGGCTGCTCCATCGGCGCATGCATGAACTGAAAGGCATCGCTGATCAGCTCCGGAAAATTCCACTGTCGCGCCAGATGGGCCGTAATCTGCCCTGAGCAGTAGCCCATCAATTGCATCTCCACCTGAGGGCGCTTGGGATGCAGGGGCTCCAACAACTCGGAAAGTCTGAAGAAAGTGTCAGGGTCGGCAGCCTGCAGCAACAGCTCTCCCAGGCCATGCAGCAGTCCCACCGCATAGGCCTGCGAGGCGTTGGCCTGAACCGACATTGCAAGCGCGCGCGCCATGCGTGCCGTGTCCAGGCTGTAGCGCCAGAAATTCGCCAAACTCCAGCCTGCCGAAACATGAGATGCGCTGACTGGAGCCGCCTTCTGCACCAATTGCCGCAACTGAACCGGCGCCAGCAGCACCAGTGCTTCGGGAATGCTGTGTACGCGCTGCCCCAGCAGATGCGCTGGCCCATTGGCTGCGGCCAGCAGACGAGCGGTCAAGACCGGATCGGTGGAAAACAATTGCACCAGGCTGCGCATGCCGGGCTCTGGCTTGCGCAGTTCACTCGACAGCAGCGCAACGACGCGCGGCTGGCTTGGCAGCAATAAATGCTGCTCCAGCAACGTTGACAGGCTCAATGGTTTGACGCGGCTCATCTGGACCAAAGGCAGTGACAAGGCTGTCGCCACCACGAAATGAACACGAGAGGGCTCATAGGAATGTCAGAGCTTTTCATCTCTATTCAGCTGCACAGGCTGGCCCATGACCAACTGGCTGGCAAGCTTGCGTGTCAGGGGTTGTAACACGGAAAAGTGATCAGCCCCCTGAACCGAGACGCAGTGCAGCTGATTAGATTTTCGTGCGGCGCACATATTGTCGAGACTGTTGATATTGCCGGGACTCTTGCTGCCCTCGATGATCCACGTCGGACTCTTTATTGCATGCAGCCAGTAGACGGGCGAACGCAAGCGCTTTTCATCCGCCGAGATCAAGCCCCATTTCACGGGCCAGCCATAGCCGCCGACCTCGTCCACAGGACCAAACGCGAACACCCCCTGAACTGGCAACCCTGCCGTTGCTGTCAGCAAAGCCAGCGTGGCTCCGGTGCTGTGCCCACCGAGATAGATGCGTGCCGGGTCGACATAAGGCAGCTGTGCGGCCTGCAGGATGGCCGCTGCCACATCCTGTACCTCCCCCCAGAAATACTCACGCTGGCCGGGATTGTCATTGCCACCGCGCAATGTGGGAAACAGCATCGCCATGCCTGCCTTGCGAAAAGCGCTGGCGCTTTGGTCATTGGCGGCTGGCCCTTCGCTCCAGAAATCGTCCAGGCTATTGGTATCTCCTCCCGTCAGCCAGACCATCAAAGGCAGCTTCCTCCCATCCCTGGGGTCCGGGGTGACAAAGGCATTGAGTTTCAGATCCCCGCTCTGATAGCTCATTGAAACAAACAGCTGAGAAGGCGGTGTCGGCATCGGCTGGATGGGCTTATGGGCGGCCGGCAACAAGGCTGCCGCAATCTGTGTTGTCTTGCCGACGCGAGCCTGCATCAGGTTCTGCAGAGCGATTTCACTAGAAGCGATCTGTTGATCCACCACCTGCTCGATCTGCACCTGCTCCGCGCGCTGGCTCTCGTGCTGCTTGCGAGCGGCAGCGTGACGCACTTTGGCCATCTCATGCTCTGCCATCGCAGCACGCGTGATGCAGCGCCGTTGTTGATCTATGTTGATGCCCTCTTCCTGGGCCTTGTCAACCTGGGCAAGATTGAGCTTGACGGTATGACAAAAGTCATCATTCTCTGGAGCCAGTGCTGGTGGCCAGACCAAGGCTGCAGGCTGCTGGGCATGGGCCTTGTTCTTGATTTTGTCCAACGATATCCAGCCGCGCGATGCCATCTTGGCGCCGATAAAGACCACCAAGATTGCCACCCCTATAGCTGGCAGTATCGCCCGCCCTCTCGCTTTGCGCATTGATGTGCTCCCACAAAAAAGCCGCCTGTAATGTGAATTAAGTGGCGGCCCGGTAGGAGATTATTTCTTCAGTCCCTGCAACTTCGCAAAGGCTGATGCCATTGCATTTTGCTGTGTGGGCTGGTTACCACGCTGTGGTTGCGCATAGCCACCGCGGCTGCCGCCGCCATAGCTGTTGCTGCGGCCTGCGCCTTCAAAGCGGTTGTCGCGCGGGCCGTCGCGGCGTGCGGGAGCCGCATCGAGCTTCATGGTCAGGCTGATGCGCTTGCGATCCACATCCACTTCCAGCACCTTGACCTTGACGATCTGCCCCGTCTTGACCACTTCACGTGCATCTTCGATGAACTTGTGACTCATCTGGCTCACGTGCACAAGCCCGTCCTGATGCACACCCAGATCCACGAACGCACCGAACTGGGCCACGTTGCTGACCGTGCCCTCCAGCGTCATGCCTTCCTTCAGGTCCTTGATGTCTTCCACGCCGTCATTGAAGCGGGCAACCACAAAGTCAGGGCGCGGATCACGACCGGGCTTCTCCAACTCCCCCAGAATATCCTTGATGGTCACAGCACCAAATTTGTCATTGGCAAACTGCTCCGGCTTCAAGGACTTGAGCACTTCGCCACGACCCATGATCTGATCCACGGGCTTGCCCGTGGCCAGGATGATCTGCTCGACCACCGGATAGGTTTCGGGGTGAACGCCGGTGACATCCAGCGGATTGTCGCCACCGCGAATGCGCAGAAAGCCTGCTGCCTGCTCGAAAGTCTTGGCACCCAGACCGGCCACTTCCATCAGTTGCTTGCGGTTCTTGAACGAGCCATTGGCATCGCGCCAGCGCACCACCGACTTGGCGACCGAACCCGACAGACCCGAGACACGCGTCAGCAGCGGGGCCGAAGCGGTGTTCAAGTCCACACCCACGGAGTTCACGCAGTCCTCCACCACGGCATCGAGCTGGCGCGCCAGCTCGCTCTGGTTCACATCATGCTGGTACTGGCCCACGCCAATGCTCTTGGGATCAATCTTGACCAGCTCGGCCAGTGGATCCTGCAGGCGGCGGGCAATCGATGCCGCACCGCGCAGGCTGACGTCGATATCGGGCATTTCATGGGCCGCGAACTCGCTGGCCGAATAGACCGAAGCCCCGGCCTCGCTGACCACGACCTTGTCGATCTTCTTGTCGGCCTTGGAGGCGATCTTGATCAGATCCGCCGCCAACTTGTCCGTCTCGCGGCTGGCCGTGCCGTTGCCGATGGCGATCAGATTGATGTCGTGCTTTTCCACCAGACGGGCGAGCACGGCCAGGGAGCCATCCCAGTCGCGGCGCGGCTCATGCGGGTAGATGGTAGTTGTATCGACCAGCTTGCCGGTACTGTCCACCACAGCCACCTTGACGCCGGTGCGGATGCCGGGGTCCAGGCCGATCACGGCACGCTGGCCCGCCGGTGCGGCCAGCAGCAGGTCACGCAGATTGTCGCCAAACACCTTGATGGCGACCTTCTCGGCGTCTTCACGCAGGCGGCTGAACAGGTCGCGCTCGGTGGACAGGCTCAGCTTCACGCGCCAGGTCCAGGCCACGCATTTGCGAATCAGATCGTCAGCGGCGCGCTTGGCATGGCTCCAGCCCAGATGCAGCGCGATCTTGCCCTCGGCGAGACTGGGTTTACCCGGTTCAGGCTCGACCGGTTGCACCAGCTTGGCTTCGAGAACCTCCAACGCACGGCCGCGGAACACAGCCAAAGCCCGGTGCGAAGGCACACGGCCTATGGGCTCGTCATACTCGAAGTAGTCGCGAAACTTGGCGACCTCGGGGTCGTTTTCGTTCTTGCTCTCGACTTTCTTGGATTGGAGCAGGCCTTCATCCCACAGCCATTCGCGCAGCTTCTGCACCAGGGCCGGGTCCTCGGCCCAGCGCTCGGAGAGAATGTCGCGCACGCCGTCCAGCACGGCAAAAGTGGTGCTGAAGTCGGGACCGGGCTTGCCGTCGTCCAGCGTCGTCGCTGGCTTGCAGAAAGCCTCGGCCTCCTTGTGCGGATCCAGCGTAGGGTCGGCAAACAGCTTGTCGGCCAGCGGCTCGATGCCGAATTCCTTGGCAATCTGGCCCTTGGTGCGGCGCTTTTGCTTGAAGGGCAGGTAAATGTCCTCCAACTCCTGCTTGGTCGGCGCACTGACAATTGCCAGGCGCAGCGCATCGGTCAGCTTGCCCTGCTCGTCAATGGCCTTGAGCACCGTCTCCCGGCGGTCGTCCAGCTCGCGCAGATAGGTCAGGCGCTCGTCCAGCGTGCGCAGTTGCGTATCGTCCAGACCGCCCGTGGCCTCCTTGCGGTAGCGGGCCACAAACGGAACCGTGGCGCCACCATCGAGCAACTCCACTGCCGCGCTCACCTGCTGCGGCTTGACATTCAGTTCTTGAGCAATCTGACCAATGATTTTTTGCATTCGAATATTCGCCCCACGGCGCTCAACACAGGAAGCCAATGAGTTTGCCATAGGCATGGCGCCAGACTGCTCTTGATATCCGGCAGAAGTGCAAGCAAACCTTAAAAACTATGCTTTCCATAGCTGCTTTCCCTGAATGAGCAAGCGCAGAAAGCCAATTTCATTAGAATTATTGCGACATGCCCGAAACCTTTCAGGACGATTTTTTTGCCGATGAGCTGCCTCCCCCCAAAGACGGCACCGGCAAAGCACAGTCTGAAGAAGCGCTGCCGGCAGATGCCCCAGGTAAACACAAACCCAGAAGCGGCGCGATTGCCCTGGCCCCGGCAGCCGCGCAGTACCAGGAGCTGGCCGCTCAACTGCCTCCCCTGCTGCGCATGGGCGTCTCGACCTGGTCCTATCCGGGCTGGGAAGACTTGGTCTGGGACGGTGCGTACGATAGTAGCGTGCTGGCCAAAAAAGGCCTGACGGCCTATCACCAACATCCGCTGCTGCGCACTGTCTGCGTCGACCGCACCTTCTGGCGACCGCTGACGGCCAGCCAATATGCCGCCTTTGCCGCTCAGGTCGATACCGACTTCCGCTTTGTCGTCAAATGCCCAGCCGGTATTACCGATGCCCAGGTCCGCAGCGAGGAAGGCAAGCCGCGCGAGGCCAACCCCGCGTTTCTGGACCCTGGCCTAGCCATAGAGCATTTTGTGCAGCCCACTCTCGAAGGGCTGGGCAGCAAGCTGGGCGTGCTGGTCTTTCAGCTCAGTCCCCTGCCCTGGAGTCTGCTCAGCCGCCCCGGCCTATTGATGGAAAGGCTGGGCCAGTTGCTGGCCGCCGTGAGGCAGGCGCTACAAAAACATCCACAAGTCGTCGTGGCCGTCGAGGTCAGGGACCCCGAGCTGCTAACCCCGGCGCTACCCCGGACACTCAAGGCCCATGGCGCAACCTATTGTCTGGGCCTGCACGGCAAGATGCCTCCCATCGAAGAGCAGTTGCCCACGTTGCGCGCCTTGTGGCCCGGGCCGCTGGTGTGCCGCTGGAATCTGAATCGCATCTTTGGCGCCTATGGCTATACCGATGCCCAGAAGAAGCACCAGCCGTTCAACGAGATCCTCAGCGAAGATCGGCATACTCGGGAGCGGCTGGCCCACACAATTGCCGGCATCACCGGTGCCGGTCAACCCGCTTTTGTGACCATCAGCAACGATGCCGAGGGATGCGCCCCCCGCTCAATAACGCTGCTGGCGCAGGCGCTTGCGAGTCTTGCAGACGCAGGCCCGGACAAGCGGCCACGCCCCCCATCCTGAAATTATGGTGAAAATGCCATCAAACGCTTACCAGTAAAGCGCTGATAGCTATCAAAAAAAAAATCCCAGCAGGTTCGATGCTGTCGGGCTTTGTTTTGATAGGGGTCCAGATCAGCCTTGCAGTGCCGCCAGCGGGTGCGAATGCGCTGGCCAAGGGCTGTCAAAGAACGCTTGCCACTCGGCATCGCTCACCTCTTCGATGCTGGCAGGATTCCAGCGCGGGCTGTGGTCCTTGTCCACCGCCAGCGCACGAATGCCCTCCACGGTTTCACTGCGACCCGGACGTAGATAAAAGCAGTGGCGCACCAAATCGCGCTCCATGCGCAGATCTTCGGCCAGAGTCATCTGGCGCGCACGGCGGATCTGCTCCAGCACCACATGCAGCATCAGCGGTGAGCGCTTGCGCAGCGTGGCGGCTTCGGCCTGAGCCCAGTCGCTGCCGGCCTGCAAGGCCTGCACAACAGCAGCCACCGTGGGCTGAGAAAAACAGGCATCAATTTCCGCACGATGCCCGGTTATCTTGGGCTCGGCGCTCACAAAGCGGGAGCGCACCACGGCATTGAGCGCCTCCACGTTGGCAAAATCCGTGGTTGCCAGGGTCTCCCACAGATCGGCCTGCTGCGCGGCGGGAATGCAGCCATCGGCCAAACCAAAAGCCAGGGCATCGCCCGCGCCGATGGTGTCACCGGTCAAGGCCAGCCATTCGCCCACAGCACCAGGGCAGCGCGATAGAAAATAGCCGCCCCCCACATCGGGGAACAAGCCAATGGCCGTCTCGGGCATGGCCATCTTGGTGCGCTCGGTCACGATACGCAGCGAGCCGCCCTGGCTGATGCCCATGCCGCCGCCCATGACGATGCCATCCATGAAAGCGATATAAGGCTTGCCAAAGCTGTGAATCAAATGGTTGAGCGCATATTCCTCGGTGAAGAAATCTTCGAGTTGAGGATTGCCGCAGCTTCCGGCCGCGTGCAGAAAGCGGATGTCGCCACCGGCGCAAAACGCCCCGAACATCCCTTCCTTGTTGCTGCCACGAATGGCTACGCCCAGAATCGAGTCGTCTTTTTGCCAGGCCAGCAACGTGCCCAGCAGATCGCGCACCATGCCCAGAGACAGCGCATTGAGCGCCTTGGGACGGTTGAGCGTAATCATGCCCAGCTTGCCACGGACTTCGGCAATCACATCGGACATATCGGCGCTCGGGGTGGGGGTCATTGTCTTGCTCCTTGAATCAATTCCATACTGGTCGCCAATCGGTCGCCAGGCCATGCGCTCCGATTATGCGGTTGCACTCCACGCAGGCCGGGACAAGGACGTGACAAATACCGCCAGCATCTGCAGCCACAAAGCCCGAACGTGCTGCAATGCTGACTAATATGGGAGCCGTGCTTGGCTGCAGCTTCACCAGTTTCTGCAGCCCACCTTCTGTCTCATGAACGATCTGCCACCACCGCCCGAAACCCCTCGCGCAGAACCGCACCTGGAGTCCAAGCAGCTTTCCGCGCCGCTGCGCTATCTGCTCATTGCCTTTGCCCTGGTCTGCGTGATATTGGGGCTGATAGGTGCCGTGGTTCCCGGCATGCCCACCACGGTATTCATACTGATGGCGGCCTGGGCAGCCGTACGCAGCTCGCCCAGACTGCACCGCTGGCTCTATGCCCACCGTGTTTTCGGCCCCCTGCTGCATAACTGGGACACCGGTGGCAAGATCAGCCGCCGTGCCAAATGGACGGCAACCGTCAGCATGGGCGCCAGCAGCCTGCTGATTCTCTATTTCTCGTACAAACCATGGCTCACGGCCATGACGCTGAGCATCATGGCCTGCGTCCTGCTCTGGCTGTGGCTGAGGCCGGAGCCGCAGATTGAAGGGTGAGGCCCCCAAAAGCCGCAATACATGCGCATGGTCGATGTTCTCCTCGAACAGGAGAGCTGGAATAGAAAAAGGCCCGTGATTTTCATCACAGGCCTTTTCAATTTGGTCGGAATGGCGGGATTCGAACTCGCGACCCCTTGCACCCCATGCAAGTGCGCTACCAGGCTGCGCTACATTCCGTGTCGATGACGCTATTGTAACCGATTTCTGGCCCTTTTCCGGGAAGACCGCTGCTGAAGCAATTGCTCAAGCATGAATCATGACGGACGCATGGCGCTGCAGGTTTAATAGCATCTCACGCGTGCAACTTTGGAGGCACGCATTGAAAAAGGCCTGTGATTTACATCACAGGCCTTTTCAAATTGGTCGGAATGGCGGGATTCGAACTCGCGACCCCTTGCACCCCATGCAAGTGCGCTACCAGGCTGCGCTACATTCCGTGTCGATGGGATGAATTATAGGGAGGAAAAACAGTCTCCCCTGGGAAAACGCGCACTTTTTTCAAAAAAGTCTCAAATACACGTGGCGAGCTGTCTGCCTGCGCCCTTGGTTGGAAAGCAAGCCCATGCGCCTGCTCGCTCTGGATTGCGCAATGAATGCGCCCCGCGATGCCAGGCATGCATACGCCTTTGCTGCGGCCCGGCAGCCTGCGATGAAACGGCGAGCGCCCAGGCTTCGATGAGACCGGGCCTACCAGGAATGACTGTTATTCCTGAGACGCCCATCCATCAGCACTCACTCACCGGCAACTGGCGTGCACTGGTCGCTCCGCATGGCAATATCGATAGCACCAAGGCGGTGCACACAAGTGGTTTCCCTGGGTCCTTGAGGTAAAAAAACCACTGTCATATCACTGAAAAGATGATTTCATCGGCATCCGCGGAACTGCAGAGCAAGCTGTATACAAACCCCCGCTATATTTCAAAACGTAAATCCAATATCTAACTCGAGAGGACACTCATGAAGACTGCATTTATCGCCATGGCTGCCGCCCTGGCCTGCTCCGGCGCCGCTTTTGCCCAGAGCAATGTGCAACTGACGGGTCTGGCCGATATGTATGCCGGCTCCGTCAAGATGGCCGGACAGGATCGCAAGGGCGTTGTCGGCTCCGGCGGCATGACCACTTCCTGGTGGGGCCTGAAGGGTACGGAAGACCTGGGCGGCGGCCTGAAGGTCGATTTCAACCTCACCGCCTTCATGCGCATGGACACGGGTGAACCCGGCCGCTTCCCCGGCGATACCTTTTTCTCGCGCGACGCCAATATCGGCCTGAACGGCAATTTCGGCCGCATCGGCCTGGGCCGCGACAAGGCGCCCAACTTCCTGCCCACCATTCTGACCAACCCCTTTGGCGACTCCTTCACCATCTCGCCTCTGGTGCTGCATGCGAACACGCCCACCTTCGGAGTCTGGGACAGTTCTCGCCTGACCACGCCCGCCGACACCGGCTGGAGCAATATGCTGGTCTACACGACGCCTAACTTCGGCGGTCTGACTGCCAATGTCTACTACCAGTTCGGAGAGCAAACAACTCCTGGCAACAAGAGCAAGAAGAACGTCGGCGTGAACGCTCTGTACTCGAGCGGTCCTCTGAGCCTGACGGCCTTCTACGAGCGCGACCAGATCACCAACCCCGGCAGCGGCACAGTCATGCCCACCAAGAGCGACTGGATGGTCGGCGGCAGCTACAACTTCAACGTTGTGAAGCTCTACGCCACCTACGGCCAGGCCAAGGTCAAGGATCTGGATACCAAGAGCAAGACCTACTCGCTGGGTCTGGACATTCCGGTCTCCGGCACCCCCGGCACTGTGAAGGCAGCCGTAGCCCGCACCAAGTACGAAGCAGCCACCGACGCCACACGCACCACGGCGACCCTGGGCTACGACCACTTCCTGTCCAAGCGCACCGACGTCTACACCGCTCTGATGTATGACCGCGTGAGCGATGCCAATCCCAAGACCGGCACCAGCCTGATCGCCGGTATCCGTCACCGCTTCTAAGCAGCAGGAGCAAGCGGGCCTGCTGCTCGCTCGTCCACAAAAAAGCGAGGCCCTGGCCTCGCTTTTTTATATCCACTCCGGCGGCCAGACTGTTCACTTGGGCCCGGATGTCTCCAGAAGCTTCAGCCGACGCTGCAACTGCGCCTGTTGCTCCGCATCGCCGCCCTGCCGCGCGGCCTTGAGCTGCAGCAGCAGCCAGGCCATCAAAGGCCTGCGCCAGCCTTGCTCCGAAGCGGTATCGACGCCTTGTTGCAACAAGGCAGGCACAGCAGCTCCGCCACGCAGCAGCACGCCCGCCGCTACCAGCCTCGACAGCGGATCCTTGATCTCTGCCACAGCGGCCACACCTGAGCCGCCGCCGAGCAGTTGCCTTGCCACGGCACGCTGCGCCTCGGGCAAAAGCTCTGTATCGCCCGCTTGCGGACGGGCCTGCAGATAGCGAGCATAGGCTTGCTCTTGCTGACTCGCATCCTGCGCCAGCGCCTCATAGTCAGGACAGGCATTCCAGTCCAGGCTGGCCACCTGCGCTGCGCAGCGCATCAACTCCAGCTTGGCGGCCTGTGCGAGTTGGCCGGTGCCGGCCACGGCATCCCGCGCCTTCTGCCACTGCAGCGCCTCCACACGCTGCTGTCCCTGCAAATATGCCTGCGTGGCTTTTTGCGCCGCTGCTTCGGCGCTCAAAGCCCAATCCGGTGCCGGGGTTTGGTTGCCACAGGCCGAAATCGCTATGACAGATATAGCAGCCATCACTCTCCCATATTCGCCTAGAGTCTGTTTTTGTTTGATTTTTTGCTTCATGGCAGCTTCAACTCCGGCTTGTGGGAAAACGGCCATTTGCGCTGAAGATCGTTGAGCACGGATTCCAGCCTCAGCAGATTGCTTTCCACCTCGGCGCGCAATGCACCCAGATCGGTCGAGGCCTCGCGGGCATTGCTGCCCACCACCTGCATATCGGCCAGCACGGCATCGACCTTGGCCATGCTTTTGCGCGTGTCGGCCAGCAAACCGTTGAGTTGCTCCATGGTTGCCTTGACCTGAGGCATGACGCCATTCGAATCAAAGACCTGGCTGTCGGCACGCGCCACCATTCGGTCCATGCGCCCGAGCAGGGAGTTGGCGTGCTCCAGCATCTGGCCGACCTTCTTCGCTTCCTCGTCGCTGCCCAGTACCGCCCCCAGAACGCCACCTTGCCCCTGCATGCGCTCGGCCAGCTTGCGCACTTCGGCCAGCGATCCGCCCAATGCCGAATCTGTGGCGGTCAGAGCTGCCACATTGGCAAGTACCTCCTTGGCGGAACTGATGATCTGAGGCAGCTCTGCCGTGGCATCACCGCTGAGCACGGGTCGCACGGAGTCCGGCGGTAGCGGTGCATCGCCCAGCATGCCGGTATAAGCTTTGATGGTAGTGCCGCCCACCAGTCCCTTGACCAAGGTGAACACGCTGGACTGGCGCAGCCAGTGGGCATCCTTTTCGGTCACATCGACCAGAATGCGAACCGAGCCGTCCTCGGCCAGTTCTATCCTGCGCACGCGGCCTATGGGAAAGCCCGAGAACGTCATATCCATACCCACGACCACGCCTTCGGAGTCATCGGCCGTCAGCACCAGACGCTGCGTAGGCTCGAATACTCCGCGCGCGTAGAGCAGATAAGCGGCCGCACTCAGAATCAGGACCAAGGTCAGCGCCAGCAGCGCGGCTGCCTTGGCGCGCAGATGCGCGACGGGTTTGAAGCTGAGCAACTCTTCATCGATCAGTTGCTCCTCGGCCATCCGCGTTTCGCTCATGGCTCCATCCTTTCAGTAATAGTTGCCCATGAGCGAGATCACCTCGATCAGGAGCAACACGGCAAACATGCGTGCGAAGCCACCCAGCTCAGCCCCACCCTGCCTGTGCCGCGCAACAGGCGTATACATAGCGGATGCCAGTGGCATGACAGCCACCGTGAGGCTGAAAAACCAGGTCTTGAGCACGAACACCAGCGTCAGCGACGGTGTGAAGATCTGGCCAAAAATGCGCGTGTAGGCGACAAATCCGGCAAGACTGAAGCCGTAGACGCTCAGATACACGGTGACCAAGGCCACGATGCAGCTGAGCGCAGCCAGCGTGACGGCCGCAAACACCCCCGCTGCAGCCCGCGGCACCAACGCCGCACGGACAGGGTCAATGCCTTGCGTCTTCCACTTCGCGAGCTGGCCCTGCATACGCATCTGCACCACCTGCACACCGGCCGGAATGGTGCAGCGCATGGCCACAAACAGTGCGGCCGTCAGCGGTATCAGCTCGATCACCATCACACGCACCACCAGATCCAACGCATAGCGCGACAGGCCATAACTTTGTGCGGTAACAATGACGATGCGCGAAATCACCGCACACAGCAGAGCTGCCAGCGCGGTGAAGCCCGTGAGTATGGGCGCGGTCTGCGCATACATCTGCTGGGCCAATATGGCCCGCCCCCGCTTCTGATAGCTCGACGGCGAGCCGACCAGCACCAGCAGCACGGCGGTCAGATAAATGCTGCGCCACCACGCCAGGGCCTGCGCGCCAAGCGCGGCCCAGATCCGCCCCGGCAGCTTGATGGTGGTTTCACTCCAGCTCATGCAGGAATGATAGCGTCCACTTCAGGGTGCAGGCGCAGCCGCCGCTGTTGCAGTCTGTCAGACATGGCGCTTTGCCGCAGCGCTGCCCTGCAGGCCTTCGGGCAGGGGCTCGTCAGCCTGGGCATGCAGGGCTTCGATGATGTGGCAGAAGCTGTCCGAGCCGTCGCACTGGCTGCGCAGCTGCATCAGCTCGTGCTCCAGCGCCTGCAGCTCGGCCAGCCGCTCGCGCACATGACCCAGATGGGCATCCAGGGTCTTGTTGGCAGCCACGCAATCGGCCTTGCGTGCACCATCGAGCGCCAGCAGGGTTCGTACCTCATCGAGCGACATATCCATGGCCCGGCACAGCCGGATAAAGCGCAGACGGTGCACATCGCCATCGGTATAGAGCCGGTACTGGTTGTCCTCACGCACGCCGGGCGAGAGCAGTTGCTCCTTCTCGTAATAGCGGATATTGGCCGCGGCGATGCCGGAACGCTTGGCTGCCTCGCCAATACGCCAGCGCGGAATATCGTGCGAATTGAGGGACATGCTTGACCTTGAAGTGACTTTATTGTTTTCAATACTGCCATGAAGCAAGAACGACTGTCCACACACGCCCATGGCGGCGGCCACAATGGTCATTCACGTGATCACGATCATGCACATCCGCATGAACATGTGCCCGCCACTGCGAAACCTATTGCCGCCACGGCCACATCGGCCTGCGGAACCGGCTGCTGCGCCCCGTTTTCCATCAGCGAGCCGGCCAAGAGCCAAGCTCACGATGAGAGTGACGGTCATGACCATGCTCACGACCACGGCGTGCTGCCCGGCTGGCCGCGCATCTACGCCGCTCTGGCGGCGGCTCTGGCGGCCGAGGCCTGCCACTGGTTTGGCGGCGACGGTGCTAACTCGACGCTTCAATACCTGGGCATGGCACTGGCTGTGCTGGGTATAGCGCTGTCGGGTCTGGGGGTCTACAAGGCCGGTCTCAAGGATCTGCTGCGCTTCAAGCTCGGGATTCATGCACTAATGGCCGTGGCCGTCACGGGCGCCTTCATCATCGGCCAGTGGCCCGAAGCCGCAATGGTCATGGCACTTTATGCGGCAGCCGAGCGCATCGAAGACCAGGCCATGGACAAGGCTCGCCTGGCCATCCGCAATCTGCTGCAGCTGGCGCCCGAGACCGCCGATGTGCTGCAACCCGACGGCAGCACCCAGCGCATGGCCGCCAGCGAGGTGCCTCTGGGCGCCGTGCTGCGCGTGATGCCCGGTGCCCGTGTCCCGCTTGACGGCCTGGTCACCGCGGGCGAAAGCTCGGTCAACCAGGCCCCCATCACCGGCGAGAGTGCGCTGGCGCACAAAGGCCCGGGCGATGAGCTGTATGCGGGCTCCATCAACCAGGATGGCGAGCTGCAGTTGCGCGTGACCGCGCCGGCCAGCGACAGCCTGATTGCACGCATCGTCCATGCCGTGGAGCAGGCCCAATCCTCCAAGGCCCCCACTCAGCGGTTTGTCGACCGCTTCGCCGAGATCTATACCCCCATCGTTCTGGTGCTGGCGATTGCCCTGGGCCTGCTCGCGCCCTGGCTGCTGGACTGGAGCTGGCATCAGGCCGCCTACCAGGCCTTGGCCCTGCTGGTCATCGCCTGCCCCTGTGCCCTGGTGCTGTCCACCCCCGTCACCGTAGTCAGCGCGCTCACGGCTGCAGCCAAGCGCGGCATTCTCATCAAGGGCGGCAGCGCACTGGAGTCGGCCCGACAGCTCAAAGCCATTGCATTCGACAAAACCGGCACGCTGACCACAGGCTCGCCCAAGCTGGTGGACTGGCAGAGCTGGAATGCGGCGAGCGGCGATGACGCCGCTCCGCGTGCCTATGCGCTGGCATCGCGCTCCGACCACCCGGTATCGCGCGCGATTGCCCAGGGGCTGGAGGCCCAGGTCGGCACGAACTTTGCCGAAGCACAGCAATTGCAGGCCCTGCCCGGCCGCGGCGTGCAGGCCCAGATCGGCGCTGAACGCTGGACGCTGGCCAATCTGCGCTGGGTGGGCGAGCAAGGCTGGGACAGTGCCGAACTCCAGGCCGCGCTGATGCTGCAGGAGCAGCAGGGCCGCACCGTCACCCTGCTGGCCAATGAGCAGGGCGTGCAGGCGCTGTTTGCCGTGGCCGACCCGCTGCGCTCGCAGGCCAAGGCGGCCGTGGCTCAACTGCAGGCGCTCGGCGTCAAGCCCATTGTGCTCAGCGGCGACAACAGCGCCACCGTGCGCACGGTGGCCGCAGAAGCAGGCATCAGCGATGCACGCGGCAATATGCTGCCTGAGGACAAGCTCAAGACCCTGAGCGAGTTGCAGCGCGACATCGGCCCCACGGCCATGACGGGCGACGGCATCAACGACGCGCCGGCGCTGGCCCAGGCAGACATAGGCTTTGCCATGGGCGGCATGCATGCCACCGACATGGCCATGGAGACTGCCGATGTGGTGCTCATGAACGATGACCTGCGCCGCATTCCCGAGGTGGTCGATCTCTCGCAGCGCGCGCACAGCGTGCTCTGGCAGAACATCAGCCTGGCCCTGGGCATCAAGCTGGCCTTCTTCATTCTGGCCGTCAGCGGCAATGCCAGCATGTGGCTGGCCGTGCTGGCCGATATGGGCGTGAGCCTGCTGGTGGTCGCCAATGGCCTGCGCCTGCGCCATTGGGGTAACAGACCTGAAAATGCATGAAATACGCCCTTGCCCCTTGATGGGCAAGCGCAAGCAGCTATCTAATTTGCGATTTGCTGCACCGGGCGGGGAACTAAACCCCGCCCTTCGCTATCATTCAGCCCATGCGTCGCTTTTTCTCCTCGTTCCTGGTTTTGCTGCTGGCCCTGCGCGGCCTGGCAGGCGATGCCATGGCCATGGAGCAGAACACCGACCAGTCCCATCACATGGGACATGCGCTGGTGCAGATGCCAAGCCTGGACGAAGTGGCCGCCATGGCAGCCGCTGCGCACCACGCGCATGCAAGCCTCGTGGCCGACGCACAGCCGCATCACGACATGGCCGCGCCCCACAAGGCAGGCCCCGCCGGGGCTGTCAGCTGCAGCGCCAATGCAGCCGACAGCGACTGCCACCAGCATGAAGGCCATTGCACGGCCTGCGGCATCTGCCACTCGACGCTGGCCAACCCTGAGTTGCTGACGCTTCACTCCAGCCTCCCCCTGGCCGCCCAGCCGGCCCATGGTGCTGCGCGCTTTGCCAGTGCCGCGCCTTCCGAACTCGTCAAACCACCGATTTCTGCGCTCTGACACCCTAGGTGCGTCCGCTTTTTGATAGCTGCCATCGCGCTTGCTGTCTAGGCTTGAGCCGTAACACGCTCAAAACTGCGGTCCTTCTCCCGGTTTTAGACGACAGGAATCCTCTATGCGCCAAGCGCATCCTCTTTCTATGACAGCCATGGCTTTGCTCATAGCCGGTGTCAGCCTGCCGGCCCTGGCCCAGCCGTCCGCGCAGACTCTCCCGGTGGCCCAGTCCCCAGTCAGCAGTCACGACGTTTTCGACCCCGCCGCTCCCACGCTGGCGCTGCAGCACCGGCCGCTCGCCGCCAGCGCTGCCATCGTCACCCAGCCCGGTGACTGGAAAGCCGCCAATGCCGCGGTGAGCGAGTTCCCGCGCGGCCATGGCGATGTGCTCAGGTGGGAGAAATCCCAGGGCAATGCCTCCGGCCCAGCCCCGGACAGCGGTGCTTCCGCACATCAGCACCATCACGGAGGCCAGCCATGAAGCGCCTTGCATTCAAGGCCGCGCCATTGCTCGCCGCAATGTCACTCACACTCGTGCTGGCCGGCTGCGCCAGCATCTCGCCTGACGGACTGCGCGGCGACGTGGCCAGGCATACCGAAGGCAGACTGCCTGCGGGCGCACAGCTGCCTTCGCCGGATGCCCAGGCCCTGCAGGATGCACAGACCCAGATTGCCGACTGGCTCAAAACCCCTGTCGATGCCGACACCGCCGTGCGCATCGCCCTGCTCAACAACCCCGGCCTGCAGGCCCAGCTGGCGCAGCTCGGCATTGCCGACGCGCAGCGCGTGCAGGTCCTGACCCTGCCCAACCCCAGCTTTACCTTCGGCCGCTTTCGCAACGGCCACGAGCGCGAGATCGAGCGCCAGCTCAGCTTTGGACTGGTGCAGCTCATCACCCTGCCCTGGCGCAGCCGCTGGCAGGGCTGGCAGATGGAGCAGGCCACGCTGACGGCCGCCCAGCAGGTGCTGCTGCTGGCCTCCGATACACGCCGCGCGTGGCTGCGCGCCGTGGCCGCCGAGCAAGCCCTGGCCGCCAACGAACGCATGCATGAGGCTGCGGCCCTGGGCGGCGAGCTGGCACGCCGCATGGCCCAGGTCGGCAACTTCAGCAAGATGGACCAGGCCAAAGAGCTGGCCCAGCAGCAGCAGGCCGCCGCCCAGCTGGCACGCGCACGCCTGAACGCCCAACTGGAACGCGAGCAGTTGGCCCGCCGCATGGGCCTGTGGGGACAGCAACTGGCCTACAAGCTGCCCGCCCAGTTGCCCGCTCTGCCGAAAATAGCCGAATTGCATGGCGGCGATGACGCCGAGGCCACGGCGCTGCGCCAGCGGCTGGATCTGGGCGCGCTACGCCGCGACCTGGATGTGACCGCCGGACGCCAGGGCTGGGCCACGATTGGCACCATCTTTGGCGATATCGGCGCCAGCTACAGCAACAACACCAGCACCGAACGAGCCACCGGTCACAGCGACAAGACCCAGGGCTGGGAGTTCGACGTACCGCTGCCGCTGTTTGACTGGGGCTTTGCCGCGCGCGGCATGGCGCGCAACCAGGTGCTGCGCAGTGCATCGCTGCTGCGCGACAACGCCATACGCGCACGCAGCGAAGCCCGCAGCAACTGGCTGGCCTACCGCACGGCTTACGACCTGGCCCAGCAACAGCAGGCCGAGGTTCTGCCCTTGGCCAAGCTGATGCAGGAAGAAACCGTCTACCGCTACAACGGCATGTTCATGAGTGTGTGGCAACTGTTGGCCCAGGCCCGCAGCACCACCCAGGCCGTGGTGACCACCACCGAGGCCCAGCGCGATTTCTGGCTGGCCGAGACCGATCTGCGCCTGGCCCTGACAGGCACGTCACCAGGAACCGCCCCCACCGTCAACACCAGCGCAGCGCCCGCTGCCAGCAACGAAGCAGGTCACTGATATGCAACGCCGATCCTTTTTCACCGGCGCTGCCACTGCAGTGGCAGCCGCCACAACTTCAATGGCCGTCAGCCGGGTTGCCATGGCGGCCCTGCCCGAGCCCGTCATGCAAGGCAGCGCCGACACGGCTGCGCCTTTGACGCCGCCCAACGGTCGCCCCTACCAGGGCGTGGTCACGCTCAACGGCTGGACCACGCCCTGGCGCATGAATGCGGGCGTCAAGGAGTTCCACCTCGTGGCCGAGCCCGTGGTGCGCGAGGTGGCGCCCGGCTTTTTCGTCAATATGTGGGGCTACAACGGCCAGTCGCCGGGCCCCACGATCGAGGTGGTGGAAGGCGACAAGGTGCGCATCTTCGTCACCAACCGCCTGCCCGAGAGCACCACCATCCACTGGCATGGCCAGCGTCTGCCCAATGGCATGGACGGTGTGGGCGGCCTGAACCAACCCCATATCCCGCCAGGCAAGACCTTCGTCTACGAGTTCGAGGCGCGCCGCCCCGGCACCTTCATGTACCACCCGCATTCGGATGAGATGGTGCAGATGGCCATGGGCATGATGGGCTTGTGGATCACCCACCCCAAGACAGCCCACCCGCTGATCGACAAGGTGCAGCGCGACTATGCCTTCCTGCTCAGCGCCTATGCGGTCGAGCCCGGCACCATGACGCCGCGCATCAACGAGATGACGGACTTCAATATCTGGACCTTCAACAGCCGCGCCTTCCCCGCCATCAGCCCGCTGGTGGCTCGTCAGGGTGACAAGGTGCGCATCCGCGTGGGCAATCTGACCATGACCAACCACCCCATCCATATTCACGGCCATGAGTTCGAGGTCACGGGCACCGACGGCGGCCCCGTGCCAAAGACCGCCCGCTGGCCCGAGGTGACTACGGATGTGGCCGTGGGCCAGATGCGCCAGGTGGAATTCATTGCCGACGAACCCGGCGACTGGGCTTTCCACTGCCACAAGAGCCACCACACCATGGGCGCCATGGGTCACGACGTGCCCACCATGATCGGCGTGGACCACCGCGGCCTGGTGGGCAAGATCCAGAAGATCGTGCCCGACTACATGCTGATGGGCGAGCGCGGCATGGGCGATATGGGCGCCATGGAAATGCCTCTGCCCGACAACACCTTCCCCATGATGACCGGCCAGGGCCCTTACGGCCCTATCGAAATGGGCGGGATGTTCACCAGCTTCAAGGTGCGCAAAAACCTGGGGGCCAATGACTACGGCGATCCTGGCTGGTACCAACAGCCCAAGGGTACCCGTGCCTATGAATGGCAAGGCACACCTTTCGATGCCAAGGCCCCCCGCCAGGCCACGCCCGGCACCGCTCCCGGTGCCGCCACCGTACGCAAACCCGAAACCGGCCCCGCCACGGGTGCTCACCCCCAGCACTGACGCCAGGAGACTCCCATGAAGATTATTCATTTCATAGCTGCCTGCGCTTTGGCAGCAAGCACCAGCGCTAGTTTTGCGCATGGAAACAACGCCCATACCAGCGGTCCCGTGATCAAGGAGTAAAAGCCCTGGGGCATTGCAGCCGAGGGCAGGGACGCCCAGCGCACCATCACCATCCAGATGACGGACGACATGCGCTTCAACCCCAGTCATTTCAGCGTAAAAAAGGGCGAGACCCTGCGCCTGCGCGTGGTCAACAAAGGCCTTCTCATGCACGAGATGGTGCTGGGCACCCGGGCATCGCTTGATGAGCACGCGCAGATGATGCTCAAGTACCCCGGCATGGAGCATGCCGAACCCTATATGGCCCATGTCGCCGCAGGCCAGACCGAAGACATGGTCTGGAGCTTCAACCGCGCAGGTGATTTCGACTTCGCCTGCCTGATCGCCGGCCACTACCAGGCCGGCATGACAGGGCGTATCACCGTCACCGAATAACGCACGAAAGGAATTCCCGATGACAAGAACCAACCGCCGCCAGGCCCTGCGTCTGCTGGCCGCCGCTGCTGGCATGGCAGCGCTGCCAGCAATGGCGGCTGCTCCCGCCAAAATTTCCATGGAGGTCTGGAAAGACCCGAACTGCGGCTGCTGCAAGGACTGGATTGCCCTGATGGAGCAGGCTGGCTTCGCCGTCAAAGTGCACGACGTGGGCAACAACGCCGTACGCGCCAAGCTGGGCCTGCCTGGCCGCCTGGGTTCCTGCCATACCGCCCTGGTGGGCGGATATCTGGTCGAAGGCCATGTGCCTGCCGCCGACGTGCACAAGCTGCTGAAGCAAAAGCCCAAGGCGCTGGGCATCGCCGTACCGGGCATGCCCATTGGCAGCCCCGGCATGGACGGCCCCGAATATGGTGGCCGCAAAGACCCCTATGACGTGCTGCTGGTCACCAAGAACCTCATGAACAGCGATGTCAGCACCTTCGTCTTCACCAGCTATCGCGGCTGACCCCCTCAATTCAGGAGAACATGATGAGAAACCTCTTTCACACCACTTTGGCAGCCCTGAGCCTCGGCATTGCACTGGCAGCCCCCGCTATCGCACAGGATCACTCGGCGCACGCAGGCCATGGGGCGATGGCCGATGCTTCGACAACCTCATCGGCTGGCCAGACCGATGTGCTGACCGCCGGTGAAATCACCCGTGTGGATGCCCGCACAGGCAAGTTGACGATCCGCCATGAAGAAATCAAGAACCTGGACATGCCCCCCATGACCATGGTGTTTGCGCTGTCAGGCTCGGCACAGCCAGCCTCTTTCAAGGCCGGCGACAAGGTGCTGTTCCATGCCGAGGACAAGGATGGATCACTGATCATCACCCGCATCCAACCTGCGTCCTGATGCGGTCTTGCGGCTGAGACGATGACGATGCCATGCGACCATGGCATCGTCATCCTGTCACCGCCCCGTGGGCGGTGCGTCGGCATAGCGTGCTACACGCTCCAGCAGATCCCCAGGCACATCACGAGCGCTCTGCACCAGCAGATCATGGGCATTGCGCCCCTGGGCGTCTCTTCGTCGAAGATCGACCCCGGCCGACCAGAACCAGCGCACAACCTCCCACGCGCCATGCTCCACGGCCAACAGATACGGGGTGCGGCCTTTGTCATCCCCGGTCTTGTCGAGATCGGCCCCCGCTTGCCGCAGCACTTGCAGCATCTCTGTGCGCCCGTTGAAGGCCGCCCAAGCGGTGGCCGTCATGCCCGTTTCCAGGCTCACCTGATCCAGCGGACTGCCATGCTCCACCAGCCATTGGGCTACGGCATCGTTGCCGCAATTAAGGGCCGTGATCAGCGCATTGAGGCCTGTGCTCTTTTGCACATAGGCGATATCGTCACCGTCCTTCAGGCGCAGCTCCAGCGCCGTGATATCGCCTTTTTCAGCGGCCTTGAGCAGTTTCATCGTCATCTCAGTACATCCATTTCCGGACTAGCGCCTGCCCGAAGCGCTCTGCCAGCAGCGCTTCGGCCTGCTCATCGCCATCGTCCCGGCCCTGGGCCACGGCATGG
Organism: Comamonas testosteroni; assembly: GCF_030505195.1. Lineage (NCBI taxonomy): Bacteria > Pseudomonadati > Pseudomonadota > Betaproteobacteria > Burkholderiales > Comamonadaceae > Comamonas > Comamonas testosteroni. The sequence continues at coordinate 916,109 of NZ_CP129672.1, forward strand.
CTGCGGCATAGTGACATCATGGCCAGCGCGTCCAGATAGTCGCTCACATCGTCAAACATACGCGTCAGCAGCGGCGCGCTGTCATGGTCCAGATACCAGACTGCACCGTCCTTGCGGCTAAAGCACCAGAGATTGCCATTGCCCAGATAATCGCCAAAGGCGACCAGCTCATTCAGTTGCGCCATCAGGGCCTGCGCCTGTTGCGGCGCACTCATTTGCACAATATCGGCGATACCCGGGAACACGACCTGCACCGGACCGATGGCATCCATATCTGCGTCGGGCGCCATCAAATCAAAACGCGGGCTCAGCAAGCGCTCGGCCCAGTCCAGCACACCCAGTTGCGACAGATAATCACGCAAGGACTGGGGCAGGCTGCAGCCCAGGCGCCATTCGCACAAGCGCAGCTCGGCCCGGTTGAAGGGCTTGGCTTGGGCAGTCTCTTCGTCCATCCAGGCATGAGCCTGCAGGCCTTGATACCAGTAAGCCAGCCGCTGCTGTGCCGTAGCATTGATCGTCAGCCAATACGGCTCGGGCACATCGGCTTCATCCCACAGCTGCGGCCGTGCAGCAAGGTGCTGGCTGAGCCCGAATTCGGCCTGCAGAAACCCGGCCCATGCTTGCGCGTCCGCTGGGCAAGGCCAGTGCATCTGGGTGAGTACCGCTACCGGCATCCAGGGCACATAGCCCATGCGCGGCACCTTATTCGCATCGCGCACCACAAAGCGCAAGGCAGGCTGTGTCAGCAGATCCGCTTGCGGGGACTGATGTGGCGCATCGAGCTGGGCAGCAGCATCGGTAGGCAGATCCACCCAGTCGCTCACCGACAGCTCGGGCAATTCCTGCACCAGCGCAGGCAGGTTTTTGAAGATTTTCATGCAGGCATTCCGTGCATTTCGTGTTTCCTGTGCATTTCGTGCGCGGGGCTTAGACTGCGCATCCTATGTTGACGCTAGAACAGTTTCACCCCGGGCTGGCCAATGGTTCACTGGCCCGCGCACACCATATCAGGCTCAGCGATGGGCTGACCGAGTTCCCCGACGCGCTTTATCAGCTGACCGAGACGCTGGAGATCCTTGATCTGTCGGGCAACCGGCTCAGCACCCTGCCCGATGATCTGACGCGCTTTGCACGGCTGCGCATTCTGTTTGCCTCGAACAATCCGTTCGGCGAACTGCCTCGCGTGCTGGGCCGCATGCCGCAACTCGAAATGGTGGGCTTCAAGGCCTGCCGCATCGCGCATGTGCCCGAGGACAGCCTGCCGCCGCGCCTGCGCTGGCTGATTCTCACGGACAACCGCGTGCAGCGGCTGCCCGAATCCATGGGCCGATGCATGCGCCTGCAAAAGCTCATGCTGTCATGCAACCGGCTGAATCAGCTGCCCCAGAGCCTGGAACATTGCCAGGCGCTGGAGTTGCTGCGCATTGCAAGCAACCGTTTCGAAGATGCTCCCGAAGTCATCTTCCGGCTGCCACACCTGGCATGGCTGGCGCTGGCAGGTAATCCAATGACTCAAAAACAGGAGCTGGATACCCTTTCAGGGCATGTGGTGGAGCCCATTTTCTATCAAAATTTGCAAATCGCCGGCAAGCTGGGCGAAGGCGCCAGTGGCCATATCTACCGCGCGAGCTTCAACGGACAGGAGCTAGCACTCAAGGTTTTCAAGGCCGCCCAGACCAGCGACGGCACGCCACAATCCGAACTGGCGGCAGGCATTGCGGCAGGACAGCACCCTCATCTACTGACGCCGCTGGCGCAGGTTCTGGGTGCTCCTGACGGGCAAACAGCCACGGCCCTGCCCCTACTGGATTCAGCCATGCAGCCGCTGGCCGGGCCGCCAAGCTTCGACAGCTGCACACGTGATGTCTATGACCCCGCACTGCGCCTGCAAAGCGGCCTGGCCCAGCAACTGCTGCAAGGCATACGCTCTGCGATCGCCCACCTGCACGGCCGTGGTCTGCTGCATGGAGATCTGTACGCCCACAATATCCTGTGCAATCTGCAGACCGGGCAGGCCATGCTCAGCGACTTTGGCGCCGCCGCGCTTTTACAGGGCCTGCCCGAAACGCAGCAAGCGCAGCTGCAGCAGATCGAGCTGCGTGCGCTGCGCCATCTGGAGCATGAGGTTCAGGCCCTTGCCGGCTGAGACTTATTGCAAAAATGCGGGCTTGGCATAGCCCGCGAACTTGCTGTCCACCACGCTCTTAAACTCGGCGGACTTGTAGGCTGCCGCCAGATCCTTGGCCCATTGCGCATCCTTGTCCTTGGTCTTGACGGCCACGATGTTCAGATAATGCTCGGGGGTCTTTTCCAGCAGCACCGAATCCGAAAGCTTCAGGCCCGAGGAAATCGCAAAGTTGCCGTTGATGATGGCGTACTGCGCATCATCGAGCGCACGCGGCAGATGAGCCGCATCCAGGGGCACAAGCTTGATCTTCTTGGGATTGGAGGCCAGATCCAGCTCGGAGACGCGCAGCGGGTTCACGCCTTCCTTGAGCTTGACCAGCCCCGCCTGCTGCAGCAGCAGAATGCCCCGAGCCAGATTGCTGGCATCGTTGGGCAGGGCGATGCGATCGCCCTCCTTCAGCTCGGCCAGGCTTTTGCGCTGCTTGCTGTAGACGCCCATGGGCGCAATCGGCCCCTGGACCAGCGCCGTCAGATCCAGCTTGCGGTCGCCCTTGAACTGATTGAAATACACCTCGTGCTGGAAGAAGTTGGCATCGAGCGAGCCATCGGCCAGGGCCAGATTGGGCTGCACATAGTCGTTGAACTCCACCAGACGCACCTTGTAGCCCTTTTTCTGCAGGATGGGGACGATGCCGTATTGCAGCTGATCAATGTTGGAGCCGGCCGTGCCGCCAATGACCAATTGCTTTTTGCCCGCGTCCTGGGCCGCAGCCGGCAGGGCGCCCATGGCCAGAGCGGCTCCCGCCAGCAAGCCTGTGGCCAGAAGACGGCGGCGACGGTGCGCTGCGGAAAAAAGAGTGGTCATGCTTTGCTCCTCGTTGATGTACTGAGTTTTGATGCGAAAGGTTTGGCTCTGCAGCCTGCAGAGGCCTTTGCAGTATCCAGATCAGGAGAGCAAATTCCAACCAATAAAAACCCATGCTCTTATTTGCTTTTCATCTATAGCCAGCCAATCCACGGGCATGAAAAAAGGGCCGCATTGCGGCCCTTGGCGTCTTCAGGCCAGCCCGATCACTTCAGGAAAGCAGGCTTGGAGTAGCCGGGGAACTGGCTGTCCACCACGGCCTTGAACTCGGGCGAGCGGTAGGCTGCGGACAGGTCCTTGGCCCATTGGCTGTTTTCGTTGCCGGTCTTCACGGCCACCACGTTCAGGTAAAGATCGGGAGTCTTTTCCAGCACCACGGCTTCGCTCAGCTTCAGGCCCGAGGAAACGGCAAAGTTGCCATTGACCACCACATAGTCAGCGTCTTCCAGCACGCGGGGCAACTGGGCTGCCTCCAGAGCCACAAACTTGAGCTTGTGTGGATTGGCGGCCAGATCCAGCTCGGAGATGCGAGCCGGGTTCACCCCTTCCTTGACCTTGACGAGTCCAGCCTGCTGCAACACCAGCAATGCACGGGCCAGGTTGCTGGGGTCATTGGGCAGAGCCACCTTGGCTCCGCTCTTGATATCGGCCAGAGACTTGTGCTTTTTGCTGTACACGCCCATGGGTGCCACCGGTCCCTGGGCAATCGCGCTCAGCGCCAGCTTGCGATCCGTGGTGAACTGATCGAAATAGGCACGGTGCTGAAAGAAGTTGGCATCCAGCGAACCGTCGGACAGCGCCAGATTGGGCTGAACATAATCATTGAACTCGATCAACTTGACCTGGTAGCCCTTTTTCTGCAGTTGAGGCACTATGCCTTTTTGCAGCAGGTCATAGTTGGAGCCGGCGGTGGCACCGATCAGCAGGTTCTTCTTGGCTGGATCCTGCGCCAAAGCAGGCACACCGGCAGTCGCCAGCAATGCGACTGCGGCAGTGGCCAGAACGGAACGACGGCTGGCGGCAAAAGAAAAATGGGCGGGCATGGATCACTCCTTGAATTTGATGCGCGTGAGCAGCATGGTTCTCATTTGTTTACCGGGCTGCAACAATGTGAGCAAGTATGAACCTTACACGTGCAAACCCTAAAGAATAAAAAACCATCTGTTTATCCATAAAAACATATAAGAAATGCAAAGAGGACTGGCATGAGCGCTTTTTCAACGTTTCAGGATCTGCTCGCACACGAAGGCCATATCGGCCGTGTGCAGGGCATTTCCGTCGGCCATTTCAGCGACTCGCGCCGCCCCACGGGCTGCACCGCCGTGTTGTGCCCTCTGGGTGCCGTGGGCGGTGTGGATGTGCGCGGCGCAGCCCCCGGCACACGCGAGACCGATTTGCTGAACCCCAGCAATCTGGTGCATGAGGTCCACGGCATCATGCTGGCCGGCGGCAGCGCCTGGGGGCTGGACGCGGCCACAGGGGCCGTGCGCTGGCTGGAAGAGCAAGGTGCGGGCCTGAATATCGGCGTGGGCCGCATTCCGCTGGTGCCCGCCGCCGTGCTGTTTGACGTGATGATGGGCGATATGCGCATACGCCCCGATGCCGCAGCCGGCTATACAGCCAGCCGCAATGCGGGGCCTGACTCCGGCACCAAGCGTCCCGCCGAAGGCAGCGTAGGCGCTGGTGCGGGTGCCGTGGTAGGCAAGGTCTTCGGCCATGAACGTGCAATGAAGGGCGGCATAGGCACGGCCAGCTTTACCGTCGATGGCGTCACCGTGGGAGCCATCATTGCCTGCAATGCGCTGGGCGATGTATTCAACCCCTTCAACGGCGAGTTGCTGGCCGGGGCACGCACGGCAGACGGCCTGCAATTACGTGGCACCCGCGATGCCTTGCTGGCGGGCGAGGAGCCCAGGCCGGTTCTGGCCGGCAGCAACACCACGATTGGCGTCGTGGCGACCGACGCCATCATCAGCAAGGCCCAGGCTCACCGCCTGGCCGTGGTAGCCCATGACGGCCTGGCACGTGCCATTAACCCCGTGCATACCATGAGCGATGGCGACAGCCTGTTTGCCCTTGGTACTGCGTGCAGCGGCAAGTCGCTGGGAATGATGACGCTGAGCACATTGGCCGCCGAAGCCGTGGCCGTAGCCACCGCGCGCGCTGTCTTGCTCGCCCAATCGGTGCGGATCGAAGGCCAGGCAACGCTGCCCAGCTATCAGGATCTACAGGCAAGAAGTTAGGCAATCGCCTCGAGGCGCCGCAACTGCCCCTGCGTCAGCAATTTGTCGCGCATGCGGCGCGTCATGGACTGGGTGCTTCCGTCTTCGGCGGTAAACAGAAACAGGCTTTGTTGCGGGCTGACCCAGGTCAGTTTGGTGCGCAGTTGCTGGCGCTCGTTGCACAGCTCCACCCAGGTGCCCAAAGGCCACTCGGCAACATCTGCAGGCTTGCTCTGCCCCATGGGTGCGCGCGTCTGCATGGGAGCAGAAACAACTGCCTCAGTCTCGCCCAATGGAGCACTTACTGTCTTTTGCGACGCTGTGGTCTTGAAGACAGGCCCCGATGAATGGGTTGCGGCCTGAGGCTGCGGCTCTCGCATCACGGCCACTGATGGTAGTCCCTCGACTCTGTCGGTCAGTACCGGCAAGGTGATATCCAGTCCGGCACGCACGGTTTCTGAGGCACCATCCAGACCCGCCAGCACGCTGGGCAGTTCACCGAGCACATCCGCCCTGGTAAATTCGTCGGAGCCGGACCGGTCTGCGGCTTCGGCTGCATCCAGTACCCGCTGCTGAAGGCTTCCCAGTCGGGCCGCCAGTGCGGCGATTTCGACATCCGTTCGACCCACGCTGCGCAAGCCTCGCGCCAGACGGCGCTGCAACCTGGGGGCCATGGCCACCAATCGCGTTACATCCTGAGCGGCCTGTGGCGACACGCTCCACAACAGGCTGGGCACCAGCGCCAGATAGCCACCCGGATCGCGCTCCTGCCCTGGTTCAGCCCGCTGCTGTGCCTGGGCAATCACACCGGCCCAAGGGCCGGTCACAAAATCCAGAATATCTTCAGGCACCCCCTTGGCACTGGGCAAGCTGCGAATCATCTGCGCCAGCTGCAGAGCATCGGGCTTGATCTGCTCGATGGCGCCCACGATCTGACGATCGACCAGCCCCAGCGCCGAGCTCATCAGCCCTTGTCGCGTGGAATGCTCGACTTCGGTATGCTGGCTCAGAGGCGCAACGCGGCTCATACGACCTTCCGGCGGCCACTGCTCGCGCACAAATTGCAGCACTTGGGCAAACACATGCGCATTTGCCTGCCCAGCACTAGCCAACTGGTTCGCCGCAGCCTCCGCCACGGTGATGAAGTGAGCAAATCCCATAGCAGATTCACTGGCGAACCAGAGGCTGCGAGCCGTCAGCTCATCGAGCAACTGCCGTGCCGGGTGCAAGCGATCTTCAAAGAAAGCACCGTCTTGCGCCACCAACTGGCTCAACATGGGTTCAAGTCGCAACAAGACCCGCTGCACCGGCAGCAGCAGGCGGCCGTCGCTGGTCATATGACTCATCATGCGCTGCAGCGTGCGTATCTGAATCAGAGCACTGGGCGCCTGACTGGGCTGTGGCGCGCGCAATCCCCTCTGAGCACTAGGCACCCAGGGTTGCTGCGAAGTCTGCAGCGCATTGGCCGAATACGAAGTCCAGCCCGCCTCCAGCCCCAAGTCTTGCGCAGGTGCAATGGAGGCCGGCTCGGTCGCAGGCCACCCCGCCAGCATGGAGTCTGTCAGCGTCTGGGGGACGGTACAGCGCGAATCATCAATCCAGCGCAGATCGGAGGCCAACTCCTGCAATAGCCGCAAGGTCAGCAGGCATTGGGGCCGGGTGTCGCCGTCCGCCCCATAGCGGGCAGGCTGCACGCCATGCTGGCGCAGCAAATTGGCAGCACGGGAATATTCAGAAGCCAGAATCGAGCCCAACTGCTGCGACATGAGTTCATGCCAGCAATCGGCCACCTCCGTGGCGGGCTGAACAGCCGTCAACGACTGGCTCAAAGCGCGTACATAGTTCTCCAGCCGCAGCGGATTGCACTCTGGCTGAGCGGACTCAAGCCCCTGAGCGCCGCTCATCAACGCATCCAGATCGGCCAGGGCCAGCTCGACCTGGGGCTCGACCATCTGCACCAGCTTGTGCTCGGCCTTGAGCTGACGGCCGGCCGACTCGGCCATGGCCGCCAATGGCAAAAGCCGGCCAGTGACGGTATCCAGCGTCTGTGCAGAAAAGGAAAAAGGTTGGCGCGCTGACAGTACCAGCGCCTCCAGCAAGTTCTGTGGGAAGCTGCTGATCACCGAGGCCCTGTGCTGCTGCAGGTTGTGCAGCGCAGCGCTGAGCACATCGCGCCTTGCACAGTGGAAACCCGTCGCAAGCGATTGCTCTAACGCATATTCGGTGCGCTGCAACAATCGCAGCGCGAATGCATCAGCGCCACGCACCACCTGGACAAGGCAGGTGCGCAGCACGGAAACGGATGCATGTGCGAGGCTCATAGCCCCTAAGAATACCCGCTCCAGCTGCTGCCGGAGACATTTTGATGCTTACTTCAACGCCTTGTAACGCATACGCTTGGGCGCAGCACCTTCTTCACCCAGTCGTTTCTTCTTATCGGCTTCGTACTCTTGGTAGTTACCGTCAAAGAACACCCATTGAGAATCGCCTTCGGCGGCCAGAATATGCGTGGCAATACGGTCCAGGAACCAGCGGTCATGCGAGATGACCATCACGGTACCGGCATATTCCAGCAGCGCGTCTTCCAGCGCACGCAGGGTTTCCACGTCCAAGTCATTGGAGGGCTCGTCCAGCAGCAGCACGTTTCCGCCTTGAATCAGCGTCTTGGCCAAGTGCAGACGACCGCGCTCACCACCGGAGAGGTTGCCGACCTTCTTTTGCTGGTCTTGGCCGTTGAAGTTGAAGCGGCCCGCGTAAGCGCGCGACGCCATGGTGAACTTGCCCACGGTGATGATGTCCAAACCGCCAGAGATGTCTTCCCACACGGTCTTTTCGTTGGCCAGTTCATCGCGGTGCTGGTCCACAAAGGCCATCTTCACAGTCTGGCCGATGTCCACCGTACCTGAATCAGGCTGCTCCTTACCCGCGATCAGCTTGAACAGAGTCGACTTACCAGCACCATTCGGTCCGATGATGCCGACGATGGCACCAGCGGGAATGTTCATCGAAAGGTTGTCGATCAGCATGCGGTCGCCAAAGGACTTGGAGACATTGGTGAACTCGATGACCTTGGAGCCCAGTCGCTCGGCCACAGGAATGAAAATTTCCTGGGTTTCATTGCGCTGCTGGTATTCGTAATCGCTCAGCTCTTCAAAGCGCGCAATACGGGCCTTGGACTTGGCCTGACGACCCTTGGCATTCTGGCGAACCCACTCCAGCTCCTTCTTCAAGGCCTTGGCACGTGCTTCTTCGCCCTTTTGCTCGGCTTCCAGGCGGTTACCCTTCTGGATCAGCCAGTCGGAGTAATTGCCCTTGTAGGGAATGCCATGGCCACGGTCCAGTTCAAGAATCCATTCGGCCGCGTTGTCAAGGAAGTAGCGGTCGTGGGTAATGGCCACCACGGTGCCGCTAAAGCGGTGCAGGAACTGCTCCAGCCAGTCCACGGACTCGGCGTCCAAGTGGTTGGTCGGCTCGTCCAGCAGCAGCATGTCAGGCTTGGACAGCAGCAGCTTGCACAGGGCAACGCGGCGCTTTTCACCACCAGAGAGCTGACCCACGATAGCGTCCCATGCCGGCAGGCGCAGTGCATCCGCAGCGATTTCCAGCTGATGCTCGGAGTCCGTACCCGCGGCAGCGATGATGGCCTCCAGCTCACCTTGCTCGGCAGCCAGGGCGTCAAAGTCCGCATCCTCTTCTGCGTAAGCAGCGTACACCTCTTCCAGACGGGCTTTGGCATTGTTCACCTCGGCCATGGCTTCTTCCACAGCCTGGCGCACGGTGTGCTCGGGATTGAGCTGAGGCTCCTGGGGCAGGTAGCCGATGGACAGGCCCTGCATGGGGATGGCTTCGCCTTCATACTCCTTGTCCACACCGGCCATGATCTTCAACAACGAAGACTTGCCCGAGCCGTTCAGACCCAGCACACCGATCTTGGCGCCGGGGAAGAAACTCAGGGAAATGCCTTTCAAGATCTGGCGCTTGGGCGGCACCGTCTTGGTCAGCTGATTCATCGAAAAAACGTATTGAGCCATGTCCGAATTGCTTTGAGTTACTTGGATTTATGCAAAAAAGTGTGCCGCTTTACACGGCAATCAAACCATGATTATCAGTGCATGCGACAATACCCCTCGCAACAGGCGTCCAGTTGCCTACTGCAGCAGCACTTCAGCTGGGGACAAAGGAAGCGTTTCCAAGCTCCCGACACGCAAACTATATCTGCCTACAACTGGCCAGGCACCCCACGGGTGCCATGACAGGCTGATACCCCGCGCCCAGGATTGGCGCAATTGATCACAATGACATTTGAAGAACTGAATCTGGCACCCGCCATTCTGAAGGCCGTACAAGAACAGGGTTATGAAAACCCGACTCCCATTCAGGCACAGGCCATTCCTCTGGTTCTCGCCGGGCACGACCTGTTGGCCGGCGCTCAAACCGGCACCGGCAAGACAGCCGCCTTCACGCTGCCCATGCTGCAGCGCCTGGCAAGCGGCACAGCGCCAAAGAACAAGTTTGGCGGCAAGGGCGTCCGCACTCTGGTGCTGACCCCTACCCGCGAACTGGCGGCCCAGGTGGAAGAAAACCTGCGTGGCTACGCCAAATACCTGGACATTACCTCCACCGTGATTTTTGGCGGTGTCGGCATGAAGCCTCAGATCGCCCGCATCGAAAAAGGCGTTGACGTTCTGGTTGCCACGCCCGGCCGTCTTCTGGACCTGGCCGGTCAGGGCTTTATGGACCTGTCCACCGTCGAGATGCTGATACTGGACGAGGCCGACCGCATGCTGGACATGGGCTTCATCCATGACGTCAAGAAGGTTCTGGCTCTAGTACCCAAGGACAAGCAAAGCCTGCTGTTCTCTGCCACCTTCAGCGATGAAATTCGCGAACTGGCCAATGGCCTGCTGCGCAACCCCCAATCCATCCAGGTCACGCCGCGCAACACCACCGTGCAGCGTATCAAGCAGGTCATCCACCCCGTGGGTCGGGGCAAGAAAAAGCAGGTGCTACTGCACATCATCCAGGAAAACAACTGGAGTCAGGTGCTGGTGTTCACCCGCACCAAGTTTGGCGCCAACAACGTGGCCGAGTACCTGACCAAGAACGGCGTTTCCGCCATGGCTTTGCACGGCAACAAAAGCCAGAGCGCCCGTACCCAAGCCCTGGAAGGCTTCAAAACGGGCGAGCTGCGCGCGCTGGTGGCAACAGATATCGCGGCACGCGGCATCGACATTGACGAGCTACCCAACGTGGTGAACTACGAGATCCCCAATATCTCGGAAGACTATGTACACCGTATCGGCCGTACCGGCCGTGCCGGTCGCGAAGGCAACGCAGTCAGCCTGGTCTGCATGGACGAAGAAGGCTTCATGATGGATATTGAGCGCTTTACCAAGCAGGAGATTCCGGTGCAGCCCATCGAAGGCTTTGGTCCTGAAGAAGGCGAAATCGCCGAGCCCATCGCCATGGGCCGACAGACCCTGTGGGGTGGCGCTGGCAAGCCTCCCAGCCGCGATGTGATGCAGGCAGCTGCCAAGGCAGCCCGCCAGGAAATGATGGAGCGCATCCGCTCCAATAAGACTCCCAATGGCAGCCGCAGTGGTCGCCGTCCTGCTGCAGATGCCCCGCAAGGCGAGACAGAAGGTGAAGCACTGCAACGTCCCGCACGCCAGCACAAGCCCCGCAGCAACAGCCGCGTCAACAACCAGCGCGGCCAGGGCCAGCAAGCGGTGGAACGTGGCGAACGCAACTCCGATCGCAGCACCGAGCGCAATGGCGAGCGCAGCAACTCGTTTGGTCAAAGCGACCGCGCTCCACGCCCCCAGGGCAATAGCGATCAACAGCGAGCCCCCAAACGCGGCAGTGCCCGCCAGTTCGGTGATCGTGAGCGCGGCAACCGCTACGACGACCAGCCCCCCCGTGCCGATGCGCACCTGGGTACGCAGCAAGGCCACGCCCGCCTCAACGGCGCGCGCGGCAGCAACGGTGGTGGCCAGCCCGATCCCATGCGCACCAGCGTGGACAGCATGGCTGACCGTGGTCGCCGTGGCGGCTTTGGCGGCGGCGGCGGCGGTCGCGGTGGTTTTGGCGGAGGCAATCGTGGTGGCAACCGTGGAGGCTTTGGCGGCGGTTACGGACGTTAATCCACTGCGTCTATGGTTGAAGGTGTGAGTCACCTTCAACCCAACCTCCTGAAGGGCTGCAATCTCCAATATTGCAGCCCTTCTGTTTTTTCCAGCTTCAGCATCGCTGCGCGCTGACAGCCGACAGCAAGCCAGCCGACCTAATATGGGTTCCAGATGTGCGAAGCTTGAGCTTTCGTTCTTGGCATGTTCTTTTTATCTGCGTTGAACTTATGACATTTCTTACCAAGCCTGTTTTCTCTCATGCCAAGCGCACGCAGTCCGTCTGGACCCAAAGCATGCTCAAGCTGACGACAGTGGGCTCGGCAGTGCTGTTGACGGCCTGTGCCAATGTGCAGCTGCCCCCTTGGACTGGCATGTCAGGCCCAGCACCGGGCACAACCCCCTCCGCAGCAAGTTCTCCTGCCGCTCCTTCAGTGATCAGCCAAGCGGTTGCCCCTACGCAACAGCTGCCAGCCCTGCCCTATAACCCGGCCATCGAGTCTCTCTTTACCGATCCCACTACTCTTTATGACACTCCGGGTCTGGGTAGCGGGCGACAGCAGTTCAGCACGCAGACAGAAATTGCTGCATGGCTGCAAACAGTGAGCAGCAAGGCCGGTAACGGCTCGCAACTGTCAACCGTCACTATCGGCACCTCTCAAAGAGGACTGCCGATTCAGGCACTTATTGCGACTCAGGGCCAAAGCACCCAGGCAACGGCCATCAATAGCAGCGGCAAACCCACCGTGCTCTTGGTCGGCGGCCAGCGTGGCGACGAACCTGCCAGCACTGAGGCCCTGCTGGTCGTCGCACGCGAACTGAGCCAGGGCGGCCTGCTTGCACCGTTATTGCAGCAAACCAACATCATCATCGTACCTCGGGCCAATCCTGATGCGGCAGGCACGTCCAGCCACGTCACAGCAGACGGCACCGATCTCGTTCACGATCATCTGCTGTTGAGCACTCCGGAAGCACAGGCCCTCGCCCGCCTGACCCGTAACTACCGCCCAGCCGCAGTGATTGATCTACGTGAATTTGCAGCAGCTGGCACGCTGCTGCAGAGATTTCAGGCCGTGCAACGCTACGACGTACTGCTCCAACCTGCGGCCACGGCCAATGCACACGAATTTGTCAACAAGGCTGCGCGAGAGTGGTTCAGCCAACCTATACGCAACGCTCTCAAACAGGCAGAGCTCAGTAATGAATGGTTTTTTCAGCCCAGTGCTCAGCCTGAGGACAAATCAATGTCCATGGCCGGTTTAACTGCCGACACTCTTGCCAACACCAGCAGCCTCAAAAACTCTGTTGCCCTGCTGATCGCCAGCCGCGGCTCTGATCTGGGGCGCCTGCACATTCAGCGCCGCGTGCACAGCCTGGTCACTGCGGCAACTGCAGCACTGCGAGCCACGGCCGAAAAATCGAAAAATCTGAAGCAGGTCGAATCCTTTGTATCCCGCGACATTTCCGCGCTCGCTTGCCGCAACACCCTGACCATCCAGGCCAAACAAACACCTGAGCAGCGCACCATCCACATGCTGCAGGCCGAATCCGGACAGGAAATCGAAGCCCGTGTGGACTGGAATTCATCACTGAACATAAAGCCCGAACAAAGCCGTCCCCGGCCATGCGGTTACTGGCTGTCGGCTGACTCAGGGCGAGCCGTCGACCGTTTGCGCCTGCAGGGAGTGCAAGTCATGCAGATTGCAGAATCCGGCCAGATGCTGGCAGAAAACTACACCCCATCCCGTACCGGCAGCAACACCCCTGTGCTGACGCGTGGTGCCATTGAAGCCCCCATAGGCAGCTACTACATCACTCTTAACCAGGCAAAAGCGCATTTGGCGACTGCAGCCCTCGAGCCTGACACCCCCTTCAGCTATGTAAGCAAAAGTCTGATTACGGCACCCACGGACATTGCACGCGTCGTCGCCGCACCCTCGGTCGTTTTCGAAGAAGAGATGGAATGAAAATATAAGGGCAAGATCGCAGAGTCTTAGAAACGCTCTGCGGCACACTGCTGATGCAGAAATAAAAAGTCCATTCATGCAATTGCATGAATGGACTTTTTCTTCACTTGGCCTGCCCGACAGGGATCGAACCTGTGACCCACAGCTTAGAAGGCTGTTGCTCTATCCAACTGAGCTACGGGCAGATGATTGATTTCACTAGTTTTTTCTTGCTTCGCTTAAACCTAGATTTGTGGAGCGCGCTCCGCATCGATCATTTCTCGTTTGATATGACCGATCGTTATTATGCCTCGGTTCAGCCCCCGTCATTGGCTCAACCTGCAGCCTGGATTGTCCCCACTCCACCACAATGCTGCTCGCAGCGCAATGGACTCTTACCGGCCTCGGCCTGTTCTGCTTGGTCGGCGCTGCCGTGGTGATGGCGCTCACGTCAGAGGCATGGCCACTCTGAGCATTCAGCTTTAATAGCTCCACGCAATTTAAAGAACAGGAGATCCTCATGCTGAAGACGATTGCTGACTCCCTGCTGCAGCCTGACTGTCCGCGCCCGACGCCCAAGCCAACGAACCCCAAACCATCACCCAAAGCCTGCGCGACGAACTCGCCGCTCAAGCATGCCGAGTGGCTGGATGACAAGACCGTGCAATGCCTCAAGGAAAAGCCCTTACGCCCCTTGTCTACCTGTTCTGAGAGCCGTAGAAAGCGCCGTCACCGCTAGTCCAAGGGCGTCCATTGTCGTCAACCAACCAGGAGTCTCGGCCTGCACTCATATTCATTGATCCCATGTTCTGACCGGCCCCCTGAGCAGGCATCGAGCCGGAACTATGCCCCGGCATCATCGAGCACCCCGCCAGCGCGACGGTAACTGCGGCAATTAAAAGTAGCGCTTTCATAGCAACTCCTTCAGAAAGTGGAGTCCTACAGAGTAATCTTGCAGAAAGACCCAGCTGTAAATACTTGTTGTCCAACCGCTTTCCTACCCACTTCGTATGACTGCCCACTTTAAAGCGTGCTTTTTCAGGTTCATCGAGGAATTCCGTGGAGATAAGCCCGTTCGTTTTGCAATCTGATGGCAACGAAGCTGACATCGGAGAACAAATCAAATGCCGGACTCGACGTTATTGCAGGCTCTTGGCGGTTGGTAGGGCTACATGGTTGAACGTGTGCAGTGGCCACAGGGCGATAGCCACACCGTGTCGATTTATCTGAAGCCGCAGGCCAGCGTCATGCATTGCGAGCGTTGCGGTGCGATAGCTGTGGTGGCCCGCACCTGGAGAAGCTCAGCTGGCTCGTTCGCTACCAGCGCGTCACAGACCGTCTGGCGCAGGCGTGCAGCCAGTTGCTTCGCAGCAGCAGCATCAAGGCGGTAGCGGCCTTCTTCGATCTGGGCTGGCACACCGTCAAGTCCATCGACAAAGCCTTGCTGCTGGCCAACACTGCGCAGCCGCAATGGGATCAGATCGAGTACCTGGCGATGGACGAGTTTGCGCTGCACAAGGGCCATCGCTACGCCACAGTCGTCGTCGACCCCATCAGCCGGCAGGTGCTGTGGGTGGGGCAAGGGCGCTCACGCGAGACGGCCCGCCAGTTCTTCGAGCAGTTGCCCGCTGGCGTTGCCCAGCGCATTCGCGCAGTTGCTATCGACATGACTACGGCTTACGAGCTGGAGATTAAGGCACACTGCCCTAACGCCGAGATCGTCTATGACCTGTTCCATGTCGTGGCCAAGTATGGCCGGGAGGTTATCGACCGAGTGCGTGTCGATCAGGCCAACCTGCTGCGCCAACAGCCCTCAGCACGTAAGGTGCTCAAATCCAGCCGCTGGCTGCTGCTGCGCAATCGCAACAAGCTGCAGCCTCAACAAGCAGTGCAACTCAAGGAACTGCTGGCGGCCAATCAACCATTGATGACGGTATACGTCTTGCGCGACTAGCTCAAACAGTTGTGGTTCTACCGTCGTGCGACTTGGGCGCATCGCGCCTGGCGGCACTGGTGTGATCAAGCCCATCAAAGCGGCATTGCCGCACTGAGCACCTTCGCTCAGCGCTTGCAAAGCTACCTGCACGGGATCATCGCCCGATGCAGGCATCCGTTGAACACAAGTGTTGTGGAGGGCATCAACAACACCATCAAGGTCATCAAGCGCCGGGCCTATGGCTACCGCGATCAGGACTACTTCTTTCTGAAGATTCGCGCAGCATTCCCCGGTAATGCGCGATGAACCCAAAAAAGTGGGGGATCACTCAGCCAACGCATTGGCTTTTGGCAAGTTGCCCCCACTTGCACCCCACTTTGCCTCGGATGCCCATGAACCTCGGCGGATGACCAAGGAAGTCAAATTGTTGATTTACCAAATAAAAATGGCGTTCACTGGACTTCAGTGAACGCCATTGGACGCTGGCTGTCGGAAATTGAACCCGCGTCCACACTTGGCTCCATGCGGCACTCAGGGCATCGGTGCGAAATCGGTGCGATTTGTCCCCTTCACACGAGACGGCAGGACACCGACAGCGCTTTGTGCAGCTCCAGCGCCGTGGCTTTATTGCCGGAAATTGAGCCTTCCGAGCATGTGATTGCGGGTTATTTGCATCATTTCGAAACACAGCAAACACCGTTCGAGCACCGCTAAATAGCTCATACCGCACGAGACTCAAGATCCCCCGCGCAAGGCGTTCCAGTTTGATTCCGGCCCCGGGACACCAGAGATGTAATGCTATAACCTTTGAAGACGTTCCGGGAACTGTTCCGGCATGTGTTCCGGTTTTTAGCAAAAAATTGCCTGCACGATGACGCATCTTGCAGGCAATTTTTTCAGCTTACAAAGTTCAAGGCTGTGGATATCCAGACACCATTGATCACACTTTGGTAAGCCACTGAGCTAAGTGCCGGAGCGGCTCTTTTGAGACACTCAAAAGTCACGCTGACACAAAGCCTGCCCCCTTACCTACTTGTTTTCAACCAGTGCCTCAGACGCCAAGACTGGCGCAGCTGTTTCGGACCCTGTAGCTTTGCGCTGAGCCTTCTCAGCCTTCTTTTTCTTTTTCTCGAGCTCCCGCTGCCTTTTTTCGAATTGGTAGTTGGGTTTTGGCATCAGGCGATTCCTTAGTGGTTTAAGTTACCCACCATAACCGATGTACCGTCCTGGGGAGTCTTAATTCGCCCGGAAGTGTTTTTTTGTTTTACGTCCAGCTCAACTCAACGGCCTAAAAGCCGTAGCTATGGTCCCGCTCACTGGAACAAAAGCGCCCTCGAGCTGAGGGCGCTTTTCTTGGGTCCGTCGCTAGATCAGTAGTCACCGCCATAGCCATCTTTGCCGTATCAACACCTGACCCTCTAATGGATTCCAGATCAGCCCTCCTTTAGATTTACTGTATAAATCAACAGTTTTTTTGAATAGAAGGGCCTTGAGATGTCATCGACCCATGGATGCCTCGGCGTGTGACCGGACCGGAGCTTGGGCCGGCGCTTAAGACTCTGCCCACCGCTGGCCGCGAGTCGCCTGCATCGACCCATTGACACCATGATGCTGGGGCACGTGCGCCTGATCTACGCACTACACAAATCCAATATGCACCGGTGGGCCACCCAGTACTTCTGGGGGCTGTCCACGCCGAAGTAATCTCAACGCTCAGCCCTCACGAAGTGAGAGATGAAATGCTGGCGCGCTGGTTGCGATGGTCTGAAGATCGATTAAACGAAGGTGATGTTTCGACGCTGGGCACCTCTGCTCGCGCGTTTTACGAATCTCTGCTACCGGTCTGCCCACTGAAAATCCACGCGCCCTACCCTCAGCCCCTAGCACTCCTGAAGAAGTGGATCACCGAAGATGCTCAGCACTGACCGGCCACTCACAGAGCAGACATATCCAACACTGCTGCGCACCCCCGGCAGATATGGCTTTCCCAATGAACGCATCCTGCCTGGCAGCGCCAGCGACTACATCACAGAAGCAGTTCACCCCGGATGGATGCTTGGGATCACCACTGGCGACGAGATTGTGTATTTCGGGCCCGGCCCGGCAGGTGTTGTGTCCTCCCCTGCACCCTTTTGAGTTCTGAGCGCAGGTCCGTAACGACCCATTACTCGTTAGTGAGATCGATGACTGCTTACGAGCTGTTTTGTAGCTTTCATCTTTGCAGTCCCGCTCAGGATTCGTCGAACTGATTGGATGGCGTGAAGTTCTACAGACCACCCCTTTTCAATGGGGTGGCGTTCATCGGAGAAGCTGTTGTCGAGCGCTCTGTGCGTGATCAGCAGTTCACATGAAGGGCGAGCAAGCGGTTCTTCAGGGATTCAGCGGCAGGACTAAGCACACGCTCTCGCTTCTGTATCAAGCCTAAAGTCCGCCACAACTGAGGCTCGATGAGTGGTACACCGCAGACCCTAGGATTGCACTCAGGCAGGGCAAGCTGCGGGATGGCAGCCATTCCCAAACCTGCTTCGACAAGAGCCAGAGCCCCAGTTACGTGATTGCACTCGTACCAAGCCATTGGCTGCTCGAGCAGGCCTGCCATGACTTGGTCCAAAAGCAGTCGATTGCTGCTCTGGTGCGATACGGATACGAGACGCACTCCGGCAAGCTCTGACCACGCCACCTCTGAGCGGCATGCCCAAGCATGACTGCGCAGCATCGCCAACACATATCGCTCGCGTGCCAATGTCTCGAACTGAATTCCGGGTTCCTGACTTCCCGTAAAGCTGAGCCCAAAATCAGCTCGTCCCCTTACCACGGCATCCAAGACATGGCTAGCATTCTCGTCAATGACGTGAACTTGCACATCCGGGTACTCATCGGCGAAGGCGCGCAATGCGTTCGGCAAAAGATGGTTTGCCACTGATGGAATGCAAGCCACTGTCACCGATCCCCGGCGAGTCACGGCCTGATCGCTGATGCGCTGCGCTGCGGTCTCGAGGCTCTCCAACGCTGCGCGCGCCTCAGTCAGAAATTCCTGACCAATTGCGGTCAACTGGACATGCCTGGTGGTGCGCTCAAGCAGCTTGGCTCCAAGTGCTTCCTCCAGACGCTCCACCCTGCGACTCAACGCCGGCGCAGACAAAAAAAGACGCTCCGCAGCTACACGAAAGCTTGAATTCTCTGCCGTGGCGACAAACGCCTGTAGCTCGGCAATATCGAATTTAATGCATCCCATGCAATAGTTTAATCATATATTGCAATTTACAGAATAGTCCTGGAAATTTACCATCGCCGTTGATAACGACTCGATCAGGAGACAACATGCAACGACGCCCTCTCGTACTGGCTGCCGCATTGGCCGCCTGCCTGCCGCTCGCCGGTGCCAATGCCCAGGACTTCCCCCCCAAAAGACCGGTCACCATGGTTGTCGGCTTTGCCGCAGGCGGTTCGGCCGATATCGCGGCACGCATCATTGCCAAGAAGCTCGGCGAAAACATAGGCCAGAGCGTGGTCGTGGATAACAAGCCTGGTGCCGGCGGCAATCTGGCGCATGCCCAGGTTGCCCATGGACCTACCGATGGCTCTGTCTTGCTGTTCGGCTCCATCGGCCCCTTGAGCATCTCGCCACACTTCATGAAGGTGAGCTACGACCCGCTAAAGGATCTCGCACCCATCACTATGGGCGTGACCTTTCCCAACGTTCTGGTGGTGCCTGCAAGCAAAGGCATCAAAACCCTAAGCGAGTTTGTGGCTGCCGCCAAGCGTGAACCGGGCAAACTGGACTTTGCCTCTACGGGCCCTGGATCAGCTGCCCACTTGGCCGGCGAACTGCTTAACGACATTGCAAAGATCGACACGGTTCACATTCCCTATAAGGGTGGAGCCCCCGCTTTACAGGATGTCCTGGGCGGACGCGTCAGCTCTTTCTATGCAGCACCACCCACAGCGCTGCCGCATATCGAGTCGGGCAAGCTCATTCCGCTGGCAACCACCGGACTGACACGACCAGCCTACCTGCCCAATGTGCCCACCGTCGCAGAGACCTATCCCGGCTTTAACGCCACTAACTGGTATGCGTTCGTTGCGCCAGGGAAAACACCCAAGCCGCTACTGGACAGATGGAATGTCGAGCTCGTGAAGGTGTTGAACGCACCTGACGTGCGAGCAAGCCTGCTTAAACACGGCCAAACTGCAGCTCCAACATCACGAGAAGAATTGGCCAAATTCATTTCCACAGAGAACGAAAAATGGAGTCGCATCATCCGTGAACGAAAAATCACGGCAGATTAACTGAGCGGCAAGTCGACACGGATTGCAAAAGATCGATGGAAACGATGGAGGCCTCAAGCCTGGCACCGCGCACAGAAGCGGTATTTTGGTCCCGTGGGACGTGGATCCATGCAGTTCGGCACCTGGGCGCTCATTCAGCTCAATGACGGGTGTTGGCGCTTCCTGCAGTTTTGACACAGGGACGCGAAGGAATCCAATCAGTCTGGAGCGTTCACTGTTTCTAGCCGGTCGGCGCGAGCAATCTCCGATCGAGCCAGTGCAGCCCTTCACGTACTGTCGCCCTAGGTCCGGTTTGCAGAAGTTGCTGAAAGTGCAGACGCGCAAGCCCTCTCGGTACCAGACAGGACGGATGGTTTTGGTAAATGCTTAAAAGAGCGGAAACTGGAAGCAAACTACAGCTTCCAGTTTCAAGATGCTTGATAGATCAGTTTGAAGAGTTGCTGGGCTGCTGAAGTCCAAGTTTCTTGGCTGCACTGGCTTCGAGGTTGGCGCGCTCTTAATCCAGGAACCGATTCCGCTCCGGCGGAACGCATGTCAACTATCAGCAAACCGATCGTTCTGATCTTCTCGTTCAGGTGCTGGGTGACACTGTCGTGATAACTGGTCGACAGATGCTGGTCGCAGTCAGAAAAGATGGAAGCGACACTGTTCGGATTGACTCGCAGGTTCTTCAAGCCTGAACCGAAAACGAGGGCCAGTGGCATCAAACTGCCTTTGAGGCAACTCTCACGAAAATGAGCATTTCGTCGCAACTGTAGGGTCGCATGTTAACTGGATGCCGTCAGAAGCCGTTGTTCATTTCGTGCCCCTATATGACCGCTTCTGGCGGCGGATTCAACCGTTCCCAGTCGTACGCCTAGGAGCTGCGTCCAGCTCTGAGAGAATCGCGCCATGACCGATGAACTCCGATCCACACCGTCCACAAGCGCGTTTGCCAAACCTTCCTGAGGCACTGGAAGGCCCACAAGAACGCCTATCTAAAGCTGATCAAGGTGACGCAGGAAGAGTTGCGCCAGTTCAACATCGTCATCTCCTTTGGTAGGCCCAATGAGATGAGGGGCGTGCCAATTGAAATCGACCCCAGCACCACATGAGTGATGATTGCGGTCGATGGGACGGAAATGTCCTTGGATGAGGGCTACTAAAGCGGCCACGAGTTACAGCGTCACGGAACATTTTCAAAAAAATTTGCACCGGGTGCATCCAAACATCGATCTCGTGGGTAGTACCTGCAGCAACACAAGCAACGTGCTGCTTCAGTGAATCCTTCCAACCGATCTAATTGGAGAATCTCGATGTCGACCACTCGCTTCACATACCGCCTCGCCGCCTTTGCTGCCATCACTTCAGCAGCAGCCCTGCTCACTGCATGCGGCTCGATGAAGTCGCCAGCCAGCAGCTTCTCTCAGGCTTCGCTGCCTGCCCCCATACAGGTTCCCGCAGGTCACAAGGTAGCCTGGGAAACGGTTGGCAGTGGTGACATCACCTATGAGTGCCGGGACAAGGCCAATGCACCCGGCCAAACCGAATGGGTCTTCGTCGGTCCCGATGCGGTGTTGAAAGATCGCTCCGGCAAGACCGTGGGCCGCTACTACGGACCTCCCGCAACCTGGGAAGCCAATGACGGCTCCAAGCTCACGGCTACGCAACTTGCAGTCGCACCATCTAGCCCTGGCAGCTTGCCCTATCAGTTGGTAAAGGCTAATCCCGCCATGGGTGCCGGCGCGCTGGTAGACGTTAGCTACATCCAGCGCGTCGCGCTCCAAGGGGGTGTTGCTCCTGCAGACAAACCCTGCACCACAGCCACCAAAGGCCAGAAGACCATGGTCAAGTACCAAGCCGATTACATTTTTTGGAAACCCACGATGTAAGGTTTTGCAACGGCATGACTAGAATGGTTGAAGGATTTATCTCTATTTCCCTCTCATCTTCTATTTGTGCCGCCTGCTGCTGCCCTCCAAGACGACGCTTTCGACCACGACGCTGCGCTGCAAGCCTGTGCGCGAGGTGATCTCCAAGCTCTGCGCAGCATCTATGAGCGCGAAACCCGCTATCTGCTAGGTGTTGCTCTCAGAATAGTTCGTGACCGCGCTACGGCAGAGGATGTGCTTCACGACGCTTTTGTGTCCATCTGGGAACGTGCATCGAGCTTCGACGCCAGCCGTGGTGCTGGCCGAGGCTGGATTTACAGCATCGTCAGACATGCTGCCCTGAATCGAGTGCGCAATAGTGCGCGAGAGACCGTGCTGGATGAACCGGCTACAGCGCACATGGATGCACAGGCGGCTTTTGCGGCCTGGCAGGAAAGTGGCGATGAGCTTGCGCGACAGGCAGCGCTTGGCCGTCTCGGGCATTGCCTGGACGGTTTGGAGCCTGCACGCCGCGCCTGCTTGCTGCACGCTTATGTTGACGGCTGCACACACAGTGAAATTGCCGAGAGGGTGCAAGCCCCTTTGGGCACAGTAAAAGCCTGGATTCAGCGCGCACTGCGCGCACTGCGGGAATGCATGCAATGAGCGGCGAAACCCAACAATCACTGCCTCCAGACGACCTGCATACCCAGGCCGGAGAGTATGTATTAGGCACGCTCAACGCAAACCAGCGTCGCTCCATTGAATCCCGCCTGACATGTGAGCCGGCCCTGCGTGCAGCAGTGGATGAGTGGGAGCAGCGCCTGTTGCCGCTCACATCCCTGGCCGAGCCGATTGAACCGGCAGCCGGCCTGTGGCAGCGCATCGTCGCAAGCATTGCACAACCCAAGGCTACTCAAGCTACAGCGACAAAGATTCGCTGGTGGCAGTGGGACAGCCTTTCTCTATGGCGCGGACTGGCAGGCACTGGCTTCGCGGCGGCAGCAGTGTTAGCAGCAGTCCTTGTAGCGCGCGAGGCTCCTCCTCCCGCCGCACCACGCTACTTTGTGGTACTGGCTGCGCCTCAAAGTCAGTCTCCTGGCTGGCTGGTGCAGGCCCAGACCGAAGGCAGGCTTCGTCTGGTGCCGTTGGGTACCGATAACGTTCCTGCAGAAAAATCCCTTCAGTTCTGGACCAAGGGTGATGGCTGGAGCGCTCCAGTATCGCTTGGCCTGGTAAAGCCAGGCGAGGCCATAGAGGTTCCGGTGGACAAGCTCCCCCCTCTGCAGCCCAATCAATTGTTTGAACTGACCCTGGAACCCTATGGCGGCTCACCGATTGGACGACCCACTGGCCCCATCCAGTTCATTGGTCGAGCCGTCAAGATCTAGGACCTCTGCCAGTCAGGGCTTGATGAGCCACCTGCCTGCATCTTCAAAAGCAAGCATTGCAGCCGTCAAAGGCAACCTTGCCTTACACCCGTGCACCCGACGAATCGCCAGTAAAAACAAATAACGAAATTCAATGAATCCAGATAAGGAGTGGCTGCGTATTCCTTTCAGCCGGCATTTTTCGGCTTGAACATTAAGGAGCATCCATGTTCTCGATTCAATCTGCACACAAGTTGGCCTCGTTCAGCCTGGCTATCTCTATGTCTGCTGTATCCGTCTCGGCAATGGCTGATGTGATGGTAGGTGGAGCCCCCATGCGACCCTCCAAGGACATCATCGACAACGCAGTCAATTCCAAGGATCACACTACGCTGGTCGCTGCGGTCAAAGCTGCGGGCCTCGTCGATACGCTTAAGAGCCCCGGTCCATTTACCGTCTTTGCGCCCACCAATGCCGCATTTGATGCTCTTCCCGCTGGTACCGTTGACACATTGCTCAAGCCTGAAAACAAAGAGACGCTGACAAACATCCTCACATACCACGTCGTCCCGGGTAAGTTGGACGCCACAGCACTCAGCAAGATGATCAAGGACGGCAAAGGCAAGGCCATGATCAAAACAGTCAGTGGCGGCACCCTGACGGCCAAGGCCAGCGGAAAGAAAATCATGCTGGCGGATGAAAAAGGCGGCACAGCCACAGTGACCATTCCTAACGTCTATCAATCCAATGGCGTGATTCACGTGATCGACAAGGTATTGCTTCCCAAATAAGCAAACCTGCAGTTAGAGGTTCTAAACAAGCCTCAGCTTGGAATATGGAACGTCCCTTGAAATCGACCGCAACACCACTGGAGTGATGATTGCGGCCGATGGGACGGAAATGCCTTTGGTCGAAGGCTATTGAGGGAGCGCGCAACCTTGACTCCTCCTCTGTCACGCTCCTTCACACAGGAGGACTTAG
This sequence comes from Comamonas testosteroni, assembly GCF_030505195.1. Lineage (NCBI taxonomy): Bacteria > Pseudomonadati > Pseudomonadota > Betaproteobacteria > Burkholderiales > Comamonadaceae > Comamonas > Comamonas testosteroni. The sequence continues at coordinate 939,821 of NZ_CP129672.1, forward strand.
ATAGAGATTTGAACGTTTTACGATCCAGCTCTTGTTGCTTGCGGCGTCATCTCGTACTCAACTATGCTGCGTAGCAGTAGCTAAGGCGCAGTCCCATCAATCGGACGAGCCTTATTCACATCGAGAGGTTGAGACTTATGCAGCTGAGTTGGGCCGGTGTCGATCATTGGGTAGTCTCCTTAGGCTGCGGTCTGCTTATCGGTCTCGTTAGCGAGCGTCGCGGGAGTGAACAAGAAAGCATCGCTGGAACTCGTACCCATGCCATAGCAGCGTTGCTTGGCTGCGCGGCCTGGTGGTTAGGCGTGCTGCCCTTTGCCGTTGTACTTCTGTTGGTCGGTGCACTGACCGTTGCAGCCTACTGGCACTCAGCCTCCAAAGACCCAGGCTTGACCAGTGAAGTGACTCTACTTTTCTCATTAACTCTGGGTGCCTTATCGCACAAGAGTCCTACCTTGACTGCAGCTCTGGGCATCCTTTGCGCATTGCTGGTGCATTCCAAAGGCCCCATACAACGCTGGAGTCGTGAGTTACTCAGTGAGAATGAATTGAGGGATGGCCTTCTGCTGGGCGCTGCGGCGCTGGTCGTGATGCCACTTCTGCCGCAGGCACCTGTAGATCCATGGGGTGTACTAAGCCTCGCAGCCCTTTGGAAAGTGGTTGTGCTGTTCATGGCTGTGGGTATGCTGGGCCACATACTTACTCGAGTGCTGGGCCCGCACTGGGGCCTACCTGTGACCGGATTCTTTTCTGGATTTGTGTCATCTACTGCGGCTATAGCCAGCCTTGGCAACTTGGCCAAGGCAGACGAACATCAGCAAGCGCAAGCCTTCGGCTGCGCAATGCTGGCTCAGTTGGCCTCGCTATGCCTATTCATAGCGATTCTCTCGACAACATCCATAGCTCTGATGCTATCTATGGCACTCCCTCTACTCGTTGCAGCTCTCTGCCTTGTGTTGGCTGCAGCCACAGGATTGCTGAATCGACAAAAAACTGCCACGCAAACTGAATTTGAGACCGAACGGGTATTTAAGCTTTCAACTGCATTGCTGATTGCCGGAACCATTGCGCTGATGTTAGTTTTAGGCGCCTGGCTCCAACATGTCGTTGGCAGCACTGGCGTACTGGTCGCGGCGGCATTTGCAGCTTTGGCCGAACTGCATGCCGCTGCTGCTAGCTTAGGGCAGCTTTTTGCGTCAGGTAGTTTGCCCCTGTCCACCGCTCAGTGGGGGTTGGTTGTGATTCTTGCTTCCAGCGCAATCGCCAAATCCGTACTGGCGTTCGCCGTCGGGGGAGCCAAATATGGAACACGAGTCAGTCTGGGACTAGCCTCTATGGTGACAGGAGCAAGTCTGTCACTGCTATGGATTGGCTAATGCGGACAGCTCATCAGCGATGTGGTGCGTGATGATTGCGGTCGATGGGACGGAATTGCCTTTGGTCGAAGGCTATTGAGGAAGCAGCAAGCTCATTGCCCAGAGCAGGCCAGTAGGCTTAGAAAGCAGAGATGCGCTCGCCCAGGCTCACGGCGTACTCGCGCATTACGTCGAGCTGGCTGCGCATGCGGGACTGCTCATCGCTCCCCAGTTGGCGAAACAGGGCATTGCGCTGAATGAGCTCGTCCAGCTTGGTGATGCGGACGTCCAGCTCTTGCTTTTCATCCAGCACGCGCTGATGGGGGGGCGAGACCGTGCAGCCCACCACACCCCGCATCGGCCAGGCAGGCATTGACGCTTGGCACCCAGGTACTGACAGTCTCGTCTACGTTCTTGATAGCGAGATAGGCGTTGTAGGGCACCATCGCGCCCACGCCGAAATGCTCCTTGGCAGCGCCGGTCTGCACCGGACAGCTGGCGGCAGGCACCAGATAGACAAACAGGCCTTTGCCGCCCCAGCCCGTACGCTGCAGGCGCTTACCCAGCGTCAATTCCTTGATGGCGTCGCTGAAATTCATTGAGGGTTCTCCTTGGTCAGAGGGATCACTGGCCACGCTGTGCGCCAGGTTGCCGCATCAGCTGCGTGGCCATCTGCTCGAATTGCCAGCTCTGTGGATCGCTGGCTGCAATAGCGGTGAACCGTCAAGACGGTTATTTGCAGATTTGAGCCTGGACATCGCAGCGATGTGACCGATACCGCTGTGTGGCCTGTGCCAGTTGTAGTGGTGCTGCCAGCTCGCCAGCGCATGGGCCCGCTCAGCTGAGTTCTGGTACCTCCAGCCATAGGCCCACTCGCGTAGCGCTGACTGGATGAACCGCTCGGCCTTGCCGTTGGTCTGCGGCCGGTACGGTCTGGTGAACTTGTGCTGCACCCTCAAGGCTTTGCAGGCTGCAGCAAACTCCTTGGACCGGAAGGCTGCACCGTTGTCTGTCAGCAGGCGTTTTACGCGGCACGCTCATCCTTCAAGAAGCTGCCCTGCAGTGCAAAGAGATGGCCATCAAGACTGGCTGGCGCGAGGTTCAACTCCAGTAAATAAAGAAGGTAGTCGCCTAAGTAGGCGCAACTAAAAAACATGCACAAAAGAAAAAAGCTCACGCTTTTGGCGTGAGCCTTCTTCCTGCAAATCAAAGAAGTTTATTTGCGTGGACGGGCCAAAGCCACACCCAGAGCGCGACCACCCAATGGCTGGTCGTTCAGTTGCTCGATGGCTTTTTGCGCCTGCTCTGCGGTGCTCATTTCAACAAAGCCAAAGCCGCGCGAACGGCCGGTTTCGCGATCCATGATGATGTCAGCGGCGACGACATCGCCGCAGCCGCCGAAATGTGCACGAAGAGCATCAGTGTCAATCGTGTAGCTGAGATTGGTCACATAGAGATTGGATTGCATAGTGTTCTTTCAAAGTTTGCTCAGGCATTGATGCAATGAGCGGACAAGAGGTTGAGAGGAGTTAGCGGCGCTTGAAGGCCGGCTTGGCTCCAGGAGCAGCGCCAGTGCGTGGAGCAAGATGGCGAAAGGTCACTCGTCCTTTGTTCAGGTCGTAGGGCGACATTTCAACGGTCACTTTGTCGCCAGCCAGAACGCGAATACGGTGCTTGCGCATCTTTCCGCCGCTGTATGCGATGAGCTGATGGCCGTTCTCCAGAGTCACGCGAAATCGCGCGTCCGGCAGCACTTCATCAACTCGTCCTGACATCTCGATTAGTTCTTCTTTTGCCAAAGTAGCTCCTGTGAGTGAAGGATTCAGCCGCTCAATTCAGACTGCGGTTCAGCACCATGTTGCGCCCCTCGGTCAGGGCATAGTCAGAGGCGAGCGACTCGTTAGAAAACTGAGGGACAAATCGAATGACGCGGTCATAAGCGCCGCGGCGAATGGAAACGGCAGCCAGGAATTGGCCGCTGGTGCTCGGCTGTGGCAGAGGTGTGACCACGTAGCGGCCAATCTGCTCTGTAATGTTTTTATGCAGCATGAAAACGGACGGCCGCACGCATGATCGCGCAGACCGTCAAATGAGATAGGGAAGGCCCACTGTGAATGCAGGGGGCAACGCAGATCCATAAGGATGTTCAGGATCTGGGGAGTTCGCCTAGAGGGGAGTGACCACCGCGTGCTTTGCTAGAAGAGCGGCTACCTGCGGCCAAGGGGCGGCAATGGTGTCAGACAAGCACTGTTGGGGCGAACGGCCTAAACAGCGAGTGAAACGAGTATAGGCCAACTGAAAGACCTTTGGTTTACAACATTCAACGCCAACTGCGGGGCGGTGCTTGAGCCGTATTCCCCTGCTCTTTCGAACACGAAATCGATAGACCTGTCCGCAGTAACGCGGTACCGTGGGACGAACTGTTCGGAAATTTACTGAGGGCCTTAGCAATGAGCAAAACTACAAAGTCCGCTGTCCACCATACCGTGGAAGCCAAGCGATGGGAGCTCAGTCGGGAAAAAGAACGCATCACCTATCCCGCCGACCATGCCGGCCCCATCCAGATGGACTGGCGCAAGCGCGAGAACTACTCTGCCACCGACCTCAACTATCGAGGCCGAAACAAGACCTAGAAGTCCTTCCACTACATTGCCATTGCCCGCCTTCGTGCGGGCTTTTTTGTAAAGAGCACCGATATGACAAATACCAATACCAACAAGCATTGCGGAAGCTGCGGCGCACCCAACTTTCAAGAAGGCCAGGGATAAGTACTGCCTTGCGGCCATTGACTACCAACACTCCAGCCTGCCGCCACGGGCTTTTCTAATTCTCTGGAGCTGAGACTCGTCTCCCTACTGCGGGACAACCTGGACTTGGCTCAGGTCCACCCCCTGCGATTGAACCTTGTCCAGCAATCGCCTAAATTGCTGCTCAGGGATGCTCTTGCTTCGGGAAAGCAGCCAGAAGTAGTCGAGGCTATTGCCAATCACCAAAGACGTCTGGTACTGATCATCCAGACTCACCACGTGGTAGCCACCGTAGAACGGACCGAAGAAAGACACCTTGAGCGCCGCGACGCTGGGATCGCTCAAGAATCGCGCCTTCCTGAGGTTGAAAGCGTCATTCAACCATCCACCAACCAGCCCGCCTTGAAGAGCGGGCTTTTTGCGTTCTGGAGCCATGAAGCCGGCGTACTACAACGAAATAAACCCGTTGCCGAACCAGACGCTGCGCAATCTCATTGCAGCCAGGCACATAGCGCCCGGTGACGTTGACGAAAAGAGCATTGAAGATGCGCACGGCAGCGCTTGTAGTCATAGCCCTTGTCGGCGTGCAGCTTCGATGGTCTTTTGCGAGGGCATGTTCACGCAAGCGAGTACGCATGGCTTGGTGCAACTGCTCCCAGACACCAGCGGCATTCCAGTCGCGCAGGCGCCGCCAGCAAGTCATGCCTCTGCCATCCTCAAGGCCTGCCGCCCCGACGAAAGGTCCATGCTCCAATTTTGGTTCGAGACGAGCTTGTGCCCAGGCGAGCTGCAGGCGTTGCAGTGGAGCAACATCGATTGGGAGCGAGCCATTGCCTGGATAGAGCTCAATCAGGTCGCTGGCGTGATCAAGGGGCCCAAGACAGCCGCCGGCATCCGTGATGTGGAGCTGTCCGCCGAGGCACTTTCAGCGCTGCGCGCCCAGCGCCCTATTTCCGAGCTCAAGGGCGAGCGCATCTGGCTCAACCCTCGGACGAGCGAGCCATGGAGCACCGACGCCCAGATCCGCAAGACGCTCTGGCAGCCGGTCTGCAAGCGCGCCGAAGTGGAGTACCGCAACCCGTACCAAGTCCGCCACACCTATGCCTCGGCCCTGCTGACGGCTGGCGCCAATCCCTGGTACGTGGCCAGCCAGCTGGGGCATGAGGATGTGGAGGTGGTTTTCCGCACCTACGGCAAGTTCATCAGGGACGACTACCAGAAGCCAAAGCCTGAATTTCGCATTGTGGGAGAAAAATGATCGGTGCGATTTGGTGGACACCACAGGACACCAAAAGGCAAAGAAAAACCGCCACACACTAGGCTTTCCAGTGTGTGGCGGTGTCTTGAATGGGGCTGGCGTCAATTGAATCATCTCTTGAAACCCGCATAGAATAAAGATTCTTGAGAATCAATTTTACTCCTGTACCCCACTTTGTACCCCCTCCCTGGTTTTGGTACCCCGCTTTGCGCTAGCCCAGCCCTGAGCATCTGACCTTCACTTAACCCCCTTAGGAAGCCACGCAACAGCCCGACAACGCGGCTCGAATTACCCGCATCTGAAGCTCCCAGGAAGGACCCGCGACCTTCCGGCCTCACGCCCCTACCCTTCCCTCACCTTTACGCTACAACCCCCTTGGGCAGTTCTCGCAACAGTCCGAGGATGCGGCTCGAATTACCCGCTACAGAGGAACCGGGGAAGGCCCCACCCTCCTTGCTGATGACCTCACCCCATTGCGAAACGGTAAAGCAGCGACTAGACATTCCATGAAGGAATCAGTTGCACAACATCCAGCGAATATGTCTTCTAGGATATGACCGAAAATCTTGGGAACACTGGGAACAATCTAAAAATATTCATCCAAGCCATTGTCGCTATTGAATAAAAGTGTTCCCAGAATCACTTTGGGAACAGCCGTTTTTCTTGGGAACATTGGGAACAAATCGGCCTAAATCTACTGATTTGAAGAAAAAAAGCTAATCAGAATACTCTTCTTTTAAGGCAAAGCGGCCGAAGTCTTTACTTTTCTGGTGCAGACTTCAGTTAATGATTGAATCAGGAACGGCACACAATTAATTCCACCGCGGAATAAACCTCCCCTACCGCCCCTTCCGGCGCTTGGCTGCTCTCCCTTCGGCAATTAACCTGCATGCTCATGCCTAGATAGCAGATAGCGGCCCGTAAACGCACCGCCAGTCCCGAGGCGGCCCCATGGGCATACCACTCCCGCTTACAGACGGGCAAACAGGCAGCTCAATGCGAAAGTCCAAGGTTTCCACTTTGGGCTGGCTCACCCCTGCGTGCACTCCCGCCATACATCTTCCGACCAGGCCCCCTTGCCGGTGACAGCTAGTCAGTTCTCAGGTTGAGACCTACGACATTAGGCCGGTCAGAGTTTTTTCCAAGCCGACCATTCTGGGATGACCTGACCTGCTCACGTTCTGTAGCCGGAGCGTTGCAGCGTTCATTACCAGACTTTCGACTGACGGTGGCTCGCATGGCGCGCCCTACGACCAAGACTGGACATTCAATGTGTAGTGCCGAAAAACAGACTATGAATGGGTAGACTGACGCGGCCTGTAAATGCACCACCAACTCATAGTCGCCAACCAAAGAATGAAAACGCGAGTACTCCGCTACAGATACCAAGAAGCGTCTATCAAGCCCGGATCGATTCAGTATGTTCTGCCCCACTGAAAGCAGAACTCCTGCCAATAGGGGCAGTGGAGGATTTATGGGATCGTTCCGCATCACCGCTGAATGGAAACCCCGATTCAAGACATGTTACAAATACAACCAAGAATAATTGAGCACAGAGGGAGACTGATATGCCAGCGAATATCAACAGCCACATCGTTCGCCTGCACCGCTTCCTGCCGTTCAGCGCTGCCCATGATCAGATCTACGAGGAGTACCAGACTGGCGAGGACAACCTCGATCTCGCCACGGTTGCTATTTCGTATGCCGCAGATGCAGTCAAGGCAGGTGCACGCTGCGTAATACTTACTGGGGATGCAGGTCATGGTAAGACCCACATGTGCAGGCGGCTGATCGAGACTGGTCTACTGGGACATGACCCAGGAAGCGCAAGGAAGTTTCTGCTCGAAAGCTGCGATGGCAGCTCTGCAATACCTCCGGCGAGCGGGATTGAAGGCGTGCCTCTGCGAATCCACAAGGATCTTTCCGAGATTCAGCCACCTTCTAATGCAGCGACACTCCTCGAAGAGGCAGGTAATCGAAGTAACGAAGCTCTAGTCGTTTGTGCGAACGAAGGGCGGTTGAGAGCGATCATCAGCTCGGAAAATGCCGGTCCAGTCTGCCGATCAATCTCAGAGCTATTCAAGGATTCGTTCGAACGCGGCGTTACGGCCAACGCAGAAGGCACGGTCCACATCATCAACCTCAACTACCAGTCGGTAGCTGCTCAATCAGATGAGCTCCCTGCCAGTTTGCTGCGGCGGGTACTTTCAAGCTGGGTCTCAGACGGTCGACGATGGGGAGACCGTTCCTGTGGTTCCTGCGTGCACGAATCACTTTGCCCCATCCGCCACAATCGAGCCCTGCTTGCCGAACACGGCGCCGCTTCTGAATTGCGCCTCAGGCGTCTGGAGGAAGTGTTCGAGGCACTTGAGAGGCTTGGCAATGTAGTCACGATTCGCGAAATGCTGATGCTAGTGTCGTACCTCATTACCGGTGGATTGACCTGCTCGGATGTGGACCAGCGCCTGACGTCCAGCAGTCACCCTACGGGATGGCAGCACGCGTGGGTCTTCTACAACCTGCTGTTCCGCGCTCCGCCGAATCTTCCGGCCGACCGCGCGGAAAAGGGAATTCCGCTGCTGGCCGCGCTCAGACGCTTGGATCCCGGCGCTATTGCTGTTCGTCGCGTCGACGAAAGGATACTGAATCGTGGTGAAGTATTCGAGCCGAATCAGCTGGATTTGAAGTTCCTTGCCGGTTCGACCAATCGGGCCACTATCGTCGACGCCGCACTGGGCATCGATGACTTCAATGGGAATCCTCAGACACGTGCTGACCATGCACGTGAGGCAGAGACAACTGGCCTAGCGGTTGCCGCCCTTAGAAGACGGGCCTTCTTCGATGACATAGAAGGCTCAGAAAGCGTCATGCTCAAGCTGGGCTTCAAGTTTGGTGACATATTCCTCAGCGTGCTCGAAGGCAGACTTTCGCCGCAGGAGCGGGTCCGAGTCAAGAACGTCATGATTGCGGGCTTGCACTCGATCCAGGGACTGAGAATTGGCCGAACCGAAACGATGCTCTATCTGGTCGACCCTGCGTTCGGAAAGGCCAGCGCTGATGCTGCAATCATCGCGAGACAGATTCCCAGTAGCAGGATAAACCTGTATCCAGCCAAGGCGGCCTGGTTAGGCGGAAAGGACGACCGATGGTTCATGCCACGCTCAGTCGACTGGATAGACAGAAGCGTCATCCTTCAAATCGATGAGCGGCTTGGTTTGCTAAAGGACCTTCCGCTTGACCTGCTGTCATTCGAATGCATCGGCCGTGCGGCGTCTGGCTATGTCAGCGAAGAGTTCTATGCCAACGAGATTCGGCGAGTCCGAACCTTTCTGGGACAACTCTCTGAAAGCGCAACGGAGGAATCGGCTCAGATCTCGGTCTTCATGCGCGGGCAACTTCAAAACGTCTCCCTCGATCAGGGCGTCATTCAGGTAGGAGGCGAGTAATGGCGACTGCATCTGTCCAAGCACCGGATATCACCAAGAAGCTCTTCGGCGGCATTTTCGTCGTCGACGGTTCCGGTCACTACCCAGGCCTAGAGCTGATCAACCTCGTCGTCTGCTGTGCAGAAGGCACCTTGCCAGACACCGAAAGGGTTCACGTCCATCGCGCCGCACATGACTTTGCACGACAACTGATAACGGAACAGTTAGACCCAGCGCGCAAGGCATCCGTCCTCCTGAATGAGCACACAGCCGTTGCCGTTGGCCACCTGTTGCGCTGCCTGGAGCTTGACGTACCCAATGCGATCAAGGCGAAGGGGTGGGAGCGCACGCACTTTTTTCCATACACACGGTCACTGGTGCATTGGGATGCCAGAAAGGGCCGCAAGGCCGGCGTAGAAGTGCAGATGGAGAGACGGTACCTGCGCGGTGCCGGGGCCTATGCGTTTGCAGTCCTGCGACGTGATCCTGACCACGATCGGTTACAGGCAATGCGGGACGGCTTCGATGCACTCTACCCGAAAGACCGTGAATCGCCGCTAGAACTTCTGTCAGCCACCCTTCGTGCAAAAGGCAAGTACGACGACGAGGATGCCCCGTCCTTTGATGTAGTTGAAGCCGCGACAGAGGTTCGCAACGATATCTGGGAGGAGCTGTTCAGGGACGGCATGCGGAACATTCTCAGTCACACGGGTCTCCCCGCAGTCCAACGCGCTAAGGCGGTCATGGCTTGGACGTCCATCTGGCTCGCCTTGGTAGAGGCAGCGCGCGCGCTCGCAATTCAGGCAGGGCCTGGCATGGCTGTAGTAGTCGACTGTGCCGGTTCACATCCACAGTTGCGACGTGCGGCGCAACGTTGTCTCAAGGACATCGTTGGCGTTATCGAGCAGGTCTCACGCGAAGAAGGTGCAAGCCAGGGCCAACTGAGCGGCCAGCAGCTTGGTCAGATCCGCGCTTTCTTTGGCAATACAGCGGCGGCCGGAGGTCTTCTGAACTCTTGGAAAGGACGACGCCACTTCACGCTAAAGCTTTCAGCGATCGAGGCACTAGTACTAGCCGCAGTGCCCGCTGGCACTGAGCTGGAGTTCGAGAATTTCCTGACTCAATGGCTTTTTGAAAGATGTCGCATAGTCGCTGGCCGGGAGAGTGCCGCTCGTGCCGGCATGCTGATGGCATTTGACGGAACCATCTTCGAAGAAAACGAACGACGCCTAGCTGACCAGATGCGCGCCGCAGGTCTGCTGAAGGTATTTTCCGATGCCACAAGAATGGTCGCTCCGGGAGGGCGCAGCTGATGTCCAGGACTCTTGCAAAGGTGGCCGCCAGAGTCGCCACATTGGCACTGACTCGTGACCGAGCAGCCATGCACCAGTGCTTCAGGATCAAGAACCTGCACGCGGACGAAATCGTTCAACTTGTGGAGGCGTGGCCAGAAGCTGCTCACGCAGCCAAACTTGAGCAGGTTCGACTGGTTGTCGCAGACGGCCTGGACGGCACCCTGCCTCCGCAGTTTGTTGCCGAGTCCGGGTACTCGATCACGCACTACCGAAACCATAATCCTGGTGGCCTCATCTACATCGAGAGCAGTGTCCAAAGTGATGAGCAGGGTCTGAAAGACATTTTCAGCCTCCGTGACAGCAACTTTCTCGACGGCAGTTTTGATGACTACGCGAAAGCAAGTCGTGGCATTCCTGGCCTCCTGATTGAGGAGGCTTGGCGGAGCGCTGGTGGCTCGCACGGTGTTCCGCAGCTTCTGCTCGAGCGCCTCCTGCAGGTGATCCGGCTCGTTCATCCAGAAATCGAACCGGTACCAGTTCGCCGCTACGTTGCATTTGTAGAACTGGCTTGCCGTGCCTGGATTGCTCACGATCGCGTCATAGACGAAATGCAGGCAGACCGCATTGTGGGGAGCACACTCTGGGCCATGGACATGTTCCCAGACGAACGCTGGAACGAAGGTGGTGCTGAGGCGCGATGCCGCCGCAGGCTAGAGATGAACGCTCGGCACGCGGACCTGCTCGATGGCTCAACCGAACTCGCTGCAGAGGAAGTAGCCGCAAGGTCAGAGGCGACACGCTTCAAGCGCTCCGATGGCAGCCCGATGCCAGACTCCGATGCGACCCGCTGGCACGAGCTCTGCTCCAGCTACGGCTTCACACCGACCGATGAGCTCCGCAGACAGATCCCCTATGAAATCTTCAGCCAGCTGTTTGTCAGGGACACCGCCGGCCTGCGCCTAGGTGACCGCGTTCGTGCCGAGATCGAAAGCTCTGCACCCGGCCGCCTCGGGGAATTTGACTCCCTTGACGTGACCGTCGGCCTGAACGCCCGGAACAGCCTGGACGCGAACCGCCTGCTTGAGGCGGTACCTGCTGAGGGTGCAGCTTCTCTGACCGACGCGCTCACTGCAGCCACACGAAAGTCTGTCGAACGCCTCGCTGAACCACCGCGCAGGCAATTCTTCAATCCAGCGATAGAGATCGTGAGACTTGTTCAGCGGGTTCGGGCGGATGCAACCGCAGCCGGGGTAGCGAGCATCTCCATCGAAATCGGAAGCAAGGACGCTGCAGGAACACCGACACACGGACTCTTTGCCTTTCTCTTCGGCGACACGTTGCGTTCCATCTCTGCGGACCTCGAAGGACTGCCTGACGCCTGTCTGCTGGAGCCTGCTGAGGAATTGATCCACCCGCTGCCAGTGCCTCCGTTACTCGAGGACCAGCCTGACGACACCGACGATGCCGTCCAGGAGTACACCTGGGATCCGCTCCCTCTGCGCTTCACGCTTCGTGATTCGAACGGAAAGACGCTAGAGGTCATCGACCAGATGGAGTGGCTGCCTTCACCAATTGAACAGTTTGCGCTCTTCTGGTTCCTGGCTGCGGCACCGGATTCTCCTGCTCTGGACATGGCCGGGACATTGCTGATCACCCAACCCGCCGACGGAGACGACTGGCGAACGCCGCTGGCATATCGTGAGGCTGGTCTGGATGGACTGGCACTGGATCCAGCTCACCGGTCCGAAGACAACAGCCCGCTACTGGATGAGTTGCTGACACTGCGCCATGAGCTGCGCGATGCTTTTCAGAAAGTTGGTCTGGATACCGGGCGAATTCAGTCGTTCTTGGACGCTTGGCAATCGCTCCTCCGGCAAGCTCGCGAGCACTTCGTCCCGGACGGTACCCGTAGCAAGGAGCTTGATGCATTTCTTGGTACAGACCTTGTCGCCATCGCTGGCTCCGAGCGACGCTTGATGCTACCCCTGCACCCGATACGCCTGCGGTGGATATGTAGATATTTGGAGCAGACAAGGCGACTCGCTCACGAATTCCTTTCTGGTACAGCCAGTTTTTCTGACGGAGAGGGCGATTTCTATCTCGACTGGCTAGAGAAGCTCACACCTCGTGAATCACCACCGATTGCGGTGGGGAACATGGGACAGCTCCTTTATTCGAAATCCGAGTCCGGCTGGTGGGAGGACTTCTCTCCGCTCGATACCGACAGCGGAGACGTCTCGTTTGATGCAGAGGCCATTGGATCGATAGCTACCCGCATCGTCAGCTATCTCGATGCTCACCCCTACAAGCGAGACGGACTGTCACTGCTGGTTGTTTTGCCCACCAATGACTCAATGCCAGCGGAAATTCTCCGGCGGATCACTGCGAGGGCGAATCGATCGCTGCGCATCTCGATGCACGTTGCAGCCCCAAAGAGCAGATGGGAGGCGATCGCAAGGGCGGTAGAGAAGGTATCCGATGGGGGAGACAGCGGGCCACATGCACGCTTGTTCCCCGACAGGGATCTCGCCCTGATCGACTACAGGGCAGGCGACAGTCTCGCTGGACTGCTGGCAGATCTCCAGCTTGACATTGCTGTTGTTACCCATGTACTCCAGGAGCAGATCGTCAGCCAGCAGAACACCGAGGCACCAGTTGAGCGCACCGGGGTCTTCGATGCCCTTCAGCACCGGCCGCTCCGCTTGGAGGCAGGAGGTGGTGGGGGAGCAATCTCGCTGGTAATGCTGCCAAAGTACCCAGACCCGGTACTCGAGTCATGGAGCACATTGACAGTACGAGCAAACCGGTCCAGGCCTGTCGCTCCGGGCCAGCCAGAAAACACCGACCTGGTCGAACTGCGCGTGAACTTTCAAGACTCTGCCAGGCTCTTCAAGGACTTGCACGAGCACTGCCACTGGGTTGTCACGCTCGAACGGCACATATCACGTGAGCAGATCGAGTCCGACGAGGCAGGCGCGCCCGACGTCTTGAGCATCGAAGATGGTGTTGGTGCCAACCGCCTCAACACGCTGGTAGTTTCCTCGCGATCGGGGCGTGAGCTGATCCAGGCTCGTCTGGCCAGAAAGTTGCGGCGGCTGATTCCACAGCAAACCCAGTCCGGGGTTTCGCCCGACTTGTTGGCCAGCCTTGCTGAAGGCATCTACGACTCAACTAGGCGGCTAGCTCCAAGACTCGCGCTGCAGGCTCTGGGCGTAGCTCGGGTCACCGAGGAAATCATCGGGCTTACGGTCGCCCGGAGTCTGGCTGAGGAGATCTACCCGGCACGATTGGGGAGCGGGCTTGTCGCATGGATCAGCCTGGATGAGCACACGGACTGGTTTGGTGGTCATGCCCAGGTGCGTGCGGATATGTGCCGTCTTACTTTGGAACGAGGCGACGACGGTTTCGTCGATGTGGACGTCCTAGTAGTTGAGGGCAAGCTGCGTCAGCTTTACGATGGCCACGGCGTTGTCCAAGTGCAGCGGACCTGTGACTTCTTCCGATCTGTGCTTGCTGGATCGGGTAGCGACACAGCGCGCAACGTGGACGAAGCCATGTGGCGGGAGCAGATCGCATCCGCCGTAGAGAGCCTTCCAGCAGACGCAGTTCAACTTATGGGGGCAGAGGCGGGAGACATCAGAAACTCAGAAACCGACCTTGTGCACCGCACGATCTCTGACCTGCGTTCAGGATCAATCCGCCTTCGGGCCGTCAATGGTGTCTACTCCGTGTGCCTCTGGGACAGCGAGAGCCAAGACCTCCTGCGATCGGATGCAGAGGGCATTACGGTACTACGGTCAACAAGATTCCACCTAGTCGATCACGTCCAACGCTGCGAGGGAAGAGCGGAGCGCCAGACAATTACCGAGACCAGTTCTAACTCGTGTCAGAAATCGACCGTGGGCCACTCGGGTGCACTGTCTCCAGGTAACAAGGATGCCCTCGACCCCGGACGAAATAAAGCTGTAACTGAGGTTGAGCCGACGCATCCTGTTGATTCAACGCCGCTTGCTACTGAGCCTGCACTGGAGGGTCTCGCTCACAATCTGGCGACCAATGAGCAAGCCACTTCTCCTACAACCAGTTCCGTTACCACGCATCTGCAGCCGACTCCCGGGAATATTCGAGGGATGCCGCACAACATGCTGCGTCGCACATACGAAAACATTCTTGGCTGTTTCGCGACTCATGGAATTACCGTATCAGCTGCACACGATGAGGAGCAGCCTTTCATTGAAGGGCCAGCATCAATACTCTTCAAGGTGCGACCTGGTCCAGGCGTCGACCCTCGCAAGCTCTCGGAGAAGGGGGCAGCCCTGAAACTGGTTCTGCAGCTCGAGCAGGATCAGAACGTCACTTTCAGCATCGACCGCGGTTTCGTGACCATCGACATGCCGAAGCGAGCCGAGCAGCGCTATTTCGTCAATGCGATGGAAACTTGGTCCATATGGCGACGACCATCCGCAGCACTTGCAGTGCCTATCGGAGAGGATCGCTTCGGACAGCTTGTCGAGGTGAACTTTTCTTCGTCCAACAGCCCTCACCTGTTGGTCGCGGGTACCACCGGAAGCGGCAAGTCGGAAGCTCTCAACACGATCCTGTTCGGTTTGACCCGGCACTATGCTCCCGACGAACTGCGTCTGATGCTAGTGGACCCTAAGGGCACGGAACTCGCACCGTTCGATGGTTCCTCCTATCTTGAAGGAGGCATTGGCTGGGACGATGCAGACGCGATCAAGCTACTGAAGGCCGCGGTCGAGGAAATGCAGCAGCGCTACCAAGTCTTCAAGACAGCCGGAAAACGAAGTCTGGCCGAATTCAATGCCGCTGTGCTCGACAAGGATCGCCTGCCGTGGTGGCTCGTGGTGCTTGATGAGTACGCTGACCTTACGCACGATCCCCTGGCAAAAAAGGAGATCGAGGCGGAACTCAAACGGCTTGCGCAGAAGGCTCGCGCGGCAGGAATTCACGTCATCATTGCCACCCAGAAGCCAAGCGCCGAAGTCATCAGTACCAACCTGCGCAGCAATCTGCCCGCCCAGCTGGCGCTGCGGGTCAAGAGTGCGACGGAGAGTCGCGTGATTATCGACGAGGCGGGTGCCGAGAACCTGAATGGAAAGGGTGATGGGTTACTGAAAGCCGATGGCCGCTTGGTTCGTATCCAATGCTCACGCGTAGATCCTGCAGATTGGCAAATTGCCCTGTCGGGTCCTCCAGCCTGATTCGGTGCTATCCGCTGGAGTATCGATGATCCGGCCTGTGCTGCCCCGGCCGGGGGCAGTTTGACCAAGCCTCAGGAGAGCCTTGCCTGCTTGAGTATCTCGGCAACAACGTCAGCTATCTGATTGGCGAGCCTAGGCGGGACGGCATTGCCTACCTGCGTGTACTGGGATGTCCTGTTTCCCAGGAACACATATGTATCCGGGAAGGTCTGAAGGCGCGCAGCCTCTCGTACCGAGAGGCTGCGGCACTGCTTTGGCTTGTAGTGAATGAATGCGTGCCCATCCTTGGCGATGTGACTCGTGATGGTCATGCTGTGCCTGTGCCCGACCTGCACCCGGAAACGATCCTTGAAGATAGATTCACTGACCTTCTCAGGGTTGACATTCTTGTGGTCCGGAAGCAGACATATGGGGAAATCGGCCAGCCGCGGGCTTTCCCCGACAATCTTTCCGTAGGCTGATATGAACATGTAACGGACCAAGTCGCTCGGCATATGAGAGCGGCTTTCGTGGTTCGTGAGCAGATTCGTTTCGCGATCCCTGTACCACTCAGGCGTTGCACGAAGCTGATTTCGCCGGTCGCTTCGAGGCAGGCGCATCCGGTCGCGACCTGGGCCTGGGTCATGCTGTCTAGACAATAGATCCTGGCGAAGGTTCATCATCAAGTCGGCGATCTCATGACTCGATCCAGTTCCTTGCAGTCTCAGCTCGTGGACCGCTTTGTCAAAGATCGGGAGCGACAGCGCATCTAACCAGGTCATGCCCTCTCCCCGCCTGGACACCTGGGGACTCAGGCTGGGAAGGTCTCCCAGCGCCTGTCGCACGGTGAGACGTGGTGACGCCTCGAGGCCGTGAAAGCCCTTGAGCCTTTCGTAGACGTCCTTGCGGATTCCCAGGATGATCACTCGGTGGCGAGCTTGGGGGATACCAAAATTCTCTGCCTTGATGATGAAATCTTCGGGAGCGGGCACTATCCGCGATTCAGGGTCCACCAGTGGAGTGAGGACATATTCGAGGGGATCCCGAGAACCGTCCGCCAGGCCAGGATTCTTCAGGTCGTCCAAGATCCTATGAAAGATATGACCATCGTCCACCTTGGATGAGAGGATTCCCTTCACGTTCTCCATGACGAAGACCGCTGGCCGGAACTCCGCGATGACGTGAAGGTATTCCCGGTAGAGGAAATGTCGCTGATCTTTCTCGGCGACATAGCCCTCTTCCCCCTTGTTGCGTGCACGACCGACGACTGAATAGGCTTGGCAGGGAGGTCCGCCGATCAGCACGGCATTGTCCGGCAGCATGCCGTGTTCCAGGTAGGGTCCAAGCCGCTTGCGGATTTCGATCGAAACCTCGTTGCGGTTGTTAGGACCAAGCTCGATCTGCTGGGCTTCCTGGTCTGCATGGGAGCATGCTTCCCGGATTCTCAGGCTTTCGCAGGCCTGGAGTGTGGTGAAGAGGGTGTTCCATGGCACACCCTCTACCAGTGCATCCCAAAGCTGCCAGTCTTCATCAGTTGTTGCAGGATTGCGCGTGAGTTCGCGATGGGCAGCTCGAAGACGCAGGGTCTCGTGCGCCATCGCATCCTTCTCAATGGATATGGTGATCCGGAAATCACCTCTGGCAGAACGTGAAAATCCTTCGCCCAGCCCCCCTGGGCCTGCAAACAGGTCAATTACAGGAATCGTCATCTATGGTCTTGTCTGAACGAAACCCGGGCGGGCTTCGTAGGTGGATTGGCCGGAATACTACCAGGTCAGATAATGGGTGCACTTGGTAAACGGAAAATAGAGTCAGAAGGAGCTGCATTTGGCAGACACAGTCTCTCCCGAGGTCAGATCCAGGATGATGCGAGCCATCCAAGGCTGCAACACCCAGCCTGAAATGAGGGTGCGGCGGTATCTGCATGCCGCAGGATTGCGGTTTCGCCTCCATGACCGATCCCTTCCTGGTCGCCCGGACCTAGTCTTGCCTGGCCGCAAGGTGGTCATATTTGTGCACGGCTGCTTCTGGCATCAGCATCCTGGGTGTCCACTTGCGACAACGCCCACCACTCGCCCGGATTTCTGGCAGGCAAAGTTCGCGGCCAACAAGGCCAGAGATGCATCGGTCGTTGAGAGACTGACGGTTCTCGGCTGGCAGGTTTTCACGATCTGGGAATGCCAGACAAAAGAAGAGATAGAGCTGGACGCTCTCGCGAGGGCAATCTTGGAAGTGCAGCCAGTAGGGTGCCGACGATGACGACATCAAACCGCACTCAAATTGCTGAGTGCTCCATGGCTCCACGAGCCGTGTCGGCTAGACCGGCGCGACTTGGACGGACAGCTCTTACTCGCCAACGCACCTCAAGATCACGAGGACAATGATACTCCTCAAGGTTGGCATGGCCCACCACAATTGGGCTGCGAAAGTCATTCAGGTTGACGATGCATGGTCCTCAATTTCGCAGCGTCGGCGTCACCTCCAATACAAACTTGGATTGGACTGTCATGAATGACCGAAATATGGCCGACAGCGTGAACTCACAGTGCATTTGGGAAACTCCGCGAACTCTGTAGAACAGACATCTGCTGACGAAGCACGAACGACGGCACGGGAGCGAAGCTGCCCATGCTCACATTAATCATTCCAGCCATCTCATCGCCCAATGCTGGCCAAGAAAGATCCGCATTACCTCCAGCCTCAAAACAGGCCTAAATCTCCAGCTCCATGATGGCGGGCGTGAACTGGTAGCACCAGGCATGGCCCACGCCGGGCAGTCGGTGCTTGGCGTCGTATTCGCGGCCCTTGGCGGGTTTGAGGCAGCCGTGCTGCAGCAGCACCTTGCACACTGCCTTGTAGTCGAAGCCCCGGCAGATCTCGGTGCGGAACACTTCGGGCAGCACAAAGTACTCCACCCGCGTTTCCTCGCCGTCGATGGCGGTCATGGCTTCGTAGACCTCCTTGTCTTCCTTGGATGTGCCTGGCGTGTAGCCGGTCTTCAGGATCTTCAGCGGCTTGCCGTCTTCATCGATCAGGCGCCTGAAACCTGCGCGCTGCAGCGTCTTGGCGTTGTGGTCGTCGGTCGCCCGGTGCCACCAGGTAAAGCGCCCTTCTCCGTGCGCTTCCAGAAAGCCGCGCACCTGCCGCAGCATTGCCGTGACTTCGCCATTGCCTGCACCGCCACGGGCCAGCAGCCACGCCTCAAAGCAGGCCTTGGTCGCCCGCTCGCTCTCACCCGGCTCCCAGCCCGTCAAGCCCGCCTCTGTCGCCAGCTCGCCGGCCACGCCCACCAGCGCAAAGCGTGCCGCCACACGTGCCACCTGCCCACTGGCCTTGCCGGGCGTCCAGCTGGCCGCCAGGGTGCCGGATTGCTGGCGCACACGCTTAGACAATGTGTCTGCATGCCCGGTTGCCCACTGCAGAAAGGCGTGACCCACCGCACCATGGCAGAGCTGCGCCTCGCGTGCGAGGTGTGACGAGAATGCAGCCCCGTCAGCCAGGCCGTGCAACTGCTCGAAGGCGCCCATGCCCTTGCCAGCATCTGCCGGAATATCGGCCATGCGAACCTCTTGCCCGGCGCGCGTGCGCTTGCCGCCTTCGGCCATGTGGTCGGCCAGGCCCAGCTCGCCGGCACTCAAGAACAGCAGCCGCCACGTCAGGCGCGTGCGGGCTGCACCGTTGCGCGTGGCCCGTGCCTTGCTCTGCTCGTTGGCCAGCATGTAGGCGCACTCGCCCGCCACCTTGCCCTCCACCTGGGCCAGCTCGTCCAGAATCAGCAGGCTGTCGCAGTGCTGGGCTGCAATGGCTTCCAGTGCGTTGTCGGTGGTGCGCCAACGCTGCATGTAGTTCTGACCGCCGTACACGCTGGCCGCCAACCGCAGTGCGGTGGTCTTGCCGCAAGAGCTATCGCCCCGCAGATGAAAGCCGCCGCTTTCCATGCCCGCAGGGCGCAGCAGCGGCCCTGCAAACGCACAGGCCACTGCAAACACCAGACGGCTGTTGCCTGCGCACAGCCGGCCTATGCGGTCCGTCCAGTCCTGAGCATCGCGCCGAATGCGGAAGGTGTTCTCCATCTGGTTGTCGGACTGGAACACGATGCGCTCGGCATCGTCGCCAATGGTTTCATGCGGCAGCACAAAGGCCCGGCCGTGCCAGCCGATGCGGTCGGTGCAACTCGCAAACGCTTCGGGCTTGCGCGTCTGGATGTACTCCGTCAGCCGGTTGCGTGCCGTGGGCGCTGTCGCAATGCGCAGGCCCATGTTCAGCAGCGCTGCACGGTACTCGCCGCCATCGCTGCTCAGCATGCGCGCGGGCATGGCCCATTGCTTGGGCACGCCCAGCGGGTCGGCAAAGGTCAGCAGATAGCCCCACCCTGCGCCCTCCTGATTGCGTGTCAGCGCCTCCACCTGCAAGGGCGAGCACAGCCACAGCGGGCGCGCAGGGTTGCCGTCCTTGTCGCGGCCGTGGAACCACACCCCGCTCTCGTCCAACGAGAAAGGCTCTTCCCTCGCCGGTTCGTCGTCATGATCCGGTGCAGCCTTGCGTTTGCCGCCACGACCACCACCCCGGCCTGAGCCACCGGAGCCACCAGAGCCACCAGCACCAGAAGCAGGCTTTGCCGCAATGCCGGCAGTGCCTGTGCCATCACTGGCCGCACCATCGCCGCCAGCCTTTGTCTGAACAGCGCTCACAGTGCTCCGCACACAGGCCTGCACGGCCTCAAGCCCGAAGGCTTGGTGCATGTCGTTGAAGTCGCTGCCGCCTTCGGGCAGCGCAGACGGGAACACGGCCACACCGTTGACGGCAGCGGCTGCCGCTTCAGCCTTCATGCGACCGGCGTTGCGCCCGGTACGGGCCTCGGTCGCAGCATCGTCATCGCCGCACACCACCAGCAAGGCATGCGGCTGCAATGCGCGCAAGGCCTTGGCCACATGCTGCAGATTGCCCGCATCAAAGGCCACTGCTACCGGCCAGCCCGTGGCCATGCGCAGGCTGGCTGCCGTGGCATAGCCCTCGGCCACCAGCACTACGGCTGCGCCTTGCAGGCTGCCCAGCATGTGCCACAGGCCCGACTTGCGGCCGCCCTTCAGGAACAGCTTATCCACCCCTTCCGCGGGCCGTTGCGGCGCAATTCGCTGCAGGTTCCACAAGCGCCCTTCCCCATCGCATACCGGCACCAGCAGCCAGCCGTCGGGCGTGTAGCGCACGCCGAAGCCGTGCACGCCTTTTCGGTGCAGATAAGCACTTTGCCCGGTGGTGCTGGCGGCCTCCCAGATGGCTTGCGCCTCATGCGCTGCAGCTTCCTGCTCGGCCTCGATGCGCAGTGCCTCGGCCTGCTGCCGCTGCATGCGCTCCTCGTCCCGCTGCTGACGTTGAGCAGCGCTCGCCGGCTGTGCTGCTTTATCAGCACGAGGCAGCTTGAAGCCATGCTGCTTGGCCAGGAACAACAACGTAGACACACCCACCCCGCCTCCGGCCTTGATGCTGCGCCATGTGCTGCGCACCGCACCGGCATCGAAGCTGCTGCCGCTGGCTGCACTCCAGTCGCTGAACAACTGCAGGCCCAGGTCGTCCGGGTACTCGCTCTTGATGGCCATGCCCACCCTCGCCCACTCGTCGCGGGGCAGGTTGGACGGCACAAAGCTCAAGGCATTGCGCAGCAGCTCGGGGGTGATCGTGGTCTGGGTCATTGGATACGCGGCCTCATGTCTTCGGGCCTGAACAGCTGAAAATCCGAACGCAGCACGCCTGGCTGCCAGGGCTCGGACATGGCCAGCATCTGCTTGCTGACCTGCGAATACACCGTCACCACGCCCTGCACGCTCAGGCTGGCGCGCAAACGCGTGCCGTGCGGCGAGGTAAAGGCACTGCCGAGAATCGGCTTGTCTCTGGCCTTGGCGATGAACAGCTCCATCAGATCGGGCCTGAGCCTCTGCAGATCTGCGGCGGGCAGTTCGGCCAACAGGCTGCCGCTGGCGATCTCCAGCACCTGCACCGTGCCCGGCCAATAAAGCAGCCCCTGCTCCGGTGCATGGCGCGTGCGCTGCACTGCCATCAGCAAATAGCCCTTGCGCATGGCCTCTTCCTCCAAGGCCCTGACACCCCAGCGCAGGCGCTGCGCAGCGTGCTCGCGGGCCTCGGCCTGCGCCTTGGCCATGGCGTCGTTGATGGTTGCAGCAGGTGCTGCGCTGCCTTGGTTGTGGTTCATGTTCTGCATGTCGTACCTCACGCGACCTGCTGGCCTTGAATACGCGCCTGCACCCAGGTCAGCACCGCTGTCTCGGGCCACGCCACCATGCGCGATGTGATGCGCACGCAGGCCGGGAACTTGCCCTCCTTCATCAGCTTGTAGATGGTGCTTTTCTTGCAGCCGGTCGCAGCCTCCACATCGGACAGGCGCAGCAGACGATCGCGGGGCACTACGGGGCGGGCGGAATGAACAACGTGCATGAGTGAACTCCTTCAACAGACGCCAACGCATCCGACGTGGTGCGCTTGTGGCTTGAGAGAAAGTCTTTCCCTCGCACCGTCCTGCCGTCGCCCTGCGTATGTCCGCCCGCTGCCGCGCAGGGCGAAGGATGTGCGCCAACCGCTGCAACACGGCAGGGCCACCGCAGGACAAGCGCAGGACATCCGAAAGACAGCACCGCCCTATCCATGGCGCTTGCTCCCCCACACGCTCGATACGTCCTGCACATTGCGCACGGCCTTTTGTTCTGCCTCGCCCGTGGGCGTGTAGCCATGTCTTGCCAGCAGCTCTGCCAGCGTCTGCCGGCGCACGCCCACCAGCTTCTCCAGCCGCGTGATGGCCCCGCGTGCCTTGCCCTCTGCAATCTCCTGCCGCAGCCACCCTGCCAGCAACGCCACATGGTCTGCATGCCAGGGCTCGCGCTCCTGCTCGGGCTGCGCCGCAAACTGCTGACGGTACTGCAGCAAAGCGGCCATGTCTTTGACGTCCTTGGCCGCCCGCACTGCAGCCGTCTGCGCAGTCACAGCACCGGCCAACTGATTGCCCACCGCAAAGCCCTCGGCCTTAAACCACGCAGCGATATGTCCGCTGGGCGGCATGTCCTGCGCATCAAGCCATGCAGCAAAGTCCGCCGCTGCAACCAGATAAAAGGTGTGCTCTTCGTAAGTCACCTTCGGCGGGGGCGCATACATCGACTGGCCCTCATAGCCGCGCCCGTCGTCCACCAGGGGGATGGGCCTGAACAGCTCGCGGTCGTCATACTCGGTCACGGCAATGCGCTGCGCGTCTGCCATGCTGGGCAACGTGCCCGCCTCGCAGGCGTCATACAGCGCATCCAGCAAATCATTCTTGGCCTTCAAACTTGCCGCATCCGGCCCCTTGCCGGGCCGCTGCATGGCGGCCAGTTGCTCCAGGTCCATGCGTTGCGGCCAGCCCTGCTCGCGCTCTTGCGGCGTGAAGCAGTTGCCGATGCGCCAATCGGCCATGGCATCGCGCCACTTCAAATTCACTGCCATTGCATCCTCCGTCAGATACGACCCCGGCTGTCTGCGCGCCAGCAAGGCAGCCGGGGCTCTGCCGTTGAACCGGACCAGGCCCGGCTTGCTGAAACGCCTGAATAGCTGTATTTATATACAGTTATTCAAAGTCGGCAAATCAATGCGCCGCAGCGCCTTCGCGCAGCATGGTTGTGGCATCGCCGGCCACGTACAGCAGGCCGCTAAGCACGCTCATCTGGTTGGCCTGGACAAACAGCAGATCCGGCAAATCCTTGCTGTTCTGAAAACAGCCGGAGCGCGACTCGTCGCCATCGGCTGCCACCATGCAGGCCAAGCTTTCAAGCACGGCCGCCAGCTCGCCGCTGTACATACTGGAGAACTCGGGCACGCCCTCGGCCAGCCACCACAGCTCTTGCGGCGTCAGGCTGCGGCGGGCGTGCTGCCACAGCATGCGCAGCACGGCGCCGGGCGAAAACACAGGCAGGCGACAAGCGGGAGATTGAGACGGCTGCGGCACGGGCACGCCGACAGAGCCGATGGAGGCAGGCGCGCGCATCTGCGCGGCAGCGCCGGGCTGCCGTTCACATTGGGGGCTGGTCATGGCTCAGCCCTCCTGTGCGATCAACACGCGCAAGGCCGCCAGGGCCTGCACCGTCTTGCGGGCAGCGCCGGGCACATTGGCCGCAGGCTGACGCAGGTAGTGCAGCGCCATGGCCAGTGCGTTATGCGCATCGGCGTGGAGCTGGATGGGATTGAGCGAGAGAGAAGGCACAGCCGCAGTTGCGGCAGGCAAAGACAGGCATGCAGCACCAGAAGGCTGGGTGCTGGCCAGAGGGTGAGAAACGGTGTTCATGGTTCCGTGCTCCTGTGTGAGACTTGAAGCCACCTTCCCTGTGTTTTGAAGCACAAAGAAGGTGGACGGGATGTTCAAAACACGCACACAGACGTGCGGGCAGCCTTACGGTGAGCCCCATCCCGTCCGTAACCGTGTGGATGTGCGGGCGCTATGCCCACTTTTCCAGTGTTCAGACGTGACAAGGCCTCGCTATCGGGGAGGCTCAGCCGCTGTGTGATCGGATGTTTTGAAGCACCGGCCCCGGGACAGGGGGCTGAGGTAGATTATGAACTAAATGACTGCCCCGCGCCAACTGTCACCAACAGCTAGGCTGAGCAAGCTTGGGTAATCAATCTTTTCAAATGACTCTGCAATCCAAACGATCAGAGCTACTCACCGCAGTAGTCTTGAGAGTTTCGAATTAAGTTATTGAGTTGAAGCAGAAAGCACAGTTTAATAAATGCACTAGATGGTGACCGCTTTCAACACCGGATAGGCTCTGGGAGCGCCGCCCCCAGCATATGCAGAAAATATCACTCGATCACCGACAGCTAGCCCTGGTTGAGGGCCAAAAACGCTATCTCTGTGGAAGAAAACATCTCCATTATTCGTCCCGATGAATCCCCAAGCCCCGTGCTCGATGCGCCTCACAATGCCTTCGGATCGATCCGCGACTGTGTAACAGAGCATCCCACAACGCGCAACTAGATCATCAGCCGTTGGACGAGCAGCGGGATCTTTCTGTAAACAGGCATACGTCATCTCCAGCAACTCATTTGCCAAAGGAGAAAACTGAGGATTATCAGAAACGAAGGATGGCGGTTTAGGCTTACTCGCCTCCATGATCTTCTGTACAGCACGCAAGCCCGAGCCGAAGGGCAAATCTCCTGTAAGAAGCTGAAAAATCATTGCCCCCAGAGACCACACGTCTGCGGCCTGCGTGACAGCCTTCGGAGTATCAATAGCTTCCGGAGCCATATATGGAAGAGCACCAACAGCGGTCTGCGACGTTGACAGCGTTTGTCCACCGCCCTCTGCCGCTTCCGCAAGCTCTTCCTCAGCCATTTTCGCGATACCGAAGTCCGTGATTTTCAACTCATCTATTGAGTAGTCACCAACCATCATTACATTTGTTGGCTTCAAATCACGATGAATAACTCCTGCGTGATGAGCTGCGGCAAGCCCTTTTGCCATGTGATGAAAAACCTTGGCCACAAGGTAAGGGTCCAGAAACGTCGTTTTCCGCAGCAAGGCCTTACTCAAGTCAGTTCCGACGATCAGCTCTTCAATCAAGTAGCGTTTCTCGCCTTCCCGAACATAGTCCAGCGTCTTCGCAACATTCGGATGGTTTACCTTGGCCGCAACAACAGCACTACGTCGAAATCGCTTAGTAGCAGAATTGTTCTTGGGAGTTTTCAGAGCCACCACGCGATTTGCGACGTTGTCCTTCGCTGCATAAACGAACTGCATCCCTCCTTCGTCTATATATCGCTCAATCTCATATCGACCACCGACTACATCCCCAATATTTAGTGTTCCAGTCACAGCACGATCTCCGGATGTGAAATGTCAAAGGTGATAAATCGTCGCTCAATGGCTTTACGCTGAGGTCCACCAAGTGCTATGACACATGCACCTGGCAAGCTCGTTCCGGCACTCACAGGCCGATTGTTGATCTGTACTTCGCCAGACACACTGGCCACCACAAAAGCAAGGCCGTTGTATTGAATTTCAATCGAGCCAATTGTGCTGAAAGCAAGCCTCACAGATCTATTGGTTGCGCTGAGTGCGGATGCTTGGCCTTGGTACACGACCAAGGCACGATGTTTGTCAAAAAGTATGTGTCGAGCCAATGCATCACGCACCTCTCGCATCTCGGGGCGTAGCGCGACATCCTGAGCAATGCATCGATTTAAAAGCATCGAAATCTCAGGTGCCAGCCCCAGGGGGAGGAGATGAAAATAGCCCGCAGGGTTGATCGTCGGAGGTTGCTCTAGCAACTCATCAGGAAGTGTTCCTGTGGCTAAAAACAACGCAGTTGCACCGAATGCGTAAGTATCAACGGCATTGGTGAAGGCAAAGGGTCGCTCGTACAACTCAGGAGCAGCAAAGCCCTTTGTGCCCACGAAGCCTCTCGTCATGGCACTTAGACCATCGTCACGCGCCAATCCGAAATCAAAAATTTTGATTACCTTCTCCGGATCGGTCTTCATATTGTTCGGTTTGATATCTCTATGAATAACTCCAAGCTGGTGAATATCCGTTATCCCAGAGGAAATCTGCCACAACTGGAGGTAGTAGTCGTATAGCGATGAGGGCTGAACATAAGATTCAAATAGATCTTTACCGTCAATAAACTCCTGGACTATTCCAATTCCCACCTCCGGAGTTTGAATTACGTCGTAAATTTGGACAACATGTTTTGATCGTAGTTTCAGCAATGCTGCAATTTCATCATCTATACGACGCCTATGGTCGGTGCTATTTATGAATTTGATTGCGACTGGGCGCTCAAGGATTGCATCTGTGCAAACGATTACGCTGCCCATCCCTCCCGACATGTAAGAGCCAGAGGGAACATAGCGAGAAGGCATACCACTCATTGTCAAGACTTCTTGTTGGGAAATTCGATGAAGAGCTGAAGCTCTTCTGCCTCTTCGCTCTTCCTAATACTTTCAGATTCAGAGCTCAAGTTGCGTTTTTTGCGAGGACCTCTTGAACGCTTTTGTGGTGCTTTGGCTGTAAGAGCACCTTTTTCATCAGAGGGGACCTCTTTGTGCTTACTTCCAGACACAAGTTTATCCGCAGTACTCTCCTTGGGTGCCACAGGCAAATTAGCTAGAGGTTTTACTTCCTTGGAAGAAGATTGAAGCTGTGAAGGCGAGGAGACTGACTGGTAAGCTCTTCGATCAAACATAACCTGAAGCTCACCAAATGGATCCCAGACCTCATAAACATCATTGAGGTATGTCTCTATATTGACCATTAGGGCATTGAAGCTAAGCGCAACTACTGATGCGTTATCAGGCCCACCCAGCATCTTTGCCAACTCTGTCAAGCGACTAGCACAGTATCCCAAGTTAGGGGCGTAATGAACCACTTTCGCTAGGAGATCTGCATCTATGAAATGCACTCCGTCCGAAGTCAAAAGTACTGTTTCGGCATCGCTGCCAATTGTTCCTATATGCGGCTCAAGAGCATCACCAATGCCAATGAACTGAAGTAAGTCACGGCGACGGCCCTCGCCTGCTTTACCTAGCTGACCATCAAGAGTGTCATCGAGGGAAAGTTGATTTAGCAATCCCTTCCCGGCTTGGTAGGCTCGGCTGTCACCGACACTAAGCCAGCGCGGCGAAAAACCATTCATGAGTACCGCGGCGACCAAGGTTGACCCACCTTGTCCTGCATACTTTTTATGAACTGCTTTATTTGCTCGATGCGCCCCTCGAACAAGCCATTCATCCGATGCATCCATTGAAAGCTGCGCGTCTGTTAGAACCGAGTCAATAAAGGTTCCGAGAGTCAATGCTGCGCACTCAGAGCCGGACTTCATACCGCCCATGCCATCGGCGAGCACAGCGAGGATGAAAGGCTGCCCTAAACGGTCGCGCCCACGAACTAACGCCACTCGATCCTGATTCTCCTCGCGCACAGATCCGATATCGGAGGCCAATGCACCGTCGAACTGTGCAACACGCCGTACCCCGCGTAACGCGGTACGTCTCATAAACCATGCAGAGAGCATCGCTGCTGGTGTGGTGGTGCTGAAATTCATCCGTCGATTTCTTTGCTTCAATCTACTACTTACACAATAGTAATGGTTCGCAGCCCCTAGCTCTATCTAAAGCGCTCCTGATCGTACATAGCGGCACAAACTTGGAACCCGACCTCTCACAAAGCGAGCACTATGACTGACGCTTTACGGCAGCAAGGGTCGAGGGGTCGAGGGGTCGAGGGGTCGAGGGGTCGAGGGGTCGAGCAGCCTGATGCCGCAAAGCTTAATGATGCTGTCGTGCGCCCAACACCCCATCGAACAAAAAAAACTTCAAGACAGTAGTTAAGCACAAAGGCGCCTTAACTGAAATCTATATGAAGCCCAGTCTCCTAGGGCTCCACTTTGGTCAACCTCGCCTGTGAATGGGGGCTCTCAGGAAAACCTCTTGCGCCGCATTCCTGCACCTTCCGCTCACGTCCACCATTAGCACGCAGCGCAACGCCATACGCCCGAGCGACAGGCGCGCAGCAGGCAAGCACCAGGCCAGATAGTCCAAAGCTCTGCATTGGTGCTTTGCCGCAGTTTTTAAGCCAAAGCGATCACAAGCAAAGAGCAGGTAGAAGATCAAAAGAACACTCAATATTTCATATAAAGAAAAATTCTTTGTTTGTTCCCAACTTGTTCCCAAAGTGTTCCCACTTTGTTCCCAAAAATTTTAGTAGCACCTACCGCTCTACCCATCAGCGTTTGAAGGCAATTGGGCTTCAAAAAAGCGTCGTGTTCCCACGTTCCCAAGAAAAATCATCTCCCAACTCGATAGGCTTGCACTTTCGCGCCCTCTTTCGGCCATGCGCCGGGCGCAAAAAAGCCGCCTCGGCGGGCGGCTGATGAGAGCGTTTGATGCGGCCTAGCTGCTGCGTTGGTGCAGCTCGATCACATCGGCACCGCGGCGCAGCTTGTCCAGGTAGTCGGCCCACTGCTGAACCAGATCGAAGCGCTTGGCCAGGTACTTGGTACGGTTGTAGCTGCGACCGTTGGCATCTTTCACGGCATGGGCCAGGTTGGCCTCGATGGCCAGCGGGTCCAGATCGAGCTGATCCACCAGCATGGTGCGGGCGCTGGCCCTGAAGCCATGCCAGCTTTGCTCCGTGCCGAAGCCCAGCCCATAGAGGGCGCTGCGCACGGAGTTGTCGGACAGGGGTCGGTCGTGGTTGCGCTGGCCGGGGAACACATAGCGGCCGCGGCCTGTGAGGGAGTGCAGCTCTCGCAGCAGATCCACCGCCTGCACGGGCATGGGCACCACATGCGGCTCGCCGTTTTCTTTCTCCTGCCTGGTGCGCTTCATCTTTTCGCTGGGAATGGTCCACAGGCCGGCATCCAGATCCAGCTCGGCCCATTCCATCATGCGCAGGTTGCCAGGGCGCTGGTACAGCAAGGGCGCCAGCAGCAAGGCGGTGCGCACCAGCGGCCCGCCTTTGTAGGCATGCATGGCCCGCAGCAGCTCGCCAAAGCGCTGTGGCTCGACGATGGCGGCAAAGTTCTTTGCATGGTACGGGGTGAGGCGGCTTTTCAGGCCTTCGGTAATGTCGCGCTGGCTGTTGCTGGCAGTGGGCAGCCAGTAGCGCCATATCTGGCGGGCCAGCATGAGTGCCCGGTCGGCCGTCTCCAGTGCGCCGCGCTCTTCCACCTTCTGCAAGACGGATAGCAGCTCCATGGGCTCGATGCCGGCCATGGGCCGTTGGCCCAGCCAGGGAAACAGGTCGCGCTCCAGCTGCCTCAAGGTGCGCTCGGCATGGCCGGCACTCCAGCCAGCTACCTGCTTGCCGTGCCAGTCCAGCGCCACGGCCTGGAAGCTGTCCCCGCGATCAAGCCCGCCTTTGAGCTTTTCCAGCTTGCGGGCCTCGATAGGGTCGCTGCCCTGCGCACGTTGCATCTTGGCAACATCACGCGCTTTGCGGGCTGCCGTCAGCCCCACGACGGGGTAACTGCCCAAAGCAAGCTGCTTTTCTTTTCCGTCGGTGCGGTACTTGTAGAACCAGCGCTTGGAGCCGCTGGGGCTGACTTGCAGGTACAGCCCGCCAGCATCGGTGAAGCGCGCCTGCTTGCGATCAGGTGGACAGATGGCGTTGCGGCAATGGGCATCGGTCAGCATGGAGTACAGCCTTCCTGGGTGGGGGTACAAATTCCCGCTCTCAGCCCCAGGGTGGGGGTACAACGCATGGGCCGCCAGGCCGCATGGTTGCTGGGTTTGGGCTGAAAGTGGGGGTACAACTTAGCCAAAGTATAGGCTTTTGGCGAGTTGTACCCCCACTTGTACCCCCACTTGACCTCGGATGCCCGCGAACCTTGGCGGACGATTACGGAAGGCAAGTCGTTGATTTACCAAAGAAAAAGGGCGCTCACTGGACTTCAGTGAACGCCCTTGGACGTTATGGTGGTGGAGCTGGCGGGAATTGAACCCGCGTCCGTAAGCCTTCGCCGGACAGATCTACATGTTTAGTGCTCTGTTTTAAATCTCGCCACCCAAACCCCGCAGGCACACGCTGCTTGGGTAGCCAGCTTCCTAAAATCTCGCCAAATACCAAGAAGCCCGGTATCCAGCCAGCTAATGTAAATTCCCTTGCAGCCGGGAGGTATTGCTACCCCCTTGCCCAGCCCACTAGCGTGCTGTTGCAAGGCTCACCGGATTAAGCGGCGAGTGCGAAACGTTCGTCGTTTGCAGTTAGTTTTTTGAATGGAGATTTACGAGCATCACTCAAGCTCGACATGCACCGCACCGGTCCCGAACCCACGTCGAAACCAGAACAGCCCCTCAGTTGCCTATTCTAGCCTCATCCCAGCAACTTCAACAACTCAAGTGGTGAATTGATATGTGCATCAGCACCCCAATGAACCGTATCTGCTGCCGCACCCAGGTAGCCATAGCGTGCAGCTACCGTTTTCATACCCGCTGCTGCACCCGCCTGAATATCGCGCTCGTCATCTCCGACATAAATGCAATGTTCAGGAGCAATCTGCATGCGTCGTGCGGCTTCAAACAGAGGTGCGGGATGAGGCTTGGCATGCGGCGTCGTATCCCCGCTCACCACGGCTGCAGCCTGAGCAAACAAGGGCATTTGCCGTGTCAACGGGTCAGTGAAGCGCATGGACTTGTTGGTCACCACACCCCATAGAAGCGGGCCGGCTTCCAATGCCCGGATCAACTCAGGCACGCCATCAAAAGCATAGGTACGCTCGGTCATGCATTGCTCGTAGTTGCGAAAGAACTCCTCCCGCATTTCTTCGAAGCCGGCAGACTCAGGCGTCATACCGAACGCAATACCCAGCATTCCACGCGCTCCGGCCCCGGCCATATGGCGGTAGGCATGGAGCGGCAGCGACGGCATGCCGCGATCCACACGCATTTTGTCCGCTGCAGCACCCAGATCAGGAGCGCTGTCAATCAAAGTGCCATCCAGATCAAAAAGAACGGCTCTAACGTGCTTCCACATGGCCTTCACTCCTGCGGGCGGCGTGTTGCCAGCATGTAATTGACCGAGGTGTCATTGCTGAGCCAATAGCGGCCCGAGATCGGGTTGTGCTCCATGCCTTTGCTGCCTTGCACATCCAGACCGGCTTCGCGCGCAAAGCGAGCCAACTCGCTTGGGCGCAGCAACTTGGCGTACTCATGAGTCCCTTTGGGAATCATCTTGAGCATGTATTCGGCAGCCACGATCGCCAGCGCAAAAGCCTTGGCATTGCGATTGATGGTGGAAAAAAACACCCAGCCACCAGGCTTGACCAGTTGGGCACATGCCCGCACGATGGATGACGGATCGGGCACATGCTCCAGCATTTCCATACAGGTCACCACATCAAAACTGGCAGGCTGCTCCTGCGCCAGCTGCTCGACGCTGACCTCATGGTATTGAATATTGGGCGTTCCCGCCTCCAGAGCATGCAACTGCGCGACGCGCAAAGCCTTGGTTGCCAGATCGATACCCACCACTTTGGCCCCTTTGCGCGCCATGGAGTCCGCCAAAATGCCTCCGCCACAGCCCACATCCAGCACACGCTGGTTCGCCAATGGCGCCTGGGCGTTGATCCAGTCCAGTCTCAGAGGGTTGATCTGATGCAGTGGCTTGAATTCACTCTCGGGATCCCACCAGCGATGGGCCAGGCTGGAGAATTTTTCCAGTTCTGCCGGGTCGGCATTGATAGTGTTGCTCATGATGCAATTGTCCGCGATTACCGCAATGGATCAGGCATAAAAAAAGCCCCGTTACCGGGGCTTTTTGTGTAGCAATCGAAAGATTACTGAGCAGCCTTGGTGCCCACAACTTCGATTTCCACGCGACGGTTTTGAGCGCGACCAGCAGCAGTCTTGTTGTCTGCCACGGGTTGCTTCTTGCCCTTGCCTTCGGTGTACACGCGGCTCTTTTCGATGCCCTTGGACACCAGATAAGCCTTCACAGCTTCAGCGCGACGCACCGACAGCTTCTGGTTGTACGCATCGGAGCCGATGGAGTCAGTGTGACCCACGGCGATGATGACTTCCAGGTTGATGTCCTTGATCTTGCCGGTCAGGTCATCCAGCTTAGCCTTGCCTGCGGGCTTCAGCACGGACTTGTCGAAGTCGAAGAAAGCGTCAGCAGAGTAGGTAACCTTAGATGCCACTGCAGGCTGGGGAGCCACAGGAGCGGGAGGCACAACGGCGGGAGCGGGAGCAGCAACCTGGGCCTTCAGAGCACCGTCGCAATCAACAGCGGCAGTAGCAGGAGTCCAGTTGGCATCGCGCCAGCACAGTTCGTTCGTGCCGTTCTTCCACACCAGTTCGCTGGTGCCGTTTTGCCAGTTGTCGATAGTCTTGCCACCGTCAGCAGCCTTCACTTGTGCGCCAGCGGCTGTCACGAGGGCAGCAGAGGCAAACAACATCGCCACTTTGTTCAGTTTCTTCATGGTTCTCCTCTTGGGGAAAAAGCCGCAGCAGGGCTGCGAATCTGTGGACGTCATCAGTGACCATCACCAAAAACGTTGAAATGATTGTGCCATACGTAACATGCAAGAGTGTTGTCAACTAGGCACCAACAAGTAGGACAGCTATGTAATTCCTCAGTTATGTTGCTCTGCTGCCACACGGCATTCGACCTAAAATGGCTGTTTTCCAGCCGTCAAAGTATCACTAGACATGACCCAGTTTGCTAAAGAAACTCTGCCCATCAGCCTTGAAGAGGAGATGCGTCGCAGTTATCTCGATTACGCCATGAGCGTGATCGTGGGCCGGGCGCTTCCTGATGCGCGTGATGGCCTCAAGCCCGTGCACCGCCGCGTTCTGTACGCCATGCACGAACTCAATAACGACTGGAACCGTCCTTACAAGAAGTCGGCGCGTATCGTCGGTGACGTGATCGGTAAATACCACCCTCACGGCGACAGCGCGGTCTACGACACCATCGTGCGTATGGCTCAGGACTTCTCGCTGCGCCACATGCTGGTCGATGGTCAGGGCAACTTCGGCTCGGTGGACGGCGACAGCGCCGCCGCCATGCGTTACACGGAAATCCGCCTCTCCAAGATCGCCCATGAAATGCTGGGCGACATCGACAAGGAGACCGTGGACTTCGGCCCCAACTACGACGGCTCCGAGAGCGAACCACTGGTGCTGCCAAGCCGCCTGCCCAACCTGCTGGTCAACGGCTCCTCGGGTATTGCCGTGGGTATGGCCACGAATATCCCGCCGCACAACCTCAATGAGGTAGTGGACGGCTGCCTGCATTTGCTGCACAACCCCGAAGCTTCCCTCGACGAGCTGATGGAGATCATTCCCGCGCCCGATTTCCCCACGGCCGGCATCATCTACGGCATTAACGGCGTCAAGGAAGGCTATCGCACCGGCCGTGGCCGCGTGGTGATGCGTGCCAAGTGCCACTTCGAGGACATCGACAAGGGCCAGCGCCAGTCCATCATCGTTGACGAGCTGCCCTACCAGGTCAACAAGAAGACGCTGCAGGAGCGCATGGCCGAGCTGGTGCACGAAAAGAAGATCGAGGGCATCAGCCATATCCAGGACGAGTCGGACAAGTCCGGCATGCGCCTGGTGATCGAATTGAAGCGCGGCGAAGTGCCCGAGGTGGTGCTCAACAACCTCTACAAGCTGACCCAGCTGCAAGACACCTTCGGCATGAACATGGTGGCGCTGGTCAACGGCCAGCCCAAGCTGTGCAACCTGAAGGATCTGATCCAGGTCTTCCTGGAGCACCGCCGCGAAGTGGTGACCCGCCGCACCGTGTTTGAGCTGCGCAAGGCGCGCGACCGCGGCCATGTGCTGGAAGGTCTGGCCGTCGCACTGGCCAATATCGACGACTTCATCGCCATCATCCGCAACGCTCCCACACCTCCCGTGGCCAAGGCCGCGCTGATGGAGAAATCCTGGGACAGCAAGCTGGTGCGCGAGATGCTCACCCGCACGCGCACCGACGGCGGTGTGGTCAATGCCGACGACTATCGCCCCGAGGGCCTGGAAGTCGAATTCGGCATGCAGCAAAACGGCCAGTACCGCCTGTCCGAAACCCAGGCCCAGGAAATTTTGCAGATGCGTCTGCAACGCCTGACGGGCCTTGAGCAAGACAAGATCGTGGCCGAGTACAAGGACGTCATGTCGGTCATCGAAGACCTGCTGGACATCCTGGCCAAGCCCGAGCGCGTCTCCATCATCATTGGCGAAGAACTCAACGCCGTGAAGGCCGAGTTCGGTCAGTCCAAGAAGGGCGAGCGTCGCTCCACCGTGGAGTACAGCGCGCAAGACCTGTCCACCGAAGATCTGATCACGCCCACCGACATGGTGGTGACGCTCTCGCACACCGGCTACATCAAGAGCCAGCCCCTGTCCGAGTACCGCTCGCAAAAGCGCGGCGGCCGCGGCAAGCAGGCCACGGCTACCAAAGAAGACGACTGGATCGACCAGCTCTTCATTGCCAACACGCACGACTACCTGCTGTGCTTCTCCAACCGTGGCCGCATGTACTGGCTCAAGGTCTGGGAAGTGCCCTCGGGCTCGCGCGGCTCGCGTGGTCGTCCCATCGTCAACATGTTCCCGCTGCAGGACGGCGAGAAGATCAACGTGGTGCTGCCGCTCACGGGCGAAAACCGCAGCTTCCCCGAAGATCACTTCGTCTTCATGGCCACCAGCATGGGCACCGTCAAGAAGACGGCGCTGACCGAGTTCAGCAACCCGCGCAAGGCCGGCATCATTGCCGTGGGCCTGGACGAAGGCGACTACCTGATCGGCGCCGCGCTGACCGACGGCAAGCATGATGTGATGCTGTTCAGCGACGGCGGCAAGGCCGTGCGCTTTGACGAGAACGATGTACGCCCCATGGGCCGCAATGCGCGCGGCGTGCGCGGCATGAACATCGAGGAGCATCAGAACGTGATCGCCATGCTGGTTGCCGAGGCCGATGACGGCACGGGCAATGTGGTGGCGGGTTCGCAAAGCGTGCTGACCGCCACCGAAAACGGCTACGGCAAGCGCACCGCCATCAGCGAATACACGCGCCACGGCCGCGGCACCAAGGGCATGATTGCGATCCAGCAGTCCGAGCGCAACGGCAAGGTTGTGGCAGCCACCCTGGTGGCACCCGAGGATGAGATCATGCTGATTACCGACACCGGCGTGCTGGTGCGTACCAGGGTGGCGGAAATCCGCGAGCTGGGCCGCGCCACGCAGGGCGTGACGCTGATCAACCTGGACGAAGGTGCCAAGCTCATCGGCCTGCAGCGCATCGTCGAAAATGATGCCAACGACAGTGCCGGCGAGGACGGTGAAGCCGATGATTCCGGCAGCGCCGGCGCCGAAGAAGGCACAGCCGAGTCCGGCGACGCCTCCTGATCGACCAGCCCCTGGCTGACCCGGTCCGGACCGGATGCCACGGGCATGGCCCCATGCCCGTGGCCCAATTTTTGATCGCTGAAAGCGCAGGCTAGACAAGCGCTTTCACATGTTTTGAGCGTAAATCTGATGAACCGCCCTTTTAACTTCTCCGCAGGCCCCGCCGCCATCCCTGAAGAAGTGCTGCAGACCGCAGC
This sequence comes from Comamonas testosteroni, assembly GCF_030505195.1. Taxonomy (NCBI): domain Bacteria; kingdom Pseudomonadati; phylum Pseudomonadota; class Betaproteobacteria; order Burkholderiales; family Comamonadaceae; genus Comamonas; species Comamonas testosteroni. The sequence goes on from NZ_CP129672.1 coordinate 975,180, forward strand.
CGCCGAAATGCTGGACTGGCACGGATCCGGCATGGGGGTGATGGAAATGAGCCACCGCGGCAAGGAATTCATCAGCATCTACGAAGCCGCCGAAGCCGATCTGCGCGAGCTGCTGGCCGTGCCCGCCCACTTCAAGATCCTGTTCATGCAGGGCGGCGGCATTGCCGAAAACGCCATCGTGCCCATGAACCTGTCGCGCGCCGGTGTGGTGGACTTTGTGGTGACCGGCAGCTGGAGCCAGAAGTCGGCCAAGGAAGCCGCAAAATACGCCAGCGATGCCAATGTGGCCGCCAGCGCCAAGGACAGCGACTACACCACGATTCCCGCTGCCAGCAGCTGGAATCTGAGCCGCGGCGCCAGCTATGTGCACATCTGCAGCAACGAGACCATTCACGGCGTGGAGTTCCATGAGCTGCCCGACCTCCAGGCCCTGGGCTCGGATGCACCGCTGGTCATCGACTTTTCCTCGCACGTAGCCTCGCGCTCCATCGACTGGAGCCGCGTGGGTCTGGCCTTTGGCGGCGCGCAAAAGAACATCGGCCCCGCAGGCCTGACCATCGTCATCGTGCGCGAAGACCTGCTGGGCCATGCCCTGCCCGTCTGCCCCTCGGCGTTTGATTACAAAACCGTGGCCGACAACGGCAGCATGTACAACACGCCTCCCACCTGGGGCATCTACATGGCCGGCCTTACCTTCCAGTGGCTCAAGCGTCAGACCGAGGGCAATCTGAGCGGCGTGGCCGCCATGGAAGCGCGCAACATCGCCAAGGCCAAGCTGTTCTATGACTATGTGGACCAGTCCTCGTTCTATGTGAACAAGGTGGCCGCGAACTGCCGCTCGCGCATGAACATTCCGTTCTTCCTTCATGATGAGTCGCGCAACGACGCCTTCCTGGCCGGCGCCAAGCAAGCCGGCCTGCTGCAGCTCAAGGGCCACAAGTCCGTGGGCGGCATGCGTGCCAGCATCTACAACGCCATGCCCATCGAAGGCGTGCAGGCGCTGGTCGACTACATGCGGGACTTCGAGCAACGTCAGGCCTGAGCCCCACCCTTAGCCTTGTAAAAAGATGAGCTGCCAGCGCTTTATCTGCAAGTACTTCACCAAGGTTTTGGTCTGAAATCCTTGTGCAACTTGCGCCAGCAGCTATGAAATTTGAGAGATTCATGAGCCAAGAACCCCAAGCCAGCCCCGAGCTGTTGTCGCTGCGCAACCAGATCGATTCCCTGGACCGCCAGTTGCTGGAGCTGGTCAACCAGCGCGCCCATGTGGCCGAGCAGGTGGGCGAGCTCAAGAAGAAGGAAGGCTCGGCCTACTTCCGCCCGGACCGGGTGGCCCAGGTGATCGAGAAGATCAAGTCCAACAACCCCGGCCCGCTCAAGGGCGCGCATGTGGCCGCCATCTGGCGCGAGATCATGTCGGCCTGCCTGGCGCTGGAATCTCCCCAGCGCGTGGCCGTGCTCGGCCCGGCCGGCACCTTCTGCGAAGAAGCCGCGATCCAGTACTTCGGCGGCGCAGCCGACCTGATGTACTGCAACAGCTTCGAGGAAGTCTTTCATGCCACGGCCGCCGGCAGCGCCCAGTACGGCGTGGTGGGCGTGGAGAACTCCAACGAGGGCGTGGTCACACGATCGCTGGACATGTTTCTGCACACGCCCTGCCATGTGGTGGGCGAGGTCAGCATGCTGATCCGCCACAATCTGATGCGCACCAGCAACACGCTGGACGGCATCGAGGTCGTGGCCGCCCACCCCCAGGCTCTGGCCCAGTGCCAGGGCTGGCTGTCCAAGCATCTACCCCATGCCGAACGTCGCCCCGTGGAGAGCAATGCCGAAGGCGCACGCCTGGCGGCCCTGCACCCCAACTGGGCCGGCATTGCAGGTGAGCGCGCCGCCCAGCAGTTCGGCCTGCACATCGTCAGCCACGCGATTCAGGACGATGCCTACAACCGTACCCGTTTCGCCGTCATCTGCCTGCCGCACACGCTGGCCACGGCCGCGCCCAGCGGCAGCGACTGCACCAGCCTGGTGATCTCGGTGCCCAACACGGCCGGCGCCGTGCATGACCTGCTGGTGCCGCTGAAGAAGCATGGCGTCTCGATGACGCGCTTCGAGTCGCGCCCGGCCCGCACCGGCCAATGGGAGTATTACTTCTACATCGACATCGAAGGCCACCCGGCCCAGGCCAATGTGGCCGCCGCCCTGCAGGAGCTGCAGGGCCTGTGCGCGTTCTACAAGGTGCTGGGCACCTACCCGGTGAGCAAGTGATGGCGACTCAGGAATTGCAGCCGTTCGAGCAGCTCGGCTTGATCGGCTGCGGATTGATGGGTGGCTCCTTCGCCCTGGCACTCAAGAAGGCCGGCCTGGTCAAGCGCGTGGTGGGCTACAGCAAATCGCCCTCGACCACCGAGCGCGCCCGCCAGATGGGCGTGATCGATGTGGAAGCTCCCTCCGCCCTGCTGGCGGCGGCCGGTGCCGACCTGGTGCTGCTGGCCGTGCCCGTGGCGGCCACCGAGGCCACGCTCAAGTCCATCAAGCATCTGGTCACGCCCCAGATGATGATCATGGACGTGGGCTCCACCAAGGTCGATGTGGTGCAGGCCGCACGTTCGGCGCTGCGCGACCAGATGGGCAGCTTTGTGCCCGCCCACCCCATCACCGGCAAGGAAGTGGCCGGCGTGGAGCACGCCGACGTCAAGCTCTACCAGGGCGCCCAGGTCGTGCTGACCCCTACGGAGCGCACGCTGACCGCGCATCTGACCAAGGCCCAGGCGCTGTGGCAGGCCCTGGGCTGCAAGGTCACGGCCATGTCGCCCGAGGCCCATGACTGCGCACTCGCCACCGTCAGCCACCTGCCCCATCTGCTGGCATTCGCCATGATGCAAAGCGTGCTGAACCAGCCCGGCGCCGACGATATGCTGTCGCTGGCCGGGCCTGGCTTTCGCGATTTCACCCGCATCGGTGCCGGCGACCCCAAGCTCTGGCGCGACGTGCTGCTGGCCAACCGCGATCAGGTGCTGGCCCAGTCGCGCCAGTTCCGCCAGGCACTGGAGCAGCTCGAAGGGCTGATGCAGGCCAACGACGGTCAGGGCCTGCAGGACCGTCTGACCCTGGCCAGCGCCGCTCGCGCCGAATGGACCTTGGGCGGCAAGCGAGGCTCTTAAACTAGCGGCGTCGATCTATTCACCCAACCGCCACAGACACCGGGCAAAGCCCGCCGCGCAGCCCCGGTGTCCAAGCAGCCAGACTGCGCAGGGGTTACGAGAGTTTTATGTTCACCACCGAATTTCTGGATCTGCCCGCACTGGACTCCGCCAACGGCAGCGTCAGCCTGCCAGGCTCCAAAAGCATCTCCAATCGCGTGCTGCTGCTGGCCGCGCTGAGCCAGGGCACCACCACCATCCACGACCTGCTGGATTCGGATGACACCCGCGTCATGCTGACCGCACTCAAGCAACTGGGCTGCAGCATCAGCCCCGATTCCGTCACGCCCGGCCAGGCCATTGACGTCACCGGCATCGGCGGCCAGTTGCCCGCCAGCACCAAGGCGACCCTGTTCCTGGGCAATGCCGGCACGGCCATGCGCCCGCTGACTGCGGCGCTGTCGGTACTGGGCGGCGACTTCGAGATGACGGGCGTTCCCCGCATGTACGAGCGCCCTATCGGCGACCTGGTCGATGCGCTGCGCCAGTTGGGCTGCAGGATCGACTATCTGAAGGATGAAGGCTTTCCGCCCCTGAAGATCGGCCAGCCCGACTTCAGCCAACTGGGCAGCGAATCCATCAAGGTGCGCGGCGATGTCTCCAGCCAGTTCCTGACCTCGTTGCTGATGGCCCTGCCCCTGCTGGCCAATGTCCCCGGGGCACAGCGCGACATCACCATCGAGGTGGTGGGCGAGCTGATCTCCAAGCCCTATATCCACATCACGCTGGAGCTGCTGGCGCGCTTCGGCATTGCCGTGAAAAACGACAACTGGCAACGTTTCGTGATCCCTGCAGGCTGCCGCTTCCAGTCGCCTGGTGCCATCCATGTGGAGGCCGATGCCTCTTCCGCCAGTTACTTCATCGCGCTGGGGGCAATTGCCACCGGAACGACCGATGACGCCGATGCAGACAACGCGCCGCAGCCCAAGAGCATCCGCATTCTGGGCGTGGGCCAGGACTCGATCCAGGGCGATATCCGCTTCATCGAGGCCGCCCAGGCCATGGGTGCGCAGATCGAAAGCGGCCCCAACTGGCTGCAGGTCAGCCGTGGCAGCTGGCCTCTGAAGGCCATTGACCTCGATTGCAACCATATCCCCGACGCGGCCATGACGCTGGGCACCATGGCGCTGTATGCCGACGGCGTGACCACGCTGCGCAATATCGCCAGCTGGCGCGTCAAGGAAACCGACCGCATTGCCGCCATGGCGATCGAGCTGCGCAAACTGGGTGCTTCCGTGGAAGAAGGCGCGGACTACATCCGCATCACCCCCCCGGCCGGCAAGACCGCCTGGAAAGCAGCCAGCATCCACACCTATGACGACCACCGCGTCGCCATGTGCTTCTCCCTGGCGGCCTTCAACCCGGCCAAGCTGCCCGTGCGCATCGAAGACCCCAAGTGCGTGGCCAAGACCTTCCCCGACTACTTCGAGGCACTGTTCTCCGTCAGCGAAGCCGAGCGCGAGCATATTCCCGTGATCTGCATTGACGGGCCCACGGCCTCCGGCAAGGGCACGATTGCCGCAGAAGTCGCCAGGGCACTGGGCTACCAGTTGCTGGACTCCGGTGCGCTCTATCGCATCACCGGCCTGGCCGCATCGCGTGCCGGCATGACGCTTGATGAATCGAACGAAGAAACCATTGCCGAGATGGCGCTGGACATGCCCGTGCGCTTCGATGCGCAGCAGCGTGTCTGGCTCGGCGAGGAGGACATCAGCCTGGCCATTCGCAGCGAAGAAGCCGGCATGAATGCCTCGCGCGTATCGGCCCTACCCGCCGTGCGCACCGCGCTGGTGGATCTGCAATTGTCCTTCCAGGCCCTGCCCGGGCTGGTTGCCGATGGCCGCGACATGGGTACGGTCATCTTCCCTCGCGCCCCGCTGAAGGTCTATTTGTGGGCCTCTGCCCAGTGCCGCGCCGAGCGCCGATATAAACAGTTGATTTCCAAAGGAATTTCAGCTAATATGTCCACCCTTTTGGCAGACCTTGAGGCGCGCGACGCCCGCGACATGAATCGCGCCACCGCTCCGCTCAAGCCCGCCGAGGATTCTTTGCAGCTCGACAGCTCCGAGATGACCATTGAAGAAGTGGTTGCCCAGGTGCTGTCGTGGTGGCAGGAACGCCAGCCGTTCGGCCGTCCTTGAAATTTCAGCTTGAAGTTTCAAGGGCAGCCCTGCATCTGGCTCGTTGGCCCTTGATGCCAGGTTCTCGCAGACCGCGAGCCGGCAGCAAGGTTGTTAACCTTTAACCCCGTGGGTCTCGAATCCACAACCTCCGCAATCAGTCTTAGAAACGCTTGGCAATGGTGCCGACGGAAACCTGATTGCGGCCAAGGAACTACATGTCTGAATCTTTTGCCGCCCTTTTTGAAGAGTCGTTGACACGCACCGAAATGCGTCCTGGCGAAGTTATCACCGCTGAAGTCGTGCGCGTTGAGCACAACTTCGTGGTGGTGAACGCCGGCCTGAAGTCGGAAGCCTACGTGCCCCTCGACGAGTTCAAGAACGACCAGGGCGAAGTCGAAGTCCAAGTGGGTGACTTCGTGTCCGTGGCCATCGGCTCCATCGAAAACGGCTACGGCGACACCATCCTGTCCCGTGACACCGCCAAGCGTCTGGCTTCCTGGCTGTCGCTGGAAAAGGCTCTGGAATCCGGCGAATTCGTGACCGGCACCACTTCCGGCAAGGTCAAGGGCGGCCTGACCGTTCTGGTCAACGGCATCCGCGCTTTCCTGCCCGGTTCGCTGATCGACACACGTCCCATCAAGGACCTGACCCCCTACGAAAACAAGACCCTGGAATTCAAGGTCATCAAGCTGGATCGCAAGCGCAACAACGTGGTGCTGTCGCGCCGCGCTGTGGTGGAAGCCTCCATGGGCGAAGAGCGCGCCAAGCTGATGGAAACCCTGAAGGAAGGCGCTATCGTTCAGGGCGTGGTCAAGAACATCACCGAATACGGTGCGTTCGTGGACCTGGGCGGCATCGACGGCCTGCTGCACATCACCGACATGGCATGGCGCCGTGTGCGTCACCCCTCCGAAGTGGTGACTGCAGGCCAGGAAATCACTGCCAAGATCCTGAAGTTCGACACCGAAAAGAACCGCGTGTCCCTGGGTCTGAAGCAAATGGGCGACGATCCCTGGATGGGCGTGGCTCGCCGCTACCCCTCCGCCACCCGTCTGTTCGGCAAGGTCACCAACATTGCCGACTACGGTGCATTCGTGGAACTGGAACCCGGCATCGAAGGCCTGGTGCACGTTTCCGAAATGGACTGGACCAACAAGAACATCGCTCCCACCAAGCTCGTGTCCCTGGGCGACGAAGTGGAAGTCATGGTTCTGGAAATCGACGAAGACAAGCGTCGCATCTCCCTGGGCATGAAGCAGTGCAAGGCTAACCCCTGGCAAGAATTCGCCCAGAACACCAAGCGCGGCGACCGCGTGAAGGGCCCCATCAAGTCCATCACCGACTTCGGCGTGTTCGTGGGTCTGGCTGCCGGTATCGACGGCCTGGTGCACCTGTCTGACCTGTCGTGGAACGAAGCCGGCGAAGCCGCTGTTCGTAACTACAAGAAGGGTCAAGAAGTCGAAGCCATCGTGCTGGCCGTGGACGTTGAGCGCGAGCGCATCTCCCTGGGCATCAAGCAGCTGGACAGCGACCCCTTCACGACCTTCGTGACCGTGAACGACAAGGGCCAGATTGTGACCGGCAAGGTCAAGACCGTGGACGCCAAGGGCGCTGAAATCGACCTGGGTGAAGACATCATCGGCTACCTGCGCGCTTCCGAAATCTCGCAAGACCGCGTGGAAGATGCTCGCTCCGTTCTGAAGGAAGGCGACGAAGTGACTGCCGTGGTGGTGAACGTGGATCGCAAGAGCCGCAACATCCAGCTGTCCATCAAGCAAAAGGATCACGCTGAACAGCAAGTCGCCATGGCTTCCCTGTCGGCTCAGTCCTCCAAGGAAAACGCTGGTACCACCAGCCTGGGCGCTCTGCTGCGCGCCAAGCTGGACGCTGACAAGTAAATCTTGCATCAGCCGGTCAGCCAGCTCGCCTGACTGACCGCTAAGCGTCAAAGACAACGGGCGCCCTGTGCGCCCGTTGTTGTTTTCAACCTAGAGCCTCTGCCACCCGATGACCCGATCCGATCTCGTCGAAGAACTTGCCGCCCAATTTGGCCAACTCAACCAACGTGATGCCGAGCAGGCCGTCAAAACCATTCTGGATGCCGTCAGTGATGCCCTGGTGCGCGGTCACCGCATTGAAATTCGCGGCTTTGGCAGCTTTGCCATCAATCACCGCCAGCCCCGCATAGGCCGCAACCCCCGCTCCGGCGAGTCCGTTCAGGTTCCCTCCAAGCGCGTTCCTCATTTCAAGCCCGGCAAGGCCCTGCGCGAAGCCGTGGACAATCTCAAGGCCGAAGACTCCGCTGCCCAGCAGCCGCAGACCGCCTGAAGTCCATGGGCACCGTCAGCCACCTCAGGACTGACCATGCCGTCCGTTTGCCAGTCCGCGCATAGGCTGGCCTAAAATCTTCCCGTCACACAAGGCGCATAAAGGGAAGCATGAAATACCTGCTGTGGCTGCTCAAGGCAGCCATTTTTTTCACTCTGTTCGCATTCGCGCTCAACAACCAGCAAGACGCCACCGTGCATTTCTTCTTTGGCACGGCCTGGACCGCACCTCTGGTACTGGTGGTTCTGGCGGCTTTTGCGCTGGGTCTTTTTGTCGGAGTGCTTGGCATGGTGCCGCGCTGGCTCAAGCATCGCAGCGCAGCGCGCGAGGCTCAGGCCACGCAACAGGCACCGAACACCGCAGACAACGCCACCAGTGCAGCGCCTGCGGTGAAGGAACAGAACTCTTCTTCGATCATTGCGCCGGGCGACGTGCATGGAATTTAATCTGACTTGGATTTTGCTGGGCCTGCCTGCGGCCTTTGTGCTGGGCTGGCTGGCTTCCCGCTGGGATTTGCGCCAGGTGCGTGCCGACAACCGCCAGGCTCCCAAGGCGTACTTCAAAGGCCTGAACTTTCTGCTCAACGAGCAGCAGGACAAGGCCATCGATGCCTTTATCGAGGCCGTACAGAACGACCCCGACACGACCGAGCTGCACTTTGCACTGGGCAATCTGTTTCGCCGACGCGGTGAATACAACCGCGCGGTACGCGTCCACGAACATCTGCTCAGCCGAGCCGACCTCACACGCCCCGACCGGGACCGTGCCCAGCATGCACTGGCACAGGACTTTCTCAAGGCCGGGCTGCTGGATCGCGCAGAAGAGGCGCTGAACCGCCTGGAAGGCACGCAGTACGAGGGCGAGGCGCGCCTGGCACTGCTGGCCATCTACGAGCGCTCGCGCGACTGGGCCCAGGCAGCGGCCATCGTGCGCAAAATGCAGGCCGCCGGCCAAGGGGACTTCAGCACCCGGCTGGCCCACTACCTCTGTGAAGACGCTCAATCTCAGGTGGCCCAAGGCCAGCTCGACAAGGCTTTTGCGCAGCTCAGGCTGGCTCTGGAGACTGCGCCGCAAGCTCCGCGCCCCAGGCTGGAGCTGGCCCAGCTCCAGCATCGACAGGGCCAGTCTGCACAGGCTTTGTCAAGCCTTCAGGCTCTGGCACAGAACAGCCCCGCAGCCCTGCCTCTGGCGGCCAGCCTGCTGGTGGAAGTGGCTGAGGCAACGGGTGCGCTGAGCGAGGCACACAATCTGTTGCTCAAGCACTATGAACAAGCTCCATCACTGGACCTGCTGCAAGCACTGGTCGCTGTCGATCAGAAAAGCGGGGATGCTGAAGCCCCCGGCCGCCAGCGCCTGGTGCAACATCTGGAGCATGAGTCTTCCCTGGTGGCTGCCGCCCAATGGCTGGAAGGCGAGACACTGACCGAAGAGCAGTACCATGCCACCGTGCAGAAGGCACTGAACCATGCCGCCAAGCCCCTGACCCGCTACCGCTGTGCAGCCTGCGGCTTTGAAGCTCGCACCCATTTCTGGCACTGCCCCGGCTGCCAGAGCTGGGACAGCTACCCGGCACGCAGGGTCGAAGAGCTGTAAGACAAAAAGAGCGCCCAGGGCGCTCTTTTTCATGCATGCTGCCGGGCTGACTAATGTACCTTCCACTCATCCGTGGGCATATCCTGCTTGCCGATCAGCCAGGGCAGGCGCGAGGACACTGCGACCAGCCCCCCCACTGCCCAGAACAGGGCCGAGACTCCGACCACCGTGCCCAGCGAGCCGAACAGCACCGGCATCAGCACGCTGGAGCCGTTGATGGCCATCATGCGCAATCCCAGCGCCTCGCCATGGCGCTCGGGTGGCGTGATCTGATGAATCATGCTCATCACCATGGGCTGCACCGACCCCAGCACCACGCCCAGCAAGACCGAACAGGCACCCATGCTCCAGGCACCAGGCATGAAGGGATAGGCGATGAACAAGGCGCAGGCGGCAACCATGGCACCCAGCACCACTTGCGATTCGGTCAGATGGCGCGTGATGATAGGCATCAGCATGCGGATCACGGCCGCAGCAATCGCAAAAGCACCCAGGATGCTGCCGATCACCGAGGCAGGCAGCCCGCGCTCATGCCCCAGAATGGGCACGACAAAGGTGTGCACATCCCAGCAAGAGGAAAGCGCCCAGTTCAACAGCAGCAAGCGCCTGAAGCCCCGGTTCTGAACCAGATCCCAGGCCGCGGCTTTCTGACTCGCACCTTCGGTCTGCTGAGCCGGTAGCTCCTGCACCGTTCTTGCCCAGAACCAGGCCGCCAGAGGCATCAGGGTCAGCAGCAGGAAGGCGGCCCTGAAGCCTGTGGTACTGGCCGCTTCACCGCCTGCGTAGTCGATCAGCAACCCGGCCGCAAACGGCCCCAGAAAGTTGGAAATGGCCGGGCCAATCGCCAGCCAGCTGAAGACCTTGCGCAGCTCGTCCTTGTTGTGCGCCATGCGCCCCACATGGCGCTGCAAGGCGATCAGTGCCATGCCGGCTGCACCGCCCGTCAGCAGCGCGCTCAGGCACAGCACCGGATAAAGCGGGAACAACACAGCCACTCCTGCTCCGGAACATGCGGCCGCCACACTGATGATGAGCGGACGCTTGAGCCCGTGACGATCCGCATAGCGCCCCGCAGGCAGCGACAGAAACACCTGGGTCAGTGCAAACAGTGCCAGCAGCATGCCGACCGCGGCCGCGCTGTACCCCTGCTTGAGCGCCAGCAGCGGCGTGGCCATGCGCATTCCGGTCATGGTGCCATGAATACAGATTTGCGCGAGGATCAGGCGCAGCAGGGCCGCATTCATTCGTCGTCCTCGCTGGCTGTCTGATCACCACCAGGCGATGCGACCGGAAACAGGGGCTGCTCCTGCCCCGCCCCATTCGGCAGCTCCTGCACATTGCGCAAATGGCGCTGAATGGCGCGCGTGCGCACACCCACCTGATCAAACTTGCGCGCAGCGGCATCGATGGACTTGCGCGTGGCCTCCACCACCTCGCCGAACTTGCCGAACTCGGTCTTGACCTGACCGAGAACGCCCCAGACTTCAGAGGAGCGCTTCTCGATTGCCAGCGTCTTGAAGCCCATCTGCAGGCTGCTGAGCATGGCGGCCAGATTCGCGGGACCGGTAACCACGATGCGATGCTCGTTCTGCAGCGCCTCGACCAGCCCCGGGCGGCGCAGCACCTCGGCAAACAGGCCTTCGCTGGGCAGATACATGACGGCAAAGTCCGTGGTGTGGGGCGGCGCGATGTACTTGCTCGCAATCTTTCTGGCTTCGCCGCGAATCGAGCTCTCGAAGGCATTGCCCGCCGCGACAATGCCCACACGATCTGCGCTGTCCTGCGCATCCTGCAGGCGCTGGTAATGCTCGACCGGATATTTAGCGTCGATAGGCAACCATACGGGCTGCTCGTCGTTGCGCCCCGGCAGCCGGATGGCGAACTCGACCAACTCATCGCTGTCAGGCACGGCCTTGACGTTTTTCGCGTACTGCTCGGGCGTGAGCACATTGTCGATGATGCTGCCCAGTTGCAGCTCGCCCCAGGTGCCGCGTGACTTCACATTGGTCATCACACGCTTGAGGTCGCCCACGCTGCCCGCCAGAGTCTGCATCTCGCCCAGCCCCTTGTGCACCTGCTCCAGCCGGTCGCTGACCAGCTTGAAGGACTCGCCCAGACGCTGCTCCAGCGTGGCATGCAACTTTTCATCGACGGTTCGGCGCATCTCGTCGAGCTTGAGGGCGTTGTCGCTCTGAATCGTGGCCAGTCGTTCGTTGAGCGTTGCGCGCAGTTGCTCCGCCGTGGTCTGCTGGCCCTGTGCCAGGGCACCCAGCTGCTGGCTCACCGCATCCTGCAGCACGGCAAACTGATGGCGCAGTTGCTCGCCATTGCTGCCCAGCTGATCCTTGAGCGCAGCCCCCATATTGGTACTCATATGCGTGAGCTGCTGCTGGATATCGCCCTTGAGCGAGTCCAGCGTGCCGCGCGTCGTCTCGGCCAGGGCCTCGAAGCGCTGCTGGACATGGACTGCCTGCTCTGCACTGCTTTGGGCCAGTGCCGCGCGGGCTTGCTGGCTGTCGCCCGTCAGCCGCTGCGCAAGCTGGGCAACTTCTTCACGAAAGGATGCCAGCGCCGCCGCCTGCTCGCGTCTGGCGGACAATGCATCTTGCTGGGCCTGGGCCAACTGGGTCTGTACATGCTGAGTGACTCGATCCAGGGCGCCATCGCTCTTGGCCACCGTCATCTGCGTACTCTGGCTGCTGCGCTCGAGCTGCTGCAGCCTGACATCCAGCGCCTGCAATCCCTGCTGCAACTGGGCTTGCAGCCTCAAAGCATCAGGGCCAAGAGCAAGCTCCGTCTGACGGCGCAACCCCTGCAGCCGCCACAGCAGCACCAGGAGCAGGGCCACCATCAATACGGCCACTGCCGCCAACCCAAGCCACCACGTAGTCACTGTCTTGCCACGCCTTTCGCACTCTTTTTTTCATAGCTAGGAGCGCTTTTCAGTAAAGCGCTACAGGCTGTTTTGCATTGAAATTTCGCGAATGGCATTGCAGACTGAAGTTTGCAAGCACTAGCGCGCAGGCAAATTATCAGTCCTCAGAGCCACGAAAAATTCAATGCTGTCAAAAGTGCAGCTTCCGGTTGCAGACTTGGCGACAGCGAGGCTGCAACCGGTTGACGCAAGAATCAGGCGTCGGTGCCGACCTGCTGGGCAATGGCCATGGCGAACTTGCCGCCGCCCACCGACCAGTCGGAGTAGTCGTTTTCGTGCGTGAAGATGAACACATCGCTGGGTGACACGCCCGCCTCTTTTTCCAGATTGGCGGCGATATTGGCGTAGAGGGCACGCTTCATGGCGTCGCTGCGGCCACGGCGCATGGTGATCTCCACCACCACCACACGGCCCGAGCGCTGGTAGCCGTTGAAGGTGCGGCTGAAGAAGAACTTCTGCTCGTCATAGTCATCAACCATGTTGAACAACTCGTCGGCAGGCATGCCGATGCCATCGATCAAGGCCTGATGAATCCCGTTGACGATGGCCTGACGCTGGGCGGGCGTGGTGTCCTTGTGGACGCTGGTGCGGATAAAAGGCATTGCTGTCTCGATTGAAATAAGAAAAGCCCGCTGAGCGCCAAAGCGCCAGACGGGCAGAAATTATCAAAGCCGAAAAAGCGCTCAGATCACACATCCGCCCTCAAACTGATGTGACGAGAGCTGACCTAATGGAGGCGCATCAGACAAGCTGATTGACGGGTGTCAGCGGCCCCTTGCCTGCAAAGAAGGAGATCAGATTGTCTGCCGCCAGCGCCGCCATGGCCGTGCGCGTGCCCTTGGTGGCGCTGGCTATATGGGGGGTCAGCACCACATTCGGCACGGTCAGCAGATCGGGATGCACGGCTGGCTCGCCCTCGAACACATCCAGCCCCGCTGCGGCAATGCGCCGGTCTTTCAGCGCCTGGGCCAGAGCCGCATCATCCACGATGCCGCCGCGTGCAATATTGATCAGCGTGGCCGTGGGCTTCATCCGGGCAATTTCTGCCGCGCCGATGGTGTGGCGGTTCTCGGGGGTGAATGGCAGCACCAGCATCAGGTGGTCTGCACGTTCGAGCAGCTCCTGCTTGCCGACATAGCCAGCCTTGCACTCGGCTTCCAGCGCCGCATCCAGACGCGAGCGGTTGTGATAGATCACCTCCATGCCAAAGCCGTAAGCCGCACGACGCGCAATCGCCTGACCGATGCGGCCCATACCCAGGATGCCAAGCGTGCTGCCATGCACCTCGGCACCGGCAAACAGGTCGTAATGCCAGTCCTTCCAGAGCCCGGCACGCAGATAGTGCTCGCTCTCGGTAATGCGGCGGGCCGTGGCCATCAGCAGGGCAAAGCCGAAATCGGCCGTGGTCTCGGTCAGCACATCGGGGGCATTCGTGCCCTGCACGCCTGCGGCCGTCATCGCGTGCACGTCGAAGTTGTTGTAGCCCACCGCCATATTGGCCACGATCTTGAGCTGCGGACAGGCGGCCAGCAACTCGGCATCGATGCGCTGCGAACCCGTGGTCAGCACGCCATCCTTGCCCTGCAACTGCTGCGCCAGCTCCATCGGAGACCAGACCACATCGTCCTGATTGGACTGCACTTCAAAGTGCTGCTGCAGCCGTTGCACCACCTCGGGTGAAATGGCACGGGCGATCAGAATGCGAGGCTTGTTGCTCATCGTAGTTTCCTCTTCAAGTTATGCATGATGGCGGCGCACCGCAGTCCGGACAGCCTTGCGCGGCTTACAGGAACCAAATCCAGGTAATCAAAACCAGCAGCGGCACCAGCACGCAGACCGACCAGATCATGTAGCCAAAAAAGCCCGGCATCTTCACGCCACGATCTTCGGCAATCGCCTTCACCATGAGGTTAGGCGCATTGCCAATATATGTGTTCGCCCCCATGAACACGGCACCAGCAGAAATGGCGGTCAGCGTCAGCGCCATATCGGTCATCAGATGCCCGGGGTCGCCACCAGCGGTATTGAAGAACACCAAATAGGTCGGCGCGTTGTCCAGGAAGGAGGACAGCAGACCCGTAGCCCAGAAATACATGGCCGGGTTGGGCGTGCCATCGGCATTGGTAACTGCTCGCACCACGGCGCCGAACGGGCCATCGACACCGGCCTTGAGCATGGCGATGACGGGAATGATGGTCAGGAAAATACCTGCAAACAGCTTGGCCACTTCCTGCATGGGCCCCCAGCCGAACTCATTGGCCTGATGCACACGGGCGGGTGTGAGCTTGAGCGAAAGCACAACCACGGCCAGCAAACCCAGATCGCGCACAAGACCAGGCAGGCCCACATGCGTCCCGGCGATCTCGATACCCACAGGAGTGCGCCAGATGCCGCTGACCAGCACTAGCGCCACCACCACTGCCAGCAGAGCAAAATTCACACGGCCATCAAAGCCCAGACGACTTGGTGCTCCGGTCACGTCCATGCTGGGCGTCGGATCGGGCAGATCGGTCTCACCCTTTTCCCCCATCAGCTTGCGGTCTATCGCATAAAAAACGGCGAGCAGCGCCAGCGTGAGAAACAGCATGGAGCCCCAGATATGGCGCACGGTCCAGAAGAAATCCACCCCCTTCAGAAAGCCCAGAAACAGCGGCGGATCGCCTAATGGCGTCAGTGCGCCCCCGGCGTTGGAGACGATAAAGATGAAGAACACCACCACATGGGCCTGATGACGACGGTTGTCGTTGGCGCGCAGCAGCGGACGGATCAGCAGCATGGAAGCCCCTGTCGTGCCCATGAAGCTGGCCAGCACAGCACCGATGGCCAGGATGGCGGTGTTCAGCCCCGGCGAACCGCGCAGATTGCCACGCACATAGATGCCGCCAGCCACCGTGTACAAGGCGGTCAGCAGGACCACGAACGGCAGATACTCGGCCAGCAAGGCATGCACCAGATTCACGCCCGCCGCGCCCAAGCCGTAGACCAGCGCAAAAGGCAGCAGGAAGGCCAGCGCCCAGCCGGCGGTGACCTTGCCGAAATGGTGATGCCAGAATTGCGGCGACAGCAAGGGCATCAGCGCAATCGACAGCAGCATACCCACAAATGGCAGGCCCCAGGCCACGGACATGGCTGCACCGTCAATGTCTGCGGCCTGCGCGGTGGCCGCTGCCAGCGTCAGCAGCGTGGCAGCTGCGACTTTCATACAAGATTTGCTGTTCAAACGCCCATCCTCTCTGCTCTATGCCCTGCAATAGGCACAACTCCCGCCAATGATTCTTTGATTTCTATGCCAGCGAAACCGGCTCCGGCGGTGCAATGCTGAACACTTGGCGCAGATAGGCCAGGTATTTTTCATCGTCACACATGCTCTTGCCCGGCGTGTCCGATAGCTTTGCCACGGGCTGGCCGTTGCAGCGCGTCATCTTGATCACGATCTGCAAGGGCACATGCTCGGGGGGATTGCCCAGATCGTTGGTCAAATTGGTGCCGATGCCAAAAGCCAACTGGCAGCGACCGTTGAAGCGTTCGAACAGCCCGATGGTTTTAGGGATGGTCAGCCCATCGCTGAAGATCAGCACCTTGCTCAACGGATCGATCTTGTTAGCCTTGTAATGCGCAATCAGGCGCTCACCCCAGTCAAACGGGTCACCGCTGTCATGGCGCGCACCGTCAAACAGCTTGCAGAAGTACAGATCGAAATCACGCAGAAAAGCCGACATGCCATAAACGTCGGACAGCGCAATACCCAGATCGCCCCGGTACTCGCGCGCCCAGGACTCGAAGCCGAAGATCTGGCTGTCGCGCAGGCGCGGTCCCAGGGACTGGCAGGCCTGCAGATATTCATGGGCCAAGGTTCCCAGCGGGATCAGGCCCAGCTTCATCGCATACAGCACATTGCTGGTGCCCGCCAACTGTCCCTTGCGCTGACCGTTGACGCGCGCCGCCCCCGAGTGACCCAGCCTGGCGCAAAGTACCCGCAGCACCTCTTCATGCCAGGCCCTGGAAAAGCGCCTGCGGGTGCCGTAATCGGCAATCTTGAGCGACTCAAGGCCGGGCGCCTGCAGCAGCTCGATCTTCTCGTCCAGGCGCTTGCGTCCTTCCAGGAAGTTGGGCACAGGCTGGGTATTGCGGAAATACACCTCGTTGACGATGGCCAGCACCGGGATCTCGAACAAGATGGTGTGCAGCCAAGGACCCTGGATGGTGATGTCGATCTCGCCGCTGGCCAGGGGCGTGACCGTGATGTATTTGTCGTTGAGCTGGAACAGACTCAGGAAATCGACAAAATCGCTCTTGATGAAGCGCAGCGAACTCAGATAGGCCAGCTCGGCATCCTGAAAGCGCAGCTTGCACAGAGAACGGATCTCTTCGCGGATTTCATTGACGTACGGAGCCAGCTGCACGCCGGGGTTGCGGCATTTGAAGCGGTACTCGACCTGCGCGCCCGGAAACTGATGCAGCACCACCTGCATCATCGTGAATTTGTACAGGTCGGTGTCTAGCAGACTGGTGATGATCATGGACGACGGTGGGCCTGGCGGTCCGTTCAGTCATGGAACAAGGCTGGCTCAAAACACAGACTAAGCCGGCCTCAACAGAGACTGACGAGTGTAGGCGATTCCACACCCTGCACCGCACTCACTGCCTCTAAGCGCTTCTTGCAAATGCCGGCTTCGGAATTGCCACTATGTTTAACACTGAAATCAGCGTTAAACCCTTGATATGCATAAGCAATAAGCTATCAATTTTTATTGATCAGCCAGCTTTGCGCGCAGCAGTGGCTGCAGTGCCATGCGTAAGGGCTCTGGCAAAGGCACAGGCCGACGCGTCTGTCTGTCGACATAGACGTGCACAAAATGCCCTGCTGCAGCCGACTGGCTCGCGCCCTTGGCAAACAGACCCACTTCGTAGCGCACGCTGGAGCTGCCCAGATGGGCCACACGAATACCCGCTTCCACGGTTTGCGGGAAAGCCAGCGAGGCGAAGTAATTGCAATGGGTCTCTATCACCAGGCCAATCGTCTGCCCTGCATGGATATCCAACGCGCCCTGCTCTATCAGATACGCATTGACCGCGGTATCAAACCAGCTGTAGTAGATGACGTTGTTCACATGGCCGTAGACATCGTTGTCTGACCAGCGGGTGCTGATTTCACGAAACACGGGATAGGAGTCACGCGCCTGTGGCTGGGCGCGCAGAGGTTTGCCATGAGATAACGATGCGGTCATGCAGCCATTGTGCAGAGCTGCCCAGGCGCCGCCAGCACCACCGCGACAGGGCCTGGAAGTCACCGCTCGCCAACGCATGACGCAGCGCAGCAAAAAGCACAGCCATGCATTTTTTGTCAGTTATCAGACATAACAAAGTTTTTAAAAATCAGATACTTATCGAAAACAAGGAGTCATTAATTTTTTTGCTGCAACGCAACAAATTAATGCTTGCATTGCTGCAAATTCTCTTCCACAATGCACCCATGCTGCACTGCAACATAAAACTAGCTCAGAGCTAGCGGCCATGTCAGGGCAGAAGTTTCCTCCGGTCCGATCCCTTTGTTAGATCCGTAATTTTGGAGAATTGCCATGAGCCTGACCCCTGACCAAATCCTGAGCGCACAAAAAGCCCACTTCGAGACGCTGTTCGGCCTGACCAGCAAAGCCTTCGAAGGCGTGGAAAAGCTGGTTGAACTGAACGTCACCGCTTCGCGCGCCGCCTTGACCGAAGCTGCCCAGCACACCCAAGCCGTGCTCAGCGTCAAGGACGCCCAGGAACTGCTGACTCTGCAAGCCGGCCTGTTCCAGCCTCTGGCCGAGAAGACTGCTTCCTACAGCCGCCATCTGTATGACATCGCCAGCAACACTGCCGGCGAATTCAACAAGGCTCTGGAAGTGCAATCCACCGAAGCTCGCAAGAGTTTCAACGCCCTGCTGGACAACTCCACCAAGAATGCGCCTGCCGGCTCCGAATCCGCTGTGGCCATGGTCAAGAGCGCAGTCTCTGCCGCCAACAACGCTTTTGAGTCCGTGCAAAAGGCGGTGAAGCAAGCCTCCGACATGGCCGAAGCCAATTTCAACGCGGCCACCAAGACAGCAACCGAAGCTGTCAAGGCCACAACCACTGCCAAGCGTTAAGCACATGGTTATTGACATGCTTGGCAAAAACTAGGTGTTTACCCTATAATTGCCAGCATGTCAGGTCAGCATGCATTGATGTGGATGCCGACCTTGCGCAAGTTGTCTCCTTGGATCCTCCTGAAACCCCCGTTTCATGGATCCCTTCAAAGCCCAATCTTTCCGATTGGGCTTTTTTTTATGCGCGCTTTCCTCAGGTCTCCAACTCCTCCGCCCTGTGCATAATTGACGTTTACGTCAATAGACATCGAACAAGGAGATAGTTCATGCAGATTCAGGATCGCGTATTCATCGTGACCGGCGGCGCTTCGGGCTTGGGTGAAGGCACGGCGCGCATGCTGGCCGCCAACGGCGGAAAGGTCGTAATTGCCGACATGAATGCAGAGCGCGGCGAGGCCGTGGCCAGCGAAATCGGCGGAGTCTATCTGCGCTGCGATGTCAGCAATGAGGCCGACGGTCAGGCTGTGGTCGCCAAAGCCACCACTCTGGGCAAACTCGTCGGCCTGATCAACTGCGCCGGCATTGCACCGGCCGAGAAAACCGTAGGCAAGAACGGCCCGCACAGCCTGGCCGTCTATACCAAGACCATCATGGTCAACCTGGTCGGCACTTTCAACATGATTCGCCTGGCGGCGGACGCCATGAGCAAGAATGAACCAGAGCCCACCGGCGAGCGCGGCGTTCTGATTTCCACCGCCAGCGTCGCTGCCTATGACGGCCAGATCGGACAGGCAGCCTACTCTGCATCCAAGGGCGGCGTGGTCGGCATGACGCTGCCCATTGCTCGCGACCTGGCTCGCAGCGGCATTCGCAATATGACGATTGCTCCCGGCATCTTCGGCACCCCCATGCTTTTCACCATGCCGCAGGAAGTTCAGGATGCACTGGCCGCCAGCGTCCCCTTCCCCAGTCGCCTGGGCAAGCCCGAGGACTACGCCAAGCTGGTCAAGCAGATCCTGGAAAACGACATGCTCAATGGTGAAGTCATCCGCCTGGACGGCGCCATTCGCATGGCCCCGAAATAACGGATAAATCAAAGGCCTTGCCGTAAGGCCTTTTCTCCGGATCCCGGGCAAAGAAAAAGCCGCAATCAATTGCTTCATTGCGGCTTTTTGAATCTGGCGGAGTGGACGGGACTCGAACCCGCGACCCCCGGCGTGACAGGCCGGTATTCTAACCAACTGAACTACCACTCCTGGCAGGAAGCTTTGCTACACATTGTATAGCTTCAAGCGCTTCAAACTTGGCGACCCTACGGGGATTCGAACCCCGGTACTCACCGTGAAAGGGTGATGTCCTAGGCCTCTAGACGATAGGGTCAATCCTAGAACGATTCAAGTCTTGCGACTTGCCGTCAAAAATTTTGGTGGAGGTAAACGGGATCGAACCGATGACCTCTTGCATGCCATGCAAGCGCTCTCCCAGCTGAGCTATACCCCCCCTGAAGCAATGAAACAGTGTTTCTCTGCTGCAATGCGAAAATTGTAGCACAGGGTTTTCGCCAGTTTTCCCTAACTTCCGAGATTTTGTCGAAAGCATAAGAAAAGGGATGCAGAACGCATCCCTTTTCTTTCAGTGCCAAGCCTGCATCAGCTCACGGCACCGCCGTCACGGATGCGATGCATCTCGCCGATATCCACCGTCCAGACCAGACCGTCGCCAATCTGCCCGGTGCGGCAGGCCGCGACGATTGCTGCACGAATCGGCTCCACCATGGACTCTTCCACAATTACGCAGACCATGAGCTTGTCCGAAAAGTCGGTCAGCTCATCCTTGACCGTACGCTTGTCCACTGCCGCGGGGGCCGTAAAGCCCTCGGCCTTGAAAATCGTCACGCCGGGAAAATTCGGAATCGCACGCAGCTCGGTTCGTAGACGCTCCAGACGGCTGGGACGCACGATGGCGCGGATTTCTTTCATCGTCATCGGATCACTCCTTTCTCAAATCAAGCTTCGGTCGGCTTATCGTCAAACCAGCGGTACAGCGTGGGCAACACCACCAGCGTCAACAAAGTCGAAGTAATCAAACCACCGATCACCACAATAGCCAAGGGACGCTGAACCTCGGAGCCGGGACCTGTCGCAAACAGGAATGGCACCAAGCCCAGCAAAGCCACGGTTGCGGTCATCATCACAGGGCGGAAGCGCTGAGTACAGCCTTCGCGCACGGCTTCAGCCACGTCCATCCCATCCTGGCGCAGTTGGCGAATGCTAGATACAAGCACCACGCCGTTCAGCACAGCAATACCCCACAGGGCAATAAAGCCCACCGATGCCGGCACGCTCACATATTCACCCGTGACAAACAGACCGATCAGGCCGCCAATCGAAGCAAAGGGCAGCACCAAAATGATCAGGCTTGCCAGCTTGATGGAGTTGAACAGCAGGAACAACAGGAAGAAGATGGCCACGATGGTCAGCGGCACGATCACCTGCAGCGTGCCCATGGCGCGCTCCATGTTTTCGAACTGACCACCGAACTTGAAGTAATAGCCCTCGGGCAGTTTCACCTCCTTGCCCAGGCGCTGCTCGACCTCAGCCACAAAGCCAGCCAGGTCACGCCCTTCCACGTTCGCGCCCACAACCACGCGGCGCTTGCCACCTTCGCGGCTGATCTGCGCAGGGCCATCGACCAGCTCGATCTTGGCCAGGCTGCTCAGTGGCACTTGCGCGCCAGCCGCCGTGGTCAGCAGAGTTGCGCCAATGGCTTCGGGCGATCCACGATAGGACTCGGGGAAGCGCACGACGACCGAGTAACGACGCTCGCCCTCATACAAGGTCGTCACGTCCCTGCCGCCAATAGCGGACTCCAGTAGACTTTGCACATCGGCAACGTTCAGGCCGTGACGGGCGATCGCCTTACGGTCGATATCCACCGTCAGAGCCTGCTGACCCGAGAGTCGCTCGATACGGATGTCCGTACTGCCGGAGACGCTCTTTAGGATGCGCGCCACCTGCTCGGAGACTTCCTTGAGCTCTTCCAGCTCGTCCCCGAACACCTTCACAGCCAGTTGCGAGCGCACGCCGGTCACCATTTCATCCACACGTTCGGAGATAGGCTGGGACAGCACAATCTGCACGCCGGGAATCTTGGACAGGCGCTGACGAATCTCTTCGTCGATCTCATCCTGGGTACGCTCGGATTCGGGGTCCAGCAGCACGATGGGGTCAGACTCATTGGGGCCAGCAGGATCGGCCGGCGATTCGCCACGCCCCAGCTTGGAGACCACGGACTTCACGCCAGGCACCTGCGCCACCTCCTTCATGGCAGCCATTTCCATGCGAATGGATTCATCCAGGGAAATGCTGGGCACGCGGTTGATCTGCGGTGTCAGCGCACCTTCTTTCATGGTCGGCATGAAAGACTTGCCCAGGAACGGGAACAGGCCCAGCGATCCGATCAGCAAAGCCACGGCCACGGCCAGCGTCAGGCGATTGCGTGCAGTCGCACCGTCAAGCAAACGCAGATAGTGGCGCTTGAGGAAGCCAATCAGCTTGGTATCGTGATCGGCGCCGCCCTTGAGGAAGTAGGAGCACAGCACGGGCGACAGGAACAGCGACACGGCCAGCGAGATCGCCAGAGCCATGGCGATGGTCAGCGCCAGCGGGCCGAACATCTTGCCTTCAATGCCTTGCAGCGTCATCAGCGGCAGGAACACCAAGATGATGATGGCAATACCGAAGATGGTGGGTGTAGCGACTTCCACGGTGGCCGACAGCACGGTTCGAATACGCTCACCACGCGAATTGCCCACCTGCCCCAGTTTGTGGAATACGTTTTCAACCACCACCACGGTGGCATCCACCATCAGACCAATGGCAATCGCCAAGCCCCCCAAGGACATCAGGTTGGCCGAAATGCCGTACTTGTTCATCATGATGAAGGTGGTCAGCGGCGTGATGATCAGTGTCGCCACAACGATCAGGCTGGAACGCACATCGCCCAGGAAGATGAACAGCACCACCACCACCAGGAAGATACCTTCAATCAGCACCTTGCCCACGGTCCACAGGGCCGAATCCACCAGGTCAGTTCGGTCGTAATAGGGAACGATCTGCAGGCCGCCGGGCAGCATGCCCTTGGAGTTGATTTCCTCGACACGCTCCTTCACGCGGGTCACGACCTCCTTGGCATTGCCGCCACGCATCATCAGCACGATGCCGGACACGCCCTCGGTATAGCCCCCCTTGATGATGGCACCCTGTCGCACCTCGGCATCAATCTGCACCTTGGCCACATCACGCACATAGACCGGCACTCCTCCCTGCTCCTTGAGCACGATGTTGCCGATATCGTCCAGCGTACGGATCATGCCCACGCCGCGAATCAGATACTGCTCAGTCACCTGCGGCAGGATGCCGCCGCTGGCATTGGCATTGTTGTCCGCCACGGCTTGCACCACCTGACGCACACTCAGGTTGTAGTGACGCAGACGGGCAGGATCGACCAGCACCTGGTACTGCTTGACATATCCCCCCTGGGAGTTGATTTCAGCCACACCGGGAATGGAGCGCAGCAACGGGCGCGCCACCCAGTCCTGAATGGTGCGACGCTCCGTCAACTCGGCCTGGGTCAGCTCGCGCTTGCCATCATCGGGGTGATCCAGCGTGTACTGATAGACCTCCCCCAGGCCAGTGGATACCGGCCCCAGTACCGGTACGATGCCTTCAGGCATGCGCGGCGTGACTTCGATCAGACGCTCCGTCACCAGTTGCCGGGCAAAGTACACATCGGTCGCATCGGTAAACACCAGCGTGATGATGGACAGACCGCTCTTGTTGAGCGAGCGCATCTCCGCCAGCCCGGGCAATCCCGTCATGGCGATTTCGAGAGGCACGGTCACAAAACGCTCGATCTCCTCGGGCGAACGACCAGGGGCTTCGGTGGCAACCTGAACCTGCACATTGGTCACATCGGGGAAGGCATCCACCGACAGATTCATGGCGGCACGCAGGCCAAAGCCACACATCACCAGCGCCAGCACGACCACCACCAGCCGCTGCGATAGTGCGGCACGAATCATGGAGGCAATCATGGGCTTACTCCAGTTCTGCGCGCTTGCGCTCATTGTTCAGGTGGAATGCACCTTCGACCACGATCTGCGTGCCTTCGCTCACCCCCTTGACCACAGGTCGCAGACCACCGCTGGTCGCACCCAGCTCCACCGGAGTCAGGCGGTAGTGGTTTTCGGCCTTCTTGACGTAGACGTAGTCCTTGTCGTTCTCGCGGACCACTGCCAGTGCAGGGATCGCCAGAGTCTTCTCCATGGCCCCCTGGATCTTCATGGTGGCAAGCATCTGGGGCTTGAGCGCCAGATCCTTGTTGTCCACCTGAGTGCGAATGGTCACGGTGCGGGTTTCGGGGGACACTGTGTCACCCACGTAGATGATCTTGCCCGAGATGGGTGTCTCCTCGACGCTCAGCCCCAGCGCCGGCACATCGATCTGGACGTTCTGGCCAGTCTGCACACTGCGTGCAATTTGCTCAGGCAAGGCGCCTACCACCCAGACGTTGGAGAGATCCGCCACAGTGAACAGAGGGTCCCCCGGCTGCGCAACCTGACCCTGGCTGACCTGGCGCTCGATCACGATACCGGCAGCAGAAGCAGTGATGGCGGCATTCGGTGCAACACTGCCCTTGGCGCGCAAACTGCTCAGCGCATCGGCGGACAAGCCCATCAGCTTGAGCTGATCGCCTGCCGCCCTCAACTCTGCGCGCGCAATCTGCACTTCTGATTCGCGACGCAGCAGTTCTGCAGAGCCGATCACATCGGCAGCAATCAGCTGACGTGCGCGCTCTACGGAGCGCTCGGCCAGAGTCGCCGTGGCGCTGGCACGCATATAGGCCAGTTGAGCCGTGGTCAACTCGGGGCTGGCGACGCGAGCCAGAGTCTGACCCGCTTTGACTCGATCGCCGGTTTCGGCCAGCACCTCGGTCACACGTCCTGTCACTGCCGCACCGATGCGGGTGACCTTGCGTTCGTTGGCCTCAATGCGACCGGCAACTTCCTGCACCGATGCAACTTCGGCCTGCGTTAGCGCAGCGGTCTTGAAGTTACTTGCCATTTCGGCAGAGACAACCACTTCCATGGGGTCAAGCTCGGCCTTGATATCTGCTGCAGCAACTGCAGCAGCCGGCCCCTCCTTGCCGCAGCCAGTCAGGGTCAATGTTGTCAGCCCGGCCAGCGCCAGTGCCAGAACCAGTGAGGCGGGACGCGCAGTCCAGGAGTGATGATGAGAAGACATAAAGCGAATTCAAAAAATACGAAAACGTGGTCTTGACTTTGAAAGCTCAAAGCGAGGAAGGCTGCGCATAGCGACCAGCCAGAAAATCCAGTTCAATCCGGGCGGATTGCAGTTGGTATCGGGCTTCAAGCAAATCGGCGCGCACCGTGCGCAGCACGCGCTGTGCATCCAGCACATCCAGAATGCCGCGCTCGCCGAAGCGGTAAGCCGCCTCTGCTACGCGCAAGGCCGACTCGGCCTCGCGCACCGCACCCTCGCTCAGCGCTTTGGTGCGTACCTGCGCCATTTCCATGACCTTCCAGGCCTGCAACATTTGCTGCTCCAACTCGGCCTTGCGACCTTCCATGCGCAGGCGAGCACGCTCGGCCTCCGAAGCGGCCTCATCAATGGGGCCGCGGCGCTGGTCGAACAGCGGAATCTGCATGCTCACGCCGATGGTGTTATTGCGGATGTCGGGTTCACGCGTCTGCGCGTAACGCAGCTCAAGACCTGGCCAACGGCTGGCTTTGGCACCATTTTTCTGCGCTTCGGCCTTGTCCACATCGGACTGCAGTTGCAGCAGCTCCGGATGGGACTGCCAGTTGATGTTCTGCAACTGCGCCTTCTCCACCGGATCCTGCAGAGACAGAGCCAGATCAAAGCGATTGGGCAACTGGCCTGCAGCCAGACGATTGAGCGTGAGCTGGGATTGCTCAGCCAGCAAACGGGCAGACTGCTCCTGCTGACGAGCGTTGATCAGTTCGGCATCGGCCTTGATGATTTCGTAACGAGCTGCTTCACCGCTGGAAACACGTACGCGTACACGCTCATGAGCCTGCTCCAGCAACTTGACGGCGTCATAGGCGGCCTGTGCCTGCGCCTGTCGCAGGACCACCTCGTAGGCCTTGAGCTTGACCTGGGCCACGAGCGCATTGCGCGATGCAGCAATCTGGTGCACGGATGCTCGCTGCCCGGCTTGCGCCGCCTCGACACGTGCAGCACGCACGGAAGGCATTTCTATGGGAACCGAGATCCCCATGGTCTGCACATTGCCGGGCGTGGCCGATGCCAGACGCGCCTTGTTGTCGCCGCGACTCCACTCCAGCTTGGGGTTGGGCAGAGCACCGGCGCTGACCACAGCCGCCTGAGCCGTGACGCTCGACTGCTGAACGGAACGCAGTTCAGGGTTGTTGTCCAGCACGGTCTGCACCAGTTGCGTGAGGGTCAGCTTGGGCTGCACCAGATCTGAAATGGTGCTGCTGACTTGTTGTGTGCCATAGGCATTGGTCTGAGCATTCGCAACCAGAGCTGCGGCGAGACACAGGCCGAACACAGCCGCGCGTTTGGGGCTCCGCAATGGAGTATGGCCAGAAGAATTCTTACTGGCCTTGGCCGGCAAAGAAGCCGGCACTATCGATCTGTTGAACATAGAACACAGCTGCCTTCTTGAGGGCAGATAAAGTGAGGAAGGAGTCGGAAAACTGTCATGCACATGCGGCAGCTGCCGCATGCGATGCAGAATCAGTTACACCTGAGCAGGTGAAGCCGCCCCAGACCTGTCTCAGAGCCATGCTCTAGCAGACAAGCACTTTCCAGGCCAGCAGGCGCCGGAATGACGGGCGGCAGGTAACGGAGGTCTAAAAAGCCCAGCGCAAACGTTCTGACGTGATGACGTCAGCTGAACTGGAGCTAGCCTGCCAGCGGCAGGCCGAGACTTGGCGGACGCAACATGCTTTCCGGCCAGGGATAAGTCGGGTGCACCACATGCCCCTGAGGAGGCACCCGGACATCGGCCACACCTACAGCTACCGCTTCGGGAGGGCCAAACAATTCATTGCGATCATCTTGCGCCGGATTGAGTTCGGCAGTGCGATGCGGACGGTGAATGGAGAACTCCACCGTATCTTCTTCCACATCGTCCTCGAACTCCTGCAGCACATCGACACCGTATTCGTGCGGCTGCGCGTCGAGTACATGAGCCATTGCCACTACATCTTGCGAACCTGAGGGCAACATGGCAATGAGTTGCACTCCGATGATGGAGGCAAACATCAGCAGCGACAGCAGAAAGGAAGACGCCGGGCGCATGGATCGAAGGAGCTGTGGTTAAACGAACAACAATGAAGGGATGAGACAGTCACTGGGAAGCAGACCCAATGGTGAAAAGATGGTGTACCGATTGGCAGCAAAAGTTCCCGCATGAAAAGCTTTTGTCAACATCTGTAAGGGTGAACGATAGCGTATTGCCATAGCACTTGCATGGCAAGGGTATCTTGCTAGAAAGTCAGGAGCACATCAGTTCTGCCAGAGTGCGCAGACAAGAAAAAAGCCGCAACCAATTGCTTGATTGCGGCTTTTTGAATCTGGCGGAGTGGACGGGACTCGAACCCGCGACCCCCGGCGTGACAGGCCGGTATTCTAACCAACTGAACTACCACTCCTGGCAGGAAGCTTTGCTACCCATTGTATAGCTGCAAGCGCTTCAAACTTGGCGACCCTACGGGGATTCGAACCCCGGTACTCACCGTGAAAGGGTGATGTCCTAGGCCTCTAGACGATAGGGTCAATCCTAGAACGATTCAAGTCTTGCGACTTGCCGTCAAAAATTTTGGTGGAGGTAAACGGGATCGAACCGATGACCTCTTGCATGCCATGCAAGCGCTCTCCCAGCTGAGCTATACCCCCAAAAACTGTGGCGGAGTGGACGGGACTCGAACCCGCGACCCCCGGCGTGACAGGCCGGTATTCTAACCAACTGAACTACCACTCCTGGCAGGAAGCTTTGCTACCCATTGTATAGCTGCAAGCGCTTCAAACTTGGCGACCCTACGGGGATTCGAACCCCGGTACTCACCGTGAAAGGGTGATGTCCTAGGCCTCTAGACGATAGGGTCAATCCTAGAACGATTCAAGTCTTGCGACTTGCCGTCAAAAATTTTGGTGGAGGTAAACGGGATCGAACCGATGACCTCTTGCATGCCATGCAAGCGCTCTCCCAGCTGAGCTATACCCCCAAAAAACTGTGGCGGAGTGGACGGGACTCGAACCCGCGACCCCCGGCGTGACAGGCCGGTATTCTAACCAACTGAACTACCACTCCTGGCAGGAAGCTTTGCTATACATTGTATAGCTGCAAGCGCTTCAAACTTGGCGACCCTACGGGGATTCGAACCCCGGTACTCACCGTGAAAGGGTGATGTCCTAGGCCTCTAGACGATAGGGTCATAACCTAGAATCTTTGCTTTCGCACCGATTAAAAAAGCGCCTTCTGAAAATAAAGGCGCTTTTTTAATCAAGCGACTAGCCAAACTGGCGGAGTGGACGGGACTCGAACCCGCGACCCCCGGCGTGACAGGCCGGTATTCTAACCAACTGAACTACCACTCCTGGCAGGAAGCTTTGCTACCCATTGTATAGCTGCAAGCGCTTCAAACTTGGCGACCCTACGGGGATTCGAACCCCGGTACTCACCGTGAAAGGGTGATGTCCTAGGCCTCTAGACGATAGGGTCAATCCTAGAACGATTCAAGCCTTGCGACTTGCCGTCAAAAATTTTGGTGGAGGTAAACGGGATCGAACCGATGACCTCTTGCATGCCATGCAAGCGCTCTCCCAGCTGAGCTATACCCCCTAAAACTTTTTCTGCAAGACAACCTTTTAATCAGTCGCGTTTTGCAGAGACTCGAATTATAGACAGGTTTTTAGCGATTTTTCAAACGCGCGATAACTTTTTCACGTCCAAGCAATTCCAGCACCGCATCGACCGAGGGCGTATGGGCTGTGCCCACCGTCAGAACGCGTACGGGCATAGCCAGCACAGGCATCTTCACACCCTGCGCCTTGAGCAACTCCTTGATCGCAGCCGCAATGGCTTCCTTGGTCCATTCCACGTTTTCCACCACGGCAGCGAATGCATCGAGCACGGGGGTGGCCGCCTCGCTCACATGCTTGGCATAGTCTTCAGCATTGCGCTGCACGCTGTCCACATAGAAGACCTTGGCCCAGTTGGCCAGATCCACCAAGGTCTCGCAACGATCCTTGAACAAGGCAACAATGCGCACCAGACGGTCATCGGCGTCGATCAGGCTCTCGGCCACACCCGCCTTGACGACAAAGGGCTTGACCAACTGGGCCAGCTCGGCGTCGTCCATGGCCTTCAGATGCTGGGCATTGACCCAGCGCAGCTTGGCTTCGTCAAACTGACCGGCGCTGCGACCCAGGTGATCCAGGTTGAACCACTCCAGGAACTGGGCACGACTGAAGATTTCGTCGTCGCCGTGGCTCCAGCCCAGACGGGCCAGATAGTTCACCATGGCATCGGGCAGATAGCCTTCATCACGGTACTGGGTCACGGCCTTGGCACCGTTGCGCTTGCTCATCTTCTCGCCTTGCTCGTTGAGCACGGTGGGCAGATGGGCAAAGGTCGGCACGGTGGCCCCCAGCGCCTCAAAGATGTGAATCTGGCGCGGCGTGTTGTTCACATGGTCGTCGCCACGGATGACATGGGTGATGTTCATGTCCATGTCGTCCACGCAGACGCAGAAGTTGTACGTGGGCGTGCCGTCAGGGCGTGCAATCACCAGATCGTCGAGCTCGGAGTTCTGGAACTCGATACGGCCCTTGCACTTGTCTTCCCAGGCCACCACGCCGGACTGAGGAGTCTTGAAGCGCAGCACGGGCTTCACGCCCTCAGGAATCGCTGGCAACACCTTGCCTTCTTCGGGGCGCCATGTGCCGTCGTAGCGGGGCTTTTCCTTGGCGGCCATCTGCTTTTCACGCAGCGCGTCCAGCTCCTCCATGCTCATATAGCAGTGGTAGACATAGCCCTTTTCCTGCAGCGTGGCCAGCACCTGCTTGTAGCGGTCCATGCGCTGCATCTGGTAGAACGGACCTTCGTCGTGGTCCAGCTGCAGCCATTCCATGCCTTCCAGGATCACGTCCACGGAAGCCTGGGTGGATCGCTCCAGATCGGTGTCTTCAATGCGCAGCACGAAGTCACCGCCATTGGCGCGCGCAAAAGCCCAGGGGTAGAGGGCCGAACGAATATTGCCCAGATGAATGAAGCCCGTGGGCGAAGGGGCAAAGCGGGTGCGAATTTTGTTGGTTGTCATATCAGAAATCCTTGTGCGGCATTCCCTGCGTCAAGGCTGCGGCGCTTGATGCGCACGCAGTCTCGGTCAGAGATGCCAAGCAAGAGTCACCTCGCAGCGCGGGCATCGCCCCCTTTGAGAGGGAAGGCGCGAAGCGACTCAGGGAGTTTTTCACAGCGTATCCAGTCCACGAGCCAGATCGACCTTGAGGTCTTCCAGATGCTCAAGACCCACGGAAATACGAATCAGACCCTGACCCACGCCAGCAGCCTGACGCTGGTCTTCGGTCAGACGACCATGCGAGGTGCTGGCCGGATGGGTGATGGTGGTCTTCACATCACCAAGGTTGGCCGTAATCGAGCACAGACGCGTGCTGTCCACTACATGGAAGGCATTCGCACGCAGCTGCTCCGCCCCCTCACCCACCACGTCGAACGCCAGCACGGCACCGCCCATGCCGTTTTGCTGGCGCATGGCCAGCTCGTGCTGAGGATGGCTCTTGAGGCCCGGGTAGTAGACACGCGCCACCTTGGGATGGGCCTCCAGCCAGGCGGCAAACTCCAGCGCCGCAGCGCTTTGTGCCTTGACGCGCAAAGCCAGGGTTTCCAGGCCCTTCATCACCGTCCAGGCGTTGTAGGGAGCGATATTCAGACCGCCGCTGCGCAAGAAAGTGCCCATGACCTTGTCGACCAGGGCAATGGTGCCGCAAACCGCACCGGCCATGACGCGGCCCTGGCCGTCGAGGAACTTGGTGCCCGAATGCACGACGAGGTCGGCGCCAAACTTCACGGGCTGCTGTAGCACGGGAGTGGCGAAGCTGTTGTCCACGGCCAGCAGCGCGTTGTTGGCGTGCGCCAGCTCGGCCAGTGCGGCGATGTCGCAGAGATCGGTCAGCGGGTTGGTGGGCGTCTCGGCAAACAGCATGCGCGTGTTGGGCTTGATGGCCGCCTTCCAGGCTTCGATATCGGTCTGCGAGACAAACGTGGTTTCCACGCCGAAGCGTGCCATCTCGGTTCCCAACAGCTTGATGGTGGAGCCGAACATGGACTGCGAGCAGATCACATGATCGCCTGTCTTGAGCGCCGTCAGCGCGACCAGCAAGATGGCAGACATGCCGGTGGAGGTCGCAACCGCACATTCCGTCCCCTCCATGGCCGCCAGACGCTTTTCAAAGCTGGTGACCGTGGGGTTGCCGGTGCGGCTATAGGTGAAACCTGGCTCTTCATTGGCAAAGCGGCGCGCTGCGGTCGCCGCATCGGGTTGCACAAAGCTGCTGGTCATGTACAGGGCTTCGCAATGCTCGCCCCACTGGCTGCGCTCGACCGCTTCGCGCACGGCCAGAGTTTCAGGATGCAAACCTTCGGGTAATGTCTTGTTGGTCACAATCGTCAAATCCAGATGGTTGGTACCGGTCATGAGTCCGCTGCAGACCGCCAATCAGGCCCGCACGCATGCTGCTCTACCGGCTTGACCGGCGGCACTCGGTGTACCGGTCTTTGAATATGCCTTGCTCGCACATCATGGAATTTGAGTCAATTCAACCTCAAACGCTTGATGCACATACGTCACTAGCTCACTTTTAAAGAGCATACCGACCGCACAGCTCTGCCATTGTCCTCCTGAATGAAAAGGGTTGCCTCAGCAACCCTTTCACACTCAGTCATTCGCTGCGATTGAACGCCAGCGCTCAGCTTTCCTGAGCATTCGGCAGAGACAGGCGCGAAGTGTCTTCGCTCTCCTCTTCGCTGCCGCGGTTGCGTCCCTCGTTGAGCGCTGTCACCTCTTCATCGGAAATGTCACCGGTGATATAGATGCCGTCGAAACAGGAGGCCTCGAAGCCGCTCACCTGGGCATTGATCTTGCCCACGGCCTGTTTCATGGCTTCCACATCCTGATAGATCAGCGCGTCGCAGCCGATGACCTGGCGAATTTCCTCGACCGTACGGCCGTGAGCCACCAGCTCGGAGCGCGTGGGCATGTCGATGCCGTACACATTGGGGTGACGCACAGGGGGCGCAGCGGACGCCAAATACACCTTGTTGGCACCGGCATCGCGCGCCATCTGCACGATTTCCTTGGAGGTAGTACCACGCACGATAGAGTCATCAACCAGCAGCACATTGCGCCCCTTGAACTCGCTGCTGATGGCGTTGAGCTTCTGGCGCACCGACTTCTTGCGCGCACCCTGGCCCGGCATGATGAAGGTACGGCCCACATAGCGGTTCTTCACAAAACCTTCGCGATAGGGCTTGCCCAGCAACTGTGCCAGTTGCATGGCACTGGGGCGGCTCGACTCGGGGATGGGAATCACCGCATCGATTTCATTGGGAGGCACCATGGAGATCACGCGCTTGGCCAGCGTCTCACCCATGTTCAGGCGAGCCTGATAGACCGAGATGCCGTCCATGGTGGAGTCGGGACGTGCCAGATACACATACTCGAACACGCAGGGATTGAGCTGGGTCTTTTCAGCGCATTGCTGACTCTCGATGCGGCCGTCGTTGTGCACAAAGATCGCTTCGCCGGGAGCGATGTCGCGCTCGAACTGATGGGTCGTGCCTTCCAGCGCCACGGACTCGCTGGCCAGCATGATGGTGCCATCATTGCCGCGGCCCATGCACAGCGGACGAATGCCGAAGGGATCGCGGAAGGCCAGCAAGCCGTAGCCGGCGATCAGCGCGATCACGGCGTAAGAGCCCTTGATGCGCTTGTGCACCGCACGCACGGCCTTGAAGATTTCCTCGCTTTGAAGCGGCGCACCGCTGGAGGCGCGGCCGATCTCGTGCGCCAGCACGTTGAGCAAGACCTCGGAGTCGCTTTCGGTGTTGGTGTGGCGATGATCGGTATCCGCCAGTTCGCGGCGCAGTTGCTTGGCATTGGTGAGATTGCCGTTGTGCACCATGACGATACCGAAGGGCGCATTCACGTAGAAGGGCTGAGCCTCTTCCTCGCTGGAGGCATTTCCAGCCGTGGGATAACGCACCTGACCCAGACCCACATCACCAGGCAGAGCACGCATATTGCGGGTGCGGAACACGTCCTTCACCATGCCCTTGGCCTTGTGCATGAAGAACTTGCGTTCCTGCTGGGTCACGATGCCGGCTGCATCCTGCCCACGGTGCTGCAGCAGCAGCAAAGCGTCATAAATCAGCTGATTCACGGGTGCGGTGCTCACCACACCAACGATTCCACACATAGTTGCGTTCCATCTGTTCGCGAAAGTCGCCCTTCGCCACACTCGCCTGCTTCGCCACCCATTGGCTAGCCTGCGCTTTGATATCCGGCATGGCGGATCACGCCAACACCAAACTCTCGTCGGCACCCACTGCGTTTTACAGCAAGCGCCTTAGCCACTTTCAACCCTTAGGTAAATTGCGGCAAAAAAACTTCGCTTCAAGAGGAAGCCTTGGGCAGATACTGCCCCCACTCCTCTGGCAGAGCAGGCAGCACCCAGCCCAGCGCCTCAGTCAACCAGGGCGCCAGCACCGAGTCCTGCCACCACAAAGCCTTGTGCAGCGGCGTGTACTGGATCACCAGAGCCAGCACCAGCAGCAGCAGGCCGCCGCGCAAGACACCGAACAAGGCGCCTAGGGTGCGATCCACAGGCCTCAGCCCCACGGCCTCAATCAGTTGCTTGGACAGCCAGGAGATCACTCCCCAGGCAAACATGGACCCCACCAGCAGCAGCACAAAGCCCGCCGCATAACGCAGCTGCATGTCCCAACCATCCAGCGGCAGCCATACCGCCACTTCTTGTGCCCAGGTTCGCGCGACCATAAAGGCCACCAGCCAGCCCAGCAAGGAAAGGACTTCATAGACCAGACCGCGCCAGGCCCCCAGCAACAAGGAGCCCAGCACAACGACCACAAAAATCCAGTCAAGCGTGCTCATCAATCAAACCGATGCCGGAAAACCGCTCTCAAGCCTTGAACACCGATGCAGGCAAGCCCAACGCTTTGGCCCTGGCGGCAGCCTTCTCGGCTTCCTCGCGGCTCTTGAAAGGCCCCATGCGAACACGTGTGCGCTTGCCGTCCTTGGTGTCCACGGTCTGGGTA
Organism: Comamonas testosteroni; assembly: GCF_030505195.1. Classification (NCBI taxonomy): domain Bacteria; kingdom Pseudomonadati; phylum Pseudomonadota; class Betaproteobacteria; order Burkholderiales; family Comamonadaceae; genus Comamonas; species Comamonas testosteroni. The sequence goes on from NZ_CP129672.1 coordinate 1,008,856, forward strand.
AAGGCTCCGGCACCCAGCTTGCCCTTGATTTCGTTGGCCTTGCCGACTTCGGCAAAGGCGCCGATCTGTACGATGAAGCGCTCATTGGAGGCTGCAGCCTCCTTGGGCGCGGCAGGCTCCGAGGTGCTGCGCCCCTCGAGCAGGGCACGGGCACGGGCGGCCTCGTCCACCTTGGGTGCTTCAGGCTTGTGCTTGGGCTCGGGTTTTGCTTCCGGCTTCTTGGCCTCAGGTTTGACCTCTGGCTTGACCTCGGCCTTGGGCTTTTCGGGCTTGGGCTCCGGCTTTCGCTCGGGCTTCACCTCAGGCTTGGGCTGAGGTTTGACATCTGGTTTGGGCTCGGGCTTGGCCTGAGATGCCACCGCAGCGGCTGTACCGACGGCAGCCGCAGTGACCGCAGCCCCCACCACAGGAGCAGCCGGCGCAATGGCAGCAGTCACAGAAGCGGCAGTCCTGGCCGAAGGTGCAAGCACTTCCTCACCGTCATCCAAAGACGCATTGGCAGCGACACGCCCTGAGGGTGCAGCCGTCTGGCTCGCCACCTGGGTGCCAGGTACGACCTCAGGTGCCGAATTGGCCTGATCGGGAATTTCAATCGGGATATTGACCGGAATGGGACGTGGCTGCGTGTCGAACAGCAGCGGGAAGCCCACCACACCGATCAGCACCAGCACGGCCGCCCCGATGAGGCGATGACGTGCGCGGCGGCGCATGGCTTCCACGCTTTCGCCCTGGGCCAGGCGACTGGGGCGCTTGGCTCCAGCCACGGACTCGGCTTCGTCTTTTTTGCCAGGCCAACGGAAATTGAAAAATGCCATGAGTGAGGACTTGTTGAGGCCCGCCACCGGTCAAAAGCCGGGGCGGCAGGCCGCTGACTCAGTGAGCCAGGTGTTTGGCGTTCAGACGAGGCGTGCCGTTTTGCAACACTCCGCCCACGGTGAAGAACGATCCAAAGACCACGATTCTATCAGCCGCCTCCGAGGCCGCGACTGCGGCATCCAGGGCCTGCTGGGGATTGGCAAAGGTCTGCATGCTCACATCTTTGCGGATCACGCCCTGAGCCTGCAACTGCTGCAGCTTGGCCTTGAGGTTTTCTGCAGAATCCGCGCGCGGCGTGGGCAGATCGGTGAAATACCAGCGATCGACCAGCGGCCCCACCTTGGTGAGCATGGGCTCCCAGTCCTTGTCTGCCATGGCACCGAATACAGCATGCGTGGTGGGGAAGTAACCCATGGCATCGAGGTTCGCCGTGAGCGCCGCCACCGAGTGCGGGTTGTGCGCCACATCCAGCACCAGCGTAGGCTGACCGGGAACGATCTGGAAGCGGCCGGGCAGCTCCACCATGGACAAGCCCGTGCGCACGGCCTGCGCCGTCACCGGCAGCTTGCCGCGAATGGCTTCATAGGCGGCCAGCACACCGGAAGCATTCATCAGTTGATTGGCGCCGCGCAGTGCCGGATAGGCCAGTCCCGCATAGCGGCGGCCACGGCCGGCCCAGCCCCATTGCTGCTTGTCGCCGTCGTAGTGGAAGTCCTTGCCGAAGCGCCAGAGGTCGGCACCGATTTCGAGCGCATGATCGATCACGCTTTGCGGCGGCACCGGGTCGCTGACGATGACGGGGCGACCGGCACGCATGATGCCGGCTTTTTCGCGGCCGATGCTCTCCCGGTCAGGGCCCAGCAGCTCCATGTGATCGAGATCGATGCTGGTGATGATGGCGCAGTCGGCATCGATGATGTTGGTGGCATCAAGTCGGCCTCCCAGGCCCACTTCCAGAATCGCCACATCCAGCCTGGACAGGCTCATCAGGCGCAATATGGCCAGCGTGGTGAACTCGAAGTAAGTGAGTGCCACCTCTTTGCCGCCCTTCACCCTGGCCTGCTCCACCGCTTCAAAATGCGGGATCAGCTCCTCTGCCTTGACGATCTCGCCACCCACGCGGCAGCGCTCTTCAAAATGCACCAGATGCGGCGAGGTATAGACACCGGGACGATAGCCGGACTGCAGGGCCACGGCCTCCAGCATGGCACAGGTCGAACCCTTGCCATTGGTGCCGGCCACCGTGATCACGGGGCAGTCGAATTGCAGGCCCATGCGCTGTGCGACTTCACGCACGCGATCCAGACCCAGGGCGATGTTCTGGGGATGCAGGCGCTCGCAATAAGCCAGCCAGGCATCCAAGGTGGGAAATATGGTGTGCATACTGGGCGCTATTGTCGCCCACTGTCAGAGGCCCTATGGCTGCCGACACTTGGCAAATGCGTTACATCTGACTCCAACCGTTTCACCGATACCGAACACCATGAGCAAGATCACCACCGTCTACGGCATCCCCAACTGAAAACCCTTAATTGATTTTTTTCACAAAATAGCTCTAAGTGCTTGTTTTTTCTTATACTGTGTCTCACATTTTTGAATTTATTTCACAAAATTTCAGGGACATTTCACAAGAAAAATGGGGTGAAAAAAATGAATTTTTACAAGTTGCCTAGGGGTATTCAAGAGACAACACGAAGCAACAAGGACGGTTCTCCTGTGACTGCTTACCGTGTGCAGATGAACCGCAAAGGTATCAAGCTGGACAAGCTTTTTGGCTCCATCAATGAAGCTTTGGCTTATCTAAACGACGAGCGAAAAAAGTTAGGTTTAAAAAGCTTGGTGATTGAAGAAGACCAAGAAAAAGCAAAAGCCTATAAGCAAAAGCTGATGCTTGAATTAAGTGAGACCGGCAAAGGCAAAGAATTTATAAAAAACTTCCTAACAAATCCCACTTTTGATAGATATGTTCAAAGATATATAGATGATTATCTAAATATAAAATATAGAAATTTAATCAATAAAAAGCTTTCAGAAATGACAGCCGAGGAAAAGCACAAGTATAAGAATTATACAAATAAATTAAGCAAACTAAAAAGGATAGTGAAATTTAAAGTTCAAGATAACTCTTTGGGAGTTCTTGAAATGTCTTTCAATCATCAATTTAACAGAGAACAAATAAAATTCGGAGACATTCCACTTAGGGAAATTACACCATCAACAATCAATTCCTATGTAAAAACAAGAATACAAGACAATTTAAGGGGTTCGTCTATTCGCGTTGAAATTGTATTGATTAACAGCGTTATAGAACATGCAAAAACAATAGACACAAGCCTGACAGATTACAAAAATCCAATCAAAGATTTTGACAAGAAGCTTTATTCTATTGCAGTTCCTGCAAAACCTAAATTTTTCAGATTTAACGAAGTAAGTAAAGAAGAATTTTTAAAGGCTATTGAGACAAACAAAAGCACTGATTTAATTGCTATTGTTAAATTGATGATGACAACAGCAATGAGAAGAGCTGAGGTTATTCTTTTGAAGTGGTCGCAAGTTCACGACAATTTTATTCAGTTAACAGATACGAAGACAAACCCTCGCCCTGTCTATCTCACTACTGAAGCCAAAGAGATATTAAACTCTATCCCCAAGAAACCGAATCAAGATAGGGTTTTTAATTACACGGTGACGGGCTTTGAAGCCTCCTTGAGATACCACTTGAACAAGTTTGGCTTAAGAGATATCACACCTCACAAGCTCCGAAAGAATTCCATTAGTGAATTTGTGGAAGTTATTGGCTCTGATAACTCCCTGTTAATTTCTGAAATCCTTGGAATTCGTGACATTGCTGGATTAGAGAGAGAAATTAAGACAATGCCAACTTCTGGCCTATCTTCTCAAAGTGAAGTACTTAAATCCGTTGGTCACACGACATCAGCAGTGACAAAGAAACATTACTTCTCATTGAATTTAAAAAATAAAAAATAAAACTCATAACCACACAAAACAGGCTTCGGCCTGTTTTTTTGCTATTTAAAAAGTAATTGCTAGTATAGATAAAATAACAACAATAAAGGCTCTATATGTCTAAACTAATATTAACGATAAGCGATGTAAAACGAATAATTTTCTTAATTCACAAGAAAACCGCCCTACTTTTAAAAATCAAAGAATACGACAGCAACCACCCCAAACAGATTGAATTTAATGTCTTACTTAATTGGACAGAAAGCGAATTGAAACGCTTTCACACTGATGATATAGAAAATATTGAAAGAATTTTGATGGAAGGCTATACAGAGAACGAAATAACGAATATGTTTAAATATCACTTCAGCAAAGCAAAAAGAAAATTTTTCAAAATAAATTAAGCCTCATAAATTGAGGCTTTTTTTATGACATTTGACAAATAAGCAAAAATTTACTTAAATGAATATAGATATATTATTCGTCGGTTCACTCTCTCGGTTCGTATGTCTACAAAAAACACAGTAAAACTCGTGAAGTGAGGCAATGACAATAAGTCCTTTTTTAAATTGAAAATAAGCACCGGCTTATTGGCAGATATAAATTAACACTGGCTAACGGACTAGCCTAAAACGCGGTGAAAACTGCATTTAAAAGTGTTTTTAAGTTGCTAGAACGGTAATCTAACAAAGCAACACAGAAGACTAAGAACAGACCTGGTTAGAGCAATTTAAAGTATTGCGAACTGTTTAAGTGTGATAGAACTTTAATCTTATCCACCCCACGACGGCGATATGCCTAAGAATTTTTGATAAATTTATTAAGAGTTTTTAGGCATATCACAGAGAGGGAAAAAGTCCCGCCTTTGCCAAAGCTCACAAGAGTTTTTTAATTTGGCACGGGTTAGGGAAAACTTTTTCCCTCTCTGGCTCAATCCTAAGCATATCTTAAGAGAGGGAAAAAAAGACAAATTATGTATTTTTTTAAATATTAGATAAAACAAATGGTGTTTTGTGGAGTGAAACGAAACCATCATCAAAGTAAAGGCTAGACTTGTTCTAGCCTTTATCTTTCCCATCCGGCTAGGATGTTTCCCCTACGGGGACGGAAGGGGGATATATAAGAACTAAGAACAATCATTCTTTATATCAGTAGTAGGAGCGAAGCGACAAAAAACCGCCGCCACGAGCTTTTCAGCCTCTACCCTACCCAACACACCAACCAGCAAAAAAAAATCGCTCAAACACGGTAAAAACCAGCTCAATACATCTTTCAAGCTTCTAACACTTCCAACCATCTTAAAGCCCTCAGGGGCTTTTTTTCGTCTTAAAAAACTTGATTTCTTATTTTATTAAGCTACCTTAATAAATATAACAATAAAGAAAAAAAGGAGGGTTTGATGTTTGGAATAATAAAAGAAAACAAAGAACTAAAGCAAAAGATAGAAGAACTAGAGACTTTAGTTTTGATAAGACAATTAGAAATCTTTAATCTTGAATGGAAGATTGATGAAATGCAAAAAGAAAATAAGGAGAAATTATGTTAGGACTATTAGGAACAGTAGTAGGGGTTATTGTTGGAGTAGCTAAAGCAGTTTGGAATTTATTATTCGGCAGAGGCTCAAATCCTAGCGATGACATTATTTTTAATCCTCTATCTATTTGGTTAATACTTGGTTTCTGGATTTTTATTTTATGTTACATGATAAATTTAATGATGAAAGCCTCAGACCCATTTGCAAGCAGAGAACAACCTAAGCCATTAGCAGGAATGGATTTAGATGTTTTAAAGCTTATGCAAGCTAAGAAAAATGAAGATAAGCAACCACCTAAAAAAGATCCAAATTTCAAAGTGGATAGAGTTAAGTAAAGGATAAAAATGAAACAATTAAATAAATTAACAAAAGAAGAATTAAAGAAGCTTTATGAAATCATTGGAAATAAGTACACCAACAAAAAAACGGGCAAAGAAAGATATTATTTAAACACTATAGTAATACTTGAATATTTTGGAAATGTGTTTAAGTTTGATAGTGACGATTACCAAACCTTTCTTTTGAACAAATTTTGGATTGAAAACAAAGAGGTTTTTACAGACGGCAAGGATAAAAAGATACTTTCAAAAATATCTGATAACCTATATAAATTGATAAATATTAAATAACAATAAAAAAGGAGAATGTTATGAATAAAAAAAGAATGATGATTGTTAGCAATAAAATTGATGAGGTTTTATTTATGATTGCATTTATGAATGATAACCCTGAGACTTTCACCAAAAGCCAGTTTGAAAAAATGGGGGATTTTTTAGAGATGCTGGAAGTAATTGGAGCAATTAAAATTGAACATATTGATGATAAAAAAATATCAATTACAAAACTTTAATACCATAAATTAACCAGCCTTTGAGCTGGTTTTTTATCGCCTATAGGTTTGACTTAGCAAACCAATTTCCTAAGATAGTAATACATAAGCAAGATGACTCGCTTAGCGACCTGAATAAAGCTTTGCTTTATTTATATCTGGGAGACCCAGACCCCTAGATTTTCAATCTTTGCTTTGCCTGATGGCACCAATAAAAATAATAAAAAGAGGTTTATCAATGACACGAAAAAAGAAAAGGACAGGACAATCTGGAGAGCTTGGGAAAGTAAGAAATAAACAACTTCACATAAGACTTGATGAAGATGAATTTAAACAGCTTGAAGATAAAGCCAAATTAAAAAGAACATCAACAGCTAAATATTGCCGCGATGCTTTGCTATATGAAAAAGTTCATAAAGCAAACATCAAGCAACAAACAGAACTATTAAATCAACTCAATAAAATTGGTGTAAATCTTAACCAAATTGCCCATCGCATCAATAGCGGTGAGCTTTTCATAATCCAAGAATTTCAAGAGCTTTTACAGTCATTCAAGACCTTGAAAAAACAACAATACACAAGGAGCTTAAATGATAATCAAGATATTTAAGCAGGTTGGTAAAAGCTCAAGCAGAGGACCGATTTCTTACCTTCTCGGAAAAGATGCAGACGGGAAAGTAAGAAATCCTGCTCCCGTGTTGTTAAATGAATTAACAACATCAGAGGGTTCAAAAGATGCCGTAGCTTTTTTAATTGATAGCAATACGAGACAAAACAAATACACATCTGGCGTTATAGCTTTTAGAGATGATGAGAAGCCAACACCTAAGCAAATACAAGAAATTCTTAAAGACTTTCGCAAAACCTTCTTGCCTGGTTTAGATGAAAACAGAGCACCTGTGCTCTGGGTTATGCACAGAGACAAAGGAAATGTTGAACTTCATTTTGTAGTAGCTAAACAAGACGCCAAAACTCAAAAAGCTTTAAACATTGCACCACCTGGCCCAGCCTCCGAAAAACTTTTTGAAGATTTTCAAAAGCTTCAAAACGATAAATTAGGATTTAAGCAAGTAGTTCCCAGCCTCTTAAAAGCTCAGTTCCTAAATTTTGAAAAGAGAACAAGAAAAGCGAAGTTTTCTAGTTATTTAGTAGAAAAGGTTAAGAATAACGAAATTCAAAACAGAAGTGACCTTCTCCGACACTTACAGCACGATTTGAAATGGAAAGTCTCTCGTATAGGTGATGATTACATTTCTGTAATTCCAACAGGAAAAGATAAGCCAATACGCTTAAAAGGTCCCGCTTTTACTAGCAAGGCAGACTATAGAGAATTATTAAAACAATCAAGCAACCAGCCTACAAAGTTAAACCCAGACCAATTGCTAAAGGTTCAAACCAGCCTAAGCAATGGCATTAAATACAGAGCAGAATATAACGAAAAGACATTTAATAAAGTTCCAAATTTCAAAAATAGAAGCTTGAATTTAAAGGGTTCTATAAAGAATAAAGCTCTTGTAGATGTGCCCAAGGTTGCCGGTCAGGCAACAGCACAAAGTCCCCAGATTGTGGAACAGGTTCCAGCCTCCAAACCTTCTCAAACACTCACAGAGAAGCTTCAAACCTTTTCAGCTACCCAAGCCACAGCAACACAGAAAAAAGCTCTTACAGGCTCATCTGGACCCTCTGGCGGTGGAAGTGCTTCATCTAGTGGCTCAGGTTCTTTGTCTGCAAAGATGCTTTCTTTAGCTGCTTTAATGAATGCAGAAAAAGACCCAGTGAGAAAATATGCTTTATTGGCTCAGTTGATAGCAGTTACAGCACAAAGAAATTTGGCTTTATCACGAGAGAAAGAAGCAGAGAAGAAAAGATTGAGCAAGATAAAAATAAGATAAAAAAGGAATATATGAATAAGAATAAAAATAAAGGTTTTACATTGGTTGAATTATTGATAGGCGTTGGCCTTGTATCCATTGCTTCAGTTTCAACATATAGCATAGCAACTTATGCAAATGATATAAGAACAACAAAAAGCGAAGTGAGTGACCTAAGCGAATTCATCAAAGGCATTGAAAACACAACGAACACAACAGTTTTCAACGATGAAGCTATACAGACATTCCAACAATACAAAAGCAACCTAGAACTTGCTTCAATCACATCAAAGAACGGTAATTTGCTATTGAACTATAGCAATGTGAAAGCTCGTATTTGTGTTGATTTCGTAAGCAAGATGATTTCAGCAAATAAGAACATTAGTGCTGTAATCAATGGCAAAGACATATCAAATAATGATTTAAACGAGATTTCAAACTCTTGCTTTAGCAATACAAACGAGATTTCAATTGTCGTAAACAAGAGTCAAAGCTACACAATCAACACAATCACAGCAAGCGTAAACACTCCACCGCCTCCGCATGTTGATGTTGCTATTCCTGAAATTCCTATCCCTATACCAGTTCCCACAGTTCCAGCTTTCACACCATCTACAGCTATACCAATAACTTACAGTATTACGGGTGTAGCTCCTGTTTATCCAGTTGTAGCCCCATCTGGTGGACCCATTGCCATCACACCAGGAACAGCGGGAGGAACACCAGTAACACCGCCTCAATGGACACCGCCACTATTCACACCAGCACCACCAGCCACAGCGGCACCACCGGACGATATAGACCAAAACCCTTTACCACCGCCTCCACCACCACCAGCACCTACACCACCAGCAACAGGCATATCAATAGTTAAAGGAAATACTTTAAATGTCTGTAAAAGATATAACGGCAACTCGGTCACTGTTGGCACTTTTAGATGGATGGGGAATAAGCTCTATGGAAATGAACAGCTATACACACCAAACGAATACTATGCAAAGTTTGGAAGTTTTGGAGAGTTTTGGAGCAGTGGAGCAAGTTCAAAACAAAGCTATGATGAAGCCATAGGATTTATCTTAAAACCTAGCAGTCAATACACATACAAATGCACGGATAACGGAAGCGTAGACTATGCAAATTGGTAAAAGAAAAAGCCCCAGAAGGGGCTTTATTTATTAGAACTTCAATAACTTATCTCTTTTCAATTGCTTGTAATCATCACTATTTTTAATTCTTTTCATCTTTTCTAAGTCTTGCAACATATCATCTTGAAGAGTTAAGGCTTCAAATTGCTCATCATTTAACTTTAACAAATCTTGTATTGTGTGACTTTGAGAGTATCGCAATCTTTTGATTATTTGTTTTTTGGTGCAATCACTCACAAATCCAACAGAAACACCTAATTTTTCGGCGATTTCTTTAATTGTTATGCTTATATTTGCAATGTAAAGCTCTTGTGCTTGTCTTCTCTTATTATCGTAACTTCTACCTTTTGCTAATCCGCCAAGTCTCCCATTGCTCGCCATTACCAAGCTATATCTACTATTATTTATTTTCATTTTCGCCCCTCCTATTGCTATATGATAAATTCAATATAGCAGTTATATTTTATAAATCAATATTGACAATAAATTTTAATTTGCTATATTGAATTTATCATATAGCAAATAAAGGAGAGAATATGACTAATAAAAGAACTTCAATTATTGAAATAGACCAATTTAAGGGAACAAATTTATATAAGCACTATACGCGAGTTCACTTTAATCTTTTGAAAGATGAGGAAATTGTCGCTTATCGTTGGTGTGACATCAGGGGTAAAATTTCAACTGAAAAAGCTAGATTTATTCTTGATAGTTTATTTATGACAGAAGATGAGTATTTAAAAGAGCATAAAGCAGAATTAGAAAAACACTTAGCATATGAGAAAATTGATATTCAAGAAAATTATGAAGATTGGCAAATGCTAAGAAATTGTTAAAGCAATAAAAAAAGCCCCAGCGATGGGGCTTTTCTATTTCCAATATCTTTAAATCTTATAGCCGTTTTCATCAAGCCAAGCCTTCAATTCTGGGTTTCCAGCTTCTGGCTTTGTCTTTTGAATTTCTTTAAGAATAGTTTGCAACCACAAAGGCAAGCGACCCTTGCCACCGTGCCAAGTCTCGGCCTCATTGTCTTTGTTCTTATACATAGGAACTGTTGTAGCTTTGCCAGATTTCGCAGGCTTTCCAGCCTCTGCAAGCTTAAATCCAAGTTCACTTGCTGTGATGCCGTATTGAAGAATTTGAGCCTTAATTTCTTCAACAACCCCAGCTTTTTCAGCTTGGATGATTGCTTTTGCCTTGTTCTGAAGCTCTTCAATCTGTGCTTGAAGTTCTGCAAGTGTCAATTCTTTAGCCATATCTTAAACCTCCAAAAAAAGTTATTTATAGCTTATCTTAACCTGGTTTTAAAGAAATTTTTATCTTTTTTTAGCATAGGGGCCCCCAGGGCTGGGGGTTATAGGTTTTTATCTAAACCTACAACCTTAATTTTCAGGCAAATCCAAATAAAAATCATCTAATTTTGATATTTCCTCTTCTAGCCAATCAATTTTTAGAACATCGTATCCATAGCTCATATAAATTTGATCTTTAGCCATTTTGAATTCTATTAGAGACTTCTTAAACCGTTTTCTTATTTGATCAACTTCATCCAGAAATATGCGTCCCTTGTATTTATTTTTTATTTCTTTTTTAATCTCAAGCAAGTTCAATTCCAAAACATTCTCTTCTTTATCTTTAAATCCAAAATGTTTTTTACAATACTCTCCAACTTGAGGATCTTCAAATGTGATTCTTTGAATCTTTCGGCCATTAAGTTTTAGAAAAGGAAGTATTGCTTCATTCATGGCTTTTGATAAATAGCCTTTTCCTCTAAAATTTTTCTTAACAAATAACTCCAGATCATTTATTTTAGGCATATCATGAACAGCACCAATAATTAAACCATGTTCATTTTTTATGAAATAAAAATCATCTGATTTTCTGATGTCCGCATATTCATCATCGACTTCAAACCAAACTTTTGCATAAACAACAGAAGATGTTAAATCCGTCTTAAAAATGAAATCACATTTATTCTGTGAATTCATGTAGTCAATTAAATTTTCTATCTCATCAAATAACATCTTCAACCTCTTTGTGCTTTCAAATTTGGATTTACTCTTAATAAATTTTCAGCCAGCAAATCGAAATCACAATCAATATCTTCATATTTATACCCTGCTTTTTTAAGTGTATCAATGCATTCTCTTAAATTGGCTTTACTGGGTTTTTTTAAGTTGTATTCTTTATACTCTCCACTATCAACAAAATCATCATAGATATTGTTTAATAAATCCCACTCTGCCAAATCCACTGGAGAAGAATTGTTTTTGTGATCTTTTATAAGATCTACAGCCTCAGAATTTGTTATATTTTTATTAAATTTGATTTTAAAAAATTTTAAATATTCAACATTTTCTTTTGTTGCAGGCTTATCTTCCTCGTATTGCCTATAAATTGAAATTTCAGATTTTGGACCGAGGATTTGAACATAAACCTCACAATATCCACTTTTTCCAATAAAAATTCTATTTAAGCGTGTAATTATTTTTTCAGAAAAATTTGTTATATGAATTTTTTTAGCGGTATCTTTCGGTATAAATCCCAAATCATACTTGTTTTGATTTGATACTCCAATAATTTTAATAGCGTAAGAATCATGCTCGTTTTCATGGTCCTTCTCTATTTTTGTAGATTGACTACCAGAGTCAAAAAAATTTCTAATATTGGATTTTTTATAGTTACTACCTGCAACCATGAAGTTTTCATAGATTTGCATTCCTTTGGGGATTGGTATTTTATAGTCTCTAGCCTCCCAATCATCACCCCTAGAAATTGCGTCGCAATTTTTAATTGATGATTTTTTTAAATTTTCCTCAAAGGAATTAACACTTCTTCCTTGTTCACTTTCATAAAAATTTCTATTACTTATTCTTATTTTATTCTTTCTGTATATGTAATATACAATATATGCAAGAATGATAAGACCAATAAACTCCATAATTACACCTAGATTTTAAAGTTTTAATAAAAAACAGCTCTCTATACAGAAGGCAATAGAATATTTTTCTACGCCTACCCGAAGAAAGATTTTATACACAACTTTTAACATTCAAGCAATAGGGAAATCATATAACAAGCTATAGGAACAAAAAAAAAGACCCCGAAGGGTCTTTCTTTCTTTAAGAATTTCAGGAGATTACCTCTTATTCTTTTCTTCTTTTTCAAATTCTTCCTTAACGAAAGAAATCATTTCGTTGTAACTACGGTCAACATCAGTGCCTTCCATTTTCATACCTTGACCAAGTTCATAAGTTTTTACCCACTTAAGGTCTTCAGGCTTCATTTGCTTAAGAGCTTGCTCTTTTTGCTCTGCCGTGATTTGAGACATCTTAATGTCGCGGACATCTTGACTGCAAGCAACCAGCATAACAGCACCCAAAACCAAGCCCAGTACCTTCATAGATTTCATCATAACTCCTCCTTTTCAGTCGTAAAAATGCTCTTTAAAGAAGCTAAAGAACACATATAGGCAATAAAACACAAAAATTAAAACGCCAATGTCTTTAGCAATAAATTCAGCAGTGAAAACAGAAGCACCAACAACACAAACAAAGAGCAATACTTTTTTCCAAAAAACAATTGCAAAAGCACAAAGCAATACAATCCAAATAATTTGCTTAATGATTTTTTCGTGCTCAATAATAAAATCCATGATGAACATATGTTTTGCCTTTGTTTGTGTCTCGTTATTCGCTGCACTAATCCAGTAGGTTCAAAAAATTTTTGAACATCTTTGCAGGCGGTCACAGCAAGTCACACATCTTAACTCGATTGGTAACTATATCCCGTGAAATCTTATCCCGTGGAGCTTTATGCAACACATTGGGACGATGGGGAATGGTTAGAACACAAGACCCAGCAAAGAAAAGCTCTCCTGAATTGATAGCATTTGGTCAAGCAGTGAGGCACCACAGGAAGGCTCTTGGCTACTCTCAAGAAGCCTTTGGTGATAGATGTGGGATAGACCGTAGCTACATGGGAGGAATTGAGCGAGGTGAGCACAACCTAGCTCTTATCAACATCCTCAAAATCATCAAAGCCTTGGAGATGAAGCCATCGGAGTTCTTCAAAGCTTTGGACGCTACGGAAGAAGTAGCAGAGTAATAAATTCAACAATATTAAATATGCTATATGCAAACTCCTGAATTTGTGAAAAAACCACATATTTCACAAAAAATCAGGCAGATAGGATTTCACAAAATGAATGAAAACAACAACTTAACAACAGTTTACGGGATATCCAATTGCGACACCGTCAAGAAAGCACGCAGCTGGCTCAGTGAGCAAGGTATTACTTACCAGTTCCATGACTTCAAGAAGCAAGGCGTTCCCGTCGAGCGCCTGCCTCAGTGGATGCAGGCCGTGGGCTGGGAAAAGCTGCTCAACCGCCAGGGTACGACCTGGCGCAAGCTCGATGAGGCGACCAAAGCCGCTGCCGTTGACGCAGCCAGTGCCGCTGCCGTAATGCGGGAGCACGCCAGCACCATCAAGCGCCCCGTGGTGGAATGGGCCGACGGGAAAATTACCGTCGGTTTCAAGGCTGATGAATGGGATACGGTGCAAAATACATAAGCAACCGCTCACATTTACACATGGCTTTACCTAGTTTTACGGCGCCGAGAGCTTGAATTTACGCAGATCCCCTAAACTTTTTGGTGATCTGATGCGTTAAAGCTTCAGAGACAGGAGAGATGTTGATGAAAACTCTGGCAGTTTTGACTTTGACCGCCGTGGCCGCCACTGGGGCCTATGCCCAGGAGCGGGGCCGCGTGCTGTCCTCGACCCCCATCACCCAGCAGGTCGCCGTACCGCAGCAGGTCTGCAGCGACCAGCCTGTAGCGGTCGCCCCTCGCCCCACCGGTGCGGGTGCCGTGGTCGGAGCCATTGCCGGTGGCCTGATCGGCAATGCCATCGGCGGTGGCGGCGGCCGTGCAGCGGCCACTGCCGCCGGCGTGGTCGGCGGTGCCATGCTGGGCAATCAGGCCGAAGCCTCCGGCCCGGTGCAGTACCAGAACATGCGCCAGTGCAGCACGCAGACCTTCTATCAGAACCGTACCGTGGGCTACAACGTGACCTATGAGTACAACGGTCGCAGCTACACCACACAGACCGCCAACCCGCCCGGCCAATGGATTGCGCTGAATGTGCAACCCGTGGCCAACGACCCGGTCTACAGCAACGACGGCTACTACAGCACCCAGACGCCTCCTCAGGGCGCCTACAGCACCAGCTACCCACAGAACTACGACAGCGGCTATTACGCCCCTCAGCCCGTGGCACCCACCTACTCGGTAGGCTCGACCTATTCGGCGTCTGACTATGTGGCACCGCTGCTGATAGGCGCCGCCATTGGTGCAGGCGCCTACTACGCCACCCGCCCCAGCCATTACTACCGTCCGGGCTGGCACGGCGGTCATGGCGGCCACGGCTGGCGCCGCTGACCCGAGTCGATCCGGCCTTGCAGGCCGCTCAGGAGCCCCTTTACGGGGCTCTTGTTTTTCCTGCCTTTGCCAGGCATTCGCGCAGGTGCAAATCCCGTGGCCTAAAATCAATGCTTTTGATCTTCGACCACGCATAGCGTACTTCTTCCATGACCACCGAAACCATCGCAGGCGTCAGCCTCACCACCAAGGCCAATGTTTACTTTGACGGCAAGTGCGTCAGCCACAGCTTCACCCTGGCCGACGGCACCAAGAAGTCGGTGGGCGTGGTGCTGCCTGCAACGCTGACCTTTGGCACCGCAGCTGCAGAAATCATGGAATGCGTGGGCGGCTCCTGCGAATACAAGCTCGACGGCAGCGATGAGTGGAAAAAGTCCTCGACTGGCGAGAGCTTTCAGATCCCCGCGAACTCCAAGTTCGACATTCGCGTGACCGAGGCTTACCACTACATCTGCCATTACGCCTGATCCGCACATGGCCCGGCTCCAGCCCAGGCCCGAGAACTTCAAGCATTTTCAGCCCCAATCGCTTACCCATAAAGCGCTTGCAGCTATCATTTTTAAGAGAAATCTCATGGAAACCATTCTGCAACATGTTCCCGTCGGCCAGAAGGTCGGCATCGCCTTCTCCGGCGGCCTGGACACCTCTGCCGCCCTGCGCTGGATGAAGAACAAGGGTGCCCTGCCCTACGCCTACACGGCCAACCTGGGCCAGCCCGACGAAGCCGATTACGACGAAATCCCCCGCAAGGCGATGGAATATGGCGCAGAAAAGGCCCGCCTGATCGACTGCCGTCCCCAGCTGGCCAACGAAGGCATTGCCGCCATCCAGTCCGGCGCTTTCCACATTTCCACCGGCGGCATCACCTACTTCAACACCACGCCCCTGGGCCGTGCCGTGACCGGCACCATGCTGGTGGCCGCCATGAAGGAAGACGACGTCAACATCTGGGGCGACGGCTCGACCTTCAAGGGCAACGACATCGAGCGCTTCTACCGCTACGGCCTGCTCACCAACCCGGCGCTGAAGATCTACAAGCCCTGGCTGGACAGCAACTTCATCGACGAGCTGGGCGGCCGTGCCGAAATGTCGGCCTTCATGACCCAGGAGGGCTTCGGCTACAAGATGTCGGCCGAGAAGGCCTACTCGACCGACTCCAACATGCTGGGCGCCACCCACGAAGCCAAGGATCTGGAGTTCCTGAACTCCGGCATCCGCATCGTGAACCCCATCATGGGCGTGGCATTCTGGAAGCCCGAAGTCGAAGTCAAGGCGGAAGAAGTCTCCATCACCTTCGAAGAAGGCCGCCCCGTGGCCATCAACGGCAAGGAATACACCGATGCCGTGGAAGTATTCCTGGAGCTGAACCGCATCGGTGGCCGCCACGGCCTGGGCATGAGCGACCAGATCGAAAACCGCATCATCGAAGCCAAGAGCCGCGGCATCTACGAAGCCCCCGGCATGGCCCTGCTGCACATTGCCTACGAGCGCCTGGTGACCGGCATCCACAACGAGGACACCATAGAGCAGTACCGCATCAACGGCCTGCGCCTGGGCCGTCTGCTGTACCAGGGCCGTTGGTTCGACCCCCAGGCCATCATGCTGCGTGAAGCCTCGCAGCGCTGGGTGGCCCGTGCCGTAACCGGCACCGTGACGCTGGAGCTGCGCCGCGGCAACGACTACTCCATCCTGAATACCGAGTCGCCCAACCTGACCTACGCTCCCGAGCGCCTGTCCATGGAAAAGGTCGAGGACGCGCCTTTCAGCCCCATCGACCGCATCGGCCAGCTGACCATGCGCAACCTGGACCTGATCGACACCCGCGCCAAGCTGGCCATCTACTCGCAAGCTGGCCTGCTGAGCGTGAGCAGCGCCAACGCTCTGCCGCAGTTGGGCAACGACAAGAAGTAATTCGGCCCGCCCCACGAAAAAGCCGCTGCATTGCAGCGGCTTTTTTATGCAAAACACGCCTCAATCGCTGGTAAATAAAGCGATTGAAGCTATCAATATTGCATTTTCAGCGATTGATCTGATGCACTTGCTGCTCCAGCTGCCCCACATAGGCGGCCGTGCTGTTGTCCGACTCCTGGGCGCGCTGCACCAGATGTGCCTCCAGCACATCGAGCCGTGCCATCACCTCTTCCTTGTCCCTGGCATGCAGTGCTTCGAGCACGCTGCGCAGCTCGGTGAAGCGCGAAGCCTCGGCCTTGTCGGCCAGATCGCGCTGGGCCTGCATCTCCTTGGCGTGGCGACGTGCCTCCAGCAGCACCGAGCCCTGCATCCACAGCACATAGGCGATGAAGAACACGCTCAGCAAAATCGTCAGCGCCAGCATGAGCACGCCCAGCGGCGCCTGAATTTCGGTCACGCCCAACGAAACTGCGGCAGGCGTGGACAGCGCCGTCCAGTTGAAGGCAGCCAACACCGCAATCAGGGTCACGATGATGGCAATGCAGATGGTGCGAAAGTTCATACTCTTTTCCTTGTACTCCGAAATACCTTGTTTTAACCCAAGATCGCACCGGCTTGCGTCAGCAAGCGCCAGAAATGACAAGGCCGCTGTTTCCAGCGGCCTTGTCATCATCATGCGTTCAGATCAGCGGTATTCGCCGGCTCAATTGGTCTCCGACAATTGCTCGAGGATTGCGGGATTCTCCAAGGTGCTGGTGTCCTGGGTAATCGCCTCGCCCTTGGCCAGCGAGCGAAGCAGGCGGCGCATGATCTTGCCGCTGCGGGTCTTGGGCAGGTTGTCGCCGAAGCGAATGTCCTTGGGCTTGGCAATCGGGCCGATCTCCTTGGCCACCCAGTTGCGCAGCTCGGCCGCGATCTGCCTGGCTTCTTCGCCCGTGGGCTTGCCGCGCTTGAGCACCACAAAGGCGCAGATGGCTTCGCCGGTCAGGTCGTCGGGACGGCCGACCACGGCGGCTTCGGCCACCAGATCGGTCTTGGCCACCAGGGCCGACTCGATTTCCATGGTGCCCATGCGGTGGCCAGAGACATTGAGCACATCGTCGATACGGCCCGTGATGCGGAAGTAGCCGCGATCTTCGCTGCGCACGGCACCGTCGCCGGCTAGGTAGTAGCCCTTGAGCTCGTCGGGGAAGTAGCTCTTCTTGAAGCGCTCGGGATCGCCCCAGATGGTGCGAATCATCGAAGGCCAGGGCTTTTTCACCACCAGGATGCCGCCAGCGCCATTGGGAATCTCATTGCCGGCCTCGTCGACGATGGCCGCCGTGATACCGGGCAGAGGCAGGGTGCAGGAGCCGGGCACCAGAGGCGTGGCACCGGGCAGCGGCGTGATCATGTGGCCGCCGTTCTCGGTCTGCCAGAACGTGTCCACGATGGGGCAGCGCTCGCCGCCCACATGCTTGTGATACCAAATCCAGGCCTCGGGGTTGATGGGCTCGCCCACCGAGCCCAGCAGACGCAGGCTGGACAGATTCCAGTTCTTCGGGTGGACGCTGGGATCGGAGTCCGCCGCCTTGATCAGCGAGCGGATGGCCGTGGGCGCCGTGTAGAAGATGCTGCACTGGTGGCGCTCTATCATCTGCCAGAAGCGGCCCGCATTGGGGAAGGTCGGCACGCCTTCGAAGACGATCTGCGTGGCACCGGCCGCCAGCGGGCCATAGGCCACATAGCTGTGGCCGGTGATCCAGCCGATGTCGGCCGTACACCAGAAGACATCGCTGTCCCTGGCATCGAAGGTCCATTCAAAGGTCTGCTTGGCCCACAGCACATAGCCGCCGGTGGCATGCTGCACGCCCTTGGGCTTGCCGGTGGAGCCGCTGGTGTAGAGGATGAAGAGCGGGTGCTCGGCATTGACGGGCACGGCCTCGCACTCGGTGGACTGACCGGCCAGCGCATCGGTGAAGCTGATGTCGCGGCCCGCAACCATATTGCAGGCACTGGCCGTGCGCTCATAGACCAGCACGCTCTTGACGGCTTCGCAGCCGCCCAACGCAAGCGCGTCGTCGACGATGGCCTTGAGCGGCAGCTCCTTGCCGCCACGCATCTGGTAGTTGGAAGTGACGACCAGGCTGGCACCCACGTCCACGATGCGCTCCTGCACGGCCTTGGCCGAGAAACCGCCGAACACCACGGAATGTGTGGCGCCGATACGTGCGCAAGCCTGCATGGCCACCACGCCCTCGATGGTCATGGGCATGTAGATCAGCACACGATCGCCCTTTTGCACGCCACGCGACTTCAGCGCATTGGCGAACTGGCTGACGCGGGCAAGCAACTCTTTGTAAGTGACCTTGGTGACCTCGCCGCCGTCGGCTTCAAAGATGATCGCCGTCTTGTTCTCCACGGGCGTGCCCATGTGTTTGTCCAGGCAGTTGGCGCTGGCGTTGAGCTCGCCATCGGCAAACCATTTGTAGAAAGGCGGGTTGCTCTGGTCCAGCACCTGGGTGAAGGGCTTGGTCCACTTCACGTTCTCGCGGGCCAGACGTGCCCAATAGCCTTCATAGTCGCGTTCGGCTTCATCGCACAAGGCCTGGTACTGCGCCATGCCCGAGATGCGGGCCTTGGCGGCGAAATCCGCTGGGGGCGGAAACACACGGTTTTCCACCAGTACGGATTCGATGGTTGATGTCGAAGCGCTCATCGTTTTGTCTCCTGATGCATAAGCAATGAAATAATTGTGGGTGTACTGTCAAGGCTCGGTCTTACACCCCACTGACTGAAATTGAGAAGCGGCTTTTGCACGCCATCAAGCCCGTCATTCGCTCCCATTTTTGCAGCAGAAAGCGCCTGCTTGGTGTTGATTTGCCTGCACTTTTCTCAAAACACCCCGGAACAAACCCTTAGAATCGCGCACCTGCTGCTGCTGAAGCCGGGGCCCACGTTGCGGCCTGCTCTCGAAGGCGCAGGCAGTCCGGGATGCGGCCCCAGCAAAACCAGTCTTACAAGGTGGCGGCATCCCGTTGCCCCCCATCGCACCCAGTCCGCCCCGCATACACATCATGAGCCGCATCCCTTCCGACGAAGCAGGCAACTCCACCCAACACACGCCGCATGGCGGCTACCAGCCCTCTGGCGCATTGCGCCCCTTGCCCTCGCTGATCTTTGCCAGCCGCTGGCTGCAATTGCCACTGTACTTAGGTCTGATTGCCGCCCAGGGTGTCTATGTCTGGCACTTTCTCCTGGAACTCTGGCATCTGGTGGAGGCAGTCTTCGGCAATCAGGAAGCCCTGCATGCCCTGATCACCAATATTGGCTACAAAAGCGATGTCCAGATCACCCATCTGAACGAAACCATCATCATGCTGGTGGTACTGGCCCTGATCGATGTGGTCATGATCTCCAATCTGCTGATCATGGTCATCGTGGGGGGCTACGAAACCTTTGTCAGCCGCATGGGCCTGGAGTCCCATCCCGACCAGCCCGAGTGGCTGAGTCATGTGAATGCCTCGGTGCTCAAGGTCAAGCTGGCGCTGTCCATCATCGGCATCAGCTCCATCCACCTGCTCAAGAGCTTCATCAATGCCGGCAGCTATGAAGTCCAGGTGCTGATGTGGCAAACCATCATCCATGTGGTCTTCCTGCTCAGCGCACTGGCCATCGCGCTGACGGACAAGCTCACCCAAAGCGCTCACCACTGAAGCCGCACTCCTCCCCCAAAAAAGCCCCGCATGGTTGTCCATGAAGGGGCTTTTTTCATGCCTTGAGCAAGCGCAAAGCTCGTCAAAAGCTGACAACCGTCAAAAACAAGCCGTCAATTCGGCATAAGTCCTTATCTATCAAGAACTTGTGCCCTTTATTTTTACGTATGCGAATGTTTCAGCCGCACCATTTCCGGCGGATACAGGCGGCAAAGCTTACAGCTCCATTTGACGCATAAAACCCAATTCGATATATTAAAAAGTCATTTACAACCTGCCGCGCAGGTCGTCACCGCATTGTTGAGATGCGGTTGACTCACTTCCCGGCGGATCGTTGTGTCAATTCAAGAGCGCTTGCCGCTCTTTGGCGCAGCCCCGTCAACCGGGCCGAAACACGGCCCTGATGTAGGGGGCTCTCCCCGGCCGATGTGCCGGGGTTGGCCTGACAAGAAGCCGTGCAGATGCGTGCCAGTCGGTACCTGCTCTGCCAGCCAGCTGCTTCTTCCAATTTGCCAGCTCTTGCGCACACCTGGCTGTGCCATCCGGGCTGAAAACTCGGCGCCATCGCTGCGCCATCTGCATTGCACAGTCCCGTTCACCAGACCGGGCTGGGCTGCGGCATCAGGGCTTTTATTTTGGCTTGTGCGCCAGCGCCCACCGGCATTACCGGTCGTGGGCGCTGGACTGTGTTCCATCCCATCAAAAAGGAGAACGCCACAGTGGCCAAGCAAATCGCTATCGATCATGTCTTCAAGGTCTTCGGCAACGATCCGAAAACCGCTCTCAACCTTGTGAAACAGGGCCGGAGCAAGCAGGAGATCCTCGCCCAGACCGGGCAATCCATCGGCGTGTTCGATGCCGACTTCACCATTGAAGCCGGTGAAATCTTTGTCGTCATGGGCCTTTCGGGCTCGGGCAAGTCCACCCTGGTGCGCATGCTCAATCGCCTGATTGAGCCCACCAGCGGCCGCATCCTGGTCGACGGCCAGGACATCAATGCGCTCAATGACAAGCAACTGCGTGCACTGCGCCGCAAGGACATCTCCATGGTGTTCCAGTCCTTTGCTCTCATGCCCCACCTCACGGTGCTGGACAACACCGCTTTTGGTCTGGAGCTCGCCGGCGTGGACCGCGCCACGCGCCAGCAACAGGCGCAGGACGCCCTGGAGCAGGTGGGCCTGGGTGCCTGGGGCGCCAGCTACCCCGACGAGCTCTCCGGCGGCATGCAGCAGCGCGTAGGCTTGGCCCGTGCGCTGGCGTCCGACCCATCCATCCTGCTGATGGACGAAGCCTTCTCGGCACTGGACCCCATCATCCGCACCGAAATGCAGTCCGAGCTTCTGCGCCTGCAGGAAATCAAGCGCCGCACCATCGTCTTCATTTCTCACGATCTGGACGAAGCCATGCGCATTGGCGACCGCATCGCCATCATGAAGGACGGCATGGTGCAGCAGGTCGGCACGCCCGACGAGATTCTGCGCAACCCGGCCAACGACTATGTGCGCACCTTCATTCAGGGCGTGGATGCCGCAGCCGTGTTCAAGGCCTCCGACATCGCCCGCCAGGCGCTGACCGTGATTTCAGAGCACAGCGACCGCGGCTGCCGCGCCGCGCTTCGCCTGCTGGAGGACTCCGACCGCGATTACGCCTATGTGCTCAATGCACGCAAGCGCTTTCTGGGCGTGGTCTCGTCGCAGTCGCTGCGCGATGCGCTGCACGGCCACGAAGGAATGCTGGGCCTCAAGCACGCCTTCATCTCCGATGTGCAGCCTATCGCCAGCAGCACGCCGGTGGCCGAGCTGTTCGGCACCGTGGCCACTCCGGCTTACCCGCTGCCTGTAGTGGATGAAGAAGGCAAATACCTGGGCGTTATCAGTCGCACCACGATGCTCAAGTTCCTGGATCGCGCCACCCCACCGGTGCCACCACCCCAGAAGGAAATTCCGCCCATCACGCTGGATCAGCACTTCCAGCCCAAGCCCAATACGCAAGCTGCCCAGCACGCAGCGCATTAAAAGAAGGGAGCCGATTTGAACGATAACGCACTGAACAATACCAACACAGAAACCACCAGCGCGGCTTTTGACGACCCGTGGGCCGCAGCCTCTGCGCCCGCCACCGAGCCGGCCAGCGCCAATGTCACTAGCTCGGCGGCAGATGCCGATCCCTGGGCTGCCTCCTATGCCGACGCGGGTGCCGACTCAAGTACTGATGCCTGGAGCGGCGGAGATGCTGCTAGCCAGGCCAGCAGTACCGACTGGCTCAGCGCCCCCTCGCCCACCGATGTGCCCGAGCATGACGGCGGCATAGGCCAGCTCTGGCACCAGATCACCACCGAAGGCCTGCCCGTGCAGGACTCGATCAACAACGGCCTGACCTGGGTGGTCGATCATTTCCGCCCCTTCTTCCAGGCAGTGCGCACCCCCATCGACGCCACGCTCAACGGCGTGACCGATGTACTGCAGACCATTCCCATGCCCGCGCTGGTGCTGCTGATCGCCCTTCTGGCCTGGCAGTTTGCGGGCCGCAAGCTGGCCATTGGCTCGGCAGTATCGCTGCTGATTGTGGCCCTGCTGGGCATCTGGTCCGAAGCCATGGTCACGCTGGCCCTGGTTCTGACCTCGCTGTTCTTTTGCATCGTGATCGGCCTGCCCGTCGGCATCTTGCTGGCCAGCAGCGACCGAGCCCAGCGCTGGACGCGCCCGCTGCTGGACGCCATGCAGACCACGCCGGCCTTCGTCTATCTGGTGCCTGTGGTCATGCTGTTCGGTATCGGCAACGTGCCCGGAGTGATCGTGACGATTGTGTTTGCGCTGCCGCCGCTGATCCGACTGACCAATCTGGGCATCCGCCAGGTACGCCCCGACCTGATCGAGGCCAGCCGTGCCTACGGTGCATCGCCTGCCCAGTTGCTGTGGAAGGTGCAGCTGCCGCTGTCCATGCCTTCCATCATGGCGGGCATCAACCAGGCGCTGATGCTGTCTCTGTCCATGGTGGTGATCGCTTCCATGATCGCCGTCGGCGGTCTGGGCCAGATGGTGCTGCGCGGCATCGGCCGTCTGGACATGGGTCTGGCCACCGTCGGCGGCCTGGGCATCGTGCTGCTGGCCATCGTGCTGGACCGCATCACCCAAGCCATGGGCGAGCCCAAGCGCGGCAGTGCCCGCTGGTGGGCCACGGGCCCAGCCGGTCTGGTCATGCGCCTGCACAGCAAACGCTTTGCGCCGGCCCCAAAGCCCGACAGCGAGGCCGCCAAGCCCGCGACGATCTGAATCAAGAACAAGGAGAACGCATGAATACAGTCAACCACACTGCCAGCATCCGCCATGGGCTGGGCCACTGGCTGCTTGCCAGCACGGCCGCAGCCTCCATGGCCTTGTCCATGGTCAGCACCGGCGCCTTTGCCGCCGACGAACTGCCGGGCAAGGGCGTCAAGGTACAGCCGCTCAAGAGCTCGATTGCCGAGGAAAGCTTCCAGACCCAGCTCGTCATGAAGGCCCTGGAAAAGCTGGGCTACGAGGTCCAGCCCATGAAGGAAGTGGAATATCCCACGGCCCATATTGCCCTGGCCAACGGCGACGCCACCTTCATGGCCAATCACTGGAACCCGCTGCACGCGGACTACTACAAGAATGCAGGCGGCGACGCCAAGCTCTACCGCAAGGGCGTGTTCTCGGCCAATGCCGCTCAGGGCTATCTGATCGACAAGAAGACGGCCGATGCCCACAAAATCACGAATCTGGGCCAGCTCAAGAACCCCGAGATCGCCAAGCTCTTCGACACCGACGGTGACGGCAAGGCCGACCTGACGGGCTGTACGCCCGGCTGGGGCTGCGAGGCCATGATCGAGCACCAGCTCGGCGCCTACAAGCTTCGCGACACGGTCACCCACAAGCAGGGCACCTATTCGGCGCTGATGGCAGACACCATCACCCGCTACAAGGCGGGCAAGCCGATTCTCTACTACACCTGGACGCCCTATTGGGTGAGCAATGTGCTCAAGCCCGGCAAGGATGTGGTGTGGCTGGAGGTTCCGTTCTCCGCGCTGCCCGGCGAGCAGTCCGGCACTGACACCAAGCTGGCCAACGGCAAGAACTACGGCTTCATTGCCAACAACCAGCAAATCGTGGCCAACAAGGCCTGGGCCGAGCAGAACCCTGCGGCAGCCAAGCTGTTTGAAATCATCAAGCTGCCCGTGGGCGACATCAACGCCCAGAACTACATGATGAGCCAGGGCCAGAACAAGGCCTCCGACATCGAGCGTCACACCGACGGCTGGATCAAGGCCCATCAGAAGACTTTCGACGGCTGGATCAGCCAGGCGCTGGCGGCTGCCAAGAAGTCCTGATCACAATCCCTGAATCACGGCGACCGCTTGCGCGGCCGCCGTTTTTTTATCGCCAGGCCGCCCCAAGATAAAAACGCCCCTCCTGGAGGGGCAGCGAACCACACGCGGTGGGGAGCGTGGGGTGTCATTTTCCATCGGGCTGCAAGCCCACCCAAACCAAGGAGAGACAAGAACAATGAGCAAGTCTGTGCAGACCCCGACCTCAAGCCAACACACCAGACGCCAGTTGATGCTGGCTACTGCCGGCGCTGCGGCGCTGGGTCTGGGCCACACATCGAGCTGGGCGGCCGGGCAGAATGTGCCTAGCGATGCGCTTCCGGGCAAGGGTATCACCGTGCAGCCTGTCAAGAGCGCTCTGGCAGAGGAGAACTTCCAGACGCTGCTGGTGATGAAGGCGCTGCAGCAACTGGGCTACACGGTCAAGCCCTGGCAAGAGCTGGACTACCCGCTGATCCACTTGGCCGTGGCCAATGGCGATGCCAGCTTCATGGCCAACCACTGGAACCCGCACCACGCCGAGTTCTATCAGCAGGCCGGCGGCGACGCCAAGCTCTCGCGCAAGGGCGTGTATGCAGCCGGTGCCGCGCAGGGCTACATGATCGACAAGAAGACGGCCGATAAACACCAAATCACCCATCTCGACCAGCTCAAAGATCCCGCACTGGCGGCCCTGTTCGATATCGACGGCGACGGCAAGGCCAATCTGATCGGCCCCAACGCCGGCTGGGGTGGCGAGGCTGTGGTGGCTCACCAGATCAAGACTTTCGGTCTGGAAAACACCGTCAGCTACACCCAGGGCAACTATCCGGCCCTGATTGCCGACACGCTGGCGCGCTTCAAGGCCGGCAAGCCTGTGCTGTACTACGCTTGGACGCCCTACTGGCTCAGCAACGTGCTGCGTCCCGGCCAGGAAGTGGTGTGGCTGCAGGTGTCGCGCTCCTCCATGCCCGGCGTGCAGGCCGGCACCGACACCAAGTTGCCCAATGGCCGCAACTACGGCTTTCCGCTCAACAACGAGTACATCGTGGCCAACAAGCTCTGGGTCAAGCAGAACCCGGCTGCCGGCAAGCTGTTCGAGATCATGCAGATTCCCATCAACGACATCAGCCGTCAGAACCAGCTGCTGCGCGAAGGGGAAAGCAAGCCCGCAGATATCCAGCGCCATGTGGATGCTTGGATCAAGGCCCACCAGAAGACTTTTGACGCCTGGATTGCCCAGGCCAAGGCCGCAGCCCTGAAATCCTGATTCGCCAACGGCGCGCCGAACCGGCTTCGGGCGCCGTTTCCTTCATCAACCCTCTCGCTTTTTCCATGCCGATTTCGGGGTAGGCACCCAGCACCCAAGGAGTATTCATGCACAGCAACAAGCCCGCACATTCCCCTCTCCCACCCCTGCAGCACCAATACCGCTGTCTGGCTGCCATCGCCTTGCTGAGCTTTGGCGCCGCTGCCGCACAAGCGCAAACGAACTCTCGCGACCTGCCCGGCAAAGGCGTCTCGGTGCAACCGCTCAAGGGCACGGTGGATGAGGAAATGTTCCAGACCCTGCTGGTTGCGCGCGCTCTGGAGAAGCTGGGCTACCGGGTACAGCCCGTCAAGAGTCTGGAAAACGGCACCCAGCATGTGGCCGTGGCCCAGGGCGACGCCACCTTTACCGCCACTCACTGGATACCGCTGCACCGCGCCTTCTATGAAAGCCATGGCGCAGACAAGGCTTTCTATCGCGCCGGCACTTACTCGCGCAATGCGGTGCAAGGCTATCTGATCGACAAGGCCACGGCCGAGAAGTACAAAATCACCAGCATCACGCAGCTCAAGGACTCAAAGCTGGCAGCGCTGTTCGACACCGATGGCGACGGCAAGGCCGATCTGACAGGCTGCAACCCTGGCTGGGGCTGCGAGCTGGCCATCAACAAGCATCTCAAGGGACTGGATCTGGAGTCCAGCATCACCCACAGGCAAGGCAACTACCAGGCCTTGATTGCCGACACCATCACCCGCTACAAAAGCGGCAAGCCCATTCTCTACTACGTCTGGACCCCGTTCTGGGTAAACACCGTGCTGCGCCCGGGCAAGGAGGTCAGTTGGCTGGAGGTACCCAATATCCCCGGTGCCCAGGGCGAAGACCAGACCCAGCTGCCCAATGGCAAGAACTACGGCTTCAGGCTCAATCAGCAATACATCCTGGCCAACAAGGCCTGGGCCGAGAAAAATCCGGCCGCTGCCAAGCTGTTTGCCGTGATGCAGCTGCCCATAGAGGACATCAACGCCCAGAACATGCGCATGCGCCAGGGCGAGAGCAGCGAGGCCGATGTCGGCCGCCATGTGGACGGCTGGATCAAGGCCCATCAGCACACTTTTGACGGCTGGCTGGAGCAGGCGCGCGCCGCTGCCAAATAAGTATCAAAAACAACTCCAGCGCTTGATGGCAAAGCGCTGGAAGCTATCAAAAGTGCTTTGAACAGCGGGCCGCTGCCTACCAGTTGGCCTTGGCATTGCGGCAGGCTGCCTGGCTGGACAGGGCGACAAAGCGCTCCACCCGCAGCGCCAGCATCTTGCGCCCCTGCCGGGCCAGCACCGGATCGGCCACGGGGCGCTCCACCACCCTGCCCTGCACCTCGGCCAGCATGGCGATGGTGGCACTGCTGCGCGTGTTCAGATAGGCCTGCTCCAGCAGCACGCTGTCGCCCTCGGGCAGCACGCCGATGATCTGACCGCTTTCACATTCCTGAAACCGGGCCGTCTCGCCGTCCAGGCTGTACAGGCCCTGCCAGCGCCCGCTGTCCTCACTGACCTTGATGCCGGCGGGTGCAAGGCCGGTCTGCTTGACCGCAGCCTGGGTCTGAACCTGCTTCTTGCCCGTCAGACCGGTCCAGGTCTTGTCCCATGTCTGGGAAACCTTGTCCGTCATGCCGGACAAGCTCGAACAGGCGGTCAAACCCGTCACCACAATGACACTGGCCGCCAGGCGCAACAGCTTGTTCTGCATGAATACCTCTGATTTTTCAAAAGCAGGCACGTTAACAGACAGCGGCAGCCTGCAATTGCTGCAGATATCTCTATGCAACAAAGTGTTGCATACATAATCAGCCATCTCTTGAACCAATGCAGCCATGAGCCAACCCAACGCCCCCATCGTCCACGGCACCGAAGATGTGCTGATTGCACTGTGCAACTCTGTCTCGCGCGTGCTGCAGGCGGCCACCCAGTGCCCGATCCAGTACTCGGGCATGGTGCAACGCATCACCAAGACCAGTCTCAAACCCGATATCGGCTGCTTTGTGCTGATCGATGGCGGCTTTTCTGCGCTCATCATCATCAACTTCTCGGCCGATGCGGCCATGGAGCTCTACCGCAGCTATCTGCTGTCCATGGGCATGGCCGAGAGCGATCTGGCCAGCTCCTACACCTCGGATGACGTGAGCAACGTCATGGGCGAGCTGATGAATCAGGTCGTTGGCGACTTCACCAGCAAGGTGCAGCGCGAGCTGCAGACCTATATCGCGCAAAGCCAGCCCAAGATGATCCGCCTGAACAAGCAAGTCAATCTGAGCGTGGATGCCAACCTCGATGCCCCCGAAGCCCGCCGCGTGACCTTCTACACGGGCAACAACAACATCTTCTATCTGGAGATGGCGGTGGATCACATGGAATTCATCAAGATCAAGGACTTCGAAGCCCAGGAAAAGCCCGACCCCGATCTGGTCATGGCCCAGACTCGTGAAGCCCAATCTGGTCAAGCGTCTGCCGCTATAAATACTGCTGCAGCGCCCAGCGATACCGACGACCTGCTCAAGTCGCTGGGGCTGTAAGCCGTCAATCCTTGCATGCCAAAGGCGATCTCAGAGGTCGCTTTTTTACACAATGGGTCTTCCGACAAGTGCGCCTACCGGCCTTTTTCTGCCTGCAGGCCCGGCCTTACAGCATCTGCCATTGCGAGAATGAAGGCGCGCAGCTTTTGCACATCCTGATCGCTGAGCTTGCCCGCAAAATCGGGCATGCCGCGTGAGGTGGCCGGGCCGTTGATGATGAAGCTGCCCAAATTGTCAATCATGGACGCAGGCAGATAGGTCAGGCTAGGCAGGGCTCCGCCCTTGCTGACGCCCGGGTAGCCGTGACAGGCAATGCAGTTGCTGTTGTAGAGTGCGCCACCCGCCGGCACCAGTTGCGGGTCGTACTTGAGTCCACCGATCAGGGCATTCATCTGGTAGGCCACACGTTCCGGCATGGGGGCCTTGCCTCCGAGCGCAAAGCTATAGACCGTGCCGGGGCTCCTGAAGTCGGCCACGCGGTCACCCAGGCCAAAAGCACCACCCCAGCCCACGGCAATCGAGACATATTGCCTGCCGTCCAGTTCATAGCTCACCGGTGCCGCAATCACGCCGCTGCCCATGGGGGCATCCCAGAGCTTTTTGCCGCTTCTGGCGTGATAGGCCACCAGCCGTGCATCGGCCGTTCCCTGAAAGACCAGATCACCGGCCGTCACCAGCGTGCCGCCATTCCAGGGCGAGACATGCTTTTGATGCCAGACCTCTTTTTGCCGTACCGGGTCCCAGGCAATCAATCTGCCAAAGGGCAGGCTGCGGGGCTCCAGCATCACGCGTCCTGTGTTCCAGCCGTTATTACTCATGAACTGGCCCGGCGTATTGCTATTGAAGCCGGTCCAGTCCGGATCGTCGGCCATCGCCGTGGGAATATGCTGGGCCGGAATATAGGCCAGCCCCGTCTGGGGGCTATAGGCCATGGAATGCCAGTTGTGCGCTCCCAGCGTGCCGGGAATGATCTCGGCCTTGCCCGCGACGCGCACGCCTTCCTCCATGATGGGGCGGCCCCTGGCGTCATAGCACCTGGCCCAGTTCACGGGTACAAAGTTCCTCGCGGAGATGAATTGGCCGTTCCGGCGATCGATCACAAAAAAGTAGCCATTCTTGGGCGCATGCAACAGCACCTTGCGCAGCTTGCCGTCAAGCCTGATGTCTGCCTGCACGATGTCCTGGGAGGAAGTGAAGTCCCAGTTGTCGCCCGGTGTTTCCTGGTAATGCCATTGGTAGGCACCCGTGTCCGGATCCAGCGCCACGATTGAGCCCAGATAGAGGTTGTCTCCCCCGGCGGGACTTCGCTTGCGGTGCGCCCAGGGTGAGCCATTGCCCACGCCGATATACATCTGATTGAGTTCAGGATCGAACACCAGCGAGTTCCAGACCGTTCCGCCACCACCGCTCTCCCAATACCTGCCTGCCGGGTCCCAAGTTTTGGCCGCCTCCTCCAGAGCCTTGCTCTCATAAGCCTGGGCTGGATCGCCTGGCACGGTATAAAAGCGCCAAACCTGCTTGCCGGTCTCCGCGTCATAGGCCGTCACATAACCGCGAGCACCATATTCGGCGCCGCCATTGCCGATGTAGACCTTGCCCTTGAACACGCGCGGAGCACCCGTGATGGTGTATGAGAAATTCTTGTTGTCTATGGTGTCCGTGGACCAGACCTGATGGCCCGTGGCAGCGTCAAGCGCAATCAGCCGCCCGTCGAAGGCACCCACAAACACTTTGCCCTTGTAGACGGCCACCCCGCGGTTGACCACATCGCAGCAGCCCTTGTAGGCCATCTCGCGGGGCACCTGTGGGTCGTAGGTCCACAGCGCCTTGCCCGTGCGTGCATCCACCGCATGCACCACGCTCCAGGGAGCGGAGACATACATCACGCCATTCACCACGACGGGTGTGGCTTCCACGCCACGCGACGAATCGAGCTTGTACGACCAGGCCAGGCCCAACTGGTCCACATTGCCACTGTGGATCTGCTTGAGCGGGCTGAAGCGATTTTCCTGATAGTTCAGCCCATGAATTGGCCAGTCCTTGCCAGTCCTGGCATTGGCTTCAATATGAGCGTCATCCACCTGCTCCGCAGCCAGCGCCAGTATGGACAGCCAGCCCAGCAATCCTGCAACGGCCAGGGTCACCAAACGCCGGTTTTGCCTGTGCTGGGATCGAATGCACGCAGGGCTTTGCATAGAGTCTGTCTCCTGTGGTGAGTTGTCGTTTTGCCGTATCTCTCCCGCCAACAATCAGGAAATTGTTGAGCAAGCAGAAGCTGTTCACATCACAGGCAAATCCGCACTCCATCTGGACGATGCACTG
The DNA here is from genome assembly GCF_030505195.1 of Comamonas testosteroni. Taxonomy (NCBI): domain Bacteria; kingdom Pseudomonadati; phylum Pseudomonadota; class Betaproteobacteria; order Burkholderiales; family Comamonadaceae; genus Comamonas; species Comamonas testosteroni. Next base: position 1,039,550 of record NZ_CP129672.1, read on the forward strand.
CACATTCGACAAGGTGCCATCTCTGACGACAGTCAGGCCACCGCATCCTTGTCTAAAACCCTGTTAACAAGATAAATAGTGTTTGCGCAATAATTTGAATGCCAACCATTTAAATGCACTCGGAATGTCCAACACCGCCTCACTGCCCAGCCGTCAGCGTCAGCTCATGTTCGTCATGGCGCAGGTCAACAAGCAATGGCGCCGCACGCTGGACAAGGTCCTGGCACCCTCGGGTCTGACGCAGGCGCTGTGGCTGCCCCTGGTCCACCTGGAGCGCAGTGCGGGTGCCATGCGGCAAAAGGACCTTGCTCTGGCGCTGGCGCTGGACAGCTCTTCCATCGTGCGCCTGATTGACGGCCTTCAGGCCCAAGGCTGGGTGGAACGCATCGATGATGCAGATCGGCGCGTCAAGCGCATACAGCTCACGGCGGCCGGGCTACTTCAGGTCGAGACCGTCAAGACAATCGTGGCGGATGTCCGCAGCGAAGTCATGCAGGAGCTTCCCCCCGATCTGCTGGATGCCACACTGGATGCACTGGAAGCCATGCTGGAAAAGATGGCTGCTCTGGAAGCGAGCGCCAGCGCGGGCTCCCAGCCCGAGAGCTGAACTAGCGCCACACGCAACAGAACCCACACCGCTAGTTTCGGATTTCACTGTATGCATAGTCCTGTCACCCCTGTCCGCAAAGCGCCGCTCTGGCTGCTGGTCATGGTCACCATTGCTGGCACCATGGCCATGCATATGTTCATCCCGGCTCTGCCCGATGCAGCTCGCCACTTCGGCGCCAGCAGCGGACAGATGCAGCAAACCATTACCGTCTACATCCTCGGCCTGGCACTGGGCCAGCTGATCTACGGCCCCATGTCGGATGCACTGGGCCGCCGGCCCCTGTTGCTTGTCGGCTTGTGTCTCTACACCGTCGCCAGCCTTGCGGCCTTTCTGGCCCCCAGCGCAAATATGCTGATTGGCGCGCGCCTGATTCAGGCTCTGGGCGGCTGCGCCGGCCTGGCACTGGGCCGCGCCATTGCCCGCGACACTGCGACACCCGAAACCGCCGTAGGCAGCCTGGCCTTGCTCAATCTCATGATGATGATTGGCCCGGGCATCGCCCCCTCCATAGGCTCAGGTCTGGATGCACTGTTCGGCTGGCGCATCATTTTTGCGGTGCTGGCGCTCATGGGGGCTTTAACGGCCATCGGAGTCTGGCGCCTGCTTCCTGAGACCGGTCACCCCACCGGCAAGCTGAACTGGCGCACCGTGCGCAATGACTATCGAACCTTGCTGGGTTCACCCCAGTTTCTGGGCTTCGCCATAGGCGGCGGTAGCGCCACCACATCCATGTACGCCTTTATTGCTGCAGCGCCGTTCATCTTCATCGAGCAGTTGCACACCAGCAAAGCGCAGCTTGGCATCTACCTGGGGGTGCTGATGGCCGGCATGGCAGCAGGCAATGCGCTGGCACGCCAGCTCATCAAACGCTGGCCGCTGGAGCGGCTGATACTGGGCGGTAATATGCTGAGCCTGGGCTGCGCGGCAGCACTGGTAGTCCTGACACTGCTGCAGCTGATCAACGTACCCGCCGTAGTGACATTGATGCTGCTGTTTACCTTGGGCTCAGGCATGACCAGCCCCGCCGCACTCTCCAAGGCTCTGGGCGTACACAGCGATTTGACGGGGTCGGCCGCCGGAGTCTACGGCTTCTCCCAGATGGCCGTGGGCGGCCTGTGCACCTTTGGCGCCAGCCTGGGCGGCAGCCCGGCGCTATCGGCTTTTACAGTGCTGCTGATTGCCTGCATCGTGGGTCAGTTGGGCTTTCGCAGCGCGCTCAAGATGAAACCGGCCTCTAGCGCCTGATGGAAAATCGTAAACAGCTATATATTCAGTAGCAAACAGATTCTAGGAGCACCATGTCATCCATCGCCCAAAGCTGGCAGCGCATCGGCGCCTGGTATGCCCAGAACACACCCAAAGACACTCTGGTCTTGGCCGATGGCGCCAGCGAGGCAGAAATGGCCGAGCTGGAAGCCGCCCTGGGTCAGCGCCTGCCGGACGATGTGCGTGAGTCACTGGCCCTGCACAACGGCGCGGCCAATGAGGCCTATCTGCTGTACTTTGGCGAGCTGCTGTCCACACAGCGCATGCAGGAGGTCTGGCAGATGTATGCGGACATGCAAAAGAGCGAAGGGTGGGGGCTTGGCCCGGACTACCACCCTGACTATCTGCAAGGCCCCCTGCGCCCCGTGTACTGGGATGCACTGCGTATTCCCCTGACCGACAACTGCGGCGATGGTGCCATGCTGGACCTTGCGCCAGCGGCTGGTGGCCATGCGGGCCAGATCATCGAGTTTGATCACGAGGCAGGCCCCAAGGGCTTGTTTGCACCCAGCTTCTCGGCCTGGCTGGAGCTACTGGCCGACGAGCTGGAGCAAGGCAAGCATGTCTATATCGAAGACGCAGGCTGCGTGGCACCGCCGGGCACCTGGTGAAAATCGGCGGTCAAGGCCTGCACGGCATCGTCCACACTCCAGGCTGAATAGCAGTCGGGGTTGAGCCCCGGCATCTGCACGCGCTGCAGCAGCTCGCGCAGACTGTCCTTGACGCGGGCCAGCCGCAGCAGCACCCCGGCTTGCTGCAGCTGACGCGCCAGCTCGCCCAGTGCCTCAATGCCGGTGCTGTCCAGATCAGGGCTTTCTTCCAGACTCAGCACCACGGCATGCACATCTGCAGCTTGCGCCACGCGCGCGCGGATATCGCTCATCACGGCCTCGGCATTGCCAAAGAACAGGCTTTCCTCGGGCCGCAAAATCAGCAGACCCGGCACAGGTTGCGCTTCTGGGTGGCGCTGGCGGTCCACAAAATCATGGCTGCCCACCAGCCGCCCCAGCTCGCTGACATGGGACTGGGCCATGCGCTTGAGCAGCATCACAATGCTGACCACCATAGCCAGCAGCAGGCCATCAAGCACACCCAGCACAATCACGGCAGCAAAAGCTGTGAGCGCCACGGCGCGATCACGCTGCCAGATGAAATAAGGCTGCAGCGTGCGCCAGTTGAGCGAATGCGCCACCGCATGAATGACGATGGCGGCCAGCAAGGGCTCAGGGATTCGCTCCATCCAGGGCAGCACCTGCCACACCAGCACGGCCACCACGGCGCAGGCAATCAGGCCTGCGGCCTTGGTCTGCGCGCCAGCCACCTCATTGGCCGAGCTGGCCGAAAACCCCGCACCCACAGGCAGGCCCTGAAACAAGGCCGAGGCCATATTGGCGCCGCCCAGCGCCAGCAGATCGCGGTTACTGTTCACCCCATCGCCATGGCGCAGCGCCAGCGAGCGGATGGAGCTGTATGACTCGGCATACAGAATCAAGGCCAGCGCCACAGCCAGCTGCCCCACGCGCAGCCAGTCGGCCCAGTCCAGCTCAGGCAGGGCCAGATGCGCAGCACCCAGTTGCAGCGAACCCACAGGCGCTATGCCCCAGCTCCTGCAAAAGCCCAGTGCATCGAGCGCAATGCCCGCTGCAATCACCAACAAAGCACCGGGCACGGCCTTCCACCGCGCCAGAAGCCGCAGCGCCAGCAAGGCCACAAGCAGCATAGTCAGGCCATACCAGTTCCAGTGCGGAAGCAGCACGATCAAGTCCCTGCTGAAATGCAGAAAGTCGCTGTGCGCGGGATGCACGCCCACAGCCAATGGCAGTTGCTTGACCACAATGGTCAGCGCCAGACCAATGGCAAAGCCGCGCAGCACGGGCTTGGCAATGAATTGCGAGATGCCGCCCAGCCGCAGCAGGCCCGCCAGCACAAACATCACACCAGCAACCAGCACCATAGCCACACCCATGAGCGCGCGATGATCGGCCGAGACATGCAGCACCGAGCCCGTGGCAGCCAGCAGCACAGCCGCTGAGGATGAGGTCGACGACACAATCGCAAAGCGGCTGGTACCGAGCAGCCCATAGACCAGCAAGCCCGCAAACAGCGCAATCACCCCGGCCTGGGGCGGCGCACCGGCAATGCCAGAATAGGCCACGGCCTCGGGCAGCAGCAGCCCCGCGATAGACAGGCCCGCAATCCAGTCCGCGCCGGCAAGCATCCAGCGCGCAGTCATAAAGGCTTGTGCAGATTGCTGGTCACACCTGACCAGCCGGGCAAAAACTGCGCCTTGGGGTTGCGCGCTAGTGCCACAGCCTCGGTCACCAGCGATTCAGGCAGGCCTTGCCCGCCGCTGCTGCGCAGATCGCTTTTGCGAAACAGCGGGCGAAAGAAATCGGCCAAGAGAAATTCGGTATAGGGTGCAGCCTCTTTGGCATAACCACCGGCCTTGCGCACCTCTCCGGCCAGGCTGCGATAGGGGTCGTCCTTGAGTCGCTCAAGCTGCTTGGGAATGGCCGAGAACTCACAGCGCTCGCCCTTGTCGTTGTACGGATGGGCCCACTGGTGAAACTCCATGAGCCGCCAGAACATACCCATCTCCATGGCGCTGAAGTCCGCCAGTTGCATAACCCAGACCGATGTCACCTGCTCCTGCCACAACGCTTGCCCCAGATGGTGGTGGTCGACGATGTAGTGCAGCCCCTTGGGGCCTTTGACCGCCGGAAACCAGTGGCTGAGCAGCAGCTTGCCCCGCGCCTTGGGTTTGAGCCTGGCCCACTCGGCGCGCTTGAGCGCCACCTCCGCCGCGCCCACCGTCATCTGCGTAGGGCGCAGATCGGAAAGGGATACCTGCTCCAGGTGCTGCTGCGCGCTCATGCCGACTCCCTTGATTGAGATCAGCCATTGTGGGCAGACGCAAGGCAAAAGAAAAGAGCCCGACTTGCGGGCTCTTTTTCAAAAACAGTCAGCGCTCACCAATCTTCAGAGATTACCCACCATATTTGCAGGCACCACCCACTGGTCAAACTGCTCGCCCGTCACATGTCCGCTGGCAATGGCGGCTTCGCGCAGGCTCGTACCCTCTTTGTGCGCCTTCTTGGCGATATAGGCAGCCTTGTCGTAGCCGATATGGGTGTTGAGCGCCGTCACCAACATCAGCGAACGGCCCACCAGCTCTTCGATGCGCGCGCGGTTAGGCTCTATGCCCACGGCACAGTGATCATTGAAACTGAGCATGCCATCGGCCAGCAGACGCACGCTTTGCAAAAAGTTGTGCGCCACCATTGGGCGAAACACGTTGAGCTCGAAATTGCCCGAGGCTCCGCCGAAATTGATGGCCACATCGTTGCCGAACACCTGGGCACAAAGCATGGTCACGGCTTCGGACTGCGTGGGGTTGACCTTGCCCGGCATGATGGACGAACCCGGCTCGTTCTCCGGGATCGAGATTTCGCCCAGGCCGCTGCGCGGCCCGGATGCCAGCCAGCGCACGTCGTTGGCGATTTTCATCAGGCTTGCGGCCAGCGTCTTGAGAGCACCATGCGCATAAACCAAGCCGTCGCAGCTCGCCAGAGACTCGAACTTATTGGGCGAGGTGACAAACGGGGAGCCCGTCAGTCTGGCCAGTTCCGCCGCCACGCCTTCGGCGTAGCCCTTGGGGGCATTCAGCCCCGTACCCACGGCCGTTCCTCCCAGAGCCAGCTCATACAGATGCGGCAATGCGGCCCGCACATGGGCTTCGCCATGGGCCAGCTGGGCCACCCAGCCGGATATTTCCTGACCCAGCGTCAGCGGCGTGGCGTCCTGCAAATGCGTGCGACCGATCTTGACGATATCGGCAAAGGCTTCGCTCTTGGCCAGCAGCGTGAGTCGCAGCTTGGCGATGGCAGGCAGCAGCTTGTGCTCAATGGCCGTCACCGCCGCCACATGCATGGCCGTGGGATAGACATCGTTGCTGGACTGGCTCTTGTTCACATCGTCATTCGGGTGCACCAGACGGGCTTCACCGCGCTCGCCGCCCATCAGCTCGCTGGCCCGGTTGGCCAGCACCTCGTTGACGTTCATATTGGTCTGCGTGCCGGAGCCGGTCTGCCAGACCACCAGGGGGAACTCATCGGGGTGCTTGCCCGCTAGCACCTCATCGGCGGCCGAATTGATGGCTCTGGATTTTCTTTCGTCCAGCAGACCCAGCGCCTGGTTGACGCTGGCGGAGGCCTTTTTGACCTGCGCCAGCGCAGCAATGATTTCACGCGGTTGCTGCTCGCCGCTGATGTCAAAATTCTGCAGCGAGCGCTGCGTCTGCGCGCCCCAAAGCTTGTTGGCGGGTACATCGATCAGGCCAAAAGTATCTTTTTCCTGGCGGGTGACTGTCATGGAATCGCTCCTTGCAATACAACTCGGCGCAGCTGGCTGAAGAAATCTGGCTGCCGTTGGCCGCAAACGGAAGTCGGCCCACCGCCAGGCAGGCCACTTCCACAACCGATCCATGCTAGCTCAGCCCGACAGGCGGCAAGCACAATCGAGCCAACACCCCTGCGCCGGCAAGGCCAGACATACATAGTTACATTAAATCAATATCGGGCAGAGAATCCGACCGGCCTTGCGGGCCCGCCACATCAATGTTCACTGATCTTTCCACCCCCATCGCCACCACCGTCATGACATCAAGTTACAGCACGATGATGGTGTGTGTCTCCATCGTCATCGCGGTATTTGCCTCTTTTGTGACGCTGGGCCTGGTCCGTCGCATGCGCATGGCCTCAGGCAGAATCGGACGCATCTGGTGGGCCATCGGCGCCATGGTGATGGGCACGGGGGTCTGGGCCATGCACTTCATCGGCATGCAGGCGTTTGAGCTGCCCATCACACTGGGCTACGGCGGTGCTCTGACGCTGGCCTCCTGGGTCGCGGCAGTCTCGGCATCGGCATTGGCCTTTGGAGTGGCAACCCGGGTCGAATACCGCTGGCCTCATTTTCTGGGCGCCTCGCTGCTCATGGGCGGCGGCATCTGCGCCATGCACTACCTGGGCATGCTCGCCATCGAGATGTCCATCCCGATTGCCTGGGACTGGCCGCTGGTGGCGACCTCCGCTCTGGTCGCAGTACTGGCCTCGGCCACGGCGCTGACTCTGTTTCGCGCGCTGTTTTCGCTCTCCGGCAAGCGGCTGTGGCTATTTCAGACATCGGCGGCACTGCTCATGGGCTTTGCCATCTGCGGCATGCACTACACCGGGATGTCGGCAGCCAGCTTTGCCAGTGGCTCGGTCTGCCTGAGTGCGGAAGCCCTGAGCGGCCCCGAGCTCACCACCATCATCATCATCACCACGGTCATGCTGCTGATTGCGGCGATGTTCAGCACCTTGCTAGATGCCCGCCTGCAAAGCACTGCCTTCAAGCTCAATCAATCGCTGCAGGAAACCAATGCCAAGCTGCAACTGGCCAATACCGAGTTGCGCCAGCGCGCCTTTGCAGACCCTTTGACCAATCTGCCCAACCGCCTGCTGTTTGAAGATCGTCTCATCCACGCCCTGCTGCGCCTGGAGCGCGCCAACCGCTCACGAATCAAGGAGCGGCTGGGAATCTTGTTTGTGGATCTGGACGGATTCAAGCCCATCAATGACTCCTTTGGCCACGCCGCAGGCGATCAGATCCTCATCAGCGCCGCAGAGCGGCTGACTGCGGAAGCCCGCAGCAGCGATACCGTGGCCCGCGTGGGCGGGGATGAATTCCTGGTGCTGCTGGAAGACACCCAGGACGTGGCCGCATGCATGGCAGTAGCCAACCGAATTCTCAAGGCGCTTAGTCAGCCCTTTCGGCTAGGCAACAAGGAGCTGCAGATCACCTGCTCCATTGGCATCGTGGCCTTTCCCGACCATGGTGACCGCGACCACCTGATCGCCAACGCCGATGCCGCCATGTACGCAGCCAAACGCAATGGCGGCAACGGTTTTGCAGTGTTCGAGCCACATATGGGCAGCGATGCATCCGAGCAGCTGGAACTTCAAAACGACCTGCGCTACGCCATTCAACGCGGTCAGATAGAGCTGCATTACCAACCCAAGATCGACAGCGAGCGCGGCAACATCATCGGGGTAGAGGCACTGCTGCGCTGGGCTCATCCCGAACGCGGCATGATTGCGCCCGATATCTTCATCCCCCTGGCCGAGCGCTTCGGCATCATCAACAGCCTCGGCAACTGGGTGATCGAAGAAGCCTGCCGCCAGCTGGCCCAGTGGCGCAATATGGGACTGCAGATGCGGGTGGCGATCAATCTCTCCGTGCACCAGTTGCGCGAAAGCGGCCTGGCAGATCGCATCACCCAGACGCTGCTGCGCCACGATGTACAGGCCAGCCAGCTGCTGTGCGAGATCACCGAATCCGTGGCGATGGAAGACACCCAGGCCACGCAGCGTGCAATCGAGGAATTGCGCAGCATCGGCATCTTTCTCTCGATCGACGACTTTGGCACCGGCTACTCCAGCCTCAACTATCTGCGTCAGCTTCCCGCCCAGCAGTTGAAGATCGACCGCAGCTTCATCCGCGACCTGGAAACCGAGGAAGATGCCCGCGCCGTGGTGCACGCCGTCGTGCGCCTGGCCCATGCCCTGGGCCTGCGCGTGGTGGCCGAAGGTGTGGAAACTGCGGGCCAGCGGGACATTCTGATCGACATGCAATGCGATGAGCTTCAGGGCTACTTCTATGCGCGCCCCATGCCGGCGGACAGCCTTCTGGCCTGGGCCAGAGACGATCGCCGAGGCGGCCAGGCCGATTTCTCGGCCTCCATCCTCGGTGCACTGACCAGCTGAGCGCCGCACAGCACCCAGCAGTCATATATAAGACTGCTGGGTTATGGCTGCAAGATTTTCCGTCTGGGCCGATAATCGATGGGTTTACCGTACGTGCCCCACGCGTACAGATTGCAACCCCCGAGAAGCTTCACGATGACCACCTCCATCCGCCAGCAGGACCTGATCGATTCGATCGCAGGTGCCCTCCAGTACATCAGCTACTACCACACGCCGGATTTCATCCAGCATCTGGCCCGCGCCTATGAACGCGAGCAAAGCCCTGCGGCCAAGGATGCGATGGCTCAGATCCTCACAAACTCCAAGATGGCGGCCACCGGCCAGCGCCCCATCTGCCAGGACACCGGCATCGTCAACGTGTTCCTGAAAGTGGGCATGGACGTCAAGTGGGAAGGCTTCACCATGGGGCTGGAAGACGCCATCAACGAAGGCGTGCGCCGTGGCTACAACCACCCCGACAACACGCTGCGCGCCTCCGTCGTGGCCGACCCCCAGTTCAAGCGCAAGAACACCAAGGACAACACCCCCGCCGTGATCAATGTGCAGATCGTGCCCGGCGACAAGGTGGACGTGACCGTGGCCGCCAAGGGCGGCGGCTCCGAGAACAAGTCCAAGATGATCATGATGAACCCCAGCGACAACATCGTGGACTGGGTTCTGAAGACCGTCCCCACCATGGGCGCAGGCTGGTGCCCGCCCGGCATGCTGGGCATCGGCATCGGCGGCACGGCTGAAAAGGCAGTCCTGCTGGCCAAGGAAAGCCTGATGGAAGACCTCAACATGTACGAGCTGCAGCAAAAAGCTGCCAGCGGTGCAGAGCTCGACGACGTGGAAAAGCTGCGTCTGGAGCTGTTCGAGAAGATCAACGCCCTGGGCATCGGCGCCCAAGGCCTGGGCGGCCTGACCACGGTGCTGGACGTCAAGATCAACATGTACCCCACGCACGCGGCCTCCAAGCCCGTGGCCATGATTCCCAACTGTGCAGCCACCCGCCACGCCCACTTTGTGATGGACGGCTCCGGCCCCGTGCACCTGGATGCCCCCTCGCTGGACACCTGGCCCAAGATCGACTGGCACCCCGACTACAACAAGTCCAAGAAGGTCGATTTGAACAATCTGACCAAGGAAGAAGTGGCCAGCTGGAAGCCCGGTGACACACTGCTGCTCAACGGCAAGATGCTGACCGGCCGTGATGCTGCCCACAAGCGCATCCAGGACATGCTGGCCAAGGGCGAAAAGCTGCCCGTGGACTTCACCAACCGCGTGATCTACTACGTCGGCCCCGTGGACCCCGTTCGCGACGAAGTGGTTGGCCCTGCAGGCCCCACCACGGCCACCCGCATGGACAAGTTCACCGACATGATGCTGTCCCAGACCGGCCTGATCTCCATGATCGGCAAGTCCGAGCGCGGCCCTGTCGCCATCGAGGCCATCAAGAAGCACAAGAGCGCTTACCTGATGGCCGTGGGCGGCGCCGCCTACCTGGTCTCCAAGGCCATCAAGCAAGCCAAGGTGGTGGGCTTTGAAGACTTGGGCATGGAAGCCATCTATGAATTCGACGTGGTCGACATGCCTGTCACGGTGGCCGTGGATGCCGGCGGCACCAGCGCCCATATCACCGGCCCCGCCATCTGGAAGGAAAAGATTGCGACCGGGGAATTCAAGGGCATTGAAGTAGCCGGTGTGTAATCACCCAGCAGGCCCCGCCGCAAAGACCCGCCTTCGGGCGGTTTTTTTGTTCCGCAGCTTCGAGAAAGCAGTTTCAATAGGCTGATGGGCCGAATTGGCCTTTTCCCGGGATTTTTCTAGGGCCCAATCCAACCCATGCATATCCGAGCAGAACTGCCCACCGATGCCGAGGCCATCGAGCAGGTGACGATCCAGGCCTTCAAGGACGCACCGCATACCGATCACACCGAGCATTTCATCGTGCGTGAGCTGCGCGCAGCCGGGGCACTTGCCCTGTCCCTTGTCGCAGAGATTGACGAGCAAATCGTCGGCCATGTCGCCATCTCACCCGTCAACATCAGCGACGGCAGCCAGCACTGGTTTGGCCTGGGACCCATCTCCGTCATTCCCCAAAGACAGCGACAGGGTATTGGCAGTGCGCTCATGCAGGCAGCCATCAGCGCTCTGCAAGCGCAGTCTGCGCAGGGATGCGTGCTGCTTGGTGATCCTGACTACTACCGGCGCTTTGGTTTCCGGACGGTACAGGGCCTGGTGCTGCCCGGAGTGCCTGCCGAGTACTTTCAAGCCCTGTCTTTCAAAGGCCCGCCGCCACAAGGCGAAGTGAGTTATCACAGGGCATTCAACGCCCGGGACTGAGCCTGGCGGTTTTGACAGTCTGTCGGCTCGGCGGCGAGGCTGCATCGGTTCTCTGCCATTGGCGCAGCACCGATGACAAAGCCGATGTGCCGGCCAGACCGGCATTGGGCCTATCGCCCCCATCCGCAAGCAGAGCTTTTGGGCTTTACGGCAACGCGACACCTCGTCTTCATTGAAATCAGGGCTTCTTGGTAAATACGAGACACAGATACCAAGCATGCTATTTAAGATATGCGACAGAGTGGGTAGTTGTCTGACACCGTCCAGAATGATTTGCATCGCAAGCACAAGGAGTTCAGCATGAGCCATGTCGCAGCAAAGATGGTGACCGGTGCGCTGGTGGCGCTATCGGGCTTTGCTTCCGCACAGACTCAGCAGCCATCGGCTGCGCCCAAGCCATTGCCTTCCCCTGCGACTCAGGCACTGGTCCCCCAGGGGGTCTATGCGCAGATCGACACCAGACTGGGGCAGGAAGCTCTTCGCTTGCTGTCGCAGGGTACGCCTCAGCAGCAGCAATCTGTGCTCGAGCGCGTACGCGCCGCGCCCGAGCGCTTTCAACCGCCCGTGTTCTATGTGCTGTCGCAAACACTGTTCAAGGCAGGTCTGAGGGACGAGGCGGCCTTCTGGTTCTACGCCGGCCAGCTGCGTGCCCGCTTCGACGCCAATCGCTGTGCTGACGTCACTGCCAGGCAAGCGGTCGATGTGATGAATCAGAGTTATGGAGCCCCCATCAATCGCCACCTGTTCCAGGATCTGGACAAGGCTCAGGAGTTGATCGCCAGGGTCGTGGACTGGGATCGCCGCACGCCCCACGCCTATGACCCGCACTGGATCAACCTGCACGGCACGCAGGCGGTTCAGGCCTCCCGGGACCCGCAACTGGCCGCCAGGCTGACGATGGAATCGCTGAGCCTGCCAGCGGCGCAATGGCCTGCCCTGGCCGAGCAGACGCGCACCAAGTATCTGCAGGGCTTTCAGGAAGCCATCAGCCAGCTCAAAGCCGAGTCAAAATCCAAGTGAAGATCGCTACAGCCCCAGGTCTCTATCCCTTATGTAGCAATCGCTTTCGGCTACTGTTTTTGAATATTCTTCCGGCAAGACTCCGCGCAGCCTTGATGGCAGCCCCTATTGGCACATGCCCTGTTTGCCCTAGGATGACTCAAACCTCTGCAACCTGAGCCACTGCAATGCCGCTCAAAAGGAGTCCTCATGCACAAGCTCTTTGCGCTGTTGGCGACCACCGCCCTCGTCGCCTTGCTGACCGCCTGCCTGGTACCCGAGCGCTTCTCCGCCAGCGTGGAAGTGCAAGCCGATGGCAGCTACAGCTACCACTTTGACGGCACGGTGGTCAATGCCATGGCAGTGATGAAGCTCAGAAAACAAGGCGTGCTGAGCGAGAAAGACCACCAGGAGCTGGCGGCGCAAGCGCAGCAGCTGAGCCGCGAACCCGAGGTCAGGAAAGCCGTCTACAAAGGCAATGCACGCTATGCGCTGGAGATTGCCGGCCAGCGAAAGCCCGGTGAAGGCCTGCGATTGCTGGACATGTTCACCGTGCAGACGGACAGAAATGGCGTGATGACGATTGCCGCCAAGCCGCTCAAGGACAAGGAAAAGAGAGACTTCGCGCAACTGGGCATCACCATGAACGGCAGCCTGAAGATCAGCCTGCCCGGCAATGCCGAGGTACTCTCGCAAAACGCCAGCTCCACGCCCACGCTGGGCCTGGGCGCGTACAGCTGGAAAATCGGCAGCCTGAACGTACGACCCGAGATCAGGCTGCGCTTCAAGCCGTGAAGGCTATCGCAGTGCTCGGACTTGGCATTTCGGGAGAAGATGTCTGTACGATTTCCCCTGTCTGCCCGCCAAGTCTCTCATGACCCCAAACCTTCCATCGACAGCCCCGCAACGGCCTTTCTCCCAGGCCTGCGAAAACAATCAGGCCGCTATTTTCGAGGTGCTGAAGTCCGCCTTTCAGCACAGCAGGCATGTGCTGGAGATAGGCTCCGGCACCGGCCAGCACAGCGTGCACTTCGCACCGCGCCTGCCGCAGCTGATCTGGCAGACCAGCGACCTGCTCGACAGTCATGCAGGCATCCAGGCTTGGCACGCCGCCCACGGAGCACCCAATCTGCGTGCTCCGCTGGAGTTCGACCTGGCGACCGATGCCTGGCCCACCACTACGGATCCATCAGGCTTTGATGCCGTCTTTACCAGCAATACCTGTCATATCGTGGCCTGGCCGCTGGTGCAGCACATGTTCGGGCTGGTGGGCTCGCACCTGCCCGAAGGCGGCTTGTTTGCCATCTATGGCCCGTTCAACTATGGCGGCCATTTCACCAGCGACAGCAACCGCGCCTTCGACGCCTGGCTGCGCCAGCGTGATGCGCGCAGCGGCCTGCGCGACTTTGAAGCCATCGTGGCCCTGGCCGCTCAGCACGGCCTGCAGCTTGAACTCGATCAGGCCATGCCGGCCAACAACCGCACGCTGCTCTTTCGCAAACGCTGAAAGCTCTCTCCATGGCCGCCATCTTTGCCTACCAATGCAGCAAATGCGATGAGATTCACGAAGGATCGCCAAGCTTTGCTTTCGATGCCCCTGCGCCCTACAGACGCCTGAACGAGCAAGAGCGCGAGGAATGGGCCGAGCTGACCGAAGACCTCTGCGTCATCGCCCACCCCAAAGGCACGCAATACTATGTGCGCGCCATTCTGGAAGTCCCGATTCATGGCGTGGACGAGCCCTTTCTCTGGGGCATCTGGGTTTCGGCCAGCGAAGCCAGTTTTCAGCGCTATCTGGACTCCTTCGACACACCGCCCGAAGACCCTATTTTCTTTGGCTGGCTGTCCAATCTGATTGCTGTCTACCCCACGCAAAAGTCACGCCCGGCCGATGTGCATATCCAGACCGACGGTACACGCCCTCGCGTGGTGCTGCACCGCAGCGATGAGCAAAGCGATGCGCTGGTCGTCGATCAGCATGAAGGCATTTCGATCGCGCGTGCCCAGCAACTGGCCGAGCAATCGCTGCATGGCCTGTAAGCCGAGCAAGGCCCAGGCACTGGCTCATCAAGAGCTATCGGTATGCATTGATGAACAACAAAAAACCGCCAGAGGAAAATCTTCTGGCGGCTTCTGGTCTTTATGGGATCAGGCGTGAGCGCTTATCCGTTATTCCAGCCGCTCTGGTAGAACTGCTGAATGAAGGACCAGGCCTCGGCCGGATCGTCGGTGTAGCGGAACAGGTTCAGATCCTTGGCGGAAATGGTGCCCTCTTCCACCAGCACATCGAAGTTCAGCACCCGCTTCCAGAACTCCGTGCCGAACAAAATCACGGGCACGGGCTTGCTCTTGTGGGTCTGCACCAGCGTCAGCACCTCAAACAGCTCGTCCATGGTGCCGAAGCCGCCAGGGAAGGCTACCAGCGCCTTGGCACGCATCATGAAATGCATTTTGCGCAGCGCAAAATAGTGGAATTTGAAGCTCAGCCCCGGCGTGATGTAAGGGTTGCCATGCTGCTCGTGCGGCAGATAGATGTTCAGCCCCACATTGGGAGCTCCTGCATCATGCGCGCCGCGGTTGGCCGCCTCCATGATGCCGGGACCACCGCCTGTGCAGATGTAGACGCGCTCGCCGGGGGCCTGCTTCATGCCTTCGGTCGCCACGATGCGCGCAAAAGCGCGTGCCGCCTCATAGCGCTCGGCATTGCGCATGCCGCGCTCAGCCAGCGCCATGCGCTGGGTATCGCCGCTGGCCTTGGCTTGTGCAAGCTGCTGACGCGCCTGCTCCATATCCACAAAGCGTGCGCTGCCGTAGACAACCACCGTGTGCTCGATGCCGCGCTCGATCTGGGTCAGATCTGGCTTGAGCATTTCCAGCTGCATGCGGATGCCACGGGTTTCGCGGCGGAACATGAACTCCGGATCGGCGAATGCAAGGCGGTTGGATTGAGGTTCCAGCTCTTTGCCGTTATGGGCCTGGTTGTGCAACTCGGCCCAGGCATTGGCCAGATCGGTATCGGACAGGGGTGAAGAAATTTGCATGGACCCTCGGTTCTTAGAATGCTGAGCAGCACGGACTACAGCCATCCCTAAAGATTTCGTAGCGCTGACCGCCCATCCGTCAAGTACTTCAAGCTCAAATGCACCTGTAGTGCAGATGATGCTTGCACTATACGCTCACAAAGCTATAGCCCATGAGAGTATTTCGCCTCTAAACGCTGAAGCAGTTTGCCGCAATAGTGACAAATGGTCTGCCAGCTTAACGGCTGAACCCGATGCCCCAGCTGAGCATACCCATGTAGGTCATGAACAGAGAGCCCACCAGATGCACGCTGGCCCAGCCCAGGGCTGCGACCAGGCGCTGCTGCTGCAGCAGGCCGATGACCTCGGCCGAGTAGCTGGAGAACGTGGTCAGAGCACCAAGAAAGCCGGTGATGATGGCCAGTTTCCAGGCCGGATCCAGCTGAGGCATGGCCTGAAACAGCGCGATGAAGACGCCGATCAGATAGCCGCCGATCAGATTGGCGGCAAGAGTGCCCCAGGGCATGCTGGATCCGGCACTCAGCCATATTCCCAACCCCCAGCGCGACAGGGCGCCCAGGCAGGCACCGATGCAGATGGCAACAATATTGAGCATGGCTGCCAATCTAGCGCAAGGCTGCGGCCCTGAGAGGCTTGGGCGGCAGGATTTCAGGCTTTATTCGCCACAGACTTCTCAACGGCCTCGGCGACCTCTTCCTCGTCCAGGGGTTCGTTGCGCACCAGGTTGCTGAGCGTGGGCGGCACGCTCTCTCCCGCACGGCGCGAGCGAAACAGCGCCGCGCGCATGAGAAAGATGGTGGTGATGGGCACGGTCACGGCAATGAAGATGGCAATCAGCACCGAGTGCATGACAAAGCCCTGGCCGCTGACGGAAAAATAAATCCAGGTGGCATGCATGATGAGCCAGCAGCCCATGGTGGCGATGATGGAGGGCGCGTGCACGCGCTCGAAATAGCTTTTGAGCCGCAGCAAGCCCACGGAGCCCATGAGCGCAATCAACGAGCCTGCGAACACCAGGGCCGCCACCAGAATCTGGGCCCACAGCGGCAGATCCACGCCAATGACCTCGGTACTCATTCGATCACCTCGCCGCGCAGCAGGAACTTGGCCATGGCCGTGGAGCCGACGCAGCCGAACAGAGCCACCAGCAAGGCCGCCTCGAAGTAGTTGGTGCTGTCATAAAGAATGCCCATGACCAGCATGGCCAGCATGCCGTTGAGGTACATGCAGTCCAGCGCCAGCACGCGGTCTTGCGCATGCGGCCCCTTGAGCAGGCGCAGCACCGAGCAGCCCATGGCCGCCAGCAGCATGACCAGAGATGCCATCAGCACCCAATAAAACCAGGGGTTCATTCAAAAATCTCCATCAGCAGGCTTTCGTAGCGGGACTTCACGAAGTCGGCCAGCTTCTTGGCATCCTCCACCTCCAGCGCATGCAGCAGCAGCATGGAGCGGTCACGCGAAATCTCGGCCCAGGACGTGCCGGGCGTCAGGCAGACAATCATGGCCAGCACCGCCAGCCCGTTGGGATCGCGCAGCTCGAGCGGAATATGGACAAAGGCCGCCGGATGCTTGCGCATGCGCGGCAACAACAGAAAACGCACCACGTTGAAGTTGGAGACCGAGGTATCGCAGACCACACGGAATGCCAGCTTGAGAATGCTCAGCGGATGGCTGACTCGCACCGGCAAGGGGCGCAGGCCGCGCAGCAGCACGGGAATCAACAGGCCCAGGATCAGGCCCAGCAAGATCTGGCCGGCACTGACCGATCGGTTGAGCAGCAGCCATAGCACCAGCAGCGCTATCGACAGCAACGGTGCCGGGAAGATGGATTTCATGACGGTCTTCATGGGCGGCCCTCCTCTTTCTGAGCCGATGCCGCAGTCTGAGTAGCGGCATCCTGCCCAGCCTCGCTTTCATCGCCAATACCGGGGACGGGCTCTGCCTGCATTTCCAGTGCTGCAGCACGTGCCGCCGCCTCGGGACTTGCGGCCTCCTGAGCCTTCTTTTCCTTGGGCGCAGGTACCGGGGTAAGACCCAAGACGGTACGCACATAGACATCGGGCGAATGCAGTGCATTGGCCGCTCGCTGGGTATAGCGCATCACGTCATCGGCTTTGACCGTCAGCACCATACAGCACAGCAGCAGCGCAGCGATGGGCAGGCCTTCCGCCACCTTGAGTGATGGCGCGCTCTGCTCCGGGTTGGCCCAGAAATGTCGGATGCCGACGCGCGTGAGGGCCACCAACGCCATCAAACCGGTGATGATGAGCAAGGCCACCATGCTCCAGCCCAGCGGACCGGCCTGTACACCACTGGAGGTCCCCATGCCCAGCGGATTGAGCAAACTGGTCAGCATGGCGAATTTGCCGAGAAAGCCGGACAGTGGCGGCAGTCCCGAGATCAGCAAGGTGCAGGCCATGAAGCTCAGGCCCAGAAAAGCCGCCGCAGCCGGGAAAGCCCGGCCGATCATGAGCTCTTCCTCATCGTCGAGATTGAAGCCTTCGGTGGGCAACAGCTCTGCATTGAGGAACGGCGCTTCATTGTCCTCATAGGGCTCGCCCGCATCGTCATCCACGCGCCAGCGGTCCACCACATCGGCAATCAGGAACAGGGCCGCCACGGCCAGCGTGGAGCCCGGCAGGTAATACAGCAGCCCGGCCGTCAGCAGGTTCTGCCCGAAGCCCGTTGCGGCCAGCAGGGTGCCGGACGAGAGAATGGCGGCGAAGCCCGCCAGATGGGTCAACCGTTGCGAGCCGAGCATCCCTATCGCACCAAAGGCCATGGTCAGCATGCCGCCCACGATCAGCCAGGTGCTGCCGAACAGGGCCGATGCCCCGGCTTCCGAGCTGAACAGCAAGGTCCACAGGCGCAAGATGACATAGACCCCCACCTTGGTCATGAGTGCAAACAAGGCTCCCACCGGCGCAGTCGCCGCGCTGTAGCCCGGCACCAGCCAGAAGTTCAGCGGCCATAGCGCCGCCTTGATCAGAAAGGCCGTTCCCAGCACGCCCGCTGCCGCATGCAGCAGGCCGCGGTCGGCGTCCTGCACCTGCGGAATGGCGCGGGCCAGATCGGCCATATTGAGCGTTCCGGTAATGCCGTAGAGCATGGACACGCCGATCAGGAACAGCGAAGACGCGGCCAGATTGATGGCGATGTAGTGAAGACCTGCCTGAATGCGCGTGCTGCCGGAGCCATGCAGCAGCAAGCCGTAAGAGGCTGCCAGCATGATCTCGAAGAACACGAACAGATTGAACAGGTCTGCCGTGATGAAGGCACCGCTGAGCCCCATCAACTGCAGCTGGAACAAGGGGTGGAAATGCACTCCGGCCTTGTGCCAGCGCGCAGCGGAAAACACCAACGCGGCCAGTGCCACCACATAGGTGACCAGCAGCATCAGGGCAGTCAGCCTGTCCAGCGCCAGCGCGATGCCAAAGGGCGCCGGCCAGTTGCCGGGCATATAGACCGACATGGTGACGGCAGAGCCCGCCTGGTTGGTCCAGCCCAGCAGCATGACCACGATCACCAGGCTGATCGTGGTGGACAGGATGTTCATGCCCAGCTTCAGGCGCTGGCGCTCCTCGCGCAAAAACAGCATCAGCGCCGCCGTCAGCATGGGCAGCATGATGGGGGCCAGCATCAGGTGCGGCATCAGACGCTCAATCCACCCGCTCATAGCATTTCCTGTTCGGTTCGCGAGTGCGCGCCATCCACATGGTCATTGCCGGAAGCGCCGCGCGATGCCAGCAGCACGACCAGGAACAGCGCCGTCATGGCAAAGCCGATGACGATGGCGGTCAGCACCAGGGCCTGAGGCATGGGGTCTGCATAGTGCGACAAATCGGTCGGCACACCGTTTTGCAGCACCGGCACCTTGTTGATCGACAGGCCCTGACGGCCCATGGAGAAGATGAACAGATTGACGGCATAGGACAGCAGCGCCAGCCCCATGATGACCTGGTAGCTACGCGGGCGCAGCAGCAGCCAGACGCCGGAGCCGGTGAGCACACCGATGGCAATGGCCAGAACGATTTCCATTAAATACCTCCCCTTGCCAGTGCTGCAGCTGTGGCAGCCTGCACCTCGGCCTCGGCCTTCTTGGCCTCTTGTTCCTGCTCTTCCAGCAAGCGCGCATGGAAGCGATGTCCGCGCACCGACTGGTGAGCGATCGCTGTCAGGATCAGCATGGTGGATCCCACCACCAACGCAAACACGCCAATATCGAAGAACGTGGCACTGGCGAAATGCACATGCCCCACCAACGGCAGCGAAAAGTCAAAGCTGTGGCTGGTCAGGAATGGGTAGCCAACGGCCACCGAGCCCAGGCCCGTGCCCAGCGCAAACAACAGACCCGCGGCAATCCAGCGACGTGGATACAGCGGCAGGTGCGCCTCCACCCAATGCGTGCCCGAGATGATGTATTGCATCAGCAAGGCAACCGAGAACACCAGCCCCGCCACAAACCCGCCGCCAGGCTGATTATGGCCGCGCACAAAGATATAGGCAGCCACCAGCGTCGCAAACGGCAGCAGCAGCCGCACCAGCACGGCCGGCACCATCAGGTAGCCCACGGCTGTATCGCTGGCATTGCGCGGGTTGAGCAGGTCGGTCTGCAAATCGCCAGGCACATAACGCTGCTGCTCCGGAATGTCCATGGCCTCGCGTGCAGGACGGAAGCGGCGCAGCAGCGCATAGATGACGATGGCCACAATGCCCAGCACCACGATTTCGCCAAAGGTGTCGAAGCCGCGGAAGTCCACCAGCATCACATTGACCACATTCGTGCCGCCACCGCCGCCCAGCGAATTTTCGAGGAAAAAGGTGGAGGTGCTTTCATAGAAAGGCCGGCTCATCATGGCAAACGCCAGCCAGGCCATGCCACCACCGGCAATCAGCGCCAGCACCAGATCGCGCAGGCGGCGTGCCTTGGCCCTGGCATCGGCGCTATCGGCCGTACGCATATTCTTGTCCCGTTTGGGCAGCCAGCGCAGCCCCAGCAGGATCAGCACCGTGGTGGCGACTTCGACCACCAGTTGGGTCAGAGCCAGATCGGGAGCCGAGAACCAGAGGAAGGTCAGCACCGTGCACAGGCCCGTGCCGCCGAGCATGATCAATGCGGTCATCCGGTGGTACTTGGCTTTCCAGGCCGTGCCCAGCGCACACAGGCAGCCAATTGCCCAGAGCAGGACAAAAGCCGAAGACACGGGCAAAGTGCCGCGATTGCCCAGCTTCATGCCCCATAGCCACATCGGCAATGCGGCTGCCACCAGAGCAACGCAGACCAGCCACAGCATCTGCCACTGCAGGCGGCGCGTGGACAGATTGCGGCGCCCAGCCCGGCCCAGCCAGGTGATGCGGGCCAGCAGATTCTCGAAGATCCTGCGACCGCTGACACGGCCCAGCACGGGTGTGGTGTCGAAGTGGCCGACCGTGCGCTGCCAGCGCAGCATGGTGTAGAGCACGATACCGCCGGCCAGTGCCACCAGGCTCATGATGAGCGGCATATTCCAGCCATGCCAGATGGCCAGGCTGTACTGCGGCAAGTCACCGCCTACGACTGGAGTGGCAGCGACAGCCAGAAAACCGCCCACCGCCCAGGCCGGGAAGATGCCGACAATCAGGCAAGCCAGCACGAGCAACTCCACCGGTACACGCATCCAGTGCGGCGGCTCGTGCGGCTCGTGAGGGAGATCGTTTGCCTGGGGCCCAAAGAAGACATCGAACGTAAAGCGCAGCGAATAGGCCACGCTGAACATTCCCGCCACGGTCGCAACCACCGGCAGCACAGTCTTGACCCACGGCGCTGCATCCAGATAGACGGTCTCGGCAAAGAACATTTCCTTGGAAATGAATCCATTGAGCAGCGGCACACCCGCCATGGCAGCACTGGCCACACAGGCCAGCGTGGCCGTGATCGGCATCATGAAGCGCAGACCCGAGAGACGCCGGATGTCACGCGTGCCGCTTTCATGGTCAACAATGCCTGCAGCCATGAACAGCGAAGCCTTGAAGGTCGCATGGTTCATGATGTGGAAAACTGCGGCCACAGCGGCCAGTTTGCTGTTCAGGCCCAGCAGCAAGGTAATCAGGCCCAGGTGCGAAATCGTCGAATACGCGAGCAAACCCTTGAGATCATGCTGGAACATCGCGCAATAGCCGCCGATCAGCAGCGTCATGGCACCGGCTCCACCGACCAGCCAGAACCAGGCATCGGTGTCTGCCAGCACCGGCCACAGCCGTGCCAGCAAAAACACGCCGGCCTTGACCATGGTTGCCGAGTGCAGATAGGCCGACACTGGCGTAGGCGCAGCCATGGCATTGGGCAGCCAGAACTGGAAGGGGAATTGAGCGCTTTTGGTAAGCGCACCCAGCAAAATCAGCACCAATGCCAGCAGATAGAGGTGACTGTCGCGAATCTGCTGCCCAGCTGCCAGCACATTGTCGAGGTCATAGCTGCCCACGATGTGACCCAGCACCAGCATGCCCACCAGCATGGCCAGCCCACCCGTGCCCGTGACCGTCAACGCCATGCGCGCGCCCCGGCGTGCGTCCTTGCGGTGATACCAGTAGCCAATCAGCAAAAACGAGAAAAGACTGGTCAGTTCCCAGAAAAACACCAGCTGAATGATATTTCCCGAGAGAACCACCCCCGCCATGGCCCCCATGAAAGCCAGAAAAAACGAGAAAAAGCGCGGCACAGGATCAGTGGGCGACATGTAGTAGCGTGCGTACAGCACCACCAGCGCACCAATGCCGAAAACCAGCATGGAGAACAGCCAGGCAAACCCGTCCATGCGGATCACCAGATTCAGCCCCAGCGCCGGCAGCCAGGAAATCTCCTGCCTGAGCACCGCTCCATCGGCCATTTCCGGGAACAGCATCCCTACCTGAATTGCGCATATCAGCGCAATGACACCCGCGAGTGTTGATTCAGTATTGCGCGCATTCGCAGGCAATAAAGCAGCCAAAAGGCTGCCGGCAAAAGGTAGGAGGATGAGGTATATCAAGGGCATGGGCGGATCATTCTAGAGGTTAGCGTTATTTTTTCCGCTATAAAAACCTGAGCATTTCATAGACTTTAGACCGCCGTTCACCTTCAGTTGATGACAGAAAATTCATCAAAACAGCGGGTTGCATGCAGATAAAGAAGTGCTTCCACAATCGCCCTTGCGCGCTGCACCGATGTCATGCATCTGCTGCAAACCATTTTTGCCAAACTCAATCAATCTGCCAACCCATGCATGTACGCAGCTATCGTCCCGGAGATGAAATCGCGCTATGGCAGGTGTTTCACGATGCGGTTCATCAGCTGGCTGCGAACCACTACAGCCAGGAGCAACTGGACGCCTGGGCGCCGCAGCGACCGGACTGGACACAGTGGCGTCAGCGCATTCAGGCGCTCCAGCCCTTTGTCGCCGTTTGGGACAATGATCAGGCCATGGCCTATGCAGATCTGCAAGCCAATGGCTATATCGACCACTTTTTTGTAGCTTCGCAATACGCGCGCCAGGGCGTGGGCCGATTGCTGCTTGCACATATCGAGCTAGCAGCACGGCAAAGCGGCCTGCATGAGCTGAGCGCCGATGTCAGTCTCAATGCCCAGGCCTTCTTCGCACATTTCGGCTTTGAGCTACAGCGCCGGCAAATCCCCGTCGTACGTGGCATTGCCCTGCAAAACGCGCGCATGCGAAAAACTCTTTGAACCTGGCTCAGACCAAACTACCGGCACCACCCCAGCCGATACAACAAGCATGAACTGGCTCTGGAAACCTGAAACATCCAATCCGCAGAAATGGCTGATCGTCGTTTTCATGGCGGTGATGATGGGCGCACTCGCCCCCATTTTCTGGCGCAGCTTCATACCCGATGCACATTGGCAGCAGACCGCGCTGTATCTGGCGCTGGCACTTACGGCAGCCTATGGCATCTGGCTGCAGCGACTCCATAGGCTGGGGCTTTGGCAACCGGCAGGCCCCTGGCTCAGCTACGGACCCTTCAAGCGCTGGCTGATGGCCTTGCTATGCACCGCTTTTATGGCTTTCATGCTCTGGCTCAACCTGGCGGCCACCCTGCCCATGGCCTATACGGCGGTCATGGGAAGCAATACCAGCATGCAGACCATTGCCGAGAAAAAACGGGGCTCGGGCCGCCACGCCTGCCGCCATCAGCTCAAGCTGAGCGAAGTTGACTACCTGTTTTTCGAGTTCTGCATTGATAAAGATGGCTACGACAGCCTGCCATTTGCTCCATTGCCCGCTTCGCTGTCCATGCGCGAAAGCTACTTTGGCAGGCTTGTGGACAGCATTCGCCTAGCGACCTCAAAGCAAAAAGAGGAGCACTGACCACTGTGCCACAATAAAAAAACATATGTTTGACTATTGAGATCTCCAGTAGACAATCGCTTTCAGCTCCTTTTTTTTGTATTTTCAAGCCGCCATGCAAATTCTTCTGCCGCCACTGATGCTGATTTCCGCAATGGGCTTTGTACTCAGTGCAATCACACATTTGGTTGCACTTGCGGGCCAGATCGATACGCTTGGAACACATTTGCCTCAAGATGCCCTGAAGATATTCACAAGCGTCATGACCATCGGGATTTTTGCCGTCTGGGCGCCTGCGGCACTGATTGCTCAGCGCATCAACAACGGCAATCGCCTGCAGTTTTCCTGGAAGAAGGTGCTCGCAGGCTGCCCCGCCTGGATGCGCAACTCTGCCTATGCGGTCTTCATTTACGCTTTTGCCAACTTTTTTCTCGGCATTGTGGGCGGCATGGCCGAGCAGCAGCACGGCTTGCGTATGTTCTCGGGCCACTGGATGATCTTCTACGGCATGGCGTTCTGCATCTTCTTCTCAAGCTGGAACCTGCCTTCCATGCTCAGAACCCGCCACTGCCCGGCCGGGCATGAAGTCGGTCATGGTGATAATTTCTGTCCGGTCTGCGGCTTGCCTCCAGCCCAGGGCAGCACGAATTCCTGATAGACCATAGCCCTGGAGGCGCCGCCGGCACGCAAAGCGGCGCATACTGACGACCGCACCATCGCCTCCACCTACCTCTTGCACCATGCCCACTCCTCACTCCCCCATCGGTATTTTTGATAGCGGTGTGGGCGGCCTCAGTGTGCTGCAGGCGCTGCGCCATGAGTTGCCGCACGAGCAGTTTGTCTATCTGGCCGACAGCGGCAATGCACCCTATGGCGATGCACGCGGCGATGCGTTTGTGCAGGAGCGCAGCTTGGCCATTGCAAAGTACCTGCTGGAGCGGCACGGCATCAAGATTCTCGTGGTTGCCTGCAATACCGCCACCGCTGCAGCCGTGGAGCTGTTGCGCGAGCGCCTTCCGCAACTGCCCGTCATTGGAGTGGAGCCGGCCATCAAACCAGCCTCTTTTTCCAGTCAGACCCATCATGTAGGCGTGATGGCCACCCGGGGCACCATCTCCAGCCAGCGCGTGGCGCGCCTGGTGTCGGAGCATGGCCAGCGCGCCGAGTTTCACCTCCAGGCCTGCGACGGCCTGGCCAGGGCGATCGAGCAAAGCACGGAGCAGGCATTGCCCGAGGATGCAAGCGCCACGGAGATCAGAGCGCTGTGCGCAAAGTACACAAGCGCTTTAGGGAGTTTCGGCCTTAAGACAGGGCAGATGGATACGCTGGTGCTGGGCTGTACCCACTATGTGTTTGTCAAGGACGATTTGCGTGCCCTGCTGGGGCCCGATATTCAGTTCCTGGACACGGGTGCCCCCGTGGCACGCCAGACCCGACGCATGCTGGAGCAGCGCAATCTGCTGGGAGCCGAGACCGATGGATCGCTGCAGCTGGCCCAGGCCGATCAGATTCAGCTCATGACAACCGGCCGCCTGACGGCCATGCAAGCTGCGGCCCAGCGTTGGCTGGATCTGCCCGTCGACTGCAGCCAGGCCGTCAACGTGTGCTCGCCCAGCACAGTGCCAACCCTTGCCTGATCTGCGCCATCAGATCCAGAGCTGCTGGCCGCCCTGGTCCAGATAACTGAGATAAAAACGCACATCGAACTCCAACTGGTGGTAATCAGACTCCATATGCGTGCATAACTGATAGAAAGCCTTGTCGTGATCCATGATGCGGATATGCGCCAGCTCATGCACGCAGATCATGCGCAAAAAGGCATCTGGCGCCTGCTTGAACATGGCCGCCACATGAATCTCGTGCCGGGCATTGAGCCTGCCGCCGTGCACAATCGCACGCCGCGTATGCAGACCCAGAGCATTGCGCACCACATGAATCCTGCTGTCATAGGCCACCTTGTGCAATTGGCCTGCATTGCGCAAATACTGGGCCTTGAGCGCATCGACATAGTCATAAAGCGCCCTGTCCGTGCGAACCGCGTGGGCCTGCGGATATTTGCGCAGCAGCCACTCACCGGCCTTGCCCGCGAGCAACCAGTCGCGCACCTGATTCTGCAGCGATGGCGCGTAGCCCGAGAGATAGGGCAATGCCAGCGGCACAGATGCACTCACCCCTTCTTCACCCATGCTGGCGCGCGCAGCCCTGCCCTTGCGCAGCTGCTCGACCACGGCTCCTGAATACTTGGGGGTAGGAATGGGCTTCATGACAAAAGACAAGCCCTCCGCCACAGTCTCGGGACTGCAGCACAGAGGGCTTTGACGGCGAATGACCGATGAATCAATGCAGATGGCGCGGGCGGCGATTGCCGCCATGACCGGAGGCCGAGCCCCCCGATCCACCCCGTGGCGGCTTGCCCAGCTCCAGCGAGCTGACCAGGGCTTCGAAGCGCTGCGAGAACAGCTTGTCGATCTCCTGCACCACTCCGCCGAGCTCTGCGCCGTCAAAGTGACGCTCCATCATGTTGATGACATCCTGGACCAGCAGATCGCGCTGCACCTGCATGATGGCTGCGGGATTGGGACCGACAAACAGCATCAGGAAGTCATCGCGGCTTTGCGCCTCGGCAGGAGCTTCTTCCTCGTCGAACTCGGTGTCGTAGAAGGTCACCTCGATGGGCGCGCCCTGCTCGGCCAGCTCGTTGAGCCCCATGCACATATCGTCCAGGGCCTGGCGGAAGTCATCGTCACCACGCACGGTCCAGCACATCTGCAGCAGATGCTCCTTGGCGTCGAACTGAATGCCGGGCTCTTCTTCATAGAGACTTCCCTCGCCGTCAGTCAATGAGCGCGCACCAGCATAGGCCCACAAGGGACGCAATGCATCTTGCAGCTGCTCATACGTAACATCAGCACGGAGCAGAACCTGTCCGTGGACATGAATTTCAAAAGCAGCGTTGTAACTAGACATCTTTTTTCTCTGGGAGTGCAGGCCTCGTCAGCATGACAGAACTGCAAGCCATATTGCATCGAAGCCAGGACTTTTCCAAGCACCTTGGCAAGCCTTGACGCCCACGGCCCTATGGCATCGCAGTGGCTGAATTTTCCCACCTTCAGCAAGACTGCGGGCAGCAACGGCTACTCAAGTCACAAATAAAAAAGCCCGCTACACAAGATATAGCAGGCTTTTCAATTCTGGTGCCCCGAACCGGAATCGAACCGGTACGCTTCGTTAAAAGCGGCAGATTTTAAGTCTGCAGTGTCTACCAATTTCACCATCGGGGCCCACTTCACAACCGGCGCTGTGCGCCAGCGAGAAGTGCTGCATCAGCCATGCGACCAAAGCAATAAAAAAGGGAAGCTTTTGCTTCCCTTTTCGAAATCTGGAGCGGGAAAACGGGTTCGAACCGTCGACCTATACCTTGGCAAGGTATCGCTCTACCAACTGAGCTATTCCCGCATTTCTGAAAAGCCGTTCGCCTTACAGAGCAGACACGAATTATAGCCATAATTTGGGGCCGGTTTTCGAAAACCGCGGGGCTTTTTCAGATAGTCCAGTTCAGGCCGGCTGTAAAACAGGTGCGAGGCGACTCTTGACGATCTCCAGCAGATCGCGCTTTTGCACCTTGTTGGAGGCATTGACGGGCAGGCCCTCGAGCTGGAGGACAAAGCGCGGCACCTTGTAGTTGGCCATATTGGCGCGGCACCAGGCGATGAAGGCCTCCTGGTCCAGTGTCACGCCGTTGCGTGTCACCACGCAGGCGCAGCCTACCTCGCCCATGCGCTCATCGGCCACGCCGACCACGGCAACCTGCGCCACCTCGGGGTGGTTGGATAGCATGCGCTCGATTTCTGCGGGGTAGCAGTTGAAGCCGCCCACGATGAACATATCCTTGAGGCGGTCGGTAATACGCAGATAGCCGCGCTCGTCAAGCACGCCCACATCGCCGGTATGCAACCAGCCATCGGCATCAATGGTTTCCGCCGTGGCCTTTTCATCCTCGAAGTAGCCCTGCATGATGTGATAGCCGCGCAGCAGCACCTCTCCCGCTTCGCCTGGTTCAACAGGCTGTCCTTGCTCGTCCACACAGCGCACCTCGGTCCCTGGCAGGGCCTTGCCGCAGGTGTTGGCCACGGTTTCCACATTGTCGGAGGGCTCGCAGAGCGTGGCACAACCACCGCACTCCGTCAGGCCGTAGGCCGTGGTGACATTCATGATGCCCAGTTCCTCGCGCATGCGCCTGATGAGAATGGGAGGTACGGTGGAAGCACCGGTCACGGAGGACTTCAGCGAACTCAGATCGAAATTCTTGAGCCCGGGATGCGCCAGCATGGACAGGAACAAGGTAGGCGGCCCGGGCAGGAAGCTGATACGGTCGCTCTCGATGCGATGCAAGATGGCCTGCGCATCAAATACCTGCTCGGGATAGACGGTAGAGCCCTGCAGCAGGGCAGCCACCCAGCCTGCCTTGTAGCCGAAGGTGTGAAAGAACGGATTGACGATCAGGTATCGGCTGCCTTCGGTCAAACCCACCACATCCGACCAGGCCTTGAAAGCCAGGATCGTCGGGCGGTGCGCGCACATCACCCCCTTGGGGCGTCCCGTGGTACCCGAGGTGAACATCAGATCGGCCGTATCGTCGGGCTTGATCCGGGATTCGCGCTGCTGCTGGGCCTGGTCGCTGGTGTCCTCGGCCCTGGCCATGAACTGCGCCCAACTCAGGTCTGCACTGGGCAACACCTTGTCACCAAGTACCACCACCTGCTGCAGTGTGACAGGACGCAGGCCACTCAGCAGATCCGGGTAGTAGTTGTTCAGGAAGTCACCCACGCACACCAGCACCCTGGCACGGCTGCGCTCGAGAATATCGGCAGCCTCAGCGCCCTTCATGCGGGTGTTCAAGGGCACCAGCACGCCGCCGGCAGCATGCACACCGCAGGCGGCAACGATCCACTCGCTGAGATTCGGTGCCCACAGACCCACACGGTCGCCAGCCTGCACACCCAGACTCATCAAGGCACGTGCGGCCAGCCGGCTCAGCTGCTGCAGCTGGGCATAGCTGATGGACTTGCCGTTTTCGACAATCGCCGCGCGACCGGCAAAGCGGCTGACCACGTCGGCCAGCATGCCGGGCAAGGTCAGCGAGGACTCGGGCATCGCGTTCTGGTTGGGTTTCGACATAAGTTACTCCGGAAATTTGACGCGCAGCTTTTCGCTGGTGGGCACGGATTGACAGGCAAGCGTCCACTTCTTGGACAGATCCTTGGCATCCAGCACTTCGTTGTGTCGCAGATGTACGCTGCCGTCCTGCACCTGGCACATGCAGGATGCGCACATGCCGGCCTGGCAGGAGTAGGGCACATTGATGCCAGCGCGCAGTCCGGCCTCCAGAATGGTCTCCGTGCCACTGCAGCTGAATTCGTATTCCTGGCCGTCCAGACGCAGCTGCACCAGGGCTTGGTCGACAGCTGCCTCCACGGGGGCAGTTGCCTCTTGCATCAGCTGCAGAGTCTCCTCGTCAGGCAGAGAGACAAAGCGCTCCACATGTACCTGCTCGGCAGGCATGCCGGCCTCGATCAACGCGGCCTGTGCGGCATCCATGAAGGGGCCCGGCCCGCAGATAAAGGCCTGGCCTGCATCGACCACCCAGGGCGAGGCCCAGGCTGCGAGCTGCTTTTGCGAAGGCGCGCCTTGCACGGAGTCCAGCCAGTGAAGGACCTGCAGGCGATCCGGATACTCGGCCGCCAGCTGCTGCAGGTCCTTCTTGAAGATGACCGAACGCTCGTCGCGGTTGGCATAGAACAGCACCACGTTGCCCTGATGCTGCTTGAGAACAGTGCGCAAGATGGAGAACACCGGTGTAATTCCGCTGCCACCGGCCAGCAGCAAAAAGTTCTGAGACAGATTCCGGGGCGAGAACAGGCCCGAGGGAGGCATCAGTTCGATGGAATCACCCACCTGAACCCTGTCGCAAACCCAGTTGGAACCTCGTCCCTTGTCGACGCGCTTGACAGTCACCCGCAAGGCATCGTCGAGCACCGGGGCACTGGACATGGAGTAGCAGCGAGGCACATAGCGGCCCTCGATAGGCAGTCGCAGGGTCAGAAACTGGCCGGGACGATAGCTGAATTGCTCAGCCAGGGCCTCCGGCACCTCAAACACAATTGACTTGGTATCGTGCGTCTCGTCGATCACCGCGCGCACGCGCAGCGGGTGATACCGCGATGCGGTTGTTGTGGCTTCACTGCTCATTTCTTCTTACCCCTTACTCACTCACTCTTTTTGTGCAACCTTGCACTGGCGCCCCGGCACAAGATCGTCCCCAATCCACGGGGTCAGGAACTGACGCTCTCCACAGCGCTTGCCTGCGGGCACACCGCCTGGGCAGCAGGGGACTCGCCCCCTTGCAGTGCGGCCGCCTTGCCCGCTCGGCGGCCCGAGAACACGCAGTCGGCCAGAGACAAGCCGCTCACGTAACGCGAGGAAGCCACACCAATGGCGGTACGCCCCGCGGCATACAACCCGGGAATGTCATAGCCGGCGCCGTCAATCACTGCACCGTTGTCCTCATTGACCTTGAGCCCCCCCAGGCTCAGGACGGCCAACGGGAACATCTTCTGGCTGATGGAGATATCGATGGCAAACAGCGAGCCGCCCTTGAACTCATGGCGCATGTCCTGGGACTTGCCCAACGGGTCTTCGATCTCACCGCGTGCAGCGGCATTGGCACGATCGAACTGCAGTTGCAGCACTGCGGCATCCATGCGAAGCTTTTTGGCCAGGTCGTCGACGGATTTGCCCTTGATCGCGACCTTGTACATCAGCGCCAGCGCGGGCATGGACTGGAAAGCCCACAAACCGCCAAACAGGCACTGCCACGCAGCCTGCCTGCGCAGCTTGCTATCAATAATGAGCCAAGCCTGTCCCCCCTGCTTTTCCATCATCTCGTAGCCGAGCTTGGCGCCGTAGACCTGCTCATTGCAAAAGCGCTCGCCTTGGGTGTTGACCACCAGACCCTTGGGCCAGACCGAGGGTGGCGTGATGAAGCGCCAGGCCGAGATATTGTTCAGATCCTGAGCGATCCCTCCCACGGATTGCCCCAGCCGCAGACCAGAGCCATCGCAGCCCGCAGCACCGGTCAGCCAGCCGGGCTTGTAAGCCGGCGCATGCCGCTCCAGCAATTCCGAATTGAAGATATAGCCGCCAGTGGACAGCACCACACCTTTGCGGGCACGGATGTAGCGCTTCTCGCCGATCTCGCTCTCGATCTGCGCAGCTTCACGGCGACCCGCCTGGGCACGCGGCGCCTGATACAGGCGCCACTTGGCCACCAGCTCATCGAGCTTCTTGTGGCGTTCGGTACGTGGATCGCCTTCGGGCAACACCATCACCTCCACGCCCAATACACGGCCACTGTCCTTCTCGCGCACCAGGCGCTGGACGCGTGCCTGCGTCAATGTGCGGGCTCCGTGCGCCAATGTGGATTTTTGCAGCGCGGCAAAGAACATCGCTCCCGACTGCCCCTTGGCCACCACGCGATGGCCGCGCGGTGGGGGCTTCTTGAGCAGTTGCGGGTTGCCGTAGGCGGGCACCACCTCGTTGCCCGAGTAGTACAGATACATGCCATCGGCCGGATAAGAGGTCTTGTACCCAGGCATGGTCGACGCAAAAGTAGCGCCCTGCTTTTCCAGCCAGTTCAGGTTGGTCACACTGTCGCGGCTGAAGCGAGCCAGAGTCTCGTCACTGACCACACCATTGACCTCATGCTTGAGGTAGGCAGTCATGGCTTCGGGTGAATCCTCGAAGCCGGCTTCCTTCTGGTAGCGGGTACCGCCACCGGCATAGACCACACCGCCCGACAGCACACTGGCACCGCCACCGCTGAAGCGCTCGATCACCAGAACTTCTGCCCCCTGCTCGCGCGCCTCAATCGCTGCACTGGCACCTGCCCCTCCCCAGCCGACCACCACCACATCGCTGGCATCGGACCACTGAACCTCATCGGCCGACCCCACATCCAGGACTTCCCCCACAGGATTGATGGTGCTGACATGCTTTTTGACATTGGACATCTCTGCGCCTCCTGGTCAAACCGTCTTGCCCAGCAGATGCGGGTTCTCGAGAGGCAAGGGTTTGCCTACCATGTCAGCCACGGCGCGGAAGGCAAACGTCATGGCCGGCCCCAGGGTGGAGCCAGCGCCGGCGTAGGCCGGCCCCATGACGGAGGCGGAGTTGTTGCCCACGCAATACAGCCCCTCGATGATCCTGCCTTGCGTGTCGAGCACACGGCCTTCCCTGTCGGTCAGCAGCCCCCCCTTGGTGCCGATCTCACCGGGCCACAGACGCATGGCGTAGAACGGACCTTTCTCGATGGGACCCAGGTTGGGATTCTTGAGACGCGGATCGCCGTAGTAGCGGTCAAACACATTGCCGCCCCGGTCAAAGTCCAGGTCCTTGCCAGCTCTGGCGTATTCGGTCATGCGACGCGCACTGTCCTGCAGCCCAGCAGCGTCCACGCCGATCTGGCGCGCCAGATCTTCCAGCGTCTCGCCCTTCCAGTAGACATTGTTCAGCCAGCTCTTGCGCACCTTGCTGTCTGGCACGGCCGAGCCTGGCATCAGCGGCCCCATGGGGTTTTGCGCGCGGAAGCTGGCGTCGAACACAATCCAGGCAGGTACACCGCCATTGCCCTTGGCATTTTCGGCCAGCATGGCCTGCTGGAATTCCGGGTACGGGCCGGACTCGTTGAGGAAGCGCTGCCCCTTGTCGTTGACCACCATGCACCCCGGCAGCGAGCGCTCCACGAAAATGCCGCGAAAGGCCGGCTCCTTGGGAACATCCATGGTGGGCACGCCCCAGGACCAGTCCATCAGCGCCAGCTGTGCGCCCACGGCCTGACCGGCCCGGTGGGCATCACCGGTATTGCCTCCCACAGGGGTTGCCGTCCACTCAGCCTTGGTGGGCTTGTTCAGATACTGGTCACGCATCTCCTGATTGCGCTCAAAACCACCCGCACCCAACAACACGCCACGTCTGGCCTTGATCTGCTGGCGCTGACCATTCCTCTCAACAATGACACCCGTCACGCGGCCCGATGCATCCTGCACCAGCTCCTTGAGCGGAGAGTTGCACCACATCTCGACGCCGACCTTGTTGGCAGCAGTCAGCAGGCCTGCCACCAGCGCCTGACCGCCCGTCATGCGACGATCGCGCCTGGTCTTGTTGCGCCAGGGGTAGTCCAGAAAATACTTGAGCATGATGCCCAGGATGGTGAAGCGCGACTTGAGCTCGCGCGAGAGCATGGAATGCGCCTCGAAGGCACTGATGCTCATGCGGCCGAACAACTGGTTGCCGGGAGGGCCGGGGCGCATGGTTTCCAGTGCCGTCAGGCCCAGCCTGGCGGCATTGAAGTCCACCGGGTCCATGGTGCGGCCACCGGGCCTGGAGCCTTCGATATGGGGGTAGTAGTCCGCATACTTGGCCATGGCGCGATAAGGGATGCCGATCTGGCGCAGGTACTCGGCCATCTTGCTCGCGGTTTCCACATAGGCCAGCACGCGGTCGTCGGTTGCCATGCCGCGCACACAGCGCTTCATATAGCCAAATGCGGTTTCCAGATCGTCTTTGATGCCAGCGGTCTTCTGGTCGTAATTGAGCGGAATCCAGATACCGCCCCCCGACAGAGCCGAAGTGCCACCGAACAGCTCGGTCTTCTCCACCACCAGAGTCTTGAGGCCC
This sequence comes from Comamonas testosteroni, assembly GCF_030505195.1. Classification (NCBI taxonomy): domain Bacteria; kingdom Pseudomonadati; phylum Pseudomonadota; class Betaproteobacteria; order Burkholderiales; family Comamonadaceae; genus Comamonas; species Comamonas testosteroni. Next base: position 1,072,652 of record NZ_CP129672.1, read on the forward strand.
TGCTCCTGCGCGCGAATGGCGCCCAACAGGGCACCTGCCCCCGAACCCACGACGATCAGGTCATATTCTTGTTCTGCCATACCTTGTCTCCGTCAATCTTTGTTTTATGGATGGACTGTCGCAAATACACGCTGGCGGCAGCCTCCGTTATGGGAGCGCTGCCGCAGCTTGCTGCCTGAATTCAATCAGACAAAGGGTTCCTGGTTGGGAATGCCCAGCACATGCGAGCCATAGGCGCGCACATAGGCATCCGTATTGTTCGCAATGTGGGTACGTCCCTGATGGATGTCGCGGAAGATGCGCTCGATGGGGTTGTTCTTGAAGGTACCGCTGGCTGCGCAGGCGCGCATCAGCTCATTGGCATGAAAGCCCGTCAGCTTGGGAACGTATGACGCCTGAGCTCTCTGCAGCAGACGCTCTTCCAGCGTCAGCTGAATACCAGTCTTGGCCGCATCCACAATGCGTGCGTAATTGCGGAACAGAACCATCTTGAGCTGGTCCAGCGCAATCGTGGCTTCGGTCACGGCCGTCTGGGCGTTCACGTCCTCGGCCATCCTGTTGCCATGCTTTCCAACGTGCGCCGTCGCGCGCTCGGTGAACGACGCGATGGCGCTTTCCAGCGCGCCCAGGCAGGCGGTGGACACCGCACGCTGGAACACATGGGTAAAGGGGATGCGGAACAGCCAGCTGGTGTTCTCGGCGCGACCGGGGCAGCCCACATCGCTGTGGTCGTTGGTGTACTGGATGCGATGTGCCGGGACGAAAGCGTTTTCCACCACGATGTCATGACTGCCTGTGCCGCGCAGGCCCAGCACATCCCAGTTGTCCTCAATGCGGTAGTCCGCCTTGGGCACCAGAAAAGTCACATGTTCCAGGCCAGGCGTGCCATCACGCTTGGGCAGAAGACCGCCGAGAAACAGCCAGTCGCAATGCTTGGAGCCGGTGGAAAAGCTCCAGCGGCCGTTGAACCTGAAGCCACCTTCCACGGGCTCGGCCTTGCCAGTCGGCATATAGGTCGAGGCGATGCGCACGCCATTGTCCTTGCCCCACACATCTTGCTGGGCCTGGTCGGGGAAAAGCGCCAACTGCCAGGGGTGAACGCCGACCACCCCGTAAATCCAGGCCGTGGACATGCAACCCTTGGCCAGCTCCATCTGCACGCTGTAGAACACACGGGGATCCATTTCATACCCCCCCCAGCGCTTGGGTTGCAGCACACGGAACAGACCCGCCTCAGCCATCTCCTGAACGGTTTCGTCGCTGATCTTTCCTTCGCGATCCGCCTGCTGCGCACGTGCCGCCAGCTTGGGCGCCAGGGCCTTGGCACGCTCGATCACGGCCAGCGCATCAGGGGTGAGGTAGTTATCTGTCATTGTGTTCATTCAGCTCTCCAGTTGCCGCTCCACCGGACGGCTTGTGGTGTGGTGGGCAAGGCTTTTTCGCCTATGACAGAAATGCTCTCACCATGCAATTTTCCGTTCATCGTCCGATCAGACTAACGATGCAGCAGGCATTTGCGGACTTCCTCCAAGCCTGATCCCGCACGGCAAAAACACTGAGCCTAGGACAAACACCAAGCCCTGCTTTGCGCTGCTAGTCCATGTGAAGGATTCATAAAAGCCCTGTTCGCCGCACTCTTGCACCAAGGAGACATTCACCCCATGCAAAGCACTGCAGCAACCTTCGACCCCAAAGACTTCCGCCGCGCCCTGGGCATGTTCGGCACTGGGGTCACCATCGTCACCACCCGTGCCGAGAATGGCGAGCCTGTAGGAATCACGGCCAACAGCTTCAACTCGGTTTCGCTGGAGCCTCCCATGGTTTTGTGGAGCCTGGCCAAGAACGCCCGCAGCCTGGCTGTGTTCCAGAACGCTGACAGCTGGAATGTGCACATCCTCTCCAACGAGCAAGAAGCCCTGTCGAACCGCTTTGCCCGTGCCGGCGAAGACAAGTTCTCCGGCCTGCCGCTGGACTCCGAGGAAGCACATGCCCCGCTGCTGCAGGACTGCAGCGCGCGCTTCAGGTGCAAGACCGCATTTCAGTACGACGGCGGCGACCACATCATCTTTGTGGGCGAGGTGACCGACTACGACGCCAACCCGCACCCACCCCTGCTCTACGTGACCGGCGGTTACGCCCTGGCTTCGCGCAAGGCCAACGCCGTGGCCAGCGAACCTGCAGCAGACACCAATACCGCCTATTCGGAAAACCTGATCGGATATTTGATGGGCCGCGCGCACTTTCAATTCCTGAGCGGCTTGCGCAAGCCCATGGCGGCTTACGGCATGACCGATGCCGATTTTTATGTGCTCTCGCTGCTGAGCATCCAACAGCCCCAGTCGCTTGCCGAAATTGCATCTCACATGGCCTACACCGGCACCGACATCGGAGCCGTGGCCCTGCAGTCGCTGATCAGCAAAGGCTGGGTGGAGGAAAGCCGCGAGCGAGCCGAGTCGCTGCAGCTCACACCCCAGGGCAACGAAGCCATCTTGCGTGTGCTGGCCGCAGCCAAAGCCGTGGAAACCGATTTGATAGCGAGCCTTGGCGAGATGGAAGCAGCCACGCTGCGCAATCTGCTCAAAAAAGCAATTGCCGCCACCGACCCCGGCCTGCCCAAGCTATGGCAAGCCAGGGCTCGATAAGCCTCGCCGTCCAAGATTTCTCGCTCGAAGGCAGGAGACAGCCTTCGTCTATCCACTCCAAGCATAAAGAACAGAGATGAACATTTTTTCCATTCCAGAAGGCAAATATGTGGACATCGGCAACGTGGCCGGCCATCCCCAGCGCGTGCACTACCACGAACAGGGCTCGGGTGAAGCCGTGATCTTTTTGCATGGCGCAGGCACCGGCGCCAGCGGCTACAGCAACTTCAAGGGCAACTACCCCGAGTTTGCGGCGGCCGGCTTTCGCTCCATCGTTCCCGACCTGCTCGGTTATGGCCTCTCGTCCAAGACCGAGGAGCCCAGGCAGTACGACATGGATTTCTTCATCGCTGGCGTCAAAGGTCTGGTGGAGCAACTGGGCCTGAAAAACATCACCCTGCTGGGCAACTCGCTGGGCGGCGCCGTGGCGCTGGGCTATGCGCTCAAGTACCCCGAGGACGTCAAGAGCCTGATCCTCATGGCACCCGGTGGGGTGGAAGAGTTTGAAGCCTATATGGCCATGCCCGGCATTGCCAATATGTTCAATGTCTACAAGTCGGGCAAGACCGGCCCCGAAGCCATGCGCGCCGTGATGAGCATGCAGGTGGTGGACCAGGCCCTGCTGACCGAGGAGATCATCAACGAGCGCGCGCCCATTGCCCTGACCCAGACCGAAGCCTCGCGCCAGCGACTGTATATCCCCAATATGACAGAGCAGCTGCCCGATCTGAAGTGCAATGTGCTGGGTTTCTGGGGCATGCAGGACGCCTTCAACCCCGTGGGCGGTGCCGACAAGCTGGCCAAGGGCATCAAGAACTGCCGCGTGGTGCTGGTCAACCAGTGCGGCCACTGGGTACAGGTCGAGCATCGCGAGATGTTCAACCGCACTTGCATCGACTTCATGAAGAATGGTTGAAGCCACCGCGAGCGACAAATATGAGTGACAAGCAATTCATCGAACAGCAAGGCCGGCGCCTGTATGACGCGCTGCGAACCGCCAAGACACTGGCACCGCTGACCGACAGCCACCCCGAGATGACGGTGGCGGACGCCTATCACATCTCCCTGCACATGCTGCGCCTGCGAGAAGCATCGGGCGAGCGCGTGATTGGCAAGAAGATCGGCGTTACCTCCAAGCCCGTGCAGGACATGCTGAATGTGCACCAGCCTGACTTCGGTTTTCTGACCGACAGCATGGAGTATGAAGACGGCGCTGCCGTCTCGCTCAAGGCATCCGGCCTGATCCAGCCTCGCGCCGAAGGCGAAATTGCCTTCATGCTCAACAAGGATCTGCAAGGCCCGGGTGTGACCAAGGAAGATGTACTGGCCGCGACCGAATGGGTAGCGCCCTGCTTCGAGATTGTCGATTCGCGCATCAACGACTGGAAGATCAAGATCCAGGACACCGTGGCTGACAACGCCTCCTGCGGCGTCTTTGTCATCGGCAAGCAGCACACCAATCCAGCCTCGCTGGATCTGGCTGCCGCTGCCATGCAGATGACCAAGAACGGCCAGCCCGCAGGTTCGGGCCTGGGAAGCGCCGTGCAAGGTCACCCGGCCGAAGCCGTGGCCTGGCTGGCCAACACGCTTGGCGCTTTCGGCATTCCCTTCAAGGCCGGCGAGGTGATTCTCTCGGGCTCCCTCGCCCCCCTGGTGCCCGCCGCTGCCGGTGACCACTTCGAGATGGTCATTGAGGGCATGGGCCACTGTTCCATTCAATTCACGGAGTAAGACACCATGACGCAAAAGAAAATCAAGTGCGCACTGATCGGGCCCGGCAATATCGGCACCGACCTGCTCATGAAACTGCAGCGCTCTGCCATTCTGGAGCCAGTGTGGATGGTCGGTATCGACCCCGAATCCGACGGCCTCAAGCGCGCCCGCGAAATGGGCATCAAGACCACGGCCGAGGGCGTAGACGGCCTGCTGCCCTTTGTCAAGGAAGACGGCATCCAGATCGCCTTCGACGCCACAAGCGCCTATGTCCACGCCGAAAACAGCCGCAAGCTCAATGAACTGGGCGTGCTGATGATCGACCTGACGCCCGCGGCCATCGGCCCCTATTGCGTGCCCAGCGTGAACCTGGCCGAGAAGGTGGCAGAAAAGGCCATGAACGTGAACATGGTCACCTGCGGCGGCCAGGCCACCATCCCCATGGTGGCTGCTGTCTCGCGCGTGCAGGCCGTGAGCTACGGCGAGATCGTGGCCACGGTCTCCAGCCGCTCGGTCGGCCCCGGCACACGCAAGAACATCGACGAGTTCACGCGCACCACCTCTGGCGCTGTCGAACAAATTGGCGGTGCGCAAAAGGGCAAGGCCATCATCGTCATCAACCCCGCCGAGCCGCCGCTGATCATGCGCGACACCATCCACTGCCTGACGGTAGATACGCCCAAGCCTGCTGAGATCGAAGCCTCGGTACACGCAATGATCAAGGAAGTGCAGAAATACGTGCCCGGCTACAAGCTGGTCAACGGCCCCGTCATCGACGGCAACCGCGTCTCCATCTATATGGAGGTCGAAGGCCTGGGCGACTACCTGCCCAAGTACGCGGGCAATCTGGACATCATGACCGCCGCTGCGGCACGCACGGCCGAGATGTTTGCCGAAGAAATCCTCGCCGGCCGTTTCGAGTTGGCCGAAGCCGCTGTGGCTGTCTGATCCAGGAGAAGAACATGTCCCTCAAAGGTAAGAAGATCACCGTTCACGACATGACGCTGCGTGACGGCATGCACCCCAAGCGCCACCAGATGACGCTCGCGCAGATGAAGTCCGTGGCCTGCGGTCTGGACGCCGCTGGCGTTCCGCTGATCGAAGTGACCCACGGCGACGGCCTGGGCGGCAGCTCGGTCAACTACGGCTTTCCCGCCCACACGGACGAGGAATACCTGTCCACCGTCATCCCGCTGATGAAGCAGGCCAAGGTCTCAGCCCTGCTGCTGCCCGGCATCGGCACCGTCGACCACCTGAAGATGGCCCATGAGCTGGGCGTCTCCACCATCCGCGTGGCCACCCATTGCACCGAGGCCGATGTCTCCGAGCAGCACATCGCCATGGCCCGCAAGATGGGCATGGACACCGTGGGCTTTCTCATGATGGCGCATATGAACAGCGCCGAAGGTCTGCTCAAGCAGGCCAAGCTGATGGAAGGCTACGGCGCCAACTGCATCTACATCACGGACTCGGCCGGCTATATGCTGCCCGATGACGTGAAGGAACGCCTCGCCGCCGTTCGCCAGGCTCTCAAGCCCGAGACCGAGCTGGGCTTTCACGGCCACCACAACCTGGCCATGGGCATTGCCAACTCGCTGGCCGCCATCGAAGCCGGCGCCAACCGCATCGATGCGGCAGCGGCCGGCCTGGGTGCGGGGGCAGGCAACACGCCCATGGAAGTGCTGGTCGCCGTGTGCGCGCGCATGGGCATTGAAACCGGTGTGGACGTGTTCAAGATCCAGGACGTGGCCGAAGATCTGGTCGTGCCGTTGATGGACTTTCCCATCCGCATCGACCGCGACGCGCTGACCCTGGGCTACGCGGGCGTCTACGGTAGCTTCCTGCTGTTTGCCAAGCGTGCCGAAGCCAAGTACGGCATCCCGGCACGCGAGCTGCTGCTGGAGCTGGGCCGCCGCGGCATGGTGGGCGGCCAGGAAGACATGATCGAGGACACGGCCCTGACCATGGTGCGCGAGCGCCAGAAGCTGGCGCAGAAGGTGGCCGTGACTGCCTGATCGCCTGATCGCCTGATCGCCTGATCGCCTGATCGCCTGATCGCCTGATCGCCTGATCGCCTGATCGCCTGACTTCACATTCTCTTTGCCACTTTGTATCGGGTTCAACGGCTGCTTGGGGCGGCCGTTGAACCCTTTTTTGCGGCATCGTCCTGAGCGTCAGGCCTCTATTCATCCAGGCCGTCACCCCTGGCAGCGGCCCTGGTCCAGCCCCGCCGACCCGGGCCATATGGCACACCACTTCTAGAAGCGATAGCGCGCCACCACCTGGGCCGAGCGCGGAGCACCGGGCAGGTTGAGGTTGGGCGAGCTGCCATGACCGGCAACGATATAGCGACGATCCAGCAGATTGTTGAGCTTGAGCTGCACATCCCAGGCACCCATGCGGTAGTAGGCCATGGCGTCCACCGTGGTGTAGCCTGGCAAGGTCACGGTATTGCCAGGATTGGCAAACCGGGCGCCGACATAGTTCAGCCCCCCACCCAGACCGAAACCGTGGCCCAGCGCCTTGGTCACCCAAAGGTTGGCGCTTTGCCTGGGCGTCAGCGTGGGTCGCTTGCCCTGAACCGGCTGGCCGGCATCGACGGCAGGCGATGTGGTCATCTCGCCATCAAGGAAGGCATAGCCGGCCCAGACCTGCCAGTTGGGCGCAATCTCGCCTGCAAAGGTCAGCTCCAGTCCATTGGTACGCTGCACACCCAGAGGCACCACGGTATTGCTTGTAGGGTCGACGCTCTTGATATTGGTGCGCTCGAGCTTGAACAGCGAGGCCGTGACCGAAGCCTTGCCGTCCGGCCGATCCCATTTGACGCCGACTTCCTGGCTGGTCGTTTTCTCCGGTGACAGTTGCGCATTGTTTGCCGCCAGCGCAAAGGTCTCGCCCGAGGGCTGGAAGGACTTGCTCCAGGAAGCGTAGTAAGACCATGCAGACGAGGGCTGATAGACCAGGCCGACGCGCGGACTCCAGGCGGTGTCCGTGCGGCTCAAGTCCGGCTTGCCCGGCTGTCGCTCATGTGTGTCCTGCTGGAAGCGGTCATAGCGCACCCCCGCCAGAGCCTTCCACTGCGGAGTAATGGTGACCAGATCCTGCAGATACAAGCTGGCCACCTGGAAGACGCTGTGATTGTCCGCCGCAGGCTTGCCATCGATGCGCGAAGGCAGGATTGGCAGCACCGGATTCAAGAGCGAAACCGTTGCCACATTGGCACGACTGTAGGACAGCAGATCCTTGCTCTGGCGGCCGAATTCAAGGCCGTACAGCAGCTGGTGCTTCATGCCTGCCAGCTCCAGTTTCTGGGTCAGCTCGGTCTGATTGAAAAAGCCGCTTTCGTCGCGCTGCACATTGCCGCGCGTGAGCGATGCCGTCATCGCCTTCTCATTGACCGAGCCCACAAGCGTGTTGCTTCTATCCAGCGAATAGTCGTAGTAGCGCAAAGCATTGCGCAGCGACAAGCTCTCGCTGATGCGGTGATTCAGAGTCGCACCCAGTGATGCGACCTCGGCACTGCTCACATCGACATCCCTGGCATTGGCTGCGCCGTAATAGGTGCTTGGCGACACATTGACGGGCCTGCCCTGATATGCGGGAATGCCGAAATCCGTCAGGCGGCTGTCCTTCAGGTAGTCGGCCTGCAGCAGCACGCTGGTATCGGTGCTGGGTTGGATCAGCACCGATGCGGCCAATGCCTTGCGGTCCAGAAACTGCTGGTCGCGATAGCTGTCGGCGCGCTCCACGGCGCCGGTCAGGCGATAAGACACCACACCGTCTTGGGGCGCGCGGGCCAGGTCGAACTCGCCCCGGCGCTGGTTCCAGCGCCCCAGCGTCAGCCCCACTTCGCTGAGATTGACGCCCGGCTTCTTGGTGATGCGATTGATCAGGCCGCCCGACGAACCACGCCCGTACAGCACCGAGGCCGGGCCCTTGAGCACTTCGATCTGCTCGATATTGGATAGATCGCGGAAGTACAGCGCGTCATCGCGCAAGCCGTCCACAAACTGATCGGCGATCGCCGAGAAGCCGCGAATGGTGACCTGGTCGCGCTGACCGTCACCATGAGAGAAGCCCACGCCAGGCACGGCCTTGAGAGCATCCTGCATGGACTGCGCGGCCTGGTCGCGCAGCAGGCTCTGCGGCACCACATTCACGGCCTGAGGTATATCACGCAGCGGGGCCTCGATCTTGGTGGCGCTCGTTGCCGTGGGTGGGTTGTAGCTCGAATCAGACTGGCGATCGCTGCGAACCTGTACTTCGTCCAGCACCACCTCTGAAGCTTGCTGCGCCCAGGCTGCGCCGGAAAAAGCCAGCCCCAATGCCGCCGCCAGCGGCGAATACCTCAATGCCATAAATGCCTTGTTATACGGAGTTGTAATTCGGCTTGGCGGGTATCGTCCGCAGGGACTACGGCATCAATTGGCTACAACCTCTGTGCTGTGCAAAAGCGTGCGCATCATAATCGAGAATCAGTCTCATTTACATGTACTTTACAGTACAGAAATCGCCCAGAGATCAAAGTCGTCTAGGTCTGGCGGGACTCAATAGCCCGATGCAAAAACCGCGCTCCAGGAGGTCTGGGCACTGGCGAGCACGATGCCGGCGGGCAGCTTGGGCGCAGAGTCCGCCTGCGCCGCCACTGCAGCACTCTGTGGCAGATTCATCGCGGGCAGGTATAGCGCCAGTGCCGCAGCGGCCAGCGACACTGTGCGAAGTGCATTCATCCAGCGAAAAGAGGTTTTCATGCTTGTCTCCTGTGCGGGCTCTATGGCCTTTATGGTTTGCAGTATGGCCAGCACGGAAAACGCAACATCGTCCATTTTGATGAGCAGGTATTTACTTAGGTGGCAACCCCAGATCGACGTCCCTTTGGCGCCATCGCATGGCTTTGACTCCTGCCAAGCAGATTTCAATAATTTGATAGCTTCCAGCGCTTTGCAGACATAGGTATAAAGCGAATTTGACTGATATTTTTCGCATTCCTACAGAGCCAGGAGCCCATCTGTGAATGGCCGCAAAAAAAGGGCTTTGCCTGCGCAAAGCCCCAACCCTTGAAGAAACTGAAACACCCGCCCTCCGAGGACGGGCTGCGGCGATCACATGTAGAGAATCACCAGATCGTTGATGACTGCAGGACGATCCTGGCCGACCACATGGATGTTGAGCTCCATCGTCGTCTGAACACCGCTCTTGACCTGCTCCACCGCCTTGATGCGAGCCCGTGCACGGATCTTGCAGCCTGAGGGCACAGGGCTCGGGAAGCGCAGACGATCCGAGCCATAGTTGACCATGTTGTTGAAGTCCACCACCTCGTAGTCCAGCGGAATCCTGAGCTGGCTGGCCAGCACCTGCACCAGGGCGCCATGGGCGATGGTGGTTCCGAACGGGCTTTTCTCACGCGCCTGCGCGGGATCGGTGTGAATCCAGTAGTCATCGCCCGAGAGCCTGGCGAACTCGTTGATGACTTCCTGGCTCACGGTGAACTCGTTGGACCAGGGGCTGTACTCCTCGGACACCAGCGACTTCATGGCCTCGATGTCCTTGACGGAGATCTTGCGCTTGGCAGCGACAGCCTGCTCCACCACGGCAGCCCCGGCCACCGCGTCCGCCTTGATGACGCTCGGATGGCTGCCCCCATGCGCGGTAAAGCGCAGCAGGGTGACCTCGCCGGGGCGCTCGTCAAACACGGCTCGCACCTCCATGCCCACCTTCAGTGCGTCCGGATCCACGCCGACCATGGTGGTGTTGATGCGCACGCCTTCACGGAGTTCGACCACGGCCAGGGCCTGAGGCATTTCGTCCGTGAACTCGGGCATGGTGGGAATGCGCGCGACGGTGAAGCTGTAGAGCGTTCCCTCGCCCGACACCTTGCTCCACTTCAGGGTGCGCGATCCGCAAGTGGGGCAATGGGTGCGCGGGAAAAACAGCGAATGTCCACGATCGCATTGCTGGATGCGCACTTCGTGGGCCTTGAGACCTTCCCAGTACGGCGCAGAAATTTCCGTGGGATGGGGCAGAGGTTTGTTCCAAGCCATGTTCTTATGCTCCCCGCAGGATCAAGGCGCCCTGCTCGCTCATCACGCCACCGGTACCGGACACATAGGCCAGATCGTTGCGACCCAGCTGCCTGTCGCCGGCACGTCCCTGAATCTGGTGCACCGCTTCGATCACCTGGGACATGCCGCCCGCCGTGCCGGACTGGCCGAAGCTCAGCTGGCCGCCATGGGTGTTCATGGGGAAGTTGCCCTTGAAGGTGAAATCGTTGTTGCGCAGAAAGTCCATGCCCTTGCCCTTCTCGCAAAAGCCCGCGTCTTCCAGCGTCAGCATCACGGTGATCGTGTAGCAGTCATAGATCTGCGCCATATGCATGTCGCAAGGGCGCATGCCCGCCATCTCGAAAGCCTTGGCAGAGGCCGGACCAATGGGTGTCTGCAGCATGTCGGCCATATAGGTGGGCGACTTGCTGCTCACGTGCTCGCCGCAGCCGACGATGCTGACGGGGCGGTGTCTGGTGGTTTTGGCACGGTCGGCACGGGTGACGATCATGGCGCCACCGCCCGCAGCCGGCAGCACGATTTCCAGCACATGCAAAGGGTCGGCCACCATGCGCGAGTTCAGCACGTCATCGACGGTGATGGGCTGACCGTAGAACATGGCATCGGGGTTGTGACAGGCGTTGAAGCGCTGGTCCACGCTGATGCGCGCCAAAGCGGCCGCGTCGTAGCCATGGATCGCGCCGTAGCGCTGGGCGATCATGGCATAGCCGGTGTTCTGCGCCATATGGCCATAGGGCAGGTCCATCTCGGCCTCGGGCGCTCCAAAGCGGGTGCTGTGGCCGCCGAAGCGGCTGGCCTTCATGACTTCCTTGATGTGGTCGTCGTGCTCCGAGATCGGCGCCATGCGCGACGGCAGCACGCAGACCACGGTGTTGCACAGCCCCAGCTCGATCGCGGCCGCCGCGCGCCAGACCATGGCCACGGAGCTGGCCCCTCCCAGGTCCACGACTTCGGCGAAGTTCAGGCGCACGCCCAGGTACTCGCCGGCCATGGCCGGCACAAAGCAGCTGGCTTCATGAAAGTGCGGGGCGCTCGTGATCAGGCCGTCCACTTCGGACAGCTCCATGCCGGCGTCCTCCAGAGCCTGCAGCGTCAGGTCGGCAACCTGCTCCAGATGGAACATGCGCGGCGCCGTTGCGTACTTCTGCGGCTTGTACTGCGCGACGCCAACCAGCGCCGCTTTTCCTTGCAAACCCATATGTCTCCCTTACCAAGAAAGTGTGCATTCATTGTGTAAATGAAGCAGACCGAATCCATCGTCTGTAGAGACTAAAAAGCCGGCCCCGTACATACCCCTAATTCTCCGGGCAAACGTCCATTCGGACGATGTTGCTGAGGCTCCAAATCAAGAACCTGCACCCGTGTTTGCAATACATGCACAGCGTGTACGAATCAACAAGGAGACAACGTGAAAACAGCCGTCGGTATAGGCGCAGCAGCATTGGTGGCCTTTGCCTCAGCGCTCGCCTTTGCGCCCCGCACACCGCCTGCGCTAGCGCCAACCACCATGGGCGTCGAGCGCAGCCATTTCAACACCATCACGCAGGTGGGCGATCGTCTTCTGACAGCCGGCGCACTCGGTGAAATCCTGTACTCGGACGACAAGGGTGCCCACTGGCAGCAGGCGCAGCTCAAGGAGCAGCGTCAGGCGCTCATCGTCAGCATGGCTTTTGCTCCCGACAAGAAATCCGGCTTTGCCGTTGGCCACGAAGGCTGGATTCTGCGCACCAAGGACGGCGGCAGCACCTGGGAGGAAGTCGCTTTCTCCCAGGAAAACGGAGAGCCTCTGATGTCGATCGCGCGCCTTCCTTCCGGCGACTGGATCAGCGTCGGCGCCTTCGGTCGTGCCATCACCTCCAAGGATAACGGTCAGACCTGGGGGCAGTTGCCCCTGCCCTCGGAGGTGGAGGACAAGCACATGAACCGCATTGCCAGCTCCGAAGATGGCAAGCACTGGCTGATCGTGGGCGAGCGCGGCCTGGTCATCAAATCCGAGGACTCCGGCGCCAGCTGGCAGATCGAGCCCGGGTTCTACAACGGATCCTTCTACAACGCCATGGCTACACGCGACGGCGGCTGGCTGATCTATGGCATGCGCGGCAACGCCTTTGTGCAGGCCGCACCGGGCGCACAATGGGTCAAGTCGGCGATTCAGGCTCCGGTCTCCTTCTTTGGCCACGCCCAGGAAAAGGATGGAACCATCATCCTGGTAGGACAAGGCAGCATGCTCGGCCTGAGCAAGGACGGCGGCAAGAGCTTCAGCCTGCAACGCGCCAAGGGCCGCGCCACCCTGACCGACATAGTGCTTACCGGCCCCGATAGCGGCTGGATCTCCAGCGACGCAGGCCTGCAGCCCTTTCCCCCTGCACAACAAGCCAAGGCAGCCGCCCAGGCTGACCCAGGAGCGACCAAATGACTCTGAGCGAACCCACCAACCGGCTGGACCGGTTTATTGCATCCACGGCACGCTGGCTGATCTCGTGGAGCAAGTCCATAGTCGTGCTGACGCTGATTGCCACGGCACTGCTGGCTGTCTCGGCCATGCGCACGCACCTGGATCCGGGCTTCAACAAGTTGATCCCCATGCGTCATGAGTACATGACGGCATTTCTCAAGCATGCAACCACCTTCTCGGGCGCCAACCGCATTCTGGTGAGCGTGGAGTGGAAGGGCCAGCAAGGCGATATCTACAACAAGGAATTCCTCGAAGCACTGCGTGGCGTGACGGACGAGGTCTTCTTCACCCCCGGCGTCAACCGCGGTCAGGTGTATTCGCTGTACACCCCGAACGTGAAGTACATCGAGATCACCGAAGACGGCTATGTGGGCGAGGTGCTGATTCCTTCGCGCTTCGAGGCCAACGAACAAGGCCTGGCCCAGGTACGCTCCAACGTGGCCAAGTCCGGCCAGATCGGATCTCTCGTCAGCAACGACCTGAAGTCCGCCATGGTGCGCGCCGACCTGCTCGAAGTCGACCCAAAGACCGGAGAAAAACTCGACTATCACAAGGTGGCGCAGCGCCTGGAAGAGATCCGCAGCAAGTTCGAAGGCAAGGACATCTCCATCCACATCATTGGCTTTTCCAAGGTGCTGGGTGATGTGATGGACGGCCTGACCACCGTGATGACCTTCTTCGCCATTGCATTCGTCATCACCGCCATCATGCTGCGCATGTATACCAAGTCCACCAACCTCACGGTGGTGGGCCTGGCCGTGGCACTGCTGCCCGTGATCTGGCTGCTGGGCATTTTGCCGCTGATCGGCTACGGCATCGACCCCATGTCGATCCTGGTTCCCTTTCTGATCTTCTCCATCGGTGTCTCTCATGCCGTGCAGATGACGGGAGCCTGGAAGCATGATGTGCGCGCCGGCCTAAGCTCCAGGCTGGCCGCCGAGAACGCGATTCGCAAGCTGGCCGTTCCCGGATCTCTGGCGCTGCTGACCAATGCTCTGGGCTTCATGGTCATCATGCTGATCGACATCCCCATCGTGCACGAGCTGGGCGTGACCGCCTGCATGGGCGTGCTGCTGATGATCATCACCAACAAGGTGTTCCTGCCTGCGGTGCTGGCCAATCTGCGACTGGAAAAAAAGGCGCTGCAAGCCCCCTCCTCCACCGCAAACGGTCGCAACCCCATCTGGTGGAAACTGTCTGCGCTGGCCGAAGGCAAGCCCGCCATGCTGACGCTGTTGGTATCGCTGATGCTGCTGGCCGTGGGCACCTACGAGTCGCGCAACCTGCTGACAGGTGACGTTGGCACGGGCGCTCCCGAGTTGCGCGCCGAGTCGCGCTACAACCGTGACAACGACACCATCATCGGCAGCTATTCCATCGGCATGGACGTGCTGTCCGTCTTCGTCGAGACCTCCAACCTCGACGAAGGCTGCCTTAACTGGCAGGTGATGAACGCCGTGGAGCGCTTTGAATCGCGCATGCGCCGGGTTGACGGCGTGCAATCGGTCTCCACCGTCTCCGGTCTGGCCAAGATCGCGGCCTCCAGCAACAACGAGGGTAACCCCCGCTGGGCGGCGCTGCAGCGCACCGAAGCCGCATTGCGCTCGGGTGCCAAGGCGCTGTCTCCCGATCTGGGCCTGAATACCGAGGGCTGCAAGGTCATCAATCTGCAGGTCTTCCTCAAGGACCACGAAGGCGCCACGCTGACCCATGTCGTCAATGAAGTGCATGACTTCATCGCCGCGGACAAGACACCCAACGTCAAGTTCCTGCTGGCTGGCGGCAACGCCGGCGTGGCGGTCGCGACCAACGAGGCCGTGGAACATGCCGAAGTGCAGATGCTGGGCTCCATCTTCGGCGCCATCACGCTGCTGTGCTGGCTGACCTTCCGCAGCTGGCGTGCCGTGCTGTGCATTGTCGTGCCCCTGGCCATCGTCTCCATACTCTGCAATGCCTTGATGGCCCTGCTGGGCGTTGGCCTGAAGGTCCCCACGCTGCCCGTGGTTGCCCTGGGTGTGGGCGTGGGCGTGGACTACGGCATCTACCTGTTCGAGAGCATGCAGCATGAGCTGCGCGAGCGAGACATCACGCTGCGCGAGGCCTTCTATGAAGCCATGCGCCAGCGTGGCAACGCCGCCATCTTCACAGCACTGACCATGTCCATCGGTGTGGGCACCTGGGCGTTCTCGGCACTGAAGTTCCAGGCCGACATGGGTATCTTGCTGGCCTTCATGTTCCTGGTGAACATGCTGGGAGCGATCTTCCTGCTGCCTGCCATGGCCTACTGGCTGAATGTGGGCGCAGCGGAAGCCAAGGCACGCATCAAGCGCCTGCAGCGGCAACCCAGACATGCCCATGCGGCAGGCAGCGCAGGCGGCGTCAGCCATGCGGGCGGCATGCTCAAACCCGAACCCCAGTCATCCCTGAACGGCAAAGTGTGATGCAGACCGCAGCAAGCACGCTGGAGCAGGTTCTTCTTGAACATGCTCTGGCCCAGACCCTGACCCGCTACGCCACGGCCTGCGACACACGCAACTGGGACTTGCTGAAGCAGGTGTTCGCACCTGACTGCACCACGGTCTACGGAGGCAGCTACCTCTGCGAAGGAGTCGCCAAGGTTCGCCGCATGATCAGCACCCACCTTGACGGCTGCGGCCCCACCCAGCATCTGCTTGGCAATCTGGAAGTCGATGCCGGCGACACGCAGCGCCCGCTCAGCAGGATTCAGGTGCGAGCCGCGCATCAAGGATTGGGCGAGCGCAGTCATCTGCGCTACGACGCCATCGGCTTCTATGAAGACGAATGGGTAAGGCTGCCCGAAGGCTGGCGCATCCAGAAGCGCAGCATGACCGTGCTGCTTGAGATCGGTGAGCGCTCCGTGCTGCAGCCCGGAACCTGAGCGGCCACACTCCATCAATCAAGCCGCGCGGCCATGCTGCACGGCTTTTTTGTTTCCGGAGGCCTCAATTGACAGAAGCCTGCGCTTCATGAACAAGAACTTCGGGCAAATTTGACACTTGAAAAAAGGCCAGCAAATGCTGGCCTTCTGCTTTCGCGTTGAGTCCTGTCTACTGCTCGAACTTTACCTTGAGAAACTGCAGCAACTGCTTGCCGGCCAGACTGCGCGCGGTTTCATCGCGTCCGGCAATATAGCCCACCTTGACGCAGTCCCCCAGCGCTTTGCCGCTTTGCACCCGAATCCTGTAACGCGTCTGGCGATCGGGCTGAGCCCCGGCGGGAATCAGCGGCTGGCCGTTGAGGACGGGGAAGTCCTTGTCATTGAACTCAATCGTGCAGCCGGACAGATAGGGGCGATCCGTCATCTCTCGTGGCTTGTCGCTTTCCCAATCATGGCCTGCTCTGGCATAAACCACGGTGCTGACTTCGGAGCCCGCCTCACGCAGGATTTTTTCCTGCTGCGCACAGGCCACCAGATCATTCGATGCATCCTCCCCCGCTCTGAAACTGAGCAAGGGCGAACCCGTGGTTTTACGGGACTGAAGCAGCGCATAGCAAGGCCCGTAAAAGTCCACATGCAAGGCAAAGGGCTGAATGAAAGGCGCCAGCTTGTCACGAATGCGTGCATCCAGGCTCATGCGTGCCGCAATGCCACCTTTGGAAAATCCCATCACCCCGATACGCCAGCCATCGATGGCCGGGTGCTTGTTCAAAGCCTTAAGTGCGGCATAGGCATCGGCCACGGCATCGAACTCGGAGGTCCCCATGATCTTGAGCGCATAAGGCATGTCTTCGCTGATGCCACGCGGCTTGAAGTTATCGACCAACAGCGCAGCTATGCCGTTGTCGGCAAGCATCTGGGCCATTTCGCTCTCGCGCCCGGGAATGGCCCCCGCGCCACCCGGCAGGACAACCATGGCCGGCACCTGCTTCTTGTCGCTGGCCCCCTTGGGCAGGAACAGCTTTCCCATACCCATGCTTGCCTCTGCCTTGGCAGGCTGACTGAGCAGCACATCGAGGTCATACGGACTGCTGGACTTGAAGCGGATATCGCCCTGTGTATCACCATGCAGCTCCGTGGGAGCCATCAAGGGGGCTACCTTGGGCAAAGGAGGCAAAGCATCGAACAGATGCTGCCCTGATGCCGCACTGCTCATCAGGCTCAGGGCTGCTGCGCCCAAAGGGGTCACCCATTTTCCGGTCAGTATTTGCATTCGCTTGCGCCTCTTTCAAACACAAAAGCCCGGAGAGCCGGGCTTTTGTGGTGTTGGCTCGTTGGTGTGGTTCAGAACGAGTACTTGGCGGTAACAGACAGTTGGTCGCGGTCGGCCAGCGGGCGTGCACGCAGGGAATCGGCAGAAGGATTGCCCAGGTAGTTGATGTAGGCCACGTTGATCGAGAAATTGCTCTTGCGAACAAAAGTCGCGCCAATGCTCAACCGGCTGTCGCTCTGGCCGCCGCCGAAGGTGCCGACCAGAGAACGGCCGCG
The DNA here is from genome assembly GCF_030505195.1 of Comamonas testosteroni. Lineage (NCBI taxonomy): Bacteria > Pseudomonadati > Pseudomonadota > Betaproteobacteria > Burkholderiales > Comamonadaceae > Comamonas > Comamonas testosteroni. Next base: position 1,089,971 of record NZ_CP129672.1, read on the forward strand.
CAGTTGTGACTGGTAGCTGATGGGAATGCTCAGATCCCAGCCTTCGAAGATGCCGGGATAGCCCAGCGTCAGCGTCGCACCGGCCACCAGGGAGTTGCGGGTCTTGAAGCTCAGGTTATCGGTAGAGCTTCCATCGGCCACACTGAGCACGCGAGAGCCGGAAATTTCAGCAGCCAGGGACATGTCGTCCGCGATACCGGTGCGGCCGATATTGAAGATACCGCCGACGTTGCCCTGCACCACATCGCCACGCACTGCCACGCCATTGCCATTGAGCACTGGCGTACCCTTGCGATAGCTGGCTTCACCAAATGCGGAGAACTTTCCGAAGGTCGTGCTGACCGTCGTTCCCAGCATCTTGATATCGTCGAAATAGCGGACCTGATAGCCCGTCGGTACGGCACCATTCATGTTCACAACCAGCGAAGGGTTACGGTCGTTATAGTTCAGGTAGTACAAGCCAACTTCAGTCTCGTCGGTCACGCGATAGCGGCCACCGATACCCCATTGACCCGAGCTACTGGGGCGAATGTCATTGCCGCGTCGCAGGCCTCGGCAGGTCGCGCCGTTGTAGACCCCCAGGCAGGAGGCGCCAGGGCCCAGGGCATTGCTGGTGCTGGTGTACATGCCGGGAGCCGGCAGCAATGTTTCATGGAAGCCAAACTGGTAGTGGCCCAGCAGCGAGAGCTTGGGACTGACTTCCAGCGAAGCCGAGATCTGATCTTCCGGCAGAAGGATTTCCTTGACCTCAGCGCCGGGCGAAGCTGCCTTTGCCGCATCGCTGGGGCCCTGGGCCGAAGCGATATTGGCAAAGTACATGGACTCGCCCCAGTTCACCACCTGCTTGCCCAGACGCACCGTGGCACGGGTCTCCCCCATGTTGAAGCTGGTGTAGGCGTAGGTATCCAGAAGGCGCGAATAACCGCCGCCATAGCGCTTGGCAGCAGAGTTGAACTCGTCCACGGGACCAGCCGTGCTGATCGGGCCCTTGTTGTCGTTACGCTGGTGGTAGACGTCGTCGTAGAAAGTACTGGCATTGAGCACAAACCCGCTGTCGCCCTTGGACAGCTTGCTCTCCCAGACTGCGCCCAGACGGTTGGCGGTCAACGCCCCTTTCTTGAAATTGTTGTTGCCATCCGTGCTCAGGACCGGCGACGGGTTGTCCAGTCGCACACCCAGGCCATAGCTCATGTTCAGACGCCAGTCGAACTTGACGCCATTGCCAAGCTCGACAGTTTCCCCCGCGTGCACAGCACCCATACCCAGGGACAGCAGCGCCGCCACTGCGATGGGAGTGAGTTTCTTCATATTGTTTGTCATGATGAGTCGCTCGTTGATAAAACTTAGTTGCCCACGTTGCGTGCGGCTTCGGGCGTGAACATGGCAGGGGTCAGGTCACCCTTGTTCAGAATGGGTCCCTTGGGACGTTCCTGGAACAAGTTGTAGCCCATGTATCCACCGGAATTGAGGTCGTGATAGAAGGACGTTCCTGCGTGCCAGGCCTTGATATCGGGCGAGTAGTAATAGTTGATGAACGCGTGCTGCCACAGCTGGCCACGTGTGTCATACATATCGGATGCCACGGCCTGGCCGGTATCCTCATCCACGAACAGCACACGCTTGCCATAGACATGGCGGAAGCCTTCCTTGAGCGTGCCTTCCACGGCCCAGACTCTGCGCAGCTCGTAGCGCATGAAGTCGGGGTTGGCGTGCCCCTGCTTGAGCAGATCGGCGTACTTCACCGTGGGCTGATGGATCTTGAAGTTGTTGGCGGGGATGTACATCTCCTTCTTGCCCAGCAACTTCCAGCTGTAGCGCTCGGGCGAGCCATTGGCCAGGCGATCGGAGTCAATGGTCATCTTGCCGCCGGTTCCCGCCATGGGCTGGTCGAAGCCATACTCGGGGACCTGGCGCACGCGGCGCGTACCGGGGTCGTAGCTCCAGGCCAGGCGCTTGTCCTTGGCGAAGTTGACGGGCTCCACAGAGTGGGTCACACCACCTTTTTCGCGCTCTGGAGCCAGCACACGAGTGCGGCTATAGGCCATCACACCTTCCACAGGCTTGCCAACGTTGGAGGGCAGGTTGTCCAGGCTCAGATTGATGTTCTCCTGGCGACCCCAGGCAATGGAGCCATCGGACATCACATTCGCCATATCGCGAACAATGTGCTCGTTGTAGGCACGTGTGGGCAGCAGGTTGTTCCAGACCACTTCCAAGCCGGTCTTGGGAATCGGGAAGTTGATGGCTCCCATGCTGCCCTTGATGCTGTTGCCGTCGGGACTTACCTCGGATTCCAGTGCATTTTTCTTGGCAACCGCACAGACTTCATCGGTGTAGCGGAAGTCACGATGACCCTTGTAGACCTGAATCTGCATGGTCTTGGGATACTTCTTGAACATGGCTTTCTGGCCGTCGCTGAGCTTGTCCCCGTACTTGTCAACGTTCTCAGCAGTGATCACCGCAATCGGCTTCTCATCGGCATAGATGTCCACGGGGTGCTTGCCGCTGGATTGCACATGGGCCACGCCGGTGGGCGCGCCTACCCACTTGCCGGTGAACTCAGGGATCGTGCCTTCCTTGTTGCCGGCCTTGATGGCACCCACGCATGTCAATTCCTTGCCCAGCTGCTCTGCCTCGTTCGCCGGCACCTTCGCCCATACCGACGTCGCCACCATCAAACCCACTGCCACTGCGAGTGGAGTCTTGGCTGTCACAAACTTCATCTCTGTCTCCTAGGTTCTAGAACTTATTTTTGGCGGGTGCTACAAACGAGTTGCATTGCCTCGCATCGCCCCATTGGTTTTGCCGTTTGCAGGCAGTTGCATACTGCGTCAGAAGGCCTCTTCAACCATCGTCTGACTCGACTACTGACAGACCCTAGCGACCTAGTCCACATGGGTCACATGAAGCACTTGCCCGAATGAAAAAACCTGCTGGTGCACGAAGCAGCAGCAGGCTTTCGGAGAGTGATCGGGAAAGTCCTAGCCCCCCCCCAGTTCCGTACATCAGGTCAGCAGGTCAGCACATTCCTTGCGAATCGATGCCTTGAGCATCTTGCCGGCGGGATTGCGAGGCAAAGGCTCGGCACGCACGACGATCCGGCTGGGCACCTTGTAGCCCGCCAGACGCTGGGCCACGAACTCGCGAAGCAGCTCGGGAGTCACCTGACTCCCGGACTTTCCGACCACCACGGCAACGACCTGCTCGCCCGTGACCTCATGCGGCATGGAGAACACCGCAGCCTCCTCCAGCGCCTCATGCTGCAGCAGACAGGCCTCGACCTCCGCCGCAGCAATCTTTTCACCGCTGCGGTTGATCACGTCCTTGATGCGATCGACGATGGTCAAAAAGCCTTCATCGTCCAGAACGCCTATGTCTCCGGTGTGGAACCATCCACCCTGCATGGCCTTGGCGGTGGCCTCTGCATCACCGCAATAGCGCTCCATCAGGGTCACGCCACGCAGCCAGATCTCACCGGGCTCGCCGATAGGCAAGGCTGTGCCATCCAGGTCTGCAATTCGTACCTCGATGATGGGCGACAGCACCCCCGAGCTGCGCGGATGCGCCTCGAACATGCGCCCCGAGCTGCCTGCACAGACGCCATTGGATTCGGTCAGACCAAATCCAATGCCCGACATGCGCCCCTTGAACTTGGCCAACACCTCATCGATCAGGCGCGGGTGCAGGCCCGCTCCGCCAAAGCCCACACCGGAGAGGTTGCCAGAGCTTTCAGGCAGCTCGAAGCCGGGCAGACCAATGAGCTGCTGCACCATGCTGGGCGCACCGTTGAACTGCGTGACCTTTTCCTTGCGAATCAGCTCTACGGCCTTCTCGGGCTCCCAGCGGTGAATGAATATCAGACGGCGGCCATGGCGCAGGCTGATCAGCAACTGGGCATGCAGGCCGCTGACGTGGAACAGAGGAACTGCCGACAAGGTCGTGGGCTGCAGCTGTCGCGCCATGATGGCGGCGATGGCGTCTGGCGATGTCATGGCCGCCACTGCACCGATGAAGTCGATATTGAAGATGCCCTGGCACACTGCGCGGTGGGTGGATTCCACGCCTTTGGCCCGGCTGGTGGCGCCCGATGTGAACAGAATCAGCGCAGGCTCATCGGCACTGAGCTGCGGGGACACGAAGCCATCATGACCGCCTGCGGTCAACTCGGACCAGCTGATATCGCCCCCCTTGCCATCCACCACCACCGTCTTGATGGCCGTCTGCGCAATGGCCTGGCTGATGCGAGCATGGCGGTCCGCATCACAGATCAGCATCACCGGCCGGGTGTCCTCCAGATTGGCCATCAGCTCGCTGCTCAGGCCAAAGCTGTTCAAAGGCACCGGCACTGCGCCAAGCAAGGCCGTGGCAGCAAAGGCCACGGCCCATTCGGGACGGTTGCGCATGGCGATCGCCACCCGGTCGCCGGGCTGGATGCCGCGCTGCTTTTGCAAGCGACTGGCCAATGCGTCGGCTGCCGCAAAGAACCTGTCAAAGGTCCATCGATCCTCGCCATAGACCATGAACTCGGCCGCACCATGAACCCGGCCGGCATCAATGACCTGTGCCAGATTCTGAAAGGCATTGCGATAGGCTGCCACGCTGCGTCCATCGGGCAGCGTGACCTGCTGCACTTCAAAAGGTGCGCCCTGCGAAGTCAGCTGCGCACGAATGTTCCTGATCTTTTCACCCATGGAAACCAAGGCATCGCTCATCTCAGAAACCTTTCAGTTGTGCAAAGCGGTTGCGGTGATAGCGGCCGTCACCCAGCAGGCGTTGCAAAACGCGTGCCCGCTTGAAGAACAGGCCGATATCCAGTTCATCGGTCACCCCGATGCCGCCATGCAACTGGATCGCCTCGTTGCACAGCTTCTCGCACAAGTCGGATGACTTGGCCTTGGCCGCGCTGACCAGCTCGGGCACCTTGGCTTGCAAACCGGAATCAATGGCTTCGAGAGCTGCCAGCACACAGCTCTCCAGCAGCTCAAGCTCCACATACAGACGTGCCGCACGGTGCTGCAATGCCTGGAATGAGCCGATCTGCACATCAAACTGAACGCGCTCCTTCAGATAAGTCACCGTACGGTCAAACACCTCACGCAGCAGGCCCAGAGACTCTGCGGCCAGGCAGGCCCGGGCTCGGTCCAGCACTTCATCAAGCACCTGAGCAGCAGGCCGGGCCACCAACGCCATATCAGCGCTCAGCTCCACCTGATCGAACTGCACGTGGGCCATGTTGCGGCTGTCCATCATGCTCATGGGTTTGATGCTGACACCTTGTGCATCCGCTGGCACCAGCCACAGGCCGGGAGCACCTTCGCCGGATGCCGCCAGCACCACAAAGCCATTGGCGCCCACGCCATCCATCACAAAGGCTTTTTCACCGCTCAGGCACCAGCCCGTGCCGGTCTGCTCGGCTACCGTGCCCAATCTGGCTGCAAGGTGCTGGCCGGACTTTTCATCCAGAGCCAGTGCGAGCCTGGCCTGCCCGCTTGCAAGCAGAGGCAGCCACTGCGTCTGCTGAGCCGCGGAGCCGGCGCGAATCAACAGCTCAGGCGCGATCACGGCCTGGCTCAGCAGCGGCTGTGCCGACAGGTTTCGGCCGATGGCTTCAAACACGGCACCCATGCCCAGGTAGCCCGCAGCCAACCCGTCATGCGACTCGGGCAGCACCGCCACGGGCCAGCCCATCTCCACCATCTGCTGCCATAGCTGCGTATCAAAGCCCTGTTCCACCTTGTCATCCCGCAGACGGCGCTGCCGGGCCACGGGCGCTTCCTGCGCGAGAAAGGCAACAGCGCTGTCCTTGAGCAATTCCTGCTCTTGCGACAAAAGCATGGTCATATTCTTGTCTCCATTTCAATTCGTTTTCCTCAGCCTGCCCGAGCAACACGGCCCAGCGCAGAGACAGCGGGCAAGGGCCTAGGCAGCCCCGTCGCCCCGCAGCGAGGCTGTCGCCGCACAGCGGCTCAGGGGGTCAAGGCAATTCCAGCACGCGCTTGGCAATGATGTTCAGCTGCACTTCCGAGCTTCCGCCTGCAATCGTGTAGCTCTTGGAGCGCAGCCATGCCCGACCTATATCGATCTCATCGGCTGTGAGGCAATCGCCTGCCTCCCAGCCCAGGCCGCGCAGGCCCAGCACCTGCTCCAGCAGTTCGTACTTGGCAACTTCCTGCTCGGTCTGCACCAGCTTCATGATGCTGGAGAGGCCGGCAACGTCCTGACGCGCCAGAGCCTTCTCGGTCACCCGACGATGGGTCAGGGCAAAAGACTGTGCATCCATCAGCAGTCCTGCCAGCTTCTCGCGCAGCACGCCATCGCTGATCTGCCCCTGCTCGTCCACCATGTAGGGCAAAGCGGTCGTGAGTGCATCGTGCGACGGCGCGCCACCTTCCGTGAACTTGGACATGGCTGCACGCTCATGCTGGAGCAGCTTTTTGGCCAACGACCAGCCTTCGCCTTCCTTGCCCACAAGCTGCCGCACAGGCACCCGCACGTCGTCGAAGAAGACCTGACAGAAACTGGACTTGCCGCTGATCAGCTCTATGGGCTTGACCGTGACGCCGGGACTCTTCATGTCGATCAGCAAAAAGCTGATTCCATCCTGCTTCTTGCCTTCGCTGCTGGTGCGCACCAGCGCATACATCCAGTCGCCCTTGTCTCCGTCCGAGGTCCAGATCTTGCCCCCGTTGACGATATAGGCCTCGCCCTGCTCGTCGCTCACCCGCCTGGCCGAGGTTTTGAGGCTGGCCAGATCCGAGCCGGCATTGGGCTCCGAAAATCCCTGGCACCAGCGCTGCTCGCCGCGCATCATGGGCACCAGATGCTCGAGCTTTTGCTCATGCGTCCCCACCTCCACCAGGACCGGCCCCAGCATCCACACGCCCAGGTTGTACTGGGGCTGGCGGCAGCCAAGACGAGCCATCTCCGTGTCCAGGATACGGGCCTCCCTGGGAGAGAGGCCACCACCGCCGTACTCACGCGGCCATGACGGTGCAAACCAGCCACGATCGCGCATGCGCTCGAACCACAGCTTCTGATCCTCGTTCAGAAACTGCAGCCTGGAGCTGCCCCAGACCATCTCCTCTGAAACGATGGGCCGGCGCATGCTTGCAGGACAGTTTTCCTCCAGCCACTGCGCCACTTCTTGTTTGAATGTTTCCAGTTCCGTCATGGCTTCCTCACCTCAGGCCAACGAGAAATATGCAATCTTGCCTTCACCCGAGGTACGCAGCAGCGTTCCATCCTGGTGAAGCAGGTTCAAATGGGCTATCGTTTCCCCTAGGGCCATCAGGCGATCCACGGGGCTGCGCAGCCTGGGAAAGAGCACGGGCACCAGCTCGGCAGCCGTTGCCCGCCCCACCTCGCCCAGATGTCCGGTCAGCAGTGCAAACTGCTCGGCATGGTGCTCCAGCACCTGCACCAGGCGCTCGTGCAGACCGTAGAAAACACCCTGGTGCGATGGAAGCACCAAGGTCTCGGCCGGCAGCTCATGCAAACGATGCAGCGAATCGATCCAGAGCCTGAGCGGATTGCCCTCGGGCTCGATGGGGCTGACCATCACATTCGAGGTGATGCGCGGCAGCACCTGATCACCGGCCAGCAAAATTCCGTCTTCCTCGCAATACAGACAGGCATGCTCGGGCGAGTGCCCCTCGCCCAGCACAATGCGCCACCGGCGCTCGCCGATCTGCAGCACCTCCCCCGGACGAATGCGCTGGTAATGGCTGGGCTGCCTCGGCATGAACGGATCCTTGCGCATGGCAGTCAGCATGTCGTCCAGCTCTTGGCTGCTCACCCCGGCACGTGCATAGAACTCGCGATGCGCCTCGGGCAGAGGATCGGGCGGCGGCCCCATCAGCGAGCGCAGCATCATGAACTCCCCATAGCTCATGAGCAGCGGCACGCCAAAGCGCTCCTGCAACCACCATGCCGCACCCGCATGGTCATAGTGACAGTGGGTGCAGATCACACGGGTCAGCGGCTGGCCGGCCAATTTTTCCGTGAAGATCTTCTCCCACAGCTCGAAGGTGCCGGGAATACCCAGCCCTGTATCCACCACCGCCCAGCCGTCGCCGTCCCTGAGCAGATAGACATTGATGTGGTCAAGAGCCATGGGCATGGGCATGCGCAGCCACAGCAGACCGGGGACGATCTCCACATGGCTGCCATCTGATGCCGGTGGCGCAAAGGGATAACGCAGCACATCTGCGGGCTTGGCCCGTACGCGCTCCTGCGCGACGGCGCTATCCACGCAGGGCCTCTTCAAGGGTTGCAGCGGTCAGCGGCACATAGGTCTGCAGCTTGTCATTGCGAACAAACAGCGGGTCGCCCGTCTGAGCTCTGTCATAGCCCTGCTTTTGCAGATCCACCTTGCGCAGCTTGTAGTTGCCGGTCATGTCCGGCGTATCCATCAGGCGCACGAACAGCGGTGCTGCATAGCGCGGCAGGCGGGAGATAGCCAGTTCCCAGAAGGCCCCGGGGTCGAACCCGGCACCCTCATGCATCACCAAGGCTGCCATGCCTGCACGACCGCCATGGCCGGCAACCTGCACTCCATAGACGGTAATCGCATCCAGCCCCTGGAAGTCCCCGAGTGCATCGCTGACTTCCATGGTCGAGACGTTCTCGCTCTTCCAGCGGAAGGTATCGCCGATACGGTCCACAAACCAGCAGTAGCCGTCTTCGTCGCAGCGCAGCAGGTCGCCCGATGTCCACCAGAGGTCGCCCTGCTGAAAGACATTGCGCAGCAGCTTCTTTTCGGAAGCCTCCTCGCTGGTATAGCCTTCAAAGCGCCCGGCAACCACACCGGGATACTGGATGACCATGCCGATGGCCTCGCCGGGCTCGTTCACGCCTGCCAATTGCAAAAAGCCGTTTTCATCTCGGATGTAATCGCCTCTTTCCTGGTCGTAGCGAACCAGGCGCAAATTGGTCTTTTCCCAGAACGGAACGCGACCGCAGGAGCCGATGCGGTTGTCCAGGTTGATGGTATTGGTGTTGGACTCCGTGCCTCCCCAGCCTTCATAGATCTGGAACACGGCGCCAAAGCGCGATGTCCATTGCTGCCAGATCTCGGGCGTGAGGCCGGTTCCGGCCATCTTGCGCAAGCTGTGCTCCCGGTCGCTGTCCGTCGCGGGCGCGCTGAGCAGAAAACGGCAGATCTCCCCCACATACTGGCAAAAGGTAATGCCATGTGCGCGGATATCACTCCAGAACTCGCTGCGGCTGAACTTGCGGCGCACCACGATGCGCGCTCCCGCAGCCATGGCGGTTGCCGTCAGCGACATGGAAGCTGCGCCGTGGTAGAGCGGCAAGAAGCAGTAGAAGCAGTCATCCCGGGTGATTTCCCACAGCAGCTGCATGGAGTCCCCCGCCATCAGCCAGCGTGCATGGCTGATGACCGCAGCCTTCGGAAGACCGGTGGTCCCCGAGGTGAATATGTACTGCGCCGTATCGCCGGCCACCACGCCCTCGCGCCACTCCAGCGGCACCGCCGTGCCGTCCCGGCTCATGGCAAGGGCCTGCAGATCAGAGCCGAACTGCTGCAGAACTCCCGCTGCGGCGGGGCGCACTTCATCGGGCCAGTGCCAGTAGCTCAGCGCGGTGTTCAGTCCTTCAGTCTGCGCAAAGCGCTCTGCACATTCCTCGCCCACGATCACATGGCTGGCGTTGGTCACCTCCAGTGCGTGCGTCAGAGGCTTGCCCATCACATGGGTGTTGATGAAGGCCACCACGGCACCGAGCTTGGCCACGCCAAACCAGGCAAAGAAAAAGGCCGGGCGATTCTCGATGGCCATGGCCACCACATCGCCCTTTCTCACCCCCTGCTCATGCAGCGCACGCGCCACCTGATTGGCGCGCTGGTTGAACTGCGCATAGGTGTAGCGCACATCGCCTTCGGTCAGAAAGATGCGCTCGCCGAAATCTCGCGCACAGTCCTCCAGACGATCCGCCATGGTGTAGGGCGTATCGGCCAGGTACTTGGCCGCAATGGGCGCGCGACGATCCAGCTTGAGCTGGGTCTGCTCGCGCGACACCACAGTCGTGTCGCTCATCACATGTCTCCTTGGTATTTTTGATGTGTGAGATGTCTTCGATCAGCGCTGAGGGCGCGGCATGCCGAGGCCGAACTGGGCAATCAGCTCGCGCTGAATCTCGTTCGTGCCGCCACCGAAGGTGTTGATGCTGGAGGCGCGCAGCTCATACTCCAGCTCACCCATCAGATAGGAAGCCGCCGAGCCGCCACGCACCAGAGCGCTGCTGCCCACGATGTCCATCAATCGATGCAGCACCTCGACCATGCCTTCCGAGCCATAGACCTTGGTGGCAGATGCCAGGCTCACGTCCATGGCACCGGCTTCCAGACTGGCCGCGATGCGGAAGTTGGTCAGTCGCATGGCTTCAAGGCGGGCATAGCACTGCGCCAGACTGCGCCTGACCCAGGCCTGATCGACAGCGCGCCGGCCCTGCTCATCCTTGGCCTTGGCCCATTGCAGCACCTTGACGAAGGGCGCAAACACCTTGTCCGACCAGGCCCCCAGACCCAGGCGCTCGTGGTTGAGCTGTGCAGTGATCAGCTTCCAGCCGCCATTGAGCTGGCCGATCAGACGTGCCGCGGGCACTTCAACGTTGTCGAAATACGTGGCTGCCGTGTAGTTGCCCACGGTCTGAATCAGCGTGTGCGAAAAGCCCTTGTCCCGGGTATCCACCACCATGATGGAAATACCTTTGTGGCGGGCCAGCTCCGGGTCGGTGCGGGCAGCCAGCCACACGTAGTCGGCCGACTCGATGCCTGAAGTCCACAGCTTCTGGCCGTTGACCACAAAGTGCCCGGTCTGCAGATCGCCCTGCAGCTGCGCCTGCGTCTTGAGCATGGCGAGGTCGGAGCCCGCACCGGGCTCGGAGTAGCCAATGGCGAAGATGATGTCTCCGCTGGCCATGCCCGGCAGAAACTCCTGCTTCTGCGCCTCGGTGCCATACTCCATCAGCGCGGGACCGACGGTGCTGATGGTGACGAAAGGCAGTGGAGCCCCGGCGATATTCGCTTCCTCAAAGAAGATCAGCTGCTCGGTGGCCGACAGGCCCTGGCCGCCGAACTCCTTGGGCCAGCCGATCGCCAGCCAGCCATCGCGCCCCATCTTGCGGATCAGCTCGCGGTATTCGTCGCCGCCCTCTGCACCGCGCATGCGGGCCTTGAGCTCGGGCGTCATCAACGCCTGAAAGTAGTCACGGCACTTCAGGCGCAGCGCATGCTGCTCAGGAGTCAGGTCAATGAACATGAATGTCTCCCTTGCAATCAGGCCTCGTCGCCCAGAATCAGGCCGCTGGTGGGCACGCCTGTACCGGCGGTCACCACCATGTTGTGCACGTCCTTGAGCTGATTGACGGAGCTGCCCCGGATCTGGCGCACGGCTTCGGCAATGCCGTTCATGCCGTGGATATAGGCTTCGCCCAGCTGGCCGCCATGGGTGTTGATGGGCATGGAGCCGCCGCGTGCATGCTCGCCGGCGCGAATGAAATCCTTGGCCTCGCCGCGCTTGACGAACCCGAACTCCTCCAGCTGAGGCAGCACAAAGGGCGAAAAGTGGTCGTACAGCACCGCGCTTTGCACATCCTTGGGAGTCAGGCGGCTTTGCTGCCACAGCTGGCTGGCGACATGTCCCATCTCGGGCAGACCGGTGATGTCCTCGCGGTAGAACGAGGTCATGGACTGCTGACCGTCAGAGATACCCTGGGCCGCCGCCTTGATGTAGACCGGCTTGGCCTTCATCTCACGGGCACGGTCGCTCGATGTGATGACCATGGCCACGGCACCGTCGGACTCCTGGCAGCAGTCCAGCAGGTGCAGCGGCTCGCAGATCCAGCGGCTGGCCTGGTGCTCCTCCAGCGTGATGGGCTTGCCGTAGAAGAACGCGTTGGGATTGGTGGCGGCAAAGTCGCGCACGGCCACGGCCACACGGCCGAAGTCCTCGCTGGTCGCACCGAAGGCATGCATATAGCGGCGGGCAAACATGCCCACCCAGGATGCCGGTGTGTGAAAGCCGTGGGGCATGTACCAGCCATAGTTCACATTGTCAAAGAATGGCGTGCTGCCAAAGCCATAGCTGCCGGTGCCAAAGCGGTACCAGCTGCGCTCATTCATGGCGCGGTAGACCACGACCGTCTTGGCAATGCCCGTGGCCACGGCCATGGCCGCATGCAGCACAGGGCCGCAGGCCGCGCCACCACCATGCGGCACCTGCGAGAAAAAGCTCACATTGCGAGCCCCGAGCAGGCGGGCGATTTCATACTCGGGGACCTTGTCCACGGAGTACGAGGAAAAGCCGTCCACCTCCTTGGGGTCGATGCCGGCGTCGCTCAGCGCAGCCAGCGTGGCCTCCATGGCCAGGCGCAGCTCGGTACGGCCCGAGTTCTTGGAAAATTCTGTTGCACCCAGACCCACAATGGCGGCGCGACCGGAAATATTCATATCGTTCACAGGAATGTCTCCGCTTGTTGTTCTTAGGCCAGCGCCACTTGCACAGTGCCGCTGACGTGAGAGCCCATGGAATTGCTGCCCTTCAGTGCGATCTGAACGCTGCGTGTGGCCTCGTTCTTCTCGGTCACGGAGCCCGTGAACTTCATGGTGTCGCCGGGGTAATTGGGGGCCCCCAGGCGAATCTTCAGATCCATGAGGCGCGCATCCTCGCCAGCCCAGCTCTCGACAAAGCTCTGCACCAGACCGTTGGTGGTCAGGATGTTCATGAAGATATGGGGCGAGCCCAGCTCGCGTGCGGCATCGCGGTCATGATGTCCGGGGAAATAGTCACGCGTGGCGATGGCGCCGCCGGCAATCAGCGGCACGGTGATGGGCACGCTGACGGGCTGCAGTTCGTCGCCCACGTTTACCGACTCGAAGCGAATAGATTGGTTTGCCATGTTGTTGTCTCCTTAGCGGTCTTCGGGCAGGTCGTACTTCCAGCCGAGCGTGTCGTTGTCTGCGAGCCACTGGCCCAGCGCCTGCAGGTGCTGTTCGGCGCTGCCGACCTCGGCAGCCAGTGCCCGACACCAGAACATGAAGCGGTGAATGTGATAGGTCACATCCACACCCATGCCGCCATGCACATGCTGTGCAACGCGGCCTACCATCAGGCCCAGCTCGTTGGACTGGGCGCGCACTGCATGGGCCTGCGGCGTGCAGGGCAGGCCGGCATCCAGACGCCAGACCAGCTGGCTCAGTGCGCTGCGCTGCGTCTGCATGAGGATGTAGCCGTCGGCCATCTGGCCCTGCACCAGCTGGAAAGTCCCGATGGGACGGTCGAACTGCTTGCGCTCGCTCACATACTCCACGGTGCGGCGCAACTGCTCCTGTGTCACGCCCTGCTGCAGGCTGGCCAGGCAGGCGATTGCCATTTCGTTGACCCAGTCCAGCGCACGGCCGCCCAGCACGGCCAGCACCGGCGTGTTGCGAAAGCTGATGTCTGCCACCGCACAGTAGTCTTCGCGCATGCCGGCCACGCGGCTGACGCCATCGGCCTGCAGGTTCACCAGCACCAGCTTGATCTCATCGCCCGCCGCCGCTGCCACCAGAGCCATCTGGGCCTGCTCGCCCAACGGCACGGCTTGCAGCTGGCCTTTGAGTCGCTCACCCTGCAACTGAAGCGCCGGCCCGCGTGTGGCCACTGCGGCCTGCAGCGACAGAGCCAGCAACTCGCCCTCCAAGGCTGACTGAACGACTGCGTCCTGCCCCTCGGCAAACTTCGCAATCGCGGCCGCAGCGACCTGCTGCTGCCACAGCGGAACCTGCGCCAGCGCACGGCCTTGCTGCTCCAGCACAGCCAGCATCTCGCTCATTCCCAGACCCAGGCCGCCTGCAGCTTCCGGCACCAGGATGCTGTGCAGGCCCGCAGCCACGCACTGCTGCCACAGCTCCTGCATGAAAGGCCGGCCCGAGGCGTCGTGCTCGCGCAGCTTGTCGTCGGTGCAATAGTCTGCAAACAGGCTTTGCGCCATGTCTGCAAATGCACGTTGGTCTTCACTGAGTTGAAAGTCCATGACGGTCTCCTCGCATCAGCCCACGGGACGGAACTGGGCCAGAGTCAGATCACCGTCAAAGGTGTTGAACTCCACCTGCACCTTCTGACCGATCTGCACCTCGCCGGGCTTGACGCCGACCAGTTGGGCAATCACACGCACGCCCTCCTGCAGCTCCACCAGACCGATGGGATTGGGGTGGTCGAAAGGCGGCACTTCGGGGTAGTGCATGACCACGAACGAGTACACCGTGCCCTTGCCGCTGGCCTCGACCGTGTCCCAGTCGAACGAATGGCATTGGGGACAGACGGGACCGGGTGGATGGTGCAGATCGCCGCAGCTCTTGCAGCGCTGAATCAGCAGCTTGCCTTCCTTCAGGCCTTCCCAGAAGAAGCGGTTGTCGTCGCTCACGCCCGGTGCGGGTCGCTTGATCTTCGGGGCGGCAACCTGCGCGGGGTCGGCCTTTTGCACATTGGCGGGACGGAACTTGAAGACGCGGAACATCAGCTGGCCGACCTTCTCGTCTTGGCCATTCGCTGCCTTGATCGAGAAGTACTCCATGATCTGCGTGACAAAGTAGCCCGTGCCCAGGGCCGTGGTCTTCTCTTCGCTGATGGCTTCCAGACGTGTCGTGTAGTACAGGTCTTCACCCTCGAGCACATCGCGCTCGAAGCTCAGCTCGGAATTCACCGCCACGGTGGAAGGAAAGTCGTGCGCTTCGATCAGCTTCAGAACTTCATAAGGGTTCTCTGTCGTGGAGCCTGGCGGATAGTTGTTCTGCACCGGCCCTTCCATGCACCAGACCTGCAGCATCGCAGGAGGTGCAATGGTCCTGCCATCCTTGTTGGTCTTTACGGCCACACCCATCAGCTCGCTCCACTGACGAATCATGGGGCTGTTGACCTTGTCCCAGGCATGGACACGCCCGTATTGCTTGCCCACGTATGCGCGGACCTCTGCCATCCAGTCTTGATCGGTCAAGATTGTCTCCTTTGAAATTCAGTGTTTCTGCGGCACGGATTCCGAGTTCGAGGCACTCAGAAATGCGGGGCGCTCGCCGCCGCCGTGCAGCAGCAGATTGGTGCCGCTCATGTAGGAAGCGCTCTGCGAGGCCACATACAGGCAGGCGTTGGCAATGTCCTCGGGCTCGGCCAGGCGGCCCGCAGGAATGGTCTGCGCGACAGAGGCGATACCGGCCTCGTCCCCGAAATGCAGATGGGACTGCTCGGTGCGCACCAGGCCGGGGCTGACGGCCACCACGCGCACCTTGGGCGCCCACTCCACGGCCAGAGAACTGACCAGGCTCAGCACCGCCGCCTTGGCCGCGCCGTAGGCGGCCGTACCGGGGGAAGGACGCAGCGCGCTGATGCTGCCGATGCATACAATCACACCGCCGCCGTCCTGCTGCTGCATCACGGCATTGGCGGCCTGCGAGGCATGCAGGGTCGAGAAGAGATTCAGGCGCAGCACGCTTTCGTGAAAGCGCGGCGACACCGTGGCGGCATCGACATGGGGAGCGCCGCCGGCGTTGTTGACGAGAACGTCCAGACGACCATGGCGACGCTGCACCTGATCGACCATGTCCTTGACGGCCTGGGCCTCGCGCACATCGCAGGCAATGAAGTCTGCGCTGCGCCCATTGATGCTTGGCAACGCTTCGGGTTGCTGACGGCCGCACACGACCACCGTGGCTCCTGCCGCGAGAAACGCTTGGGCAATGCCCTTGCCGATGCCCTTGGTGCCGCCAGTGACCAGCACCACCTTGTCTTGAAAGTTGTTGTTCGTGTCCATGCCTGCCAATTTAGGTTTCGGCACCAGCAGCAGATACGTCCAAAAGGACGATGTTGGTCCATCCCTTGAAAACGACCATCGTCCCTGTTCAACTCCCTGGGAATCCTTATGTCGGCAACGCTTTCCGCTATTGAAAACATGGACACCGCGCAGCGAGAGCTACTGGTTCGGCACCAGGACCATGGCGTGGCCATCGTTCAGCTCAACCGCCCCGAGGCAACGAATGCGCTGAGTCTTTCTCTGCAGGCAGCGCTGTCCAGAACCTTCGCGGAGCTGAGCGCAGACGCCAGCGTGCGCTGCATCGTTCTGACTGGCGGCGACAAGGTGTTTGCGGCAGGCGGGGACATCAGGAGCATGGACTCCTGCGGCCCCATAGAGATCATGAAGCGCCACACGGAGCGCGTCTGGGCCCCCATTGAGAAATGCCCCAAACCCATCATTGCAGCGGTCTGCGGCTATGCCTTTGGCGGCGGGGCCGAGCTGGCCATGCATTGCGACATCATCATTGCCGGGCAAGGGGCCAGCTTTGCACAGCCCGAGATTCGCATCGGCATCATGCCCGGTATCGGCGGCACCCAGCGACTGGTGCGCGCCGTGGGCAAGTTCCAGGCCATGCGCATTCTGCTGACGGGCAAACCCGTCAGCGCCGACGAAGCCTATGCCATGGGTCTGGTCAGCCTAGTCTGTGCAGACGATCAGGTAATCCCTGAGGCGCTGAAAATGGCGAAGCTGATTGCCAATATGCCCCCACTGGCCGTGGAACAGATCAAGGAAGTGGTGATTGCCGGCATGGACGCATCGCTGGACGCCGCCCTGATGCTGGAGCGCAAGGCCAACCAGATTCTGTTTGCGACCCGCGACCAGAAGGAAGGCATGAATGCGTTCATTGAGAAACGCCAGCCAGTGTTCAAGGGGGAGTGAACGCATCAAGCCAGCGCCGCAACAGGGCCGCAACATCGCCTGGCTTGAGGCCGGTGCAGCAGCTCGAAGGTCTCAGGCAGCCCTCGGTCATTGCGCATGCAGCCACTGGCAAAGCTTGACCACAAAGGCTGCGACTCCACATGCACATGCTTTTGCTTGAGCGCCGAAAAAGGCGAGTCCAGCGTGCCCAGTGCAATGCATATCCAGTCGGCCCAGTCACCGGCCTGCCTGGACCAGAACAGGGATGAGCCGCAGTGCGGGCAAAACTGCCTGTGCACGGAAGCTGACGATGCGTAGGACTTGATGTCGCCCTGCCCTGAGACTATGCACAAATCCTTGCGCGGCACGGCGCCATAGCTCGCGAACGCGGAGCCATGGCTTTTGCGGCATTGCCCGCAATGGCAATGCGTCACGGCCCTGAGCGGCGACCGCAGCCTGTAGCCGACTCTTGCACATAAACAGCTTCCCAGATAGCTCTCGGGCACGACTCAGTCTCCAGATCCTCTGTCCCAAAACGGGGCCGCAGGCATCACCTCTGCCGCTGCGTACCTGCATACCCGATGCCGCTCACCCCGAGAAATCCGGATGGAGTCCTCAAGATTGATACGCGCTCAGAGCATCATGCCACCAGAGACTTCAATGCGCTGGCCCGTGACCCAGTTGTTGCCATCGGCAAGCAAGGCGGCAACCGCGGCGCCCACATCGTCGGGGCGCCCCGCCCGGCCCATGGCGGTCAGGCCGCTGATATGGGCATTGAGCTGTGCGTTGTCGCGCACCACGCCGCCACCGAAATCCGTCTCTATGGCGCCAGGGGCAATGGTGTTCACGGCGATGCCGCGTGCTCCCAGCTCCTTGGCCAGATAGCGCGTCATCACCTCAATGCCGCCCTTCATCACCGCGTAGGCGGCATAGCCGGGGAGGCTGAAGCGTGCCAGCCCGGACGAGGTATTGATGATGCGTCCGCCGTCCCGGATCAGGGGCAGCAGTTTCTGCGTCAGAAAGAACGTGCCCTTGAGGTGAATATCGACGAGCAGATCGAACTGCTCTTCCGTGGTCTCGGCAAACGGCGCCACCAGGCCGATGCCGGCATTGTTCACCAGATAGTCGAACTGCTCGCGCTGCCAGGTCTCGGCCAGCACGCGCCCGACACGGTCGGCAAACGCGGCAAAGCTCTTGCTCTCACCCACATTCAGGCGCAGCGCCACGGCGCGGCTGCCCAGCACCTCGATGCGGGAGACCAGCTCCTGCGCATCGCTTTCGCTGTCCTTGTAAGTGACGATCAGATGAACGCCGCGCTCGGCCAGTTTGAGGGCTTCGCTACGGCCCAGGCCACGGCTTGCGCCGGTGATCAATGCGATACGGGGTGCAGATGCTTGCATGTCGGTCTCATGGAGTGTGTCAACGAGCCAGGACTTTAGGTGTTCTCCCTCAATGAATAAACAATTTAGAAAAGATCGCACTGTTCACTTTAAAAATACAATAAAGCCATGGACTTCAATGCTCTCCATGTGTTCACCCGCGTGGCCGAACTCTCCAGCTTCACCCTGGCCGCAGAGCAGCTCGGGCTGACCAAAAGCCGTGTGTCGACCGTGGTGCAGCAGCTGGAAAAGCAGCTCGGAACCCGTCTGCTGCAACGCACCACCAGACATGTGCGGCTGAGCGCCGATGGCGAGCAGTTCCTCGAGCGAAGCAAGGAGTTGATGGCCGACCTGGAACAGCTGCAAGCCATGTTCCAGCCCGCCACCAGCGGACTGCGAGGCAGTCTGCGCATCGATATGCCCAACTCTCTGGCCCGGGATGTCGTCATTCCCAAACTGCCCGAATTCCTCTCGGCCCACCCTTTGCTGGAAGTAGGCATCAGTACCAGGGACCACCGCGTGGATGTGGTGCAGGAAGGCTTTGACTGCGTGGTGCGCATCGGCGCGCTGGCAGATACCGACCTGATCGCCCGCACCATCGGTGCGATGGAGATGTGCAATCTGGCCAGCCCCGCCTATCTGCAGCGCCACGGCACGCCCGCGACACTGGCCGATCTGTCACGGCACCGGATCATTCACTATGCAAACCAGCTCGGGCGGCACGGCGCGGGCTGGGAATATCAGCGCGGCAAGGAAATCGCGCTGCAGCCCATGCGCAGCGCCCTGGTGGTCAACGGCACAGATGCCTACCAGGCAGCCTGTCTTGCCGGCCTGGGCCTGATTCAGGCCCCTGTCCGGGGTGCGCGCCATCTGCTGGATCAGGGCCTGCTGGTCGAGGTCATGCCCCACTTCAAGGCGGCGCCCATGCCGGTGTCCCTGCTGTATCCGCATCGCAGACATATCGCGCCGCGGGTCACGGCCTTTCTGAACTGGATCACCGAGGTGATACAGCCCCATCTGACAGGCATGGACCGCTCTTGATGCCCGGCACCGGGGCGAGCATGGTGCATATGTATCATTCGGCGATGACTTGCATTCGAGCTTCCCGCCCCGAAGACGGGGCACGAGCGATCGAGATCTGGCGCCATGCCGTTGATGCCACCCATGACTTTCTGAGTCCGCAGGATCGCGCCGAGATTGATGAGATGGTGTGCGGCTTTCTGCCAGATGCCCCGCTGTGGTTCGCTGTCGACGAACAGGAGCATCCCCTGGCCTTCATGCTTGTGGACCAGGGCCATATGGAAGCGCTGTTTGTGGACCCCGCCTTCAGGCACCGGGGCCTCGGTGCGGCGCTGGTGCGCCACGGCCTGGCGCTGCATCCCGAGATGAGCACCGATGTGAACGAGCAGAACGCGCAAGCGGTGGGCTTTTACGAAAAGATGGGCTTCAAGCGCACTGGCCGCTCCCCGCAGGACGGACAAGGCCGCGCCTACCCGATCATCCATCTCAAATACACCAATCCCTGATCCCTGACCCCTGAAAGGCCGGCCTGGCTGGACTGCGCGCGCCGGTCCAGACCGGATCGCTGCATTCAACATCTCAAATGCTATATAAATAATAGCTTATAGCGCAAATCCATTAACAATTTCAGATATAAAACAATCTGAATTCGAATTCAGTCAAGCGCAAGCAGCTCCTTAATACGGAGCATTGCAGGCGTCGGCCTTTGCCGCCCTGCAGCGCCGGTGCCATGGCTTCTGCGCCTGCGGGGCAGGCTCGCCATAGACCGAGCAAAGAGATGCGAGATCGGCGCTGTGCCTGTGCAGCAGAATCTGCTTGCCTAGAATCAGTGTCTGTATCGAAAGAACCGTCATGGCCAACGCCGTGGCCATGAAAGGCTTTCATTCTTGCAACCGACGGTGTTGAAGATGAGCAAGCCTTTCATGTCCCTGTGCCCGGAAATCACGCGAGCCAATGCGCTGAGCTTGGTGGACTGGCTGAACGACGAGGACGTCGTGCGCCACCTCAGCGATTCGCGCCATGTCTCGCGTCACATCGAGCAGCTCATCGACCGGGTTCAGCTGCCTATACTCACCCATCTCTTCAATCAGGGCGGCCGCTTCTTCATGGCCTACGACCGCGATGACGTGCCCGTGGGCTTCGTGCGTCTGGTCCGCAACGGGCCGGACTGCGAAATCGTGCTGGTCATCGGCAAGCGCGACAACTGGGGGCGCAAGCTCGGCGCCAGCGCCTTGCACGAGGGCATGAAGCTGGCCTTTTTCGACATGCGGGCCCAAAGACTGATTGCCAGGATCCATGCCGACAACACGCGCTCGCTCAAGGCCTTTGTGCACAACGGCTTTGTGCTGGAGAACGAGACACCCGCACTCAAGTCCTATGCGATGACGGCGCAGCGCTACCTCCAGCGCTTGCGCGCCGGGCTGCCGGGCGCTGCGACGGGCATCTGCATCACCGCCGTGGATCAGGCACGCCTCAGAGACAGGCTCGCGCTGGAATGGGAGTCGCAAGCGGCCGACCTGGAGCATGAAATCGAACGCGCCACCGTCGTCGATGCGCGACTGGTGCAGCGCAATGTGGTCACCATGAACTCCAGAGCCTTGCTGCGCCTTGATGAGGTGGCCATTGAAGTGGCCCTGGTCTACCCCGAAGATACCAATGACAGCGCCGGAAGGTTCTCGGTCTTCTCGGGCGTGGGCACGGCCATTCTGGGCTGTCGGGAAGGAGACCGCATCGACTGGCGGATTCTCGATCGCACCTGCCATATCCGGATCGAGAAAGTGCTCTACCAACCCGAGGCAGCCGGGCACTTCCATCTGTAAGTCGGCTCGGGCCGGGAGCGCTCACCGCACCGCTTTGAACAGCAAAATCAATAGCAGCTTGCGCTCAAACTATATGGATTTCAGATTCAAATAGCCTTGAAATCCTTTTATATCAAGCGAAGACTGCTCCCCTATCAGGAGCAGTCAAGCGCCTGCCCCTGCTCAGGCGCCGGGGTGAATATTCTGCTCGCCGAACAAGGCGCGCATGCTCGCCACCTTGCCCGCCGCGTCGAAGCGAAAGTGATCGATGGGCGCAATCACGGTCTTGTGGCCCTGGTGTTCGAAGCCGACGGTGAAGGCGAAGGCCGCTTCATCGGCGACCGCGCGCACCTCCTGCGTCAGCTCCACCGTCAAAGGCAGCTTGAGCGAGTCGGTGAAGAATGCACGAATCGCAGCCTTGCCACGGCGGGGCTCGGAGCCCACGGGGTCCTCCACCGTGGCGTCATCGGCAAACAGCGCGACGATGCCGTCCAGATCACCGGCATTGAGCGCGGCCACATAGCGTTGCACCACGGCGGTCATATGTTCAGGGGTATTCATCTCAAATCATCCTTTTAGCAAGCGCCGTTGAAAACCGGCAATGCCCAAACGGGGGGGCAGTGAACAAAAAGGCTGCCTTGCGGCGAGGCCGTCGCTCCTCTCCCGCACAGAGAGCGGGAAGCCGCAGGGCATCCCAGGCAAAGCGCCTCAGAGGAGGTCAGAACTGTGCCGGACGCATCACCGCATCAATGCCGCCATCAATGACGATCTGCGCGCCATGCACATAGCTTGCGGCCGGGCTCATCAAAAAGGCGATGACCGAAGCCATCTCGGACGGCTCGGCACGGCGGCCCATGGGAGGCACGAACCTGGCAATGGATTCGCCATAGCGCGGGTCCTGCAGACCCGCCTGCAGCAAGGGGGTATCGGTTGCCCCGGGTGCGACGGTGTTCAGGCGCACACCGGCCTCGCCCCAGGCGGCGGCACGTTTGCGCACAGCCACCGTCAACGCATTCTTGCTGCCCGCATAGGCCAGATTGCCGCCCTGCTCTCCCGCATGCTCGACAATGGCGCGGGCCTTGGCTTCCTCGCCGGCCTCCAGTGCCGGTGCCAGTGGGTTCTTGTCAAAATCCAGATGCGCGGAAGCCACGGACGAGATGACGACGACTGCGGGCTGATGGCCCTGTTTCAGCGCTGGCAAAAAGGCATCCATCAGCTCGGTCGCGCCAAAATAATTGACCGAAACCACATTGCCAAGAACCTTGGTCTGCGGCCCCAGGCCGGCGCACAGCACCAGGCCGTCCATGCCCTTGCTGCACTTCGCCAGCACATCGGAAATTGCCTGCTTTCGACCTTCGGCCGTCGAGAGATCGGCAATCACTTCCGCATCGCGTATATCGATGCCTACGATCTGGTGGCCGGCCGCTTCCAGGACCTTGCGCGTAGCGGCACCAATGCCCGTGGCGCAGCCGCTCATCACGATGATGGACATGTCTTGTTTCCTTTTTCTGGGTGGTGATGGCGCACATCAAAGCCCATCCTGGACAACCAGGCTACATGCAAACGGACGATGTAATTCCCCTAGGGAAAATATACCGTGGCCCTTCCTACACTGGCTCAACATTTGCGCGTGAGGAAATTCAGCCATGTACCCCCACCTCTTCCAGCCCATCACCATTGGCCATCTCACCCTGAAGAACCGGATTCTGATGGGCTCCATGCACACCGGGCTGGAGGACCAGACGCAGGGTTTCGAGAAGCTGGCCCTCTTCTACACCGAACGTGCACGGGAAGGGCTGCAGCTCATCGTCACCGGGGGCTTCGGCGTCAACGAGTGGGCGCTGGGCATGCCCGAGCACGCCGAGTTCTCGACGCTGTGCACGCCCGAGCAGGCGGCCCGGCACCGCCTCATCACTGACGCGGTACATGCCGAAGGCAGCCATATCCTCATGCAGGTACTGCATGTGGGCCGCTATGACCACGGCAGCGGCGGCGTCTCGCCCAGCAGCGTGCTCTCCAAGCTCAGCAACCGCAGCTCGCGCGAACTCGGCACAGCGCAGATCGAGCAGATCATTGCCGACTATGTGCGCTGCGCCCGACTGGCCCGGGAGGCCGGCTATGACGGTGTGGAGGTCATGGGCGGCGAGGGCTATCTGATCAACCAGTTCCTGGCGCCGCTGACCAATTTCCGCACCGATGAGTGGGGCGGAGACGCCGCCGGCCGCAGCCGCTTTGCGCTGCGCATCGTGCAGGGCATCCGCGCGGCCGTGCCCGAGAACTTCGTCATCAGCTTTCGCCTGTCCCTGATGGACCTGGTCGAGCATGGCAGCCACTGGAAGGAAGTGCTTGACCTGGCCCGACAACTGGAAGCCGCTGGCGTGGACTTGTTCAACACCAGCGTGGGCTGGCATGAGGCGCGCATTCCCACCATCGCCATGATGGTGCCGCGCGCGGCCTTCAGCTGGGCTGCCGAGCAGCTCAAGCAGGCCGTCAGCGTTCCCGTGGCGGCCAGCAACCGCATCAACACCCCCGAAGTGGCCGATGACCTGATTGCCCAGGGTCATGCCGACATGGTGGCCATGGCCCGCCCCTTTCTGGCCGACCCGGCCTTTGTGCGCAAGGCGCAGGCGGGCCAAAGCAGCGCCATCAACACCTGCATTGCCTGCAACCAGTCCTGCCTGGATCGCATCTTCACGCGCCAGCAGGTCAGCTGCATGGTCAACCCCAGAGCCTGCCGCGAATGGGAATGGCCGCAGGAAAAAGCCGCTGCACCGCGCAAGATCGCCGTGCTCGGCGCTGGACCTGCCGGACTGGCCTGTGCGCGCGAGGCGGCCGACCGGGGCCACAAGGTGACGCTGTTCGAGCCCGGAATCCGCATCGGCGGCCAGTTCTTCCTGGCGCAAAAAGTGCCCGGCAAGCAGGAACTGGGCGAGACGCTGCGCTATTTCGAGCATGAAATCCAGCGCCTGGGCATAGAGCTGCGGCTCAACACCACACCGGACATCAACTGCCTGAGCGCCTTTGATCATGTGGTCGTGGCCACGGGAGTGACGCCGCGGCGCAGCGGCATCGAGGGCGAGAACAGCTCCAAGGTGGTGGACTATATCGAGGCCTTGCGCAGCCCCCGCTTTGTCGGCGAACGCGTGGCCATCGTGGGCGCGGGGCCGCTGGGCTTTGACATGGCCGAGCTGCTGGCCCACCACAAGGCCGAGGACGGCAGCGTGGCGGCCTTTGAACGCGAATGGGGCATCGATCCCGAGCGCGAGCTGCGCGGCGGCATCAAGGCCAGCGAGAAAGCCGATTCGCCGCGTCAGATCTGGCTGCTTCAGCGCAGCAAGGCGGCCATGGGCAGCACATTGCCAACCACCACGGGCTGGATTCGCCGCGCCCGGCTCAAGAACAAAAGCGCACGCCTGTTCAACGACGTGGAGTACATCCACATCGACGACAACGGCCTGCACCTGCGCATACGCGGCGAGCAGCGCTGCCTGAGCGTGGACAACATCGTGGTCTGCGCCGGCCAGCAATCACATGACCCCTGGTCATCCAGACTTCAAGCACACAACATTGCGCACACTGTGATTGGGGGCGCGCGCAACGCTCACAAAATTGATGCAGCGCGCGCCATCGAAGAAGGGGCCGAACTCGGCCGAAAACTATAGGAGACAGCGAAACAAAATGAGCAATCCCCACGCATCAATGCTGCAGCCGGGCCGTATCGGCACCATGGAGCTGAAGAACCGCATCATCATGGCCCCCATGGGCGAGAACTACGGCGGCATCGACGGTATCTGCGGCGAACGTGCCCAGGACTATTACGAAGAGCGTGCCAAGGGCGGCACCGGCCTCATCATCATGGGCACGGCCGCCATCTCCTGGCCCACCGGCACCAGCGAGCCGCACCAGCTGGGCATCTCCGAAGATCACTTCATCCCCGGTCTGGCGGAAGTCACGCGCCGCGTTCACTCGCACGGCGGCAAAGTCGCCATCCAGATCAATCACAGCGGCAAGGTCGCGGCCAACGACCGCACCCACGGGCGCGAGATGTGGGTGTCTTCGATTCCGCCCGACGGTCCTGTGGCCGAAGCCATGCGCACCGTCACACCCAAGGAATTCTCGACCTTTGTGGGGGTTGGCCCCTACCCCGACCGCTACCGCATGATGGACAAGGCCGATATTGCGCAGATGGTGGAATGGTTTGCTGCGGCCGCCCTGCGCGCCAAGCAGGCCAGCTTCGATGCGGTGGAAGTGCACTGCGCGCACAACTACATGATCGCCAACTTCCTCTCGCCCTTTTTCAACAGCCGCAGCGACGAATACGGCGGCAGCTATGAAAACCGTAGCCGCCTGCTGCGCGAAGTGCTGACTGCCGTGCGCGAGCGCGTAGGCGCAGACTTCCCCATCTGGGTGCGTATCGACGCCGAGGAAATGCACACGCCCGGCGGCATCACCATGGACGAGGCACTCAAGACCGCCAAGCTCTGCGAAGAGCTGGGCATGGATGCCATCAATGTCTCGGCCTATGCGCGCCTGCCCACAGGCTCGGCCTTCACGGATGCACCGATTCCGCAAAAGCAGAATGCTTACCGCGAATTTGCCACCGGCATCAAGAAGGCGGTCGGCATTCCCATCATCTCGGCCGGCCGCTGGGAGCTGGATGCCGCTGCCGCCGCCATCAGCCATGGCGAGATTGACTTTGTGGCCATGGGCCGCAAGCTGCTGGCCGACCCCGAGCTGGCCAACAAACTGCAAGCCAACACCGCCCAGAGCGTGCGCCCCTGCATTTATTGCTATGCCTGCGTCAGCGAGATTTTCATCAACAAGGGCATCAAGTGCGCGGTCAACGCACAGACCGGCCACGAGGCGAGCAAGACCATCACCTTCGCCGAAAAGCCCAAGCATGTACTGATCGTCGGCGGCGGCCCTTCGGGCATGGAGGCCGCCCGCGTCGCCGCCCTGCGCGGCCATCGCGTGACGCTGGTCGAGCGCAGCGACCGCCTGGGCGGCACGCTGTTTTTTGCCGCACTGGCCTATCCCGAGAACGGCCGCCTGCTCGACTATCTGGTCAAGCAGATGGACCACCCCAATATTCAGGTTCGCATTAACACCAGCGTCGATGCCAAGCTGCTCGATGAACTCAAGCCCGACGAAATTCTGGTGGGCACCGGCGCCAGGCGTGCCGCCCCCGCCATCGAAGGCGCGCAGCAAAGCCATGTCTGGAGCGGCGATGAACTGCGCCGCCTGATGACGGGCGATCGCGCCGAAGAAATTGCCAAGGCCAAGCTGAATCTGGCCGAGCGCGCACTGTTCAAGGCCGGCGGCATGCTCAAGGTGACGGACAGCACGGCAGCGATCCAGAACCTGTCCAAGCTGTGGATGCCCCTGGGCAAGCGCGTGGTCATCATCGGCGCCGGCCTGGTAGGCCTGGAGCTGGCCGAGTTCCTGCTCGATCGCGGCCGCGAAGTCACCGTGCTGGACCCCGGCACCCACCCCGGCACCGAGCTGGCCATCGTGCGCCGCTGGCGCGTGTATGACGCCGTGAAGAGCCACGGCAAGCTGCTGATGCAGTCCAACGTCACGCGTATCGAGCGCAAGGAAGTCGTCTGGACGGACAAAAAGGGCGAGGAATACCGCACGCCAGCCGACTCCGTGGTGCTGGCCATTGGAGCCGAGGCCGACTCCGCCGTTGCCGACCAGCTGCAATCCCTTACCCGGACTCCTGTGCGCCGCATCGGCGACTGCCAGGACCTGGGCTATATCGAGGGCGCCATGCATTCAGGCCATCAGGCCGGACGCGAAGTCTGAAGATACTCCTTGATCGCCGAGACCGCCTGCGAGCATGGAACTCGCGGGCGGTTTTCCATTGGAGTCACCGTATTTCGGCAGAACCTGGCCCTTTGCCGATTGCCGATTGCCGATTGCCGCTGCGCGGCCGGCCGAAGCGAGGGGTTTCATCCGGCCCGAAGCGGGTCTTCGCAACTGAAGCAAAATAGCTTCGATCTTGCCTTTCACTTTTGTTTCACCAGGAATTGACTGTCCCGATGCCTACGCCTGAGCGCTTCGTTGCGGATGTTCTGAAAAATATCAACAATCGCACGATTGTGGAGCGCTGGGATGATTTGAATCTTCCAGATGGCTGGCTTGTTGCAGGCTGCTTATTTCAGACAGTGTGGAATTTGCAGGCGCAACGAAATCCTGCGGATTCCATCAAAGATTACGATCTCTTCTACTTTGATCCATCGAGCACCACTGAGAGTGCGGAACAGAAAGTACAAGCACATGCCGATCGCGTTTTACGCGACCTGGATATCAAGATTGAAGTCACGAACCAGGCTCGGGTTCACTTGTGGTACGAGTCATATTTCGGTCGTCCCTATCAGGCACTGCGAAGCTCTTGCGAGGGAATCGATCGCTTCCTGATCCCAGCTACTTGCGTGGGCCTTCGCCCAGGCTGCCTCTATGCGCCGAACAGCCTGGAGCTGATCTATGACGGCGTTTTGGCGCTCAATCCATTGACCCCGCATCGTGAGCTTTTCGAGCAAAAGGCCGAGTCCTACCAGGCGCGTTGGCCATGGCTGCGAATCGTTGCCCAGGGTCATCCGGCTCAGAGAACTGATGCACGCTGATGTGTGCGTGCATGTTCGCCTTGAGTCATTCCGGGACCGTTGCCTACCGGCCACGAGCAGACCTTACACTTCAATACAGGTCGCTCTATTTACCCCCGGCTCGCACGATGAAAAGTCTTTCCTATGTCCAAAAATGACGCTGCAACAACTGTCGTAGTAAGAGAAGTCCAACCACATGACTTTGAAGCGTGGCTTTCACTTTGGGATGGCTACAACGCTTTCTATGGAAGGGCCGGAGCTACCGAACTGGCAAAGGAAATTACCCAGAAAACTTGGGAGCGATTCTTTAATCCCATCGAACCGGTCTTTGCGCTGGTCGCTGAAAATGCAGGAGAAGTGGTTGGTCTGGCGCATTACATATTTCACCGTAGTACCACGAGACTGGGCCCTGTCTGCTACCTGCAGGATCTTTTCACGGCCCCGACAAGGCGTCAGCTTGGAATTGGCAAGGCGCTCATCAACGGCGTCTACAGGCAAGCCATGCTGGCTGGCTCAAATCGCGTCTATTGGCAAACACAATCAACCAATGAAGCCGGCCGTGCGCTCTACGACAAGTTAGCCAAACATAGCGGTTTCATCGTGTACAGCCATGAACTCTAGCCTCTTGCTCCAGATGAACGAATGAGGCTCGTGAATTGACGGCGGCTTCGGGTCGAATCGACAGTCACGTGCAGCCTCTGCCTTCAAACAGGATGGTCTTGCCCAGTGCCTTTGGGCGAGGCCCCTGCATCGACCTGGTCAGGGCATGCATGGCCCAAGACGCCCAAGCTGGAGATAGACCCAGCCCCACAAGCTGTATGAAAAAACAGTAGACTTTGGACTTGATAGCTCAGGGAAAAGTCCAGACATGCCAGCAGAACTCGAACCAGAAGACATCTCAATCTTCGAAGACCGCCTTTGGCACCACAAGGGCTGGGAAGCCCGCGTCATCAAGAATGAAGACGACGATGGCTGGGCAGTTTCAATGACCCGGGACGGCCAAGCGGAACCCGCTCTGGTCGGCCCATGGACCATGGGGCGCGACAAGAAGAATCCCAAGCCTCTTGACGTGTCGGCCTTCAACACGCTGGTGAAGACTGCCAGCGAAGTGATACGTCGCCATGAGCAGCACCAGGCAGCGCTGTTGCACAAAGCCATCCAGATTGAAGTTCGCGGATTGCGCGTGACGGTGGCTCTCGATATTGAGCCCGATGAGGACAACCCCACGGCGACTCTCACTGCCACCGCAGCGGACGGCAGCGAATTGGCCAAGGTACGAGTGCGACCCGGCCATAGTCTCACCCGTGCGTCTGCACAGCACTGGGCAGACGCAGGCTACCCGCGTGATCGCGAGGACTGAGCCTCTCAAGCAAGCCACTTGCTCGGAAGCCGGCCCCCGGCAAGGAGCTGCATTGCCCCGTTGAAGCCACCGCCATCAGCGGCCATTGGACCGCTGCACCCAATCCTCGGATGGCATGGACTACCCCAAAATCAGCCAGATGCCCAACCTCGACCTGTTTGATATCCATCTCCAACGCTGGAGCGCGAAGGTGGCCGGTGACCCCTTCACCACGCATACAAGTGACCTTCTGCCCGTCACCCTTACAAGGAACTGGGCAGGTCTGCCTGCAATGATCAAAATCATGCGAAGCCTTGATGAGCGCATCGGCGCCAGGGTGCTTCAATGGTGGGGTGGCAATGGCGCAGCGCGAGTCTATGCTTGCGACCAAGATGCAGGAGCGCTGCTGATGGAGCGCGCAACCGGCTCCAGGCATTTGCTGCACATGGCCAGAGAAGGCGAAGATGATGCAGCGACAAGCTGTATCTGCCGCACCATCGAGCAACTGCATTCGAAGAGACCCTCGGCACCCCCTGAAGAACTGCTGCCACTGACGGATTTTTTCAAGTCTCTCCCGCTGATGGCGCAGCAGGAAGGCGGCTTGATGGCCGAATGCGCAACGGTGGCAGGTGAGCTGCTCAATGAGCAGCGTGAGCCTGTCGTCCTGCATGGTGATGCGCACCACGGCAACATACTCGATTTCGACAGGCGTGGATGGCTGGCGATAGATCCAAAGCGCGTCACCGGTGAGCGGTACTACGACTACGTGAGCGTGCTGTGCAACCCCGAGCTGGAGACTTGCACCGACCCGGAGCGCTTCGCTCGGCAGCTTGCCGTAGTCATCAAGGTCACGGGGCTGGAGCGTCGGCGTTTGCTCAAATGGGTCATGGCTCACGCCGCTTTGTCGGCGGCCTGGTTCCTGGAGGACGGAGAGCGCGCCCGGGCCAACAGGCAACTGGCCGTTGCGCAGCTCGCCCGACAGGCGCTGGGCTGAGGCTTTCAGCTCCGCCGCCTAAAGGCCTTCATCGGACGGCCGACTCTCGGACAGCCGGCTATCGGATACCGCACGGCCTGCCCCGGTTCACGCGCCAGGCCCAGCGCGCAGCGCCGCTTCAAACCGGGCCAGCTCCTGCTGCAGCGTGCCGCGCTGCCTGAAGCGCAGGCCGGCCCTCTCATACCAGTTCTCGGCGTCCTCCAGATCGCCTTCCTGCAGATGCAGCAGCCCGTGCAGCCAGGCCGCGAGCAGGCCTTCATGCCGCTGCACGGCATCGTGCGCGGCATTCCATTGCCCGGCCTGCATCAGCAAAAGAATGGCTTGCAGCTTGGCATTGACTTCGTTCATGACAGGACTCCGCCGCGCTCAGGCCAGCAGCGCCTGCTGCACCGGATGGCTGTCCACATACTGCTCCATGCTCGTGATCCTGCCGTCGCTGAGCCGATACAGGTGAGCGAAGCTCGCCGTCATCGCTTTGCCCGTCTTGCGGTAGGTTCCCGAATAGACGCCGAAGGCTGCCACACGATCGCCATCGGCCAGGTAGGTATGGACCTTGGCGCTGTAGCCGTCCCACTCCGTTGCCAGCCGTTGAAACACGCCCGCGACAATCTGCTGCGGGCCGACGTAAGTGCCGGCATAGGGAAAGCCGGCAGCCTCTGTCCATCTGGCATCGGGTGCCAGTACGGCCAGCAGATTCCTGCCGTTCTCTTCGGACGAACCTTCGTAGGTCGCGCGGATGATATCCAGATTGGTGGTCATGGTGTGCGTCCCGGGCTTCAGCCCCACTTCATCTCACCCATGGCCACCTTGGCACCGATCTGCAGCGCAGCGGCCAGGCCGGCGTCAGGGTAGCGCCGGTTCATGGCTGCGATCAGCGCGTCGCTGTTGGCCGCCTTGGCCAGCTCCTGCTCGAAGGCCAGCAGGTACTCGCGGGTGTAGTTCACGGCCGAAACATCCAGCGCTCCCTGGGTGCCCAGGTGGCCCGGAACGACCACGGCCGGATTGCGCGCGGCGATGGCTTCCAGGTTCTTTACCCAGGCGGCGCGGGAGGCTGGCGTCGGGGTATCGGCCGTCCACACGTGCAGACCCGAGAAGACCAGCACGCCACCGAAGACCGCATTCAGCGAGGGAACCCACAGGTAGCGGCGGTTCTCCAGTCCTTGTGCCTTGACGATTTCGATGGTGCTGCCCTCCAGCATCAGCGCGGGGCCGTCATAGGCTTCAGGAAAGACGATGTCGGCGAGCTTCTGCGGACCGTTCTCCTTGAGCTGGGGTGCCCAGGTAGCTATCTTCTTTTGCACGTTGGCGCGGATGGCGGCAATGGTGTCGGAGGCGGCCAGCACCCTGGCAGCGGGAAAGGCGGCCTTGATCGGGCCCAGGCTGAAGTAATAGTCCGGGTCGCTCTGGCTGACGTAGATGGTGGTCAGTTGCTTGCCCGATGCCTTGATGGCTTCGGCCACGGCACGGCCATCGGGCAGGGAAAAGCCGCCATCGATGAGAATGGCCTCCCTGTCGCCCGAGAGCAGCACGGGCGCACGGAAGAAGCCTTTGTCGTCTGCGGGAAAGTGCTTCCATTGCAGCTTGGAATGGCCGGTCACGGCAGCGGCGCAACCAGCCAGGCCTGTGGCGATGCCGGCAGCGGCGGCGGTTTGGACAAAGTCTCGGCGATTCATCATGATGGTTCTCCGGTGAGTTTCGGGATGGCGGGGTTGAAAGCGAAAGCCTCAGGCCTTGGCGATTTGCTCGGCAAAGGCCTGCGGATTGGAGTAAGCGGCACTGGAGTTCAGCAATTGGCGCTGGCCATTGGTTTGCAGGATGAAGCTTGGAACGCCACGTGCGCCAAGCTGGCTCTGCAGCGCCTTTGCCCCTTCAATGCGGGCTCGATTGGCAGCCAGCAGTTCGCCATCAGAGCGCAGCAGGCTTGCCGCAGCCTGCTCCAGCCCCAGGGCCTGCAGAACTGCCATCAGTGTCTGCGGTTGCGTGATGTCCTCGCCATTGACGTAGCGGGCATGCTGAATGGCTTCAAGGGCGTCAAGTTCACGCTCCGGATTGCACAGACTGACAGCGCTCAGCGCCAGGGTGGCCGGGCCGCTGTCGAACATCTGCTGACGATCCGACAGCACATGGCTGCGGTAGCGCTCGCTAAAGCGCTGGCCCGTCAGGAGCTCGATGCGTTGATCGTTGCCCCAGGCATAGGCGGCAAAGCCATCGTCCATGAGACGGGCACCTTCGCCTGCGAAAAGGCCGCTGGGCAGCAGGCGCAGTTCGACCTCAGGCGCTTTGCGCAGAGCCGCCACCGCGGCGGCGGCACCGTAGCACCAGCCGCACAGGGGGTCGAATACGTAATGCAGGGTCTTGGTCACCATGGACTCCATTGCTTCAATACCGTGATCGTAGGAACAAAGCATTGACAGAAAAAGCCTTATCGAATAGATAAACTGTATGTCAATAGCAAACAATTCCGAAGAATCCGTCGCCGGCAAGCTGGCCAATCTCAAGCGCCTGGCCTACTTTGCGGCCGTGGTGGAAACCGGCAGCTTCACGGCGGCTGCGGACCGGCTGGGCATCACCAAGGCCGTGGTCAGCCAGCAGGTCGCAAGGCTGGAGCGCGAATTCCACACGACGCTTCTGACGCGCACCACCCGCAAGGTCGTTGCCACCGACGCAGGCCGGATCTTCTATCAACGCTGCGCATCCATCCTCAAGGATGCGGGCGATGCCTTCGACGAGCTGGGGGAAGTGGCGGCCGAGCCTTCGGGAACCTTGCGTCTGACCGCCCCGCTGGACTATGGCATCACGGCCGTGGTACCCGCCATCACCGAGTTCACGCGGCACTATCCCCAATGCAAGGTGGACGCCGTGTTCAGCGACCAGCCGCTTGATCTGATGTCGGGGCAGGTCGAGCTGGCAATCCGCGTCGGCTGGCTTTCCCACTTGAATGTGCAGGCTCGTCAGATCGGGAGCTTCAGGCAATTGCTGGTCGCCGCTCCCTCGTTGCGCCGGCAAGTGACGCAGCTCAAACAGCCGCAGCACATCAGCGAGTTGCCCTTTGTTGCAAACACTGCCTTGCGTGAGCCATGCAACTGGAGCTTCTCGCGCAGCGAACTGGAGCGCCAGAGCGTGACCGTGCACCCGGTGATCTCGCTCGATGCGACGCTGGCCGTGCGCGAAGCCGTGCGTCATGGGGCGGGCTTGTCGGTATTGCCCGACTTCGCCGTGGCCGATGATTTGAAGAGCGGCACGCTGATACAGGTGCTGCCCAGGTGGTCACTGCCATCGGGGGGCATTCATGCCGTGTTCCCGACCGCACGATTCCGGCCTGCAAAGGTCAAAGCTTTCGTGGATCTGATGCAGGAGCAAATCCGCTCCAGAGCATGACAGAGGCCGGCCATCAGTCAGAAAACAGGCAGCGAACAGGCGGCAAGCAGGCGGCTCAGGCGACGACATGCTGAATCCACCCCAGAGCGCCATCGCACAGCAGCCGCGTCATCCGGGGCTGCAGCTTGCAGACCTTGCAATGGCGCTTGACCGGGAACGCAAAGGCTCGACTCATGCTGCGGAGCGGCTCAAGCGACATCGTCAGGCGTGCATAGAAAAAGGGAGCCCAAGCTCCCCTTTTTCTGCGCGAAACGGTCGGCCCCGCCTGAGCGATGCCTTCAGAGTCAGAAGTTGGGCGCTTCCACGCCACCGTCCACCCCCAGCACCTTGCCGGTCACCCAGCTGGATGCGGGGCTGGCCAGAAACAGCGCGGCATTGGCGATGTCTTCGGGCTGACCCAGGCGTGCCATGGGTGTGGTTTTTTCCATGCGCTCCTTGCGATCCGGCGTGAGAAACGGTGCCAGTGCATCGGTCATGATGGTGCCGGGCTCGATGGCGTTGATACGTACCTTGGGACCGAAGTCCTGCGCCAGGCAGCGCGTCATCTGGTTGAGCGCGGCCTTGGCCGCACCATAGGCGCTGAAGTACTTTTGCGAATAGCGTGCGGCCGTGGACGAGATATTGACCACGGCCCCGCCGCCCGCCGCCTCCATGGCCGCAGCGGCCTTCTGGATCAGCGTGTACGCCGGCACCACATTGAACGCCAGCATCTCGCGCACCGCCTTGCCCGCCACCTTGCGCGGGTCGTTGGGGCCGCCACCGCCCACATTGTTGATGAGCACATTGATCTTGCCCAGCTCCTCCACGGTGCGGACGATGAGCTGGTCCAGATCTTCTTCCTTGTTCACATCGCCCTGCACGGCAATGGCGCGGCGGCCCAGCGCTTCAATCTCGGCCTTGACTGCCTGCAGGTCCGCTTCGGTGCGCGCAAACAGCGCCACATCGGCACCGGCCTTCGCCAGCGTGACAGCGCATGCACGGCCGATACCCTTGCCCGCGCCGGTCACCACGGCCACCTGCCCCTCCAGCGAAAACTGGCGAAAAATCTCGTTCATGTCTCTTCCTCTGATTGCGTTCCAACCCAGCCATGCTCTGCATGAAACGCTTTTGAAACATCCACCAAACGGACCATGGGGCAAGCCCCATGGTCGGACCCCTCAGCTTGCGTCAACACGAAAAATGGAGCCCTTGACATTGATCGCGCTGCACCACGGCAGCGCCACGAATCAGGAAAATTCCAGATCAGAGACAGCGAGGCTGTCGTCCCTCTACCGCGAGGCAGAGAGGGGAAAGCCGCGCAGCGGCTCAGGGAGTGACTGCTGCCTGCAGCATCTGTGCAAACTGCTCGTTATAGGGCGGCAGCATGCCCCACTCGCGACGCGGGTCGTGGTTGCCGGCCTTGTAGACGGAGCGGGCATGACTGAACTCGAGAAAACCCTCGCGGCCATGGTAGTGGCCCATGCCCGAAGCACCGACGCCGCCAAACGGCGCATCCTCCAACGCAGGATGCATGACCACATCATTGATGGAGACACCGCCGGACAGCGTGTTGTCCAGCACCCAGTTCTGCTCCGTCTCGTCGCTGCCGAAGTAGTACAGCGCCAGCGGGCGCTCACCGGAATTGATCGCGGCCACCGCATCGCGGATGTTCTGGAAGCTTCGCAGCACCAGGGCCGGGCCGAAGATTTCGTGCTGGGATATTTCGGCTTCGGCTGGCGGGTTGACGACCAGCGCCAGCGGCAGGCGGCGGTCTGCGCCGGCTTGCGCGGCACCGACTTCCAGCACGGTCAGACCACGCGCCCTGGCATCATCGACATAGGCTTTCACACGTGCGTGGTGGCGCTCGTTGATCACGGGCGTCATGTCTGCGTTGCCTGTCACCGAGGGATACAGCGCCTGGTATTGCGAGGCAATGCCATCGGCCAGCGCCTGCAGGCGGGATTCATGGACCCAGACCACGTCGGGTGACACGCAAAGCTGGCCGGAGTTGAGCGACTTGCCAACGGCGATGCGCTCGGCCGCATTGGCGATGTCGGCGGAATCGCCCACCAGCACGGGGGACTTGCCACCCAGCTCCAGCGTCACGGGCACCAGGTTCCTGGCGGCGGCCGCCATGATGAGCTTGCCCACGCTGGTGGAGCCCGTGAAGACCAGATGGTTCCAGGGCTGCTCGGCAAATGCCGCAGCCACTTCGGGACCGCCCTGCACCACGGCCAGCACCTGGGGGTCAAAGCGCTTGGCCACGGCCTCGGCCAGCACCTGGGCCGTACGCGGTGCAATTTCGGAAGGTTTGAGCACGGCCCGGTTGCCCGCCGCGAACGCGCAGGCCAGCGGCGACAGCAAGGTGAACAGAGGCGCATTCCAGGTGCCGATGATGCCGATCACGCCCTTGGGCTGGTACTTGACCCAGGCCGTGGCACCAAACATGTCGAAGGGTTTGACGCTGGGACGCTCGGAGTCACCCAGCCAGCCCTTGAGGTGATCGCGTGCATGCTTGAGCGAGGACAGCGAGCCGAGAATGTCATTGGCCAGCGAGAACACAGCGGGGCGGCCACCAAAGTCTTCGCCCATGGCCTGGCACAGTGCCTCCTTGTGCTCCACCAGCATGTCGATGACTTGCTGAATGCGCTGCATGCGCACATCGGCGCTGACTGCGGCCTCTTCGATAAAGGCCTGTTTTTGCATGTCCAGCAGTTGGCGAATGCCGATGGACGAATTCGTCTGGGTCATTTTGTCTCCTCGATATTTCTCTTGAAAGCCATGAACGGAAGGCACATGCTCAGACCTGAGGATTTCGCGGTCGTCGTCCAAAAAGACGATGGCATAACCCTAGGCCCCTCGCACGATGCAGCGCATGCACACCCCTCAAACCCCGCCTCCCGCCGTCAGCTGGCGCACTCATCTCAGCCTCGCCCTGCTGGCGCTGGTCTATATTTTCTCCTTCATCGACCGACAGGTTCTGTCTATTTTGCTGGAGCCCGTCAAACAGGAATTCGGTGCCTCCGACACCGAGATGGGTTTGCTCACGGGGCTGGCCTTCGGTCTGATCTATGCCATGCTGGGTGTGCCTGTGGGGCGTCTGGCCGACACCCGCAACCGCCGCAACATCGTGGCCCTGTGCTGCGGCATCTGGAGCCTTGCCACCGCTGCCTGCGGCATGGCCACGCAGTACTGGCACATGCTGCTGGCCCGCATGAGCGTTGCCGTGGGCGAAGCCGGCGGCATGGCGCCCTCGGTGTCCATCGTCTCGGACCTGTACCCCCCCAGGATGCGTTCGTTTGCCATCAGTCTGTTCATGATGGGCCCCAACCTGGGAACGCTGCTGGGCCTGGTCATCGGCGGCATGGTGGCCCAGCACTACGGCTGGCGCTCGGTGTTTCTCGCCTTCGGCATTCCGGGCGTAATTCTTGCGCTGCTGGTGTATTTCTTTGTCAAGGAGCCGGCACGTGGCGCCTATGAAAGCACCAGGCCCGCAGCGCAGGGCAGCACCCCGCGCGAATCCATGTTTGCCCAGGTCAGGCGTTTGCTGGGCATGGCACCGCTGCGCAATATCTGCATCGCCTGCGGCGTGGCCGGTATTGCCGGTTATGGCTACGGTGTCTGGGCGCCGAGCTTTTTCATGCGCATTCACGGCATGAGCATCTCCCACGCCGGCCTGGTGTTCGGCCTGGCCAGCGGCCTGGGTGCCGTGTTCGGCGCCATGTTCTGCGGCTGGCTCAGCGACAGATTGACGCAGCGCGACTCGCGCTGGCAGCTGCGCCTGGCCGCCATGGGCACCTTCTGCGCCGTGCCTGCAGGCGTGGCCGTGTTTTTCTGGCCCGTGTCCGACTTCTGGACGGTTGCCGGCATCAAGGTTCCCTATGCCATGGCATTTGCCCTGCTGTTCGGCTTCTTTGCGAGCTGGTTTGCCACGCTCTCCTACAGCGCCGTCAGCCAGATGGTGACTGCCGCCGAACGCAGCGTTGCCTCGGCACTTCTCAATCTTTTCATGACCTTGCTCGGCGTGGGCCTGGGTCCGCTGGTAACCGGCATTTTGTCGGACTACTTTTCCCGGGCCCATGGCTCCGAAGGCCTGCGCTGGGCGCTGATGGGCGTGACCTCGCTGCTCGTCATCACTTCGCTTTTCTTCGCGTTGGCCATCCGCTCCTATCAGCAGCGCCTGCAGCAGTTGCAGATGGCTGCCGCCTGATCATCAAAAATTGGAGACTCTCATGAGCCGACCCGTCGTTCTCATCACCGGTGCCAGCCGCGGCATCGGCGCGGCAACCGCCGTCTTCTTTGCCGTCAAGGGATGGCGCGTGGCCATCACCGCCCGCACGCTGAGCGAAGGTGCGCAGATGGCAAACCAGCTGCGCCTGCCAGGCGGCCAGCTTCTGTCCGGCAGTCTGGAGTCCACCGCCAAGGCCATCGAGGCCGCCGGGGGCGAGGTCTTTGCGCATGTCATGGACCTGATGGACCTGAGCAGCCTGGACAAGGCCGCAGACGCTGTGCTCAAACGCTTTGGCCGTGTCGATCTGCTGATCAACAACGCCGTCTACCAGAACCGCGAGATCAACCACCTGATCCCCGAGATCACGGCCGAGTCGCTGCAGCGCTGCATGCAGGGCAATGTCATCGCCCCTTTCCATCTGGCGCAGCGCCTGCTGCCGGCCATGGCGGCACAAGGCGGCGGCCGCATCATCAATGTGTGCTCGGCTGCCGGTCAGTACAACCCGCCCGTGCCCGCCGACCAGGGCGGCTGGGGCTTTGCCTATGGAGCCTCCAAGGCCGCCATTGCGCGCCTGGCCGGCTGCATCAACACCGAATACAAGCAGCAGAATGTGCGCGCCTTCAGCGTCAACCCCGGCGTGGTGACGACCGAGGCCGTCAAGGCCACGCTGGGCGACGACGGCCTGCTGGCTCAGCGCTATGGTGCCTCCACCCCCGAAGAGATTGCGGAGGCACTGTTCTGGCTGGGCACGGAGAAAGACGCTCTGCCACTGGCCAAGAGCTACACCATGATTGACCTGCAACCACTTCACAAAGAGCGCGTGGCGGCGACCACGTGAGCAGCATGTAAGCGTGCGCAAACACCCAACCCAGGGCAAACCCTGTGCGATTTGCGCCATATCAAAGCCGCGCATTCACTCGTCCAAACAGAGTATGCGCAGCGACGTCACTTGCCAGAAGATTCATCCGTCCAAAACTCAATACGGAGACCTCTGCAATGGCAACCACGAAGGACTACCGCCTCGGTGAATTCACCTACCCGCGTGGCTGGTTCATGATTTCCGAGGCCAGTGCGCTCGACACCCACAAGCCCGTGGCCGTGCGCTTCTTCGGCCAGGATTTCGCGCTCTACCGTGGCCGCGAAAGCGGCAAGGTCGTGCTGCTGGACGCTTACTGCCCCCATATGAAGACCCATCTGGCAGCGCCCAACGCCACCAGCTATGTGGTGATCGACGGAGGCGGCAGCAATGTGGAAGGCGACGGCATCCGCTGCCCCTACCACGGCTGGCGCTTCGGCGCGGACGGCAAGTGCAACCACATCCCCTATCACGACGGAGCCATTCCGGCTGCGGCTGCGGTCAAGAGCTGGAAGGTGGTCGAGCAGTACGGCGCCATCTGGGTCTGGTTCGATCCCGAAGGTGGCGAGCCCGACTACGATCTGCCCACTTTTGGCGACTGGCATGACGAGACCTATGTCAACGGCCAGTGGGACTACCTGGGCGAGCTGCACCAGCACCCCATGGAGGTCGTGGACAATATTGCCGACTATGGTCACCTCAGCCCCATCCACGGCTCCACCGTGGCGCGCTTCGAGAACGAATTCAAGGGCCACAACGCCATCCAGCGCCAGTGCGGCGGTCACCGCACCCTGGTGGGCGAAGGCGGTGCCAGCGCCGATCTGCACACCGACACCTGGTACCACGGCCCCGCCATCCTGGTCTCCAAGGTCAGCGGCATGTTCAACTCCTTCATGATGATCATGCATACCCCCATCGAGGACGGCAGGATCAAGGTCTGGCACAACCTGCTGGTCAAGACCGCGCATGGCGGCCTGCCCACCAAGGCGGATGAGATCGCAGCCAAGCAGTACCAGGAGGCCAGCCGCTTGGCCTTTGCCCAGGACTTCGAAGTCTGGTCGCAGAAGGCACCCTGCCTGAACCCGCTGTTCATCCCCAGCGACGGCGCCTTCCTCAAGGCCCGCATCTGGTACAAGCAGTTCTACAACCCCCGCTCCAAGGCGGCCGAGTATCTGGACCAGTGCGAAGGCAGGTACATTCCGCGCGGCATGGTGGCCTATACCCAGGAAGCCGAAGAAGCGACGGCCTGATCCCGAGAATCTCCAAGGCAAAAGGCCCATGCACTTGCATGGGCCTTTTTGCTGGGGGAAGGAATCCACTTAAAAATCATAGCTTCTAGCGCTTTATCCAAAAGGAAATTCAATACAAAACATATTGAAATCCTTATTTATAAAGCGATAACAGCTATCAATTTATACATCCTCAAGGTCTGGCATGCGTCACCTGTGTCAGCGCGAAGACATGTTCGCCCCAGCCGAACTCGCCGTCCTGCGCACGGGCCGAGACATCGAGTGACAGCGCTGCCGCCTGCGCCTGCTCCACCGAGTCAAACCACCACTCGACCACATGGTGGTAGCCGTAGCCGGAAGGCGGTTGCTCATCGACGGTGTTGCAGACAATGCGGCTGGCCAGGCCCAGAGCAGCGCTTTGCCACTGCGGTGGACAAATCTCCGGCAAGGCCGCAGCGCCCCGCCAGACGTCGCTGCGCTGCAAAAAACCGATCAACATGACTTGCTTTTGCTGCGGCAGGACATCCACGGACCGGCAGCCATGCAAGACCTGCTGACGGCACAGCAGCGAGAAATTGCGCACATAGTCGGCAAAAACGCGTGGCTCGTCGGGACGCATGACGGCCAGGGTTTGCGGGTCGCACCAGATCGCAGAGCCGGCTTCGCGCTCTGCCAGCACCATGAGATTGACGCCGTCATAGTCCTTGCTCAGGGCTGCGGCATCTGCCTGCAGATCTCGTGAGCACTGGGCCACGGCCTTGACGCGCTGGCCCACGTTGCGGCACTGACGACCCAGCGCGGAATGCTCGCGCCAGGCCTGCGCAAAATCCTCCGGGCGCAACGCCGGATTGCGCCGCGCCAGATAGATCATCTTCCATACGGCGCAGGAATCCTTCTCGCTCATCTTTGCCGGCTTCATGCGGCAACGACCACGGGTGCGTGGGCCCTGCGATAGGCTCCAGGGTAGTGCTGCAGAGCACGGTAAAACGCCCACACCGCCGGCAACAGCGTGCACATCATGATCGCCATGGCATAGCGCAGGCCTTCGCCAGGTACAACGGTGTTGAGCGCATCGCTGAGCCAGCCCGCCACGATAGGTCCCACTCCGTTGCCCAGCAGGGCTCCGGCCATCAGGACCATGGCGCTGGCCGTGGCGCGCCGCTCGGTCGGCACGACCAGGCT
Organism: Comamonas testosteroni; assembly: GCF_030505195.1. Classification (NCBI taxonomy): domain Bacteria; kingdom Pseudomonadati; phylum Pseudomonadota; class Betaproteobacteria; order Burkholderiales; family Comamonadaceae; genus Comamonas; species Comamonas testosteroni. Next base: position 1,130,666 of record NZ_CP129672.1, read on the forward strand.
CAGGGCTGCGTAGGTGGCCGGAGCCCACCAGGCCGTGAAAAACGAATAAATCAACATGCAGGCAATGGACAGCATGAACATGTCCGAGCCCACCAGCAGATAGCCGAACCCCAGCACCATGGCCAGGCTGGTGCCGATCACGGGGATGCGAATCTGCCAGCGCACATCGCTGCGCGCCAGCCGGTCCGTCAACCAGCCGGAGAACAGGCTGCCCGATACCGAGAGCACGGCAGCGCCTGCGGAAATCGACCCTGCCTGCTTGAGACTGAGATCGAAACGCCGCGCAAGCAGGGCCACATTCCAGGCACCGATCGAGATTCCCGCGATCAGGACACAGGCAGCGCCCACGATCAGAAACCGGGTCACGGGCTCTGTCCATATCAGGGCGACGGCAGACTGGGCCTGTGGCCGGCCGTCCTGCGGGCCGCAGGCCACCTGCGGGATGGTACGAACGGGTTCGCTGATGCTCAGGCGCAGCACCAGGGACAGGACCATGATGGCCACGCCGATGATGACCATGGTCACCCGCCACCCCCACCACTCGGCAAACAACGGCCCCAGCAGCAAAGCCAGCAAGGCGCCCATCGCATTGCCGACACCAAAGACACTCATGGCACGCGAGCGCTCATGGGGCTTGTACAGATCGGCCAGGATGGACATGGACGCAGCGCCGCCACCGGCATCCCCCAATGCGGCACCGGCGCGCGATGCAGTCAGTCCACCCGAACCCGTGGCCAGCGCGCCCAGCGCCGCAACGCTGCCACCAACGCCACGGCACCATGCAATCAGGCTGCGACGCTCATGCCTGTCTGCCAGTCGCCCCAGAGGAATGCCCAGCACTGCGAACGTCAGCGCAAAACCGAGCCCGGTAATCAGGCCGATCTGCAGGTCCGAGAAGCCGAACTCCTGCTTGATGGGCTGCAGCAGCACAGCCAGGATCTGCCGGTCCATGAAGGTCAGGCCAGACAAGGCCGTTAGCAGCGCCAGCACATACACCCTTGATGGATTCTGTTGATTTTTGTTTGTCATTGTTTTCTTGGTTTTTTGCATCACGCCGCAGCTCACACCTTTGCGCCGCTGCCAGGACGAGATGGCGGCCGCATCCATCTCCAGTCCGATGGCGCCGCCTTGAGCATCGTGGTCATGGGAAGCCTCCCTCACATCGTCCCAACGGACGATTCCCTAACCCCGATAGGCCTTGGGCGCGGATTGCCTCTTAATGGAACGCGGCTGCGGGCTCGACCGCACACCAGAACCTCAAGGAGACTGACACATGCAGCACTTCGACTTGCTGATCCGTAACGGCCGCATCGTGGACGGCACCGGGGCCCCCGCTTACCGCGCAGACATCGGTGTGCGCCATGAGCGCATCGCCGCCATCGGCCAAGACCTGGGCACGGCTGCGCAGGAAATCGACGCCAGCGGACTGCTGGTGACGCCGGGCTTTGTGGATGTGCACACGCACTTCGACGGTCAGGCAACCTGGGATGAAAGGCTTTGGCCAAGCTCCCAGCAGGGCGTGACCACCGCAGTGATGGGCAACTGCGGCGTGGGCTTTGCCCCCTGTCGGCCCGAGGACCGCGACACGCTGATTGCGCTCATGGAGGGCGTCGAGGACATCCCCGACACCGCGCTGCATGAAGGCCTGCCATGGAACTGGGAAAGCTTCCCTGAGTACCTGCGAGCCCTGGCTGAGCAGCGCTACGACATCGATATTGCCGCCCTGCTGCCTCACGCTCCACTGCGCGTCTATGCCATGGGCGAGCGTGCCATACGGCGCGAGCAGGCCAGCGCCGAGGACATCGAAACCATGCAGGAGCTGATCAGGCAAGGCCTGGCAGCCGGAGCCGTGGGTCTGTCCACCTCGCGCACCATGGCCCATCGCTCCAAGTCGGGGGACTTCACCCCCATGTACCAGGCCGTGAGCGAGGAGTTGCTGGCACTGGGACTCTCGCTCAAGAGCTATCCGAACAGCGTCTTCCAGATGATCTCGGACTTCGAGCAGGTCGAGGACGAATTCAGCATCCTCACACGCGTCAGTCAGGACACGGGCTGCGCCAGCACGCTCACCGTGCTTCAGTATCCGCACCGCCCGCAGCTGCACCGAGAGCTGCTGCGGCATATTGACGCCGCCAATGCCGGCGGGCTGCGCATCGTGGGCCAGGTGCTCAACCGCCCTGTGGGCGTACTCATGGGGTTTGAATGCAGCCTGAACCCCTTCTCCTGCAAGCCCAGCTATGAAGCGCTGGCGCAGCTCAGTCCAGCAGAACGCCTCCAGGAGCTGGCCCGACCGGGCACGCGCAGCGCCATCCTCGGCGAGAAGGACCGCAACCCCCACCTGTTCATAGAGTACTTCGGCCAGAACTTTGCGGGCATGTACCCCTGGTGCGGCCAAGAGCCCAACTATCTGCCGCAAGAAGGCGAATCGGTTCAGGCGCTGGCCGACGCAGCCGGCCAGCAGCCGCTCGATTGGATGTATGACTTCATGCTGGGCAATGAAGGCCAGGCGCTGGTCTATCTGCCCATGGCCAATTATCTGAACCATGACTGCAGCGCCCTGCACGAGCTGATCGGCCATCCCCACACCGTTCCCGCCTTGGGCGATGGCGGCGCCCATGTGGGCACCATCTGCGATGGCAGCGCAACGACTTTTCTGCTCACCGAATGGGTGCGCGAGCGCGGCCTGTTCAGTATCGAGCAGGCCGTCCATATGCTGACGCAGCGGCCGGCCTCGCTCTACGGCTTTGCCGACCGAGGAGTCCTGCAGGTCGGCCAACTGGCTGATATAAACATCATCGATCTGCAGGCGCTCAAAATTCTGCCGCCGCACATCGCTCGCGACCTGCCCGCCGGCGGCAAGCGCTTCTTGCAAGGGGCGCAAGGCTACCGCTACACCATCAAGTCCGGCCAGATCACCTACCGCGACAGCATGGCCACCGATGCATTGCCGGGCCGCTTGCTCAAGCGCAGCGAGCAAAGGGCCAGCTGAACGCTGTGAGTCCTGCCGCCAGAGCGGAGCAGATCCGCTCGATCCGCCCTGCTTGCGAGCCGCCATACCCCCTGGCCTCCTTCGCACAGATCGGACGCATCGACCAAGCGTCTCGACCAAGCGCCTCAAGCAGGTGCATCAAGCAGGTGCATCGAACAGGTGCCTTGGGCAGATCGTGTTCACGCCATGCGTGATGCCGGCGATATAGTGACCCCGTCATCCTCCATGTCTGCCCCCATGCATTTGCGCAAGTTCTACCCCCCGCTTCAAACGTGGCTCATGCTGCTGGGCTTTTGCGCCATGCCTTGCGGCGCGCAGGAAGCTGCGGCCTGGGAAAAGCAGGTCACGGGCCACACATCCATCACCAAGCTGGGCAGGATTGACTACGAGGTGAGCTACAGCAGCGCCGGCTTTGACCATTTCTCTTCTGAAATCGTGGCCAGATGGAATGACGGGGAAGCGCAGGAGCAGACGCTGTACGAAGGCATTTACGACAGGCCGCCCGCCAAGGTCTGGGGGAACGGGCCTCATCTTTGCATTGCCATGCAGACCTGCGCACGCTATTCGGACCGCTGCAGCCGGTATGTGATCGCACACCGCTATGACGCGCAGGCCAAGGCCTTTGTGGAGCTGAAGTCCGAGAAGACGGCGCGCCGGATCTGCGCTGCGGCACGCTGAAGATAAAAAAGAAGGAGGCCGAAGCCTCCTTTAAATCCCGTCGTCAGGCGCGACGAACAGGGTATTCTTTCTGCTGTCTGCAACTGCTCTCTTGCCTCCGGTTCAGGCCTCTATGGCGCTCAGCGGTTCATGCTCGGCCGCATAGGCCTTGGCCCAACGGTAATCCGCCTTGCCTGCCGGGCTGCGCTTGACTTCCGGGGCCAGATACACGGCACGCGGGATCTTGTAGCCCGACAGATTGCTGCGGCAGATCTTTTCGAACTCCTGCAGATCGAACTCGCGGCCCTGCTGCACCTGCACCACGGCCACCACCTTGCTGCCCCAGCGCTCGTCGGGAAGCCCCACGACCACCACATCCTGAACCGGCGGGTAGCGGCGCGCGGTTTCCTCCACCTCTTCGGGGTAGACCTTCTCACCTCCGGTGTTGATGCACTGCGAGCCTCGTCCAAGCACCATCAATTCACCCGTGGTGTCGATGCGGGCCCTGTCTCCCGTCAGCACCCAGCGGCTGCCCTCCACGACCACAAAGGTTTCGGCCGTTTTCTTGGGGTCGCCGTAGTAGCCCAGGGGCATGTGACCACGGCGCGAAAGAATGCCTTCTTCCCCTGGCTGAGTCAGGATGCGCAGATCTTCGGAAATCACGCTGAGATCGGGACGCGGCGCGATGCGCATAAAGCCTTCGCCCTCGGGCGTCTTCTCTCCCCCGCCCAGAACGCCGGATTCGGAGCTGGCCATGCCGTTGTTGAGCATCAGATGCGGCACCTGCACCAGCAGCCGCTCCTGCAGATGACGCGAGAACACGGCACCGCCGTTGCCGAAGATCCTCAGTGACTTCAGAGGCCAGCGCCCGGGGTTGTTCTCCAGCGCCTGGATGATGGGCAAGGCCATGGCATCGCCAACCACGGCCATCACATTGATCTGGTGATGCTCGATCAGGTCCAGCATGTGCACGGGATCGAAGTGCTTGCGATCGTTCACATAGACCGGATGCCCGGAAAACAGGCTGATCAGGGTGGCCCACATGGCTGCGCCATGCATGAGCGGGGCCGCCGCCAGATAGGCCAGCGCCGGGCTGTTGGGCACCAGCTGCAGCAGCTCCTCGGGCCTTTCGATGGGAGGTCGGCGGAAGTAATAGCCGCCACCGCCCAAGGCCCCCATGAACAAGGATTTATGCGGCCACATCACCCCCTTGGGCAGCCCCGTGGTGCCGCCGGTGCAGAGCATGAAGATATCGTCATCGCTGCGATCGGCGTCCGTGAGATCCTTTGCACCTTCGGCCAACACGCGCTCGTAGGGTTGCACCGTCCTGGACTGGCCATGGCGATCCTCGCCAACCCGCAGCGCCAGGCGCAAAGTGGGCACCAGGGCAATGACTTCCTGCACCGACGCATCGAAGTCCGCGCCATAGACCAGGCCGCGCAGATCCAGGCTGTTGAACAGCCCCTGAAGTTCATCGGCCACATAGCGGTAGTTGACGTTGACCGGCACCGCACCGACCTTGCTGCAGGCGAAAAAGGCCTCCAGATACTCGGCGCAGTTGTAGAGCTGGATGCCGACGTTGTCGCCCCGCCCTATGCCACGCGCACGCAGCGCATTGCCCAGCTGATTGGCTCGCTCATCGAGCTGTCTGAAAGTGAGCGTCTGGTTGCCGCAGCCAAAAGCAACGCGATCCGGCACAGCTTGCACCACCAACTCAAAAATATCCGCCAGATTGAAGGTCCGTGTCATCTCTTGTCTCCGTCTGTCTTCCCGTTGTATGAATCCACTTGTCCCGCAGGTGCTGCAATGCTCGACGGCGGTCTGTCCACATTCATCGTCCGCTTGAACCTGGTGCAGACCCTTGTGGTTTCGAGGGGGCATGCTCGCAGATCGGTCAGCAGCGCCCAACAGCACCTACCCTGAAAAAACTTCCGCCCGGGCCTTCCCCGGGGCTTGGTCGACGAAAGCACAATCTCAGAGGAAATTCGCTCCATCGTTTGTCTCCAGATCGCCTCAAGCCATCTTTTTCGTAGTCACCATCGATGCATAGGGCTTGATGGTCCAGGCATAGATCAGCAGCGCAAGCGCATAGAAGGCAAGCATGCAGATCAGCGCCCAGCGCAGCGATTCATTGCCCGCCCGAGCGCTGAATGCATCGCTGAGAAGGCCCACCGCCAAAGGTCCCAGACCACCGCCAACGGCAGTCAGCAGCAGGTTGTAGATGGACAGCGAAGTCGCCAGACGGCTGGAGGCAATCACATTGGTCAGTGCAGCAAACACCGGCGCCGCCCAGAAGCTGGAGAAGATGGAGAACAGGCCGTAGTAGGCAATCGCATGCGGAATCTGCAGCCCGGCCAGCGTCCACTGTCCCGCAGAGTCATCCAGATAGAAAGCCAGCCCCAGCGGAATCGAAATCAGCGTCCCCAGAACCGGAATGCCAATCTGCCAGCGCACGTCCCTCCTTGCCATCAGATCGGTGACCCAACCGCTGAGCAAGGCCCCAAAAATTGCCCCCGGCCCACCGATAAATCCCATGATGGCGCCAGCATCCTTGAGCTGAAGACCATGGGAGCGCACCAAAAACGCGGTATTCCACATGCCGATCGCATAGCCCGAGAACGCCATCAGCATGCTGGCCAGCCCCAGGCCCACAAACGCCTTGTTGCGCACCAGGGCCGACATCACCTCGCTGAACTTCTCGGTTGCTGCCTGCACCACGGCACGACCTTCCTGCGCGCCGCGCAAGGGCTCGCGGCAAGTCAAGCGCAGCAGCAAAGCGATCAGCACGCCGGGCACAGACAGCCACAAAAAGGCCGCACGCCAACCATAGTGCTGGGCAATCCAGGCGCCCACACCCAGCCCCACCAGCGAGCCCAGATGCGGGCCCAGGCTGAACACGCTCATGGCTCGGCTGCGCTGCTCGGGCGGGTAGACGTCGGCGATCATGGTGGTCGATGCCGCCGTGCTGCCTGCCTCGCCCACAGCCACGCCCACACGAGCGGCCGTCAGGCTCCAGAAGCCTACCGCCATGCCGCAAAAACCCGTGGCAACGCTCCAGCCGGCGCAGCACCAGGCAATCAGGTTGCGGCGATTGGTGCGGTCGGCAAAGCGGCCAAAGGGTACGGCCAGAATGCTGTAGAACAGCGCAAAGGCCAGACCCGTGAGCAGGCCCATGGCACTGTCCGAAACCCCCATCTCCTGCTTGATGGGCTGAATCAGCACCCCCATGATCTGACGGTCTATCATGCTCACGCCATAGACGAGCAGCAGCACCAGCAGCAGATAGTGACGACGCCAGCCCGTCACATTGCTCGCCGGCAGCACCCTGACCGAAGCGGCTTGCGGCACTTGGGCCGCAGCAGATGCACTCATTTCCTGTCTCCTGAAAAACGTGATCTCCGCCACGTGGATTGAATGGAGCCGTGCATGCCCGGCAAAAAGGACGCGGCACATTGCGGCGTGCCGCGCCAAGTCACTAGGCAAGCAGTTCGCAGAAGGGAAGGTCCTTGTCCGCACGGGGCTCGGCAGCCAGCCCCAGCACGCGTTCGCCAATGCTGTTGAGCACCACCTCGTCGGTACCGCCCGCAATGCGCATGCCGGCAGAGCCGAACCACAGGCGCTCCACCATGGCAAAACGCTCGCCAAGTTCGCTGGCGGCCAGCACGCCGCGCTCGCCCAGCAAGTCGATGGCGAAATAGCTGAAGGACTGCAGCGCGGCAGCGGCCACGTTCTTGGCGCCGCTCATTTCGGGGCCGGGCTGTCGCCCCTTGCTCAGCGCCGTCAGCGCGCGGCACTGCAGCAGCCATAGCGCCTGCTCCTTCAGATAGAGGTCGGCCCAGCGCTCGCGCAGGCGACCGTCCTGCAGCGCCGGCTTGCCGTCAAATCGATGATCGGCCAGCAGGCCCGCCGTGGTGCGCCACAGCTCGGCGGGCATCACGCCGCCAATGGCCAGGCGCTCTGCCATCAAGCCTGTCAGCGTGACCTTCCAACCACCGCCCAGCTTGCCCACCATCTGACTGTCGGGCACGAACACGTCCTCGAAGAAGACTTCGTTGAACTCGGACTCGCCCCCTGCCTGGCGAATCGGCCGCACGGCAATGCCGGGCGAGTGCATATCGAGAAAGAAGGTGGTCAGTCCCTCAAACTTGCTCGCCTGCGCATTGGTCCTTGCCAGCACCAGACCCAACTGGGCAAACTGCGCAAGAGAGGTCCAGACCTTCTGGCCGTTGAGGATCCAGCCTTCGCGGCCATCGGTTGCACGCTCGGCACGTGTGCGCACCATGCCCAGATCGGAGCCGGCCCCCGGCTCGCTCAGCAGCTGGCACCAGAGGTTTTTTCCGCCCAGTGCCGGGGCCACATGCAGGGCCAGCACTTCGGCGCTGGCGTGCGCCATCACCGATGGCAACACCATGCCCAGGCTCACATTGAACATGCCCGTGGGCACTTTGACCTTGCCCTCCTCCTGCCGCCAGATCAGCTCCTGCATGGGTGTGCCGCCCCGGCCACCCAGCACCTTGGGCCAGGTAATCGCGCCAAAGCCCGCTGCAGCCTTCTTGCCCTGCCAGAGCCGGGCTGCCTCCATGCGCTGCTCGGCAGTCATGTCGCGACCGAAGTAATCGTCGGCACTGGCCTTGGGCTGGGCATTGGCTTGCAGCCAGGCGCGGCATTCGGCACGGAAGACGGCTTCTTCGGGCGTGTCCTCAAAGTCCATGGACTGACGCTCCGCCGCGGCCGTGCTCTGCACAATCGTCTCTTGCGCAGGAGCAAGCAGCCGCTTTTGCAACTCGACCGCCACCTGCTCGCGCCAGGTGTGGATACTGCCCAGCTGCACGGCCTGCTGACGCGCGCGGCGATAGAACAGATGGCAGTCCAGCTCCCACGTATAGCCCATGCCGCCGTGGGTGTGCAGGTTTTCCTGCGCGGCATCCGACAGCGCCTGGGTGCTGCTCACGCGAGCTGCCGCGGCCGCGCAGGCCAGCTCGGGCGCACCATCAGCCAGAGCCATATCTGCCGTCAGCGCCCAGGCTCCGTAGTAGCAATGCGCACGGGCCAGCTGGTTGCTGGTGTAGAGATTGGCCAGCTTGTGCTTGATGCCCTGATAGGAGCCAATGGGCCGGCCAAAGGCCTTGCGCTCCCTGGCATAGCTGCAGGCCATCTCCAGCGCGGCGTCGGCGGCTCCCAGCTGTTCGAAGGCCAGCATCACGGCAGCACGATTGCGCACGCGTGCCAGCACCTGAGCAGCGCTGCGGGCTCCGTCAAGCGGCTCGGCCGCCGTGCCGTCAAAGCGCAACAAGGCATAGGGCTTGGAAGGATCCAGCGTCTTGAGTTTCCTGCGCTGCACCGAGCCGTCACAGCTGAAGGCCACCAGCACATCCGCCCCCGTCGCATCGCGCGCCAGCGCCACACCCCATTGCGCGGCCATGCCGTCGGCCACCAGCGGACATTCCCCCTTCAAGGTCTTGCCGTCAAACAGGGGCAGACCGGATGGCGGCTCCTGCCCGTCCACAGGCGCTGCCAGGCAGCCAATGCTTCCGCCCGAAACCGGCAGCAGCCATTGCCGGCGTTGCGCAGACTGATCCTGTGTAGATAGCAGGACAGCCTGCACCGCCAGATACATGGTCGATGCCAGAGGCACGGGGCTGAGCTGGCGGCCCACTTCCTCGGCCACCACGCACATCTCCATGGCACCGAGACCGATACCGCCACAGTCCTGCGGCAGCATCAGGCTGGTCACGCCCAGCTGGGCCATGCCGCTCCATACGTCCCGGGCATGGTGCCCCTCGCCCTCGAGCAAGGCACGCGCCTGCGTCAACGGCGATTCGCGGGTCAGGAATTTGCGTATCTCGTTGCGCAAGGCGTTCTGGTCGTCACTGAAATCGAAGTTCATCTTTGTTGTCTCCACCCATTCTTCCAACGCTCAAACCACGGCGGCGGCGGCTGCGACATCCGGTAGCACCGCAGCCACACTCCACTGCCTTGCAGCGGGCGGCGCCAGGCCCAGCACCAGATCTGCGCCCTTGTCGCCAATCACCACCGATGCAGCATTCGTGTTGCCCGACACCAGATGCGGCATGACCGAGGCATCGATCACACGCAGCCCCTGCACGCCCTTGACCCGCAGGTCTGGCGTGACCACGCTTCGCGGATCGGCGGCATGGCCCATGCGGCAGCTGCCGCTGGCGTGGTGGCCCGAGCCCATGTACATGGAGATCCAGTCCAGCAGCTCCTCATCGCTTTGCAGGCCAGGTGCCGGGCGCGTCTGCGTTTCGATCAGACCGGCCAGCGCGCTCTGGCGGGCAATCGTGCTGGCCATGCGTACTCCATGGAGCAACGCCTTGCGGTCACGCTCGTCATGCAGAAAGTTCATGCGAATGCTGGCCAGTTCCTCGGGATGGCGGCTTCTGAGCCTGAGCTGGCCGCGTGAATAGGGCCGCACCTGATAGGGTGCCATCGTCATGCCGGGGAAGGCTTCGGTGCGGTAGTTCCTGCCGCCCCGCATATAGCCCTCGATATCGCCGGTCACGGGCAGGCCGTGAATCTGGATGTCGTTGTAGGGCAGGCTCGCATCGCTGCTGAACCAGGCGGCAAACTCCGAGGCCGGCATGGCCATCGCGCCCTGCCTGGTCAGCAGGTACTGAATGAGCGAAGCGCCAATACCCAGGCCGCGCAGCGAGCGGTTGAGGCTGGGCGTGCCGGCCTTCATGCGCCAGGACATGGGGACAATCGCATGGTCCTGCAGATTGGCGCCCACTCCGGGCAGATCCACCTTGACCTCGATCCCCATCTCCTGCAGGTGCGCTGCCGGGCCGATGCCCGAAAGCATCAGCAACTGGGGCGACTGCAGGGCCCCTGCACACAGCAGCACTTCCTTGCCTGCACAGGCTGAGTGGCTTGCACCGGCTTGGTCCTTCCAGTGCACTGTGCTGGCGCGCAGCCCGTCCAGACCTATGCGGGTGACCAGCACCTGCATGCGCACATCCAGATTGCGCCGCAGCATGGCGGGCTCGATGGCGTTCCTGGCCACCGACGAGCGCTGACCATTCTTGAGATTGACCTGAAACAGCCCTGCCCCGTCGGGGTGGCCGTTGTTGAAATCCTTGCAGGCGGGCATGCCGGCTTGAATGGCAGCCTGCACCATGGCCAGCGATACCGGATGTGGGTTGTGCAGATTGTTGGCCGTCAGTGGCCCGCCGCGCCCGTGCCAGGGCCGGGTGAATTCCTGTTCGCTGCGCTGCTGATCTTCGGTGCGCACAAAGTAGGGCAGCAACTCGTCATAGCTCCAGCCCTTGGCCCCTTGCTCAGCCCAGCTGTCGAAGTCCGCCCGATCGCCGCGCACATAGATCATGCCGTTGATGGAGGATGAGCCCCCCAGGCGCTTGCCTCGCGGCAGGCTGATGCGGCGCTTGGCGGCGTACTGCTCGGGCTCTGTTTCGTGCCCCCAGGAATACCGGGGACTGTTGATCATCTGGCCCCAGCCCGAAGGCATGGAAACCAGCAAATCCTTGTGGCTCGCGCCGCCTTCGAGCAGCAGGACCTTGTGCTGTCGGTTCTCGCTCAGCCGCGCAGCCAGTGTGCCGCCCGCCGAGCCCGCGCCTATGACGATGTAATCGAAGACTTCATCCATGGCTTGTCTCCATTGATGTATTTATCGGATGAGTGTCTGCACCTGGGGCGAGCCCTGGCCCGCCCCTTGCGGCACGTTGGTGCTCTTGTCAGGCTCTTGCGCTCTTGCCGTAGAAGGTCTGCCCCCTGGCCGCCATATCGCGCAGCAGCTGCGGCGGGCGCAGTTGCTCGCCGAACAGATCGGCCAGACGGTCGGCCTCGGCCACGAACTGCGGCAGACCTATGCCGTCGATAAAGCAGAACGGGCCGCCTGTGTAGGCCGGAAAGCCCACGCCCAGAATCGAGCCGATGTCGCCGTCGGCCGGTGCCAGCAGCACGCCCTCCTCCATGGCACGCGCCCCTTCGACGGCCTGCACATAGAGAATGCGCTGCTTGAGGTCGTGCGCGCTGGGCTGCAGGGCTTTGAGCGGGTAATGCCCGGCCAGGCCCGGCCAGATGCGCTTGCCGCTGCCACCCTCACTGGGGTCGTAGTCATAGAAGCCCTTGCCCACCTTGCGGCCCAGGCGGCCCAGCTCGAACAGCTTGCCGATTACCGGCACGGAGCGACCGGGCCGGTACTCCTCTGGGAACTCCTTGGCCTGGGATTCGCCCGCATGCTTGGACAGATCAATCGACAGCTCATCGGTAATCGCCAGCGGCCCCACGGGCATGCCCGCATGTTTTGCACAGTTCTCTATCAATGCAGGGGCAATGCCTTCGGCCACCATGCCGATGGCGTCATCCACAAACGCGCCGATGAAGCGGCTGGTGAAAAAGCCGCACTTGTCGTTGACGACAATGGGCGTCTTTTTGAGCTGAGCCACGAAGTCCAGGGCCTGCGCCAGCGTGGCATCCGATGTCTGCTTGCCGCGAATGACTTCCACCAGCGGCATCTTGTCGGCCGGCGAGAAGAAATGCAGACCGATGAAGCGATCGGGCCTGTCGCTCGCCTGCGCCAGCAGGCTGATGGGCAGGGCCGAGGTATTGCTGGCCAGCACGCAGCCAGGCGGCAGCACGGCGTCCAGCTTGCGGGTCACTTCGGCCTTGACGGCACGGTCTTCGAACACGGCTTCGACCACCATATCGGCATCGCGCAGCAGCTCGTAGTCGGTGCCGGGCATAATGCGCGCCAAAATGGCATCGGCCTTCTCACGCGTCTGGCGGCCCTTGTCCACCTGTTTGGCCAGCACCTTCTCGGAGTAGCGCTTTCCCTTGTCCGCAGCGGCCTGATCCCGGTCTATCAGCACCACCTGGATACCGCGCTGGGCTGCCACCAAGGCAATGCCCGCGCCCATCATGCCTGCGCCAATCAGACCCAGCTTGCGGCATTTGAAGGGCTCGAAGCCTGCAGGACGGTGCATGCCTTTTTCGGCCTTGGTCTTGTTGACGAAGAGCGTACGGATCATGCCGCGCGCCACGGGGCTGCGCGACAGCGTGGCCATGTACTTGCTCTCGATGCGCAGGCCCTTGTCGATGGGCAGCTGGCAGCCTTCGTAGATGCAGCTTTGAATGCACAGCGGCGCCGGCATATTGTGAAAGGTCTTGGCCTGCAGCAGGGTGTTGCCCACCACGAAAGCCGGGGCCACGCGCGCATCCAGCGGGCCGCCGCCGGGAATGCGAAAGCCTTTCACATCCCAGGGCTGCACCGCCGTGGGACTGGCCAGCAGCCAGGCCTTGGCAGCGCCCAGCAACTGCTCGGGAGCCACCACCTCGTCCACCAGACCCGCTTCCCTGGCCTTCACGGCCTGCAGCTGCTTGCCTTCCATCAGAAAAGGCATGGCGGCCAGAATGCCGATCATGCGCGGCAGGCGCTGGGTGCCGCCGGCGCCGGGCAGCAAGCCCACTTGCGCCTCGGGCAGGCCGAGCATGACCGTGGGGGCATCGGCGGCAATGCGGTGGTGGCAGGCCAGGCAGATTTCATAGCCGCCTCCCAATGCCATTCCGTTGATGGCCGCCACCAGCGGCTTGCCCAGGCTCTCCAGTTTGCGCAGCAGCCTGGACAGCGATGCGCAGGAGGCGAACAGCTCCTGGATGGGCATGTCCGCCATGGCGTCGATATTGGCCTCCATGCCCATCAGGTCGGCCCCCGCGACAAAGCTGTCCTTGCCCGAGGTGATGATGCCGCCGCGCACCCGGTCGTCGCCTTGCATGCGTTCAATACAGGCCTGCAGGCTGTCCATGAAGGCCTGGTCGATCACATTCATGGTCTTGCCGGGGTAATCCAGCGTCAGCGTGGCAATGCCATCCTCATCGACGGCGTAGCGAATGATTTCTGTTGTCATGACTTGTGCTCCCTCATTCACACGCGTTCGATGATCATGGCCGAGCCCATGCCCGCCGCAACGCACAGGCTGATCAGCGCCGTGCGCTTGCCGGTGCGCTCCAGCTCGTCCAGCACCGTGCCCAGAATCATGGCGCCCGTCGCACCCAGCGGGTGGCCCATGGCAATCGCTCCGCCGTTGACGTTCATGCGCTCATGGGGAATGTCCAGCTCCTCCATCATGGTCAGCACCACCGTGGCAAAGGCCTCGTTGAGCTCCCACAGATCGATGTCGGAAGCCTGCATCCGCGCCCGGGCCAAGGCCTTGCGTGCGGCAAGGGCCGGGCCGTCCAGCATCAAGGTCGGCTCGGAGCCGATGCTGGCAAAGGCGCGGATGCGGGCCCTGGGCTTCAGGCCCTGCCTGGCACCAGCCTCGGCCGTGCCTATCAGCACGGCAGCCGCACCGTCGACAATGCCCGAGCTGTTGCCGGCATGGTGATGATGGTGAATCTGCTCGACCTGCGGATAGCGCTGCAGCGCCACGCTGTCGTAGCCGTATTTCTGGCCCATCTCGGTGAACGCTGGCTTGAGTGTCGCCAGCGACTCCACCGAGGTCCCGGCACGAATGGTCTCGTCCTTTTCCAGCAGCGTCATGCCCAGGAAGTCCTTGACAGGCACGACAGACCTGTCGAAGCGACCTTCAGCCCAGGCCGTGGCCGCACGACGATGGCTTTCAGCCGAGTACGCGTCCAGATCACGGCGGCTGTGGCCACGCAGCGATGCCAGCAGATCGGCCGAGATGCCCTGCATCACGAAATAGGTCTTGCTGGCCAGCTGCGGGTCCTGGGCCCAGGCACCACCGTCCGAGCCCATGGGCACTCGGGACATCATCTCCACGCCGGCACCGATGGCCATATCGGCCTGGCCCGCCATCACCTTGGCCGCGGCAAAGCTCACCGCCTCCAGGCCCGAGCCGCAGTAGCGATTGAGCTGCACGCCGGCCACGCTTTGCGCATAGTCGGCCTGCAGCACCGCCATGCGGCCCACATTGCCGCCCTGCTCGCCCACGGGCACCACACAGCCCATGACCACATCGTCCACCACCGCCGTATCGAGCCGATTGCGCTCACGCAGCGCCACCAGCGGCTGCGCTGCCAGCCAGACCGGCGTCACCTCATGCAGCGCTCCATCCGGCTTGCCCTTGCCTCGGGGGGTACGGACATGGTCGAAGATCAATGCCTCCATCTGCTTTCCTCACATCACCAGGTTGTTATCGAGTTCTTTTTCAGATTGCCATACGGCTTTTGCTCCAACCTACCTGATTCAGACTAGGGGCAGACTATGAGAAAAACCGGCCGCAACCGCCCCTGGCGGCACATGGCTTGCCTCTGCGGACGCGAAAGCCGGTTTGGGCCGCGACAATGCCCCCAGCGGGGGCTTTGCCGCCCTCGGTGCCACAGCTCGCGGTCTCTTGAGTGACAAAAAAGCCTTCCGGCTTTCACCACCGCAAGGCTGTCGGGCGGGGCTGTCGGGCAAGGCTGGCGGGCTCTGGCCACCAGACCACCGCCGTTGACCGGCAGCACCCGGCCGTTGACCCATTGCCCTTCGGTCGATGCCAGATAGCTCACGGCCGCACCCACATCCTGGGGCGATCCGGCCCGGCCCACGGAAGTGCCTTTTCTGGCGATCTTCTGCGAGCCTTCCCAGTTGTTCATGGTGCCCAGCGACACAGCGTTGGCCGTCACGCCGTGCGGGCCCACTTCGCCCGAGAGATTGCGGATGAAGCCAACCGCTGCCGCCTTGGCCGCGCCATAGGCACATAGACCCATGCCCGTGGCCGTGCGCGCTGCATCGGAGTTGATGGCCACGATGCGCCCCCAGCCCTTTTGCTGCATGGCGGGCAGCAGCGCCTGGCAGGCATGCATCAGCCCGTGCAGATTGAGCTGCAGCCAGGCGTTCCACTCGGACTCGGACTCGGACTCGGGCGACTGCAGAAACGGTGTATAGCCCCAGCCCTGGGCCGGAATGCCGGCGTTGTGCACAAAGATATCGACCACGCCAAGCTCGGCCTGGATGCGCTCGACCATGGCAAAGATGGCGGCGCGGTCCGTCAGATCCGCCGCCTGGGCCGATGCCTTCAATCCCGCTTCGCGCAGTTGACGTGCAGCACTCTCGGCGCGGCTCTGATGAAAGTCGTTCACCACCACATGCGCGCCCTGCACGGCAAGCGCCTGCGCGATACCGAACCCCATGCCGCGCCCGCCGCCGCTGACCAGCGCCACTTTCCCGTCCAGCCTGAACATGTCTTGCACTCCTTTTATATGGAATGCCTCGTGCTGGCCCGGCTTGCACCCCGGACATACTCCAAACGGACGGGTCCAAAACCGGCAGGATCCACAAGATGGAAAAGTCAGACACCCAACAGGAGACCGACTTGAGCACAGAAAACCCGTCCCAGAACCAGAACCTGGGGCCTTTGAGCGGAATGCGCGTCCTCGAATTTGCAGGCATAGGCCCTGCCCCCTTTGCCGGCATGATGCTGGCCGACATGGGCGCCGACGTGATTCTCATTGAGCGCAGCGCCGACCATGCGGCGGCATCCCGCTACCCGCGCATGGCGCAGAACCGGGGCAAGAAGTCCATCGCGCTGGACCTCAAGTCCGAGGCCGGACGCGCCGCCGCATGGAAGCTGATCGAGTCTGCCGATGCACTCATCGAAGGCTTCAGGCCCGGCGTGATGGAGCGCCTGGGCTTCAGCCCCGAGGAAGTAGCCCGCCGCGCGCCCCGGCTGGTCTTTGGCCGTGTCACCGGCTGGGGCCAGACCGGCCCGCTGTCCCAGGCCGCCGGTCATGACATCAACTATGTGGCGCTGACGGGCGTGATGTCCACCTCCATGCGTCCCGGACAGGCTCCCGTGCTGCCACCGACCATCGTGGGCGATATGGCGGGCGGAGCCATGTTCCTGCTGTTCGGCATCATGTGCGCCATGCACGAGGCGCGAAAGTCCGGCAGGGGTCAGGTGGTGGACGCGGCCATGATCGACGGAGTGACCGCCATGAGTGGCCTGATGCACCAGATGCGCGGCGCCATGGGCTACTGGAAGGACGATCCCGCGCAGAATCACTTTCTCAACACCTCACCCTTCTATGAAGTGTTCGAGTGCGCAGATGGCAAGCACATCACCCTGGGCGCCATCGAGCCGCAGTTCTATGCCTTGCAGCTGCAAAAGCTGGGCCTGACCGATGTCGATCCCAAGCGCCAGTACCAAAGCTGCGACTGGCCCGAAGTCAAGGCCCGCGTGGCAGCAATCGTGTGCAGGAAGACGCAGGCACAGTGGTGCGAAGAGCTCGAAGGCAGCGATGTCTGCTTTGCCCCGGTACTGAGTCTGGCTGAGGCACCCGCTCACCCGCACAACGCCCAGCGCAATCTGTTCATCGATCTGGAAGTGGACGGCAGCACCCAGCGCCAGCCCTCACCGGCTCCACGCTTTTCACGCACCCCCACGCGCAGCCCCACACCGGGAACCAGGATCGGGCAGGACACCGATGCCGTGCTCGCATCCCTGGGCTATGCCAGGGCAGATATTGCAGCGCTGCGCGATAGCGGGGCCTGCGCCTGAACCCCGGCGCAGAACATGCGCTATATAAAATATAGCCTCTACCGCCTTTGCTTATTGAATTTCAGATACTTTTGATATCGAAACTCATATAAATCATACGGTACTAGCTATCATTAATTATCAGTCTGCGGGGCACGCCACTATGCTGCGGGCATGCTGGAGAGAGTGACCTTGTTGCGCCCGGTCATCTTGGCGCCATACAGCGCCTTGTCGGCCGCACGCAGCACCTCCTGCATGTCCAGATCCTTGCCCGGCACCCAGGCCGCACAGCCAATGCTGACCGTGATGCAGCCGAACTCGCTTCCGGTGTGCGCAATCGCAAGTTCAAAGACCGCCTCCCGGATGTTCTCCGCAATCAGCGCACCTCCATCCAGGGTCGTGTCCGGCAGCACCACGATGAATTCCTCCCCCCCATAGCGGGCCGCACTGTCCTCGGGGCGTCGGATATTGTTGGCAATGCATCTGGCCACGGTAGCCAGAACCGCATCCCCGGCCTGATGCCCGTAGGTGTCGTTGTAGGCCTTGAACCAGTCGATATCCACGAACAGCAGCGAGAAGGCGCTGTGACTTCTTTTGGCCCTGTGCCACTCGTACTCGATGATCTCGTCGAGCTTGCGGCGGTTGTTCAGGCCGGTCAGGCCATCGGTACGCGCCAGCAGCGCCAGTTCGGACTCTGCGCGCATGCGGCGCTTGAGTTGCACTCCGAACGCGAAGGACAGGCCGATGAAAGCCATGGTGAGCGCTCCCATGACCGAGGTAATCAGCAAGGCTCTCTGTCGCCAGACCGCGTAAATATCGGAATGCGCCTTGGCCACCATGATGATGAATGGCAAGCTGGGCAGATTCTTGAAGTAATACGCCCGCTGGGTGCCATCAAGGTAAGAGGTATCCGAAAAGCTTCCTTCGGGTGCCGACATGAACTGCTGGAACGTGCTTGCATTGCGGATATTGCGCCCGATGACTTTTGCATCGAAGGGCTGCCGCATCATCATGGCGCCATCTTTCCTTATCAAGGCCAGCGATCCGTGTTTGCCCAGCGAAAGCGCAGAAAACAGTTTCTGAAAGTACTCCAGCTGAACATCAATCAGCACAATGCCGGCGAAAGAGCCGTCCGCATGGGAAATCCGACGGCTCAGAGGAATGCTCAGGGAGCCGCCATGCAGCATGGATGAATAAGGGTCTCCCACGTAGAGCCCGATGCTTGGGCTTTCTTTGTGCACCTTGAAAAAGTCATAATCCGAGTAATGCCCGTTCGCCGAATTCTCGGCCGCTGCATTGAGGGCAATTTTTCCGTCTGCGTCAAGAACCAGGATGGATCCCAGATAGCTCGCAGTTGCGGCCTTGTCGAACAAGGCCGCATTACGCACATGCGGCGAAGCGGCCATCACTTCGGAATCGTTGAGTCCATCGACCACGGCTTGCAACGACAGTGCATAGAGCTCGAAGTTCCGCACCACATCATTTTCAGCAAGAAGCGCCACATTGCGCGATGTCTCTATCGCATGCTCCATTGCATCCAGTCGACTCTGATAGAGGACTACGGTACAGATCGCTGTCATCGACAGCGCAATAATTCCTCCCACCACGAGCATTGCATAGGGCACACGAGAAATGAAGTTGAAGTGATCAAAAGCAGGCTTGCGAAATAGTTTCATGTCGTTGCTTTATTTGAGCGAGCCGGTCACATTTCTTCCGTTTAGCCAGGCAGGTGCTTTCTTCCGTAGGAACACCGAATACTCCCCCCGCGCCCCGTCATTCTGCCTTGGATTCTCCAGTGAGGGTCGGGGGTAATCTTGCTGTGGCTGGCTGGAATTCGCGCCGCGACCGCCAGCTTGTTTTCAAACGATTGAACTTGCGTGGATGGAATATGCGAGAAGCAAGCCAGCGAGACAACAGGACCATCCTGCACGGACAAGCTGCACGCAAGCAGCCTGAACCAGGCCTCCCATCGACCTGCTGCGCGAGGTGTTTTTGCACGGTCATGATTGAAGGCAGACTGCCCGGCTCTGCTCCAAATGCAAAAAACGGGCCGAAGCCCGCTTTTTATCTCCACCAACCGCCTTCACTTGTTGCCCAGCCAGGCCACGCTGTTGAGGAAGATGCGCACCAGCTCGGTCTGGCGGCGCACTCCTGTCTTGGAGAAGATGGAGCGCAGATGGGCTCGCGCCGTATTGCGGCGGATATTGAGCGCTTCGGCGGCCTCCTCCAGCGACAGGCCGTTGGCCAGCTGGATGGCCAGCGAGGTCTCGGCCGGCGTCAGCTGGAACAGCTGCTGAGCCAGCTTCAGGGGTGGGTCGGCCTTGCCGCCGGTGTCGCGTACAAAGACGGCGACACTGGGGCGCTGCTTGCCCTCGGTCCACTCGTCGGGCGAGATGCTTTGCACCACCACGCCCCAGTTGAGCTGGCCGGACTGGCGGCTGACCGACATGCCTTCGGTCATCGACAGGCGCGAGACCTGGGTATGCATGAGCGCATCCTTGATCAGGCGCTGCAGCTTGCGGTTGTCGTTGGCGTAGTTGGCCTCCAGCATGCCGCCGGAGATCTTCAGGCCGTCCTGCATGTCCAGGATGCTGGCCGCAGCGGGATTGCACTCCAGCACATTGCCGTTCTGATCGAGGATGACCACCCCCACCATCAGCTGGGCCGTGGCCTTGCTGTAGAGGGAGATGACCTGACGGTCCTGGTTCACCGACAGATGCAGATTCAGCGCACGCTTGATGTGAGGCAGCATCATGGAGCCGAAGGCACGCTCCTGCTTGTTGAAGGCCGGAGCCCCTTCGGGCCGCGTGATGCGCAGACCGTAGACGCAGCGGTCCTTGGTGACGATGTCGGCAGCCATCACGTGAAACACCTGCAGTTGCTTGCACCAGTCGTTGTAGTAGCTTGAAGCGCGCCACTCGGACTCGGGCATCACATCCCCCACCGTCACGATGCGGTCGGTAGGCATGCTGCGAAACGGGCTCATGCTGATCTTGGGACAGTTCGGCATCAGATCGCGGCGGTCGCCTGCGGCCGAGACGATCAGCCCCACATCGTCGGCGGAGCCGGGGCGCACTATGAGCGAAGCGTAATTGCCGCCCAGTTGCAGACGCAGGGTCTCCAGAAAAGGCTTCCAGCCTTCTGGGTCCATGGCAGCTTCATAGAGCTGACTGATCAGCGAGCTGAACTGCTCGGCACTCACGAAGGGCGCATCGGCCGATGCGCGCACGGGGGCCGGGGTGTCGAATATGGGCACATCCTTGATCACGCAAGCGATGGAGCTCGGCGTGTAGGTGGAAAAGCCCATCTTGGCGAAAGCGCTGTCCATCATGTTCAACTCCTTGGTTGAAGGTTGGTTGCAGACAGATCGGATCAGTTCAGCTCAAACAGGCCGGCAGCGCCCATGCCGCCGCCGATACACATGCTCACCACCACGAACCGCACGCCACGGCGACGCCCCTCCAGCAGGGCGTGACCCACCAGACGGGCGCCCGACATGCCAAAGGGGTGGCCGATGGAGATCGCGCCGCCGTTGACGTTCAGGCGCTCATCGGGAATGCCCAGCTTGTCGCGGCTGTAGATCACCTGGCAGGCAAATGCCTCGTTGATTTCCCACAGGCCGATGTCGCCAACCGTCAGCCCATGCTGCTTGAGCAGCTTGGGGATGGCATAGACGGGACCGATCCCCATTTCATCGGCACGGCAGCCTGCCACGGCCACACCGCGATAAGTGCCCAGTGCCGCAAGGCCGCGACTGTGAGCTTCATCAGCGCTCATCACCACACAGGCGCTGGCACCGTCGGACAGCTGGGAGGCATTGCCGGCCGTGATGAACTGGCCTTGCTCCACCCATTGGCCGTTCTTCCATACAGGCTTGAGCTTGGCCAGACTCTCCAGCGTGGTGTCGGCACGATTGCCCTCGTCGCGGGTCAGCGTGACTTCCTCGCTGCCGGTGACATTGCCTTCCTTGTCAAACAGCTGCTTGACCGTGGTCAGCGGCACGATTTCATCGTCGAACAGACCACGCTGCTGTGCAGCGGCCACGCGCTGCTGGCTGCGCAGCGAGTACTCGTCCTGGGCTTCACGACTGATGCCGTAGCGCTGACTGACCAGCTCGGCCGTCTCTATCATCTGGATGTAGGCTGTGGGCTCTGCGGCCAGCACCGCCTTCGACTGGGCTCGGTACGAATTCTTGTACTTGTTCTGTACCAGGGAGATGGACTCCAGGCCTCCGGCCACGGCGATATTCATCTCGCCGGTCATGACACCCTTGGCAGCCGTGGCAATGCTCATCAGGCCCGATGCACACATGCGGTCGATCACCATGCCGCCCACGGATTCCGGCAGGCCGGCGGTATAGCCGCACAGACGCCCCAGGTTGTAGCCCTGCGTGCCCTGCTGCGCGGCAATGCCCAAAATGACATCATCCACATCCGCACCAGCCACACTCACCTTGTTGAGCGCCGCGCGAATGACGTGTCCGCCCAGCACCGGAGCTTCGGTGTCGTTGAAGGCACCACGGTAAGCCTTGCCTATGGGGGTACGTGCCGTCGAAACGATGACTGCGTCTTTCATGTCTTTGTCTCCTAACTTTCTTGTCGTCGCGCCCTGGGCAGCTTTTGCTGCCGTATCGAGGTCGGCCACTCTGCTGGCGGCTCGTCCCTCCTCACAAAAAATGCAAACGTCCACCGAAGCAGGCGCTTGCACACCCTCAATTTTCCGGGATAAAGAACAGCCTGCTGATGGTTTCAACCACACAGCCGGGTTTATCCTGATTCTTGACCTGTACGGTGATCCGGATCGTGACCTGTACACCGTCTGCCCCGATCGGGGTCGCCGCCACCACCTCGCCACTGCCACGCACGAAGCTGTTCACCAGCACCGGCGCCGGAAAACGCACCTTCTCGCAGCCATAGTTGACGCCCATCTTCAGCCCCTGATAGCTGACCAGCTGAGGCAAAAACAGATTGGCCAGCGACAGCGTCAGATATCCATGGGCCACGCAGGCGCCGAACGGGCCGCTCCTGGCCTGCTCGGGGTCCACATGAATCCATTGGTGATCGCCCGTGGCATCGGCAAACTGATTGATGCGCTCCTGCGTGATCTGCACCCATTCGGTCTCGCCCAGCTGACGTCCCACCGATGCCTGCACCGAGGCTGCCGAGTCAAACAGCATCTTGTCTGCGACTGCATTCATGCTCAGGCCCTCTGCGAGCTGACGGACACCACTTCACCCGTCATGTACGAGGAGTAGTCGCTGGCCAGGAAGATCATCACGTTGGCCACTTCCCAGGGCTCGGCACCACGGCCGAAGGCTTCCTTCTCGGACAGCTTGGCCAGCAGCTCTTCAGAGGCGGACTTCTTGAGGAAGGCGTGAATGGCGATGGAAGGGGCCACGGCGTTGATGCGGATGCCGAATTCGGCCGCTTCCAGCGCCGAGCAGCGTGTGAGGGCCATCACGCCTGCCTTGGCGGCGGCGTAGTGCGCCTGCTCGGTCTGAGCGCGCCAGCCCAGCACCGAGGCGTTGTTGACGATCACGCCCTTGCCGCGTGGCTGCATCAGCTTGAGCGCTGCGCGCGTCATGCGGAAGGTGCCGGTCAGCGTGATGTCGATGACCTTGTTCCACTCGTCATCGCCCATGTCGACGACCTTGCAGCTGGTGCCCAGACCGGCGTTATTGATCAGCACATCGATCCCGCCCATGGCGCTGTCGGCTTCGGAGATCAGCGCCTGAACCTGTTCTTCCTTGCTCACATCGCAGAGCTTGCCAAAGACCTGGGTCAAACCCGTGTCCTTTTTGATCTGCTCCACGGCTTCGGCCAGCCGGCGCTCATGCACATCGGAGATGAACAAGGCCTTGCAGCCCTCCTCTGCTGCTCGTTTTGCAGCTGAAAAGCCGATACCGGCGCCAGCAGCAGCGGTAACGAGCACAGTTTTGCCTTTGAGCAGGCCGTGGGGAGCAACGTAGGAGGGAGCGCTAGTCATTTGTCATTCAGAAGGTAGTTACCCTGATCTTCCGGCTCCCGCTGCGCTGCAGCATCGTCACTTTGGACGATAGGTCATTCCCTAGTGTCGCTGGACCGACATTTCAAACGCAAAGACGCCGTAAACCTCCAGGGGTCAACCCTTGATTTACGGCAGCTTTACGTCAACCAATCAGAGTCATCACCCGCACAAAGACGAGCACTCCAAGCAGCTGGATTCAGCGCGGCATGCCCAGCGCACGCTCGGCCATGAGGTTCATCTGAATCTCGTTGGTGCCGGCGTAGATGGTGTCGGCGCGGCTGACCAGCCACAGTTGCTGCAGGGCAGCAAGCGCAGGCTCCTTGAGCACCAGCTCGCCCTGCTCGCCAAGCACATCCATGGCCAGCTCGCCCAGATCACGGTGCCAGTTGGACCATGCGTATTTGGAGACGGAAGCCACACGCAAGGGCGTGCTCTCATCGCTGGAGCGCAGCGCATGGGCGCGCAGAGTCTGCAGGCCCATATCGGCCTTGGCCAGGCGCTGACGGATCAGCGGGTCGCGGGCCGTGCCGTTGCGCTTGGCCAGGGCGATGATCAGGTCCAGCTCATGACGGAAATGCGCCTGCTGACCCAGCGTGGAGGCACCGCGCTCGCAGCCCAGCAGATACATGGCGACCTTCCAGCCATCGCCCACGGGACCCAGGTGCAAGGTGCCTTCGGTGCGTGCCCCGTCGAAGAAGACTTCATTGAACTCCGAGGTGCCGGTGATCTGGCGGATCGGACGCACTTCCACGCCCGGCTGCCTGATAGGCACCAGCAGCAGCACCATGCCGGCATGGCGCGCGCTGACCTCTGCCGCTGCGGCCTCATCGGTGCGAGCCAGTACAAACACCCATTCGGACTCATGGGCCCAGGAGGTCCAGACTTTCTGGCCATGGATCACCCATTCACCCGTGTCCGCATCGCGGCGGGCCCTGGTACGGATGCCGGCCAGGTCGGAGCCCGCGCCGGGCTCGGAGTAGCCCTGAGCCCAATAGTCGGTGCCGGCCAGAATGCCTGGCAGGAAGCGCAGTTTCTGCTCGGCCGTGCCAAAGGCCATCAGCGTAGGGGCCAGCAGGGTCTCGCCGATATGGCCGATACGGCCTGGGCCACCGCAGCGCACATACTCCTCGTGGAAGATGACTTGCTGGGCCAGCGGGGCGTTACGGCCGCCATACCGGGCCTCCCAGCCCAGCCCTGTCCAGCCGCCCTTGGCCAGCTCCTGCTCCCACTCCTTGGCCAGTTGCGCGTCATACCCCTCCGCACCCAGACCGCTGGCATGCTTGAGCGGGGCGAACCGCCCTGTCAGATGTTGCGCCATCCATTCACGCACTTCAGCGCGAAAGGCTTCATTGATTTCCGACTCCTGCATCTTCATGCTGCCTCCGTCACGCTCTCGTCCAACAAACGCGCAGCCACCAGCTCGCGCCACTGCTCCACCGTGCCCATGCGCTGGCTGGATGCCTGCGCGCGGCGAAAGAACAGATGCGGATCGAACTCCCAGGTAAAGCCCACGCCGCCGTGCAACTGAATGCTTTCACGCGAGGAAAAGAGAGCAGCCTCCGTCGCATCTGTGCGGGCTTGCGCTGAAAAATACGTCAGATCGCTTGCATCACCAGTGGTATCAGCTATGAAAGCTGCAGCATAGACGGCTGATCTGGCCGTCTCCACCTTCACCAAAATCTGCGCTGCACGGTGCTTGACGCCTTGGAAGCTGCCCACGGCTTTTCCAAACTGCTGACGCTCCTTGGTGTAATCCACCGCCAGATTCAGCGAGCGATCGGCCACACCCACCTGCTCGGCGGCCAAGCCAATCGCCGCCAGATTGCGGGTCTGAGCCCACAGTTTTTTGAGCGCGTCGCCATGCACCAGAACGGCAGCGCCAGTCAGGTTTACATTCACGGCAGCCACATTGGCGCTGCTGCGCGTGGCATCTACCGTCGTCAGCGCCTGCACGCTCAGGCCTTCAGCCTTGGCGGACACTTCCAGCAGGCCCAGCGACCCGCAAGGCAGCGTGGCGGGCAGCAAAAACACATCGGCGTGCGAGCCCGAGCCCACTTGATTCCACTGGCCGTTCAGCACCAGCGTATCGCCTTCAGGCGTCACCGTCGCGGCAGCAGGCAGCTCGCCGCGCACCGTCATGCCCAGCACGCAGATCTGGCCCGAGGCCGCCAGGCGCTCCACCACGGGCAAGCCCTGCTCGGTCTGACTCAGCGCCTGCCACAGTGGAGTGACGGCGACAACAGCATCAAAAAACGGCACGCAGGCCAGGTGGTAGCCCATCTGCTCTTGCAGCAGCACCAGCTCGCGCCAGCCCAGGCCCATGCCGCCTGCGGCTTCGGGCAGGGCCACTCTGCACCAGCCCATGTCCACCACTTCCTGCCACAGAGCGCGGTCCAGGCCCCCTTCTGTTTCTGAGACTTTGCGCACCTGCGCCGTGCTGCTTTTTTCCTGCAGAAACACCGCCGCGCTTTCGGCGATCATTTTTTGTTCTTGGTTCAGACTTAAATCCATGATGGCTCGCGTCCTGAGTTCTTCATCGAATGGGAAGGCCAGGCCCCACGACCCGGCTGTTTCTTTTGCTTAGGTCCCGTAGACCTTCTGAGGAGCCTTGCCCTCGGCGATCAGCCGATCGACCACACCAGACAGCTCGGCAGGCTCCCAGCGCGCCTGCTTGTCATTGACCTTGCCGGTGAACCAGCCGTCGGCCACGGACAGCTCGCCGCCCTTGGCTTCAAAGCAGCGGCCCGTCACATGCCTGGACTGGCTGCTGCCCAGCCAGACGACGATGGAGGCCACGTTCATGGGGTCCCACACATCAAAGCCGGATTCGGGCTTCTTGACCATATCGGGCATGGCGCCTTCGGTCATGGAGGTGCGAGCAGCAGGTGCCAGACAGTTGGCAGTGATGCCGTAGCGCGCCAGCTCCGCAGCCTGCACCAGAGTCAGACCGGCGATGCCGGCCTTGGCTGCGGCATAGTTGCTCTGACCGATGGAGCCTTGCAGGCCCGCGCCGGAGCTGGTGTTGATGATGCGCGCATCCACGTCCTTGCCGGCCTTCTTCTGATCGCGCCAGTAGCTGCCAAACACCTTGGCCATGCAGAAATGTCCGCGCAGATGCACGCGCATGACCATATCCCAGTCCTCTTCGGACAGGCTCAGGAACATGCGGTCACGCAGCACGCCGGCGTTGTTGACGATGACCTGCACATCGCCAAAGGCGGCCAGTGCCGCATCGAGAATCGATTGCGCTCCGGCAACGGTGGTGATGTCACCCGTGTTGGCCAGGGCCTTGCCGCCAGCGGCCCTGACTTCCTCGGCCACGGCCTGAGCGGCTTCGGCACGGATGTCGTTGATCACCACATTTGCACCCTCTTGCGCGAAGGCCAGCGCATAAGCGCGGCCCAGGCCACCGCCTGCACCGGTGATGACGACGGTTCTCTGGTTGCAAATACCCATTTCTTTCCCCTTTTGCTTGCAATGCAGACAAGCGCATGGCCGTCTGCCTTTTTGAAATTACGCTTTGAAAACCGACAGATCAGGCTGACGATGTGCCCAGGCAGCGGCTTGCTCCAGCTGCGCGGCCAGCGCCAACAGGCGCCCTTCGCGGCCAAACGGTGCAGCGAAGTGCGCGCCCACGGGCAAGTTGTCACTGGTCCAGTGCATGGGCACAGACATGGCGGGCTGGCCTGTCATATTGAAAAGCGCGGTATAGGGCGACGCCTTGACGGCTTCGCGCGCGAATGAGTCATAAGGCTGGTCCAGCGTCAGCACACCCAACAGCGGTGGCGGCACGGCCATCACGGGGGTCAGAATCAGGTCGTACTTCAGAAAGAAGCGGTCCAGAATCTGGCCGGCCGTATCGAAGTTGGTACGCGCCATCAGCATCTGCTCGGCGGTATAGGACTTGGCCTTTTCCAGATACAGCCAGTCCATCTGCTCTAGCTCATCCTGGCGCACTGCGCGACCGAGCAGCTTTTCGCGCGCACGGATGCTGGCCATCATGCCCACGGATGTCACCACGCCCAGGCCCGTGAACACCTCAGCCACAGGCAACTCCGGCATGTCTTCCACAATTTCATGTCCCAGCGCCAGGCAGGCCTTGATGGCCTTGTCCACCGCAGCCTGACAGTCCGCATGTACGGGAATGCCAAAGTAGTTTTTGGACCAGACGGCAATCCTGAGCTTCTTGGGCGGCTGCTTGAGGGCGTCCAGATAGCGGCCCTCCACGTCGCGCGGCGGCACGGTGCGCGAACCGGGCTCACGCCCCTGCGTCAGATCGAGCAGGTGAGCGCTGTCGCGCACGCTGCGACTGATGACATGGTTCATGGACAAGCCCATCCAGCCTTCCATATTGGCCGGACCGGAAGGCAGACGGCCACGGCTGGGCTTGAGGCCAAACAGGCCGCAGTGCGAAGCGGGAATGCGGATGGATCCGCCTCCATCACTGGCATGGGCCACGGGCACAATGCCTGCGGCAACCACCGAGGCCGCACCACCCGAGGAGCCGCCTGTCGTGTGGGAAGCATTCCAGGGGTTGGGCGACTTGCCGTAGAGCAAGGACTCGGTCGTGGGCGTCTGGCCGAACTCGGGCGATGCCGTCTTGCCGAAGATATTGAGACCAGCCGCCTTGTAGCGTGCCACCAGGGTGCTGTCATACTCTGCCACGGCTCCCTTGAAAAAGCGGCAGCCATTGGTAGTGACCGTTCCCTTCAGATACTGGTTCAGATCCTTGAGCAAAAAGGGCACGCCCCACATGGGCGCCCTGGCTGTGGCTTCGGCACGCGCAGCGCTGCCCAGAGCCGACATCTGCCTGGCCTGATCACGTGCCAGCTCGTAGTCCTTGATGACCACTGCATTGAGCTTGGGCAAGGCCTCGGTGCGTGCAATCGCCGCTTCCAGCGCTTCCAGCGGCGTGATATCGCCCCGGCGGATCTGTTCTGCCCAGGCGTAGCCATCCACCGCAGTCGCCTCATTTTTCTTCTGTGCGGCCATTGCCGGCATGGTCGCGGCGGCGGCTGCGGCACCTGCGCCCTGAATAAAGCCGCGACGATCCACACCTTGATTCAATGTATCCATGGTCTCCATCCTTTTGTTGTTCGGGATTCATGTTCCGAGTGCGGACAGTCAGGCACCCGATGCGGGGCCGGCGCTGGCTGTCGCGTCGTCTTGCATGTCCTTGTCTCCGCTGGTTTTCTGGACGACTTGCCCAGGTGCTCACACTTGAAATCCGGGGCGATGCAGGCACTGCGGTGCCTGCATGAGCGCCCTCAGAGACGTTCGATGATGGTGACGTTGGCCTGACCACCACCTTCGCACATGGTCTGCAGCCCATAGCGACCACCCGTGCGCTCCAGCTCGTGCAGCAGGGTGGTCATGAGCTTTGCGCCAGAGGCTCCTAGCGGATGACCGAGCGCAATCGCGCCACCGTTGACGTTGGTCCTGCCATGGTCGTAGCCGGTCTCCTTGAGCCAGGCCATGACCACGGAAGCGAAGGCCTCGTTGATCTCGACCAGGTCGATGTCGGACATGGTCATGCCAGCCTTCTTGAGCGCATGCTCCGTGGCGACAATCGGAGCGGTCAGGTGCCAGATGGGGTCATCGGCGCGCACGCTCATATGGTGAATGCGGGCGCGTGGCTTGAGGTTGTAGCGCTTGAGAGCGGCTTCGGACACCACCAGCACCGCAGCCGCTGCATCGCAGGTGGAGCTGGAGACAGCTGCCGTGATGGAGGGATAGCTGGGGTCCACCGGCTCCAGAGTGGCCATCTTCTCCAGAGTGGAAAGGCGGGCCGTCTCGTCCATCCTGAAATCGCCGAACGGCACGATTTCACGGTCGAAGCGGCCCTCGGCAATCGCATTCAAAGCGCGGTCGTGGCTTTGCTTGGCAAACACTTCCATATCGGCACGACTCACACCCCAGTGATCGGCAATGCGCTGGGCGGCATAGAACTGGTTGACGGGCGCGTTGCCGAAACGGGCCTGCCAGCCCTTGCTCTCGGCAAACGGCGTGGTAAAGCCCAGGGGCTGACCGGCGAGCATGGCCGAGGAGATGGGAATCGCGGTCATGGTCTGCACGCCACCGGCCAGCACCACGTCCTGCGTGCCGCTCATCACGGCCTGGGCCGCAAAATGAATGGCTTGCTGGGACGAGCCGCACTGGCGGTCGATCGTGGTGCCGGGAACGTTCATGGGCATACCGGCTGCCAGCCACGAGGTGCGGGCAATATCACCGGCCAGAGAACCGATGGTGTCCACGCAACCAAAGATCACGTCGTCGTAATCGGCTGCGGGAATGTCGTTGCGCTCGACCAGCGCTTTGATCACATGGGCGCCGAGGTCGGCACCGTGCACGGTGGCAAGAGAGCCCTTGCGCTTTCCGGTAGGAGAACGCAGCGCATCCACGATATAGGCCTGGGCACTCATGCAGCCACCTCTTCAGCAATGTTCTTGATGGCATCTTGCGCAAAGCAGGAGGCACATGAATCGATTTCTCGATCAAAAGTCGATCCGGGACCCACAGGGGCATTGGGACTGCACAGCAGGCCCTGAGTCAGGCGGGCCGCATGGTATGCCTTGTCGCCCCAGGCAGCGTCCAGTACCCAGGCGCGCTTCATGAACATCTGCAGATCGACTTCCCAGGTGTAACCCATGGCGCCATGCACCTGCAGACTGTTGCGTGCCGCAAACCAGCTCGCTTCGCTGCACTGGAGCTTGGCGTGCGAGATACGCACGGCCAGATCGGGTTCGCCGTGCTGCAGCGCATAGAAGGCACGATAGAGCACGGGTTTGGCAAACTCGATCTTGGTGACGATGTCCGACAGGTGGTGCTGCACGGCCTGAAAGCTGCCGATGACCTTGTCGAACTGCTTGCGCTGCGCCACATAGTCCACCGAAAGGTCCAGCATGCGCTGAGCCAGGCCCAGCATCTGGGCAGCTGCGGCGAGTGCACCGCGCTCGCCGGCAGTGTCCCAGACCTTCTGGCCCTGAGTTCCATCGAGCAAACGGGTGGCATCGGATGCCGTCCAGCCTACCCGTGACAGACGACGCGAGGAGTCAATGCTGCTCAGCGCCGTGATCTCGCACTGTGCGGGCCTGACCAGGTGCAGTTCCAGGCCGGTGGCCGTGGCATGGGGCAGCAACAGCACATCGGCCAGTGCGGCGTCCGCCACATTAAGGTTGACGGGATGGCCCACGGCCACGCGGCAGCTGCCTTCGGCAATCCTGGACAGCCAGACACGGCTGTCATGTCCTTGCGGCAATGCACTCAGCATGCCCACGGCCACATAGGCCGTGTCGGTCAAGGAATCGGGCAGCGCGTAATAGCCCACTTCCTGCAGCAGCAGCGCCCAGTCCACATCGGCCATGCCCATGCCGCCATCGGCTTCCGGGGCGGACAGCCCCATCAGGCCTTGTTCTGCAATCTTGGCCCACAGCTCGGGGCTGCGACCGGTCGGGGTTTCCCAGATGTCGCGCAGCAGCTCGGGGGCAGCCTCGGTCATCAGAAAGCGGCTGATCGAGTCACGGAATGCGATTTGATCTTCGGTAAAGGTGAAGTCCATGGTTGTCTCCCTGCCGATCAGGATTTGGGCAGGCCCAGCATGCGCTGAGCGATGATGTTGCGCTGGATCTCGTTGCTGCCCGCGTAGATGGGACCGGCCTGCGAGAACAGGAAACCTTCCAGCCATTCGTTGGCCTCGGCGTCATCGATGAGTTCGGCACGCGCGCCCAGAATGCGCATCGCGGTTTCGTGAATCATGATGTCCAGCTCGGACCAGACAATCTTGTTGGTGCTGGCTTCGGCACCAATCTGTGCGCCCTTGTTCAGACGGCCTACCGTGTGATAGGAAGACAGCGTGTATGCCTCCGCCCCCTGCCAGGCACGCAGAACAGCGTCGCGAATGGAGTGGTCGCGGTCGGCATCGACCTGATTGCGCAGATACAGGTCCACCAGCTTCTGCGCACTGCGCTGATAGCGGGCGGGAGAGCGCAGCAGCAGGCCGCGCTCGAAGCCGGCCGTCGCCATCGCCACATGCCAGCCCTTGCCTTCTGCACCCAGCAGGTTCTCCACGGGTACTTCGACATCGTCGAAGAAGATTTCGGCAAAGTGCTCTCGGCCATTGATGGCACGAATGGGACGCACGGTGATGCCGGGCGTATTCAAGGGCACCAGTATGTAGCTCAGGCCATGATGGCGGCTCGATGTCGGGTCGCTGCGAAACAGGCCGAACACCCAATCGGCAAAAATCGCACGGGTAGACCAGATTTTCTGACCGTTCAGAATGAATTTGTCACCCATGCGAATGGCGCGGCTGCTGATGGCCGCCATGTCCGAGCCAGCGTTGGGCTCGGACCAACCCTGGGCCCACATATCGTCGCAGCGCGCCATACGGGGCAGAAAGCGGGCCTTCTGCTCGGGCGTGCCGAATTCCATCAACGTTGAGCCCAGCAGCAGAATGCCGTTCTGGTTCACGCGGGCTGGCGCATCGACTGCCCAGTACTCTTCCTCAAAGATCAGCCATTCGGTCAGATCGCAGCCGCTGCCTCCCAGGTCCTTGGGCCAGGTCACGGCGCTGTAGCCGGCGTCGGCCAGCTTGGCTTCCCACTGGCGGTGCTGCTCGAACCCCTCTCGGGTGTCGTAGCTCTGCAGTCGCTCCGCAGGCACATTGCTCTTGAGCCATTCACGTACCTGGGCACGGAAGGTCTTCTGCGCTGGGGTGTATGTCAAATCCATGGTTGTCTCCTCTTCGCGCTAGTGATGCTCAGAATTTGGCGTCGCGCTTTTCCACGAAGGCGCTGCGCGTCTCGGCAGAATCGGGACTCATATAGGCTTGCAGGGTGAAGCCCTGCTCCCAGCGGTATTTGTCTTCCAGATTGCCGTCTTCGATGCCGGTCAGCGCTTCCTTGGCGATGCGGATCATGGCGGGACTCTTGGCGGCAATCTTGTTGGCGATCTCCATGGCGACGTCGCGCAACTGCTCACGGGGAACTACACGCTCGATGGCCCCCAGGCGCAGGGCTTCTGCCGCAGCGATCATCTCGCCCGTGAAGAAAAGATAGCGGGTCTTTTGCACGCCGAACATGCGCTGCAGATGGGCGGCGCCGCCCATGGCTCCTCGGTCCACCTCGGGCAGACCGAAAGTGGCGTCTTCGGCCGCGATCACGATGTCCGATGCCCCGCAGATACCGATGCCGCCGCCCAGCACAAAGCCGTGCACGGCCGCAATCACAGGTACCTTGTTCAGATGCACGGCCTTGAACGTGGCGTAGTTGCCTGCGTTCACGTCGATGATGAGCTTGTCGTTGGTCGCCAGCTCCTTGATGTCCACACCCGCGCAGAAGCCACGGTTTTCGGCACGAATGACGATAACGCGCACGTCAGGGCGTTGACCCAGCGCCTCGATTTCCTGGGCCAGGCCGTTCCAGCCAGCGGCATTCAGGGCATTGACGGGAGCACGGTCGATCACCAGCTCTGCCACACCGTTGTCGTGAATATTGGAGTGAAATTGTTGAGTGGACATATCCAGCCTCGTTGGCTTGTTGTTATGCGGGAGTCAATGCGTTCAATGCGTTGCGACGGTCCATGGCCTGGCGGACGATGCCGCCGATCACTTCCTCGCAGCTGTCGAGCTTGCCGATCAGCGCGGCCACCTGGCCGGCTGACATCACACCTTCTGCAGGGTTGCCATCCACCATGGAGCGCTGCAGCAACATGGGGGCATTGGCGGCCATCACGGTCTGGGCGACGGAAGAAGAGTCTTCGCGCATGGCCTTCAGGAAGATGCTCAAGGCCTGGCCCGTGGTCATGCCGGTCTCGGCCTTCCACTGCAACGCCAGACCCAGGGCGATGCGCAAGCGCTTCATGGGGCTGGCTTTTTCCAGCATGGCCAGGTATTCGTTGGGGATCATGCGCTGGGGCATGCCGTCGACCAGGTGCGAGATGGCGATCTTTTCCGCATCCTTTGTAGCCAGATAGCGCTGCAAAGTCTCCGCAGGAACCTTGGAGTCGCTGGTCATCAAAAAGCGTGTACCCATGGCAATGCCCGATGCACCGTAGGCCAGCGCAGCCAGCAGGCCACGGCCGTCATAGAAACCGCCTGCGGCAATCACGGGCACCTCAACCGCATCCACTACCTGAGGCAGCAGCACCGTGGTGGGAACGCTGCCGGTATGACCGCCCCCTTCACCGCCCTGCACGGTGATGGCATTGGCGCCCATCTCGATCGCCTTCTGAGCGTGCTTGAGGGCTCCCACGGTAGGCATGCAGACGATGCCGGCATCGCGCAGACGGCCAATCACCTTCTTGTCCGGGCCACGGCCGTAGCTCACCGCACGAAGACGGTATTTCACAGCCAGGTCCAGCAGTTGCTGGGCATTGGGCTGGAACATGTGAAAGTTCAGCCCGAAAGGCTGATCGTCGGTCTCGCGCTTGACACGCAGGATTTCGGCTTCGATCCTGTCGGCGGCAATGGTGGCACCTGCCAGGAAGCCAAAGCCGCCAGCATTGGTCGTACCTATCACCAGATCAGCCCCCGCCACATAGCCCATGGCAGTCTGGATGACGGGATGTCGGCACCCCAGCAGATCGCAGATAGGAGTGCGCAGACTGCCCATATCGTTCATATTGCTCATGCCTTTGACTCTTCTTTGTTGGCCTTTGCCATGGACCTGGCATCCTGGCCGCCCAGTTGCCCCATGCCCATGGCCTGGCTGTGTGCGTGCGCAAAGTGGTGGTAGCCAAAAGCCATGTCCATGGTGGAGCGCAGGCCCTGCAGCTCCTCCGCCTTGTTGACGACCATCTTGGTCAGCGCCAGGCCCAGACGCGGCTGGGCCGCCATGCGCTGGGCCATGGCATAGACCTGGTCCTCAAGCTCGGCGCGCGGCACCACGCGGTTGACCATGCCCATCTGATAGGCGCGCTCTGCCGGCATGCGCTCGCCCAGCAGCAGGAACTCCTTGGCAATACGCGGATGCAGCTCGTGAGCGTGGGCGAAGTACTCCACACCGGGAATGCCCATGCGCACCACGGGATCCTGGAAAAACGCATCGTCGCTGGCCACGATCAGGTCGCAGACCCAGGCCAGCATCAGGCCGCCGGCCACGCAAGCGCCCTGCACCATGGCAATCATGGGTTTGGGGATGTCGCGCCAGCGGCGGCACATGCCCAGGTACACCTCCTGCTCGCGGGCAAACAGCTGCTCGCCCCCGGGCTTGTTGGTGTGATCCCACCACAGGTGCACGCGCTCAAAGGGCTTGTTGATATCTCGCCCGGGCGTGCCGATATCGTGACCCGCGCTGAAGTGCCTGCCTTCGCCGCGCAGCACGATGACCTTGACGTCGTCGTCATCGGTCGCCTTGCGCAAGGCCGCATCCAGCGCATAGGTCATCTGCGAGTTCTGCACGTTGTTGAACGTGGGTCGATTCATGGTGACCGTGGCAATGCCGTTGCCCACGCTGTAGAGCACGGGCTCGTCGGTTTCGTAGACGGCCTTGTCTTCGCGTGTCACAAATTCGCTGGATGCATCATCCATATCAGGCTCCCATGACCGTAGCGCGCAGATTGTGCGGATCGAGCTGGGCCAGCAAGGCCAGTTGCTCGGGCGTTGGATCAGGTGTCACACCCACGTTCTCGGGGACATGGATCGGAAAGCCCGTGGCCTCCTTGACCTGCACAGCCGTCACGCCGGGATGCAGCGACACCAGACGCACTTGATGGCTGGGTCCGCCAAAGTCCATCACGCACAGATTGGTGAAGATGAAGCGGATGTCGGTGGTCTCCTCCAGCGTCCAGCCCTTGGCCAGGCGTGCGCTGTTGTAGCCCACGCTGCCCACGGCGTCGACCTCGCCCGGCACAAAAACCTTGGTGCTATGGTTGGGCACAAAGAAGGAGTTGGCGTGGTTGATCGAGTTACCGGGGAAGCCGCGCACGCCCAGCATCATGGACTTGGGACGGGCGTAGTCGCTGCCCACCATGGAGATATTGCCCTGACCGAAGCGATCCACCTGCACGGGCCCCACCATGGCGTGTCGCTTGCCTCCCCAGACGTTGTCGAAGATGCGCGAGAAACCCATCCAGCTTTCACGCTTGATCTTGTAGTCACCTCGCGGACCTACGGGCACGGGCTCGTTGACCACCCAGGCCTCCGAGTCCGTCATGATCAGATCGGTGTTGATGGACCGCATGCACAGCGAAGCCGCCAGTCGCGGCCCCAGGCCGATGCCGGTGGCCAACACCTCACCGTCGTTTTCCCAGGCGCGTGCCGCGGCGCAGATGACGCGATCTACCAATGCAATTTCACTCATCTCTGTGCCTCCTCAGAACACGGGCAAGGGCAGGCGCTTGATTGCTTCCATGCCACCCACTTTTTCCAGATATTCCTGCTCCGTGCACTGCACGTATTTCTGCTGGTAGCTGCTCCAGCCGCCCTCCTCCTTGCTGCTGGCCGCGTATTCCTTGAAGTGTTTGACATCAAAGCCATACAGAGGTGCGCAGGACGATGGGTGAGCACCGCCGGGCAGATGCACGACGCCCGTGGTTTCAGAACGCTCCCAGAACACCAGGCGCGCGGCTTGCTCCGACTCGAAGCTGCTGGACTCGACCAGTTCGTCGCAGCTCACAAACGTATGGGTTGCGGCCCGGGCAAACAGGTCGTCCATATAGATATCGGGACCGGCAATCTGACAGACACCGCGAGAGTCCGCGCGATCCACGTGCAGCAGGGCCACATCCAGATTGATGGCGGGCATCGCCACCCACTCCTTGCCGTCGTAGGGCGATTCGATCAGGCGGATGGAGCTGTTGTGCTTGAGCACGTCGGTGCCCAGGCCGACGCGGGTGGGAATGTAGGGAATACGCATGCCCGCAGCCTTCAGGCCCAGCACCATATGACCTTCGTCAATTTCCATGACCTCGATCTCACCGCTCTGGCGGGCCTTGCGAAAGTAAGGCTCAAGCGGAATGAAGTCCAGCGACACGAAGGCGAAGATCAACTTCTTGACCTTGCCGGCCGCACACAGCATGCCCACATCGGCACCGCCATAGGCCACCACGGTCAGGTCCTTGACGGGGCTGCGCAGCAACTCGCGCACCAGGGCCATGGGCTTGCGTCGGGGCCCCCAGCCACCAATTCCGATCGTCATGCCATCCTTGATGGATGCCACAACGTCCTTCGCTGTCATCAATTTATTGGCCATATCTCCAAGCCTCCTATCAGTTGTTTTCAGGACGGCCCACGCTGAAGTCGTGCCCCCAGAGGCTTACGGTCGTGAACTCGTGCGTGATGTGGTGATCCCAGTCGATGACGGCGCCGCCATAGCCGAACTCCAGGTCGAAGTTGGAGGGCGTCTTCATGTAGAACGAGATCATCTTGTCGTTGGTGTGCTGACCCAGGGTGGCCGAGAGCCTGACCTGGCTCTTTTGCATGCGGTCCATGGCACGACCCACTTCGGGCATGTTGTCCACCTCCACCATCACGTGCACGCAGCCCGATGCAGAAGGGAACTCGGCCAGTGCCAGGCTGTGGTGACGAGCGTTGGCACAGTGGAAGAAGTGGATTCGGACCGTGGGGCCGGCATCGCCTGCGGGCTTGAAGTTGTAGATGTCCGAGAGGCCAAAGCCCAGCACATTGCGCACAAAGGCCACGGTCTTGTCAAAGTCGGGAGCGGGCAGCACGGTGTGACCCAGACCATAGTCGCCGGTGATGAAGCGCGACACACCCTGGGGCGATGCGAAATGGCTGAAGTCGGACTTGAAGCCCCAGACGATCTCATGACGGTTTCCGGACGGATCCATCACGATGGCCAGCTCCTGCACATGGCGCTTGGCACACAGCTCGGAGTTGCCTATTTCGTAGTGCACATCCGCTGCCTGCAGCACCTTGAGCGCCTGCTCAAAGGCTTGCTTGCCGGCCACTTCCCAACCGGAGGCGGAGTACCTGTCATTGCTGCCAGGCTGAACCTGGAAGCGGAACTGACGCTCATCCATCTTGATCAGCAGATCGCCATCGGCAGTGGTGCTTGGCATCATGCCGAGCACATCGCGTGCATAGCTGACCCAGCGATCCAAATCAGAGCTCTCGGCAACAACGTACGCTAGTCCACGTATTTCCATCATGATGTCCGGGCCTCCAACCCAAATCCTTTAGTGATGCTGAGGATTCTGAAGAGGGGAGCCTTTGCAAACATCGTCCATTGAGACTAACGATTTAGCGCTTCATTACCCAAATTTAATAGCATCCATACAAGAATCAGCATGCAGTTCAGAGCAATAGACTAGATTGCTTTCGGACCTTTTAAGCGGGCCGATCCGACACCCTCGCGACAGCCGTGAAAACCCGCAGTGCAAAAAAAAGGCCGCACCCCCAAGGAGGGAATGCGGCCAACACGATGAACTCAGTTTCTTGATGGATCAGACGGTCTGCACTTCTTCTGCAGACGCATAGTCGTTGTAGCCTCTGGCACCGGGGGTGTAGAGGGTGTTGCGGTCAAACCTGGCCAGAGGCAGGCCCTGACGCATGCGTTGCACCAGATCGGGGTTGGCGATGAAATGCCGCGCAAAAGATACCGCCTTGCCTTCGCCTGCCTGCAACGCGGCTTCGGCACTGTGCGCATCAAAGCCGTCGTTGAGAATCAGGTTTTCGCCAAAATTCTCACGTGCCAGCTTGAAGGCGTCGATTGAAGGATCGAACACCGCACGCATCACATGCAGATAGGCAATGCCCAGCTTGGCGGCCTGACGCATCAGTTCGGCATGGGTTGCAGCAGAGTTTTCGTCCGCAGTGTCATTGAAGGTGTTGCCCGGATTCAGGCGCAGACCCACGCGATCAATGCCGATGGCATTGCCCATGGCGCTCAGACATTCAGCGGCGAAACGCGAACGGCTGCAGGCGTCGCCGCCATATTCGTCGCAACGCCGATTGGTGCTGGAGTGCAGGAACTGCAGACTCAGATAACCGCTGGTGCCATGCAGCTCGACGCCATCAAACCCCGCATCCATGGCGCGCTGTGCAGCCGCAGCATGCTCGGCAATGGCCTTGCGCACTTCTTCCGTCGTCAATGCCTGGGGCAGGTCGAAATCCTGCATGCCTGCAGCATCGGTCCAGATCTTGCCCTGAGCCTGAATGGCGGACGCCGATACGGAACGCACACCAGCGGGTTTGATATGGCTGCTGCCGATACGACCGGAGTGCATGATCTGCAGCACGATGGATCCGCCACGCGCATGCACGGCTTCCGTCACCCGGCGCCAGCCGCGCACATGCTCGGCAGTTTCGATGCCGGGCTGACGACAATAGGCTTGACCTGTGACCTCGGGCCAGGCCCCTTCAGCCACGATCAGACCGGCATCAGCGCGCTGGGCATAGTGCTCGGCCATGATGTCGGTTGGCGTGCCATCGGCATCGGCGCGGTTGCGCGTCATGGGGGCCATGACCACGCGGTTGCGCAGAGCAATCTTGCCCAGCTGGATGGGCGTGAAAAGCGTTTGACTCATGCCGGCTCCTTAGCGCACACGCATGCGCGGCGCGGGTGTGCCACGGCGCATGGTTTTGAGGAACTGCTCCAGCGGCGCGGGCGCGGCCACTTGTGGCAACTCATCCTTGTCAGGGCGGCTGGCCCAGAACTCCTTCCAGCTCGGGAACAGGTCATGAAAAGCGCCATGGTAGGGTTCACGACCGGGCCAGCGCATCTTCATGTCGCCAATCGGCGGCTTGTTCAGGTCGGTGGCATACCAGTAACAGGGCAGGCGGCGACGGAAATACCACTGGCCGTCCATGCGCTCGTAGTCGTCCCAGTACAGCATCTGCATGATGACCCACTCGGCACCGCACTCATGCTCGTTCTTGGAGTAGACCACGCCGGTGGCGTGATCCCGGTCCACAAACTCGATGATGTGCTGGCCCAGGTGGTGCGAGGTTCCCGTGAACTGGTCACGCAGCGTGCTGTCCTGCCAGGCCATGAAATGCGCACGCCCCACTTTGTCCTTGCCCACCTTGATATCGGGAGCGAACAGGTTCACATGGGCGTCCATGTCACGCATGTCCAGGGACAGGGAATACTTGCCAGCCAGCTGACGAATCGAATCCAGCGACTCCAGCCTGTCGATGCGCTCATCCAGCGTTTGCGGCCACTGATTCACGGGTTCTTCACTCATCTCTTCAGCCCCTTTCTTACAGCGCCGTCACCAGCACCGCGGAACGGCCGCCATCCACGGGCAGGGCGACACCTGTCACATAGCTGGCTTCTTCGCTGGCCAGAAACAGCACGGCATTGGCCAGCTCGCTGGACTGACCCACGCGCCCCATGGGAATGAGCTTTTCGGTGTTCTTGCGCGAGGCTTCATCGGCCAGCATGCCGGCCGTGGCAGGGGTTTCCACCACGGCGGGGATCACCACGTTCACTCGGATGCCCGCCGCCGCTCCTTCGGCAGCCGCCGCACGTGAGAAGTTGATGATGGCGGCCTTGGCCGCCGAGTAACCGGACATGAAAGGCGTTCCCAGCGTGCCGCAGATGGAGCTGATATTGACGATGGAGCCGCCCTTGCCGGCCATCAGCTTCAGCGCAGTGCGCGTCCCCCAGAAAGTGCCGTCCACCGAGGTGGAAAAATTGGCATGCCAGTCGGCCGTGGTCATGGCATCGATGCCGCCCCAGGTGTAGGCCATGGCGTTGTTGACCAGAATGTCCAGGCCGCCATGCTTTTTGGCAGTCTGCTCCAGCGCACCAACGAACTGGGCTTCGTTGCCCACATCGGCCACGATGGCTTCGGCACTGCCGCCTGCCGCCTTGATCCTGGCCACGACTTCGTCGAGAGGCTGCTTGCGGCGGCCGCAGATCACAACGGTTGCCCCCTCCCGGGCGAAACGCTCAGCCGTTGCGGCACCGATACCGGAGCCACCACCGGTCACAAATGCCATCTTTCCTTCCAGACGCTTGCTCATGCTTGTCTCTCCTTAGAGGAAGGCGCTGCCGCCGTTGACTGCCACGTTCTGACCTGTCACAAAGCCGCTGTCGTCGCTGGCCAGGAACACTGCCACCTTGGCGATGTCTTCTGGCTCAGCCATGCGCCCCATGGGCACGCCGGCGATGATGGCATCGGCCCATTCCTGAGGAATGCCCTGCATCATGGGCGTGTTGGTGGGACCGGGAACCAATGTGTTTACACGGATCTTCTTGGACGCCAGCTCCTTGGCCATGCCACGGGTCAAACCCATCAGGGCGGCCTTGGAAGCGCAGTAGTGCGCCGGACCGTCACCACTGACAGCCGAGGTGCTGGAGATATTGACGATGGCTCCGCCCTTGCCTTCCTGCATCTGCTTGACGGCGGCACGGGCGCAGTAGAAAGCGCCGTTCAGGTTCACGCCAATCACGCGCTCCCAGGTTGCATCGGGAATATCGGCAAACTGGTCCACCGAGCCTACGCCGGCGTTGTTCACCAGCACGTCGACGGCGCCCAGCTTTTCGCGGATCTCGACAAACAGCGCATCGACCGCAGCGCTGTCGGCCACGTTGGAGGATCGGGCCAGATGCTTGCCAGGCTTGCCCTGCAGGGTCTGCTTGGCCGCTTCTTCATTCAAGTCCACGGCCACCACAGTGGCTCCCTCATCGGCAAAACGCTGTGCAATCGCTCGCCCCATGCCCTGGCCCGCCCCTGTGACCACGGCAACTTTTCCTGCTAGACGCATTCTTGTCTCCTTGTTGATGTGCAATCAAAACTTGGAGACAAGCGTAAAAAGAAATCGCCTTCAGCCCATCGTCCAAGAAGACTAAGCGAATTTGCGCAAAAAGCTATTCAATCAATAGCAATTGAAGCAATACAGAATTGCGTTTCACTGCATTTTCACATCTTCCAATCAGCTGATGCCCGCAATCCCGTGTCAGATGCCTCATCTCCAACTTCACCGCACATGGCAGCAGCAACTAACCGCCATA
Organism: Comamonas testosteroni; assembly: GCF_030505195.1. Lineage (NCBI taxonomy): Bacteria > Pseudomonadati > Pseudomonadota > Betaproteobacteria > Burkholderiales > Comamonadaceae > Comamonas > Comamonas testosteroni. The sequence continues at coordinate 1,171,699 of NZ_CP129672.1, forward strand.
GGGGACAAACCCGCTCTCGTTCTCATTGACTTTGAGCGGTTTGGCCACGTACGGGAAGGCACGTTGCGGGCAAGCGCCGCGCTCGCATACCTTGCAGCCCATGCCGATAGGAGTCGCTGCTCCTATATTGCGCAAATCCATGCCTTGGGAATACACCAGCCGCGCGGCGTGCTGCAAGTCGCAGCCCAGGCCGATGGAGAAAGTCTTGCCTGGTGCCCCCCAGCCCTGGCCAGCATGGCTGATGGTGCGAGCAATCCACAGGTAGACACGCCCGTCCGGCATGCTGGCGAGCTGGGGCACGATGCGACCCGGCTGGGTAAAAGCCTCGTACACCACCCACAACGGGCAGGTGCCGCCTGTCTTGGAGAAATGAAAATGCGTGGCCGACTGGCGCTTGCTGATATTGCCGGCCCGGTCCACTCGGATAAAGAAAAACGGCACGCCCGGCGCGTCGCTTCGCTGCAAGGTTGAGAGACGATGGCAGACGGTCTCGAAGCCCACACCAAAGTGCCTTGCCAGCAAGTCTATGTCGTAGCGAAGGCCTTCGGCCTCACGCAAAAACACTCCATATGGCAGCACGAATGCCCCGGCTACATAGTTGGCCAGCCCCATGCGTGCCAGCCGGAGCGTGGCCTCGTCCTGCCAGGACACGCTTTGCAGCTCCCTTTCAATCAGTGAATCAAACTCCAGCAGTGCCAGTTGCGTAGCCAGCTGAAACGCCTGCTGCATGGGGCTCAGCTGCGGTGCCACATACAAGGTGCGCGTGAGCGCATCGTAGCGCCTATGGCTGCCCGCTTTCTCAGCGGTCCCGACATGAGCACGCAGAACCAATACCCCATGTCGTGCCTGTAACCGGTACTGCAGCCAGTCATGCAGATGCCCGCCTTGCTCTGCAGCCTGCCGAGCCAGCGCTTCGGCAGCACGATCAAGCGCATCAAGGTAATTGCGGCGGGAAAAGAAGAAGTCACGCACCGCCTCGAACGGCATCTGGCGCAAGGGCTCAGCCAGCAGGTCCGCCATTGCACCATTCCCAGCGACATTGCTGTGAACTGAGGTGTCGGCATCCGGCCCGGCACGGCCATCACCCAGATGGACGCTCAAGGCCTCCAGCCGCTCTGCGTCCGCCAGGTGACGCTGGTGCATGGCCAGCAGCATCTGTGCCACCTGCGGTAGCTTGGCTGCGACCTCGCGCAGCTCGGGCAGCGGCACGGCACCTTCTGGCTGAGGCATGGCGGCCACCGCATCGCGCAACTGCGCCAGCAAGCGGGCCTCCTCATCCTCGGAGAACTGCTGGATATCGACGCCCAGCACCCTGTGAATCTTGAGCAGCACGGCCACCGTGAGCGGGCGCTGATCCTGCTCGATCTGGTTCAGATAGCTGGGTGACAGCTCCAGCGCTTGGGCCAGCGCAGCCTGCGTAAGACCGCGCTCGGCACGCAGGCTGCGCAAGCGCACGCCCATGAATGTCTTGGCCACTTACCCACTCCCTATTCCTGATGCCAAAGATTCGCAAAATTTGCAAATACATGCAATCACCTTCACAAGCATTCACTAATTCAGGTCTGTACGTATGAAAAGCAAATGCGTAGATTGCGAAGTATCGCAGACCAGCAAGAGCCTGCACTGCATATCCAAAGGAGACACCCATGAGCACTGTGACCGACGCAACATCCCCAACCGCCACTGCCCACGCCGCCGCAAGTTTCAAGCCCAAAAAGTCCGTCGCCCTCTCCGGTGTGACCGCAGGCAATACGGCGCTGTGCACCGTGGGAAAGACCGGCAACGACCTGCACTACCGCGGCTACGACATCCTGGACATTGCCGAGGTCTGCGAGTTTGAAGAGATCGCCCATCTGCTGGTACATGGCAAGCTGCCCACACAGGCCGAACTCAAGGCCTACAAAGCCAAGCTCAAGGCTTTGCGCGGCCTGCCCGGCAGCGTAAAGACTGCGCTGGAACAGTTGCCCGCCGCCAGCCATCCCATGGACGTGATGCGCACCGGTGTCTCCGCCCTGGGCTGCGCGCTGCCGGAGAAAGACGACCACAACCTTCCAGGTGCGCGCGATATCGCCGACCGCCTGATGGCCAGCCTGGGCAGCATGTTGCTTTACTGGTACCACTTCAGCAACTCGGGCCGCCGCATCGAGGTCGAAACCGGGGACGACTCCATCGGCGGTCACTTTCTGCATCTGCTGCATGGCGTCAGGCCTTGCGAGAGCTGGGTGCGCGCCATGCATACCTCGCTCAATCTGTATGCCGAGCATGAGTTCAATGCCTCGACCTTTACCGCCCGCGTGGTGGCCGGAACCGGCAGCGATATGTACTCGGCCATTACAGGCGCGATCGGCGCACTGCGTGGCCCCAAGCATGGCGGAGCCAACGAAGTGGCGTTCGAGATCCAGAAGCGCTATGACAACCCTGCCGAAGCCGAGGCCGACATTCGCCGCCGCGTGGATGCCAAGGAGGTCGTGATCGGCTTTGGCCACCCGGTCTATACCGTGAGCGACCCCCGCAATGTGGTCATCAAGGGCGTCGCCAAGACGCTGTCGGATGAAGCCGGCAGCACCAAGATGTACGACATTGCCGCGCGGCTTGAGTCAGTGATGTGGGAAACCAAGAACATGTTCCCCAATCTCGACTGGTTCAGCGCCGTCAGCTACCACATGATGGGCGTGCCCACTGCCATGTTCACGCCACTGTTCGTGATTGCGCGCACCAGCGGCTGGGCGGCGCACATCATCGAGCAACGCCAGGACAACAAGATCATCCGTCCCAGCGCCAACTACACAGGCCCGGAGGATCTGACGTTCATCCCCATCGACGAGCGTCAGTAAATCTCTTCCAAGCGCCATGACCGCCAAGCCCATGCAATCCCATTCACTGTGCATTGCCATCGCCAACAAACTGCGCGAGCGCATTCTGAGCCACCGCTTGCCGCCCGGCTCCGACATCAACGACGGCGCTTTGGCGCAGGAGTTTGGCGTGAGCCGCACCCCTGTGCGCGAAGCCATGAAGCTGCTGTGCCATGAAGGACTGCTGACGGCCCAGCCAAGGCGGGGCATGACGGTCACCCAGCTCACGGCGGCTCAGGTGGCCGAGGCCCAGCAGCTGTGCACCTTGCTTGCACATCATCTTGCGCAGCTGCAACGCCAGCAGCCCCGGGGCTGCACAGAGCTGACCGAGCACTTGCATGCCATCGCACAAGCGAGGCTGCAACTGGCCTTGGGCCCCGCGCCGCGTACTCCCCTGACGTTTTCCGCCCCACTGACCGAGCACCGGCGCACAGCCCTGGCTCTCTGAAAACCGCGAACAGACACCACAATGAGCAAACCCCAACCCCAGCGTTACCGCAAGCCCCTGCCAGGAAGTCAGCTTCACTACTTCGATGCGAAAGCTGCTGTGGAAGCCATACGCCCTGGCAGCTGGACCACACTGCCCTATACCAGCCGCGTCCATGCTGAGAATCTGGTACGGCGCAGCGATCCGGCCCACCTGACCGAGTACCTTACGCAAGTCATTGAACGCAAGCGCGAACGCGACTTTCCCTGGTTCCCGGCCCGCGTGGTCTGTCATGACATCCTGGGACAGACTGCGTTGGTCGATCTGGCCGGCCTGCGCGATGCGATTGCCGAGCAAGGCGGTGACCCGGCTGCGGTCAACCCCGTCGTGCCCGTGCAACTGATCGTGGACCATTCTCTGGCCGTGGAGTGCGGCGGCTACGATCCTCAGGCCTTTGAGAAAAACCGCGCCATCGAAGACCGGCGCAATGAAGACCGCTTCCATTTCATCGAGTGGTGCAAACTGGCCTTCAAGAATGTGGAAGTGATTCCGCCTGGCAACGGGATCATGCACCAGATCAATCTGGAGCGCATGAGCCCTGTGATCCATGCTATCGATGGCGAAGCATATCCCGACACCCTGGTGGGCACGGACAGCCACACGCCGCATGTCGATGCACTGGGCGTGATCGCCGTGGGTGTGGGCGGGCTGGAAGCCGAGAACGTGATGCTGGGCCGCGCCTCGTGGATGCGCCTGCCCGAGATCGTTGGAGTGCAGCTCACTGGCAGGCGGCAGCCCGGCATCACTGCCACAGACATCGTGCTGGCCCTGACCCAATTCCTGCGTCAGCAGAAAGTGGTGGGCAGCTATCTGGAGTTCCATGGCGAAGGCGCGCGCAGCCTCTCCATCGGCGACCGCGCCACCATCTCGAACATGGCGCCCGAATATGGGGCTACGGCCGCCATGTTTGCGATCGACGAACAGACGATCGCCTATCTGCGCCTGACGGGGCGCGAGTCTGCCCAGGTGCAACTGGTCGAGAACTACGCCAGACAGGCAGGCCTGTGGGCAGACAGCCTTGAAAATGCCGAATATGAACGTACGCTGAGCTTTGATCTGTCCAGCGTGGTGCGCAATATGGCCGGCCCCTCCAATCCGCACGCCCGCCTGGCAACCAGCGAGCTTGCAGCAAGAGGCATTGCCGGTGAGTGGGCGAGAGCCGAGGGCCGTATGCCCGATGGGGCCGTGATCATTGCCGCCATCACCAGTTGCACCAACACCAGCAACCCGCGCAATGTGATCGCGGCCGGTCTGCTGGCGCGCAACGCGCGCAATCTGGGTCTGGCGCGCAAGCCCTGGGTCAAGACCTCTCTCGCCCCCGGCTCCAGGACCGTGCCGCTGTATCTGCAGCAAGCTGGTCTGCTGCAGGACCTGGAAGCGCTGGGCTTTGGCGTGGTGGCCTTTGCCTGCACCACCTGCAACGGCATGAGCGGCGCGCTGGACCCCGTGATTCAACAGGAGATCATCGACCGCGACCTCTACACCACGGCCGTGCTCTCGGGCAATCGCAACTTCGATGGCCGCATCCATCCCTATGCCAAACAGGCCTTTCTCGCCTCGCCGCCGCTGGTCGTGGCCTATGCGATTGCGGGCACCATCCGCTTCGATATCGAGAACGATGTGCTGGGCGTCTTCCAGGGCCGCGAAATCCGCTTGAAGGACATCTGGCCCAGCGACGAGGAGATCGACGCCGTGGCCAAGGCTGCAGTCCAACCCGAGCAGTTCCGTGCGGTCTATGAACCCATGTTTGCCATCCGCGCAGACCAGGGCGAGAAGGTCGAGGCACTGTATGACTGGCGCCCGCAGAGTACCTATATCCGCCGACCGCCGTACTGGGAGGGAGCCCTCGCGGGCGAGCGCAGTTTGCGCGGCATGCGCCCTCTGGCCATACTGCCCGACAACATCACCACCGATCACCTCTCGCCCTCCAACGCCATCCTGATGGACTCGGCCGCAGGCGAGTATCTGCACAAAATGGGTCTGCCCGAGGAGGACTTCAACTCCTATGCCACGCATCGCGGCGACCACCTGACCGCGCAGCGCGCCACCTTCGCCAATCCCAAGCTGTTCAACGAAATGGTGGTAGACGACCAGGGCAAGGTGCGCCAGGGCTCTCTCGCCCGCGTCGAGCCCGAGGGCCGGACCCTGCGCATGTGGGAGGCCATAGAAACCTACATGCAGCGCAAGCAGCCGCTGATCATCATCGCCGGAGCCGACTATGGCCAGGGATCGAGCCGCGACTGGGCAGCCAAGGGCGTGCGCCTGGCCGGTGTGGAGGCCATCGTGGCCGAGGGCTTCGAGCGTATCCACCGTACCAATCTGATCGGCATGGGGGTGTTGCCGCTGGAGTTCCTGCCCGGCACGAGCCGCCACACACTGGGGCTGAATGGCACTGAGAGCTTTGATGTCATCGGCCAGCGTAGCCCCCAGGCCATGCTTACACTTCATATCCACCGAACGACCGGTGTTCGCACCGAAGTGCCGGTACTGTGTCGCCTCGATACCGCAGAAGAAGTCTCGATTTACGAGGCCGGTGGCGTGCTGCAGCGCTTTGCCCAGGATTTCCTGGCGGACAGCGCAGCGGCCGATTCCACATCGACGGCTGAACTTGTGAGCTAAGGAGCAGCTATGAGCCAGGCACGCATACTGATTGTCACCCAGCCCCAAAGCCTGGTACGTCATCGCCTGTGTGCCCGGATCAACGCTTTGGGCCTTGATAAGGAACTGGGCGAGCGCCTGTTCTCCCAGATAACTGGCACCAAACCTGGTGTGGCCCGTTTGACTCCGGGCAAGAGGCACTGCTCGCCCTGCTGGCCGCAGGCAATGCCGTGCAAGCGGCACAGCTGAAAGCCTTCGAGCTCAGCTTCAACCGCATTCGCGGTGAGGTGGGCGAGCGCATTCACTGGTCTTTGTGCACCTGCGGACGTCCGGAGCCTTTCAACCGGCTGCTGACAACGCTGCAGACCGAGTTGAAATCCCACGGCTTCAAGGATAGCGGTCATAGACCGCACATCACCATCAGCTACAGAGCACTACATGCCCTGCCCACTCGGCGTATCGATCCCGTTGACTGGCTGATCGATGAGATTCAGTTGGTCGAGCGAACCGTCACAGGCAAGCAGTTACGCTACCAGGTACTGCATCGCTGGCCATTGGCTTCCGGCTCTGCGCCTCGTCCCCAACAACTACGCCTGTTTCACTGATTCAAGGCTCAAGCCCTGGCTTAAGCCTTGAATACCTTGTTTGTTTGCCATTCCATGTCCCTCACTTCGCAAATCCGCATTCCCGCCACCTATATGCGCGGAGGCACCAGCAAAGGTGTGTTCTTCAAGCTTCAGGATCTGCCCGAAACGGCCCGGCAGCCCGGCCCTGTTCGCGACGCCATCTTTCTGCGCACCCTTGGCAGCCCCGATCCCTATGGCAAACAGATTGACGGCATGGGTAATGCCTCATCCTCCACCAGCAAGGGCGTGATCCTCTGCCAGAGCGCAAGCGCCGATCACGATGTGGACTATCTGTTCGGCCAGGTTTCCATCGATCAGCCTTTTGTGGACTGGAGCGGCAACTGCGGCAACTTGAGCGCAGCCGTCGGTCCCTGCGCGATCCACATGGGTCTGATTCCGGCCGAGCGCGTTCCGCACAACGGCGTGGCTACCATCCGCATCTGGCAGGCCAATATCGGCAAGACCATCATCAACCATGTGCAGATCCGCGATGGTCAGGTACAGGAAACCGGGGACTTCGAACTTGACGGCGTGACCTTTGCCGCTGCCGAAGTGGCGCTGGAGTTCCTGGATCCCGCCGATGAAGGTGAGGACGGCGCTGCCATGTTTCCCACCGGCAATGTCAGCGACGAGCTGGATGTGCCCGGCGTCGGCCGCTTTTGCGCGACCCTCATCAATGCCGGCATTCCGACCATTTTTCTCGATGCCAGAGAGCTGGGTTACACCGGCTGCGAACTGCAGGACGCCATCAACAGCGATGGCGCAGCACTGGCCAGATTCGAAGCCATTCGCGCCCATGGCGCACTCAGGATGGGCCTGATCAAGGATCTCGGTGAAGCCGCCACACGCCAGCACACGCCCAAGATCGGCTTTGTGGCTCCTGCGCAAAGCTATATCGCCTCAAGCGGCAAAGCCATTGCCGCCAAGGATATCGATCTGGTGGTGCGGGCGCTGTCCATGGGTAAGCTGCACCACGCCATGATGGGCACGGCAGCCGTCGCCATCGGCACGGCTGCCGCCATTCCCGGCACGCTGGTCAATCTGGCAGCGGGCGGCGGCGAGCGCCAGTCCGTGCGCTTCGGCCATCCCAGCGGAACCCTGCGTGTGGGGGCCGAAGCCAGGAGCGACCAGGGACAATGGCAGGTCACCAAGGCCTTGATGAGCCGTAGCGCCCGCATTCTGATGGAAGGCTGGGTACGGGTGCCTGGCGAAGTGCTGCAGGCCTGACACCGGGTGTGCACTGCCGGTCGCCTGCGGCATGCAGGCCTTGGCAAGGCTCAAGTGCTCAAGGTCACGCTTTCAATCCGGTGGCGGCCTTTGTTCTTGGCCGCATAGAGCTGCCGGTCCACAGCTTCGATAAAGCCGGCAGGTCGAATATGCTCTGCCGGCAGCACCGTACCCGCGCCAATGCTGACGGTCACCCTTCGGTCATGGGGCGACAGCGCATGCACGATGGACTGCTTCTGGATCAGGCGCTGGCAGCGCTCGGCCACCTTTTGCGCGGTTTCGGCGTCTGCTTCGGGCAGCAGCACCACAAACTCCTCGCCACCGTAACGCGCCACCAGGTCACGCTGTCCGTCCAGTGCCAGGCTCAGGGTCTGAGCAATATCCACCAGACATTTGTCGCCCTGTATATGACCGTACAAATCGTTGTATTGCTTGAAGAAGTCGACATCGAACAGCAGCATGGACAGGGGCTTGCCATCGCTGCGCGTGCGCTCCCACTCCTGCTCGAAGCTGGCGTCGAAGCAGCGTCGGTTGGCAATGCTGGTCAGGCCATCCTTGAAGGAGAGAACCTCCAGCTCCTTCTGCAGACTCAGCAGTCTTTCCTCGGTCTTTTTACGTTCGCTGATGTCGAACATGAAGCCGATCAGCGCCTGGGCTTCACCGTGTTCGTTGCGCACCACATGAACCACATCGCGAATCCAGACATAGCCGTTGTCCTTGGTCAGTGCGCGATAGTCAGCCTCATGGTCCACGCCGGCCTGGGACTGGCTCACACAGAAATTCACCACATATTCGCGGTCGTCGGGATGCATGCGCATGGCCCAGTCTTCGACGCTGACCCAGCTTTCACGGCTCCAGCCAAGCAGGCTCTCGATCTGAGGGCCGATATAGGCGAACTTCATGGTCGCCCAGTCGATCTTCCAGGGAATGGCCTTGGTGGACTCCAGCAAGGTTCTGTAGACCGCACTCTCGTTCTCAAGCTCGCTCACATCGGACATAAGCCGTCTCCCTCCCGATTCCAACCGATAAATCTACGGCCTGTCCTGTTGCCGGTCCTGGCCTTGTCGCGCTTGCAGTCGTTCAGACCTTGAAGGCTCAAGTCAGAGCCCGATCCAAGCTTGCAGGAGATTGTTGCGCCAGATGCCGAAATTCACGCCATCCACTCACGATATTGGCCGAAATCATACGTATGGTGTCCTGCTGCCGCTCAAGCCGCTCCGCAGCTAAGCCTTCATGCGCCGCCACAAAGTGGCCCGGCTGATGCCGAGAATCTCACAGGCCTGCCGTTGATTGCCGCCGACCGACTCCAGCACCTCACACAATCGCTTCTGCTCGGCAAGGCGGCCCGCGTCTCTGAGCTGAGCCTGCCGGGCCGCTGCAGGCTCAGCCAAAGCCAGGCCGTCGGCACACTCCGGGAAGACTTCAAGCAAACGCGCCATATCCAGAAGACCGCCCCGGCCTGAGCCCAGATAATCGCTGCAGGCCAGCAGACGCTCCACCCAGTTGTCCAGTTCACGGACATTGCCGGGCCAGTCATGCGCCGCGGCCCTGGCCAGCAGTGCATCGAGCTGCTGCCCCACTCTGTCATGCAGTGCGCGGGGCAGCCCGCTTGCCGCGCTCAAGCGCTGAGCCAGCATGGCGCGGCCCAGTTCCGCAATATCGGCGGCACCACGCATTTGCAGCGAAGGCGTACTCAGGCGCAGCACCGCCAGCCGGTAGTAGAGATCGCGCCGGAAGCGGCCGCGCTCCACCTGATCCGCCAGATCCGCATGGGTGGCGGCGATCACGCGCACATCCACGGGAATCGGCGCGGTGGAACCTACGCGCAATACCTCGCGCTCCTGCAGCACGCGCAACAGCCGCGATTGCAGCGCCAGCGGCATGTCGCCAATTTCATCGAGAAACAGGGTCCCGGTATGCGCAGCCTCGATCAGCCCGGTCTTGCCGCCACGCCTGGCTCCGGTAAAAGCGCCCTCCTCGTAGCCGAAAAGCTCGCTCTCCAGAAGGCTTTCACTGAGCGCCGCGCAGTTGACCGCCAGAAATGGCTGCTCCGCACGTCGTCCCGCGCTGTGAATGCCTTGCGCCACCAGCTCCTTGCCGGTCCCGCTTTCGCCCAGGATGAGCACCGTCGCATCGCTGTTCGCGTACTGCCTGGCCAGCAGTCGCACACGCTGGGCAGCGGGGCTGCTGCCCAGATAGTCCTCAATACGCCAGCGCACACCGCTAGCTCTTTGCCGCTGATTGGCGCGCAGGCTGCGATCGGCCCGCTGGATGACTGCAGGATCGCGGCAGACCAGCAAAGCGCCGGTCACCAGCCCGTTCTCCACAATTGGCGCACGTCGCACCACCAGGGTACGCAGGGCCAGTTGCACCACCTCTTCTCCGCCCTCCTCGCCCGCCAGTGCCCGAGCCGTTCCCAGGGACGGCGCCACCTCCTCCAGCATGCGGCCGTGCAAGGCCTCGACCGAGGCCCCGAGCAAGGCTGCCATGCGCGGGTTCAGCGCGCAAATGCGGCCACGCTCGTCCACAGCCGCCACACCGTCCTGCAACTGGTGCAACACGGTTTCCAGCCGTTGATGCCGGTCGCGCTCGGCACGTCGATGGCGGGCCAGCAGCATGGCGTCACTGAGTGCCTGACGCACCGAAATATCGGAATACAGCAACACGCTGGCCATGCCCGCCTGCTCTGCCAAATCGGCCACCAGGCCTGGCGCCACCACGGCACCAACGCCTGCAGCCTTGAGCTTTTGCACACAGGCCGGCGCATCATGCGGACCTTGATAGGCGATCTGGACCAAGCCCAGACCAAACAGGCTGTCGAACTGAGCCACCACGGGCGACGGCACCTCGAAGTTGACCAGGCCCACGCGCGCAGCCTCCTGCGTGGTTTGCAGCTTGGCCTGACGCAGCGCCTGCAGCAAATCCAGGCCGCGCACCTCGACCATGGCCAGCGGAATGTCCACGCGCTCGCGAATCCAGGCACCGCTGGCTCCAGCCCCCACCAGGGCGTCGATAGGCTGGCGCAGATTGAGCGCCTGCACCTGGGCCACCGCATCGTCGAAGGAAGCCGAGATATGCGAGAACCTGGCCTCACCCGACCAGGGCTGTGCCAGCCGCTCCAGCACCCGCCCCACACGATAGCGGCCTACGGTGACGATGTGGGGCAAATGCGGCTGACCAGTTGCCGGCATCCGATTGACGCCATCGTTGGATATCTCATCTGTTTCATTCATGAAAACAATTATTTCATCATCGAAACACAACCAATACACCCTCGCAGAAAGGCACCCCAAGAAATCGCAAAAAATTCAATGATTTCAAGCATTTGATTCGCAAAGGGTTTCCCCTAGATCCAACTGGCACAGTGCTTGCGGTAACAGCCCATACCCATATGAATTTGGATCCAGGAGATATCGATGTTTTTGAACCGCCGCAATCTTGTTGTCCAGGCCTTGGCTCTGTCCGTGCTGGCTCCCGCAGGCCTGGTCCAGGCCGCCGACTGGCCCACTCGCCCGATTCGCCTCGTGGTGCCGTTTTCCGCTGGCGGTGCCAATGACTTGATGGCCCGATCGGCAGCCGAAGGCGCTTCCAAGATCCTCGGCCAGCCTGTGGTGATTGACAACCGTCCTGGCGCGGGCGGCACCGTGGGTGCTGATATCGTGGCCAAGGCCCAGCCCGATGGCTATACGCTGCTGGTCAGCGCGGCCGGCGTCATCTCCAACAGCATGATCAAGAAGACCATGCCTTTCAAGGACGATGCTCTGCAGCCCGTGGTGATGATCGGCCTGGCGCCTTCGGTAATCGTCGTTCCCAAGAACGCGCCATATAACAACCTGCGCGACTTCGTCGAAGCCTCGAAGAAGGGTGCCGGCTTCAACTTTGCAACCGCCGGCACGGGCAGCACGCCGCACTTCGTGGCCGAGATGCTGAATGTGAAATACGGCGCCAAGCTACAGCCCGTGCCCTACAAGAGCGGTTCGGAGAGCACCACGGCCGTGCTCGGCGGCCAGGTCGAAGGCACGTCCGAAGCCAGCATCATCGCGCTGCCGCACATCCTTCATGAGGGCAAGTTCAAGCCTCTGGCCACGACCTGGACCCAGCGCATCTCCGCCTACCCGCAGCTCTCCACCGCCGTGGAGCAGGGCTTTGCCGACCTGCAGATCGCGCATTGGGCCGGCATTCATGCCCCCAAGGGCACGCCACCCGCCATTCTGGACAAGCTGGCTGCTGCCGTGGACAAGGCCATGAAGGAGCCCGCCACCGTCGAGAAGCTCAAGGGCCTGGGCATCGAGCCGGTAGGCGGCACACGTGCGGAGTTCGTGAAGTTTGCCGATGCCGAGCGCAAGCGCCTGGGCGAGATCGTCAAGGCAGCTCATATGCAGGAAAAGTGAGCTGCGCAAAAAACATAGCAGCCAGCGTATGCCCCATATACGCTGGAGCCATATAACAATACCGAGACCTGATTCATGATTTCCCGTAGAAACGCCTTGCTGTGCGCCACTGCCTGTGCCGCCGCCATCACAGCCTTGCTGGGTGGCGCCTCTGCCGCTCTGGCCCAAGGCTCGGATGCCTGGCCCACCCGCACCGTCAAGCTCATCGTGCCCTATGCGGCAGGCGGCTATGCCGACACCCGCGCGCGCCTGATTGCCGACTCGCTGGGCAAGGCGCTGGGCCAGCCCGTGATCATCGACAACCGTGGCGGTGCCGGCGGCGTGACGGGTACGGATGCCATCGCCAAGGCCAACGACGGCCACACCTTCGGCTTCGGCTCGCCCGGCCCCCTGGTCACCAATCCCATGCTGATGAAAAAGATGCCTTATGACGCCAAGACGGCGTTCAAGCCCATCATCCTCATCGAGCAGGCTCCCCTGTTTCTGACCACCGCTCCCAACCAGCCCTTCAAGAACGTGCAGCAACTGCTGGCCCATGCCAGGGCCAAGCCCGGCGATCTGACCTATGGCTCCTCGGGCGTGGGCGGGGCCCATCATCTGTCGGGCGAGCTGCTGGCCTACCAGACCCAGACCCAGCTGACCCATGTGCCCTACAAGGGCGGCTCACTGGCAGCCACTGACCTCATGGGCGGCCATCTGGCCATGATGTTCGAGATGGGCTATTCGGCCCTGCCTTCGATCAAGGCCAAAAAGATCAATGCCCTGGCCGTTTCCAGCAAGACCCGCCTGGCCGTGCTGCCCGACGTACCTACTCTGGACGAAGCCGGGGTCAAGGGCTTTGAGTCGTACAACTGGCTGGGCATGGTTGCACCGGCCAACACGCCCGACGCCGTGGTGGCCAAGCTCAACCAGGCCGTCAACGAAGCGCTCAAGAGCGACAAGTCTCTGCGCCAGATGATCGAAAGCAGTGGCGGCCAGATCATGGGCGGCACGCCTCAGGCCTATGGCAGATACCTGGAAGCCGAGCGCGCCAAGTGGGGACCTGTGATCAAGAACGCGAATATTTCGCTGGATTAATCCTCCGAGGAGCTGCGCGGCAGCTCTGCCTGGCTGCACCAGTCAGAAGTGCATACAGCCATCAAGGCTGATAGTTGAATGCGCCCATCAGATAAGTCTCAGAGTCCTTTTTTAACAAGCAATCTCATGAACCCGAAGCAACAACTCAAGGCCCTTGCCGATGCCCGCCGCGGCGTCATCGTTCCCGGTGCATTCAACGCCATGTCGGCGCGGCTGATCGCCGACCTGGGCTTTGAAGCCATCTATGTGACCGGTGCCGGCGTGACCAATATGTGGTTCGGCATGCCAGACCAGGGTTTTATGGGTCTCAGCGATATCGCCGACCATACGGCCCGCATCCGCGACGCCGTGGAGGTGCCGCTGCTGGTCGATGCCGACACCGGCTTCGGTAACGCCGTCAACACCTACCACGCCGTGCGCACGCTGGAGCGCGCCGGTGCCGACTGCATTCAGCTTGAGGACCAGGTCAGCCCCAAGCGCTGCGGTCACTTCAATGGCAAGGCCGTGATCGAAACCAGCGAAATGCTGGGCAAGATCAAGGCCGCTGTCGATGCGCGGCGCGACAGCGGCACTCTCATCATGGCCCGTACCGACGCGGCAGCCGTTCACGGCTTTGAAGCCGCCATCGAGCGCGCTCAGCAGTTTCAGGAAGCCGGTGCCGACATCCTGTTTATCGAGGCCGTCACCCAGGCCGAAGAAGTGCGCGCCCTGCCTCAGCGCCTGCAAGCTCCCCAGCTCATGAATATGGTCATCGGCGGCAAGACCCCCATCTTCAACGCTGACGAACTGGGTGAGCTGGGCTATGGCTTTGTGCTCTATGCCAATGCCGCACTGCAAGGCGCTGTGGCCGGCATGCAAAAGTGCCTGACCCTGCTGCGTGACGATCACAAGGTCGATGAAGACCCCGCCATCGTCGCACCTTTCCTTGAACGCCAGCGGCTGGTGAACAAGGACTTCTGGGATGGGCTGGAGCAGAAGTACCAGTAACTCCAAAGCATGTCCTGAGGAGCAGACGGCGTGCAACGCCTCGGCATCAAGCGTTGCGCGCTGTTTTTTATCATCCCGCATAGGTGGCTGAGCCTATGGAGCTGGTCTTGGCCTGGACCTCAGCTCACGGCGATAGGCGCGCAGCATCTGGCGTGGATAGCGGCTGCCATCTGCGAACAGACTTTCTTCGTACTTCTGGCGGAAATGCCGTATATCCAGATCCGATTTGGAAATCCGGCCCCGACCCGCCTTGAAATGTTCGACCGCAGCTTTGTGCCATGCACAGAAGATCGCCCAGACCATCAGCTGATGCGCTTCACTCCACGCTTTTGCATGGGGCTTGCGCCATCTCCCAGTGTGCGGACAGCTGCGGAGACAGACCTCCGTCGCAGGCCATGAGCCGCCCGTCAGAAATCCATATTTGCGATGACCAGAGGCGCAACGCTTCACGAAGCACTTTCTTAAATTTCATGGGTTCGCTGAAGGTGCAGGGCTCACGCAAGATCGACAGCACCAGGTCGCACACCATCTCTGACGCCTGCAACCTGGCACGATGCACTCTCACTGGGCACCAGATTGCGCCCGATGGTATGCGACCAGCGCGTTCGCATGTCCATGACCGATGCCATGCTCGAGCTTGAGATACGCGACCTGCTCCATATGTTTCTTGTCGTGCAGGCCTTCGAGAATCTTGATCCAGTGCGTGACCGGCTGGCCGTAGGTTTTCTCGATGGAGGGAAAGTAGGAGGCCGGGCCTTTGATCTTCGGTTCAGTTGTCATGTGCAGCTCCAAGGGTTGGGTGAAGAGTCATGCGCAAAGCATCACCGAAGCCCGGCCACTTTTCCATCAGGATTGCGCCGCATGCAACAGATACGGCAGCGCCGCCACTGTGTCTTCCTGCGCCTGTCTTCGGCGGTCAGCCTGCAGGCATCGAAGATACCCGTCGGGGCACCGGCTCACGCCGCCCTCCAGCCTTGCAGCATCAAATCCAGCGCCTGCAAAGCCTCGTTCAGGCGCTCGGGTGGAGCGCCCTCCTCGGCAATCCAGAAAGCCGCTTCGATCAGGCAGCCGTTGAGCAACCTTGCCAGCGCCGCTGCACTGGCGTTCACGATGACGCCCTGATCAATGAGCTGCTGCAAAAAACCGGCGATAAAAGCAATGCATTGCTGGTGCTGCTGCCCCTGGTCGGTACCGGTGAGCACAGAGCGTGCATCCTGCAACACAATGCGGCGAATCTCAGCCTCCTGCGCCATGCTCAGATAGGCGCGGCAATAGGCCAGAAAACCCTCCCATGGATCGGCATGGCCTCGCAGCACAAGCTCCAGCCGCTGGTCCATTTCTTCATCCATCTGCGCCACCACGGCAGCCAGCAGACCGGGCTTGCTACCAAAGTGGTGATAGAGCGCGCCGCGCGTCAAACCGGCCTGCGCGGTCAACTCGTCCATGGCTGCCTGGGCATAGCCATGCTGGGCGAAAGCGCTGCGCGCCGCGCTGATCAGCTTGGCCCGCGTGGCTTCGATCATGCTGGCACGACTCTGGCGAACTTGGGTCACTGCGAACTCCCGGCAATATTCACATACAAAGCGTATGCCAATCATACGCGCTACATCCCAAACTCCTAGAATGTCATTCGCATACACAATGTATGCGAATGAATCTATTCAAGGGTTTCCATGTTGAATGCTTACCGCAAGCTGTTTACAGCGCCGGGCAGCACAGGCTTTGTGCTGGCCGGGCTGCTGGCGCGACTGCCGCTGTCGATGACGGGGATTGGCTTGATCACCATGCTGTCGCAGCAGCGCGGCGCCTACACGCTGGCAGGCATGGTGTCGGCCTGTTTCGCGCTGTCGATTGCCGTTTTGGCACCGCGCATCTCGGCGTTGGTTGACCGTTACGGCCAGTTCAGGGTACTGCCGTTTGCGGCCGCCAGCAGTGCACTGTCCATGCTGGCCCTGCTGGCCTGTGCCCACTGGCAGGGACCGGACTGGCTGCTGCTGATACTGGCCGCTGCTGTCGGCAGCCTGCCCAGCATGCCAGCGATGGTTCGCGCCCGCTGGACGGCAATCTACAGCGGAACGCCCCAGCTGCAGACCGCGTTTGCACTGGAGGGCGTGCTTGACGATCTGGCCTTTATCGTCGGCCCGCCGCTGTCGGTGGGCCTCAGCATGCTGCTGTTCCCCGAGGCCGGCCCGCTGGCTGCGGCGCTGTTCCTCATCATCGGCGTAGGCCTGTTTGTGGTGCAACGCCGCACCGAACCACCTGTCAGCCCGCAAGCCGACTCGGAAAAAGGCAGGACCTCGTCGATGCTGCGCCAGCCTGTGGTGCGCACGCTGGCGCTGTTCATGCTGGCGCAAGGTGTCATCGTGGGCGTGATCGATGTGGCCAGCGTGGCCTTCGCCACCGCACAGGGCCAGCCCGGCATGGCCAGTGTGGTGCTGTCCTTCTATGCACTGGGCTCCTGCGCCATGGGCTTGCTGTTTGGCACGCTGCGCCTGCAGATGCCGCTCAGCCGCCAGATCGTATGGGTCGGTGCATCGGTCGCCATTTCCGCTCTGCCCCTGCTGCTGGCCAGCAATCTGACCGCGCTGACGCTGGCCGTGCTGCTGGCAGGTATCACCTTTGGCCCGACGATTACCGTGGCCATGAGCCTGGTGGAGCAACAGGTACAAGCCAATCGCCTGACCGAGGGCATGACCTGGCTGCTGACTGGCCTGGCCAGCGGCGTGGCCCTGGGTGCAGCCGCTGCCGGCTGGCTGATCGACCACTGGGGCGCACAGCAATCGTTTGTGCTGACGCTGCTGGCGGGCGGCGCCATGTGGCTGTGGGGCGTGCAGGCCGGACGGCAAGCCGACCGGGCGTCCGCACCGGGCATGAGAGCCATCAACATGTGAATCAGCCGCTATCGCTTATTGAGCAATTGGTTCCCGATATCTTTTCAGGATTCTTTCTGCGTGGGTGCCGCAGCCGGCAGAGCCAGGCCAGGTGCCCGTGCCAGCGCAATGAAGGCCTGCAGGTAGTCGGTATGCAACTCTGACTCGCGCGCACCGAGGTAGATTTGCTTGGCGATCCCCTTGCTGCCCAGCTTCAAGGGTACGACTGCCATCTTTTCGGCATATTCGAGAGCCAGCCAGCGCGGCAGGGCCGCGACCCCACGGCCGCTGGCGACCATCTGCATCATGATGTCGGTGGTCTCTATGGTTTTATGGCGCCTGGGGGCAATGCCTTTGGGCAGCAAAAACTGGGTATAGATGTCAAGCCGGTCCACGGCCACGGGGTAGGTAATCAGCACCTCGCGGGACAGATCACCAGGCTTGACATGACCGGCCTGGGCCAGGGTGTGATTCGCCGCAACGACCAGCACCTGCTCGTAGTCAAAAACGGGCTCAAAGTGCAGACCCGGCTTGAATAACGGATCGGGCGTGACCAGCATGTCGATCTCATAGCCGAACAGCGCACCGATGCCGCCAAACTGGAACTTCTGCTTCACGTCCACATCCACATCGGGCCAGGCGGCCAGATAGGGTGAGACGATTTTCAGCAGCCACTGGTAGCAAGGGTGGCATTCCATGCCAAT
The DNA here is from genome assembly GCF_030505195.1 of Comamonas testosteroni. NCBI lineage: Bacteria > Pseudomonadati > Pseudomonadota > Betaproteobacteria > Burkholderiales > Comamonadaceae > Comamonas > Comamonas testosteroni. The sequence continues at coordinate 1,189,518 of NZ_CP129672.1, forward strand.
GCGCAAGCTGCCGCGCTCTCCCTGGGCAAATTGCTGCAAACGCGACTCGGCCAGATCCAGCTGAGGCAGCACGCGATTGGCCACTGCCAGCAGGTATTGACCCGCCTGCGTCAGGCGCAGGCTGCGCCCTTCACGCAGCCAGACATCGGTGCCGAGTTGGCCCTCCAGCTTTCTCATGCTGTGGCTCAGGGCGGACTGAGTGACGCACAGCACATCGGCCGCCGCAGTCAAAGAGCCTTGCTTTTCAACCTCTTGCACGATGGCGAGATGGATACGCTCAATCATCTGTGAACACAATTCATGGATACATGAGAAACAACCATTTTACTTCATGTATCGATTCCAAGAACATCCAGTTCGCTGACCCAAGCCACTCTGGCCATGGGCTAAAAAATCACAAGACTGGATTTCTGCATGACGACTATTCACAACCTGGGCTTTCCACGCATCGGCACAAAGCGCGAACTGAAGTTCGCGCTGGAGTCCTACTGGAGAGGCGAATCCTCGCGCGATGCGCTCAAGGCGCTGGGCGCCGAGCTGCGCCAACGCCACTGGGCCGCGCAGCAAGAACTGGACTGGGTGCCTGTGGGTGACTTCGCGTTCTACGACCAGGTACTGGACATGAGCTTTACGCTGGGCAATCTGCCCGAACGGGTGCAAGGCTTCGAAGGCGATACGCTGGACAACTACTTTCGCGTGGCCCGTGGCCGCTCGGCGATCACGACCGAATCCCGCAGTACCGGCCACACCCGCTGCTGCGCTGGCGTCGCCGCGGGCGAGATGACCAAGTGGTTTGACACCAACTACCACTACATCGTGCCCGAGTTCAGCTCGGCCACTGAATTCAAGCTTGATGCAGCGCGCCTGCTGGAACAACTGGCCGAAGCCAGGACACAAGGCATAGCAGCCAAACCCGTACTCATCGGCCCCGTCACCTATCTGGCGCTGGGCAAGGCTAAGGACGGCACCAGCAAGCTGGAGCTGCTGCAACGTCTGCTGCCCGTCTATGCCCAATTGCTGGATGCGCTGGCGACCCAAGGCGTGGAATGGGTGCAGATGGACGAGCCCATCCTGGTGACCGAGCTCGATGCCGACTGGCAACACGCGTTCAACACCGCATACCACCACCTCAAAAGCTGCAGGATCAAGCTGCTGCTGGCCACGTATTTCGGTCAGTTGGCTGAAAACAAATATCTGGCAGCGAACCTGCCCGTAGCCGGCCTGCACATCGATGCCATCAACGGACAGGATGATGTGCAACAGTTGCTGGGGCTGCTGCCCGCGCACAAGGTGCTGTCGCTGGGCGTGATCAATGGCCGCAATATCTGGAAAACCGATCTGGCTGCCGTGCTGGACTGGGTGGAGCCGCTGGCCGAACGCCTAGGCGACCGCCTCTGGATTGCGCCATCGTGCTCCTTGCTGCATGTACCCGTGGATCTGAACAGCGAACAAAAGCTGGATGCAGACATCAAATCATGGCTGGCTTATGCGCACCAAAAGCTTGATGAGCTGCGCGTGCTGGGCGAGGCTCTGCGCCATGGCCGAGACTGCGTCAAGGCCGAACTGGCGGACAACGCTGCCGCTCTGGCCACACGCCGTACATCGCCTCGCGTTCACAACCCTGCGGTGCAGGCCGCAGTCAGGCAGATCAGTGCCAAACTGGGCCAACGCCAGAGCAGCTACGAAGTACGCGCTGCCGAGCAAGCCCGACTGCTGAAGCTGCCAGCCTTCCCGACCACCACCATTGGCTCTTTTCCCCAGACGGCAGAGATCCGCCAGGCGCGCAGCGAATTCAAGGCTGGTCGCCTGGACTTCTCCCGCTACCAAGGCGCCATGCGCGCCGAGATTGAACGCTGCGTGCAAGAGCAGGAGGCTCTGGGACTGGACGTGCTGGTGCATGGCGAGGCCGAACGCAACGACATGGTCGAGTACTTTGGCGAGCAACTCGATGGCTATGCCTTCAGTCAGTTCGGCTGGGTGCAGTCCTATGGCTCACGCTGCGTCAAGCCTCCCATCCTGTTCGGCGACATCAGCCGCCCCAAGGCGATGACGACGGAATGGATCCAGTACGCCCAGTCCTTGACCCGCAAACCCATGAAAGGCATGCTGACAGGCCCGGTCACCATCCTGAACTGGTCATTCGTGCGCGATGACCAGCCACGCTCCACATCCTGCTATCAGTTGGCACTGGCTATTCGCGCAGAAGTGCTGGATCTGGAAAGAGCCGGCGTGCGCGTGATCCAGATCGACGAGGCAGCATTGCGTGAGGGCTTGCCATTGCGTCAATCACAATGGAAAGAATATCTGCACTGGGCCGTGGAAGCGTTTCGCATCAGTGCCAATGGCGTTGCCGATGCAACCCAGATTCACACCCATATGTGCTATTCGGAGTTCAACGACATCATTGCTTCGATTGCAGCCATGGACGCTGATGTGATCACCATAGAAACTTCACGCTCGGACATGGAGTTGCTGGAGGCATTCGAGCACTTCGATTACCCCAATGAGATCGGCCCGGGCGTCTATGACATCCACTCTCCCAACATTCCCACCAAGGCAAACATCGTGGAGCTCATGCAAAAAGCCGCAAAACGCATTCCCACCGAACGCCTTTGGGTCAACCCTGACTGCGGCCTCAAGACACGTCAGTGGGCTGAAGTGATTCCTGCACTGCAGCACATGGTGGAGGCTGCCAAGACATTGCGTCAGAGCGTAAAGCTGGCCGAGCCCGTCTGAACGCAAGCATCCCCCCGTCCTCTCCGACTCGCCCAAGGCATTGTCTTGGGCTTTTTCATAGCGAAAGGACATCGCCTGCAGCAGCCCGAGTTGCATAGGGTGATGCAGATGTGGCGCTGGTCTCCAAGACTCGCCGGCATATGGAGCACCTCAGCCCGCCGATACCAAGCGCACAAAGCAAAAAGCCCTGCAGACTTTCATCTGCAGGGCTTGTGCCACTAGTTTGGAGGCGCGAACCAGAGTCGAACTGGTCTAACCGGATTTGCAATCCGGGGCATAACCGCTTTGCTATCGCGCCGCTATCACAAAAATCTGGAGCGGGAAAACGGGTTCGAACCGTCGACCTATACCTTGGCAAGGTATCGCTCTACCAACTGAGCTATTCCCGCATTCAAAAAGCTTTCACTCTTTGATGCGAACCTGTATTGCTACAGGTTCTGAAAACCTGGAGCGGGAAAACGGGTTCGAACCGTCGACCTATACCTTGGCAAGGTATCGCTCTACCAACTGAGCTATTCCCGCATTCAAAGAGCTTTCACCCTTTGATGCGAACCTGTATTGCTACAGGCTCTGAAAACCTGGAGCGGGAAAACGGGTTCGAACCGTCGACCTATACCTTGGCAAGGTATCGCTCTACCAACTGAGCTATTCCCGCATTCAAAAAGCTTTCACTCTTTGATGCGAACCTGTATTGCTACAGGTTCTGAAAACCTGGAGCGGGAAAACGGGTTCGAACCGTCGACCTATACCTTGGCAAGGTATCGCTCTACCAACTGAGCTATTCCCGCATATCTACCGAAGCCCAACATTGTACAACGTTGTTTGCTGCGATGGATGAATTGTAGCGCAGTTCTGAGCCCTCTCAGAAAAAACGCCACAATTTTCACAAAACAAGCCTAATGCTTGATGGCCGCCTCTACCGGCTTGACATCAGTGGACGCCACGGCCGCAACAGCTTCCTCAGTCAAAGGATCCGGCACACGCTCCAGAGCCACCTTGAGAACCTGATCGATCCACTTCACAGGAACGATTTCCAGACCGCTCTTCACATTATCGGGAATGTCTTGCAAATCCTTGGCATTCTCTTCAGGAATGAGCACGGTCTTGATGCCACCACGCAGAGCAGCCAGCAGCTTTTCCTTGAGGCCGCCGATCGCAGTGACTTCTCCACGCAAGGTGATTTCACCGGTCATGGCCACATCAGCTCGCACGGGAATGCCAGTGAGAGCCGAGACAAAAGCTGTTGTCATCGCAGCACCGGCGCTGGGGCCATCCTTGGGTGTAGCGCCGTCAGGCACGTGCACATGGATGTCCTTTTTCTCGAAGGCTTCATCCTTGATGCCGAGCAGGCGAGCGCGGCTACGCACCACGGTGCGAGCAGCTTCGACCGACTCCTTCATCACATCACCCAGTGAACCGGTACGGGTGATGACCCCCTTGCCTGGCATGGTTGCCGCTTCGATGGTCAGCAGATCCCCTCCGACTTCAGTCCAGGCCAGACCCACAACCTGCCCCACCTGATTGGCATGCTCAGCACGGCCATAGCTGAACTTGCGCACGCCCAGATATTCATTGAGGTTGTCGGCATTCACCTCCACCTTGGGCTGAAGCTTGCCAAGTTGCAAGCCCTTGATCACCTTGCGACAAATCTTGGACAGCTCGCGCTCAAGCGAACGCACGCCCGCCTCGCGGGTGTAGTAGCGCACGATGTCGCGAATCGCGGCTTCGGTCACTTCCAACTCGCCATCCTTCACACCGTTGTTGGTGAGTTGCTTGGGCAGCAGGTAGCGCACGGCGATATTGGTCTTTTCGTCTTCGGTATACCCCGACAGACGAATCACCTCCATGCGATCCAGCAAGGCCGAAGGAATGTTCATGGAGTTGGAAGTCGCCACAAACATCACATCGGACAGGTCGAAGTCGACCTCCACGTAGTGGTCACCAAACTTGTTGTTCTGCTCGGGATCCAGCACCTCCAGCAGAGCACTCGAAGGATCGCCACGAAAGTCCATACCCAGCTTGTCGATTTCGTCCAGCAGGAACAGAGGATTGCGCGTACCAACCTTCTCCAGGCTCTGCAGCACCTTGCCGGGCATGGCGCCGATATAGGTACGGCGGTGACCGCGAATTTCCGCCTCATCTCGCATACCGCCCAGTGCCATACGCACGTACTTACGACCTGTGGCCTTGGCAATGGACTGTCCGAGCGAAGTCTTGCCCACGCCGGGAGGACCCACCAGGCACAGAATGGGCGCCTTGACCTTGTCCACACGCTGCTGCACAGCAAGATACTCAAGAATGCGATCCTTGACCTTTTCCAGGCCAAAGTGATCTTCGTTCAGCACTTCCTCGGCATTCGCCAGGTTGTGCTTGATCTTGGTCTTCCTGCTCCAGGGTAGACCAGTCAGTACTTCGATGTAGTTGCGCACCACTGAAGCTTCAGCCGACATGGGCGACATCAGCTTGAGCTTCTTGAGCTCGGCCTCAGCCTTTTTGCGAGCATCGGCTGGCATCTTGGCGAGCTTGATCTTTTTCTCGATCTCCTCGATGTCGGCACCGTCCTCACCTTCGCCCAGCTCCTTTTGAATGGCCTTGACCTGCTCATTCAGATAGAAGTCGCGTTGATTCTTCTCCATCTGGCGCTTGACGCGGCCACGGATCCGCTTGTCGACGTTGAGGATATCGACCTCGCGCTCGAGTTGCTCGAACAAGTTTTCCAGACGCTCCTTGATGTCCACCAGATCCAGCACAGCCTGCTTGCTCTCGAGTTTGAGAGGCAGGTGCGCCGCAATGGTGTCCGTCAGACGACCAGCATCGTCAATGCTGGCGATTGAGGTCAGGATTTCCTGAGGAATTTTCTTGTTGAGTTTGACGTACTGGTCAAACTGCTGGGTCACCGCACGGCGCAAAGCTTCGATTTCACTTTGCTCATGGGCAACGCCTTCGGGCTCCACAGGCGTCACAGACGCCGTGAAGTGAGACTCTTCGTCGGCGACCTGCTTGACCAGCGCACGCTGCTGGCCCTCCACCAGCACCTTCACGGTGCCGTCAGGCAACTTGAGCATCTGCAAGATGGTGGAGACACAGCCCACATCAAACATGTCTTCCGCTGCAGGCTCGTCCTTGGAGGCCGTCTTCTGCGCCACCAGCATGATGCGGCGGTCGCCTTCCATGGCCAGCTCCAGAGCCTTGATGCTCTTGGCACGCCCCACGAACAGCGGAATCACCATATGCGGAAACACCACCACATCGCGCAGCGGCAGCAGTGGCAGGTCCAGCTCGGTAGAAGGCAAAGGGGTTTGTCCAGACATAGGTATCCTCGGTTTCTCAGCGGAAGATGGTCCGCTTACCGGTGTATTTCAACCCCTGGGGGCAAATTGTTTTTGCCGCCGCAGGGGCATTGCCTTTCAGCCACAGGCGACAAAGCGAGCCGATTGAGAGGTCGCCTTGCACGCAAGCACAGTATCAGGCCTTTTTGGCCGCTTCGCGGTAAACCAGCAGCGGCTCCTTGCCGTCTTCGATGGTGGCTTCTTCCACCACGACCTTTTCCACATTCTCGGCGGTCGGCAGCTCGAACATGGTGCTGATTAGTGCCTGCTCGACGATGGAGCGCAGGCCACGGGCACCGGTCTTGCGAGCCAGGGCCTTGCGGGCGATCGCCTTCAGGGCCGCAGGGCGGATCTCCAACTCCACACCCTCCATGGCCAGCAGCTTGCTGTACTGCTTGACCAGCGCATTCTTGGGCTCGGTCAGGATCTGCACCAGCGCCTCTTCGCTGAGTTCGGCCAGCGCCGTCACCACGGGCATACGCCCCACCAGCTCGGGGATGATGCCGAACTTGATCAGATCCTCAGGCTCAATCTCAAGGAACATCTCCGAGATGGAACGCTGCTTCTTGCTCTTGACGGTAGCGCCAAAGCCAATGCCCGAAGCCTCGGTGCGGTTCTCGATGACTTTTTCCAATCCCGCGAACGCGCCGCTGCAGATAAACAGGATATTGGTGGTGTCAATCTGCAGAAAGTCCTGGTTGGGATGCTTGCGTCCACCCTGAGGAGGAATGCTGGCCATCGTGCCTTCAATCAGCTTGAGCAGAGCCTGCTGCACGCCCTCACCCGAGACGTCACGCGTGATGCTGGGGTTGTCCGACTTGCGCGAGATCTTGTCGATTTCGTCGATGTAGACAATGCCGCGCTGAGCACGCTCGACGTCGTACTCGCAGCTTTGCAGCAGCTTCTGAATAATGTTCTCGACATCCTCGCCCACATAGCCGGCCTCGGTCAGCGTGGTGGCATCGGCCATCACGAATGGCACATTGAGCTGACGCGCCAGCGTTTGAGCCAGCAAGGTCTTGCCCGAACCCGTGGGACCGATCAGCAAGATATTGCTCTTGCTGAGCTCCACATCGTCCTTGCCTGCCTTGTCCTTGTGGTTCAGGCGCTTGTAGTGGTTGTAGACAGCCACGGCCAGCGTGCGCTTGGCCTGCTCCTGACCGATCACATAGTTGTCGAGATTGGCCTTGATTTCAGCAGGCGTCGGCAGATCGCCGCGACCTTCCTTGGCGTCGGCGGCAGGCTGTTCGTCGCGAATGATCTCATTGCACAAGTCGATGCACTCGTCGCAGATGAACACGGACGGGCCGGCGATCAGCTTCTTGACCTCGTGCTGGCTTTTGCCGCAGAAGGTGCAATACAAATTCTTTTCGGTGGAAGAGCCTTTTTTATCGGCCATGGGGGCTGTGCCTCGTTACGAAAAAACGAAAATTAATGATAACCAAAGACAAGGCGGCGTAGGCCATCAGGGACAAACGCCGCCGAGCAAGTCCCGGGAGCCAGTCAGCAGCTCCCAGGTTTTTCTGTGCTAACACACGTAAGCCCAATCAGACATTGGACTCGGTGCTATGCATTTCAGGAACGCTTGCTGATTACCTGGTCAACCAGGCCGTATTCCTTAGCCTCATCGGCGGAAAGGAAATAGTCACGCTCGGTGTCGTTCTGGATCTTTTCCAGAGGCTGGCCGGTACGCTCGGCAAGTATTTTGTTCAGACGCTCGCGTGTCTTGATGATTTCGCGGGCATGAATTTCGATTTCGGTCGCCTGACCACGTGCACCGCCCAGAGGCTGGTGAATCATGACCTGGGCATTGGGCAGTGCATAGCGCTTGCCCTTGGCTCCGGCCGACAGCAGGAACGCACCCATGCTCGCCGCCATACCGGTGCACAGCGTCGAGACGTCAGGCTTGATGAAATTCATGGTGTCAAAAATCGCCATACCTGCAGTCACGCTGCCGCCGGGGGAGTTGATATAGAAGGAAATATCCTTGTCGGGATTTTCGCTTTCCAGGAACAACAACTGGGCCACCACCAGGTTGGCAGTCTGATCGTTAACCTCGCCCACCAGGAAAATCACGCGTTCCTTGAGCAGACGCGAATAAATGTCATAGGAGCGCTCACCGCGACCCGACTGTTCAATGACCATGGGCACCATGCCCAAACCCAATGTATCCAATGCGCTCATGTTTTCTCCAGTGCTATGCGCCTACTGTAGCCGCATTCTGAAAAGAAAATGGGGCTTGCGCGCAAAAGCACAAGCCCCGCAATTTAACTTATCGGAACTCGCCTAGGGCAAGCACCGATAAAAGGTCCAGCCCTTAGGCCTGACCCATCAACTCGTCGAAGGAAACGGCCTTATCGGTCACCTTGGCCTTGCTCAGAACGAACTCGGTCACGTTGTTTTCGATCACAACAGCTTCCACTTCAGCCAGACGGTTGCGGTCGCCGAAGTACCAGCGCACCACGTCTTCGGGCTTCTCGTAGCTGGATGCCAGCTCTTCCACATGAGCCTTGATCTGCTCGGCAGTGGCTTGCAGGTTGTTGGTCTTGACCAGCTCGGCTACCACCAGGCCCAGGCGCACACGACGCTCGGCTTGGGGCAGGAAGATGTCTTCAGGGATTTCAGCCTTGGCCGCGTCCTTGATGCCGCGCTGTTCCAGCTCGGCGCGTGCGCCTTCCAGCAGGCGGCCCACTTCAGCTTGCACGGAAGCCTTGGGCAGATCCAGCTCGGCCACGGACACCAGGGCATCCATCACGGCTTGCTTGTTGCGGCCTTGAACGCGGAACTTCACTTCGCGCTCCAGGTTCTTCTTGATGTCGTCGCGCAGGGCTTCAACGGAGCCGCCGTCCACACCCAGGGTCTTGACGAACTCTTCGTTCACTTCGGGCAGGTTGGGAGCTTCCACCTTCTTGACGGTCACCAGGAAGTCGGCGGTCTTGCCAGCCACATCGGCGCCATGGTAGTCAGCGGGGAAGGCCAGGGGGAAAGTCTTGGACTCGCCAGCCTTCATGCCGCGGGTTGCGTCTTCGAATTCCTTGAGCATCTGGCCTTCGCCGACCAGGAACTGGAAGTCTTCAGCCTTGCCGCCGGAGAAAGTCTCGCCGTCGATCTTGCCTTCGAAGTCCACGGTCACGCGGTCGCCGTCCACAGCTGCTTCACCGGCTGCACGCTCGGTAAAGGTGCGACGCTGCTTGCGCAGAATGTCCACGGTCTTGTCGATGGCGGCGTCATCCACGCTGGTGGTCAGCTTTTCCACTTCAGCAGCGGTCAGATCACCGATCTTGACTTCGGGCATGACCTCAAACACGGCATCGAATTGTGCCTCGCCTTCAGGAGCCCCATCCTTCTCGGTGATCTTGGGCTGACCAGCAACGCGCAGATCAGCTTCATTCACGGCAGCGGCAAAAGCCTCGCCCACCTTGTCGTTCAGCACTTCGTATTGCACTGAGTAGCCATAACGCTGAGCCACAACGCTCATGGGCACCTTGCCAGGACGGAAGCCGTCCATCTTCACGGTGCGCGCTACCTTCTTCAGGCGAGCATCAACTTCAGACTGGATCGCAGACAGGGGCACGCTCAGCGTGATCTTGCGCTCGAGCTTTTCAAGAGTTTCAACGTTAACGGCCATGATTTTTCCTAAGAGGGATGAGGACCGTGCAGATTGCCAAGCAACCCGCACCGTATTGCGCAAAGTCACAGTGCGCGCACACCCAACGACATGCGGCACCACAAATTTCCAGAGCCTGCCCCGGTCATTTGCCCCAGCGTCTGGCACCAGGCATTTGTTCAAATCAGGAACAGGCGAAGCCGACCATTATAACGAGGCGCTGCGCAGGCTCTGCCATCGCCCTACAGGGGTTTGCCTTAAAAGCTGACGCCGCACATGCAAAGAAGGGGGGGCAGGAAAAGAAAAAGCCCGTAACGGCTTGTGGTTACGGGCTTGATGCAGCAGGGACTGCCAATGTCTGGTGCGCGGAGCCGGACTCGAACCGGCACGGTGTTGCCACCGTCAGGACCTAAACCTGGTGCGTCTACCAATTTCGCCACCCGCGCGGTCAGCAATGCGCAAATTTACGCTTACTGAGGTCAAGACTAAGATTCTAGCTGCAAAACTGGCGCTCTTTCGCGCAAAACAGGCTCAGGCCGTGTCCTTTCTGATGCGAAAAGCCGCCGCATACATGGCGGGCAAGGCCAGCAAGGTCAGCACGGTCGCCACAATCAGACCGCCCATGATGGCCACAGCCATGGGGCCCCAGAACACGCTGCGCGACAGCGGGATCATGGCCAGCACGGCAGCCGCGGCAGTCAGCACGATGGGACGCAGCCTGTGAACGGCAGCCTCCACAATCGCGTCCCAGGCCGGCACACCCTGGGCACGTCCACTCTCGATCTGATCGATCAGGATGACCGAATTGCGC